>NZ_JANQJQ010000018.1 GCF_028281565.1 Seonamhaeicola sp.
TAATCTTAACTTAGTTTAGTATAAAAATTTTGGTAAATATAGATAATTTAATTTACTTTTTAAACATTAGTAAGAAAGATTTTTTATTTCATATTTAACAAAATCTTAACCATTCCTTCTAAAACCCCTAAAAACAAAGCTATATTACCGTAATTTAACAATACCATATTTTTAACACCCTATAATTAATAATAACACATTTTTAGTCCATATAAATTACTGTATACTCAAATAATTACCCTAATGACGCGTTTACATAAATCCTTTTAAAATCTAGGAAAAACCCTTCTTGTAAATGTTAAAAAGAACATAATCCCCTCCATTAAGTTAATTATAAAAAAAATATACTTACTTTTGTAACATTACTAAGTAAATGTTTATTCAATTCACATTATTTAAAACAACTCTCTTTAAAAATACCCTAAGTCGCTATGAAATTTACAGGACGAATTAAATTAAACAGCAACTCCTTAAAACTAAAATTATGCCCAGTAAGAAGCTGACGTTTTTATTTCTTGCCATTTGCAATTTATTGCTCGCCAGCACACTAAGTGCGCAAGCTCAAGGCGTCCTAAAAGCGTATTATACCAAAATAACGAAACAAGAGCATTGGGAGCCTTATTCACGTACTCGAGAACATGCAGATATTATGGTAGAATTAAACGATTTACTTAAGGTAGAATTTTGGAGAGGCACAAGCTACTTACCCGTTCTACACTCAAAAAATAGAAGCTTCCCCTTTGAGGAGATTATCTCGAGGTCTGGTGACGGGAATAAAACCATGCCCGATAAAACCAACCTCTATTCTTATGTTAAAATCATAGAGCAAACAGAAAAAAAGACGGTTATTCAATGGAAGTACTTACCAGAATTCCATAGTATAAACCCTAGAATTACCAATAGCAACCTATTCGTTATTGAAACATTCACCTTTAAAGAAAACGGCATCGTTGAAAGAATCATAAAACAGGGCACACAAGACCCCGATGCCTGGAATGACCCTAACTACGTAATACAAAGAACATACAGGCTGTCTACTAAAGGTATCAAGCTTATTACATCAAAGCCCATTCCGAATACCTATGCCAAGCCCTTAGCAGCCAAACCTTCACCTTTATTGGGCCCAAACATTGTAGAGCCCATCCTCTGGTGGAAGTTTGATGAGGGCAACAACAAAGAAACATTAGAAAATATTCAAAAAACTAAATCCTTCATAAAAGGAAATAAAGTTTACTGGTCTCAAGGCATATCAGGAACAGCGCTGTCTTTAGATGGGTATAACAATTTTGTTGAACATAAATCAACTATAGGAAATAAAGACACTTACTCCTTTGAAGTCTGGATAGCCCTTGCCGCAGCTCCCTTCGATCTAATGGGTATATTAAGCCAAGAAAATATAGGGCTGTTTACCGATGCCGAAGGTGGCCTGCATTGGAAATCGGGAAAATCAACAATTACCGCCCATAACGCCCTAAAAGGAAACTATGGCAAATGGGTTCATATTGTAGGCACAAAGGATTCCAAAGCCATGAGGCTTTATTTGAATGGAAAGGAAACTGCATCGGGCAAAGGAAATGCCATAAAATTACGCAGCGACATCATAAAAATAGGGCATTCAGAAACGCTTGACCCCAATGCTACACCATATACCTTAGAAGGACTTATTGATGAATTCAGAATCTATGATCTAGCCTTAACAGCCCAACAAATTGAAAATTCAAGAATTAACTTTTATCCCGGCAGGGAAATCGTAGAAAACCCAGATATTGAAATGGCTCTGATTCCCGAAGGAACCTCGAAGGGCAAATTCGGAGCACACTATGAAAAACTAAAATACACCCAAAGATGGGATAACCTGCATAGAGATGGAGATTATGCGGATATTGTAGTTGAATATGACAACGCACCCGTAAAGACCATTTTCTGGCGAGCGGCTACCTACTCGCCATTTCATACCAACGGGTCCAAAGGAAGGTTCAATTCAGAATTTAATGAAAATTTTGGACCAACAGGCCCTGAAAATGACTGCTGTTACGAACCTATGTCGGACAAAAAACACGAATTCAGCCATGCCAGAATTATTGAAAATACGCCGGCAAGAGCCGTGGTGCATTGGAGATATCCGCTATCAAAACCCAATAAAATCATAAATCATACGGATACCTCCACCGGCTGGGGCGATATTTCTGACTGGTACATGTACTGCTACCCAGATGGTATAACTGCTTATGACATGCGATTTTGGACTGAAGATCGTAACAACTTTGTTGAATGGTCCGAAGGCATGATCTTGATGGGTCCCGGAGAAAACCCAAGAGATGTGCTTCCTTTTAAAAGTACCGTAACCAATGCGAATCTTACAGAAATACAACATTGGGATTGGTCTACAAGTTCCAGAAAACTTGATTATTATTCATGGGACAACGACCCTAACACTATTAAACCAACCATTCAGGTAATTAATTTAAAAGGAAGTCCTTACAAACCATTTTTGATTTTTGCAGAAGAAAATGTAAAATACTGGGGACCCTACATTCATTGGGACCGCCTTTCACATTGGCCTGTTGGCCAACGCTATTCTTCCCTGGAAGTGGAAAAGGACGGCATAGATACCAGAATAGCCCACTTTTCATTATTGAAAACCATCCCACCGCTATTTGGAGAGCCAGGCGGACACCATAAAACGGGTACCATAACGGATGGCGCCTATCTAACCCAGGTAAGACTTGAAGGGATGACCAACCGGAATCTGTCAGAATTACGGAGGCTACAGAAATCATGGGCAAATGCCCCAGAGATTAAAGATGAAACCGGATTGTCCGGAAGCTATCAAAGAGAACAAAGGGCTTTTGTTTTTACGAGCACAGCAGACACAATGACCTTTACATTAGATGCCTCGGAAACGCAGCCTTTAGACAATCCTTGTTTGGTAATAAAGCATTGGGGACCCCACAAGGATGTTCAACTTACCCTTAACAATAAGGCCGAGGGCATAGCCTTTAAAAAAGGCATTTACATGGATACCGATGGCACCGAAACCATGGTAATTTATATGCCTTTTACGGCCAACACACCAACTCATATAACCCTAAAGAAAGGTAATAAGCAGCAATAAACAAGGAATTGATTCCAAAACCGCAACCATGACCCTCAACCAAAGAAACAATGACATTAAAAACAATCATAAACAGATACAAATGAAACTTCAAAAAAAAATTATCACATATCTTGGCCTAGCCCTGGTTTTAGGCTGCAACAAGACTGTGGATGAGAAGAAAACAGACACTATTGATTATTACGAGCCTACATGGGAGTCCTTAACAAATCACGAAACCCCAAAGTGGCTTAAAGACGGTAAATTTGGAATTTACACCCACTGGGGCATTTATTGCTACTCCGGAATTAACGGCAACGTTACCTGGAACTCCAGTGTGGCCTATATGGATCCTGAAAGTACCTGGGGAAGGGATTTTGAGCGGGTCCATGGCAAGCTTACGCCGGAATTCGGGTATAAGGACCTCATACCGAAATTTACCGGCGAAAATTTCAATGCCGAGGAATGGGCCGATCTATTTGCAAAATCGGGAGCCAAATTTGCGGGTCCGGTAGCCGAACATCATGATGGCTTTGCCATGTGGGATACAGAATATTCAGAATGGAACAGTGCAAAAATGGGGCCTAAAAGGGACGTTGTTGGAGAACTAGGAAAAGCTATAAAAGGTAAAGGGATGAAATTCGTAACGGCATTTCATCATTCAGCTAATTGGTACTTCTTCCCTACTTGGGACAAGACAAAAGATGCCAGTAACCCAGAATATTCTGGGTTATATGGCCCCATTCATGAAGAAGGCGATGTGCCCAATAAAGAATATCTCGATGAATGGAAAGGCAAACTGGTTGAAGTCGTTGACAAATACGAACCGGATTTTGTTTGGTTTGATTTTGCCCTTGATATCATTAGGGAAGACTATGTAAAGGACTTTGTAGCACATTACTACAATTCCGGATTAAAGCGTAATGAGGAAGTCATTATTTCCTATAAACACAACGACCTTCCAACGGGCGCAGGACTATTCGATCTTGAATTAGGTGCGGCCACCAAGTTAACGCAGTACGATTGGATTACCGATACCACTATAGATAACGGACCTGCCTGGGGTTACAGGTCAAATCTTGAATACGAACCCGTAAACAACCTTATCGATAACCTTGTTTATAGAGTAAGCAACAACGGGGCTCTACTGTTAAACGTTGGCCCTAAATGGGATGGCAGTATTCCGGAAAAGGCCAAAGAAGCCTTACTGGGAATGGGCGAATGGCTAAAGATCAATGGCGAGGCTATCTATGGCACAAGGGCCTGGTCTAAATCTGGCGAAGGTCCAGGTAGCGAAGGGTCTGAAGCAGAAATAGAGGTCATAGACGACCTAAAGGATATGAACGAAGACCATGAAGAGGAGGCGGACGAAGACGACAATGAAGGTGCTGATTTTGGCAGTAAGGACATCCGTTTTACAACCAAGGGAAACATTCTGTACGCCACGATCTTAGGTTGGCCGGGAGAATCGGTGATCATAAAAAGCCTGGTGCGTCATTCCGGAGAAATAACGGGTAAGCAAGCCTGGGGTTATGTAGATTTAGATGAAGACCTACCGGGACATATTGGTGGATACTATCTGTATCCGGATGAAATTGAATCCATAACCATGCTGGGCGATGGCAAACCTCTAGACTGGGAACTTATACCGGCTGTAGGCTTAATGGTTAAAATGCCAGAAACTAAACCATGTGAACACGCCTATGTATTAAAAATCGTGAGAAAATAATGTATATAATAAACGAAACAATGAGAACTAAAATGAAAAACGAAATGATTTGGAGTTTTTTACTCCTATTTACGGGCACATGTATTTGGGCCCAAGAACCCATACAGCACTTTGATTTTGATAATATAAAAGTGGAACGTGAAAAAGCCAATTTAGAACGCGGGGAAACCTACGTTCCAAAAGAAGTTTTTGCCTATGTCACCGAGGCCAACGGAAAAGAACACAGCTTAAACGGAAAATATTACGAAAGTGTTCCTGGTGTAAAAGGCAATGCGGTTTTATTAGATGGCTATACCGCACACATTGTAATTGAAGAAGAATTTGACGAGGCACTAGACGATTTTAAAAGGGATAAACTAAAGGCCTTTACTATAGAGTCGTGGGTTGCTTTAGGGGCCTATCCCAAAAATTTCTGTCCAATTTATAGCAATAGAAGATTGATCACTGATGGCGCCACACAAGGCTATAGCTTAGAATTAGATGATTGGGGAAGACCCGCACTGATGCTGGGAACTTTTGAAGGTAAAACAGAAGTGCTTTTGAGTGATGATAGACTTGAATTAAACAAATGGGCGCATGTTGCTGCTACCTATTCACCAGAAAAAGGTATGGCCATATACATTGACGGCAAACAAGTCGCCCAAAAAACATTTAAAGGTAAGTTTCAATTAAACAACCATCATGCGGAACTACCAACACTAATTGGAAAAAGTAGAGAGCCTCAGCGGCCAACCGGTACCATTCGTCCTGAGGGAACCGAAAAGTCTTTTACCTATTTAGACGCGCTATTAGATGAGTTAAAGTTATATGACGTAGCCTTAGATGCTAATACTATTGCAACTGCATATAAAAAAGCGTCTAAGTCCTTAGGAGCCCCAGCACTGCCTAAAAGAAAATTCCCTACCGGACCACAGTCTCCTGGCGTATTTAGAGCGGTAAATACAACTTTAAAATACTATCCATCCTGGGATGCCCCATGGGCCGTAGATAAAGACGCTGATATTGTTGTTCAATTTGATGAATCCGATTGTAAATTTATTTTCTGGAGAGGAACCAGTTACATTCCTAGCTGGGTAAGCGAAAACGGTATTTTCTTTAACAACGGGTTTAACGAAGGTTGGAATGCCCATGGTAGCTGCGAGCCCATGTCTGATAAGAAGACCAAATACTCCAGTGTAAAAATTATTGAGAGCTCTCCTGCAAGGGTTGTGGTGCAGTGGCGTTATGGGTTAGTCGATATTTTAGGAAATTTTGCTTTTGAAGATCCTGAAACGGGCTGGGGCGATTGGACCAATGAAACTTACACCATTTACCCGGATATGACTGCCGTTCGTGAAGACGTGATATTGAGTAATGCTCCAAATGCCGCGCATGAGTGGCAAGAAAGTATGGTGGTTATGGAGCCGGGACAAAGACCAGAAAGCGTCTTGGAATATGGTGCCCTTACGGTTTCAAATATAGACGGCGAAAGCTCCACCTATTCCTGGGAACATGAAGCACCAAAATTATGGCCGGAATACCCTAAAAACATCACCAACCAAATCGTTAATACAAAGGCAAAGCATAAGCCATTCTCCTCTTTAAGACCCCAAGATATTGCTGGAGGCATCGATGGAGGCCAACCGCAAAGCATGGATCTATATGCTGGCGAACAAAGAAGGCATATTAGTGTATTCCCGTGGTGGAACCATTGGCCAGTTGCCCCAAGACCAACCGATGGTAGGTATGCCATGGTAGCCGACCGCGGATCCCATGCTTCCTTATCGCATTACTTTTGGAATGCTTACAAAACAACCGATCGCTCCATCACTAAGATTATGCTTTGCGGAATGACAGATAACAACATTGAATCTGTAGTGAACTTAAACAAAAGCTGGTCCAATCCAGCAGCAATTAATTTAGCCAATAATAATTCCAAAGCTTACTATAAACCGGAAGAAAAAGCGTATACCATTGAATTAGATAAGCAAGTTAATACGCTTGAAATTGCTTTAGCCGGTTCCAATGAATCTCCAGTACAAAACCCAGCTTTTGTTATAGAAAATTGGGGGCAACGTAATTTAGAATCGATAACTGTAAATGGGAAAGCATTAAACGCCAAAGATGGGCGCTATGGATTTAAGGATTCCTTAGATAGTGTAGATTTAATTGTTTGGGTTAGGACAGACTCCAAAGAAAGTGTTGACATAAAAATATCAAGCAAATAAACTACACATTACCGCCCTGATTTTTAATCTTCGATTGGAAAATACCAATCGAAGATTTTTTTTCGCAATATGTTTATAATTAAACATTAATAAGATATGTTTGTTTATAAATATAGTTTTATAATATTCTTATTAATTTCAAGAATTTAATTACTTTAAATAAAGTATAACAACAAACTAACTATTTTATATAAAAATTAAGTTAACTTTATAACTATTGGTTATTAAGTTAATATTTTATACCTTGTAATCCTCAATTTTTGAGGGATTAAATTGAGAATTAAATAATTTATTAACTTAATTTCAATTAAAATGGTAAAGAACTATTTTAGTAGCTTTTCATATATCCCTCGTAGGAGAGATTTATGGATACTCATGATCATGTGCTGTTTGTCGTTGACAACCACAGCACAAACTCCAGTACAAGTAGCAGGAACAGCTAATGTATCCTCTGCGAAAACTGGAGATTGGACCGACCCCACTACATGGAACCCGCAAGGCGTTCCAGCAAGTAATGCAAGGGTACTAATTAACCCTAACCACACGGTAACTGTTAACGCAGTAATTAACACCGATTACAAATCGGTACGAATTGCCAATGGTGGCGCTCTAATTTATGCTACCGACAGGGATACCGAACTCAGAACTGAGTTTTTGGTTGGTGAAAAAGGCAGTACTTTTAAAATTGGCGAAACTTCAAATCAGGTGCAAGCCGATAAAACTGCCAAACTCACCTTTGCTTGGCTTGGAGGCACAACACAAGTTCAAGACCCAAGTAGATTTGCTCCTGGAGCAGTCCTTATGGGTCAGGTACGTATGCATGGTGCCCCAAAAACAAATTGGACTACCCTTGCCGTAAAACCATCGGCTGGCGCAACACAATTAATACTTAACACCACACCATCAGGATGGAGAAATAACGACGATATAGTCGTTGCCGGCACAAGTTCTCAAAGCTATTATGGCGATGAGATTGCAAAAGTAAGTAACGTATCTGGTAATACCGTGACACTAACAAGTGCTTTAACCAAAAACCATACGCCACCATCGCAAATTGCAAGTCTCGTTGATGTTCACGTATCTAATAACACTAGAAACGTCATTATTTCCTCTGCCAATACCAGTGAATCCGCTTTGACTGGCACAAATGGTTATGGGAAACCTAGAGGACATATGATGTTTATGGGCACCGCCATCGATGTAAAGCTCAATAACATCGAGACCGAAAACACAGGACGCACAGAAAAAAGATTTCTATTAGACGATTGGTCTGTACCCGCTGATGAAACTTTGCGACTCGGACCATATCCACTTGGAGCCGGAAAAAACCCCAGAGGACGCTATTCCATACACTTTCACAGATCCATACAATTTACAACAACCGCACCAGATTATACTGCTACACCTCCTCTTGCAGAGGTAACAGGTTGTGTGGTGAATAACGATCCGGGATGGGGCTTTGTAAATCATTCCTCTCATGTAAACTTCACCCAAAATGTAGCCTATAATGTAAAAGGATCGGCTTTTTGTACGGAGGCTGGCAATGAATTAGGTAGTTTTAGGGAAAACATTGCTATTAGAACTGTAAATCCGGACTTACCTATGGATACCGGTCGGCCAAATGGCGTAACTAAGGCCGCTGGCAGAACTGAAGCTCTGGCTGATGCCAGAGAACAAATATCGGATTTCGCCTGGCATGGTGATGGTTTTTGGTTACACAATACTGCTGTTAACGTGGAAAACAATGTGGTATCAGGCGCCTCAGGTCATGCCTATGTCTACTGGCCAGAAGGGCTTGATGAGCCAGGTAAAGGAAAACCAAATTTAAGGGATCACATAGACATGTTTGTTCCTCCGTCTGGAGCTACCCTAACGCGTAATACCGAACTAAAGACACGAAGATCTTCCAGCACAAATTGGAGATATGACGTTTGGTATCTTCTTCCCGGAAAATTTAATAATAATGTGGCTTATAGTATGGCAAGAGGGGTCCATGGCTATTACATCATGACCGAATTCCACGAGAATTTTAATCCTAGCGCCAATAACGCTGATTATGAAGGCTATAATGCCACACCAACATCGTATAGAGATGCAGCAAGATTAGTGATTGAAAACACCACACTATGGAGCATGAAACGTGTTGGGATTGGATTCAATCACTCGACACAAGTCACACTTAAAAACAACAAAATATATGGCTATGGAACCAGTACTGGCAATGCACCATGGAATGTGACCTCCGGACTACCTACTTGGCAACAACAAATATTAGAAGTAGAGCCTGCGGTTTTAGGTATGGACCTTGACCATTACCACAACTCTAAGACCTGGTCAATAGAAAATAACACCATTGTTGGTTTCGATGGTCAGGCCCAAGCATTAACCTTACCCATCAATGCCAATACAACTGTAAATGGGGGGACATTCAATAATGCGGGTATCGATATTAAGATACGTGAGGTCAATTGGATGATGGCCTGGCAAACAAAACCGGATGTCATTCTTAATACCGCAGATGCAACATTTAACCCACGAATAAATCCGGCCGGACCATGGGATACCACCCCCTGGAGAAGAATTCGTATTGAAGGAAACATCCAATTTCAAAACCCAAACAATAACATTGTTATGGATCCTCAATTCCATGCACTAAACCCTGCACAAGATGCATTTTCCATCTGGCATTCAGATGGTGTTGGAACAGGAATTAAACAAAGTGTTTTCTTTATGTTGCCAGATGACATCACCTTTAATTTTGGAGATTTTAATAACTCTAAAATTTATTTTAACGAACAAGCAGCCGATTTTATACCTGTTAAAGAGGATAGATCGAGATCTCCTCTTAATTTCGGGTATGAAGCCGATGACGTACTTGGCCCTGAAAAAGTAGGAATCCTAGCTGAATTTATTGGTAAAACAAACCAGCAGATTAGAGATACCTATAACATGTCGTTTGGAGGCGCCATACTCCCAACAGATGGTACTGTTAAAAATCACCCAAGCCTAATAGGTGGTCAAGCATCGAATATAACGGCGAATTCTACAACGCCCAACCCTTTTGTAGACCTTTCAAGCCCAACCGGAAATGTATATGCGGTTAACACCCCTTTAACAGTTAGCGCTTCTGCTTCAGCAGCTAATGGCAGGAATATCACCCAAGTTGAGTTCTTCCAGGGCACCCAATCATTAGGCATAGACACTACAGCGCCCTACTCTGCCACTTGGAATGGTAGCGCACAAAATGGCAACTATACCTTAACGGCTGTGGCCACAGATAATAGCTCGGCAACAACAACATCGTCTCCAATTAATGTTGTAGTAACCAATTACCCAAATGTGAGCATTACTAGCCCTAATAATGGTACTGATTTCCCTGCAGATTCAAATCTCACTGTAAATGCCAGTGCCAGCGATCCTGATGCAGGAGATTCTATAAGTAGAGTGGATTTCTATGTAAACGGAATTCTTCGATTTACAGATTTTGAAGCACCCTATTCATTTAATTTTGAGAATTTGGAAATAGGCAACTATGCCTTAACCGCAGTAGCTCGAGATAATAACTTTGCGACTACAACATCTACCGTAATAAACATTACCGTAGGCGGTGGCACAACTAATCAATCTCCAATGGTTAGTATAACCAACCCAGCCAACAACGCCAATTATACAGCAGGTTCAAACATTGTTATCGATCCCATAACGACTGATTTAGACGGCATTGTTACACAAGTAGAGTTTTTACAAGGAAGCACCGTAATAGGCACTGATACCACATCACCCTTCTCCTTTACTTGGAACAATGTAGCTGCAGGTAATTATGCGATTACAGCTAGAGCAACAGATAACAACGCAGCAACAACAACATCGGCTGCTGTGAATATCACAGTAAATAGTAGCGGTGGTGGAAGCGGTTGTTCTGGCCTTACCTATAACGATTATTTAGGTATAGATCATACCATAGGAATATCGGCTACTTCTAGTCCAGTTGACGAAACGGCCACTGCAATTAGAACTATAAATGGCACAGGTATCAGTGGCGGTAGTAATGGCACACATAATACGACATGGGATGCCGGATGGCTAACCACCGCTACATCTGGACAATGGATACAATACGATTTTGGTTCGGCTTATCCCCTTGGTCAAATGCATGTATGGAATGGTAATGAAGACGGTGCCACTAATCGAGGTTTAAACAACGTGACTATCAAATATTCGGATACAAGTTCCGATCCAGCTAGTATGACGACATTAGGTGGCACCGGAACCACATACACCTGGCCGGTTGCTCCAGGCACCGCTTCTTATGCCGGTTTTGCAGGACCAGACTTTGGTGGCGTAAGCGCTCGATATGTAAGAATAGAAGTTAATACTATCCATGGCGGAGACGCCGTAGCCTTAGCAGAGGTAAGATTTGACCTTAATTGTAACGCATCAAATCAAGCGCCAGCAGTGAATATTACTAGCCCTGCTAACAATGCTAACTTTACCGCTGGTGATAATATAACGATTAATGCCAATGCCTCTGATCCTGATGGTACGATAACGCAAGTTCAGTTCTTCCAAGGCAGCACCTCTTTAGGCACTGATACAACAGCGCCTTACACTGTTAATTGGAACAGCGTTGCTGCTGGAAGCTATACCATTACCGCTGTAGCCACAGATAACAACTCGGCAACCACGACATCTACTGCAATTAATATTTCAGTAAACCAGCCACCTACAGCAAGTATTACGAGCCCTGCTAACAATACAACCTTTACGGCTGGCGACAATATCACTATCAATGCCAATGCATCCGATAGCGATGGTACAATTACACAAGTTCAGTTCTTCCAGGGAAGCACATCTTTAGGGACCGATACAACAGCACCTTACGCTGTTAATTGGAATGGTGTCACTGCAGGCAGCTATACCCTTACTGCTGTAGCTACAGATAATAATTCAGCAACGACCACGTCTTCTGCTATTAATATAACTGTGAATCCTCCTAATCAGTTGCCAATGGTGAGCATTACAAGCCCAGCTAATAATGCGAGCTTTACGGCTGGTGATAATATTACAATTAATGCCAATGCTTCTGATTCTGATGGTACAATTACTCAAGTTCAGTTCTTCCAGGGAAGCGCATCATTAGGTACTGACACAACAGCACCTTACACTTTTAATTGGAACGGTGTCACTGCTGGTAGCTACAGCATTACCGCTGTAGCCACAGATAACAACTCGGCAACAACCACATCTGCTGCTATTAACATAACCGTGAATGCTGGCGGAGGTTCTTGTGCCGGCTTACCGTTCACTGATTATATTGGTGCCGGACATTCTACAGGGATGTCGGCTTCTGCCAGCACTGAAGATGACGGTGTTGCAACTGCTTTAAAAACCTTAAACGGAAGTGGCTTAAGCACTCCCGGTACTGGAAATCACAATGTAGAATGGGCAGATAGCTGGACTACTACGGCTAACAGTACCAGCGGTCAATGGATTCAATATGACTTCGGTGCCGCTTATCCGCTAGGACAAATGCGCGTATGGAATGGAAACGAAGTACCTGCAAGAGGTTTAAATGACGTAACTATTAAATACTCGGCAACTAGCTCTAATCCAGCTACCATGACTACTTTAGGAACTTATGCATGGCCACAAGCTACGGGTGCAGCAAACTATGCCGGATTTAATGGCCCTAACTTTAATGGTGTGAGCGCACGTTATGTAAGAATCGAAGTGAATTCACACCACAACGACCCAGAACATGTTGCTTTGAGTGAAGTAAGATTTGATCTTAGTTGTGGTTCTAGTACTAAGCCTAATCGCACAAAAGCAGAAGCGAATCAAGATATTCAAGATATTCAAATCACTTTATACCCCAACCCGGTTAAATTTAATGAGGCAACTATAAGATTTAATGGCATCCAGGACCAGGTAAAGCTGAATGTATTTGATACAGCTGGCAGACAATTAATCTCGAAACATGTAAAGGTTAATGGCAACATGACCCATAAGGTTGACTTGAGTAATTTACAATCCGGAAACTATTTTATGATACTTGAACATTCTAAAGGCACACGGTCGTTCCAATTAATTAAGGAATAACCAGTGTTTCGGTTAGTAGCTATTAAAGGCCGCCCTTGGGCGGTCTTTTTTTGTTTGAGGCAGGACAGACTCCAAAGAAAATATCGACATAAAAATACCCAGCAAGCAAACAACACCTTTACTACCCTAACGTTTAATCTTCGATTGGTATTTTCCAATCGAAGATTTTTTGAATTAAGTTTTTAATTAAACATTAATAAGATACAATTATTCATATTTAAAATTATAATTAACATATGTTAATTTCATTCATTTATTTACTTGATATTATATATATCAAATATTTATGTAATTATTATTCAAAATAAAGCTACTTTATAACTATTGTTTATTAAGTTTATATTTTATACCTTGTAATCCTCAATTTTTGAGGGATTAAATTGAGAATTAAATAATTTATTAACTTAATTTAATCTAAAATGACAAATGACTATTTTAGGTATCCTAGGCCCTCAAAACAAATAGGCCTATGGATAACAATGCTCTTGTGCTTTGTTGTGCTTACAACATCTGCACAAAATGCCGTTCAAGTGGCTGGAACCGCCACTGCCCAGTCGGCACAAACTGGTGATTGGACCAACCCCGCAACCTGGGTAGGAAATCAGGTGCCCGGTGCCAATGCCAGAGTTTTAATTAATGCCAATCATACGGTTACCGTAAATGGCCTTATCAACACTGATTATAAATCAGTGCGTGTTGCCGCCAATGGCACCTTAAATTATGCTGATGGTATTGACACAGAACTCCGTACCGAATATCTTGTTACCGAAGCCGGTAGTAACTTTATCATCGGTACATCCACAAACAGTATTGATGCGAACAGAACCGCAAGACTAACCTTTGCCTGGTTAGGTGGCACCACCCAAAGCCAAGATCCGAGCAGGTTTGCTCCAGGGGCTGTATTAATGGGTACCGTTAGAATGTATGGCGCGCCTAAGACGAGCTGGACATCTTTAGCAGTTAACCCAAGCGCCGGCGCTACCCAATTATCTTTGGGAGCCGTACCCTCAGGTTGGCGTTCAGGCGACCAATTAGTAGTAGCTGGTACAAATCCCAATGACTACACAAGCGATGAAGTGGTTCAAATTAGCAGTATTTCCGGTAGCACTGTAACCTTGAACAGCGCCTTGACCAAAAGCCACCAACCACCCTCTCAAATTGCAAGTTTGGTGCAGGTTCACGTATCAAATAACACAAGAAATATTATTGTGTCATCTTCCAATCCAAGTACCACCGCCCTAAGTGGCACCAGTGGCTTTGGAAAACCCAGAGGACACATGATGTTTATGCACAACTCGGATGTTATTTTAAACTATGTAGAGACCGAAAATACCGGTAGAACCGACAAATCCATTCAACTTGATGATTGGGAAGTTCCAGATGACGAAAATGCTAGAAGTGGCCCGTATCCACCTGTAGCTGGAGGTGGCAAAAACCCACGGGGAAGATATTCTATCCATTTCCACAGGTCATTGGATTTTAATACCAACAAAGCTACCGTTGAAGGATGTGTGGTAAATAATGACCCGGGATGGGGTTACGTAAACCACACTTCTAATGTTGATTTTATCAACAATGTATCCTACGACGTATTAGGCTCAGGATTTTGTACGGAAGCTGGGGACGAATTAGGTTCGTTTAACGGCAATATTGCTATCCGTTCTTTTAATCCGTCACTACCAATGGACGTTGGAAGACCTGCTGGCCACCCTTTTAATGCCACGAGAAACGGAGCTGTTGCAGACCAGCGTGAAGGACGCTCGGACTTTGCATGGCAAGGCGATGGATTCTGGTTTCATAGTGCCGGTGTATCCGTAGAGAACAATGTGGTTTCAGGTAGTTCCGGACACGCGTTCGTTTACTGGTCTGATGGTTTATTTGAACCAAACAGAGGCAGACCGACCATGCAAACCAAGATCGACCTCTATGTGCCTCCGGCCGAATTCCCAGCCTTAAATGCCGACCTTAAAAACCACCAGGCGCAATACCCAGCGTGGATTTATGATGTTTGGTACATCTTACCAAGACCATTTAAGAATAATCAAGCATACAGTATGGCCAGAGGTGTTCATGGCTATTACTTAATGACAGAGTTTCACGAAGCAATCGACCCTACAGAATCGGAGTTTAATGTAACCCCGACGCTTTATAGAAACACCATGAAGCTGGTTATTGAGAATTCGACGCTTTGGAGCATGAAAAGGATAGGTGTAGGCTTTAACCATTCTGCTCAGGTTACGTTGAAAAACAATAAGGTTTACGGGTATGGCACATCCACGGCATTGGCTCCATGGAATCAGTCTGCGTCTACGTATCCCTATGTTGAACAGGAGCCAGCTGTAATTGGAATGGATCTTGACCACTATCACAATACCAGAAATTGGGTCCTTGAAAATAATACCGTAGTAGGATTCAATGGCGAAGCTATTGCTGTAACATTACCGGCCAATGCCGACGTAGTTGTTAATGGCGGTACTTTTGACAACAGTGGTACGGATATAAAAATCAGGGAAGTAAACTGGCGTAAAAACTGGAATACCTCGACCTATATTGTTAATGCTTCAGACACAAACTTCGATCCATTACCAAAAGCACCCTGGGACACCACACCATGGAGAAACATTACCATTCAAGGGAATATCCAGTTCAACAATCCCAATAAGAATATTGTTTTAGACCCGCAATTCCATTTGACCAATCCGGCTCAGGATGGGTTTGCCATATTGGATGGCGATTTTAAGCAAACGGGGTATTTTATGTTACCTGATAACATTATTTTAAATTTCGGGCCATTTAATAACTCGAAAGTTTATTTTGAGCAGCAAAGAGGGGATTTTACGCCCGTTACAAGTTCGGCCTTTTTAGTACCACGTGAGGTTCCTAGTGGGGAATTATTCCCAGAGAACACCACGCCGAATAAATATCTTAATAAGGATAACCAAACATTGAGAACTCAATATGGGGTTTCATTTGGTGGCGAAATAACACCTTCTGGTACGCAGACACATCCTATTTTAATTGGAGGTACGGTGACTAATTTAAGCACTGGAAATCAGTCTCCAACAGTAAGTATTACCAGTCCTAATGATAATGATACGTTCACCGCTGGTAGCAATATCACCATTACAGCTAATGCAGCCGATGCCGATGGGACTATTACAAAAGTGGAATTCTTCCAAGGAAGCACCAAATTAGGTGAAGCCACCAGTTCCCCCTATTCCTATACTTGGGCGAATGTTACTCAAGGAGCCTATGCACTAACAGCAGTGGCCACAGATAACAATTCTGCTACCACCACTTCAGCTACAGTGAATATTACAGTAAATGCTGCAAATCAAGCACCGACTGTAAGTATCACAAACCCGAGCGATGGCGCAACATTTACTGCTGGTGGCAATATCGCAATTACTGCTGATGCCGTTGATGCTGATGGGACTATTACAAGAGTGGAATTCTTCCAAGGGAGTACCAAATTAGGTGAGGCTACCAGTTCGCCCTATTCTTATTCCTGGACGAATGTTACTCAAGGAAGTTATGCATTGACAGCTGTGGCCACAGATAATAATTCGGTTACAACCACTTCAGCTATAGTTAATATTACTGTAAACGCTGCTAATCAAACACCCACAGTAAGCATAACAAGCCCAAGTGATGGTGCTACATTTACTGCTGGCGATAATGTTGCAATTGCAGCAACTGCGTCTGACGCTGATGGCACTATTACGAAAGTGGAATTCTTCCAGGGGAGCACAAAATTAGGAGAAGCCACCAGTTCTCCCTATTCTTATACCTGGGCCAATGTGACACAAGGAAACTATGCATTGACAGCGGTGGCAACGGACAACAATTCTGCCGCAACCACTTCAGCAATCGTAAACATTACCGTAAATGCAAGTGGCGGTAATTCATGTTCCGGTCTTACCTATAATGATTATCTGGGTGCCGGGCATGCAACCGGAGTTTCCGTTACGGCCAGCACTACAGATGATTCGGCCACAGCCATTAAAACCGTTAACGGGAATGGCTTGAGTGGAGGCAGCAATGGCACACATAATAATATTTGGAATACAGGTTGGGGTAGCACATCTCCAAACAACCAATGGATCCAATATGATTTTGGCGCCTCTTATCCCCTGGGGCAAATGCATGTTTGGAATGCTAATGAAACACCTTCAAGAGGATTAAACAATGTTACCATTAAGTATTCTGATACGAGCTCTAATCCTTCAAATATGACTACTTTAGGCACCTTTAGTTGGCCACAGGCTTCTGGAGCAAATTCGTATGCTGGTTTTGCAGGGCCGAATTTTGCAGGCGTTAGTGCGCGTTACGTTAGAATTGAAGTTAATTCGAACTTTGGTGACGAATTTGGTGTAGCACTGGCAGAGGTAAGATTTGATTTGAATTGTTCGTCATCACCAACCACATATAGCTTAACCACAAATGCGACTTCTGGCGGATCAGTTAGTGCTGGTGGCACTTACAATGCCGGACAGGTTGCAAACGTAACGGCAACCCCGGATAACAACTTCCAGTTTACTGGTTGGAGTGGCGACGCTTCCGGAACCATAAATCCATTACCTCTAACTATAGACGCAAATAAAACAGTTACTGCAAATTTTGCACCTATAACATACACCTTAACAGTTAATGCTTCGCCCACGGCAGGAGGATCGGTTTCTGGTGGAGGAACCTATAATGCAGGAACTGTAGTGAACATTACTGCAACACCTGCCGCTGGATATCAGTTTGATAATTGGAGCGGAGCTGCTTCGGGTACTAACCCTTCCACTTCGATTACTCTTAACGGCAACCAAACGGTTACTGCTAACTTCTCACAAACTAGTGGGAATTCTTGTTCCGGTCTTACCTATAATGATTACCTGGGTGCCGGGCATGCAACCGGAGTTTCCGTTACGGCCAGCACTACAGATGATTCGGCCACAGCTATTAAAACCGTTAACGGGAATGGCTTGAGTGGAGGCAGCAATGGCACACATAATAATGTTTGGAATACAGGTTGGGGTAGCACATCTCCAAACAACCAATGGATCCAATATGATTTTGGAGCAGCTTATCCCTTAGGACAAATGTATGTTTGGAATGGTAATGAAACACCTTCAAGAGGATTAAACAATGTTACCATTAAGTATTCTGATACGAGCTCTAATCCATCGAGCATGACTACTTTAGGCACCTACAGTTGGCCTCAAGCGTCCGGTGCCAACTCCTATGCTGGCTTTACAGGCCCAGACTTTGCTGGTGTCAATGCCCGCTATGTAAGAATAGAGGTTAATTCTAACCATGGTGATGAATTTGGCGTTGCCCTTGCGGAAGTTAGATTTGACCTAAACTGCTCTTCTAGTGCCAAAAATGTTAAATCGCCAACAATTGCAGATTCGAATAGTCAAAGCATTCAAATAACCCTGTTCCCTAACCCGGTTAAATTTGATGAGGTAAATGTGAGGTTTAGTGGCATCAAGGATCAAGTATGGCTTAACATATTTGATACCGCTGGCAGACAATTAATCTCCGAACAGGTGAAAGTTGATGGCAACATGACCCATAAAGTAGACTTGAGTAATTTCCAATCTGGAAACTATTTCATGATACTTGAACATTCTAAAGGCACACGGTCCTTCCAATTAATTAAGGAATAGCCTGTGTTTCGGTTAGTAGTAATTAAAGGCTGCCCTAGAGCGGCCTTTTTTTGTTTAAAGAACATTCAAAAGGAACAACGCTACATTACCTTGAACCGGACCCTAGACTTATCAAATTCTCCTTTGGAAAAACACCAAATGACTCTGACAAAAAGGTATGGATTAAATGAAGGATTACCTTCAGAAAACTTCAAACAATACTTGTAATTGACTTAGGTTTAATTGGAGCATCTTATGAAAGATACAAGGCTGTGAAGGGTCAACGTAAGAACAAGAAAGCAGCCAAATTATTTTCAACGCTTTTCACTACTTCCATTGGTATAAAAAAATGGCCTTAACGTTATGTTTAGGGCCATTTTAAAGTTTACACCTACTGTAGTTCCAGAGCTTAATTTTTTACTGGTTTAAGTCTTTTAACAATATATCTCTCAAAATAACCTCATATTTTGATTCTGGATGAATTTGAAAACCTATAAATCCGCTTTTTTGAATAGCAGGATCAGATTCATACCAATCTACCGTTTTGACGCCGTTCAACCAATGCTGGATATGGTTGCCCTGTACCCTAATCCGAACGTGATTCCACCCCTTTCGGTTGTACAATGCTTTGGTCTCGGCCTTACTTAGATCTGCTACGCTTAATTGCCTGTCATAGGGATCGTGCAATTCGCCCCACCATAATTCTTTGTCTCCGGCCCAGCCGCCCAGGTCGAATTCATAGCCTATAACCTGACCATCTGCATTCCACTTTCCCCTGTAATAAACACCAGAATTTCTATTTCCGTCACCCGCGAGTTTGCACCAAAGCGTTAGTTCGAAATCGCCATAAACTTGCTCGGTTACCAGCCATGAAGGGTCTACTGGATCCCGTTTTGAACGGGTAGCACCAACAAGTTGGCCATTTTCAACGGTCCACCACTTGGCCTCTCCTTGCCATCCATCCAAATCCTTACCATTAAATAACTCCCGAGAGTCTTCTTGTACGAGCTGTGTTCTTCGTTCTGAGCATACAGACAAACTTAAAATCGTGTAAACTAAAACCGCTACAAACAACAGAAATATTGCATTTTTTAACTGGGCTTTCATAGGCTTCTATTTTATACAAACCGAAGTTTGCGATTATTGCTTATTAAAATCTGAAAAAATGTCCCTGACATTATCAATACTAATCCCGATGGCTTTTATAGCATCCATTGTATGTGGCGTTTCATCGTCGGCCGCCTGTTCTAAAAAGAGCGCTGGTCTTTGATTGTGTTTTAAAAGCATATCGGCAATCTTGCTGTAATCAATATCACCCTCTCCAAATGTTTCGGTCCAAATCCCATTTTGGGTCTGCCTTAGATGGAGCTCCTCAATGCGTTTGGCATGTTCGTCTACTAGTCCATAAAGGGCACTTAAGGAGCCCGTTCCCTTATAAACCCAATCGGCATCGAGACAAAGCCCCAGATTTTCAGGTTTGGTATGTGCCAATACATGGTTAAACTCTTTGGCATCATTTTCCATTTCGGTATCATGGTTATGATAGAGCATCCTTATGCCAATCTTACTTAACCCAGCACCAAGCACATCTAGTGCCTTAGACTGTATTTTAAGTTCGGCATCGGTTTTATGTGGTACCAGATCCTCTTCTTTAGCTTCCGGACTAACCACCATAACATCTATGCCCGACTGTTTTAATTTTGCCCCTACCTTTAGCATTTCGCCAACCTGTTTCTGTGCTACACTTTCAATATGCACGGTGAGGCTTACAAACATGGAGGCCACATCGATTTTATTCTTATTCAGTTTTTTAAATGTCCCAATAGGATAACCTTCGGTCATTTCCATTAAAACTTCCATGCCGCTTAACGAAGCAATAGATGGATTCTTAGTGGCTTCTCCCAGGGTTTTAAACCATGTCTTCCCCTCTCTTTCCAAAAAGGTAATCCATGTAAATTCTTGACAATACACAGGTAATTGGCCGGTGTTGATATGACCGGCTGCAAAGACATCCATAGGGTTTATCATTAAAAGACTGGACCCCAAAAGGCTTTTTTTTATAAAATCTCTTCGTTCTATAGTTTTCATTGCTCTTATAATTTATAATTGGCACATATTATTGTAAAATAGCTTTGGCAAATCGTTGGGCCATTTTCGCACTCCCTTGCTCATTAGGGTGCCAGGCATCCCCCAAATCTCCTAATTCAAAACCGTTATGACAATCCACCAAAATAATTTGGGAATCATCGGTTTGCAATTCTGTGGCTAGGGCAGCCCAATTGGCATTGATCTGCGGCACTAATTTGTTCTGCTTGGGAAACTCTGTATTCAAGGGAATGATTTGCGCCAAATAGATGGTCATTTTAGGATTCTTTCGGCGTAATGCACCAATAATAGCCCGCATACTTGAAGTAACCTCCTCCATTGTGGCCTTTCCTTCAAAAACCACCTCAGCATCATTTGTTCCCAAATGGATTAATGCCATATCCGGAACGGCTTTTAAGGCTTTCATCCAAGCGTCCATCTGTTGCGCTACCTCCACTGTTGTAATCCCACTCACGCCCTGGTGCCTATTGCTAAAACGAAGGCCTTTATACATGGGGTAATCATCCGCAGCTCCCAGCCGGTTACCAACAAAATGATGTTTGTATCCCGCATCCACTAATTGCTTCCATAGCAGATACCGATAGTCTGACCCCTCTGTAATGGAATTTCCAAGAACCAATATATTTTTTGCAGTAGATATAGGCGGCATACAATTTAGGGATACTTCATTTTTCATTCGGCTGTCCTTAGCACAGTTAATTGCTATTAATACCAAAAAAAGATAGGTTAATTTACTCATGCCTTTAATTAGTTATTGGTTGAAATCTTAATACTGAATGGTTTTTTAGACATATGATTTACAAACACCACGAGGTTATCCCCCGACATTTTATTTTCTATAGCCTTATGGATCCTAACCTCCGGATTATCTGAACTAATTGAGAAATTGGAGGAGCCTACATTTTTAATAATGAAGGCACCATTTGCAAAAGGCTGCTGGCTATTAGCATTAAAACGGATACTAAAGTCTTGGATATCATCAGCATGGTTAACAAAGATGTGAGCACGTTGGTACTTATCGTATTTTACGAATTCAACCTGCTCTGAGGAGACCTTTACCGTACAGGATTCATTCCATGATTTTGATAGGTCTATGAGCGCTTCCATGCTCTGTTGCCCCATACCATATAGGCTCACAGCGGTATGTTTTATGCCTTCGGTTTTCCAAATGGGCGACCCATTGGACAATGCCGTATGTGCCGGACGATCATCCACAAAGGTAAAACGCCCATCTGAAGGCAATTGCGCAACCGGCCAATGGTTCCACGTATAAAATGCCTGGTCTACCCAAGGCTCAGCAATACTACCTTTTTCAAAAATGTTAAAGGATTTATTTTTTGATTTGGAATTGATTTTTTTAATGGTAGCTTCTTTTACCCAATTTTCTTCTTCCCATTTATCTTCATCTTCGGGCAAGGGATGTAATTTAAACGATCTAATATCTCCTTTTAAATTTGCCATAGTTACTCCTACACTATCTATATTCTGATAGGCGGACTCACCGGGCTGGCTAAACACAAAGGATTCATTGAACTGATAGGTCCCTTCCAGCGCAACGGTTTGATCATTAAACGCTTGTTTGAACCGATGACTATGCAATATTTGTTTTCTAACCGCAACCTGGTCTGGATAAATAGTTATGTACTCGTCAGCCCAATCTCCCCAATTGGTGGTTTTATCATAGTCAGGAAAATCATAAAGCACACTTACCAAAGCATACCTCCAATGGATTACAACACGGGCATCATTCTTTTCTAGAATCCTAACATGGGAATATCTACATTGCTTATCTGACATGTGTTCATTGCAGCCAGATTCCTCTAAAAAATATTCCAGGCTTTGGTTACTGGTGAAAATGCCATTTTCGGTTATCCAAGTTGGCCCGTAGTTAATGCCTCTCCAAAAAATCATTCTAACGGGGGAATCTTTAAATGTAACCAATATATCGGGATCATCGGCCACACGCCATAGGCGCTCCCACTTTTCATCATAATTTAAACGGGTATGGTAAGCGGCAAACCTATTGGGCATTTCTTCTGGTCCCTTGGGCATGCGTCGCCATTCCAAAGGTTGTTCATTGGCTAATTTCACGCGTTTATAAGTATCTAAAATCTCTGACTGGGAAAAGGCCTTGTCATAAATTTTTAACTCGTCCAAAAGACCGTCAAAAATCATTTTAGATTTGTTTTTGATACTATTTTCGCGTTCGGTATCCCGGGGACTTGTATCCGTTTTACCACGACCAATCCAGACACTATTGTTCTTATTAAACAAAATATCGCCTTCATAAACCGTAAACCCAGCTTTTTGCCCATTTACGTATAGAGTGATGCCTTTTTTAGCCTCAAAAGTAGCAACTATATGATTCCACTTTAAATGTGGCAAACGGGTTATGGAATCGGCCACTGCCTTTACAACCGATTTTCCGTTACCCAGAAAAAGTCCCAATTCACCATAGGCGCCAACACCAAAAAAAACACCTTTGTTATTTTCTAGGTTATCGAAAGCACCAGTCCAGTTCCAAGGGTATTCCTGCAATGCCAGCCAGGCTTCAATAGTAAAATTATTGTCCGGGAATTTTACTGTTTTCGATGGCAACTCCATATAACTTGTCAAACCATCCAAACTTACCGACTTTCCGTGCACACCTTCAGCCTCCATGATATACCCAATTTTATTATCTGTAGCCGCCATAGTCTCAAAATCCATATGGAATACCAATTGGTTTTGAGCGGTTAGATGAACAGTTACGAGAAATAAAGCAAATCCAATAATTTTACTTGACTTGTGCATACTATATAACTCATTAAAGGTTTTTACATGGGCCTTGAAGAACCATTGTTTTTGGTATCCCAGAACAACTTGGTTAGCGCTGCAACAATTTCTGGGTGCTCCTTGATCCTGTTGTTGGTTTCACCTAAATCCTCTTTTAAATTGTACAATGCCTCGGGTACTAAATGAGCTTCTGTGGCATCTTCAATACGTTCTTGCAGATCAAAAATGAGTTTCCAATCTCCTTTTCTAACAGCATAGCCCAAATGGATATAATTGTCTCTCACCGGTTTTTCTATTGATTCACCGTAAAATACTGGTGCAAAATCAAAGCTATCAGGCGCATCTTTTTTGGCGAGCGGGCTACCTAGAATACTTGCAAATGTGGCATACAGATCCACCTGCCCTATTAAGGCATCGCTCTTTGTATTGGGCTTTACTTTGTTGGGCCATTTTACAATAAAGGGAACGCGGTGTCCACCCTCTTCAATCCAACCTTTATAACCTTTTAAGTTTCCTGCTGAACGATGCTCGTCAAAAGATTCTCTGGGACCGTTATCACTTGTAAATACAACGATGGTATTATCCTCTACTCCTAAGTCCTTTATGGTTTTGGTTATTTGACCAACACAATAATCAGTTAGCACCACCAAATCGCCTCTTGGCCCGGCATCCGATTTTCCTTTTACAAATGCTGCCGGAGACCATGGTATATGCGGCAGGGATAAAGGCAGGTACACAAAGAAAGGTTTCTTTTCTGCCACTGTTTGCTTCATAAAATTAATGGCCCTGTTGGTAAAGGTAGTATCGGCCTTTTCATGCGCCCAATCGTGGGCAGCTAAGACATCCTTGTAATGGGTCTCCTTGGTGGTCCAATTAAAATCACCGGGCACATTAATATTATTTAGCGCCTTTAAGGGCAGGCCTTGTAACCTATTGCCATCAATAAAAGCGAATGGCGAATCGTCACTTGTACACCCTGAAGTCCCAAAGAAATAATCGAAACCTTGATCCATTGGCGTAGACTTTAATGGAGCTTCAAAATCTACATTGGCTTCATCCGGTTCTTCCTCAGGGTTTTTAAATGTCCAGTCCATACCAACATGCCATTTTCCAATGGCTGCCGTCTTATAGCCATTATTCTGGAAAAGGTTACCAAGGGTATTTTCATCTTTTGCTATAATTGGAGGCCCATAGCCTTCTTGCAATTCCACATAATTGGTGGATCTCCAGCAGTAGTTCCCAGTCAATATGCTGTACCGGGATGGTGTGCAATAAGACGCCGGACTATGGGCATCTGTGAACATAAGTCCATCTGCCGCTAATTTATCTATGTTAGGGGTATTTATTTTAGACTCTGGAAAATAACTAGATACATCTCCATATCCTAGGTCGTCGGTATATATTACTATAACATTTGGTTTTTCATTAACAGCGACCTCTTCCTGTATGACAACCTTTTCATTTTTTTTACAGGAATTTACCAAAAGGCTCAGGCAATAACATGCCATTAGATACCTCAAATATTTTTTTACGTTTAATTTTTTCATGACTATTTTAAATTTGAACTGACTCATTTAATTGATTTCCAGATTAAGCACTTTATTAAGAATTAAAGAAAAGGCCCCCATTAATGCGGCATTTTCCCCAAACGATGATTCCAAGAGTTCTATTTTGGTTGAGAGGCTTGCCATGGCGTGTTTATTAATTTCTTCTTCAAGTTTATTTATCAAGAACTTTTTTCCTCCTGTGAGACCACCTGATAACACGATGCACTCAGGATTGAAAAGCTTTACCAAAGTATCCAAACCAATCCCTAAATACCCCATAGCCCTATCGTAAATGCGCAATGCCACCGGATCGCCTGCCGCGGCTGCCGATGAAATTATTTTTGCGTCCACATTTTCAATATTGGAAGCAATCATCTGCTCCAACAATCCTGAGCCCATATCTTTTTCAAGTTCTTCTTTAGCAATCTGTACCATGCCATATCCTGATGACAGGGCCTCAAGCGTCCCCTTTAGACCGCCTCTTCCCATGAATTTACTGTCGTTGTCCATTATTAAATGGCCCAGTTCACCGGAATAGCCATTGGCTCCAAAAAAAGCTTGGCCGTTAGAAATAATACCCGCGCCAATGCCATACCCTAGGTTTACACTTATAAAGTGCTTATAGGTTTTTCCTATACCATACCATAATTCGCCAAGGGCAGTTAAACGGGAAACGTTATCAAAGAATACTGGTAGGGCCGTATAGGCTTTGAGTGCTTCCAGAATATTGACGTTTTTCCAATTAAACACCGGCGAATATTCAATAATTCCGTTGTTTTTATTTACCAGACCCGCTACAGCCAATCCAATTCCCAAGACTTTCTTGTCCTTTGCCAACTTTCTGGAGGTTAACGTCTCCACAATATTACCGATTTGCGCAATCACTTTTTCAAATCCGTCCTCAAACTTAGTTGGAATTTCACGTTCCAAAATAAAATTCCCGTCTAAGTCCGATAACACCCCACGAATGTAAGTAGTCCCTAAATCTATGCCTACCACAAAATTCTCCTCGGCATTAAATCTTAAAATTTTAGGTTTTCTACCGCCGCTGGATTCCCCGATACCGACTACGGAAACAAGCTTTTCCTTATTAATTAAATCATCAGATATTCTTGTAACGGTTGGTGCACTCAATCCCGTTCGTTTTACAATTTCGGCTCTACTAATATGCTTTTCATTTCTAATAAGATGTAAGACCCTTATTTTATTAAATTTATTTATGTAAATAGAATTACCTGTCGGTAACTTTTTGTCATTCATATGGCGTACTTTTAGCTGGGCAGATGCGGCCTGTTAAGGTACCATCTGCCTGTATTTGGTTATGCCATAAGTAAACCTGCGTTTTAATAAATTTGGGACTATAAATGGGTTTCTTAGGTGTTATTAAAAGGAGTCTTTTACCAAGGCGATCATCTCGCTTTTGGTAGCTACCTTTGGATTATTTTCATAATCTGGAAGCACCATACACTGTTCAGCAAGCGCCTCGATTTCATGTTCTGGCATATTCACATCACTAAGCTTTTTATACATGCCTATTGCCTTAAGGAACTTAACAATGGCGTGCTCCGCATGTCCGGCGGCAGCTTCATTTGATAAATCCCCTAATTCTGGATCCATTAATTTAGCCATTCTTCCATAGGCCTGCGGCGCTGAACTTGCCGTAAATTTGGTACATGCCGGATAAACAATGGCAAGGGCTTCCCCATGGGCAACATGCGGATACATGCCCCCAATGGCCATACCCATACCATGTGGCAGGGTAACACCCGCGCTGGCAATACATAATCCGGCCAGGGTGTCTGCCCATGCCATTTTTTCTCTATATTCAACATTCTTGGGATCCTCCAGAACTTTAGGTAAGTACTCGACAACATGTTCTATGGCTTCCCAGGCCAATAAATCTATATAAGCTCCGCTTCCAGGATGAATGGCACTCTCAAAAGCATGACAGAAAACATCAAAACCAGTAGGAGCCGTTATGAAGTTTGGTAGTGTAACCATTAGTTCCGGGTCTACTATGCACACTGCAGGAAAGATCAAGGGGTGATAGAGGGCGCTTTTATCTCTTTCTTCCGTATTGGTAATCACAGAAACCTGCGTTACTTGCGAGCCCGTACCCGATGTAGTACTGATGCTAATTACCGGTAAGGTTTTTTTCGTTGGTTCCTTCTTGTAAAACAGGTAATCCCAAGCGCTTCCGTCGTGTGAAGCCTCTACGGCTATGGCCTTGGCGGCATCCATACTGGAACCACCACCTAGCCCCAGAATAACATCGGCTTTATGTTCCTGGGCTAATGTAGCCCCTGCAGCACTCACTTGGGTTGTTGGGTTTGGAATAACCTGGTCATAATGGGCCACCGCAATTCCGGCATCTTCCAGTAATTTTATGACCCGATCATACATGGGCTGTGTGGCCTCTATAGCTGGTGTAGTAACAACAAGGCATCTGCTGCCGTATTTCTTGACTATGTCTCCGACTTCCTGAACCTTTCCTGCTCCAAAGATAATTTCGGTTGGTTGGTGGTATGTAAATGATTTCATATTTCGTTCTATGTATTATTATAATTTAATTGCTCTGTTTGCTAAAGGTCAATGATGACCTTTAAAGTTTGATCCCCCTGATCATCAATATATTTATAGGCGTTTAAGTAGTCTTCAAAAGGAAATCTTTTGGTTATAAGCGGTTCTGTGATCAGCGCGCCGTTATCTAAATACTTCACGGCGGCTTCATAATCTTCATGCGTATACATTAAAGTTCCTATGAGTTTAAGCTCGCGATCCCCCAATATGGAAACATCAACCCTAGGGCGGTCACCATAAACAGCAACTGCTACAACATCGCCGCCTTTGTTTACATTCTGAATGAGATTATCGAGTGCTATTTCCACACCGGCACATTCAAAGCCGACATCAAAGCCCGCGTCTCCAAAAACTTTTTCTAGGCAATCTTCCAATTGTTCTTCTTTAGGGTTGCAGGTATATTCAATGCCGCAATCCTTGGCCTTTTTCAACCTAAATTCACTTAAGTCTGTTATTAATACATTAGCGCCCCTTATCTGAGCAAACTGCGCCACAAGATTACCAATTGGTCCGGCGCCAGTAACCACGACATTTTTACCGTTTAAATCGCCCGCTTTGAGTGTACAATGCGCTGCAACCGCCGTAGGCTCAACTAAAGCACCAATTTCAAATGACATGGCATCAGGCAGTTTTATCATGCGGTCTTCGGGGAGCACAAAATAGTCTTGTGCCACACCTGGCGACTGAAAGCCTTGTACTTTTAGCACATCACAAATATTATAATCGCCTCTAAGACAAGGCCCACATTTTCCGCACACTAATTGTGGTCTGGCCGTAGCCTTATCTCCCAGCTTAACTTTGGTGACAGCTTTACCAATTTTCACGACTTCGCCGCTATATTCATGGCCCTGAACTACGGGATAGGGCGTAAAAGGGTGCTTGCCATGAAAAACGTGGATATCACTTCCGCAAACACCAATTTTTTTTACGGCAATCAACACCTCATTGGCTCCAATACTGGACGGCTTTTCAACCTCTTTAAACTCTATGGCTCCTGGTTTGGGCATTATAGCCTGTCTCATAATTTCTTTTTTACAGTTAATAAGTAACTTTTATATTTTTATTTTATAAAATGCATCGGCATCTGGTTACCCGAATATTGTATACAGCACAACAATTGTAACAAACAACAGCAACCCAAGCACCCTAACATCTCTTAGACCTTTCAATGATCCCGCAAATATTTGACCCGGGTTTGCAAAGGTAGTATTGGCAATCTGCGCCTCATCCGGTTTGGGGGTAAGCAAACTCAAGGCAACAAAAAGCACGCAACACAAGCAAAACATCCACCAAGTTCGCATCAGGAAGGGAATCCCAATACCATCTGTTATGTAGCTGTAGCCGCTTACTGGCTTAAAGTCGATCAAGAACAGCACAATACCTAGCACAAAGCCTATCAATAAGGTGTAAAAGGCCGCTTCTTTCGTACCCCTTCTATAAAATACGCCTAGAAGAAAGACCGCAGATATTGGTGGGGCCAAAGCACCTGCCATATCGTTGATGGCCTTAAAGATACTTTCAAACTTACCGCCCTGTGTAGACCACAGTATGGCTGCAACCATGACAACAACAGCTGTTATCCTCCCTATTTTTACCTGGGATTTATCTGATAAATCCGGTTTCATACGCTTCACAATATCTAAGGCCACCAAGGAAGAACAACTATTTAGGGCCGCGGCAATGGTACTCATTAAGGCTGCCAGTAAGGCCGCGGCGAAAACACCTTTTAGGCCAATTGGCAACAACTTATCTATTAATACGGGCAATGTTTCAATGGGCTCGTTGATATGTTCCTTGAAAAGCACATAGGCCAAAGCACCGGGCAGCACCAATATAAACGCCGGCAGTATCTTTAAAAGTCCTGCAAACAATGGCCCATATTGGGCGTCCTTTTGGGTTCTGGCACCTAGCACCCTTTGCACAATAGTCTGATCGGTACACCAATACCAAATTCCCAAAACCGGATAGCCCAGGAAAAAAGCGTACCAAGTATACCCATGTTCTTTACCTATAGTAGAATCGGCACCATGGAGCATTTCCAATTGCCCCGGTTTCATGGCTCCTTTCAAATCGGAAATACCAGAAAAACCGGCATCCTTAACGGCAAAAATCGCCAAAACTGTTAATATGATCGAGCCTAGCAACAGAATCACGGTTTGAATATTCTCCGTAACCACTACGGCTTTCAGGCCACCCGCAACGGTATAAATAGCTGTAATTACCGAAATGACCACAATAGACACATATATATTGACATCATAGAACTTATAGAATACACTGGCCCCCGCATATAAACTGATACCGATATGAATAAAAAGGGCACCAATAATGGCCATAAAGGCCAACAAAGATCTAGACCTGGAGTCAAAACGCCTTTCAAGGAATTCGGGCAAGGTCGATATTTTGGTTTTAAAATAAAACGGTGCAAAAACTAAGCCTAACAGCAATAAAGTAAATGTGGCCATCCACTCCCAATTACCGGCTACCAATCCCAAACTAAAACCGTCTGAGGCTAAACCTGTCAAATGAATTGTAGATATATTTGAAGCGAAAAGGGCCGCTCCTATTGTTGCCCATTTAAGACCTCTGCCCGCAAGGAAATACCCTTCACCAGTCATCTTTACTTTTCTTGTTGACAGCAAACCTACAATTACTATCCCTACCAAATACGCAATAATTATTATTGAATCTACAATCGAAATGTTCATTATCTATATGATGTTTAAAATTTACACACAACTTGGATGATAACAGGAACAGTAGTTTACTTTCTAAATTATCAAAAGTAATATAATAAAACTCTGAAATACACTGTTAAATTTAGACTAATATAACTAAAATTTTTTATAATTTTTAAGATATCAGCATTGCAAATATAACTTTTTTATATACCTTTACAAAGTTTTTAAAATTTTTTTTAAAAGCCTTGTAGCAGTTTCTTCATGTCAGAAATTGCATTTCAAGTGTTTAGTGTTTAGTTGATAAGAGGGGCGTTACATCTAGTAGCGCTCTCCTTTATTATTATTTATTTTGACAAATGATGAAAATACCCAAGGTTGTATGTTATGGAGAAGTGCTCTTTGACAAACTTCCAACTGTAAAAAAAATTGGTGGAGCGCCTTTAAACGTAGCACTTAGAATGAATTCTTTAGGCTGTCAAACACAACTCATTAGTTCCGTTGGTGCCGATCAAGACGGAAAAGAAATCATTGATTACCTCAATGCGCTTAATTTCCCAACAAAGTTTATACAACCCAACAAGCATTACCCTACGGGTGAGGCTAAGGTTTCTCTTGACGATAAAGGCAATGCATCTTATGAAATAAAGCATCCGGTTGCCTGGGATGAAATTCTATTGAACCAAAATATAACCACATTGGTATCCCAATCAGATGCCCTTATCTTTGGGACCCTATCCAATAGGGATGAGACGTCTAGGGCTACCTTACTTGAACTTTTGCAGCATACTAAATACAGTATCTTGGATTTGAACCTTAGAGCACCACATTACGAGCCATCCACCTTAAAGGAACTCATGTTTAATGCAGATCTTATAAAGTTTAGTGATGAAGAATTTGATGAAATCACTTCATTATATAAGTCCACTTATAATTCAACAGAACTTAATGTTCAGTATATATCTCAAATCACAAAAACCAAGAGTATCTGTATTACCATGGGTGCAAAGGGCGCTTTGCTCTTTTATGACGCGAAATTCTACTATTGTAAGGGCTACGATATAACCGTAGTTGACACGGTTGGTGCTGGAGACTCCTTTTTGGCAGGATTGGTAACACAATTACTGCAAAACCATAATGATCCTCAGTACGCCTTGAATTTTGCCTGTGCCACCGGAGCCATGGTGGCTCAAAACAGCGGACCGAATCCAAAAATAAAAATCCAAGATATTATTGACTTAATGTCTACATAAATTCCTTCCCTGCTATTTTTAATCTTAAAAACTAATTTTTATGAAAACTTATTTTAAAACTTTTAGTCTATTATTCACCTTGTTTTTATTGGTTTCATGCAATTCAACAACCAATAGCCCTGAGAACGAAAAAATAACAAAGCGTGTTGGCATGGTCATCAAACTGAAGCCTGAGTCTATTGAGGAGTACAAGAAATTACATGCCGATTCCAATCCTGGTGTGCGCGACTTATTAACGAAATATGGTATGCGCAATTTTTCAATCTTTCTGCAAGAAATCAATGGCGAATACTATGAGTTTGGCTATTACGAATACGTTGGGAATGATTTTGAAGCGGATATGAAAAAAATGGGTGAGGAAGAAAGAACTATTGCTTGGTTAAAAGTGTGTGACCCCATGCAAATACCATTAGAAGGCTCTAACGGTTGGACAGAAATGGAGCGTGTTTATTTTAACCCCTAAATACCGGTTTTAGTTTAAGGTTTCTAATTGGCTAAAAGCACATCGCAAATTGTGTTTTTAGCTAATTTTATTTTTTACTCCCTAAGAATCAAATTATTAGCCCTTAAAATGCACCTCATAAAGCGTAGAATCCACGATCATTTTTAATTTACTGTTAAAAAGTAAGAATTATGATTATCTTAGCACCTAAAAACCATCACGTAAAAAGACACGGATTATGATAGGAAAGGACGCTTCATACATTAACAAACTGAACAAAATTGAGATTTTAAAAATTATCCGCGATTCGGACTTAACGTCTAGGGCTGAAATCGTTAAGATTACCAAACTAAGTGCCCCTACGGTCACGAGAATTGTTGATGCTTTGGTAGAATTGGAACTTGTTAAGGTTGTGGGCGATGGTAATTCAACGGGCGGTAGGCCTCCTAAAATGCTTCAGTTCGATGGCAGCAACGCCTATGTTATTGGTATAGATTTAGGGGCTACCAGCATTCGGGGTGCCATATCTAACCTCAACGGCGATATAATTATCGAAGTAGAGACCCAAACCGATTTGAGTGGCGGCTTTGAGAAAATTTGCGTGCAGATCCATCAGATCATAGAAAAATTAAAGACCAGGTCCAAACTAGAGGACTCCTTAATTCAAGGAGTTGGTATTGCGGTGGCCGGTTTAATTAATTACGACAACGGCATCATAGAGTATTCGCCTATTTTCAATTGGAATAAAGTAAACTTCAGGCAAGAGCTACAAAAGTACATAAGCTTGCCAATAATATATGATAATGCCTCTAGGGTAACAGCGTTTGGGGAATTAATCCAAGGACACGGTAAGCAGTTTAAAAATTTCATTTTTGTAAATGCTGGGTACGGGATTGGCTCCGGGATCGTGGTTGACGGGAAACCGTTTTACGGACACAAAGGCTTTTCGGGAGAATTCGGGCATATCATTCTTAACGCAGAAAGCGAGCAGGTTGGTAAAGATGGCCTAAGGGGAAGTCTGGAATCGCTGTCATCGGGTTATGCCATTGCCGAAATTGCCAAAGAAAAAGTTGCCGCAGATCCGAATAGTAAAATACTCGAAAAATCTAATGGCAACATAGCGGACATAACGGCTAAAACCGTGGTGGCTGCAGCCAAGGAAAATGATCCTTTGGCGGTACAAATTTTTGATGATGCCATGAAGTATTTTGGAATTGGACTGGATGCCTTAATCAAATTATTTGATCCGGAAGCCATTATATTAACCGGAGGGCTTACAAAAAACGGCGACATATTTTTTGATAAGCTAAAGGAAAACATGGTCCTGAACCGATTTAAGCAATTAGAACGGGAAGTGCATATCCTGCCCTCCTCTTTTGGGGAAGATGCCTCATTGGTTGGTGCGCTATCCATCATTTTGGACCGCGTTTTCCAATTTGAATTATCTTCTTAACACCCAAAAAAGCCTTTTAAATCAGGTAGCACATTTAAATACTCGGGCCTTGTTATTGCTATAAGTTAAACAAGAAAAGAAACTATCCCGATCATAACTACTAAAACGGCTCAATTGCTATTTGGTCTTCCCCGTTTGTACGTTCCATATCCAGCCAAAGTATCAGATCGGTACCCTGTAATGTCTTTCTATAACCAAACCTATAGTCCTTACCATTTTCTAAGGCGTTTCCGTTTAATTTAATATGGAAGGGTTTGTCTCCCCAATGTTTCACGATAAATGCCGGATCAATTACCGGATTTGCTGCGCTGGCCTTTAAGGTTAACGCTACGGTAGATGTTTGGTCTGATTCCGCTTTTAGAACATAGGCCATCTCGGTTGGATCATAACCTTCGTTAATAAAATCATTTCCACTAAGCAGCAATGTTGCCGGATGCTCCCAACTCCTTGCAAATGGCACCAAATCTTCAACCGTTCCTGTAGTCATACCATGCAACATAAGTTTGGTCACGCTATTTTTAGTTTTGGCATAGGGTTCCCATTGGGCCTTGTCTGGCAAGTTCAGGCTTTCAATCATCGTACCATCGGGTTTATTAAAGTCTAAGTCATAGACAAAACCATGGGTCTTGCTTGCTAGCCTTAAGTTATCAAGGGAAAAGGTCTTGGGATTTTCTGAGCCTGCTATCTCCAAATAAATCTCATACATGCTTTCCAGATTGGCATCGCCTTGATAATCTTCCAGCATGATATCGGCCGTATAGGTATTAAAGCCCTTATTATGCAACTTAAAACCGGTCCCTAATTTTTTAAGTTCAATATCTTTGGTGATCTCAGAAGCCCTATCATACATGATAAGTTTGATGTCTGAGGTCCATAAATTGGCATAATCAAAGGAAAGCGTAATCCCGCCCTTCAAGTTTTCAGGTTTTTTAAACATTAAATCCAAAGCGCCCCAGTCTGTTGCCGTCCATTGTAGTGCTTTATTACGGATCACCGTATGATATCCATAGGTCCCCCAACTATCCACTGGAGGATCGATTGCCAGGGCAATATGCCCCAATGAGGAATGCGAGGGTCTATCGGCCGATTCGGCGCCACGACCATCACTTGCATCCTGCGAAACAGGCCAATGATCCCACCAATTGAAAAAGGAATTCTTTCCGGTTCCTCTGTAAGGCGTAATTAAATTATCAAAGGCCTTAGGTTGGGAGACCAGAGCAAAGGGATGCCATTTACTTTTTAGGTTAACCTTAAAAATGTTTGCTCTTGAAGGGTTTTTATCAAAAAACGGCGCCCCATTTTCATCCCAAACATAGGTGATATGTTCTCCGGCCATATTAGCTATGGAGATGGCCTCATTCTGAATATTTTCATGGGGTAAGGTACCTGGTTGGTTGATTACGATAGCCTCCTGGAATTCCATCCATTTTGTTAAATTGCTACTGTGGGCTGTAATTTTGCGCACACCTTTAGCATTGGGATAAATGGTATAATATTCGTCTACCCAATCAAACCACCCGGTTTCCTGATCTATAAAGGGATGCTCATAGGTAACATCTACCGGCGCATAGCGCCAGTGAACGACCACGCGGGCATCGTTATTTTCAATGATCCGCACCTGGGAATATCGACATTGCTTGTCGCTCATAGGTTCCACAATACTGGTGGTATTGGAGCTGTGTACATCTCTGCGTTCCACAAATTCATTGGTATACCAAATACCATTTTCTGAAACCCATGACGGGATATAACTGGTACCCCTCCAAAACACGAATTTATGTGCGCCGTCTTCAAATCTCACAACAATATCCGGATGGTCCCCAATACGCCAGTCCTTATCCCAAACCGGGTCATATTCCAAACGCGCATAATAGGCTCCGAATTCCCCTGGCCCCTCAGGACCTGATGGCAGTTTATGTATTTTTTTTTCTTGGGCATACATGCTCGAACTTACAACCAAGGTCATAATAAGAGCCGTAAAGATTATTTTAGAAATTGAATATACTAGCGTGTATTGTACGTCTAAAACAACTTTTTGAAGTTGCATTGTAATAGTCATGATATTCTATTTAAATTAAAAAATGTTTATGTATTACTGGTTAATATTAGTTTTATGGCCTGAAACCCGTCTTCACAAGCCCCATGAACCGTTGCGCTACCGTTGTTTGCCAGTGCTTCTCCTGCAAAGTATACCCTGTTATTTAGAGGTTGTTTTATCGTATCAATGGTTAGCCCATCACCATTTGCTGAATAGCTCCCTTTTATGTAAGGCTCTTTTGACCAATTTTGCACCAAATGCTTGATGTAATTTGCTGATGCCTTACCATCGTATATCTCATCCAACTCGACCAAAATTTTATCCACAATTTCTTGATCTGAGTTTAAATCAGTATATGGGGACGCCTTTTCTTGTACTGCGAAAAGACCAAAAATATTTTTATTAGAATCCTTTCTAAAGGCAACATCGTAAAACACCTTATCACTACTAGACAAAGTTTCTATCAACCTTCCAATGGCAAGTATATCTGGGTAAAATCTTTTCTTGAACTCAATGAATACTTTTATGCCATCACCCATGCTGATACTATTGATAGCATCTTGTTTGATGACAGGCATTTCTGGTATAAAATTGATTGTTCTACCCTGTAATATCTTTATGGGCACAGTAACCAATACCTTATCTGCTTCGTAAACTGTATTGTCTATTGACCTAACTAAGACCTTGTTAGCCGAATAGTCAATTTCAACTATGGGCTGGTTATATGTAATCTTATCGACAAACTCGGACACTATATATCTTTCGAAAAAACCAAACCAGGTCGTATTCTTAAATTTATATTCGCTATAAAAATTGCTTGCATAATTATGTTCTCTTAATTTTCCATTATTCCAAGCACTGATTTCCTGCGGATTATAGGTTATAAACTCAATATTGGAATTCTTGGTTGGGTCATCAACAATATCTGCCAGTATTGATGGGGAGGCATGTATCCATTCTGCGCCCAAGTCTATGGGAAAGTCTGCAAAACCTGTTGCTCTTTTCACCCGTCCACCAAAAGTTGAAGAGGCTTCTATTATTTCAAAATCTATATTATGACGCTGCAATAAATAGCCTGCACAAAGACCAGAGGCTCCTGCGCCAATTACAATAACTTTTCCGGAAAAATTGGTTTCAAATTTTGGAAGCACCACGCCTTGTTCATCTTCACAGGATACTAAAAATGATGAAATAAATGGCAGACTTACGCCAAGTATTAAGCTACTTTTTATAAACTCTTGTCTTGTTATTTTTTTCATTTCTTTTTCATTTTTAAGAGCATCCCAAATTCTACTCCGAAAATGGAAGAATCTACACGTTGAGCGCCAAATTTCCTTCCATAAAAAAGTTTAAAATAATATCCTATCGATTTTTTTGGCTCAACTTCAAACCCCAGATTTAATGTTGGGGTAAAATAATGCAAGGTTTCCTTTTCTGTATGTATTTGACCATTCGCAAGGTTTACGGTTCCCCCTAGTTGCTGAAAAGCCAATAGGTAACCCAAACCTAGTGCGGCAATGGGAGCAAATCTTTTATTTGCTTTCTTTCTTTGATACGATAATTCGGTATTGAAAAGAACATTTTGTTGTACATCTGGGTTTACAAAATATCCCAGTTGCGGATTAATGTTCAATTTATGAATTGGGGCTGCCCCATCTTCAGCATTGAGTTTCCATTGCTTGTAATTGAATGATGCTCCTATTTTTCCTCCAAATTGTAATCCATAGGGTGCAAAATATCCAACAGAAAGCTCTGTACTCCTTTCTTGACCCGATATACTATGACCAGTAGCCAACAACAAAGTCAGTATTAAAATATATCTATTCATTCTGCAGACAAATATGCTATTAAGGCGTTATTTTATTTCAATGACAACAGGTTTTTCGCTGTTATATTTTATCCATACAATGGTTTTAGGCTTTCCTTCTGTGTTATATTCATAGCCTACCCTGGCCTCTTTTCCTAAGGCTAATTTTTTACCATTGACTGAAATTTGATTTATCTCCAGTCTAATGTTATCAAAAACAAAAGCGGGATTATAGATTGGTGAATCTTTTGAAGCGGCCATGTTAATATTGATATCACCTTGATTGGCCTCAGCAATCATATAAGCCTTTTCAGCTTTCATAAAGCCCATACTTTTCCCATTATCAATATTGGAAATTTCTGGAGCATTTTGGAAGTATTTGGCAGGGTCAATTAAAGTATGAATGGTTTGATCTGTGAACCCATAGAAAACAGTAGCCTCTGGCCCAGGCCCACCAGAACCTAATGCAAAATGCGTTACGCGATCCGTGTCAATGGCAAATCTTCCATCTGAAGGCAACAGGCTAATAGGCCAGTGATTCCAGGGCCCTGCAAATGGGTCATCGGTGTATTTTGATTGTTCGTTCTCGCCCCAAGCAAAGATGCCCTCTTCATCATAAATTTTATATATTTTCCAGTCGGATTTGGAATTCATCCACTGTATGGAGGCGTCTTCCAACTCCCCTTCAGGCATCACATTTGGTTTTTCCCAAACATACTCCACGATTTCTCCTTTTGTATTAGCCACGGTAACGGCATTTATATTAACAACGTCTAGGGCACCTTCTCCGGGATTGGTAAAAAACTGTACATCCTGAAAACCGGGAGCTTCTATTAATTTATTATTGAAATCGGCTTTTCTAATGGCGGTTCCATCCGGATAAATGGTGTGGTACTCATCAGTATAATTTCTTTTATTGGTACACACATAGCCGATATCTACGCAAGGATAGCGCCAATGCACCACTACCCTGGCAGGATTACTTTCTATAATTCTGGCATAGCTATGTCGGTTTTGTTTATCGGACATATGCTCTGAGCAGCCATGCCTGGTGAATATTTCGGAGCTTTGGTCGGCCATCCACCTATTGTTGTCCAGCACCCAGTTGGCAGCAAAATTAGAACCGTGCCAATACACCACACTTACGGGCGAATCTTCAAACTTAACAACGACATCCGTCTTATCTGTAAGCCTCCACATTTTATCCCACAGCTCATGATAATCAAGGGTCTTGTAATAGGCTCCAAAATTTTGGGCCACCCCCACTTCTCCGGGCAGGACCGCTTTGGCTACCGGTGAGGTTCTATCGGCTGGTACAAACCGCGTATAATGCTTGGCTATTTGCTTATCGGACAGCGCGGTATCGTAAACCTTAACTTCATCTATAATGCCTTGAATACCATAGATAAATGGCAAATTTTGAGGAAATTCACGGACATAATCCGTGCCTCGGGCTTTGTCTGCATTAAGCCCTATTGACAGCCTTTTATCATTCTTTAGGGATCCCTTGAAACTGGTGCTTCCTATTGCAGCACCGTCTACATAGAATACGGCATTGTTTTCCTGTACCGTGGCCGACAAGTGTTTCCATTGGTACAAGGGCAGCTTTGTATCACTTTTGATGGTTTTTCCGTTTACCCTAAGGAATGGATGTCCATAGGCATCTACACCCAAGTAAAATCCCTGTTCCCCAAAGCCAACAGCATTATGGATTAGGGGTGCCTCATTGTATGGATATACATCAAGCGCCAACCAGCCTTCAACTGAAAAATTAGTTGGCAGTTCGAAGGGCTCTATATGCTCAATGCCAGTATAATAACCATCAAAGGCCAATGCCCTACCGGACACACCTTTCTTAACAATATAGCTACCTCCTAAAATAGTATCGACAGCTTCGTTAACAGATTCAAGGGCACTGTCTTTATAATATTCCATTTCCCAATCGGCAATACCATCTACATCACCGGCGTCCAGAATATCCATATCGAATTTCCAATGTAATACCGGTGCCTTAAGCCCCTTGGTTGCAATAACCTTATTCTGAGGTACGCGTTCTGGTTTTACCCAGCCTTTATTACCCCATACCACAGGATCGTAATCAATGCCGGAACTGGATAGCTGAAAGCTTTGCCTGTCGGCGTAATTTTCACTGGACCAACTGTTATAACTAGAGCCTGTAGCATCTTTTACCTGGCGCTCTACCCTACCATCTGGATAAATGGTAAATAGTTCATGTACCACATGGGTAAGCCCCTGCTCAAACTTAGGGTCTAAATTTTTATTGGCCGCCTTAAAAATGGCAATATCCTTTACATAACGCCAGTGCACAACTATCTTCTCTGGACTTTCTTCGAGCAGCCTAATATAGGTATACTCAAAATTACGGTCTATATCCTTATCCGGGAAGAAATCATCTACCAAAAACGTTCCCTTAGCGGTTACCCATTTTGGCAAATACCCCGTTGGTCTGGAGAATTCCAATTTATTCTCACCCAAGACCACAATTAAATCGGCATACTTGCCAACATAGTCGGATGGCGAATGCTGCACTTTTGTGTGATAAGCATAAAAACTTTCTTGTCCGCTTACCTCAATTCCCAATAATACAAATGCTAAGGAAATAACCAACGTAATATTTCTGAAATTCATGTTCTTACTTTTTCAATTATTTATCGCGTAATTGACATTTTAACTCTAATATCGGCTGAAGAAGAACCAACGAGGATCTCATAATCTCCAGAAGCAACTACCCATTCTTTTTTATATTCATCCCAATATGCAAAATCCGATTCATCAAGGGTAAAATCTATTGTTTTAGACGCCCCTTTACCCAAGGAAATCCTTTGGAACTTGCGCAGTTTTTTCATGGGTTGGATGACAGCTGGGGTTGCCTGATTCCGTACATAAAGCTGAACTACTTCATCGCCTTTTAAATTACCAGTATTTTTAATACTCAAGGTAACTTGATCGCCTTTTACATTTAAATTACTGTATTCAAAATCGGTATAGCTAAGGCCATGTCCAAATGGATATATAACATCACCTTCAAAGAACATATAGGTGCGTCCTTTCGTGATATCATAATCTCCCATTGGCGGCAAGTCATCCAAATTTTTATAGAATGTAACCGGTAACTTCCCACCGGGGTTGTAGGCACCAAAGAGCACTTCGGCAATAGCAGTTCCACCAGATTGCCCCGGATACCAGGCCTCTAGAATACCGGGCACATGGCTGTTGATCCAATCTATAGTCAGGGACATACCATTTATAAGAACGACCACCATATTCTTGTTAACCTTATAAACTTCTTCAACGAGCTTTTGCTGATCGCCGGGAAGGTTTAAATTGGATCGGTCTGCTTCTTCATTCGCCACAGTGAGATTCGTCCCAACAAATACAATGGCCACATCAGATTTTTTAGCTAATGCAACGGCCTTTTTAAGTTCACGCTCCTTATCGAAACTTTCAATTTCTGCTAACTGTTCTGCACTGACTTCCTCTTCATTTATATGGTGGGAAATCAAGCAGCCTTTGGCAAATGCCACATCAACCTGTTCCCCAACCATAGACTTGATGCCCTCAAGGGCACTAACTTCTTTTGAAGGGGTGCCACTATAGCCGCCTAGCACCGCAACATTGGCATTGGGCCCTATGACAGCAATACTATTTAGTTTTTTCGAATCTAAGGGAAGGATCCCATCGTTTTTTAGCAATACCATGCTTTCCCTGGCCACCTGCAATGCCAATTCCTTGTGTGGTTTGCTATCAAGATCACTTTGGGGGATCGCATTAAACGGCACCTTCTCTGAAGGATCGAATTCCCCTAGTAGTATCCGTGTTCTGAATAACCTTGTAACCGCCTTATCTATTTCCGCTTCATTTATATAGCCCTTTTCCAAAGCCCCCGGAAGGTATTTATCGTATAAAAATTGCTCATTCCCACAGGTTTCGCATTCTAGATCGGTACCTGCTTTAACGGCCATGGCTACAGCTTTTTCTGGATCTGTTTCAAATTTGTGCCCATGAACGATATCGCTAATAGCACCACAATCTGAAACCACATAGCCCTTAAAACCCCACTCTTTTCTCAAAATATCATCCAACAACCAGGTGTTGGCACTTGCCGGAATACCATTTAAACTGTTATAGGCACTCATGACCGACATGGCCCCGCCTTCGGTTATAGATGCTTTAAAAGCCGGTAGATAGTACTCTCGCAACAAGCGTTCACTGACATCGGATGATCCGGTATGCCGATTAAACTCGCTGTTATTGGCAACAAAGTGCTTTACCGTAGCAACGGCTTTTAAATAGTTTGGGTCATTACCTTGTAGGCCCTTAACAAAACCAACGGCCATTCTGGACAGTAAGTAGGGGTCTTCTGAATAGGACTCTTCATTGCGGCCCCATCTAGGATCCCTTAATATATTTATTGTGGGTGACCAATAGGTAAGCTTCTTGCCATAGGTATTATGATGGATACGTGCCTCTGTTGAAGTAACATCGGCCATATCTTGGATAAGGCCAGGATTCCAGGTACTCCCCAATCCGATGGCCTGCGGAAATACGGTTGCCAATCCTGAACGGGCAACCCCGTGCAGGGCCTCATTCCAGTAACCGCCATCGAGGCATCCCAATCCCATATCCTCCCAATGGTGCCAATTTTCCTTTTCCCAAGGGCGCTTCTGCTCGTATTCCGGGGCATCTTCGTTTTCAAACTCTATTGAAATCTGACCATAGGGATTATCAAAATTCATGTCGTAGGCCGGTACCTTTAAACGCTCAATACCAGGGGCTAAATGGCTTAATTGCGATACCTTTTCTTCTAAGGTCATTCTAGAGACTAAATCGGCCGCTCTATCATCTGCCGACAAGCTCGTGTTTAAATAGGAAGGGTTTTCTTGATTTTTGCAACCCACTAAAAGTATGGCAAAAATGAGAAACGAGGTGTACGTAATTTTCATGATTTATTATTATACTATTACAATTGAACGCAAATATACTACTTTCTTTCTATATGTAAGAAAGTAAATTACTGTTTAACTTAAATTTAAGTAGGCTGTATTATTGAATCACAAGTTTTGTTCTCAAAAGGATATCTTCTGAAGAACTACCCACTTGAATTTCAAAGTCTCCTGGCTCGATATTCCAACCTTTAACAGCTTCGTCCCAAAACTGGAAGTCCTCATTGTTAAGGGTAAATTCAATGACTTTGGTTTCTCCCGATTTTACATCAACCTTTTTGAATCTTTTAAGTCTTTTATTTGGTTGGATGACTTTTGATTCTAAATCTTTTACATATAACTGCACCGTCTCTTTTCCATCCATTCCGCCAATATTCTTCACCTTGAAAGACACTTTTACTTCAAGGCCAGCGGATGAATCCAAAGATGCACTCGTTATTTTCAAACTAGAATAATCAAAATCGGTATAGCTTAGTCCGAATCCAAAGGGAAATAAGGGTTTTTCCTCATGAAACCAATAGGTTCTATTTTTTGTAATGTCATAATCGGCGATATGTGGCAGGTTTTTATCGGTTGCATAGTAAGTTACCGGCAACTTACCGGAAGGATTTACATTCCCCAATAATACATCTGCAATGGCCAGTCCTTGTTCTTGGCCACCATACCAGGCCTCTACTATGGCAGGTAAATTTTCGTTCTCCCATCTTAAATCAATTTGATAACCTTTCACGGTTACCAGAACAACATTTTTATTCACCTTATAGATTTCCCTTATTAACTTTCTTTGGTTTCCAGGCCACTCTAAGTTTTCGGCATCGGTGCCTTCTGCAGAAATAAAGACATTGGTTCCCATTACAAGGACTACCTGATCTACTTTTTTGGCCAACTCTACAGCCCGTGGTATCAAAACGTCGTCTGTTTCGGCTACTTCCTTTTTATAATCCTCATAAAAAGCCATCCAAACCTGTGCTTCCAGATCGTCTGCTACCGCTTTCTCAGCTAGTTCCCTATTTTCTACATCAAACACCAGTTTATCTGGAGTAGTTATATTACACCCACGTTCGTAGAAAAGCGCAACGCCTTCATCCAGCCTTTGTTTTAAGCCATCCAACGGGGTTATTTTTCTACTTGGCCTCCCACTGTAACCTCCCAGTTCTGTAGCATTTGCATTTGGACCTATAATGGCAATGGACTTAATATCTTTTGAAAGCGGCAAAGTATTATGGTTGCTTTTAAGTAGTATTATGGACTCTTGAGCGGCTCTTAAAGCAAGGGCTTGATGTTTTGGGCTCTCTATAACGTCCTTTTGAATATTGGAATATGGGACATCTTCCTTTGGATCGAACATACCCATTTTAAATCTGGACACCAATAATTTTTTTAACGCTGCATTTATAACAGACTCTTCTATAAGCCCCTTTTTCACGGCCTTGTTTAAATAGTTTTCATAAACATCACCGCAATTTAACTCGCAACCCGCGTTAATACCGAGTACGGCCGACTCTATTGCGTTCTCTTTAAACTTATGTCTTAAAAACACGTCCTCAATGGCTCCACAATCTGAAACCACATAGCCAGAGAACCCCCACTCATTCCTTAAAACTTGATTTAATAACCACTCGTTACCACAAGCAGGCACTCCGTTGACCCTATTATAGGCGCACATTGTTGAGAATGCTTTACCATCTTGCACAGCTGCTTTAAACGCTGGAAAATAATACTCCCGTAACCAACGTTCCTTTACCTCAGAATTCCCATCATGCCTGTTAAACTCAGAATTATTGGCAACAAAATGTTTTGGACTGGCCACCGTCTTTAAATACTTAGGGTCATTGCCCTGTAAACCTTTTACAAATGCCACGCCCATTTTAGACATTAAATAGGGGTCTTCTGTAAAGGCCTCATCGTTCCTGCCCCACCTTGGGTCCCTTAATACGTTAATATTAGGCGACCAGAATGTCAGGTCCATTTGTCCCATATTGTAATACGCTCTTGCCTCATCCGATATGGCGGTAGAAACCTGGTACATAAGTTCCGGATTCCAAGTGCTTCCCATGGCGATGGACTGCGGAAACGAGGTTGCCGGGAAATAAAGGCCTCCTGCCATCTCGGCAATACCATGCAATGCCTCTCCCATATAATTATATTTAGGAATACCAAGTCTATTTATCGATCTTGTTATGTTACCTAACTGCTGTACTTTTTCATCCAGGGTCATTTCACTGACCAAAGCTTCTACCCTTGATTCGAAACTTAAATCCGTATCGAACCACTTTTCTGATTGGCCAAATATATGCATACCAACTAGGGCATAAATAATAAAAAGACCAAGTCGCAAGGGTCTTCTACTTAAACAAAAGAATTCTGTTCTCATTTTGATTTTAGTTTTGGTTTTGGTTGTTAAAAAAATACCATTGGAAAGCATTCCAATGGTATTTAAATAGACGCAATTAATTAGCAGTAAAACGCCATACGGGACCTATGGCTGCCGATTGTTTGTCATCTTTCACTACGATACGCCAGTAGTAGGTTCCTGTAGCTGGCAGGTCAACACTCCTCGAAGTCTCGGAAATACCCGAAGCCAGCAATGGCGGCGGATTTAAGGTTCCGAAATAAATATCGTAGGTCAGGGGGTCGTTATCTGCATCTTGGGCACTCCATGATAAACTTGCCGTATTACCTGAGACCGTTCCTTCATTTGTTGGTCCTATCAAGGTAGGGGCATAAGGAATGTTATTGGAAGTTGGGTTGGGCTCCGTATCAAATTTCCAAGTTTGCGAGGTCACTGAGGCCTCGGAATTTGGACGTTTTGTAGTGATACGCCAGTAATAGGTAGTATTCTTTTCTAAGGTGTAGGTCTTAAAGGTCCCGGTAACATTCTCCTTAAATATTGGGTTGGTAAAACTCTCATTCTGGGCTATTTCAATCTGGTTCTCTACAGTCCCCGTATTGTTATTGGTCCACCTAAACTCCAATTGGAAGTTGGTACAGATTAAGTTGTTGGTTGGAAAGCCCAAAGTGGCTGCTACCAATTCGGGATCCGGATTGGTTGGAGGTTGGGGACTTTCACTTTTGCTGCACGACACCAGTGCAAGAACAAAAACTACTGCTATTATGATGCTTCCTTGTTTCATATTTTCTAACTTTTAAATGCTATTGTTTTATTATTTTAAATACTTTGCTTTTATTATCTGCATATACCTTAACCAGATAAATGCCTTGCTTTAGGCTACTGGAGTTTATACGCGCCGTAGAACCTACCAAGCTATGATCTCCTTGGTAGACCAAACTTCCCGTTATGGCGTAAATCTCAAGATGGATCTTATCTGATTTTGAGGATGCCACCTGAACATTAAAGGCACTTCTCACCGGATTAGGAAACACTTTGAAACCTCCCAAGACTTTGGCGGTGAATGCCAATTTGCCTTCGCATTGCTTACTTGAAGTAACCTCCACCTGGTCTTGTTCGGAAACGGCTATATCAAATTTTGAGCTACTAAAACGGCCTATGTTTTTATTATTCACTTTTACTGTAAACGGTGCCGTTCCCTTATCTATATCTATAGTCATAACAGTTCCTTGTGAACCGGGCCCATTTTTAATACTTGATTTACCGGTTATACTAATCCCTGCACCAATGACCACTTCATAACAACGTTCACAATTCACGGTGGCTCCCGGCACTGCAATGCAGAGCGTATAGGTTCCAGGTGCCAATCCAGTTATTTTATGCTGACTAGAAAAAGATTGGGTATTATTATTGACAGTTGCGGTATAGGAACCCACCTGTTGACTGGATATAATAATCTCGCCATTAGAGCGTCCTACACAGGTCTCATTGTTTCCAATAATTGAGAAATTATTTGAAGGCAGGGCATCAATGGGACAGCCTTCAATCGTTACGTTACTAACTTTCCCACCTGTGATCATGGCATGCGATACCGCAGTGGCCGGAGTAATAACACCACCCATGGAAGTGCCGTAAAGGTTTTGTAACTGCTGATTGGTCTTGCCCCGGAATACCGTAGGGGTTAATCTTTCAGGGTACTTTGCTTCGGACTCATATAATAGTGGGTCTAATAAATTGGTAGTAGGCACTGGCACAAAATCGGCTGCCTGCTCATCAAAGTAGACTTTGGCATTATTGAAGGGTCCGAAGTTTAAGGTAATATTATCGGGTAGTAAAAAGTAACCCGTCATTTTTACTCCGGAACCATCAGGATGTAAAAGCGCAAAGGAATCGCCTGCATTGTTAAGCAGGTGCATCTGGGCATCCAGTACAATGTTCTTTGCAGGATTATTGAACACGATATTTCCTTGAATGGTGATATTCCTCCAGGGCGTGGTCTTATCTAGCGGTGTTGGGTCTGCTATAACCATTCTTGTTCCATTATTGGGATCTGTGACCTCTTCATTGTTGACTACCCTATCTAGCCAGTCTTTGGCCCAGTTCACTTCCCTTATAAAAATATCGGTTCCGGAGTTATCAAAAGTACCGCCATTAACCACAACCTCAGCGTTTATGGGTAGTGTAACGGCTTGGGACTCCCCGTCCCAACCGGCTATAATGTTATTCTCAATAGTCCAACTACGGGTGTTGTGATATTGGTCTAAATCCAATCCAATGGAATGGGGTTCTACCTCTAATAATCCTGGGTATGGATTGGGTTGCGGCCGCCATGGTGCTAATGCAGTTGAGGCACCGTAACCGTAAACCTTGTTGTTTTTGAGGGTAATCTGGGCACAGTTCTCAAACTGCATACCGGTTCTGCGGATACTCCACAACAAGGTGTTCTCTATGACTAGGTTCATGGTATTCCTATAATTTGGTGGCATCATGTTGAACTCGATACTGGTGGTTTCGCCCACTTCATGGAATTCTGTCATGATATAATCGCCACGGAACCCTTGAGCCGATGTGTAGCCTATGTTATCTTTAAACGGCTTGGGAAGGATGTACCACACATCAAAAATCCAATTGGAATATTGTGCGGCACGGGCCTTTACTTCCGCATTCAAATCTTTAAATTGAACCGGATCTACATACAAATCAATATTATCCTGCATTTGAGGTCGACCGCGAAGGCTTTCCCAGAGCCCTTCCGTCCAATAGATATAGGCATGTCCACTACAACCTGATACCACATTTCCTTCAATGGTAACCCCAGTTCCGTGCACCCAAAAGCCGTCACCTTGATGGGCGAAATCGGATATCTGTTCCCTGCCGTCGGTAAGGCCATTAGTCCTTCCTGCCTCCACCCCTAGACCACCACCGGCCGGTCTTCCTAAGTTTAAGGGTTCTGCCGGGTTATAGGTCCGTATTGCAATATTTCGGAGAAAGTTTCCAACTTCGTCTCCGGCCTCGGTGCAGTAGGCAGAGCCTACCACCTCATAGCTTACATTCTCTATGAAATCAACATTTGAGGAATGGTTTGTATAGGCCCACCCCGGATCATTATTTACTACACAGCCTTCTACAAGTGCTTTATTTGTGTTTGTATCTAGAGTCCTATGGAAGTGAATGGAATAGCGACCTCTAGGGTTCATTCCTGGCCCCGCAGGATAGGGAACCGTGGTACTCCATCGGGGATCCGGCTGACCTTCTTCACCTTCTAAAGGAACCGACCAATCGTCAAGATCTATGGCTTTGTCTGTCCTACCTGTATTTTCGGTCTCTATATATTTTAAGATCACGTTTGGATTGTGCATGAACATCATATGCCCTCGAGGCTTGCCAAAACCATTGGTTCCGCTTAAGGCTGCAACACTTGGGTTTTCGGAGGAAATAACCACATTCCTGGTGTTGTTAGACACATGCACATCTACCATACCGGTTAGTTGTGATGGCGGCTGATGGTTCTTGGTCAGGGCAGCACTTAAGGTGACTGTTGACCCAGCGATACTGTTTATGCTTACCTTCTCATCGCTACGGTAATCATTAATATCGGTACCGGCAACCACTAATTCATCACCTACCCGCCAACCAGTAGGCGTAGTACCTAAGGACAACTGGCTAGTACCAGAAGTAGGATGTACCGCAAGGGTGGTCCAACTGGTCTTTTCGGCACCATGCATGCGCACAGGCCCCATAAGCACGGCACCCGGGGCAAACCTACTAGGATCTTGGCTTTTGGTTGTACCCCCGCGCCAGGCAAAGATCAATCTGGCCGTAACATTAGCGGCTACTTTGTTTGTGCTGTTCCCAATCTCAAAGGAACCGCCCATTTCACTTACTAGATATTCTGTTCTTAGCTCTGTGTTCACATTGGTGGCATATTGAAGCTTGGCGCCATTGGCAATGCGAATGGATTTCATTTTCTCTGGAATGATGTCATTTACGGTAACGGTGATGCCATTGGGGATCAGTACCCGTGCATCATCGGCTGGAACGGATCCGCCCCAAGTTGCAGCATCACTCCAGTTACCGCTCTGCGCTGCCGTTTTAGTAGCCGTACCAGCTACCTGGACAGGGCCTTGGGCATAGGTTTGCGATACCACACTGCATACTATGGCTAATAAGAACAGTGATAACCTATGTGTTAGTTTCATTCTTAAATATTTTTTCTTCATAATTTATTTTTAACCTTTAATTGTTTGAACAACTAATTCTAAATCCACCCTACCTTAGAAATTGAAATTATTGGAAACAACATATCATATATATTACTAAATGTTAGAAAGTAAGTTGATTACAATCTTCGGATGGTTTTGATTTACTGTTTAACCATTTCAAATATTTTATTAGTTCCTTTGGTATAAACTTTCACTAAATAAGTTCCCTCGGCAAGTTGGTCGACTGACACCTCTGCTCTTTTATCAAATAATTCATACTTACCTTGAATTATAACCTGTCCGTTCATATTATAGATTTGGATATAGACTTCCTCTACATTTGGTTCTAAAGTAACTACCGAAAAACTGTCTTTTACAGGATTAGGAAACAATTCCATGGTCTCAGATAACTTTGCCGTAAATTGGAGTTTCCCTTCGCAACTCTTATTAGATGTAACCTCAACCTTATCCTTGTCCGCTACAAATATTTCAAACGTTGAATTAGTGTAACTTCCAGCCTCCTTATCATTAACCTTCACTTTGAAAGGAGAAGTACCTTCGCCAATATCTACAAGCATTTTACTTTGATTTTGTTTTACCTTTAAACTTGATTTCCCCGTTAGAAGTGTACCCTCAATAATTGCCACTTCATAACACCATTCACAAGTCTTTTTAGTCCCCCGTACACCAATACATAACATATGCGTACCGGGAGCAAGGTTACCTATCTTGAATTCTTTTGAAAAAGCGTGTGTGCTCCCTCCAATGTTCACATAATAAACTTCTGAATTTTGGCTTGTTATAAGTATTTCCCCATTTGAACGTCCTTTACATGTTTCATTATTGACAACTATATTGAAATTATTGGTTTGCAGATTATCTAAGGGGCAACCATCAATAGTAACTCCGGTAGCCTTACCACCAACAATTTGTGTGTGCGGAATAGCATTATCTGGGGTAATGGATCCTGCAAACGACTTACCGTTATTTTGAGAACTCAACTGCGTGTTAGTCTTTCCAACAAATCTATTGGGGATACAATCAATGCTTCCTCCTCCCAGAGTGCATTGTGTTTCAGATGTAATTGGAATAAAATCCGAATCTTGGGCATTATAGTAAACCCTTGAGTTTATAAAAGGTCCAAAGTTAAAGGTTAACTCATGTGGAGTAAAGTACCAATCGCCTTCTTTGGCATCCGCTAATAGTGCAAAACCATCCTGATCGAAAATATGATTATGCAGCTGAGGTAACAGTACTATATTTTTGTTTTCATTTAAAAAACGAATGGGCCCAGCTTCTTCTTTAATGGTAACCCCTGGATTGCCATCAAATACCAGAGGAAAGTCCTCATTGGGTTCATGAGTAGGGTTTTTTATTTCTATGTCCGTTCCCGAATTATTAAACGTACCTCCGTCAATAATTACTTTACCGTTTAAGGGTGTAGTTAATCCAACGGCATTTCCAGAAAACCCCTCTATTGTATTGTTTATCAGGGTCCAATTATATGTGTTGTGATAAAAATCTAAGTCCATTCCAATAGCCACAGGTTCTTCGGCTATTACGCCCGGTAGTGGATTGGTACCATAGTTTTCAAATTCACCAGAGGCATTATATCCCACCACCCGAGAATTCTGAATGGTGACATTGGAGGTATGGTTATGTCCAAATCCCCGCCTACGAATATTCCACAATATGGTATTATCAAAAACAAGATTCAATTGTTTTCGGTAAATATCCGGTGTTAAATTCATCCATTCTTCGGGATCATTGCTTTCCTCCTTACTAAGGTGAAACTCTGTATGTACATAATAGGTATGTACGCCCCTGGCGAAGGTATAAGCCGTGTTATTTTTAAAGGGTCTCGGCTGTAAATACCATATATCCAATACAAAGCCCGGGTACTGTGCTTTCCAATCTTTCAATGCTTGATTTAAAACTGGGAATTCGTTGGCCGGGACGTGTGTGTCGATATCCCCACGAGCCATGCCCAATCCCTTTTCTATGAGTCCGTCTACCCAATACACGTAGGCATGTCCGGTTGAACCTGCAACCACATTCCCTTCTACGGTTACCCCTGTTCCATGAAACCAAAAGCCATCTCCTTGCCAGGCAAAATCTTGCCTACCTTCTCTTATATCCGCTAATGCCTGGGTGGGACCACCATCAAAATACGAGTTTCTGGGCCTTGGAATGGCGGTCATAGGCTCGGCCGGATTATAGGTCCGTATGGCAATATTTTCAATAAAGGATCCTGTTTCATTGCCTGATTCTGTACAAAAGGCGCTACCAATCACATCATAACTGACATTCCTTACAAAATTCACCCTCGAAGAATGGTTAACAAAGCCCCATCCTGGATCGTTATTGACCACACAGCCCTCCACATGTGCCGGATTGGGCAAAAAGGCTTTTGCCGGATAGACACTGGTATCGACTGCTCCCCTGTGAAAATGAAATGAATAGCGCCCTCTCGGGTTCCTGCCACCATTAGCAATGGGGTTTCCTGTATTACGGCCCCTTGACAAATCTTCAAAGTCCCAGTCATCGAGTATGATTGACTTATCCGTCCTCCCCGTATTATTGGCTTCAACATATCTTAAATCAACATCTTGATTATGCATGAACATCATGTGGCCTCGTGGTTTTCGAAAATCGCCACTTATTGAAGTTACACTTGGGTTTTCAGATGTCACTACAATATTCCGAGATATATTAGCAATGTGCACATCGAGGTCCGAAGCCTGAGACGGCGCCTTATGATCCAATTGTAAAGGAGACTTTATATTAATTACATTACCCGAAATCCCTGTAATTTCAACAACCTCATCACTGGTAAAGCTATTGATATCTGTTCCGGCCAGGGCCAATTTATCCCCCACCTGCCAGCCTGAAGGTGCCGAATTCAAGACCAATGATGTGGCGCCCTGTGAGGGCTGATTAGCGTTATTAAAGGCCAACCAGTTGGTTTTCTCGGCCCCGTGCATTCTTACTGGCCCCATCAGCACTGCACCAGGAGCAAACCTTTCGGGGTCTTCAGCTTGGGTGGTTCCTCCTCGTTCAGCAAATACGAGACGTGCTTTAACATTTGGAGCTATTTTATTGGAGGCAGTTCCTATTTCAAAAGCACCGCCCATTTCACTCACCAGATACTCTGTTCTTAATTCCGTATTCACACTGGTAGCATATTGCAGTTTAGCGCCATTAGCAATGCGGATGGACTTCATTTCTTCTGAAATCATACTGTTGACAGTAATTGTAATCCCGCTTGGAATAAGCACCCGCGCGTCGTTTCCAGGCAACGAACCGCCCCAAGTGGCTGGATCGTTCCAATTCCCGCTTTGAACGGCTGTTTTTGTGGCCGTTCCTGCCACCTGTATCGGTGTTTGGCCTTTTGTGCAGCTCATGGAACAGATCACAAAAAGGCAGGTTAAAAGAATCTGTGGTAGTTTAATATTCATTGTTCATAATTTTAATCTTTAACTATTTTAAATATTTTACTGGCGCGATCCATATGCAGTTTTACCAGGTAGATACCATTAGATAAACCTGAAACCGGAACCGTTAATTCCGTATTCCCGGCATCTATTGAAGTACGCTTCAACAACTTTCCGGTTAGGGAAAAAATCTCTAGTTTTACACGACTATGGTTCAGGCTGGGTAAATTGATAACAAATTCATCCTTAACCGGATTTGGATATAGTCTTATTTTTTGTAGTGCATTCTCTGAAACAGATAAGCCATTTCCGTCTACTTTTCCTCCTGTAATCATGGCATGAGTTACAGTGCCAGCCGGCATAATTACACCACCAAATGACGAACCATACTGGGTTTGCAATTGTTGGTTTGTCTTTCCTATGTATTTTGGATTCACAAAATTTTCGGGGAACAGGTCGCCAACAGGGATTCCAATTGGCCTGCCTAAAGTACTGTTGGGTACTGGAATAAAGTCTGCCCGTTGATCATCAAAATAGACTCTGGCATTACTGAATGGGCCAAAATTGAGCGTAATGTTGTCTGGTATCAAGAACCAGCCAGGCATTTTAACGCCGCCGTTTAGAATGGCGAATCCATCTTGACCCGGGTTTGTCATATGGTATTGCGGCGCGAGAACAATATTTTTATTCGAATTGTTAAACTGGATATTACCCTGAATGGTAATGGTTCGCCAGGGCGTCGTTTTCCAAGCTCCAATTGGCAATCCATCCATAGAATCGTCTTCGTAGCTTACTACCCGGTCCGGCCATGTTTTAGCCCAGTTGGTTTCCCGGATCTTAAGATCAACCCCGCTATTGTCGAACACCCCACCATTAACAACAACGTTCCCATCGTTGACTGGGAGCGCCACCGCCACGGCACTGCCATCAAAACCTACGACCGTATTGTTAATTAAATTCCAGTTTCTGGTATTGTGGTCGTGATCCAGATCCATGCCCAATACGGCAGGTTCTACTTCTATATATTGGGTATACGGATCGTTTAAGGGCGGTTGCCAAGGGGCTACACCTGTATCGGTACCATAGCCGTAAACCTTATTATTGACCAAGTCTATTTGGGCACAATGGGTAAAGCCAAAACCGACCCGTTTCATACTCCAGAGGGTAGTATTTTCCATCACCATTTTATTGGCTGCGCGATAACCCGGAGGTACCAGGTTGAATTCACTTTGGGCTTCGGCATCCGAGAAATCGGTAGCTTCGTGGAACGTGGTCATCATATAATAGCCATGTACACCCCTGGCCATACTATAAGCCTGATTGTTCTTAAATGGTCTACATTTGATATACCATATATCATAGTTCCAATAAGGATGTGTGGTTTTCCAGGCTTTGAGCTCGGTGTTTAATGTTTCGAATTCTGCTGCCGGTACATGAATATCGATATCTCCTTTGGTAATACCCAATTGGTGCTCCACCAAGCCTTCTGACCAATACACATAGGCGTGCCCTGTACTACCGGATACTACATTGTTCTCAACGGTTACACCCGTACTGTGAAACCAGAAACCATCGCCTTGCCAGGCAAAATCGGACAGGTTTTCCCGAGAATCGGCAATGGCATCGGTTCTACCCTCACCCGAGGAGACCGAAGGACGCCCAGGTTCCATAGGTGTATTGGAATTATAGGTTCTAATAGCAATATTCCCAATAAAGGAACCTATTTCATTTCCAGCTTCCGTGCAATACGCTGAGCCCACGACATCATAGGATACATTGTTCTTAAATTCTACGTTCGATGAATGATTGACGTAGCCCCATCCTGGATCGTTGTTAACCACACAACCCTCCACTTTCGCTTGTGGTGGATTTATGGTATAATCGGGCTCTGTGGTCTTAAATTGGATGGACCTGTGAAAATGGATGGAGTAGCGCCCCCTAGGGTTTTTAAAACCACCGGGAACTTCCGGAAGTGGTTGTGGTGCTCTTGGCAGCCCTGTGGCATCCCAATCATCTAAGGGTATTTTCTTATCTGTTCTACCAAGGCCATCGGTTTGGACATATTTGAGAATAACATCGGCATTATGCATAAACATCATATGTCCGCGAGGTTTATGATACCCGCTTTGCCCAATGGCTATGGTTCGTTTATCCTCCGATGAAATAATGATATTCCTGGTGTTATTGGACACATGAACATCGACCAGACTTGCAATTTGGCTGGGTGCCTGATGGCTTCTGGCTAGATTTTCGGATAGGGTGACGGTATTTCCCGAAATACTGCTTATGGTCACCATCTCATCACTGGTATAGCTATTGGGGTCTGTACCAGCTACGACCAATTTATCACCTACACGCCATCCACTTGGCGCAGACTTTAAGACCAATTGATTAGCTCCAGCAGCAGGTTGTACCGATAGGGCGTCCCAACTTGTTTTGTCGGCACCATGCATTCGTACAGGCCCCATAAAGACCGCGCCGGGCACAAAATTGTTTTTGTCTTGGGCCTTTGAGGTGCCCCCTTTTTCGGCAAAGACCAAACTTGCGGTCACATTGGGATTGATTTTATTGGTTTCTGTACCAATTTCAAAAGCCCCACCCATTTCACTTACTAAGAATTCTGTCCTCAATTCGGTATTGACATTGGTGGCATACTGAAGCTTACCACCATTTGCAATTCTAACGGATTTCATCTCTTGGGATATCATACCGTCTACCGTAACCGTTATGCCATTTGGGATGAGCACCCTATCTAAATCTGAAGGAACAGAACCTCCCCAGGTAGCTGCACTGCTCCAATTACCACTTTGTACTGCGGTCTTGTTGGCAGTACCTGCTACTTGAACTGGAGTCTGAGCCAATAAGGTAATTACCTGCATTACCATGATAAGTGCTATCCATAATTTGCTTATCTTACTTTTTAATAAAAATTTCTCTCTTAAATAGTTTTTTTTCATTTTCCTTTGATTTTAATTCTTCTTGTTTAAACAAAATATTCTCAATTCACCCTATCTTCTAACATCAAAGTATAGCATTCAAAATGTATTTGCAAAAATACTTATTAATTGTTAGAAAGTAAGTTTTTTTCTGTTTTAGTTATTTTTTTAACATTTTAGTTCCAAAAAAACAATTCTAACATTTTCCTAAAACTCAAATCTTAGTCCAATGCCCGCGTAGTAATAATCATAACTTCTAAATGTAATTGTGTTTATATTGGTGCGATTAGAATTACGATTATTCACATACATATTTGCCGTTAAGTAAAGCTTCCTTCCCAGTTCGTATTCAATATCAACCTTTAGTCTGTAATATTTAAAATTTAGTTTACCTAGAATCTCCTCAGCACTATTTGTTGCGTTTAGACCATCAAAATCCCTAATTGTATAACTCCCCTCTGTTTCGATTAGCCATTTTTCATTTTTATATCGTAGTTCTAATGATGGTCTTATTTGTCTATATGTAAATGTTCCCTTGTTATTATCCTTTCGCTTTGACCACTCAACACCCCCTCTTAGTCTCCAATTCTTACTAACAGGCCAACGGTAAAAAGGTTCCAATACTATATAACTCCAATCCCGTGTTTCTTTGGGAACTTCGGGCTCAAAATACGTTCTTTCATATAATCGTTTTGACAATTGAGCTTCAATACCATAGCTGTGCCATCCTTCAGGTCTTTCAAATACGTTTCTGAACACCGTATTAATAGTATAGTAGTCATATTGCAAATCGTTTGACTCTGCATCCTGATAATTCCGATTTCCAATTTCAAGGTTAATAAACCCGCGGTGCTGGTCGTATAACCTAAAAAATAATCCAGCTGAAATATCTAGATGTCTGTACCCTAAAGGCGTTCTAAGTTCATTGTCATCCAAGTTCTCGCCCTCCCGATCCCTTAAATTCCAATGAGATGTCAACCAAAGTCTCGTTTTTCTCGAGAAGTTCTTTTCGTATCTGAATCTTGAATAAACCGTATAGAAAGTAGCTTCAGTATCAGATAAAAATAAACGTCCTTTAGGGTATAATCTCAGACTTATATTTTCATTTTTCCAAAATTTCTTAAAAATCCCTTTAAAACCCATGTCTTGATAAATACTACTTCTTATCAAATCATCTTTTCCAAAAAGTTCATCTTCATCAATAAACGAACTTGGTGACCTGAAAATATTGTGCATGTAACCCGATGCCGTCTCCATCTCAAATTCAGACTGTATTTGTGAAATACCAACCCCAGAGCTTAATAGGCCAATTATTAAAATAAATTGTCTCATTATTAATTTCATTAATGAATTGTTAATTGGGAATGAGGGGATTCCTTGCTATTAGGCTGCATTTATTTTTTTCTCCTGCTTTTTATTTCCAAGAAAAACGCGAATAATGGCAGATTTATCAGAGTTCTTTAAAACAATCTCATATTGATTTTTATCTTGAGAAGGAATGTCAATAAAGACCTTCTCTAATGCTCCGGGCATAAGCGCTTTGTCTGTAATATTCTGTACAGCCGCAGATTTTTTACAAGTAACCTTGTAAGTTTTGATGACCTCGCCATTTTTCTTCAAAGCAAAACGTATCACATTTTCATCATGCATTTTATAGTTAAAATCTGCCCGAAGAAAAATTCTTAGCTTTTGGCTACTATCGTTTCTGAATTTAAAGCCGCTTTTATTATCAATACGGTAATAGGTTTGTTGTTTTTTATTTTTTTGGTGTTCAATTTTCACCCTATTTAAATTGGAAATAGACTTCAGCTCCTTCCAAAACAACTTTTTGGTAGGCTGAAAAACAAACCTCACATGGGCTTTTTGTTTCGTTTTGTATTTATAAAAATTAAGTTGATGTTTACCAGGTGGAATATTAATGACTTCTTTGTCCACTTTACTCGGTGTTCCAGGTAAATTACTTTTATAGCTTACCTTTTTCGACATTTCCTGAGGTCCAATCTTTTGGGATATAATACGCTTTCCATCTATAATATACTTAAGATAATAAGGCCTTGAAGCTTTTTGATTATCTTCTAATCGCACCCTATTGAACACGATAAGTTTTCCAGGACCGGTAACGGTTATTGAAGTTTTTGTTTTTTCTGAAAGTGCGTAATACACAAAATCTGAATCACTGGTCATGTGAACTAAGCTCACAAACTTCTTAGGCTTTATTTCTTTTCTCTCCTGAGCAAAAACTGCGTTGCAAAATGCGAGCAGAAAAGATGCCACCAAGACAATTACTAACGAAGATTTTTTAATTTCAATCATGATTTTTAATTATTTGGGTTCCTAAAGCGTTTTGTTTTTTATCATAGTACATAACGGCAATTATCAGTGTTAGAAAAACAACTGTTGAAACTATTACAGTGGGTAGATCATACTTGTAAGCCCTGTACAAAAGACCTTCTCCTATAGCGGGCAACGGAACTGGGTCTCTTGGTAAATCATACCTAGACATTAACCTGCCAATATTTAAAAGATTAATTGTTGGAACGCCTTTTCGCGTCATTTCATAAAGCACCCCAAGCTTATCTGGAAAATCGCTGAGTTTGGCGTTTTGTTTAAAACCCGACGGAAGCGTTTTAGCATTAGCGTTACTCCCCAGACTAGCCACTCCGCCGCCAACATTTATGAATAATTTTACGTTATCACCAGACTCAGTTTCAAAAATCTCCATGCGTCTGGCAATGCTCTTTTCCAAACTCCCTTCGTTTATATAAGGAATCCCATTTCGAAAAATAGCATTCACAGCCAATTCCCGCCCTTCAATACTTAAAGTCCGTCCTAAATCTTGATTACCACCAATGGATGATGCCCTTGGTAAGAATGAAACCACATTGGCTTCATAGAGTGACTTATGCATATCAAGCCATGTCAAGTTTGGGTCATTTGCACCCCATGAAGACGATGTTACCGATGTCACCAAAATCGGTTTCAGCTTAAGAGTTTCAAGAGCTGTACAAACCGCCAAATTAAGCGCTGGAAAAGAGCCTGTAAAGCATAATGCAACGTTATCACCTTCTTTCAGACCAGCTTCTTTAATTTGCTCGATAATCATGGCCGCAAAGTTTGGGTTTGTGGTAGATAGTTTAATTGGCAATGACCCCCTACCAGAAGTAAGTTGGGAGAACTGTTGCCCAATAATCCCGGTATTATTAGGGTCATTAATATTATCTATGGCAATTTCATCAGGAAAAAATGTATTTTTTAAATGATGCATCCCTTTTGCTGCCAATCCGGCAGCTTTCATCTTTTGTTTAAAATACCTTTGCTCTTTAAAGCTCTTGGAGCTTTCAACAATAATTAAAAGTGCAATGGCTAAGGCACCAAGAATACTGAGCACTAGAGTTGATCTTATGGAAATATTATTCATAACAAATAGTAGGTTAATAAAGTTCAGGTAAGGTTTCTCCAAGAAAACAGATAATCACCAGTAGTCTTACAATCACAGAAGTCACGGTGAGCATTGCCATGGTTTTGGCAAATCCTTGTTTTGCCGCCCAATGGGCTATCAAGCCGGGAATCACCCAACCAATAGCACTAAGTTCAACCGTCGAACTAGGTGTATTGAACACTAAAAAATGATGGGAAACTATTGAAAGAATAGTTCCTATTAATAATGAAACTACCATTTGTCTCCTTCCAAACAAAAATGTGAACCTTGAAATAAACTTGATTATCAGGAATGTAATGAACGCTATTATTATCAATCCTACAAGGCGATCTATTGTGGCCAATTGCAAGGCTACATAACCCGGTACGATTATACCCCCAGCGGCCATTCCAAATTTTTCTATAAAGAATAAACTTATTATTATTCCAAGTGTAACAGATAATTCTATCATAAAGACATTTTAATTTTGTTTATGCTTTTTCTCAAAATATTGGGCTAATTCTGCGCCGCCTACTCCCATATTTCCAATTGCTAAAACCGTGGTTTTACAGTGAGAAGCATGACATATATCTATAAATTGATCATGAGTTGACTTCTCTCCAATAGCGTGTATTTTTTCTTTTGGAACACCCTTTTTAATGCACATTTGAAATACATTATCCAATGATTCACCGATCAAGCCTACACTTCCATAATCTAACAAAGCAATCATTTTCACTAATTGAACAGCCCGATCTTGACGGTCTTTTCTTGTATTTAAAACAATCATGATATGTTCATCAGGATCACATTGCTCTTTGATGGACTTCCATATCATTAATGTTGATTCCGGATCATTGGCCGCTAGGGCATTGTAGAAAAAAATACGTTTATCTTCTGCATTTATGGTGTAGCGTCTTAACACCCCTTCGTCTGGTATGCTGCGCTTCATTTCCTTTAATGCAGATGCTCTTTCTACACCTAACTCTGAACAAATATCCAGGGCAAGGGCCACATTATCTTTATGCTCTATATAGGTAAACCCTTGCATATCCGTTTTCGATATAGAAGCCGCCTCACTTTTTCTAATTGTTGTTTTTCTTCGTTTTGCCACCTTATTCATATAGCCCAAATACCTATTCTCTGAAGTGAATAATTGAGACTTCTTTGGAATAGTCCTACAAATGGCCTTGGCAACATCATCAAGGGTGGGGCCCATAACATCAAGATGATCTAGCCTAATATTAGTTATAACACCTATGTTCGCTTTTACCATTTGGTGTTCTGTGATTTTTTGATAAATAGGCTGAAGGGCCATGCACTCAATAATTAACACCTCTGCTTTTTGTTGTGAGCAATATTTTATAATATCCAGTTGTTCCAAAATATTAGCCTTTTCTTTTCTGTGAACCACAGCTTCACTACCATCTGGAAGTATTATCCTTGGAAAAGTGCCTGTTACTTTTGTTATGGTTTTGAGTCCACCTGCTCTTAGGCCAGCTCCAATTAATCGGGTAACACTAGATTTTCCTCTTGTACCGTTAATATGGATACGTATTGGAATTGCACTTAGATATTTTTGATGCAACCTATACTCTATTGCACCATAAATTGTAATTGCAACCGTAAGACCAATAATGACAATTAAGCTCAACATAATTTCCTTCAAAATTTAGTTTAAAACAACCAGCACAAAATTTACCCTACCTTTTTTTTGAAAAAAAGAATTATGTTTGCTTAATATTTTTTTCTAAATGACCCCTAAGCCAGATTCTATTTGCCAGAATTATATTTTTGAAAAAGTCTTTAAGGACTATTCTAAAATGATTCGGAATTTCATTTATTCTAAATGTGGGAATTTGGATTTGGCTGAAGATTTAACCCAAGATGCATTTGTTAAATTATGGAATAATTGCTCCAAAGTTTCTTTAGAAACTGTTAAGGGCTATCTTTTTACTTTAGCTAAAAATTCTTTTCTAAATGAGGTAAAGCATCAGAAAGTAGTTCTAAAATATCAGAACACTAAAAACAGCGCTCAAAATAATGAAGACCCAGAATTTGTTTTGCGAAAAAAAGAATTTCAAAATGAGCTAAATAGGGCTATTAATAACCTTTCGGAAAAACAACGTGAAGTCTTTTTGCTAAATAGGATAGATAAAAAAAAGTACAGCGAAATAGCAGAATTATTGGGGCTTTCGGTCAAGGCCGTTGAAAAAAGAATGCATGCAGCTTTGGTCAGTTTAAGAAAGGATGTAAAAAATTATAAAATATAAAGTAGGGTTTTTTGGAAATTAGAAGTTCTAAATAAAAAACACTTAAGTTTAAATTATGGAGGAACAGTTTGACGATACTTTTTTAGCACGCTGGCTTGCCAATGAGCTTTCAGAAAAAGAACTTGAAAGTTTCAAGGGTTCTGAGGCCTACAAGGAGTATTCCGAGATTATTGATTCCTTAGATAACGCAGAATTCCCGTCTTATGACTTAAATTATAATTTTGAGGCAACCTTAAAAAAAATCGAAAAATCAAAAAATCAAAACCATGGTACCAGGCGTTTGATTTTAAATTGGTCGTATGGAATTGCTGCAGCATTGGTTTTATGCTTTGGTTATTTTTTGTTTTTCGATTATTCTAACTTCAAGACCAATGCAACAGAGCAAATGGCATTTATTTTGCCAGATAGCTCAAAAGTAAATCTCAATGCCGGTTCTAAAATCTCGTTTAAATCATTTAATTGGGAGAAAAACAGAACGTTAAAATTACAGGGAGAAGCTTTTTTTGAGGTTAAAAAAGGGGCCTCATTCACTGTAAATACAAAAGAAGGGCAAGTTGTAGTTTTAGGAACTAAATTCACCGTGAACTCCAGAGATAGTCTTTACAGCGTATCCTGTTTTGAGGGGAAAGTAGAAGTCTTAATTGAAAATAAAACACCTATTATTTTAAACAAAGGCGATGCAGTAACCCTTCAAAAAGACACATTAGAAGCATCTAATTTTAACAAAACAAGCCCAGTTTGGTTAGAAGACAAAAGTTCATTTACCAAAATCTCAATCTTTGAGGTGGTTTCTGAATTAGAACGTCAGTTTGGGGTAAGCATTCAAGGTAAATCCAATTTAAGACCTGCCTATTTTTCTGGGCAATTTTCGCATAACAGCTTAGAAAAAGCCCTCAAGACCATCTTTACCGCCATGGATATTCCTTATGAGTTTAAAGATAAGAACAGTATTTACATTCTACCCTATTAATGAAACGCTTTGTAATTACCATCTTATGTTTTTTGAATTTTGTACTTGCATATACTCAAGAACACACATTAGACTATAAAAACTCATCTTTAATTGATATTCTTGAAGATCTGGAAAACAGATTTTCGGTGAAATTCTCATACAATAGTGATATCTTAAAAGGAGAAACCTTTTCATACTCTGGTGAAGCCACAATAAAAGGTTTTCTTGATATCTTAAAAGAGACATTGGATTTAGAAATAATATTCATAGACGATGAGAACATTGTTCTAAAAAAAAAAGGCTCCCTAGAAGAAACGGCGGTCATCCATAATTTAGATGAAGTTTTAATTGTCACAGAATACCTTACCTCGGGATTTGACCAGAACAAGAAAGATGGCTCCATCAATTTGCAGCCCGCCAGGCTAAATGTTCTACCGGGTCTCACAGAACCCGATGTATTGCAAAGTTTACAAATGCTACCGGGCATTTCAAGTCCTACGGAATCAGCCTCAAATTTACATATTAGGGGAGGCACTCCCGATCAAAACCTGATATTATGGGATGGCATAAAAACTTACCACCAAGGGCATTTATTTGGGATGATTTCTGCATTCAACCCCTATATCACTGAGCAAGTAAACGTTTACAGAAGTGGAACCAGTGCAAAATATGGTGAACGTATTTCAAGCGTTATTGATATACAAACCACTAAAGAAATTCCTGAGAAAACCACATTGGGGATTGGAGCCAATTTATTGCATTCAGATGCTTTTATAAAAACTCCAATTATTAAAAACAAACTTGGTGTCATCATATCGGCCCGAAATTCATTATCCAATTTAAATTCAATTACATTTAATAGAATTAGTAATAAGGTTTTTCAAAATACTAGAATAAATGATAAGAACGAAATTCAAGAAGAAGAGGAACTAAATATTTTGGACGATACATTTAAATTCACAGATTTTAATATTAAAGCTTTATGGCAAATTTCTAAAAACAGTAAACTTAGTATAAGCAGCCTATTTATTAATAATGAATTAGATTATGCCAATGAAGACAATAATGGCAGCATTGCAAGAGACATATTGAATCTAAAGAATAACGGTTTTAGTATGAAATGGGATAAGAAATTCAATCCCAATTGGAGTTTCCAAAGTGACATTCATTTTTCCAATTACAATTCTTTTTATGAGTTTAATGAGCAATCTCTAGAAGGCAATTCTGATGAAAATGTAATTCGAGATAACCAAATTAAAGATTCTGGAGCAAGTCTACACAACCAATTAAAAATCAACTCCAATAACATATTTATTTTTGGTTTAGACTATAACAGATATAGAGTAGATTATAATATTGGATATGGGCAAAATGCCTCAATCAGGGAATCACAGAGTCGCACAGAATCAGTTAATTCGGTTTATATAGAACATCAGTTTCAACATAAAAATTGGTACATCCGGCCCGGAATACGATCAAGTTTATTTTCAGAAAACACTAAATTTTTAGTAGAACCAAGGTTGTTTGTTAACTATAAAATAAATAAAGCCTTAATGTTCAAAGCTTCTGGAGAAATAAAAAACCAAGCTATAAGCCAGTTAATCTCCTTTGATTTTAATTACTTGGGGCTAAACAATGAGATTTGGGCTTTAGCCAACAATGACAATATCCCTATACTTAACAACAAACAAATTACTTCAGGATTATCATTTACCAAAAAAGGATGGAAAATTGATATTGAAGGATATTATAAGCATATAAAAGGCTTAACCTCGCTTACTAAGGGTTTTAATGCTTCTGTAACCGATGACGATTATGCCTCTGGAAAAAGCAACATATACGGCATTGATGTATTGTTAAAAAAGCGCATTGGAAATTTCCGAACCTGGTTAAGTTATTCTCTTAGCAAAACCGATTTTGACTTCAATAGTATTCAAAACAATAGTTTTCCTGGCAATTTTGATCAGCGCCACAGTTTATCTTTTTCTAATACCTATAAGTACAAACAATTTCAATTTTCGGTGGGCTGGCAATATGCCTCAGGAAAACCATTTTCAATGCCCTCGGGTTTTGAAACAACTATAAATGAAGAAGGTCAACCAGAAGGCTCCCTTATATTTTCAAGCCAAAACAATAGGCGTTTGCCCAGTTACCATAGACTTGACGCTAGTTTTATATACAACCTCTATCTGAATAAACAAAAGACGGTGAAAGCAAGAATGGGGATTTCTGTTCTTAATCTATACAATAGAAAGAACAATATCGACAAAATTTTTGATTTGGATGAAAATGAAAACTCTGAGTTTGAGATTATTGAAGAATCCGTTATTGGACTTAGAACCACTCCAAATTTTATCTTCAGAGTAAAATTATAGAGTGTTTTTTGTAAAGTTTACGATGCTCTTATTTAGAGTTTAGATTATGATAAAACCAACTTTAGATTATTTTTTTTATAAAATTATTATCAATAACAGACTTAACAAACAAAAAATCTATAAAGAAGGCCTTAAAAGATTGAACAAATTCGATATCCTGTTCAATACAAGTGACCTAGAAAGAAAGAGACAGTTGATCGGTTCGATGTTCCCGGAAAAGTTCCAGTTTGAGAAAAACAAAGTTCGAACCGCTGATATAAATCCGATACTTTTAAAGATTGCCAGTATTAACAAAGGTTTTAAAGGGAATAAAAAAGGAACAAATCAAATAATTCTGATTTGTCCCAGTCTATCCTGAAGGAAGGAATTGCCAACTACGAGTCCCCGTCTCAACATGTTGAAAAAAGCCGTCCCTACGGGCCAACTGTTTTATTTTCTCCGCGAACTGAAACAAGTTTCGTTCGCTCCGAAAACAAAAAAACCGGAACAACTGTTCCGGCTTTTTATCTGTACTGAAGGCGGGACTTGAACCCGCACGGCCATAATGGCCATTGGATTTTAAGTCCAACGTGTCTACCAATTCCACCACTTCAGCATCCTGGTATATTCTGAACTTAAGAAAGTATCAGAGCGAAAGACGGGATTTGAACCCGCGACCCTCACCTTGGCAAGGTGATGCTCTACCCCTGAGCTACTTTCGCAGTCTTGTTCTATGAACTTACCTGCGGCAAGCAGGCTTACAATCTCCCGATTGCGGATGCAAATTTAAACTATTTCTAGGAATTGCAAAGCCTTTTGACAAAATAAATGCAATTTATTTTAGGCCTGCTTTTTCTTCACTAACATACGCTTAATTTCATTGAGTTTCATAAGGGCTTCCACCGGTGTAAGCGTGTCAATATCCGTATGTAATATTTCGTCTTTGATATTTTCGAGCAAGGGGTCATCCAAATTAAAGAAGCTCAATTGCATGTCGTTTGGAATCGTTTTTACTTTATCAGTAAGTTCTTCACTGGAATGCGATTGCTCTAACTTCTTTAAAATCTTATTGGCACGACGCAACACCTGTTGTGGCATCCCCGCCATTTTGGCTACGTGAATACCAAAACTATGATGACTGCCGCCTGCCACAAGTTTCCTCAGGAACAGTACATTATCCTTTAATTCTTTTACCGACACATTGAAGTTCTTGATGCGTTCAAAGGTTTCGGTCATTTCATTAAGTTCATGATAGTGCGTGGCAAATAAGGTTTTAGGCTTTGAGGGGTGTTCATGCAAATATTCACTGATGGCCCAGGCAATGGAAATACCGTCGTAGGTACTGGTCCCACGGCCAATTTCATCCAGCAACACTAAACTTCGGTCTGAGATATTATTCAAAATAGAAGCCGTTTCATTCATCTCTACCATAAAAGTGGATTCGCCCATAGAGATATTATCACTGGCACCAACCCTGGTGAAGATCTTATCCACCAGACCAATTCTGGCCGATCTCGCCGGCACAAAGCTTCCAATTTGTGCCAGCAATACGATTAAAGCCGTTTGACGTAATATGGCCGATTTACCGGACATATTAGGCCCGGTGATCATAATGATCTGCTGGTCCACCCTATCTAAAAACACATCATTGGCAATATAGGATTCGCCCAATGGCAATTGCTTTTCTATAACCGGGTGGCGCCCATCTTTAATATCCAGGTCAAAGGACTCATCAATAACAGGATTCACATAGTTATTATCTTTGGCCAATTGTGCAAAACCACATAAACAATCCAGTTGCCCAATTAAATGCGCATTTTGCTGAACCGCCTTGATATACTGGTTCATCCAAACCACCAGATCAGTGAACAGTTCCTGCTCCAGGGCCTGAATTCTATCTTCAGCACCTAAGATCTTGGCTTCGTATTCTTTTAACTCTTCGGTGATATAGCGTTCGGCACTTACCAAGGTTTGCTTTCTGATCCATGCTTCCGGCACCTTGTCTTTATGGGTATTTCGGACTTCAATATAATACCCGAATACATTATTGGACGCAATTTTTAAGGAAGGGATTCCGGTGCGTTCGCTTTCACGCTCCAGCATATTATCGAGGTAATCCTTCCCGGATTTAGACAGGCCTCGTAATTCATCAAGCTCCGAAGAGAATCCGGAGGCTATGGCATTCCCTTTTAAAACGTTTACCGGAGCCTCTTCATTTAAAGTTTCCTTAATTTTTTCACGAAGCACCTCACACCCCTGAAGGTTATCACCTATGATTTTAAGGGATTCATTACTGCAATTAAAAGCCAATGCTTTTATAGGCACAATAGCCTCCAAAGAGTTTTTAAGCTGAATGACCTCACGCGGATTTACTTTAGCCGTGGCAATTTTTGAAATAAGGCGCTCCAGATCGCCAATATGCTTTATATGATGTTGAATTTTTTGATGGGTAGCATCCTGTTTGGTTAAAAAATCCACCACCTCATGCCGTTGCCTGATCTTATCCAAATGCTTTAAAGGTAAGGCCAACCAACGCTTGAGCATACGCCCGCCCATGGGCGACAAGGTTTTATCAATAACATTTAAAAGCGTCACCGCATTGTTATTGGTAGAATGGTACAGCTCTAAATTCCGGATGGTAAACTTGTCCATCCACACATAATCGTCTTCAGCAATCCTGGAAATAGAGGTGATGTGTTGCAATCTATGGTGCTGTGTCTCCCCTAAATAATGCAAAACGGATCCCGAGGCAATGATCCCTTCGTACAGATCTTCAATACCAAAGCCTTTCAGCGTTTTCGTATTGAAATGTTTGGTGAGGGTTTCATAGGCATAATCGGTCTGATATACCCAATCTTCCAAATAAAAGGTATGAAAATCGGTTCCAAAAGTGTCATTAAACTGACTGCGTTTCTGTTTAGACACCAGGACTTCACTGGGGTTAAAATTCTGAAGCAGTTTATCAATGTATTCGGCATTGCCCTGGGACGTTAAAAACTCCCCTGTGGAAATATCTAAAAATGACACCCCAATGTATTTTTTATCAAAATATACCGAACACAAAAAGTTATTGGATTTAGAGACGAGTACCTCATCATTAAGTGCTACACCGGGTGTTACCAGCTCGGTCACACCGCGCTTTACGATCTTTTTAGTAAGTTTTGGGTCCTCCAGCTGATCACAAATAGCCACACGTTCTCCGGCCTTAACCAGTTTAGGCAAATACGTATTTAAAGAATGGTGAGGAAAACCGGCTAACTCCGTTTCGCTTTCACTCCCAGCACCGCGTTTGGTTAAAATAATACCTAAAATACCGGCTGTTTTTACCGCATCCTTCCCAAAGGTTTCATAAAAATCCCCCACGCGAAACAACAATAAGGCATCCGGATACTTTGCTTTAATAGCATTGTATTGCTTCATTAACGGGGTTTCTTTTTTTGCTTTTTTCGTCATGTCTCTATTGTCATTCCCGCAACGGCGGGAATCTACCAATGGTAAAGTGGTTTTTAAATATTATTTTTGCTTCAGATGTAAGATTGCTAATGTAGTATAATTTTGATTTTTTTTGAAATAGACCTGCTGGAAGTTATCTACAATTAGTACGAGATTTTAACAAAATGTCATTCTGAACAGCGTGAAGAATCTCATTGAAGGCAAACAAAAAGATGCTTCGGTTCGCTCAGCATGACAAAGTGAGTTTTAAATATTATTTTTACCAAGTCGCAAGAGCACTAATACAAACAGTATTCCGCCTTTTATAAAGTGGAACAAACCTAAGTCATATTTAATTATCATGATTTGATTAGCCACGAATACACAAATATTTTATTTAATGATTCGTGAATTTGTGGCACAAGATTTTTTTTATGCGCAAACTTAAAAACAGCGAACTGGACCGGTTAAGCGTCAACGATTTTAAAACGGCTAAAAAGACACCTTTAATCATTGTACTGGATAATATCAGAAGCTTAAACAACATCGGATCTGTCTTTAGAACCAGTGACGCCTTTTTAATTGAAAAGATCTACCTCTGCGGTATTACGGCCACACCACCGCATAAAGATATTCATAAAACGGCTTTGGGCAGTACCGATACCGTAGATTGGGAATATGTTGAAAATACTCCGGACCTGGTTACAAGACTAAAGTCTCAAGGTGTGAAAGTGTGTGCTATTGAACAAGCCGAAAATGCCACGATGTTAAACGACTTCATACCTGAGCCTCAAACAACTTACGCCCTGGTTTTTGGCAATGAAGTTAAAGGAGTGGCTCAGGATGTGGTCAGCACCAGTGATGTGGTGATTGAAATCCCGCAATACGGTACCAAACACTCTTTAAATATTTCCGTGAGTGCAGGTGTTATGATTTGGGATGTGTTTAGCAAATTAAAAAATTCCAATCTCTAAATTCCAAATCCCAATAAAACACTTTATCAGGTGACCAAAAAATCAAAAACACCGTGGCTAACAAAGGATGTTATGGATCAGATCTATGAGCAACATCTTTGGGGTGGTAAGGATTTTGATTTTTATTCCGGTTACGGCTCCCATGACAATAACATCGTAAAACCCTATTTAGAGGCTGTTATTAATTTTTTGGATTCTTTTTCTGAACCTTTGGTCGTATGTGATCTAGGTTGTGGCGATTTCAATATTGGTAAGCACCTAACATCCCATACCAAAACCTATATTGCCGTTGATATTGTTGAAAAACTGATTCAAAGGAATAAGGCTCAATTTAAAGCAGACGAATTAGAGTTCCATTGTCTGGACATTTCAAAAGATGACCTGCCGCATGCCGACTGTGTGATCCTGCGACAAGTTCTTCAGCATTTGTCAAATACTGAAATACATCAAATCCTCAAGAAATTAAGAGGTTACAAATACATCATCTTAACAGAGCATGTTCCCATAGGGAACTTTATCGCCAACAAAGACATCATTTCCGGACAAGGCATCAGGCTAAAACAAAACAGCGGCGTTAATCTATCAGAATCACCGTTCCATTTTAAAATTAAAGATCAAAAAACCTTGAACGAACATTTTGTGGAAAATAATAAAGGACGTATTTTGACTGTCTTGTATAAAGTGTTTTGATTGTTGTATCCTTTTTGTCATTCTTGTCTTTCGACTATCACTCACCACAGATGGTGCTCAAAATCCATAAATAATCGGCACGGTTTTTTACAAAATCTCTATCGGAGATATCAATGATCTTCACGTTAAAGTCTTTTTGGGTTTTTAAGAACTCCAAATAGCCTTCATTAATTTTTTCCAGGTAATCATCTTCAATATCCTGCTCGTAATCTCGGCCGCGTTTTTTAATGTTCTCCTGTAACCGCTTTGTATTCTGGTATAAATACACATACAATTCCGGTTTGGCAATATCCTTATACATTAGATAGAATAACTTCCGGTATAGGGTGAACTCATCTTCCTGTAAAGTGATCTTGGAAAAGATAAGCGATTTAAACACATCATAGTCACTTACAATAAAGTCTTTGAATAGATCCAACTGAGACAGGTCATCACTTATTTGCTGGTATCTGTCTGCTAAAAAAGACATTTCCAATGGAAATGCATATCGGGCGGCGTCTTTATAAAACTTTGGCAAAAACGGGTTGTCTGCAAACCTTTCCAGAATAAGTTTGGCATTAAAATCCTGTGATATCATAGTTGCTAAACTCGTTTTACCGGCACCTATATTGCCTTCAATAGCTATATAATTAAACCTGGAAAAATCATAAGCCTTCCTCGGGTTTTTTAACCAGATCTTAATAGGTTCCAGAACCGAGTCGTCTTCGCACGCCTCCAACAGAACTGATACTTCTTTGTTTAATTTAGGGTGCTTTACTTTTGAAGCAATATCATAGAGTGGTTGTAACACAAACCTGCGTTTTGCCATTTCGGGATGCGGTACCTGCAAGGTTTTGATATCAATCACAGCGTCTCCTGCAAAAATGATATCCAAATCTATGGTGCGTGCTTCGTATCCTTTACCTGTCTTACGGGTACGCCCTAATGATTTTTCAATTTTTAATAATACTTCCAGCACGTTTTGAGGCTTTAAATAGCTATCTAAAACCAAACAGGCATTCAGAAAATCATCACTTTCAAAACCAAAAGCCGGCGATTTATAAACCTTTGAAATTAACTTAACATTCCCTACTTCGGCATGTATAGCATCAACCGCTAATTGCAGGTTTTTAAGCTTATCACCTTTATTGCTCCCCAGGGCTATATAAAATGTGGTAGATGACATCATAGAAAGGGCAAAATAAAAAAAGTTAATGTTTTCTTTTCTTTTTACAGAAGGTATTTATTCACAAATTGTCCTGAATATTGATACTGAGGTTGTCCGGGTACAATCACACCTTTGGCGTAACTCCCGAACTGAGATAGGAAAATTAAAAATTGCGTATATTGACCCTGCAACAGATCGTTACTTTTTAATTTATGACACAAAAAGATAAACTAGCCGCCCAAAGAATCTACATGCTCTTAGGAGCGCTTTTTATTACCTCTCTGGTTGTTTCAAATTTAATTTTTCAAAAGTTTTTTTATTGGTATCCGGTGGATGTTGAGATCTTCGGCAGTAAACTTTTTGAAATTTCCGTAGGTATCTTGCCTTATCCCATTACTTTTTTAATTACCGATCTCATTAGTGAGATCTACGGTAAAAAACGGGCGAACCAGGTGGTAGTCACAGGTATTTTTGCCTCTTTCTTTTCGCTTTTAATTGTTTCTGCTTCCAGCCTGGTGCAGGCCACACCATGGTCTCCCGTTGACAACGACATGTTTGACACGGTTTTTGGAAACACTATCCTTGCTGTTTTAGCCAGTATGATGGCTTATTTATTTGCCCAGTTTGTGGACATACAGATCTATCATTTCTGGAAACAATTAACACAAGGCAGACACCTTTGGCTGCGTAATAACTTTTCAACCTGGTTTTCACAATTTGTGGACACCTTCACAGTACTCGGTCTTTTATGCCTATTTGAAATCATTGCGTGGGACCGGTTTCTCGGCCTTTTATTCAGTGGATTCCTCTTTAAAGTACTGGTAGCAGCTGCAGATACGCCCTTTTTATATTTAGGTGTGTTCCTGTTCAGAAAACGCTTTAAATTAAAGGTGAACGAGGAGATCGACTTGTTATAACACGGGTTAATTTTGGGTTAAATTTTAATCGGTTTCAAACCAAATCTTTCCAACTGCCGTATATTTATTCAAAAGTATGCTTTATGCGAAAAGTTTTAAAAATTGTTGGAATCACTCTTCTTATTATAGTAGCTCTTTTAATTGCTGTCCCCTTCGCGTTTCAATCACAAATAACCGATATCGTTAAACGCTATATCAATAAAAACCTGAATGCCAAAGTTGAATTTAGCGGTGTAAGCCTGAGTTTTATTCAAAACTTTCCACAGGCCCGGGTTAATGTGTCTGATTTGGTGATTACCAATTTTGAGCCGTTTAAAGACGAAACTTTGGCCACGGCTAAAAGCATCGCTTTTACAATGCCCATTAAAGAATTATTTAAAAAGGCCGATGAAACGCCTATTGTGGTTAATTCCTTTAAAATTGACGAGGCACTTTTAACTTTAAAGACTGACAAATTCGGGAATACCAATTACGATATTGTAAAAACCGATAGCACCGAAACTGATGTCCGGGAAAGCTCCGGTTTTTCATTTAGCATTGAAGACTATAACATTAACAACAGTGCTTTAACCTATTTGGATGAAGCCTCTAATATGTTAATTCACCTTTCTGAATTGAATCATCGTGGTAACGGGACGTTTTCGGCGGACACGTCTGAAATGAACACAGAAAGTGAAGCCAACATCAGTTTCACCATGGACAGTATCCATTATTTAGAGAACAATGCTTTAACACTGGATGCTGTTATAGGTTTGGATCTGGAGAAAAGCATCTATACTTTTAAAGATAATATTGGTTTTATCAATAAACTTCCTATTGAATTTGACGGCTCGGTACAACAGGTAGAAGATGGCCAGCAAATAGACATTACTTTTGAAAATCCGCAAGCATCTTTTAAAGATTTTCTTGCTGTGATGCCCAGAGCTTATACCGAAAATTTGGATGACATTGTTACCACGGGCGATTTTAAGGTAAAAGGACAGATCAAAGGTTTAAGCTCGGATGAAACCATTCCAAACCTGGATATCAATATTACCTCAAATAATGCGTCTTTTAAATATCCCGATTTACCAAAACGTGTAGAGCAAATTTCAATTAATACGTCCATAAAAAATACCACCGGCAATGCTGATGACACTTATGTTGCCATAGAAAAGCTTAATTTTAAAATTGATGAAGATAGTTTCAGGTCGTCTGCCACTTTAAAGAATTTAACCGAAAATATGTTCGTACACGCTAACCTTGACGGTACTCTTAATTTAGCTAATATCACCAAGGTATATCCTATTGAATTTGATAAAACCCTAAGTGGCATCTTAAAAGGAAAAATAAATACGACTTTTGATATGAAGGCTATTGAAACCAATGCATACGAACGTATCAAAACCAATGGCAATGCTACCATTTCAGACTTTGTATTTTCTTCGGAAGACATTGTAAATCCTATTCATATTACTTCCGCTGAGATGGCCTTTACCCCGGAAACAGCCTCCTTAAAAAATTTCAATGCTAAAACCGGTGACAGTGATTTGAATGCGACCGGAACCATTAAAAATTTGCTTGGATTTTTATTGAGCGACAATAAGTTAAAGGGTGACTTTAATGTGAACTCCAATTTATTCAAAGTAAGTGATTTTATGACAGAGGATGAAGCCGCTTTAGAGGATAACAAAACGACTGATGATGACGAATCTCTAAAAATTCCGGCCTTTTTAGACTGTACCATTCATGCCAATGCCAATACCGTTGTTTATGATAATTTAAACTTAAAGGATGTTACCGGAACTTTGATCATTAAAGACCAAAAAGCTACATTTAAAGATGTGACCTCAGGTTTATTTGACGGTTCTATTGCTGTTATTGGAAATGTTTCAACAAAAGAAAAAACCCCGACTTTTGATCTGAACCTGGGTATTGACGGGTTTGATATTTCGCAATCATTCAACAACATGGCATTGCTTCAAAATTTAGCCCCGATAGCTAAATTGTTTGAGGGAAAATTAAATTCAACCATACATATATCGGGAGATTTAGATAATGAGTTTTCCCCTGAATTATCCACAGTTTCCGGGATGGCTTTAGCGGAATTACTGACTACTAAAATCAATGCCAATAAAGGAGCCTTATTCAATGCTTTAGAAAGTTCCTTAAACTTTATTGATTTTGATAAGCTGGACCTAAAAGATGTAAAAACCCAGTTAGAATTTGCAGATGGCGGTGTGAGTGTAAAACCCTTCGATTTAAAATACGACGATATTGCCATCACCGTTTCGGGTAATCATAAGTTTGACAAAACCATAGATTATAATGCCGTTTTCAATGTACCGGCCAAATATTTAGGCAGCGAAGTAAACAGGCTTATTGGTAAAATAAATTCTGAAGAAACCAACAATATTTCGATACCTATTACAGCTAACATTGGCGGTAGCTACACTGCGCCTACTGTTAAAACCGACCTAAACAATGCGGTTTCTAACTTAACTAAACAGCTTATAGAGATTGAAAAACAAAAACTGCTCAATCAGGGTAAAGACAAAGTAAAAGATCTATTAGGTGGTATTTTAGGTGATGAAAATTCTAAAAAGGGAGATTCAATCACCGATAACAAATCAATAACAAAGGTTGACTCCACCCACAACATAAAAGACGAGGTTAAAAATATTTTGGGTGGGTTGTTACGTAAAAAGAAAAAGGATACGGTTAATTAAGTTGTATTATCCTGTGGACAACAGATATCTATTGAAAATTCTCTGTCATATCGAAATGCGATGCATAGAACTTGCCGAAATGAGGTAGGATTGAGGAGGGTATTTAAAAACTTATAATTAAATTATGTGATTTCTCCCTTTCGGTCGAAATGACTTAGGGTCTGTCATTATAACAGCAGAAGATTCAGGATCAACCTGTTAATCTAAATTAAGCTTAACTACAAGTCCTTCATTGGCCCTGACATTAAAAACAGTTTCGTCTTCAAAGATCAGGTATTGTCCTTTAACACCAACCAATTTACCGGAGTATGTTTGTTCTTTTACTATGTTTAAGCTTTTTGGTTTTTCAGGGTATTTACTTACTGGAAATTCCAAATTGGTTTCCGTATTACTTTCAATAAAATAATCGCTTACTTCACTGGGAATAAAACCTTTTAAACGCTCCCGCCATTCTACTAAATTCTCATCTTCAATCTCATTCTTGAGCATTTTACGCCAATTGGTTTTATCAGACACCTGATCTTTTAAAGCCACTTCGGTAATACCCGCCAAATACCTGTTAGGCACCTCAACAATCTCTATAGCTTCATGGGCACCCTGATCAATCCAACGTGTAGGCACCTGGTTCTTTCTAGTCACACCAACTTTCACATTACTCGAATTTGCCAAATACACAATATGTGGTTGCAACTGTGTTTTCTTTTCAAATTCCAGGTCACGTTCTTCAATGCCTAAATGGGCTTTACTTAATTCCGGTCGCATCACCCAATCAGCGGCCTGAGGCGCTTCATAAAAACACTGTTTGTCGAAGCCCTGACGGTAAATAGGTTTGTCCAATCCGCAATGTAAACACTGATACTTAACAAATTGCATGGTAATGCGCTTATTCAGCAACTGGTTCATATTAATAAAATCGTTTTCAAACACTAAATAGTACTGAATAGGGCTTGCAAACTCCGTTTCCATTTTTGTTAAAACACCTTGGTAGAACATGAAAAAAAGTATTATTTTTAAAATCTTAAAGATAGAATAAATATGCCAATTCCTTTAGTAAATTCTATTGCATCCTGGTTTCTTAAGAAACGTTTTCATCAAATTGAATTGTTTTTAAAATATCCCAACGAAGTACAAATTGAATTGCTTCATAACCTGGTGGAATATGCTAAAGACACTGAACTTGGAAAACAGTACGATTTTGCTTCCATTAGAAACTACGAGACATTTGCCGAACGGGTTCCTATAAAAAACTATGATGGCTGGCAAGACATTATTGAACGTTCCAGGCGTGGTGAAAACAATCTTTTTTGGCCCAGCCCCATTAAGTGGTTTGCAAAATCCAGCGGTACTACCAGGGCGAAGAGTAAATTCATTCCCGTAAGTCAGGAATCTTTAGAAGATTGCCACTATGCAGCCAGCAAGGATCTACTTTGCATGTATTTAAATAATAATGAAGACTCACAACTCTTTACCGGGAAAAGTTTACGCTTAGGAGGCAGCAAAGAATTATATAAAGAAAACGGCACTGCGTTTGGTGATCTATCGGCTATTTTGATTGACAACATGCCTTTTTGGGCAGAATTTAGCAGTACGCCCAGTAATAAGGTGTCGTTAATGAGTGACTGGGAATATAAAATGCAAGCCATTGTTGATGAAACCATAAATGAAAATGTGACCAGTTTAGCTGGCGTACCCTCCTGGATGTTAGTGTTATTGAATAACGTACTGGAAACCACCGGCAAAGAGAGTTTATTTGATATATGGCCCAATCTGGAAGTCTATTTTCACGGTGGCGTAAGCTTTACCCCTTACAAGGACCAGTATAAAAAAATATTGCCAAAACATCATTTTAGGTACTACGAGATCTATAATGCTTCGGAAGGCTTTTTTGCCATTCAGGACCAAAACAATTCCAGCGAATTATTATTAATGTTAGATTATGGGATTTTTTACGAATTCATCCCTATGAATATATATGGCACTTCCGAAGAAAAGGCTATTCCATTAAGCGAGGTGGAACTCCATCAGAATTATGCTGTCATAATCACCACCAATGCAGGTTTATGGCGTTATAAAATCGGGGATACCATTAGGTTTACATCCCTGAATCCGTATCGCATAAAAATATCCGGCAGAACCAAACACCATATTAATGTATTTGGAGAAGAACTTATTATTGAGAATGCTGAAGAGGCCCTTAAAAAAGTATGTAAACGTACCAAAGCAGAAATTGTAGATTTTACCGCAGCACCTATTTTTATGGAAGGCAAAGAGAAAGGTGCCCATGAATGGTTGATTGAATTTAAAACCCCTCCAAATGACATTCACTATTTTAATGAGTTGTTTGATAATGCCCTGAAAGCACTCAATTCTGATTATGAAGCCAAACGCTACAACAATATCACACTCAACAAACCCAAAATAAATATAGCCCGTGAGCAACTATTTCATGACTGGTTAAAACAAAACAATAAATTAGGGGGGCAACACAAAATACCAAGGCTTTCCAACACCAGGGATTATATAGATGAGCTTTTAAGGCTAAATGTATAAATTCATCTGTAAAATCTTGTCAAACGCCTTGTAGAGAATTACTTAACGAATTATCCTGTTATTGGTCTAAGAAATTGGGATGTCATTCTATTTTGCTTTTATATTTATAAGCTAATTAATCCTAAAAACCCTCAAATTATGAAAGCTAAGCTATTGGTAATCTTATGTTTGGCTACAAATATGGTTATTGCACAAACCGCCATTGTAGCTAATAGCCCTGCTAAAAATAATGTCTTATTTAATTCAAATACCGGAACTGAAACCAGTGTTAACATTGATGCCAATGGTTTTAATTTTGAAGTTTTAGATGCCGGAGCAAATACAAAATACTCTGAATTTGCATCAGGGCTTTTCAGAAACAAACTCATCACGGTATCCTCAAAAAAGATTGGCGGACTTGCTAAAATAGATCCTAACACCAATGAAGCTTATAAGGAGCTATTCTGTCTGGACGTATCAAAAACCGGACAATTAAGTGCACCCCTGTTATTTTCAAGGATATTGAACACTAATGACAGTGAAGACCAGCTTACATTTTCTCCGGACCAAAAAACGGTGTATTATACCCGGAGCAGTAAAGAAAACTCACTGGAATTTAAACTTTACAGAGCTACTTTAGAGACAGATTCCCATGGTAATTGGCTTGAAAATGAATTATTAAGCATCAACAAAGAAGGAATATCTATTGAAACGCCCTATTTAAATAAAAATGGTACTTTACTTTATTTCTCTTCCAATATGGAAGGTTCTATAGGGGGCTATGATATTTTTGTGTCCAAAGTCAGTGAGGACGGTACTTTAGATACCCCTGTGAACTTAGGACATTCTATTAATACCACATCAGATGAAAAATACCCTTCGCTATCGGTAGACGGGAAACGCTTGTTCTTTTCATCTAACGGACATTCAGGATTGGGAGGTCACGATCTTTTCATGAGCAAGATCCTTAAAAACAATAAGTATAAAGCCCCCAGAAATTTAGGAAATACCATTAACACGGCGTATGACGAACTGGCCTTCTTCTTTGTAACGGAGACTAAAGGGTATCTATCCTCTAACAGGCCCGGTGGCAAAGGTGGCTATGATATTTACACTGCTGTGAACAATGGTATTGCTCAATCTTTAGAAGGTCAGGTTTTAGATTTGGAAACTAAAATTAAACTACCAAATGCCCTTGTTGTACTTACGGATGAAGATAATAATGTTGTAGGCAAACAAATGACCAATGAAAATGGTGTATTTAAATTTGAAAATATCAATCCTTTTGAAACCTATACCGTAACCACTGAAAAAGATGGTTTTGTTAATGGTGCATTTAAGTTTTTAGCCAACAAAGGTTATGACACTACTTATAAGGAAACCTTTGAACTTAATACGACCGAGCCGGTCATTGCCAAGGTTGAAGATGAAATGCATATTGTTTTGGAGAATATTTATTTTGACTATGCCAAATACACCATTAAAGAAGAATCAACCATTTCTTTAAATAAAATAGTTAAAGTACTTAGAGAGCACCCTAAAATGAAGATAGCCATTAATGCACATACCGATATTAGAGGCAACAATACCTATAACCTAAAACTATCTGACAAACGCGCCTGGTCTGCTTTAAATTATTTGGAAAACCTGGGTATTGATAAGAACAGATTAATTTCTAAAGGTTACGGTGAGACCAAACCTTTAATTGATTGTAAGTCTAAAAAATGCTCTGAGGATGATCACCAAACTAACAGACGTGTTGAGTTTGTAATTTTAGAATAAATTATCGACCAATTACAGTCGTAAAAGTTTTTGAACGAGTATTTCGTCTAATCATCTAAAAGCAGGAAAAACGTTTGGGAGCCTTAATAAATAAGTATACTTTTAAACTGTTTTAAACAAGGAACAAGAACTAATCCATAATGTTTATTATTAATTAACATCCATAAAAAATAAAAAACCACGCTTTATAAAGCGTGGTTTTTTTATGTCTAAACTTTTAAATCTTCTCTTAAGAAACTGCTTTTAATTTCTTTAAAGTTGTTTTAGTTAATTTATCTTCTGCATATGTTTTAGTAACATTAAGTTTCTTTTCATCGGAACTGGGTAACTCAAACATAGCATCTGTTAAAATTTCTTCACAAAGCGAGCGTAAGCCCCTGGCCCCTAATTTATATTCGATGGCTTTATTAACAATAAACTCCAACGCACCGTCAGTGATGGTAAACTCAATGTCATCCATAGCAAACAACTTTTTGTATTGTTTGATGATGGCATTTTTAGGCTCTGTCAAAATGGCCCTTAACGTATTGGCATCCAATGGGTCCATATGCGTTAATACCGGTAAACGCCCTATAATTTCAGGAATCAGGCCAAAGTCTTTCAGGTCTTTCGGAATGATATATTGCAATAAATTATCCTGGTCTATCACCTCATCAGATTTTGAAGCACTATACCCAACCGCCTGCATATTTAAACGCTTGGTAATTACACGTTCAATACCGTCAAATGCGCCGCCTGCAATGAATAAAATATTCTCCGTATTAACTTCTATGAATTTTTGGTCGGGGTGTTTTCTTCCGCCTTTAGGTGGTACATTTACAACCGTTCCTTCCAAAAGTTTAAGAAGTGCCTGTTGCACACCTTCACCGGAAACATCCCTGGTAATGGACGGGTTATCACTCTTACGGGCAATCTTGTCTATTTCGTCTATAAAAACAATACCTTTTTCAGCTTTCTCCAGGTTATAGTCAGCAGCTTGTAGCAAACGTGTTAAAATACTTTCTACATCTTCACCTACATAACCGGCTTCGGTTAAAACAGTAGCATCAACAATGGCCAACGGAACGTTTAACATCCTGGCAATGGTTTTAGCCATTAAGGTTTTTCCCGTTCCTGTTTGCCCAACCATAATGATATTACTTTTTTGAATATCAATATCATCCTGAGACAGTGGTTGTAGCAAACGTTTATAATGATTATAAACCGCCACGGACATTACCTTTTTAGTCACGCCCTGACCAATAATATACTCATCTAAAAATGCTTTAATTTGCTGTGGTTTACGAAGCTTTAATTCAGCCGATAAATCGCTGCTGTCGCTTTGCTTAGACTCTTCAAGTACAATACCATGTGCCTGCTCAATACATCTGTCACAAATATGAGCATCTAAACCCGCTATTAACAAGTTAGTTTCAGGTTTTTTTCTACCACAAAACGAACATTCTAATTCTTCTTTTGCCATTAATCTAATTCAGTTTTTGAGAACAATTAATTGTAAATCCCTTTATAACAATTAATTAAAATTACGAATTTTTATTTAATCTCTGGATAAAATCTCGTCAATCATACCATATTCTTTGGCTTTATCGGCTTTCATCCAGTAATCTCTATCACTATCTTCGTAGATTTTGTCGTACTCCTGTCCGGTATGCTTACTAATTATTTTATAGAGCTCTTCTTTTAAAATTAAAATCTCTCTGGCTGTGATCTCAATATCACTGGCCTGCCCCTGAGCCCCGCCTAAAGGTTGGTGGATCATTACCCTGGAATGTGTTAATCCACTACGTTTTCCTTTTTCACCGGCACATAGTAATACGGCTCCCATAGAAGCTGCCATACCTGTACAAATAGTGGCTACATCCGGTTTTATAAACTGCATGGTATCATAAATTCCCAAACCGGCATACACACTTCCCCCAGGCGAGTTAATGTAAATTTGAATGTCTTTGCTGGGATCTGTACTTTCTAAAAACAATAACTGAGCCTGAATAATATTAGCCACCTGGTCATTGATAGCCGTGCCCATAAAAATAATTCTATCCATCATTAAACGAGAAAACACGTCGAAAATAGCAATGTTCATTTGGCGTTCCTCAATGATATTTGGCGTTAAGTTAGTGGGATACATACTACTAATTATTTTGTTATAGTACGTACTGCTAATGCCCTGGTCTTTTATAGCGAATTTCTCAAACTCTTTTGCGTAATCCATAGTTGTTTTAATACTTTATTATGATTAAACTCCTGATATACATCAAGATAAAATAAAAATCTGTTTCAAAAAGATATCTTTTTGAACAAAAAGGCGCTTAAACCTGTTGGTTTAAGCGCCTAAATATAATGAATTATTCTCTTAATTATTTGTCGCCATACACTTCTTTAACAAAGTTTTCGTAACTTAATTCTTTAACTTTAAGATTCGCTTTTTCTTTGTAAAGTTCTAATAGTTTTTGGCTGATCAATTGCTCGGAAATACGACGCGCTTCATCCTGGTTTGATAATACTCTCGCTGCAATATCATCTAATTCTTTATCTGAAGGGTTCATTTGACCAAACTGAGCCATTTGACCCCTGATCATGTCCCTGGCATGATTTTTAATATCATCCATGGTTACTTTGATATCATTCTCTTCAATGAGTTTACCTTCAATTAGTTGATAACGCAGGCTTTTTTCGGACTTTTCATATTCTTCTTTGGCTTGCGCTTCGTCTAATTCTTTTTCGCCGGCCGTTGCCATCCATTTTGTTAAGAACTCAGCAGGTAAATCGAATGTCGTGCTTTCAACTAAATACTCGGTAACATCATTTAAAAGCTTCTGATCTGCCTGCTGAACAAATTGCTTTTCGGCATCTTCTTTTATTTTAGCTTTTAATTCGGTAACGGTCTTTACAGTATCCTTTCCAAACAATTTATCAAACAATTCCTGGTCAAGATCTGCCAACTCACGTTTGTTTATCTCAGAAACCGTAAAGGTCACTTCAATATCCAATCCGTGCACCTCATCGTGTCCTAATTTTAACGCGTGCATTAATTCATGCTCATCACTGTAAAGCCCTTTAGTTTTTAGAGTGATAACATCTCCAACTTTAGCACCAATAAATTTCTTTTCGGTTGTTTTACCTTTAAATTTATCCAGTGTGATCGTTACCGTGTTATCTATCTCTTTTTCTTCATTCTTAAAAGCACCTGTGATTTCACTGTCTTTTTCAACAGCATCCTGAGAGACTAATTTCCCGTATTGTTTTTGAATACGTTCTATTTGCTCATCAATCATTTTATCATCTGCAATAATGTTGTATTGCGTAATAGCTTTTTTTCCTTTTAGTTTCACTTCAAATTCCGGTGCCAAACCTAATTCAAATTCAAAAGTAAATCCGTCTGCATCCCAATCAATGTCATCTTGTGGCCTTGGTAATGGTTGCCCTAAAACATCTAACTTTTCTTCTGTTAAATATTTATTTAAAGCATCTTGCAGTAATTTATTTACCTCATCTACCAATACAGCTTTTCCATATTGTCTTTTTACCATGCCCATGGGCACATGCCCCTTTCTGAATCCAGGAATATTAGCTGTTTTACGATAGTCTGATAAGATCTTTTCAACTTTATCGCTATAATCTTCTTTAGCAATATCCACTTTTACTACCGCATTTAATGCATCAACGTTTTCTCTTGTAATGTTCATTTTTAAAATGATATATAGCCCTTAGGCAATTAACAGTTTTTATGGATTCCCACTTTCATGGGAATGACAATTTCAATCGAAACTTTGAGACCAAACCTCAAAGCATTTTTTGCGACTAAAATTGGGATGCAAAAGTAATACATTTTTACATCCCAACAAAGTTTTTAACAAGCTGATTTTAATACCATTTACCCTTTGAAATTAATGCAATAAAACGCCCTTTTTCCCTTTCTTCTTCATTAAAAAAAGAAACCGTAACTAAGGCTATGCTTTATTTTTTAATTTGTATTAAAGAAAAAAATCATCATTTTCTTTTACAGTAATCTCAAATGGCAACCGGTATAAGCTATTTTTTCTCTTCTTTTAAAAGCGAATGAAGTATAGATTGTAACACTGAAAGCAGAATACTGAACAGAATGGCCGTCCAGATACTGCTTACTGAAAAACCGTCTATTAATTTATCTGCCAGCAGGATAATTAATGCATTGATAACCAAAAGGAATAAGCCCAATGTTACAATGGTAATAGGCAACGTAAAAATGACCAAAACCGGTTTTACAAACAGGTTTAGGACTGATAAAACCACAGCGACAACTAATGCCGTAAGATAACCATCAACATGAACGCCGTTCAACACATGAGCTATTACAAATACTGCCAGTGCATTCAGCAAAAGTTTGATTAAGAGTTTCATTTGAATAAATTTGATAGTTACAAGTTACAAAATATCAATTTACAAAGGTTATAACCGCCTTGAAAAAACTTGTAGATGTCCTATTTGCAATCAATATACAAGCAATGGTTATGATTTCACCTTGGAGACATAGTTTATACTAGGCTTTCTTAAATACAACGATGTCTTGATACTCTTTCTTTGATGCATCTCGCACGTCATCTTTCCAAAAACCATCAATTACTTTTACTTTTTTTAGATTTGATCTTTTCAACATCTCATCAAGCTTAGCTTTATGAATGGCTATGTTACCCGACTTTACATTCTCACTCATAAGCCTAAAACCATCCTCTCCTTTAATTGGAAAATTAAAATCTTTCCTGGTGGCCACATAATCTTCATCATTAGAATCATATAAAAAAAATGTTGAAAAACACAATCCGTCGTCAGTCAGCACGCTTCGCATTTGCGAAAAATAATGTTGAATTTCATCTAATGGCATATGTGTAAAAACAGAAAATGTAAAAATCTTAGTAAACGTTTTTTCTTCGTATGGAAATTCAAAATCCAGTGAACTATTTTTTGAGGTGTTATACAAATCATTAAATAAGGGCACGTACTTAAAGTTAAAATTGGAAAAGTCATTTCCTATACCGGAATTACACCAATCTACTCCTTTTTTTACAACATCAAAACCATCATAACTACCGGTTTTATCTAAATAAGACGTTAAAGCAATAGCAGTCCTGCCAACGCCGCTACCTATATCCAATATTTTATCTGAAGGTTTTAAGTCTATTTCTTCTTTTAAAAGTTGTAATTGCAGTTCTCCTTGTCTTAAATAACGCTTAGCACTTATAGCAGACCCTGTATATATAAGCCCCCTAGGAGGCACATATTTATGAGTTCTGCCCGCAAGCTTATCAAACACATCCTGAGGCAGGTAATACAACCTTCTGATCAAAAACCTTTGGTTTGAAGTCAAACCGTACCATAAGTTTCTTAGTAGCTGAGTCTTTTTCATATATATAAGACAAACTTTATAACCGCCTCAAAAAAGTCTTTAGGGTTTTCGGCATGTAACCAGTGCCCGGAATTGGCTATAGTCACCATGTCCGCTTTTGGAAATTGATTCAAAATTAAATTTTCATCTTCCGTACCAATATATTCTGATCTATCGCCTTTTAAGAACAAAGTCTCTTTTTCAAATCGTAAATAAGATGGTAAAGGTTCCCCGATTTCGGAAACTTCATTTTTTAAAACCTCCAGGTTTATTCGTAAGCCTAATTTGCCTTTTTCAACCCAATACAGGTTTTTGAGTAAAAATTGACGCGTACCAAAATCGGGCACATAGTCTCCCAAAACTTTATCCGCTTGTCCTCTGCTTTTGATCTCATCAAAATTAAGAGCACTTAAACCTTCTAAAATAGTATCGTGATGCACCGGATAGAATCGAGGCGAAATATCAGCTACCAATAACCTGGAAACCAACTCAGGATATAACGCAGAAAACAACATAGCCGTTTTTCCTCCCATAGAGTGCCCCAGGATAATAATATCTCTCAAGCTATGGGCATCACAATAGTTTTTTAAATCCTCGGCAAGAATTTCATAGCTGAAATTATCAGCCCAAAAGCTACGTCCGTGATTACGCTGATCAACCAAATGCACCTGAAACCCTTGTTCGCTGAACTGTCGCCCAAGTGTTTTCCAGTTATCACTCATACCTAAAAACCCATGAAGAATCACGAAGGGTTGTCCTTCTCCTATTATGTTTGAATGTAATATCATATTCCAGATTTACGAATTACGATTTTAGATTTGTTAAGCTCAATTCCTCTACTGCCTACTGAGCACTGCATACTGAATACTGTATACTGAATACTGCCACTAACTTAGTTTCCCTAAGTACATCTGGATCACGTTCTCAACTCCCAGATACAAACTTTCGGCCACCAACGCATGCCCAATGGATACTTCTAAAAGCCCAGGAATATTGTCTTTAAAAAACCGGATATTGTCTAATGACAAGTCATGCCCGGCATTAACACCTAAACCCAGGGTATTTGCCAGCTCAGCACACGCAGCATATGGTTTTACAGCTTCTTTATTCCCCAAACCATATTGGTGTGCAAAAGATTCCGTGTACAACTCTATTCTATCGGTTCCTGTTGCTTTGGCACCTTCAATTTGTTTCAAGACCGGATCTACAAAAATAGACGTACGAATACCATGTTGCCGGAACTCCTTAATCACATCAACTAAAAAATCTCTATGTTTAACAGTATCCCAACCGGCATTACTGGTAATGACGTCCTCGGCATCCGGCACTAAGGTAACCTGAGTTGGTTTCACACTTAAAACCAGGTCTATAAACGATGGTATCGGGTTACCCTCAATATTATATTCCGTGTAAACTTCAGATTTTAGGTCACGTGCGTCCTGATAACGAATATGGCGCTCATCCGGCCTGGGATGAATGGTGACACCCTCTGCTCCAAACCGTTGTACATCCTTTGCAAATTGAACCACATTGGGCACATCGCCACCTCGTGAATTTCTTAAAGTAGCAATCTTATTAATATTTACACTTAACTTGGTCATGAATCATTTTTTAAATGACAAAAGTATGTGAATTTTTTCATTTAAAAACGTGGGATTAACGAAGTGACTTCGGAGGTGAAACCAAGTTTTATTTTTTACTGAAGAAAAATACAAACCGGAAAAGGCTTAAATGCTATTTTTTTAATTAATTTGCATAGGTATTTGATAACACCATGAAATTACGGGATTACATTATAAACGACATAAAACCGGTTGAAAGCACAAGTAGTGTATCAGACCTGCAAGTACTGTTTAACCAACTCACCTATTCACATATCCCTGTTAAAGATTTAAATGGCGTTTTTATAGGTGTTCTTTTTGAAACGGATGTGCATTGCTTTGATAGTAACAAACCCGTTAGTGAATACCTTTATGCCATTGAAGATTTTTACGTTAGAGACAACACCCTTTGGCTGGATGTTCTAGAAGCTTTTGCCAAAAATTCATCTAATATCATGCCTGTTTTAGATGAAAAGAATAATTATTTAGGGTATTATGAACTAAACGATATCATTAGCCTTTTTAATGAGTCGCCTTTCTTTCATGTAGCGGGAGCCGTCTTAGTAGTTGAAAAAGGTATCAACGATTATTCGTTTAGTGAAATCAGCCAGATTGTAGAATCCAATAACGCAAAATTATTAGGCGCTTTTGTATCGAAAATAAAGAACGATGTGGTACAGGTAACCCTGAAAATAGGGAATACCAGTTTAAACGACATCATTCAAACATTCCGCAGGTACAGTTACAATATAGCTTCCGGTCATGAAGAAGACACTTATATTGAAAGTTTAAAGGACCGGTCCGATTATTTAAATAAGTATTTAAATATGTAAGCCCGTAAAGGTTTAAAACAATTAAAGAAATGAAAGTTGCCATCTTTGGAAGATTTTATAACAAAACAACAACAACTTCTGTTGAAACTTTGTTTAGCTACTTGTTAAAAAAGGATATGGACGCCTATATTGAAACCGAATTTTTTAATATTATAAAAAAGGAATCCCCAAATTTTCAAGATTATATTTCGTTTAAAACCTTTGACACTTTAGATACTTCTTTTGATTTCCTTATCAGTGTTGGAGGTGATGGTACTATTTTAAGGGCTATTACCTTTGTAAAAGACATTGACATCCCTATTATTGGTCTTAATACGGGTCGTTTAGGTTTTTTGGCAACCATTCAGGTAGATGCTATAGAACAAGCTTTACAAAATATAATTGACGGTAAATATAAAATATCGGAACGCAGTTTATTATCAGTGGAAACAAGCCCTGAAAACGAAGAAATAGCTTCCTTGAATTTTGCTTTAAATGAAGTAGGTATCAGCAGAAAGAATACAACGTCCATGATCACTGTTGAAACCCTGTTAAATGGTGAATATTTAACATCTTATTGGAGTGACGGTTTAATCATTTCAACGCCAACAGGCTCTACGGGGTATTCTTTAAGTTGCGGCGGCCCTGTCATGGCCCCTGATACTAATGGTTTTGTTTTAACACCTATTGCGCCCCATAATTTAAGCGCCAGGCCATTGGTGATTTCGGATACAACCGAAATTCAACTTAAAGTATATGGCAGAGAAGAACAACATTTAGTGTCGTTAGATTCCAGAATTGCAACACTTGATAATGGTACTATAATAAAAATTAAAAAAGCCGATTTCAAAATTAAGATGATTGACCTGCTGGATGAGAGTTTTTTGATCACGCTTCGTAAAAAATTACTTTGGGGTGAAGACAAGCGCAATTAATACCAAATAAGTATTAAAATGATTAACAATAAATTTGAATTATGTTTTCTTTAGATTAAATAGAAACGAATTTAGTTGATTGGTTTGATATTTGTATTGGTATACACCCGTATTTTACAATAAATTACCGGAAATACTGTTTTACACTAATACAATTTAGTTCAAATTACATTTGGCTGATCTTATTTATTATATTTGCAAACTTTTGAATCTCTATGAGGCATTTAACCGTATTAGTATTAAGTATTTTAAGCATCCATTTTAGCTATTCGCAAATCAATGAAATTGGCATATATGCCGGTGGCAGTAATTTTATTGGCGATGTTGGAGCCACCAATTACATTTCACCGGATCAATTAGCAATTGGCGCTATTTATAAATGGAACAGAAGCAGGAGGCACTCGTATAGAGCATCCTTGATTTTTAGTAAACTGGAAGGCATAGACACTAATTCGGATGACCCCAGGCGTATTCAAAGAGGTTATGAGTTTTCAACCAATATTACTGAATTCTCCTTAGGCATGGAGTTTACTTTTAAAGACTTCAATTTACATTCCCAAAGAAAAATTGGCACGCCTTATTTACACACCGGAATAACTACTGCCAAACACGATAATCATTACTTTTTAAACGGTGCTCAGGTATCTGAAAACACCTCAAGTTGGGCCTTCGGAATACCAATGACCTTGGGTTATAAAGCTACTTTTATTGATAATATAGTGTTTGGTATTGAAGTTGGAGCACGCTATACGTTCTCTGATGGCTTAGATGGAAGCTTGCCCGATAACCCGAATTTACAATCTTACAGGTTTGGCAATATAAATAATAACGACTGGTATGTATTCTCAGGTATAACATTAACCTATACCTTTGGTGAAAACCCGTGTTACTGTGTGAATTAAAAATGGATTTAAAAGAACGCATATTAAGCAAAAAACTTCCCGAACATATTGCCATCATCATGGATGGTAACGGACGTTGGGCCAAACAAAAAGGCATGATGCGGGCTTTTGGTCATGAAAACGGTGCTAAAGCTGTTAGAAAAACTGTTGAAACCTGTGCTGAATTGGGTGTTAAAAATTTAACACTTTACGCCTTTTCAACCGAAAACTGGAACAGACCAAAATTAGAAGTTCAAACCTTAATGAAGCTTCTGATATCTTCATTGCGAAAAGAAATAAAAACGCTTCAGGATAACAATATAAAATTAGCGGCCATCGGTAACCTCAAACTATTACCTGCCAAGGTTTTTAAAGAACTTTCAGAGGTTATGGATAAAACAAAATCCAACAGTAGAATGACTTTAACCTTAGCGCTAAGCTACGGTTCCAGGGAAGAATTACTAAATACTGTTAAAGAGATTAGTATTAAAGTTAAAAATAATATAATTTCGCCCGGTAATATTGATGAATCCATTATAAATGAGCATCTTTACACGCAAAATTTACCGGATGTAGATCTGCTTATCAGAACCAGCGGAGAGCAGCGCATCAGTAATTTTTTGCTTTGGCAAATAGCATATGCAGAATTGTATTTTACCAATGTGCTTTGGCCGGATTTTGCTGAGGAGCATTTGTATGAAGCTATTATTGAATATCAAAAAAGAGAGAGACGATTTGGGAAAACAAGTGAACAACTTAACTAACATTTTACCTTTTAAAACCTATATAAAGCTCTGTTTGGCAATCTTACTTTTTACCGTAAGCTGCTTTAATCTTCAAGCGCAAGACCTATCGTATAATGCTAGCAAAAAATATACCATCGGTGGTATTTCGGTTTTAGGGAATACCAGCTTTGGCGAGCAGGTCATCATTAATTTTTCTGGCTTAAGAAAAGGACAAGAGATCAATATTCCCGGTGAAGAAATTGGTAATGCTATTAAAAAACTTTGGGGTACCAAACTGTTTAACAATATTGAAGTTTATGTAACCAACATTGAAAACAGTACGGCTTATCTGGAAATCAGGTTAGCAGATTTACCGCAGCTTAACGAGTTAAAAGTTAATGGTGTTAAAAAAAGTAAAGTTGCCGGCATTATAGAAGACAACAAACTTAAAAAAGGCACTAAAGTAACCGAAAACCTTATAACTACTACCAAAAACTTTTTAACCAACAAATATAAAAAAGACGGTTTTTTAAACACCAAAGTTCATATTAACACGATTGAAATCAAAGATTCTGTTGAAACGGCCCGTGTTAATATGGTACTGAACATTGACAAAGGCGAAAAAGTAAAAATTAAAGACATTGAGTTTAGTGGCAACAATGCTGTAAGTGATAAAAAGCTTAGAAAAGCCATGAAAAGCACCAAAAAAATTAACCGCTTACGTATTTTAAAACGTTCTAAGTTTGTTGATTCAGCTTATCAGGCAGATTTATCCAGTGTAGTAGATAAATTTAAAGAGAATGGTTACAGAGATGCCCGTATTATATCCGATAGTATCATTTATAACGATGATAAAACCATTTCCCTTAAAATTGATGTAAACGAAGGGGAACTTTACACGTTTGGTGATATTAAATTTATTGGTAATACCGTTTATACGGATCAGCAATTGCACAACCTGCTTCGTATTGAAAAAGGTGACACCTACAATGGTGTGTTATTGCAAAAACGAATAGCTGATAACTCAAAACCTGATGGCAATGACCTTACTAACTTATATCAAAATAACGGGTATTTGTTTTCCAGCATTCGTCAGGTTGAAGTAAGTGCCGATGACAATGTTATTGACATGGAAATCAGAATAACCGAAGGAAAGCCGGCTTATTTTAATAGTGTTTCTGTGGTAGGTAATGATAAAACCAATGACCATGTTATTTACAGGGCACTTAGAACACGTCCGGGACAATTATATGATAAATCTGATGTAGTTAGAACCGTTAGAGAGCTGGGACAATTAGGGTTCTTTGATGCCCAGGAAATTTCGCCAAATTTTAATAACCCGAATCCGGTGGAAGGCACCATTGACATGGAATACTCCGTTAAAGAAACCGGTTCCAGTCAAATAGAATTGCAAGGTGGTTACGGTGGTGGCGGTTTTATTGGTACGCTTGGATTATCTTTCAATAACTTTTCAATGAAAGACATCTTTAAAAAAGAAGCTTACAAACCTATCCCTATGGGTGACGGACAACGTTTAGCCTTGCGATTGCAAGCCAGTCGTTTTTTTCAAACCTATAGTTTTCAGTTTTCCGAACCCTGGTTAGGCGGTAAAAAACCCGTTCAATTCTCTACGTCATTATCGCATACCAAACAGTTCTTATATGATTTTGTAAACAGAAGGGCTGATAAAAGCAGAAGTTTTAACATTACAGGTATTACTTTTGGTTTAGCAAAGCGTCTATCCGTACCGGATGAGTATTTTACACTTTCAAATGCCATTAGTTATCAGCGTTATGATCTGAATAATTATAACACGGGCTTATTTACATTTGGAGACGGGTATTCAAACAACTTGTCTTATACCATTGGTCTAAGCAGAAACAATACAAGGTTTGACCCTATTTTCCCTACTGGCGGTTCCAGTTTTTCCGCTACCGCCAAGTTTACATTCCCCTACTCCTTAGTTAATGGTGTAGATTATGAAGCTTTGCAGGCAGAACGCGATCAAAATCAGGGCATTTTGACCAATGTTAACAGTACGGACCTGGAAAGAACTAATGCTTCTGATAGAATTTCAGAAATAGACCAGGAGAAATATAAATGGTTAGAGTTTTATAAAGTAAGCTTTAAAGGGGAATGGTATAATGAAATTACCAAAAACCTGGTTTTAAGGCCTTTAGTTGAATTTGGTTTCTTAGGCGCTTATAATAATTACAGAGGTATTATTCCTTTTGAAAGGTATTTTGTTGGAGGTGATGGTTTAGGACAATATAGTTTAGATGGCAGGGAAGCCATTCAATTACGGGGATATCCAAATCAGTCCTTGTCAACGCAGGATGGTGGTACTATCTATAACAAATACTCTTTAGAGTTGCGTTATCCTATTACATTAAAAGCTTCTGCAAAAATTTATGGTCTGACCTTTTTAGAAGCCGGTAATTCGTATAATAACTTTAGAGATTTCAATCCGTTTAATGTGAAGCGTTCAGCTGGTTTTGGTGTTAGGATCTTTATGCCTGCCTTTGGTTTATTAGGTATAGATTTTGGTCACGGATTTGACCCTGCACTTGGCGAAACGGGTAAACACGGATGGGAAACCCACTTCATAATAGGGCAGCAATTTTAGACCCGGATTTATTTTGGCACGATATTTTCTAATAACTGTTTGATGTTTTGTATAAGAATTAAAATTTTTAAGCTTAAAATTCGTTAATTTTGAAAACCTAATTCTAATTTTTAGAATTTGTAAGTCAATAAATTATAAAATATAAACAGGATGCAAAACAAGGTTCTTTTTTTACTGACATTAGTTTTACTAAGCCTATCTGCGCATGCGCAACGCGGGGTTAGAGTTGCTTATATTGATACTGAATATATTTTAGAAAATGTTCCGGAATACCAGGAAGCGGTTGCTCAATTAAATCAAAAAGCCGATAAATGGAAAAATGAAATTGAAGTTAAGCTGAGTGGTATTGAGCAAAAGCGCAAGGACTTAAGCAATGAAAAAGCACTTTTAACCAAGGAACTTATTGAGGAACGTGAAGAGGATATCTATTTTGAAGAAAAAGAAATATTGGATTATCAGCAAAAACGCTTTGGCCCTAACGGTGATTTGTTTATACAGCAAAAGCAGTTGATGCAACCGGTACAGGATCAAATTTTTGCAGCAGTGCAGGATATTGCCTCAAGCAGGAAATATGATTTTATTTTTGATAAATCTTCTGACGGCACCATGTTGTTTTCAGCAAAACATTATGATTTAAGTGCAATGGTCATTAAAAGTATTACCAGAACCGCTAAAAGAATGCAGGCCCAATCCAAAGCGGAGCGTAAAGCTGCGGAGGCGGAAGACTTGGTCCCTGAAGTTAACTTAGAGCAAGAAGAACGCGCTAGAGCTTTAGAAGAAAAGAAAAAACAAAGAGAAAGCGTTATTGAGGAAGCCAGGAAGAAAAAATTGGCTGAACGTGAAGCTAAAGTAAAAGAAGCGGAGGCTAAACGTCAGAAAATATTAGAAGAACGCGAAAAGGCAAAACAGGCTAAACTGGATGCCAGAAAAAAAGCTTCTGAAAATACTGAAGAGAGTAAAACTGAAGACGTTAAAAAGGATGATGAAGCAAAAACCGAAACCAAAACCAGGGAACAGCTAATTGAAGAAAACAGGCAGAAAAAGATAGCAGAACGTGAAGAAAGAAAAAAAGCTTTAGAAGAAAAAAAGAAGAAAATTTTAGAAGAAAGGCAAAAAGCTTTAGAGGAAAAGAAAAAAGCCAGAGACAGTATTAACAATAACAAGTAATAATTTATAACACATTTAACTATTTTAAAAATGAAACATTTAAAAACTATTTTATTAGTAACGGCAGTATGCATAGGGAGTATTAGTTTTTCACAGGCGCAAAGTAAAGTTGCACATATAAACACCCAGGAATTAATTGCGGCCATGCCCGGTTTTAAATCGGCTCAGGCTGAACTTGAAGCTTTAGGCAAAACCTACCAAACAGATTATCAGGCATCTGTAACCGAGTATGACAAGACCAGAAAGCAATATGAAGCAGAGGCAAACACAAAAACCGATGAAGAAAACCAAAAAAGAATTTTGGAATTGAGAGAAACTGAACAACGTATTGCCCAATTCCAGGCAGATGCACAAAAGAACCTGGCAGAAAAAAGAGCCGAACTTTTAAAACCTGTTGAAGAAGAGGCTATGAAAGCCATTAATGCGGTTGCTAAAGCGCAAGGATTTGATTATGTTTTAGACAGAGCAACGCTAATAGTAGCAGAAGGCACCGATATTTTAGATGCTGTAAAAAAAGAACTGGGTATTTAATTTACCTGAATACAAATAACTTACTTTCAAAAAAGCTGCTTTTTACAAAGCAGCTTTTTTATTTAGTGAAACCAATATCTGATTAATAATCTGTTAATCTGAACTTGTTTCAATATTTCAGGTTCTCATCATAAAAGTTTGGATTATATTTGATACGAGATTCCGACATACTGAAACCAGTTCAGCACAAGTTAATTCGGAATGCGACTTGAAATAAAATGTCATAAATGAACAAACAACCAGTTGGTATTTTTGATTCCGGAGTTGGCGGTACTTCTATTTGGAAAGAAATTCACCGTCTTTTGCCGAATGAAAGCACGATCTATCTGGCTGATAGCATCAATGCGCCTTACGGCCCCAAAGGGAAAGAAGCTATTATCAATTTATGCATTAAAAACACGGAGCTTTTATTGGAAAAAGGTTGTAAACTCATTGTTGTAGCCTGTAATACAGCCACTACAAACGCAATTGACTATTTAAGAGACACGTACAAAGTCCCGTTTATAGGCATTGAACCCGCTATAAAACCTGCAGCCTTGCAAACCAAAACCAATGCTGTTGGGATCTTAGCTACTCAGGGCACCTTAAGCAGTGCCTTATTCTCAAAAACATCCGGAAAATTTGCAAGTAATGTTACCGTTATTGAACAAGATGGCGATGGTATTGTTGACCTCATTGAAAGTGGAAAATTGTATTCCGAAGCCATGAAAGCCCTTTTAACGGTTTATTTGGAACCCATGATAAAAGCGCATATTGATTACTTGGTTTTGGGTTGCTCTCATTACCCCTATTTAATGCCTTTACTGGTTGAAATATTGCCTAAGCATGTAAAGATTATCGATTCGGGTGAAGCGGTAGCACGACAGACAAAGCATATACTAGAAAACCACATGCTTTGTAATACCCAAACTTCAAAACCCAAAATCGAATTTTATACTAATGGGAGCCCTGAAGTATTGGACCAGCTTTTAGGAAATGATTACAGTGTTACTTATCTGGATTTTTAACCACAACCTGCTTTGCCATAATGAAAAAAGCGACTGCTAAAAGCGTACCCATAAGGGTAACGCCATAATAATTAATAATGAGATCCTGAAACTAGTTCAGGATAACAATAAATTGTCATTTAAACCAACCGGAATATTTAATATAGGCGTCTGCTATTCGATTGATTTCACCAGAGATCAGTTCCTGGCTGATATCTTTTATTTTTTTGGCAGGAATCCCTGCATAAATGCTACCTGATTCCACCCTGGTGTTTTGAGTTACCACAGCGCCGGCTGCAATGATGCAATTACTTTCTACCACGCTACCATCCATAATAATACTGCCCATACCCACCAAAACGTTATCATGAATGGTACAACCATGTACCAGGGCATTGTGCCCAATGGACACGTTATTACCAATATTAGTTGGAGCGGTTTGATATGTCCCATGAATAACAGCACCGTCCTGTACATTCACCTTATTGCCTATTTTAATATAGTTAACATCTCCCCTAACTACAGTACTAAACCAGATACTGCATTGGTTACCCATAACCACATCGCCCACAATAGTGGCATTTTCGGCAATAAAACAATCGTCTGGTATCTGTGGGGATTTATCTTTTACTGGTAAGATTACTGGCATGTTTCTTAATGATTATTTTTTATTGATTAATGACAAAGCTATTTAAAATAGGACAATAACTCTGCTTTTTTTGAAGCAGATACCATAATTTCTTTTCCGTTACTCAGCACCACACTGCCTCCTTTTCCTTTTACGTATTTCACCACTTCATTAACATTAACTAAATACGATTTGTGTACTCGAGCAAAACTGGCACCATTTAAAGCCTCTTCAAAATATTTGAGTGTTTTACTAACCAATTTCTTTTTGTTGTTATTGAGATAGATTTCGGTGTAATTATCATCGGCCTTACAATATAAAATATCCGAGGTGCTTAAGATCTCGAATCCATCTAACTGCGGAATCGTTATTTTTCCGTTTACACTATTAGTTTTTGGTACTAATACCTGATCCTGTAAGGCATTTTCTTTGGTTTTTATTTCGGTAACGTAATCAATCGCTTTAATGAGCTCATCAATAGAAATGGGTTTCATTAAATAATAGGATGCATGGGCATTCAAAGCCTCCATGGCATAATGATCATAAGCTGTTACAAACACGGTCTCAAAATCTATATCCCCCACCTTATCCAGCAGATCAAAAGCGTTCCCATAGGGCATTTCCACATCTAAAAATACCAGATCTAAATCGTGATTTCTAATCAGGATCAAAGCCTCTTCTACATTGGCAGCTTCACCTAAAATAGTCACATTAGGACAATATTTTTTTAAGTAGTTCTTTAGAATGGCTCTACTGGTTTGCTCGTCTTCTACAATGATGGCATCTAGTTTCATATGCTTTAATTATGAGACCTCTCGACTGCGCTCGAGGTGACTTTGATTGTTTTAATCTGAAATCGTTAATCCTTTTTAAGTGTTACAACAACTTTTGTTCCGGTGTCCTCGGCACCTTGGAAATCGGTTATCAAAACATCTACTTTGTCTTTATACATGTCGTTTAAAATGGATACGCGTTTTTTAATATTACCCATCCCTTTTGAGTTTTGCTTTTGCTGGTTTTGAGTTTTTAATGTTTTTGATTTTTTTCTACCTATACCATTATCAGCAATAGTAATGGAAATCTCATCGGCGTTTGCTTGGGCAATAGCTATTTCTAAATGCCCCTTACTCTTTTTATAGCGCAAGCCATGCCATACCGCATTTTCAATATAAGGTTGCAACAACATAGGTGGAATTACAAAGTCCTTTACGTTGATATCATCAGCTACAGTAATACTGTAATCAAACTTATCCTTAAATCTGAAATGTTCCAGTTTGGTGTAAAGCTGAAGCAGTTCAATTTCTTTTTCCAACGGAATAAAGTCTTCTTCGCTATTCTCTAAAACGGCTCGCATTAACAATGAAAAGTCAGATAAATATTTGTTCGCGGTTCGTTCGTCATTAGAGGCTATAAAACTATTTACAGAATTAAGCGCATTAAAAATAAAGTGCGGATTCATTTGACTACGCAACGATTTTAAAGCCAGTAAATTATTGGCCAATCGTTGTTGCCTGATATATTTAAACATTAAAAAAGCCACAATTAAAAGAAGTAGAACACCTCCAAAAAGTGAATAAATCAATAATTCCTGTCGCTTAGTTTCTTCTGTATTCAACTGATACCTGGTGTTAGCCAAAGATTTTTCACTCTCCAAACTGGTAATTCTGTTTTGTTTTGTTGCCAGGTCCTTACTGAACTTTGAAGCCTGAGATATCTCCTGTTCCTTTAGCACATAGAGTTTATCAACTACCTCTACATAGTTTTGATAGGCTATTAAGGCCTTATCAAATTGTCCGGCATCACGATAAACCTCAGACAGTTTCCTGGTGGCATCTTTTTGCACAATAAGATCTTCTTTTTCATCGGCTTCTTCTATACTTTTTTCTAGGTAGGTTATGGCATTTCCATAATCATTCTGAAGCGCATAGGCATTACCTATTTTATAATTTTGTCTTTGCGGTGTTAATGGGCTTTCGTTACCTAAAAAAATGGAGTCTAGTGCTATATCTGCAATATCTTCCAAAGCCTGTTTTCTAAGCTCTATTTCACTAGAAAAATTAAGATTTGCTCCCTCAAAATCAGCTACTTTTACTTTTTCTTCAAGGGCTCTTTTTTTGTTTTCGTTACCTGCTAACTTGAGTGATTTTTTGAAAAGGCCCTGTGCTTCTTCAACCTCACCTTTTTCATTATAAACCTCAGCTATTTTAGAATTTAAATCGGTTATTTTAGGTGTGATCACATGTTTTTGAGCTACATTTAACCCGTCCTGATATGCTTTTATAGAAGCATCGTATTGTTTTATGGCTTTATAAACATCTCCCAACCCTTCATACAAGGTCACCAGCTGATAATTTGATAGGCGTTTTTTACCAATACTGTTGTAAAGCTCAATGCTTTCCTGGTAGTTTTTATTCTCCTTGTAGGCAACGGCTAATTTTAGTTTAACCTCGTTGGTGTTATTGCTCTTTAAACTGGTATTGTAGTTTGAAATGGCCAGATCCGGTTGCTTCCAAAACATATTGATGTCCCCTAAGACTTCGTAGGCTTCTGCATTTTCCTTTTTAGAATCACTAAGTTTTAAAGCATTAGTAACAAATTGAATACTCTTTTTGGCATCTTTTTTCAGGTATACTTCTGCGGAATCTATATACCAATTAAATTGAGGCGCTTTGGATTTTGAACGTTTACTAATAAACTTCTCTTGCTTAAGTTCTTTTTCTTCCTCAGGTTCTACCTCTACAAGAATACGTTCATTGCTTTGAATGATATAATACACCGTTTCAAAATCTTTATGCCTGATAGTTAGTTCATCACCTTTTCTGGCCTGAATCCTAAACTCACCAAAAATATCTGTTGTTGTGTAGTTCCCTCCGTTAACTTCAATATTTACATTGGAAATCGGGTCACGCGTATCACTTTCAACAACCTTACCCCTTACAATGAATTTTGGAGCATCCTCTATATCATTCTGGCCCAACAACGAAAGCGGGTTGAACAAAAAATAAAGAATCCATATATGTTTTAAAGCAGTCTGCATTTGTTTCTTTCTAATAGATAAACTTACGCACTTTCATTGGTTTAATAAAATGGCCAAAATCATTTTTACTGTTTTTTAAGGTGAAAAAGACTTGTTTACGCATTAGGGGGTTCTGTTTACTCATTTACCTGGCCACTTAACTCATTCTGCTTTTTTTAAAAAAAACTTTGAACCTAGATTTACGCTATTAATCAAAAAACATAATCTATGAAAACACATCTTAAAACATTCATTTTAAGTTTAACCTTAATTGGGTTCATGGCGTGTAACGCTAATAATAAAAAGCAAACCCAAAACGACCTAGCTGAAGTTACAGTTAAACATCATCCGAACAAACAGTATATTAAGGTGGCCCTTTTGTTAGACACGAGTAATAGCATGGACGGATTAATAGATCAGGCCAAAGCACAACTTTGGGATATAGTTAATGAACTGTCTTATGCCAAATGTGGCGATGAAAAACCAAATCTGCAAATTGCATTATATGAATATGGAAACGACAGGCTCCATAGTGCTGAAGGTTATATTAGACAAGTTTTGGCTTTTAGCAATGATTTAGATGATATCTCAAAAGAGCTTTTTTCTTTAACTACCAATGGTGGCAATGAGTATTGCGGACAAGTCATTCAAACCGCTTTAAACCAATTAAACTGGGGTAATAACCCGGATGATTTAAAACTGGTTTTTATTGCAGGCAACGAACCTTTTACTCAAGGCAGTGTTCATTACAAAGATGCTTCCGTAAATGCTAAAGAAAAAGATGTTACCATCAACACTATTTTCTGCGGCAATTACAATCAAGGTGTTTCTACCCACTGGAAAGATGGTGCCAAATTAACTAATGGAGATTATATGGCTATTGACCATAATCAGAAGACTGTACATATTGCTTCCCCTTATGACGATAAGATTTTAATGCTGAATCAGCAATTAAACAAAACTTACGTAGCTTACGGTAAAAGAGGAAGGGATAAAGTAGCAGAACAAGCCCAACAAGACACTAATGCCAGGGTATACGGTTATGCAAATGCGGTAAAACGTTCTGTTAGTAAGAGTTCTCATTTTTACAAAAACGCCTCCTGGGATTTAGTCGATGCCGTAGAAAATGAAGAAGTAGTCATTGAAGATCTAAAAGAAGAAGCGCTTCCCGAAGTGCTTAAGGGAAAATCTGAATCTGAAATAAAAGCCTATGTTGCCAAAAAGAAAACAGAAAGAGCGGCCATTCAGAAAAAAATCCAGGAGTTAAATGTGAAGCGCACCAAATATATATCGGAGCAATCCAGGACTAAAAACACCAATGGTTTGGAAAATGCCATGACCAAAGCCATTAAAGAACAGGCAAAAAAGAAACAATATACCTGGGATTAAAAAAGGAAGCGGTCTGAAAAGTTAAATTTTTGTCAACCTGAACTTGCATGTACTGAACTTGTTTCAGTATTTCAGGCTCTCATACCACCTGGCAACAAATTAGGATGAGATTCTGAAATAAATTCAGAATGACAATCTTGAGTACTTTTCAGATCTGTTTTTAGTAATTAACCGCCGGACACTTACAGTCAAATCGTTGGCGTCTGCAACCAAAGTTATAACCTAAAGTAAACTGGTGAAACCCACCATTTGTAAACACCACGGAATTGGTCTGATGTGTATACGTATAGGCAAACATGAAATTTTTATAATTAACACCTACAAGTGGCGTAATTTGCTGTAATCTTTGGCTGTTTATAGCATTAGAACTGATATATTCGGCACCATCAAAACTATTTCTATATGATAAACCCGCCCAAATAGTTCCAAAATCCATTTGCCTGTAAACTTTGGCATTTATATCAACAGAAGCCTCTTTAGTAGCATCTCTGTATTGTAACATCGCAGAAGGTTCATAACTCCAGGCGCTTCCCAATTTACCAAAAACACCACCAACAGTAAGCAAATAGCGCCTTAAATTACTGGTCACATTAGGTTCTTTGTTAATCCCTTCATTATTAAGCATGTTCTTTACCGCTCCATGCGCATAAAAATCTAAAAAGTGATAAGAAAATCCAAAATCAATATTGAAGTTAGTAGCATTTTGAACAATACCATCTATTAACGGATCCGGCCCATCAAACAAAAAAGAGGTTTCATCCAGTTTGTACTGAATAAATCCGGCACTCAATCCAAACGACAACATATTTAGATCTACTTCACTTCTTGAAAACATTAAGTGATGGGCATAGGTTGCGTAGGCACCCGTTTGTGAGTGAAACCCGTTTTTATCTGTATATACAATCCCCCCTATTCCCGATGGTGAGTCTCCTATTCTACCGTTAATACTCAATGTTGTTAATCTTGGAGCATCATCATGACCGAACCATTGCTGACGTGACGTTAGTCTTATCTTAGAACAATTGGCGGCTCCGGCCATAGACGGGTGAATTAAATAATAATTATCGGTAAGATAATCAGTATATATAGGCAAGCCTTCTTGTGAAATAGCAACATTAGTGAATACCACCCCTATTGCTATCATTAATATATTTTTTAATCTCATAAACTTTATACCAAGTAGGTCTGGTGTTATACAAACGTCTTGATTATTAAAAAATTACACAAAAAAGAATAAAGCAAAACTTTATTCTTCCATGTCTTAAATTTAGGACACAGAACTCAAATATATGGATATCTGTAGTTTTCTTTTAGTATTTTTGTAAAAAATTAGCTGAAATGAACACTTTCAAGGTTTCTGTGCAGGAAACATCAAATAACGCCATAGTTAAATTCGAGGTAAATCAATTTATAACGAATCATCAGAGTTTTGAATTCAATAATATTGATGAAGCAAAACCATCGCCTTTAGCCCAACAATTATTCTATTTACCCTTTGTGAAAAAGGTTTATATTTCCGGGAATTTTATTGCCGTGGAACGCTATGATATTGTTGAATGGGGCGACGTGCAAGACGAAGTTGCCCAACAAATAGAAGCCTATTTAAATGACGGTGGCACTGTAATTAATGAAGCCGAAGCTCCAAAAAAAGTTCCGGTGACTGTGTATGCCGAAGCCACTCCAAACCCGTCGGTTATGAAGTTCGTAACCAATAAAAAAATAGTTACGACCTTATTTGAATTTACTTCGATTGATGACGCCAAATTGTCGCCATTGGCTACGGAATTATTTCATTTCCCGTTTGTAAAAAGTGTATTTATTGAAGAGAATTACGTATCCATAACAAAATATGACGTATCCGAATGGCAAGATATTACTATTGAGCTTAGGGAATTCATCAAGTATTATATTGAAAGTGGAAAAGCGGTTGTCTTGCCTGAAGCAGCTGAAAAACTTCAAAAAACCAATGCCCAAAAAGACCATCAGTTTGACGCATTAGATGACATATCTAAGGAAATCGTTAACATTCTTGAAGAATACGTCAAACCTGCTGTGGCCAGTGATGGTGGCAATATTCAATTTTTGTCCTACGATGAAAACACGAAAAACGTGAGTGTTTTGCTTCAGGGAGCTTGTAGTGGGTGCCCGTCGTCAACCTTTACCTTAAAAAACGGCATAGAAAACATGCTTAAACAAATGCTGCCGGGTAAAGTGGAGATGGTTGAGGCCATTAACGGGTAATTTAAAATATATTAACAATTAAATTGAAGCGTTCTTTTTATCTGTTCGTTTTATTGTTTTTCAATGGGCAGATGTAACCTTTGGCGATTAAAGCAATTATTCCCTTGTGTGTTTTAACAATTATTTTAGTCCTGTCAGTTTCCTGAACGCCTTTTTATGTCTTATATTTATACGTTTATAAAATCTATGAAAAAGATATCCTATATAGTATTGCTTTTAATAATTTCATTATTAAGCTGTAAAGGCCAGAACAAAAACGCCATGCAAAATCATAAATACACTAACGACCTTATAAACGAAACCAGTCCTTATCTCCTGCAACATGCCCACAATCCGGTAGATTGGAAAGCATGGAATGATGAAACGCTTGAAAAAGCAAAGGCTGATAAAAAACTGATCCTTATTAGTGTCGGGTATTCGGCCTGTCACTGGTGTCATGTTATGGAGCGTGAAAGTTTTGAAGACAGTCTGGTTGCGGATGTTATGAATAAACATTTCGTCAACATTAAAGTAGACAGGGAAGAAAGGCCGGATGTAGACCAAGCCTATATGAATGCGGTTCAATTAATGACCGGTAGAGGCGGCTGGCCTTTAAACGTGGTTGCCTTACCTGATGGAAGACCCGTTTGGGGCGGCACCTATTTCCCTAAAGACCAGTGGATAAGTATCCTGGAACAGATCACTAAACTGTATTCAAATGAGCCGGATAAATTATATCAACAAGCTGATAATGTTGAAAAGGGCTTAAAGTCTTTAGACATGGTTGAGCTCAACACAGACGCTCCTGAGTTTGAACGTGAATTCATTGAGACCGCAGTAAAAAAATGGTCTACTTTATTTGATAACAGTCTTGGTGGTTTGAACAGGGCACCTAAGTTTATGATGCCTAATAATTATCACTTTTTATTGCGATATGCTTATCAGAACAATGATCAAAAGCTTCTGGATTATGTTAATACTACATTGACCAAAATGGCCTATGGCGGTGTTTTTGATCAAATTGGCGGCGGATTTTCAAGGTATTCCGTAGATGCTAAATGGCATGTCCCACATTTTGAAAAAATGCTTTATGACAACGGTCAATTGGTGAGTTTATATGCCGACGCCTATTTAATAACCAAAAATGAATTATATAAAGACATTGTTGAAGAAACTTTGAAGTATGTTGAAAGGGATATGACCACTGATGAAGGTGCGTTTTATTCGTCTCTCGATGCGGATAGTGACAATGCTGAAGGTGAATTGGAAGAAGGGGCGTTTTATGTATGGAACAAAGAAGAGCTGCAATCCCTTTTATCCGATGATTTCGAATTGTTTTCAGATTATTATAACATCAATAGTTATGGGCTTTGGGAACATGGTAATTATGTACTCATTAGAAAGGATGACGATGCAGCTATCATAAAAAAACATAATATTAGCAAAGAAGTACTCAATAAAAAAATTGATTCCTGGAAACATATGCTTTTGGAAGTTAGAAACAAGCGACCAAAACCCAGATTAGATGATAAAACGTTGGCCTCATGGAACGGGTTAATGCTTAAAGGTTACGCCGATGCTTACCGGGTGTTCGAAAAACAGGAATATCTTGACATTGCCATAAAAAATGCCTCATTCATTATCGATAACATGATGAAAGAAGATGGCGGGCTTTATCATACTTACAAAGCAGGCGAAAGTAAATTCAATGGGTACCTTGAGGACTATGTAACGGTTATTGACGCCTTTATCACTTTATATGAAAATACGCTTGACACCAAATGGCTTAATACGGCCAGAGATTTAACCAATTATACTTTTGACCACTTTTTTGACGACCAAAGTAATATGTTTTTCTTTACTTCAAATGAAGATGCATCACTGGTTTCAAGAAGTATTGAGTATAGAGACAATGTGATTCCTGGCAGTAATTCCATCATGGCTAAAAACCTGTTTAAATTGGGGCATTATTTTGACAATGAACATTTCAGCAAGAATGCCATGACCATGCTAAATAATGTAAAACCTGAAATGCAGGACTATGCTTCCGGGTATTCGAATTGGTTGGATTTAATGTTGAATTATACCAATCCGTATTACGAAGTAGCTATAGTGGGTGCTGATGCCAGACAAAAAATATCGGAGCTTAACAGGACTTACGTTCCCAATAAATTAATCGCAGGAAGTATTTCCGAAAGCGATATGCCCTTATTATTAAACAGATACAATCCTGGTAATACTTTAATTTATGTTTGCGTAAATAAAGCTTGTAAACTACCGGTATCTGAAGTTACCAGGGCTATTGAATTTTTAAAAGAATGACCACGTTAAGTATTATTTTAATTGGTGTTGTTGCTCTGGAACATATCTATTTCCTGATCCTTGAAATGTTTTTATGGACAAAGCCCAAAGGCATTAAAACCTTTGGTCTAAAATCGAAAGCGTTTGCGGAAGAAACCAAAGTACTGGCAGCTAACCAGGGATTATATAATGGCTTTTTGGCCGCGGGATTAACTTACAGTATTTTAAAAAACAACCCGGAAATTGCCATTTTCTTTCTTATTTGTGTGACTATTGCCGGTATTTACGGGTCTTACTCTACAAAGAAAATAAAGCTGTTTTATATTCAGGCTGTGCCGGCCATAATAGCTTTAATAGTCAGCATAGTATAACGCATGTTTAATGTTTTTTTCATCTGTTTGAAGTTGAAAAAGTTGGCTGTAGTTCTTAATTTTATAACACTAATCAAATACAATAAATTATGGATTTAAGTAGGTATGCAGAAATCGCTCAAAACTTTATAGTAGAGTACGGCATCAAAGTTATTGGAGCCATTGTCATTTGGATCGTTGGTTCCTGGATCATTAAAAAAATAACCAAAGGCATTGGCAAAGTCATGTCTAAAAACAATTATGATGTGAGTTTGCAAAAGTTCCTTCTTAATTTAATTGGCTGGGGCTTAAAGATCTTGCTATTCTTAGCCATCCTCTCCCAATTGGGTATTGAAACCACTTCATTTGCTGCTATTTTAGCCGCTGCCGGTTTAGCCATTGGTATGGCACTTCAGGGATCATTAGGGAATTTTGCCGGTGGCGTTCTGATCATGATTTTCAAACCTTTTAAAATAGGCGATTTAATTGAAGCCCAGGGCGAACTTGGGGTTGTTAAAGAGATTGAAATTTTTACAACCAAAATTCTTTCTCCAACTAACAAAGAGATTATTATTCCAAACGGAGCCTTATCTAATGGGAATATCACTAACTATTCAACTGAAGGCATGCTTCGTGTTGATTTAACTATTGGTGTTAGCTACGACTCTGATATTAAACAAACCAAAGAGGTTTTAATGAATGTTTTAACGTCTAATCCAAAAGTATTAAAAGATCCGGCGCCTTCGGTAAGTGTTGCTGAACTTGCTGATAGTTCCGTAAACTTTGCTGTCAGGCCTTATGCTACCATTGCTGATTATTGGGATGTGTATTTTGGGGTTACCGAAGGCTGCAAATTGGCACTTGATAAAGCTGGTATTGAAATTCCATATCCACACCAGGTTGAAATACACAAGGAAGGATAATATTTACCCAATTTCATAATATCAGACCTGCCAGGTTTTAAAAACCTGGCAGGTCTTTCTTTTCAAGATTTAGGCTTTATGGCCACAAAATCCTTTAAATAATACGGTTCAAAATAAGCGACATCTTCAGTGTCGCTTATTTTATATTTATCATAAGCCAATCCACTCATCTCATTAGCAGATGGCAACTTGTCCTCAATAAAAACAGCATTGGGATGATTGATGATTTCTCTGGTCTTTTCAACACCGTTCCCTATAAAATATACCTTATCTTTCTCTAAATAATCGGCAAAAGATGTTTCATCCAAAATTTGCGCCTGCGTGTCTCTTATTTGATTGTAGCTTGAATCATAAACTGCAGAATACACTTCCATTCTTCGGGCATCTAACATAGCTATAATAACCCCATTATTACAAGTTACCTGCAGAGCCAAAGCATCTAAAGTGGGCACTGAAATCAACGGTTTATCTAAAGCAAATGCCAAACCTTTTGCTGCCGAGACACCGATACGCAATCCGGTATAGGAGCCGGGGCCTTTACTAATACCTATAGCATCCAGCTTATTTTTGTCAATGTTCGCTTCCTTTAAAACATCATCTATAAACACATGCAATTTTTCGGCATGTGAATAGCCATTTCTGCTATCTTCCTTTAAAGCAATGGTGTTTCCATGTCGTGAAAGTGCTACCGAACAATTGGTGGTAGCCGTTTCTATACTAAGTATTAATGCCAATTTAATAGTTTATTGTTTTTCCCATGTAAAAATCTAAAACTTTTGTCTTAAAAACAAAATCATACTTAGCATTTATTAAAGAGGCCTGGGCGTTTATTAGCTGCACTCTGGCCTGTTCTAAGTCAAATGCAGTCATAGCACCAATATCATAACGTTCTTTGGCATTATTAAAAGCCAATTCTTGCGATGACAATGAAGACTTGGCGGCTTCATAAGCTTTTAATGCAGCCTGTGCATCTGTAAATGCACGTTGAATATTCGATTCCAAAGTCAATTTGGCTTGATTTAAACTAAGCTTTGCATTTTCCTCGACTATTTTAGATTTGGCAACAGACGTTTTGTTCTGAAATCTTGAAAAAACGGGAATGCTTATATTTAAATTTAAACTATGGCCTCTATTATCATTTATTTGTTGAAAAAAAGAATTATCGCTCGTTAAATTTGAAAAGTTTGCCCCCGTATTATACCCATAGCCTAACGAAACACTTGGCATATAACCACTTTTAGAGATCTTGGTGCCTATTTCGGCGTTTTCAATATTCTTTTCGGCAAATTTTATTTCATTACGGTTTTGAAAAGCATATTCTATAATCGGGTCTATACTTTTATACATTATAGTTTCGGAGGGTTTATCAATTTCAATAATCTCAACATCAAACCCGTTAAACGGCACTTGCAATAATTGAGATAGAGACAATAGGGCCAAATTAAAGTTATTCTCTGCTATGGTAACCTGCTGCGCATCCCTGCTTAAAGTCGCTTGGGCATCATAAATATTTGCTTTTGGTTGTACTCCGGCATCTACCAGATCTTTAACCTGCTCTAATTGTTTTGAGCTAAATTCATATTGTGCCTGTGCCGTTTCTAAATTCTCTTTATTGAACAGTACATTTAAATAGGCATTGGCAACATTTAACGAAATATCATCTTTTATCCTGGCTAATTCAAATTCATTAGCTTCCAAATTAATTTGAGACTGTCTGTATAAATAAGTATTTCTAAACCCATTAAAAACTGTTTGAGACACACTAAGACCTATACCGGTGGAATGAAATGTTCTATCAACAAAATTACCGGGAAACAATTCTGCCTGTCCCAAACTCATAGATTGTGTGATACCGGCACCTAAGGACGGATAAAATTGCCCTTTTGCTGCAATGACATCCTGTTCATTTGAAAGCAGGTTGTTTTCAGCTTGTTTAACCGAAATATTATTTTCCAAAGCGTGGGCAACACATTCCCGGAGTGTCCATTTTTTTTGTTGACCAAAAGATGAAGAGGCTATAAGCAGTATAAATAGTAATAAACTATGCTTCATAAAAGGTCTTCTGTTTTTAATCATTGTCATCTTTATCATCTTTGTCATCTTCAGATACTTTATTCCAAACTTTTATTTTATCTCCTACTTTAACACCTTCTGTAATTTCTATATTGATACCATCTGACAATCCCAGGGTCACATTTTGTTTCTTATACTTCTCATCACCTTTCAGGATTTCAACAAAAGGCTTTTCAGTAATCCTATTGTATTGAAGTAAGGCTTCTCTTATTGCTAAAACACTGTCTTTAGATTCAATATCAATTTCTGCATTGGCACTATAGCCGGCCCTGATATTGGCTTCAGAGTCAACTTTAACATCTGCTTTTACGGTAAACTGTACAGCGCCATTTTCCTCAACCCCTTTTGGCGCTACAAACGTTAATTTTGCAGGAAATTCTTTTTCGCCAATGGCTCCCAGAATTACTTTTATGTCTTTACCTTCTTCAATTTTACCAACTTCTGCTTCATCTACTTTCCCTTCAAAAATCATAAAGCTCATATCAGCGATCGTGGCAATAGTAGTACCTGCATTAAAGTTGTTACTTTGTATCACCTGATCGCCTTCTCTTACCGGAATTTCTAATATAGTCCCTGAAATTTGCGCAATGATATTAGTATTGGCGGAACTTCCTCCTGAAATAGAACCCCGTTTTATAATTTGATAATCGTTTTGTGCCTGGGCCAGTGTTTCTTTGGCTTGATTAAAAGACAACTCACTATTTTCAAAATCTTGCTGAGAAATCACACCTTTTTCATAAAGCGATTTGTTTCTGTCATATAATGTTTTAGCATTCTCATAAGACAATTTAGAAGACGCTATTCTGCTTTTGGCACTTACCAAGCTTTGCTCATTAGGAACCACTCTGATTTTGGCTATTAAATCGCCTTTCTGCACAAGGTCCCCTTCTTCAACTAAGATCTCATCTACAATACCCGAGATTTGCGGCTTTAATTCAATTTCTTCTTCCGGGTTTAACTTCCCGGTTGCAACCGCTTTTGTATTAATAGAGGTATAAAAAGGTTCTTCTACTTTAAACTCCTCAACATCTTTAGAGTTCGCATCTTTAAAATATTTTAATACCCAAACTAATAGTAACATGGCCACTATTATTAAAATAATCTTTACTGTTTTGTTCATTTTTTATTGATTGTTTTATTCTTCTCTTAATGCTTCTATTGGTTTTACACTGGTGGCTTTAAATGCCGGTATTAATCCTATTAAAGTGCCTAGCACCACTAATATTAACAAGGCAATAAATACGATGAATAATGATACTGAGGCGTTAACTAAAGTGGCATCATCACCTTGTCCGTATTTCGAATCTAAAAGTATCAGAATCCACCCTCCGGAAATAATTCCCATAAGTCCGGCTGCCAATGTTAAAGTTACTGCTTCCACAACAATCTGCCTTTTGATCTCAAAAGGAGTGGCTCCTAATGCTCTGCGAACACCAATTTCCTTTGTACGTTCTTTTACGGTTATTAATAAAATATTGCCAATAGCAAAAACACCTGCAATTAGGGTTGCTATCCCAACAAACCAGGTTAAAAATTGCATCCCAATTAAAAAACCGGTTACCTTTTTAAAATCAGCACCTAAATTATAACTGCCTAAAGCCCTTTTATCTTTGGGATGAATTTTATTTAAATTTTTCAATAATAATTTTGCGTCTTCTTCTATTTGCTTGATGTTATACTCCGGTTTTCCCGTTATCATCATCCAGCCAATCCTATCCCCCTGATTATATACTTGTTGAAAGGTGTCAAAAGGAATATGAATATCAGATTGGGGACCTCCAAAATTCTTAACTTCAAAAACCCCTACAACCTTAAAATTCAGACTGTTAATTTTAATTAACTGGCCTATAGGCTCCACATCTTTTTCAAATACCTGTTTGTAAATGTCTTCTGAAATGACGGCTACTTTTCGTTTGCCTTCGATATCATTTTGATTGATAAAGCGACCTTTTATCAAATTCTTTTTTTGAACTACATCCAGCAACGGTAAATCACCGGCTACATTAAATGTTCCGGAAAGTTCCCCATTAACTACAAAACCGGTACTTTGGTTTCTGGGAACCACAAATTCTATACCCTCAACAGCAGATTCAATTTTTCTTGCATCTGATAATTTAAGCCTAACCCGTCTTCCTTCCTGAAACCCTTTAAAGGGCTTACTGGTGTTTTGACCCCAAATAAAAACGCTGTTCGTTGCAAAATCCCCAAAGGCCCTGTTGAAAGAATTCTCCATACCTCTTGCAGCTCCTAACAATCCAATAAGCAATAAAATACCCCACCACACGCCTACCATGGTAATAACAGTACGTAACTTGTTCTTGGTAATACTTTGGTATACCTCCTGCCACGTATCTCTATCAAATAAAAACTTAAACATTTAATCGTTTCTTAATGCTACTATTGGTTTTATTCTTGAGGCTTTTTTTGCCGGTAAATATCCTGCTAATGCTCCTGCCGCTACCAATATGATGGTTGCCACTATTACTATAGAGGTGTTCACACCGGGGTCCTTTATAAAATATTCTTTTAAACCCGGCCCAACCCACTCCAGTATACCTACACCTATCAACAGACCTAAATATCCTGCAATTGCCGTTATGACAATGGATTCAATTAAAATTATGGAAACAATAGCTTTTGGTGCTGCACCTAATGCTTTTCGAATGCCAATTTCTTTAGTGCGTTCTTTTACAATAAAGATCATGATATTGCTGATCCCGACAATGCCGGCTATAAGGGTCCCTAAACCTATAATAAAAATGATCACACTTAAAACTGTTGTAAATTGGTTGACGCCTTTGGTTTGTTGCGCCATATTAAATACCCTAACAGCCCGTTGGTCATTAGGCGACACGTTAAACTTTTTCTTAAGATCTTTTTCTAAAGCAATACCAAAATCAATGGCACTGTTCAACTTCATTTCCGGATTATAGGTTAGACTAATTTGATCAATATAATCGTTATTACCGTATATTTGCTGAGCTGATGAAATAGGCATATATATCATACGTTCCTCATTATCGCCTCCATCATCGGTAAATGTCCCCACAACCTTATATTGTATACCACTTAAATTGATGTATTTACCTATCGGTGTAGTTTTGGTAAACAAGTCTTCTTCCACCAATCGCCCAATAACAACTACTTTAGATTTGTTCGTTAAATCGTTGTTATTGATATACCGGCCTTCTTTGATCTTTGTTTTTTCAAGGAATTGATTGTCCGGGTGAACAGCCCTTAAACTATAACTGTTTTTTTCTCCTCTAAAGGATGCATTAACATTCCTGAACAAACGTGCTGTAATGTATTGGACTTTTCCTTCAAACTCATCTTTAATATGGCTTATGTCTTCATTTTTAAATTGAATACGTCTGCCTGCCTGCAGGCCCTTATGCGCTTTTGTTGTTCTGCCTGCATGAACAAATATGGCATTATTGGCATCATCCACAAAAGCTTCTTCAAATGTGTTTTCCAAACCATTGGCAATACCTATAAGTATGGTAAAAAGCATGATAGCAAAAGCCACGGTAAAACCAGACAGTATGGATCTGGTCCTGTTTTTATTCATACTTTGCAATATTTCTCTCCACGTATCTAAATCAAACATGCTGGTTGGCTCTAACTTGAGTTACTTTTTTATCCTCCATAATAACACCGTCACGAAGACGTACAATACGTTTACACATATTAGCTATATCTTCTTCATGAGTTACTATTAAAATGGTCTTGCCTTCATCATTTAGCTGTTGAATGAATTCCATAATCTCATAAGACGTTGTGGTATCCAGTGCTCCTGTGGGCTCGTCTGCTAATAATAATTTGGGGTTTGCCGCTAATGCTCTTGCAATGGCAACACGCTGGTTTTGACCTCCGGAAAGTTCTTTTGGTAAATGATGTGCCCAATCTGTTAACCCTACTTTTCCTAAATGGAACATGGCCAATTCCTGGCGTTCTTTACGCTTCATGCCTTGATAATACAATGGCAACGCCACATTTTCCAGAGCATTTTTATAATTAATAAGGTTGAACGACTGAAAAATAAATCCTAAGAATTTGTTCCTGTAAACCGCCGCTTTTTTCTCAGTTAGATTTTTAATTAGCAGCCCGTCTAAAATGTATTCACCGGAATCTGCATGATCCAACATCCCTATAATGTTGAGCAAAGTAGATTTTCCGGACCCCGAAGATCCCATGATCGCTACCATTTCACCTTCTTTAACAGAAAGATCAATTCCCTTTAAAACATGTAAGTGTGAATCTCCTATGGGGTAGGATTTGTGCAATTGTTTTATTTCTAACATTTGATGAGGATTACATAAGTCTAACCAACCTAAAAATTAGACTATTATCACAAAGAAATGTTACAAAAAAGACATGGGAAATTTTTTATTATTTTTTTAACGCTCCGTACTTTCTGTAAATAAAGAATATAATACCCCCCACAAGGATATATGGGATAGCCATTAAGTATACAATGCCATCATTTATGCCTTCAGCTGCACTTTGCGTTTCCTCACTTTCCAATACAGCCCTGCACATAGCACATTGCGCATTTGCCTTGAGAAAAAAGAGAAAAGAAAAAAGAAAAAAGACTATTCTGTTTTTCATGTTAGAGATTCTTATTTGTGTGCATTCCACCAACTTCACAAAATAGAGTTTCATTAATAATATGGTGAAATCATAATATAAACTATTACACCTGTTATAGCTACATAAAGCCATAACGGAAATGTAATTTTAGCTATCTTTTTGTGCTTCTCTATGTTGTTAGTAATGGCTCTTACATAAGTGATCAATACAAACGGAATAACTGCCACCGACATAACAATATGTGTTAGCAGTATGAAATAATAGAAATACTTGGCAATACCATCGCCTCCAAATTTGGTTGAATCACTGGTCATGTGATAAGCTATATACATAAGTAAGAACAAAACAGATAATATAATAGCAAACTTCATTAACCGTTCATGTAACTTTATTTTTTTATTCTGGACAGCAATAAAAGCCAACACCAGTACCAGGGCGGTAACAGCATTTATGCAGGCATAAATTGGTGGTAAAAAAACAGGTAATTCTACATCAATTTTAATTCCGAAAAGGGCAGCAACTGCCAATGGAATTACTATTGATAATATTATTATTAATTTGTTGTATTTTTTATCGTTTGAAACTTCCTGACCTTTCATGATTATTAGATTCTTCGCTCTGCTCAGAATGACAAAACTACTCGTTTAGCAACTTTTTAATATCTTCTTTTAAGGCGCTTATTTGTTCTTTTTCTCCTTCATCATTTACCTGTTCTTCTTCCGAAGTAACACCCCTGTAATAAATGATGGCATTTCCAAAAGCATCTTTTCTGGAACGGATAAATCCGTTTTTATCAATTAAAGCAAAATTACCCGAATGCTCAAAGCCTCCTTCCACATCTTTATTTTCTGCGGCATAAATATAAAACCCTTCGTTTGCCAGTTTGTAAATAGTGTCTTTATCCCCGGTCATTAAATGCCAATTGGGGTTAGTGATCCCATAGGTATTAGCATATTCTTTAAGTACTTCGGGAGTGTCATGTTCCGGGTTTATAGTGAAAGAGGCCACTCCAAAGTCTTCAAAATCTTTGAACTCATTTTGAATTTTTACCAGGTTATGGTTCATTCTCGGGCAAATAGTCGGACAGGTAGTAAAAAAGAATTCAATCACATATACTTTCCCTTCGTAGTCTTTATTGGTAACCGTGTTTCCGTTTTGGTCTGTAAAACTAAACTCCGGAACCTGCCTGTTGCCATCGGTACCGGGTATAAAAACTAAATCGGAAGTCGAGTTTTTTTTATCCCCGGCATAATCACTTCTGCTTTCTTGCCTGGTAATATCCCCCTGGGTTATTCTATCCACAATTTTTGGAACAAACAGGATCCCGAAAACCAGAATGATAAAAGCAATCCCTATGTATGAATAATTGGTTTTTTTGCTCATGTTATTTTTCTTCTGCTTTTAAGTCGTTAGCACGTCTGATCTCTGAATTGAATTCTCCTTTTCTCTTTTGCCTGTATTCCGTGAATAAGATACGCATATCTTCACTCATTTCATTCTTAATAACAGCGACTTCAATACCGTTATAGGCATTTAACCCGTAAACCGGTTTGCTCTTCTCTATTTCACCATCCGTTCTATTATCAATACGTCCGCGTTGGTTCAACTCTTTATCAATGACAAATACCTCATCTGTTGCCAACGTATTGTTTAATGCGGTATTCGATTTTAAACTCTTATATAACGCCCTGATGCTTTCAGGTTCTCCAAAAACAAAATGCCAGAACTTTAAATCTTCGTATTGACTGATTTCCTGTTTTAATTGTTTAGCCGTGTCTTCACTTCCATTGGGTACAACAATGACCACCTGGAACTTTTTAAAGCCTTTAAATTTATCATATACAAGCTCTTTTAAATTTAAAGCTGTTGTTGATTTATTCATTGGATTTTCCCCTAAAAACCCTAAAACTGTTATCTGATCTTTTAATAAAACCGGCCCGTCAGCTGATGTAAACTGCTTTAATTCTAAAACATCGTCATTAACAATATCCAACGGGGTATAATTATGCGTAGCCGGATATAGCAGCAACAAAAAGGTTACCGGAAGAAAGAATAAAATTCCTAAAACTGTATAACGGCCAACTTTCTTTAAATCCATTAAATGATTGTTTATTAAGTCTTTAAATAATCATGCAAAAATAAAAAAGGTGGTTCTTATAAACCACCTTTTACCTATATTTTAACAGACTGGTACTGTATTAAAAGTCTCTTTTGATATACCCGTCTTTATAAACATCAAATACGTAACCCCCTTCTTGTAATAAGATGAAAATTAAATACAATATTAAGAAGATGGCTGTCCAAACTACAGCACGTCTTAAGCCTTTGGTTTCATCACGCATGTGCATGAAATCCCAGGTAATATAATAAGCTTTTACAATGGTCAAAATGATGAAGATCCAGTTTAAAAGTTTCATTCCCAAAACTTTTGTCAGAGACCATTCCGGTTTTACAATACCCAACCCAACCTCAACAGCTGTTACAATAGATAATAAAATCAAGACGCCCCAAATCTTTTGGGTATTGGTCTTAAATTTTATTAAACCTCTTAGTATTGCTAAATTATGTGCGTGTGCCATGTTTTTTTAAAATCTTTTTTTGATTTCCTTCTTCAAGGAAATGACAATGTTTTCTTTATAATTAAACCAGGTAAAAGAATGTAAATACAAATACCCAAACCAAATCTACAAAGTGCCAGTATAACCCCACTTTCTCAACCATTTCATAACTCTTACGCCTTTCATAAGTCCCCAATACCACATTAAAGAAAATGATGACATTGATAACAACTCCCGAAAATACGTGGAAACCGTGGAAACCGGTTATAAAGAAAAAGAAGTCTGCAAATAACGGCGATCCATACTCATTGACGTGAAGGTTAGCTCCTTCAACCACCAGTTTTCCGTTTTCTTTTATTTGTTTTAATGATTCTTCTCTGGACAATATTGTTTTTTCGCCTTTTTCTATTATTTGAGTTCTTACCAGAACATCTTCATGAGCTATTAAACCGGCATAAACTTCCTCAACAGTATAAGATGGTAATGTGCCTTCGGACACAAACCACAATCCGTTATCTCTGTCATGGGCCGTTCTATCGGCATGGGCATCGGCAACGGCAAAATCTCTTAAAGCCACTCTCTTAAACTTTTGTTCACCATCAACATCAACATAATGACCAAACTGCAAAATGTTGCCGCCTTTTGTTTGAATAGCACCGTAGTCACCTTTAATAAAAGTAGCCCATTCCCAGGCCTGAGACCCAACGAATATTAAACCGCCAATAATGGTTAAGAACATATACAGGGTAACCTTGGCTTTATTTAAATGATGGCCGGCATCTACGGCCAATACCATAGTTACCGATGACATAATAAGGATAAAGGTCATAAACGCCACATAGATCATAGGCAACTCCTGACCATGTAAAAACGGTACGTGTGTAAACACCTCATCGGCTATGGGCCATGAATCGATAAACTTGAATCTTGAAAATCCATAGGCCGCTAAAAAGCCCGAAAATGTCAATGCATCTGAAACGATGAAAAACCACATCATCATTTTACCGTAACTTGCTTTTAACGGCTGGTTACCTCCACCCCAGGTTTTTCCTTCTGCTTCAGCATTTACAACTGTAGTACTCATATATAATGGTTGTTATTTAAAAGTTGCACAAAAATAATCATTTTATTTATCTAACGAAATATAAGCTGCAAATTTTAAACTATGATAAAGATCAGTTTAAGAAAATAAAAATACTACCCTACTTTTTTAAAAAAAATGGGAATATTTTATTTGACAAAGTATAGGAATAGGAACAGATAAATCCACAGTACATCTACAAAATGCCAAAAGGTTGCAGCCAACTCAAAACCCAGTAAATTTTCCGGGTTATACTTCTGTTTAAAATGATTATAAATTACTACGGCTAAACAAATTAACCCGGCAACAACGTGCAAAATATGCACGATGGCTATTATATAAATATAGGACATGGTCACATTACTGGTTGGCCCTGTAAAATTGTAACCTAAATCTATTATTTGCTGAAAGCCTTTAAACTGAAATACTATAAAGGCAATACCCAATGCAAAGGTTATTAGCAACCAAAGTGTGGCGCCCTGCCTGTTATTTTGTTTTAAAGTCTTTTTTGCCGCTATAAACGCAAAACTACTAACAATGATGATGACCGTACTGGTAATAAAGGCATCAGGCAATTGGAAATCTTTTAACCAATCCGGCCTGGACCTGCTTACAATAAAAGCACTTGTCCAACCCATAAAAGACATGATCAATGAAATGATACCAAACCAAAGCATCATTTTTTTGGCTCTGGCCTTCTTTTCTTCCGGTGTTCCCTGAGTTAAATCCATAGTTATCTAATAAATTTATCAACTACATATACTATTTGTACCAATGTAATGTATGATACACTTGCTAACATTAATTGTTTAGCTGCTTTTTCAGTCATATCTTTAAATAGTCTAAAGGCATAATACACCATTCCCAAACCTAACAAGCCCACTAAAATAGCTGCAACAATTGACAGCTTTAAAGCCCCTGTAAAGCCAAAAACCGGTATAATGGATACCACTAATGTCCAGATACAATACATAATGGTTTGTACGGCGGTTCCCTTGTCTTGTTTTCCTGTAGGCAACATAAAAAACCCACCTTTTTGATAGTCCTCATATAAAAACCACCCGATAGCCCAAAAATGAGGGAATTGCCAAAAGAATTGTAATGCGAATAAGGTTCCCGGTTCTATTCCGAAATCATCGGTTGCTGCCACCCAGCCCAACATAAACGGAATGGCTCCCGGAATAGCTCCTACAAAAACCGCTAACGGTGTTTTGGTTTTTAAAGGTGTATATACACAGGTGTATAAAAAGATAGATATGGCACCAAACATAGCGGTTTGCTTGTTGATGGTGTATAAAATAATGACTCCTAAAAGGGTGAAAACAGTGGCAATAATAAAGGCTGTGGTCACTGACATACGTCCTGCCGGAATGGGCCTGTTTTTGGTACGATTCATCAGGGCATCCAGATCTTTTTCAATGATCTGGTTGTATGCGTTTGAGGCTCCTACCATAAAATAGCCACCTAAAGCTAATAATAATAAGGTTTTGTAGTTAACCGTGTCAACTCCCAATAAATAGCCGGCAAGCGATGAAAACACCACGCTTAAGGCGAGTCCCATTTTTGTAATTTCCTTAAAATCTGAAATTACCGAAGGTGTTGTTACTGAAGATTTTGACCTACCCAATGCGCTGTTCTGTTTTGCGAGTGCAAAGATACGCTATTAAAGCATTTTGGCAATGGGTTAGAAGAAAATAAAATAAGGCTGTTTAAAACGTGTCATTCTGAATGAAAATGAAGAATCTCCTTGAAATTAAACATCTCTTTATCGGTGTTATGAGATTTTTCGACTGCGCTCAAAATGACAGCTTTAAAATGTTTTAAACAGCCTTATTTTAAAATTAAAACTTACGATCTATTCAATGGCAATCCCTCTAGATTTAAACTCACCTTTACTATTAGAGACTTTGATATAATAAATACCCAAAGCCCAACGTGCTTTGTTAATATGGATCTTTTTATCCTGAATGCCTTTCTTCTGATACTTTATTCTTCCGTAAACATCTACAACTTCTATGTTATAAGTGTCTTCAGTGTACTTCTGATCTTTAGAGGCTGACGCTATTTTTCTTGAAGTTGCCGAAGCCTTAGCACTCTCTTCTGAAGCTGCCGACTCGCCTTCAATTATTTCCAGAGTTAAATCAGCTTCCGGTGCAGCTGTGGACATCATAAACTGGAAGCCTCCGGGATAATTGGGGTCGTAGCCTTGTAATAAATAAGTAAACAGGTACCAGTCGCCCCAGCCACAATCATTCTTTAACCGGGCAGAAAACTCCAGGTTAAGAAATGGTGCCTGTGCTATGCACCACGTAGGTACCGCGTCACCATATGGGCCGTCGTAATCAAAATCGTTGTAGGGAGAAAATGCAAACTCAAAGTTGCTGCTATTTAATTGTAGATCCCCCGTAATGTCGGCAAAATAGAGAAGGCATTCATCCCATTGCGCATAAATTTTATTAGGATCCGGATCGGCGCTAACTACTACGGGAAGTGTTGTTCCTACCGAAATAGTTTTCGTAATGGCCGCCGGTGCTGTCCCACAAATACCAGTTGGCGTTATAGAAATAGTTACCGTACCTGAAAGGGGGCCTGTTCTTGTTAAGGTCAAATTTGAGGTACCATTACCACTTACGGTTACCAAATTCCCTGACTGGCCAAAAAACGGTTCCTGGGTTACCGTCCAGTTATAAGTACCGGACCCTACGGAAAGAGTATAGGTTTCACTACCGCTGCAAATACCTTCGGCCCCCACTATATCACCGGATTCACATACATAAATGCAATCGAAATCATTGGCCTGACTATCGCCATCCAATTCTTCGGCTAACCAGTTACCATTACGGGTGTTGAAGGAAATATGTTCCTCATTTCCTGCACCGCTATTCGGAAAGGAGGTTGTAAAGTTATCAAACGGCGGATCGAATGGAAAACCGATTAGTTTATTCACGCTATACTTGTACAAGTGTTCATATTCAGAAAGCTGAATATTAAAATTCCCACCTATGTCCAGGGCACTGGGGCTGGGTATAAAATTAAAGCTATTGGCAATATTGGTATTAATGTTTAAATTGCCCAATACATTATCTATAGAGGTTCCTGAAAAATTCAGGAATACATCATAAAACCCGCCGGGATAGGTATCATAGGGTAAAATCCCCACGGGGTTGTTATAACTCCTGTCAGTAAGATTCACTGTTATATTAATAAACCAGAACAATTTTTTGGTGAAGGTTATTTTTCCTTTATAAATCTGGGCGTTTTGCCCATATTCCGGTAAAGCATTGGCTTTAAAATCCAGGTTGAATTTACTGTTTCCGGGCAAGACACCAATTAGCAGCCCCGGTTCATTAAATGCTATAGCTAAATAAAGAAAACCAAGGTTTGTAATGGGCTTAAAAAGCTGCATTAAAAAATTGGTAAGCAAACTCGTTTTACCGTTGCCATTCATAGAGAACAACTCGTATCCCGGAGAAAATGCCTGTAAATCTGCACAATGGCTACCATTACTAATGGCCACATTCCGGGTTTGTTGCGGATAGCCCTTACTTTGTAAGTCTGTTTGCCACGAGTCAAACTCGGTAGTGACTATAACAAAATTGCTGTTTACCGTATTGGCTAATAATTGTTTTGTTCCCGGTGCATCTAACAAATCCTTTATATCCTCAATAGATACCGGGCTACCCGTACCGGTATCAATCTCGTAATCCCCTAATGGTGTGCTTACAAACTGGTCTGCCATATGGCGGGCAAAGTATTGAATTCCCAACGGTATGTTGGCACCCCTGTGCGGGGCATCATGGCTAATATACAAACTGGTATCGTGATCTTCTCCCGGGGTTTGCTCCATATCTGCCAGGGCATACCGGGCTATAAGGCCTCCCATACTTTGGCCCAAAACCACATTAGGGGTATTCCCAGTTTTTTCCGTGTTGACCCACTCTATTATATCTTTTAACAGCGCCGCGTTACGCTGTAGGTAATCGTTGCCATCATCCCAATTCACATATATGATATCATACGTATTAAGTTGGGTTGGTAAATTGCCTGTAAAAAAATCAGCTTCTGTTCTAAAAGTTGCGTACCTTGACTCTCCCAACGGATTCTCTACACCCATTAAACCACTATCAAAACCTTCTACCACGATCAAGGGCTTATCTATCACACAATTTGTACCGGAATAATCAATCTCCAGGGTGGCACTGTTGGCCTGCCCCAAATAGGTACGTGTTCCTGCAAATTCTACCTCATCTATACCATTCACTATATTTCCCGAGCATGGCTCGGATGGTAATCTTTTGGCTGTTTTTACCTCTTTGGCCCCAGGAGGTGGTGATGTGTAGGTGCCTTCAACCTGTATCTTGCTATGGCTGTAAAGTACCTGGCTGTTGGTCAACGTTAATTTATATTTCCATTCGTATACACCGGATTGTGTATAGCTTATGCTTTTTACCTGTCCCAGGGTCATCGCCTGGTAGCCATTACCATCTCCAAAATCTATGGCAATACTTTGTACATTACCTGCCTGGTTGGTATACCATAAAGTATTTGGCAGTTCTACATCTACATTCAAGCCCTGGTATACCAATATGGGCGTTGCCATGGCAAATACCTCCTTATCTTCATAAGGGTTTTGCCAAACCCCGTTAACATACTTATCGTATAATTTATCATTTATAACCGTGATGTAATTGGGGTAGGCATTACTTTTAAATTGGCTGTACTTATAATACAGGCCGCTTAGTGCAATTTTATCGGGCTGCCTTAGATTGTCCCAATTGGTTCTGTAGGTATCCGGGCTCACCAGGCCCGTAACATTGGTATTTACCCTGGCCATTAACAAGGTATGGTATATGGCCGTTAAATGCCCCCTGTGGGTAAGGTTATCAGAGGTTAAAGTGCCACTATAGGCGGAAAGTTCGGCAAATTCCATGGCATAATCTACCAGGAGCTGATGGGGGATCTTAGTTTTATCAACACCGGCAAAGGTACTGTTGATCTGGGTTTGGTAAGCGGTGCTTACGGTTTGTGCGCCCATACCCATAAAAATGAGCATGCAGCAACAAATAAAGAACGCCTTAAGGCGTTTGTTCCAAAAAGATTGCATAATTTTAAAAACTTTTTTAGGTTAGACATTAATTTATGTTTGACTTTAAGGAACCGTTTTGTTGGCGCAAAACGGTTCTCTTTTTTTGATTATTCACTGAATGTCATATCAAAACGTCCTTCACGTATTTGATGCACATTACCATCCTGATCCTCTATATCATACCAGAAGGTGCCCGAAACGATATTCTTTTCCATATCTAATTTTGTTATAGACATTTCTCCAGAATGACTAGTTGAGGTGTAATTTGTAAATATTTCGAAAGCGTATCTACCTACTGCATTACCATCATGTAATTCCTCTAATTCATAAGTTTTGCCTTCTTCAATTTGTAGTTTTTGTGTACCAAGACCTACTCCAACTAAATTGAGATTTATCTCTTTATCTGCCTTTAAAGCAAAATAATAATCCCCACTTACAAATTGGTATACACAATCCAGTGTTAAAGGGCCGGGACCTGGTAAAAAGGCCTCGCCATCCAGCAGGCAACCAAAGGTGTTTTCACCGGTTTGGGTTGCCGGTGGCAGCTGGTCTATGGGATTAACCGGGGTGTCATCATCCTTTTTGTTACAACAACTTAATACCAGCAGTATTACGAGTAAATGCATTGTCTTTTTCATGTTGATCTTATTTTCATAATTATTTTATTTACTGAATGTCATATCAAAACGTCCATCTCGTACTTGATGTATATTACCATCCTGATCTTCTACATCATACCAAAAGGTGCCCGAAACGATATTTTTCTCCATATCTAATTTTGAAATATACATCTCTCCAGAGTTTAATGATGAAGTTCTAAATCTTTCAAGATTAAAAAAATAAGAACCATATGCGTTCCCTTCAACTCCTTCCATTAACTTATATATTTGCCCTTCCTCAATCTCTAATTTCTCTGTTGAACATCCAATCAATTTTGAATTATTCTGTTCATCTCTTTTATTTGCCTGTAAAGCAAAATAATAGTCTCCATTTACAAATTGGTACACACAATCCAAGGTTAAGGGGCCGGGGCCGGGTAAAAAGGCCTCGCCGTCCAGCAGGCAACCAAAAGTATTTTCACCGGTTTGGGTAGCCGGTGGCAGCTGGTCTTTGGGATTAACGGGGGTATCATCATCCTTTTCGCAGGACACACATAAAACAAAAGTGCATAGCGCCATTAAGCTTAATATTTTCATAGCATTATTTATCACTGTTAACGTTGAGAGTCCTTATACATTTAAGACTTGATATCAGGATAGGATTATATCAAATATCTTAAATACTTAACAGTTAGGATTACATATCATAAATGTAGTAAAACTACGTCAGAAAAACTACTTTTTTTATGATGAAAATCAGGTATTAAGAATTAGGGTACTGAAGCCAAGTTTGAGAGCACTTCGATGCTTCGACAAGGCTCAGCACAGGCAAGCTCAGCGTGACATGTTTCTTTAATTATTGTTATGAGCTAATTATATATGAGATGCTGAAACTAGTTCAGCATGACAAGGTCATTATAACTAAATGAGGTCCCGATAGCCATCAGGATTCCTGCTTGCCAGCAGGCAAGAATTCAACTTACAATTTTGGGTTCGTCTACAAGACTTCCCAAAATCGAGTTTCATTAAAAATCAAAATACCAATTAAACAGGTCCGTTCTTAGGCCGAAATTGAACCAAACCGTATTGTTATCAAAGGTTGACGTAGTTGTGGCATTGGGATTGAAATTCCTTACCGTAATATCTGTGAATAGTTTCAAATTGGATGCGGGATTAATTAAATACCCGGCCTGTAAATTCGCATAAAATGACCTGGTTTTGATACCCTGACCAATCTCTACACCAGTATCAAACGGACGTTCGTTATAATCCCTATAAATATCACCTCCGTAACTAAAATTATCGGTCCCGTCATTATAATCTAAGCCGCGATTACCAAAAATAAATTTGGCATCGGCAAACCATCTGTCTAATCTGTAACGTCCTATTAAGACCAGTTCACTAAAATTAGCACCCCACAAATGCGCCAGAGTCTGGTTGTTATGGGCATAGTTAAGTACAATGGTGTTATGGGAATAGGTGTAGGGCCTTATACGATTATATTCCAGTTGCAGGAACAAATTATCAACTTTAAAAGCATTGTAATACTTAACTCCCAATTGATAACCGTATTTATTTTTCCAGCTTTTATCACCGCCTTTTATATCACTTAATGAAAATTCATCCAGAATAAACTGGCCATAGGCATTCACATTATCACTAAACTTGTATTTAGCCGAAGCTCCCAATAACGCATTTCCTGCACCTTGTCCCGTTTCAAACTCGATGGCCCTGTAAAAAATGATCGGGTTCAGGTAATTAATATCAAAACCACGGTCGTTACTATTGGTCCAAAGTACGGACTCGAACAGCCCCAAATTAAACCGTTTGGATACATTCCAGCTCAAATAATGGTTGGCTACATATTTGGTTAAAAAAGCTTTATCCTCCACCACTTCATCGCGTACATCTTTCATCCACATAAAGGTATTGGTATACTTTATTTTCCAGAATTTGGTGTTCAGTTTTAAGAACGGATGCGGACTAGTCACATCACTCAATAACAGGGATCTATAGCCATCGCCGATAAAGTTTTTACCATGCCCGAACTGAATATTTAAGAACTTTGCTGGTGAATAAGATAAGTAAGCTTCGGCTACCGGGTAGTCATAAGAATCAGTCTTAAAACGTTTTGCTATACCACGGCCGGGAATTATAGCCGGATCCGGGCCAAACGCCTTTAAACTCTCAGCATATCTATTCACATAATCTGCAAAACGCCCCTGGCTTTCAAATACTGCTGAATAAAAATTGAATTTTTTACCTAAGCCTCCCTGAACTACAAATCCACGTGTGTTGTTATAGGTTGAATTGAAATCGGCATCGGTATCTTTACCAACCTGTAAATCGAAAATCGGATCAATAGTAAACCAGTAATCTTTACCCTGCACCTGAACCAAATGCTCATTCCAAAGCTTTTTACCTGCCCAGGTTTTGGTATCTTTTTGCAACCGTTTGTTCTCAGCTTCAAAATCGTAATATTTCGAAACATCGCTATATAAAAAAGGCTTAGACGCCGTGTGACTGTTCGTTCCCAACAAGTTCATGGCTCTGTCAAACCTGGCATAATCACTATGAATAAACTGGATATTCAATTCGCTTGTAAATCGTTTATTACTGTACGGCACTAAGCTTTTCCGAACACTGTCAAACTCTTGTTGCGCAGCAGTTTCAAACTTAGCCATTTCTTTTTCCTTAGCCAGGTCCTGAGTGATTGGTGTCTGCTTAACCAAAGGAATTTGAATGGGGATTGAGTATTGCTTAAATGTACTGTTTCCATTGTATGTCCCAGGTGTTATTTTAGGAAATGTCTTAAAAACGCGCCTGGCTTCTTCCTTTAATTCATTGTAAAAGGCATCTACATATATTACTTTAAAGGCTCCTGTTTTATCCACTTCAAACAGCACCACCATTCTACCTTTATACTGCTCATCAAGCACCTTCTGAGGCACTTTAAAATTATCATAAATACGATTGAATACGTTTCTATCAAAACAGTGTTGTAAAGAATCTATTGCTACACTGTCACAATTTGGAAAAACCGGTGGTTTTTCATTTAAAAATTTATCTTGTGAATACCCGATAAATTGAACTAAAAGTAGGTATAGGACAACAAATCTTATCATGGAAAAAGATTAAGCATTGATTTAAAGTTGAAAGATAGCATATTTTTTTGATGAAGCGATTTTGATTATTCAAAAACATAAAACCATATACATCAATCGGACACTGAGGCTCTCGAAGTGTATTTCAGGTTCTCATCATAAAATCACCTATTATTAAGATTCCGAAATACCTTGCCTGACGGCAGGCAGGAATTTGGAATGACACAACAGAGAAAAACCGCTACCAATTGATTTGATAACGGTTTTAGAGCTTTAAAATCATCTGGTTCCAGTTATTGGACATCAAAAATTATAGGCAAGGTATACCTGACTTTTACAGGTTTATCACGTTGTTTCCCAGGTTTCATTTTAGGCACCTTATTAATAACACGTTCAGCTTCTTTATTCAATCTGGGATGCGGTGCTCTTGTTTGAATGTCGATAACATTTCCCTGTTTATCAATAGTGAATTGCGTTAGAACGGTTTGTCTACCGGATAAGCCTAATTCATCTCCCAGTGATGTATCGAACTTTTTCCTAATCAGCTTAGTCAACTTCTCAGACATACACTTTTTTCTGGCATCATTAGTTTTCTTGTTTTCACATCCGGGATAAACCGGCACTTCTTCAATAAAAACAAAATCAACAATAGGTTCCTCAGTTGGCTCTTCTATTGAGTCAAAATCCTCTAATGGTGGATTTTTATCTTCCACGGGTTCATCAGGAGTGTCTAAGATTTGCTCAATAATAGGCTCGTTATCTTCTACTTCAATAAAGTCTTTCGGTTGTTTAACTTTCTTCTGTTGAACCGGTTCTTCAGTTGGACGCTTTTCAGGTGTTATCAACGGGATGTCGATACTGTAAGGGTCATCGGGAGGTAACTGGCTGGCTACTGTTGGAATCTTAGTTTCAAATTTCATTTCAAACAATCCATGGGTGATCAACAGGCACACAATTAGTCCTACCTGGAAATAAAGGGTGGAGTTTTTTTGTAAATTTGCTTCATGCTTTTGCGGTTTTTTCACAGGTTTCTCATTTTGCCGAATGAGCCTGTGAGATTCTTTACGATGTCTCATAATTAATTATAATTTAAATGTTAATATTATGATAAAATCACAAGAAGCATACCAAAAAAGAAATCCCGTTACAAAATTTGTAACGGGATTTTATATGGTTACTTAGCGCTGCTAAGTGGTTTAATTTTTGTTTGGATTCCCGCTTTCGCGAGAATGACAATTTCAATAGAAACATTGATGTAAAAACATCAATGAATCATTTTTTAAATTAATCCTGAACCTGGAATATAATTGGTAACGAATAAGGAACGTTTACCGGCTTACCACGTTGTTTACCAGGCTTCATTTTAGGTAACAAACCAATAACTCTTTTAGCCTCTTTTTCTAATCCGGGGTGCGGCGCTCTTGCTCTGATTCCGGTAACAGTACCTGTCTTATCAATTTTGAAAATTACATTAATACGTTGTCTTCCTGATAAACCTAGGTCACTTGCCAACTCCGTATTAAACTTCTTATTTACAAACTGCGATATCTTTTTAGACATACAGGCTCTTTTTGCATTGTTATCCCCTTTTTCGCATCCAGGGAAAATCGGCACATTTTCAATAACCGCGAATGGTACATCAATATCCTCTTCTACTTCTTCAACAATTACTTCCTCAACTTCAACAATCTCTGTTTCCTGATCTACCTCTGTTGATTCAATTACTGTTTCTTCAACTTCTTCTTCATCCTCCACAATCTCAATCACCTCAGGGGCAGCCGGTGGCGGTGGCGGTGGCGGTGGCGTTTGGATCTGCTCTGTAATTGGAATTTCTTCTTCCAATTCTTCATCCATATTTAACTGACCAATATCTATATCAGATTTGTCATAAGTCTTGTAATTGATAGCATAATTTGTTAAAAATAACATTAATGCCAAACCAATCGCGAAGTAAAGCGAACTGTTACGTCCTACATTTGCTTTAGAATTTTTCTTTGGTTCCATAATTTATTCGTTTATCAAGATTGCTAAAATAACTATTTATTTATCAAAAAAGCAAGTGTTTATAAGTTTTTAACGTGGAAACTTTTTGTAACCCATAATACCAATGATGCCAGCAATGCTCCTAAAGTATTTGCCAGGGCATCATAAACATCCAATGCTCTGTAAGCGGTCATACTCCCTTGTAATACCTCAAGAATTATACCAAAAACAACCGATAACACGGCCGCTGATACGATGGCTTTCCCAATTTTAAATTTGAAAGTCCAAAAGAATGAATAAAACCACAATGCGGTTAAGACGGCGTACGCACCAAAATGGAATACTTTATCTCCAAAAGATATTTTAATATCCGGTAAATTGTTAAGCCTTACCAGACTAACAACTACTATGAATACAGTATACCCAATAGTAGCCGCAAACACTCCTTTTTTAAGCACCTATTAAGGCTTTGTAATCCTCTGCAGACATAAGCCCTTCTACTTCAGACAGGTCTGAACATTTCACTTTGATCATCCATCCGTCACCATAAGGGTCTGAATTTACTTTTTCAGGTTCATCCTCCAGGGATTCGTTAAATTCAACTATTTCACCAGAAAGCGGCAAGAATAGATCTGATACTGTTTTTACGGCTTCAACCGTTCCAAAAACTTCCTCGGCATCTAAAGTCTCATCAACCGTTTCTACCTCAACATATACAATGTCTCCTAATTCGCTTTGCGCAAAATCCGTGATCCCTATGGTAGCAACATCGCCTTCAACTTTAACCCACTCGTGGTCTTTAGTATATTTTAATTCTGATGGAATATTCATGTGTTAATCAATTAATATTGTTTTGGCAAATGTATTTATTCAAAAAATAAATTCAAAGTTTCGAGAACAGACTTTCGATTACTGTATCTTTTTGACACGGATTTCACGGATTTTTCACAAAGCTTCCAACTGAATTTTTCTCGCAAAGGCGCTAAGACGCAAAGTTTCAAAAAAAAAATACTAAATCTCTAAACTGCCAACTGCAACTAAAGGTTTCTCGCAAAGACGCGAAGGTGCAAAGTTTCAAATCCTCCTAACTGTAAAATTCCAAAGCTAAATTTTCAACTGTAAACTGCGACTGCGACTGAATACTGCCTACTGAACACGAGAAACTAGTTTCCAAAATTATATCTAAGGGTTAAACCGGACCTGATAGTCGTTTGCGGAAATGCCGTAGAAATAGCGTATTCTGAGAAGGCATAATCAAAATAAAAGATCCCTGTTAAGTTCTTGCTAAAGGCATAATCTGCGGTATATTTTAAACTCCAGATGGTTTGTCCCGAGGTCACCTGGTTGTTCTCCAAATCTAAATACCTGATAATGGTCTTATTATCTCTGACAGAGATATCGGCTTTCATGTCCAGATCACTTACAATACGCTTTTTAGGACCTGCCAGGTTAGAGCGAATACGTAAATCTTTAACCCTATAACCTAACCCGAGTGTGTATTCATTTCCTTGTACCTCTGTAAGCAGGTTATTATCAAAGCTAAGTGACAACATTCGGTCTTTTGCAACTTCGGCTAAAATCTTAACCGAGTTTTTCATTTCAAAATCAATGCGAACCAACGGACTAAAAGATTCTGTTAAATTAACTCCTCCAAACAATCGTTCATTTTTGAAATTCCCGGACTGGTCTTTTCCTGCGTCTGGTTGATTTGGATCATTATAGGGTATTCCCGGAACCGGCGCTTCATTATCATCCGGATTGGTATTTAAATTTAGGTTTGTATTAAACTGATTGATGGTATACGCCGAACGATACCCATGGGTTAATGAAAAACGTTTAAAGTGCTTTTTAAACCAGTTAAATTTCATAAAACCGGAATACTTCAAATCCCAGTTAGGGATCGGGATATCCCTAAACGCCCCGGTTCTAACTTTACCGGCGTCCTGCCCGGAATAAGCTGCTAAAAATGCCGGCAGTAGTACTTTCTGATTATTCTTTCCAAACCCCAGCGGGAAACCATCATCAGGATTTCTTGCGTAGGTAGTAGTACCATAGAATTGTTCCGCCAATCGTTCTGCCACTATTAACCTGTTGGCCCTAAAATCATTAAACGTTTCAGAGGTTATCTCATCACTCTTACTAAAGGCCGTTTTTATTAGTATGGTTGAAATATTAAAATTCCCAAAGGTATTGGGTGTTAAGGATTGGTATTCCAACAAACCACCCGTATCATTCACCCGATAGTTTTCGGTGTAATTTTCATAATAGGTCCTGTTTCCAACCACATCAATCTTTAGATCCCTTACCGGCTCCAGGCTTGCCGAAACATCCAACTGTTTGGTATGTGTGGCCGTATATTGTTGATTAAATTCGTCAAACACGGTTAGCCATCCCTTTCTGGCTGCCAAATGCCTGATATCACTTTGACTCCCAAATGTAAAACCTAATGTAGGTCGTAGCGTACCAATAAACCCGGGTGTTTGGGTATACCCCGGTAAAAAGGTTCCGTTGTTCTCAGAATACCTGAATTGCATCCTTTTGATACTGGTTAAAATATCTACACCGGCATTCAATATTTTAGTAACGGACTGGTTCTTAACCTTAGGCCTGGATTTATTGTTGTTATCCGCTCCCGGAGGCCCACCGGTAGGGGTGGTTCGCCTTCTTGCACGTCTAATTGGTTTTTTAACCAGTCCAATGTACTTGTAAAGCTTTTTCATATCCAATGAAGCATTAATATCATGCACGTTGGAATTTGAAATGGTATTAATATCTTCGCCTATCGCCTCGCCATACAAATCCGAGTCTTTTTGCCAATTGAACGTTCCGGTATATTGGTAGGTAGCATTCACAAAACTTAAGGTTGGTATTTTCTTTAAAGGTAATTGATAGGTCATTCCCAAGGTCTGCGTTTGCCGGTTAGGGTCACCAGCATCAAACAACCCGTCCCATACATCTAAAGTTTCATCCTGTTCACCCCGAATTAAATCGTTATCCTTAAAATAGTTACGTACAATATTATTATTGGCAGCATTAAAGTTTAATTGTAACGCATCGGTCACATTGTAATTTATGGTATATTGAAAATCAAACGTGTAATTTCTTCTAAATAATTCTTCAATACCAATATTTCCTCCCCCCAGATCTACCTCTCTAAACTTCTGACGGTTAAACTGCCTGTTAATATCGGTGTTAATCGCAAAGCTTGATGGCAGCAAATTAAAATTAAAATCCTTTAAGAGTTTCCAGTATTTCCCGGTGAATAAGGAATCGCTCTTTTTAAAAGGTTCAATTTTAACCGGATTAAAGTTGAAAGCATAGTTAGCACCAACACGAACCGTTTTGTTCACCGAATTTTCAATCTCAAAATCCCTGTGCTCCACTTCGTTATACGAATAGTTGAGAGTTAAATTTTCCACATCATAAAAACGTGGTGTTTTATCTGTAGTCCTCGTTTTACGTACTCCAATGAAGTTGATACTTTGGCGCTTTGTGTAATCTTCGGATTGTTTCTTTATAGTTTCCCGTTCTTCATTACTGTTAGCGGCATCTAATCGGGATTCTAAAGTCAGATCTTTGTAGAACTGGTCATATTTAGGTGTGATAAGTTCTTCGCTTTGCGCATAATTAAACGGTATTTGAATGCCCCATTTTTTTGGCAGTAATTGCCCTATCTGGACATTGGTAACCACATCATATTGCTTAACATCTTCCAAACTACGTTGGCTTGGGCCTTGCTCAATGGAGCCAAAGCCCGAGGTACTTTGTCTACCTGTAGCACTAATGTTGGCAAAATCGGCAATGTTGGTATCCATACTTACCACAGCTGCCCAACCACCTTCGTTATCCATATCGGACAACCGTAATTCATTAAACCAAACCTCGGCACATACATCATTTCTGGTGGTGGCATTCTTAACACCCACCATAAGGCTCCTTACATCTCCAAAGTTTGGATTTCCTTTTATACCAATTCTGTGTTGCCCCGGAACATACCCTGAAAACGGATCACCTACCGGTACCAGATCATTACCAACCACATCATAAAACGTAGGGTCTTCATTGGTCAATGTGCCGTCTGAAATGCCATTGGATTTAATCCGGCCCAATAATTCTATGGGCAAATTAATTTCATTGGCTTCCGGCCAAAGTCCTTCCCTGGTTGTTGACGTTGATACCTGCAATGGTATTTCAATCTGATAGAAGTTATCGTTTAAATCATTACCGATCCTGATAAACCCCACTATGTCATTATCGCTTAGATTACCCCCCTCATTATCGCCGGCATGCATAAACATTCTTAAACGTTTAAATTGCCGCATATCAACGCTGATGTTTTTAAAAACTGCCTTAGAATCTTCTGATTCCAGATTACAAACATTCACTACTAAGGATTGCTCATTTTGCGGTACCACGGTATTATTATTGAATAACTGTTCCGGTTCAATGCCCGGCGGTCTTTGATAGCTTCCTTCGTTCTCAAGGGTTCCAATAACACTTACGGCAAAATCGGTCTGAGGATCATCAGGTGTAGGATCATTTTTGTCAAGTGCCTGTGTGTAGCGCCTCCAGTCACTTCTAACTAAATCGAGTGTTCCAAAACGGAAAACAGTGGTTTGGCTGAACTCTTTAAGATACATACGCACAAAACGAACCGATCTTAAATCACTTATTCCACCCACTGCCCTAACATGACTACCTACCACCGGAACTCTAAACAGATACCACCTCACATTTTCAGAATCGCCATTAGGAAATGCCCGAGGCCTTTCTTTGTAATCCCTTAAAAAGTCCCTTAACGGATTACTGCTTGGTATGTTATCAAAATCTGCTTTTGACTGCGGTAAGTTTTGTCTTGTAATATCCAGTTCATATTCAAAATAACTATCAATCGTGTTCATGGTATTATCACGGTTGATATCCTCAACATCCGGCTGTGTATTGGCAGCTCTTTCCGTATCGGTAAAGGTATCCGGTGTATTTCCTTCTACACCGTTATATTTTTTATAACGTTCAAAAATATCGCCTTCGGTATCTAAGAAGTATGAATAATTGTCGTTTGCCGGATCCGGTCCAAAATTAGCCCCGAAAACACTGGCTTCTTCTGCATCATCATACCCATCATACCCCACATCCTGGTTGACACGTTCCTGACCGGTGGTATCAAAAGCATAAATTAAAGATTGATTTTGAGGTGTTACGGTTCCCCAGGACGTAGTTGGTAACAAACTAATATCACCATCTGCAGGCAATCCGTTTTCATAAAGCTTTTTACCGTCTTTTATAACATCCTCAGAAATATTACCCAGGTTAAACACCAATTTACCTCCGGGATTAGACGGATTCTCCTGAAACGGATCCTGTAACCAAAAATCTATGTACTCTACATTTTGCTGCTCAAAATCTGTAGACGTAAGTTGCCTGGTAATACCGGCCCAACTTTGATCCGGATTATCTATGATACCATCAGCAGCGGTAGATTCAAAATTATATGGCCCCCTTTCCTGAGGATAATAGGCCAGATCTAAAGTAAAAAGTACTGTATTTTGCCCTTGAACTAACTCCCTGTCGGGAAATAATTCATTGATAAAAACCCTACTGGTATATAAATTGGATAAGTCATTATCTGAAATGTCCCCCGGACGCCTGGTACTGTAAAAAATAGGGTCAATAGTGTACCAGTTTAACATAGCCCTACCATAACCGTTTTGAATACCGGCGTTGTCATCACCCGGTGAATTTGTTAAATCCAAAGGCCTACTGGATAAGAACCAGGATTGTTGCGCTGTTAGATCTATGGCGTTTTGCGTGCCTTCAAAATCGTCTATATATGAGGTAGCCTCCCCATTAAGATCGGTTCCTTTTGGTGCTCCCGGAGCCAAATAGGCAAACTCACCACGGATGGACAAGTTAGACTCGGCATCCGTGTCAATATTTGGTAACTTATTGGCCAATCTTGTTAGAAAAGGCACTTTAGTGGCATAATTTCCGTTTACTCCAAAAATGGTATTGTTTATAGGTTCTGTCCCGTAATTAGCTTTTTGAGTAATGGGTCGTTCATTCAGATTTAAAAGGGTAGCCCCTAAAACAAAATCTTCATTGAACTTATGTTCAATATTCAAGCCTGTAAAGCGCCTGGTTTGCTGACCAAAAACCGCATTGTTTTCGGTAGACACCTCAATGGGAGTATTTGACGCTTTCAGGGCTTCATCTAAAATTTGGACACGCCCTAACTGATAATTTACCGTATAATCAACACCTTCAACTAACAAACGACCACCGGCAGTTACTCTAACCGATCCTCTGGGAACATTAAACGCTCCCAACGGGATACCGTCATTACCAGCCGATTTATAACGTCCCTTAAGTTTGAATTTGTTCTTTTCTACTTCTTCTAAGGCAGCTGTCTTGGTTTGCTTATACAGAATATCGTAAACGTACTTCTGTTGATCTTCATTATAAGACAGGTTATCATCATAATTACCGCCGCCTAATTTGTTAAACAGGTATTCCCCAAAGGGTTCCGCACTGGTGAAAATAATTTTTCCGCCTTCAGTTATCACGGTAATTCCCGGATAAAAATCAAAAAAACCATCTCCTTTGGCCTGGGGATCATTATTAAAATTCAACTTATCTAAATTGAAAACTCTCAATAACGGCACATTTTCTATTAAATCATCTTCAGGCGTTGCTCCTGTAACCGGGTTCCCGTTGATATCCAAATCGAAACTTCCGCCAACCGGTGTGATAAAGTTTAATGGTGATGCCTCGTTGTAGAAAATGTTCAATTTGAAATCGTCCTGACTCAAATTATAAGCCCCGGTATCGTAGATGTTTTTCATCATCAAATCCCAAACCGGTTGATCCACATTGGTAACGCTACTTTTTAAAAGCTTTAAAACCAAACTTGTATTCACTACATTGGTCACTTGCCCTGATCCGTTAGTAGTAACATTGGTAGCATCAACGCCATCATTAGCAAACTCACCTACCTGGTACACCTGTCCGCCAACCGTATATTGAAAGGCTACCGCTAAAACCTCATCATTATTAAGACGTTGGTTTAATGAAATATACCCCAGCTGTGAATTCAAATCGTATTCCTGTGGTGTCAGCTTTCTGGCGTTTTCCAATTTAGCATAGTCAAATCCTTCATTAGCCACATTAGAAAGCGTACCAAAACCTTGTTGGGCTGTTGAAATATCTCTTATGGCTTCCGTAAGAATAGAACCTGAGCCAATGGTTGTGGGGTCTAAATTATTATTACCATTATCAGGAAAAGCTCCCGGCACCCCCACAGGATTTCCAAACACCTCGGCCTCAGCCAGGTCTTGTATGGCTACAATATTTCTAACATTTTCTGTTCTGTTGCTTCGGTTGGTAATCCAAACTTCAATTCTTGTGATTTGTAACCCTTTATTATCTATAAAAGGATAATTCCTTAAGGATCTATCATAAGTATCTTTAAAATACTGGGCTAAATAAAAGTGCCTGTTTTCATCATAATCTCTAATGAACAGTTCAAATTCCTCCACCGTTCCTCCACCCTGTGCCACAACGGTGTTTGCCTGTGATTTCTGTTCCGAAAACACCCCGGTAACCGTTGTTCTTCCAAACTGAAGCTGCGCTTTAACACCAAATAAACTTTGTGCTCCCGTGATTAACGCGCTGTTTAATGGCATATTGACATTACCAACTTCTATTTTTTGAATGATATCATCTTCGGTTGGCGTAAAATCCAGCTTAATAAGGTTTTGAAAATCAAAAGACGCCTGGGTGTCATAATTCGCGTTAACCTGAAGTCTTGTACCTACTTTCCCTTGCAAACTCAAATTGATTCTCTGGTCAAAATCAAAAGTGAAGTTACTTCTGTTTCTGGGCGAAAAAGAGGGGTTATCCTGTCTTGAAAACAGGATTCCCAGATCCATTTCTACGGAACCTTGCGGAACCACTTCAATAGTGTTCCCTCCAAAAATAGTTTCAAACAAACCGGATTTTACATAAAACTCCGGCAATAAATTTTTCTGCCCGTCTTCGCCTCCTTTTCTACCATCAAAAGCATCAATTTTTTCTTTGTAATAGGCCTTAATGTTTTCCCTTGCTACAAGCTCGTAATACTCTTTGGGTGTTAAGATAATTGGATATTTAATATTGAAGCTTCCAATTTTTTCGGTATAAATATATCGGTTAGTTACGGGGTCATAAGTGTATTTAGACTCAACACTATTGGGATCAGGGGACTTTATGGTTCCTTTGTTAAAGCCTGTTTTAACAGAATCCTGAGGTGTTTGTTGTGACCAGGCAAACACTGAATAGAATAGCACTAAAACTAAGAAAGTATATTGTTTAACTGACTTATAAAATTTGAGGTTAGTTCTGTTCAAAATCTATTATAAATTTTTTAAGGCCTGTTTAATAATGGTTTCAACATTAGCGTCTGGTTGTGAAACAACAATTTTGTCCACAACACGTTCTGCCTGTTTTTTAGTAAAACCAAGCACTTCTAAAGCAGATAACGCTTCATCTTTATTGGTATTGTCCTGTGAAACCGAAACTTCATCAATATCATAGATCTTCAGGATCTTATCTTTCAAATCTAAAATAACACGTTGCGCCGTTTTTGCCCCGATACCTTTGATAGACTGAATTAAGGCCACATCATTATTGGCGATACCTTCACGTACCTGTTTAGGGGTTAAAGATGACAACATGGTACGCGCTGTGCTGGCCCCAACACCACTTACTGAAATTAATAACCTGAAAATCTCTCGTTCCGCCATTGAAGAAAAGCCATAAAGCGTATGCGCATCTTCCCGTATTTGAAGATGGGTAAATAACTTTAAATGTTCGTTATCCGGGATTTGAGAGAATGTGTGCAATGAAATGTTAATCATATAGCCCACTCCGTTACAATCAATAACAACATGCGTTGGATTTTTTTCGGTTAGTCTCCCTTGTATGTGCGTTATCATTTATTGTAATTCCTTAACCGTCAAATGTACTAAAATTATTGCCACCATATTACTTCTTTTTGGCATTTTCTGCTTCCCATTTTTCTTTCTGTTGTGCATCGATTACAGCAATAGCAGTCATGTTTACAATTTCATCAACACTAGCACCTAATTGCAATATGTGAACGGGTTTACGCATGCCCATCATGATAGGCCCGATAGAGTCTGCTTCATGCAGTTCTTTTAGCAATTTATAAGTAATATTTGCCGAATCCAGATTAGGAAATATCAATGCGTTTACTTTTTTACCTACTAATTTAGAAAACGGGAATTTTTCTTTAAGCATGTCATCATTCAATGCGAAATCGGTTTGAAGTTCTCCGTCAACGTCCATATCCGGAAAATGACGATGCAAATAAGAAACCGCCTCACGAACTTTTGATGCTTTTTCATGTTCTGATGATCCAAAGTTAGAGTAACTGACCATAGCCAAAACCGGATTCATCCCGAATAGTTTTATAACCGATGATGTCATTTGAGTAATTTTAGCCAAATCTTTCGCAGTGGGATCAATATTGATAGATGTATCACTCAAAAATAATGGCCCGCGTTTCGTCATCATTAAGTTGGTGGTGGCAATTCTGGTCACACCATGCGCCATGCCAATAAGCTCTAACATAGGTTTAACAACGGTTGGATAACTACGTGAGTATCCCGAAATTAATGCATCTGCCTCCCCCTGATCTACCATCATAGCAGCAAAGTAATTACGCTCACGCATGAGTCGCTGTGCGGAATAATAAGTAACACCTCTACGCCTGCGTTGGTCCCAATACACCTTGGCATACCTGTTTTTTCTTGGGTTTTCTTCTTCGGTTTTAGGGTCAATAATAGGAATATCAGCATCAAATTCAATGGAAGCCATAAGTTCCTTTATAGTTTCTGTTCTTCCCAGCAAAATAGGTTTTGCAATACCTTCTTCATGAGCAATTTGAGCTGCTTTTAACACATCTAACTGATCTGCTTCCGCAAACACCACACGCTTTGGGTTAAGTCTTGCCCTGTTAAGCAATAACCTTACCAGTTTGTTATCAGAACCCAGGCGCTGAAGTAAAGCATCTTTATATTTTTCCCAGTCTTTAATAGACTTTTTAGCCACACCGCTATCAATAGCTGCTTTTGCTACTGCCGGCGGCACTTCGGCTATTAATCTTGGATCAAAAGGTTTTGGTATGATATACTCTTTTCCAAATGTCAATCTGGTTTCACCATAAGCAATATTTACCTGTTCAGGCACCGGTTCTTTTGCTAATCTTGCCAATGCTTTAACCGCTGCCATTTTCATTTCTTCGTTGATCTTGGTGGCCCTAACATCTAAAGCGCCTCTAAAAATAAATGGAAACCCCAGGACATTATTCACCTGATTAGGATGGTCACTTCTACCGGTGGCCATGATAATATCCTTTCGGGTAGCAACCGCCAGATCATAATTGATCTCCGGATCCGGATTAGCCATAGCGAACACAATAGGGTTTTTGGCCATAGCTAACAGCATGTCCGGACTTACTATATTCGCCAACGACAAACCGATAAACACATCGGCACCCTTCATGGCTTCTTCAAGGGTGTCTATTTTTCTATGTGTGGCAAATTCGGCTTTTTCGGCGGTAAGGTTTTCTCGGTCTTTTCTAATAACACCCTTACTGTCAAGCATAACCATATTTTCCTTTTTTGCACCACAGGCCCGATATAGCCTGGAACATGAAATGGCCGCTGCTCCGGCGCCACTGATCACAATTTTAGTCTTGTCAATCTTTCTCTTAGTAAGTTCTATAGCATTTAATAAGGCGGCCGCCGAAATAATTGCTGTTCCATGTTGATCATCATGCATCACCGGAATATCCAGCTCTTCTTTTAAGCGTCTTTCTATTTCAAAAGCTTCGGGAGCCTTAATATCTTCAAGGTTGATCCCTCCGAAAGTTGGTGCGATATTCTTGACCGTTTCAATAAAGGCATCCACATTTTCCGTATCCACCTCAATATCAAACACATCTATACCGGCAAAGATCTTGAACAAAAGGCCTTTCCCTTCCATAACCGGTTTTGAAGCTTCCGGACCAATATTTCCCAAGCCTAAAACTGCCGTACCATTGGAAATTACAGCTACTAAATTTCCTTTTGAGGTATAGCGATAAGCCTGGTCCTTGTCTTTTTCAATTTCCAGGCATGGCGCGGCAACTCCGGGTGAATACGCTAATGACAAGTCTCTTTGACTGGCATATTTTTTAGTTGGAACTACCTTGATTTTCCCGGGTCTGGGTTTTGCATGATATATAAGGGCTTCTCGTCTTTTACTTTCTTCGCTCATAATGGATTATCTTTTTTTATTCTCGCCTTTACTGAACCCAGACTTCGATACTTCGACAAAGCTCTGCACAGGCAAGCTTAGTCTGAGAGTTTGGTACAAACACGAGAATGACAGTTTTATATGAACTCTTTAAGCAGAAACTTAAAGAAGTTCTTTCAAACTTCAAATATAATAATCCTGAAAACGATAACAGCTAATCTTTTACAAAATCAATATTCCTTTTTAAGCCGCTAAACTTGGTACGCTTTACGGCCGATTTCTTAAATACTTTGCGAAACGTTTCTTCGGTAATTTCTTCCCAGTCTTTTTTTGACATGGATAATAATTCCGGATGTGGATTGAACAAAGGTTCCTTATGCGGTTTTGAAAACCGATTCCATGGGCATACATCCTGGCAGACATCACAGCCAAACATCCAATCGTCAAATTGGCCTTTGTATTCAGCAGGAATGTTATCTTTTAACTCAATGGTAAAATAGGAAATACATTTACTGCCGTCAACTACATAAGGTTCTACTATGGCTTGTGTTGGGCAAGCCTCTATACAAGCCGTACAGCTACCACAATGATCGGTTGTTGGGGCATCATAATCTAATTCCAAATCCACAATCAATTCAGCTACAAAGTAAAATGATCCCACTTGTTGGGTTAATAAATTGCTATGCTTGCCTATCCATCCCAGTCCGCTTTTTGCTGCCCAGGCTTTATCAAGCACTGGAGCGGAGTCTACAAAGGCGCGTCCGTTCACCTCGCCAATTTCTTCCCGGATAAATTGTAACAGTGATTTTAATTTGTCTTTTATCACAAAATGATAATCGGTTCCGAAGGCATATTTGGAAATCTTATAGCTGTTACTATTTTGTTCTTCCTGAGGATAATAATTTAGTAATAAGGAAATCACACTTTTTGAACCTTCTACCAGTTTTGTGGGATCTAATCGTTTATCAAAATGGTTTTCCATATAACGCATCTCCCCATGCATGTTTTGGTTTAACCAAGTTTCCAATCGCGGTGCTTCTGCTTCTAAAAATTCCGCTTTACTTATACCACATGATAAAAAACCGAGGCGCTTTGCTTCGGTTTTGATAAGTTGGGTATGTTTAGTTTTTGAAGTCATGATTATGAGACCAAGCCAAAATTGAAATATGTAACGATGTCACACTGAGCGCAGTCGAAGTGCTAATTTAGCTATTATATTTATAGTGTGTAGCATTTCTGCATTCTGACAGTATTTTAAGCATATCGTAATCACCATTTATTAAAGCTTGTTTCTTAGCTCGAGTCCAACCCTTAATTTTCTTTTCAAAATAAATTGCCTGAAGTACATCATTAAATTCCTGATAAAACTCTAAGGATAAAGGTCTTCGCTTAAAAGTATACGCGTCTTTTTTATAACCTGCCTGATGTTCTTCAATCCTTTTGCTTAAATCGTTGGTTATTCCAACATAAAAAGACTCGTCAGAACACTTGAGTATATAAATGTAGTAGATATACATATTGATATTATAATTGGGCTTCGACTGCGCTCAGCCTGACATAAGGAATAGGTCAAAACAAGCCACCCTGAATATTGCCTTTTATTTTACCCAAATGTTTATAAGCCAATTCTGTAACTTCACGTCCGCGTGGTGTGCGCATAATAAAGCCTTGTTGGATTAAAAAAGGCTCGTAAACCTCTTCAATGGTCTCAGGGCTTTCACTGACAGCTGTGGCAATCGTAGTGATACCAACAGGGCCTCCTTTGAATTTATCTATAATGGTCGATAATATTTTGTTATCCATATCGTCTAATCCGTGTGCATCAACATTCAATGCTTCCAGTGCGAATTTTGCTATTTTAATATCAATGTTCCCATTCCCTTTTATTTGGGCAAAATCACGTACACGACGCAACAAGGCGTTGGCAATGCGAGGTGTTCCCCTGCTTCGTCCTGCAATTTCAATAGCTGCTTCCATGGAAATTGGCACATCTAAAATAGAAGCACTACGCTGGATGATGGTAGTCAATAAATCGGTTTTATAATATTCCAACCTGCTTTGAATGCCAAAACGCGCACGCATTGGCGAGGTTAATAACCCCGAGCGTGTAGTTGCTCCAACAAGTGTAAAAGGATTTAAATTAATTTGAACCGTGCGGGCATTGGGACCAGACTCAATCATGATGTCGATCTTATAATCCTCCATGGCAGAATACAAATACTCCTCCACAATGGGACTTAACCGATGGATCTCATCAATAAACAATACATCACGCTCTTCTAAGTTAGTAAGTAACCCTGCCAAGTCTCCGGGTTTATCTAATACCGGTCCTGATGTAACCTTTATACCTACACTTAATTCATTGGCCAGAATATGTGCCAGGGTAGTTTTTCCTAATCCCGGTGGGCCATGAAACAAGGTATGGTCTAAGGCTTCGCTACGCAGATTGGCTGCCTGAACAAACACCTGAAGGTTTTCCAGTACCTGATCCTGACCTGTAAAATCATCAAAAGCTAAGGGCCTTAACTTTTTTTCTACGTCTAATTCTTCAGGAGAATAGTTTTCGCTGGATGGGTTTAGGTTTTCGTTCATAAGAGATTCTTCACTACGTTCAGAATGACAAAAAATTCTATACAAGCAAATATAAAGAAAAAGCCTTTCCGAAACAGAAAGGCCTTTTGATATTATTCGGAAGATATGGTTTTTATGTTATCATCATAAACCCTGTCAATTAAGAGGCGTCTTGGGTCTATAGCGGCTTTTCTTGGTATTGAATCCACTTCAAACGTGAAAGTTATTTTAGGTTTATTGATTTTTACACGTTCTTCATACAACAGATGTTCTTCATCGGCATCTGAAAATACGCCAATATCAACCCAGTCATTTATATCTACTTTGGTTTCATTCCCGATAGAATCCGCTTTGATCTTATACGATTCTATATCCATAGACACCTGATACTTCCCATTACTCAGTTTAGTATATTTAGCTGCTTTCATTCTATTATCATATAGTGTGATCTCTTTAAACCAATCTTTAATTAAGTAGTTTAAAGAGTCCGGAACCTGTGGTTCCAAATACCTCAGGAAATCTAACGATGTTGGGTAAGGCGGTGCTTGGTATTTGTATTCATTCAGAAATTCCCGCATAGCTGTATTCACCTTTTCCTCGCCTATATAATCCTGAAGGGCATATAGAATAACACTTCCTTTTCCGTAATGAATGTGCCCTTGGTTTTCTACTTTGTATAATGGCAACTCTATATCAACTTCACTACTTCTGCCTCTTAAATAGCGGTCGTGATCATACTTGAGAAACTCCCGCATCTTCATAGGTGTTTTTGATATGCTTTTCATGGTCATCAGTGCCGAATACTCTGAAAAACTTTCACTCATTAAAGTACTTCCCTGCATATTGGCACCAACTACCTGGTGTGCCCACCATTGGTGTGCCATTTCATGTGCAATGACGGCATCTACCACATTGTTGTCTTTTTCATCTTCCAGGTTGATTATAAAACCAATGGCTTCCGAGTATGGCATAGTTCCTGGAAATGCCTGTGCAAAAGAGGCATAACGCGGAAACTCTACAATCCTGCATTGTTTATGATAATACGGGCCGAAATTTTCTGTGTAATATTTTAAAGAGCGCTCTACAGCATCCAACATCATATCCACATTCCAGGGATGTTTTTCATCGTGATATACTTCAATATCAATACCGTTCCATTTGCGTTTTGCTACCTCGTATTTAGCCGAAATAAAGGAATAAAAGTTTTGTGACGGGTGATCTGATCTGTAGTGATAATAATTCCTGCCGTTTTCTTCCCATTGTTTCTGCAACGATCCCGGTGCAATGGCAATTTGGTCTTTTGTTGTGGAAATAACGGTTTCTACACTTATGTAATCTGAACGCCCGTCTGACAAATAATTGGCCATACAACTTTCGGAACAATTTTCTTCCAGTTCCGGCATTCGGTCCTTCGGTTTTAAACCATATTTTCTGCGGGTGTTTTTATCACTTAACTCAACATTGGAATCGTAACCCAGGCTTGGTAAAATTTCAAAATTATTCAGAAACGTCCCGTTGTTGACAATCCCAGTACTTCCTCTACCGTTTTCAAAACCCTTGGTAATATATTGGGTGTTGATCTCTATCTCAATAGTACTTTCCGGCTGCAATGATGTATTCAGTTTATAAATTAAATATCCAAATTCTTCATCTTCTACAACTAAATCGGAATTCGGTATTTTAATCTCCGGTTCCCAGCGTTCATCTATCACAAAATGAAGGGAATCTATGGGCTCATTGGTCTCGTTAGTCAATTGCAATTTAGATTTTACTAACACATCTCTCTTGTAAGGAAAAATATCTATAAAATATTTAGCATCGGTTATTTTAGGGTGATTTACATTTTCGTATCTCTTGTATTTCTTTTCAAAGTCGGCAAAAAGCACTTCCTGCTCCTCAGATGTTCTGTAACTATTTAAAACCTGTGTGTTATAGTACACATAGCCTGCAACTGCTCCCCAGGCAATAGTAAAGACCAATGTTAAAATTTTATAGCTTTTTGGCACTTCTTTTTTAGCAGTTAACATCTTTTCCTTTAAAGAAGTTACAACGCCTCTATTCCATAGAGCTCCGGCAATCAGTAAACAAATAATGGCAAAAAGGCTCCAATACAAATTAAACCACATGGCACTTTTGAGTCCCGGACCAAATGCATTCATATCCGAATACATCAATGAAGGCCCTGCGCCTATTTCAACCATATTGCTTTGGATGTCTAAAATGGCTAAAACGATCTCCCAAATAAAAATAACAGCTATTGAAATGAAATATCCAATGTATTTGTTGCTGGATACCACCTGGATCATGATCATAACACCACTCCAAATAACATAAAGTATCAGGTTAGAGTAAATGAAATCCAGAAAATAGATATCTAATTCTATCCTGGTATAACCGTTTAGTAACTGATAAATAATCCCACAGAACACAAAAAATACATGTAGAATTGTTGTAACTCCAACTAAGGACAGTGCTTTGGCAGATAACGAAATAAGGGACTGATGCGGCGTAGCATCAATTACCTCGTTGATTTTATGATCTCTGTCACGCCAAATCAATTCACCGCTAAAAAACACCAGGGTGATTACTACAAAAATCCCCGAAGCATCATTTATTAAATCTATGAGCTTGTAGGTTAACGGGTAGGATTGGAGGCCATAATATTCAAACCCTCCAACCAGGTTGGAGATCAGGATAATAGCACTAAAAATGAATAATATCTTAAATGTTACACTTTTAACTATACTTAAAAAGTTAACGTAAAAAAAGCTTTTAAACTGAAGCCAATTTGTTTTTTTATCGAATTGAAATTGAAGTTCGGGGAATGAAAAAACAGCTTCATTTTCTTTTGTCTCAACTTTTTGGGCTTTTACCTTTTTGTTCTTCTCTTTAAATGAGAAGCCAAAATATGCCAATAACAAAATCAAAGCGCCAACAGCAATCCAAATAACCCGGTTCCATAAAATCAGACCTTCAAACGCAGGGCTAAGCGTATTCTTTTCTATTGGTGTGTAATACTGCGTATGAATTGAGTACGTTCTGTTTCCAAAAATATCGGTAAGTGCTGCCAGGGTTTCATTATCTACATCAGACATTAAAGTTCCCGAGATGATATAGGCCACAATGATAATTAAGGTGCCGGCGAATGAAATGACCGTACTACGCCATTTATTGGCAATGGCATAAATAATAGCGCCAACAAAGAACATGTTTGGCAAAACAAATACGAGGTAATTGTTTACAAAGGTTGCCAAATAAAAATCACCAAATCGTTCCGCATCCACCCAGCCAAAAGCCGGTGCCATAGCCGATCCTACTAAAACACCAACGTAAACCCCCAGTAATGGCACTGTAGCCACGATCAATGCCCCGAAAAATTTACCAAAAAAGTACCCTAACTTACTTAACGGCGTACTAAAAATTATTTCATTAAAATTGTTCTTAAAATCCCTTAAGGCCGCATTATTGAAAAATGCCGTGGCAATGATCAATCCAAAAATGGTAAGTACATTAACGTAAATTGTAATAATATACGGTGCATTTTTATAAATGTTACCAACGGCCCCTCCTATTCTAACATTATCGCTAACAATCGCAAAAAACACTAATATACTTATGACACCCAGGAAGATATACACCATGGGCTGCCTTAACGTATATTTTAATTCTGAAAAAAAGAATGTTTTAAACATGATGGAAATTATTGGTTAAACGAGGCTATTGGATGTATTAATCCTTGAAAAGAAAACATCCTCCAAATTAGGTGTTACCGGTTCAAATCCATGTTCCGGATGTGACTCGCTTAACACATGGATCAGAGGTTTTCCTCCGGACATCTTATTGGAAATGATATTGTAGTTTTGGGCATACATTTCCAATTCTTTTCGTTCAACCAATTTTCTATATACTCTACCGTTTAATTCCTGAATAGCATTTTGTGGTGATCCCTGATAGACTATTTCACCCAAATTCATAATGGCCATTTTGGTGCATAATTCTCTAACGTCATCCACTATATGCGTAGACAGAATGACAATAACATCTTTACCAACATCTGCCAATAAGTTGTAAAACCTATTCCTTTCACTCGGGTCTAATCCGGCTGTAGGCTCATCCACAATAATTAACCTGGGGGCCCCAATTAAGGCTTGTGCAATTCCAACACGTTGTTTCATCCCACCGGAAAAACTCTTGACACTTTTGTTTCGCTGTTCATATAAATTAACCTTATTTAATAGGTAATTGACCATATCTTTTCGGTGAGACTTTCTGGTGATACCCTTTAATATCGCCATATGATCCAACAGTTGTTTTGCGGTAATTCTGGGATACACACCAAATTCCTGAGGCAGGTACCCTAATACTTTACGTAATTCTGCGGGTTGGTTAATGATGTCTATGTCTCCTAAAGTTGCTGACCCGGAATCGGCTTCCTGTAAAGTAGCAATGGTGCGCATTAAAGAAGATTTTCCCGCACCATTTGGGCCTAGTAGTCCAAATATCCCGTTTTCAATTTCAATACTTACATCTACTAAAGCTTTAACGCCATTGGGGTATGTTTTCGATAAATTGGTGATAGTTAGTTTATTCATTGAAGTGGTTTTAGTTAGTTAAAACAATGATTAGACGACCTTTGGGAGAATTCGTTACATCTTAAATATACACAAAAAAGTCCCTTCCAAACTGGAAGGGACCTTTAAATAAATACTAGGTATTTGGTTGGTATACTATAACTAATTCAAAATAGTGAACTCGCAACGTCTGTTTATATCATATTCGGAATCATCGCAAATGCCTTCTTTAACACATTTGTTAAGTGGTTGCATTTCGCCATAACCGATACTTTTTAAGCGGTTTCTGTCAATGCCCTGGCTTACCAGGTACTCTAAAGTGGAAGCCGCTCTGCGCTTAGACAAGTCTAAATTGTATTGGTCCGGTCCGCGAGCATCCGTATGTGCTGAAACCTCAACTTCCATAGATGGATATTTCTTCATTAAATCTACTAACACATTTAGGGTAACCGCGGCATCTTCCCGAATATGAGACTTATCAAAATCGAAATATATCTTATCTAATTTCACTTGTACATCGCCTTTTTCAGTTTCCTTTATACGTTCTTCGGCATCGGCAAAAGACTCTAAGCTGAGGTAAATATTATGTTGTACTTTCCCTTTACTATCTGTGGAGAATTCAACATCCTGGGGAATATAGGCTTTTCGCGTTCCGCGAACTTTGTACTTTTTGTTAGGTTCTATTTTGAAAATATAATACGCATCATCACCAACTATAGTGTCTTGTATTACAGTGTCTGATTCATCAAATAGCGTTACTAAAGATCCTGCTAATAATGCTTTACTGTTTAAGTCTTGTACAATGCCCTCAACCTGGTACTTTGTCAACGGGTTTTCTTCCCTGGCAAAACCAAATAGTCTATCATATCCTGTTCGGTTTGACGATACATAACCCCTATTATCTTTTTCTCTAATAACATAAGCAAAGTCGTCTAAATGACTGTTTATGGTAGGTCCTAAATTAACCGGTCTATCAAAACTGCCGTTTACCATATTGCTTCTAAATACATCTAAACCGCCGTACCCCTGGTGGCCAATTGACGAAAAATACAAGACATTAAATTCGCTTATAAACGGAAATTGTTCTCTGTGTTTTGTGTTTACCGTGTCACCTAAATTTTCCGGCTCCCCGTAAGTTCCATCTTCATTGATGGCTACTTTGTAAATATCAAAACTCCCATAGGTTCCAGGCATATCACTGGCAAAATAAAGTGTTTTTTCATCTTTACTTAAAGCCGGATGTTCTGTGCTGTAACTATTTGATGTAAATGGCAATGCCGTAACATTCGTCCATTGTCCGTCTACCAGTTCCGCTTTATAAATTTTGATATGCGCTATACGGTCTTCATCTGTTTTCTTTCGCGTTGTATTGGTCCTGTTAAAGTACATGGTTTTGCTATCTTTGGTAAAAACGGCATTACTTTCATGCGAATCCGTATTAATCGCATCGGAAAATGGCTCGACATCCTTTAGCGCATTACCATCTGTAAGTGTAGCGCTGTATAGGTCTAAATAGGGTAACTCATTCCATGAATAGGACGGATTTTCGGTATTTCTTGCGGAAGCAAAAGCCACTTTGTTGTTTCCATAAAAAGTCAAACCAAAGTCACTGCTCGAACCTTCATTTTCAATTTGTTTTAATTCAAAATTGTGAGGCGTGGTTTTTTCTGTGGTTTTGATAAACGCCAGCGTGTTTACAGGTTTATTATAATATCTGCTTAGGTGTTTATCTGCTTCTTTATAGTTTTTAACGCCTTTTAGGGCTTGTGCATATCGAAAATGGTATTCAATATCAATAGAATCGCCATATTCTACAAACAACTCCCTATAGGTTTTAATCGCTTTTTGAAGGCTTGTATTATAGTAATAACTATCCGCTAAGTTTTGAAGCACCTCCTGGTTACGCTCTTTGGTTTCGTACAATTCCGCTGCTTGTGTATAAGCACGCATTTCAAAAAGCTTATTAGCTCGTTTCGTATTTCCTTTTTGGGCCAAAGCTATTCCGCTAACTAATAAAAGGCTTGCAAGTATGTATATTTGTTTTTTCATTTTCCTATTATTAAATGTTTAGAAGAATCTTGGTGAACGGTCATAACCGCCTTTAAGTCCGAATAAATCCACATCAAACAAAATGAAGATCTCATGAGACCCTGAATTAAAATCCCCCAAATTAGAGGTTGTAAAATCATAGGCATAACCAATGCGTAAATCGGGGCTGATTCTAAAATTAACCAATCCGCTAATGGCGTCACCTAAACGGTAGCCTAAACCAGCTTCCAGTTTTTCATTAATTAAAACATTTGCTGTAATATCCAGAGCCGGCGGTGCACCACTTACGCCTCTTGCCATAAAGGCAGGTTTAAATTTTAAGTTCTGGTCAATATCAAAAACATAACCTCCCGTAAGGAAATAATGTACACTTTGAACGCCTGTGGCTCTGACACCATTCTCTGTTTCAATATGTTTTGTTGTTAACATATTGGGGGCAGATAATCCTAAATAATAAGTATCGGTAAAAAAGAAAGCACCGATTCCTAAATTAGGAAATGCTTTACTCACGTTTTCATTAAAAGCCACATCGGTGGTTGTATTACCGGATTGCAACACAAAACCATCAAAGGTCGTATCGAAAAAAGTGAATCCGGCTTTTAAGCCTAAGGATATTTTACTTTCAATACCTACCGGCAATACATAGGCAAAATCTGCAAATACATTATTTTCGTTTACCACATCACCAATATTATCGTTTGTAAAAGAGATGCCCATCTCAATTTTATCATTTATCGGTGTGTGTGCAAAAAAGGTTCCTGTTTTCGGAGCGCCTTCTAAACCTACCCATTGTGTTCTGTAAAGCCCACCAAGGTTTAAAATACCTTCGTCTGCGATAGCATAGGCAGGATTTATTACACTCATATTATACATATATTGAGTGAATTGCGGGTCTTGTTGCGCATGACTTTGAAAGGACAATACTATGATACTTAACAAAGCAGCTATTTTATGATATATATTTAAATGTTTCATTGTCTTAAATTTTACTTTGTTATAAATTATCTGCTTAAGTATAAGCGTCCTTGTTCCGGTTTATGTTCGCCATCGTTATAATAGAATATGTAGAAGTAAACACCAACGGGTAAATCGCCACGACCTAATGTTCCGGATTGGTTAGACCTTCCGTTAAATCGAGGGGTGTTGGCATTTCCTTTGTAAACTACATTCCCGTTTCTGTTATAGATCTCCATGGCGAAATTTGGATATAAAATGTTTAGATTATCCACATCAAAGGTGTCGTTCACCCCATCGCCATTGGGTGAAAATCCATCCGGAATAATCAAATCACCACAGGATGTTAAATCCGGAGTTACGGGTAATCGTACATTACTTTCACATCCGGTAACCAAATCGATTAAAACGGCATAATATGTAGCTCCGTTATCGAGTGAACTACTTTCGGAGATGACCGATCCACCTACATCACTATCGTACCAGGCTACGCTATAAGATGATGGATCAAAATCGATATTAGAGGTTAGTTCACTAATAGTAGGGCCATCATTGATACATAGTTCCTGGTTTGCAGAAACCAGTGTTGGTGTAGGAGCATCATTTACGGTTACCGTAACCGGCACACTGGTTGAAGACTCGCAGCCAGAATTGTTAGTTTGGGTTGCATAATAATCTTCCCCATCAACTAAAGTATCTGTGGCATTTGCAGCCGTAGTTAAAGCAGCATCTTCATACCAGGTAATGGTTCCGCTGGAACTAATTAAGGCATCTAAATCTGAAACTGTTGGATTGTCAGCCAAACAGAATTGAGGTGCACCATTAGTTACTGTTGGTGTAGGTGTGTCCTCAATGGTAACTGTAATACTTGCTGAGGCATCTGAAGCACAAGGTGATGTTGCTGCTACTGTATAGGTGTAAACACCTGCAGTGTCAACCGTAGGATCAAACTCTCCCGTACCACTGGCTAATGCGGGTGACCATATACCTCCGCCTTGAGCGCCGCTTCCTAAAAGTGGGAATAGGTCTGTAATGCCGTCAATTATACAAATTGTTGCAGGTGCATCCGACCCTGCGAAGGGTGCTAAGGTTACCGTGACATCCACTTCACTGCTAAACGTACCACAACCATTAGTTAAGGTGTATGTATAAGTTCCTGGAGCATCAATTAAAGGATCGAAAACACCTGTACCACTATTTAAGGCAGGAGACCAGGTTCCTCCGGTATCTGCACTTCCAATAAGTGTAAACAGATCTGTGGTTCCGTCATTACTACAGACGTCTAAAGTATTATTTGTTCCTGCGTTTAAAGGCTCATCAATAGTTACTGTTATTGTTGTACTATCGTCAACACATGGTGCAGAAGCTGTTATTAAATAGGTAAATTGATACGTTCCTGCTGAAACAGCCGTAGCATCAAAAATATTTCCTGTTAAAGCTCCTGTGCCGTCATCATCTATCCAGGTTCCGCCTGTATCCTGAGTACCGTCTAAACCGGTATCCAAATCTATACTATTGTTATCATTACATGCCAGAATTGAGGTTGTATTCGGATTTCCGGCATCAGGTGATTGATAAATTGTAACAACTACTGCTGTCCTTGCTGATGATTCACATCCGGTTGTTGCATCTGTTTGCGTGGCATAATAGGTTTGCCCATCAACCAAAGCAGTCGTGTCTGCCAGTGGAGTACCTCCGGTTGTAACATCATACCATTGGATTGTATTCCCCGTGGCCACCAAATCAGCCACCGTTGCCGTATCACAAAACTCCTGGGGAGATGTAGCAGCTGGTGCCGGTGTATCATTAATAATAATGCTTACGGTCACATTAACATCATCACAAGACCCAATAGCATTAACGTCATAAGTAAAATTATAGGTGCCCTGGGCTAAACCGTCAAGTGTTACTGTGTTACCACTTAATGCTCCGGAAGCATCATCATCATTCCAAACACCCGATTGGTCTTCTCCTGTTAACAGATCGAACAGATCATAGGTTTGTGCAGGTGTTATTTCTCCTAAGCAAAAGGCAACCGGCGTATTTGGTGTTCCGGATTCCGGTGCATCTTCAACGGTAACCACTACTGTTGAACTGTTTGTACAGCCGTTAACATCAGTGATGCTATAGGTAAAACTGTATGAACCAATGGCTAATACTGTTAAATCAACATTACTTCCTGTTAAAGCCCCTGTTGTATTATCATCTGTCCAGGCGCCTCCGGCATCTTCTCCTGATAGCTGCCCGAATAGATCTAAAGGCGAATTTGCCACTAAATCATTTTCACAAAATGTAGCCGGTGTTGGGGTTCCTGTTTCCGGCCTTGGCCATACGACAATTTGAACGGTTACATCAACATCTGAACAACTTCCAATATCCGGTACTGAATAGGTATAATTATAGGTTCCATCAGTTAAAGCTGAAATGTCAATAGGATTGGTAGCAACTGCTCCCGAAGTATCCGACCCGATATACCAGATCCCGTTGGTGTCTTGCGTACCATCTAAAAGTGTAAACAGATCGAATGGAGAATTTGTTCCTACATTTTCTTCACAAACTTCAAACGGGGCTAAGGCATTTCCGGACTCCGGTGCGTCTTCAACGGTAACTACCACTGTTGAACTGTTTGTACAGCCGTTTGTATCTGTGATACTATATGTAAAACTGTACGAGCCAATGGCTAGAACTGTTAAATCAACATTGCTTCCTGTTAAAGCCCCTGTTGTATTATCATCTGTCCAGGCGCCGCCGGCATCTTCTCCTGATAGTTGTCCTAATAAGTCAAGCGGTGAATTCGCTGCTAAATCATTTTCACAGAAAACAGCTGCTGTTGGAGTTCCTGTATTGGGTAATGGGTTAATGGTTACTGAAACCGTAACCAAGACATCGTCACAACTTCCTATAGCGTCAACATCATAAGTAAAACTATAGGTTCCCGAAGTATACCCTGATAAATCTACCGGATTTGAAATAGTGGCTCCGGAATTATCTGTTCCTATATGCCATGTTCCTGTTTGATCCTCTCCTACTAATAAATCAAATAGATCATAACCGGAAGGCGCTGTCCCTTCACAGTATTCCGGGAAGGTTGCAACCGGTGCCCCTGATTCCGGAGCCGGTTCAACAGTAATAGTGATCGACTCTGTATCTGAACATGATCCGTTATCAATAGTATAGTTAAACGTATAAGGACTTCCTGCTACCGTAAAACCGGTTATATCTATTGGATTGGAAACTGTTGTGCTCGTTGCATCTGTCAAGGTTCCGCTATTATGGTCCTGAGACCCGTCCAGGGCATTAAATAGATCGAATGGTGAATTCGCTGCCAGGTCATTTTCACAAAATGTTTGATTAACAGCATTTCCTGCATTTGGATCTGAAAGCACAACAACCTGAACCGTTGTAGATTCTTCCGGACAAGGGTTAGGTGCTAAATTTTGAGTATAAGTAAAATTATAAGTCCCCGCTGTAAAACCACTTAAATCTATGGGGCTTGTAACTACCGGGTCTGTACTTAAAGTCCCTTGCGTCCATTGTCCATTGGAATCGTAGTTTTCTATAAGTGTAAATAAATCGAAGGAACCCGGTAATTGAGACTCGCAATAGGTTGCCGGGTTTAATCCTGATGGTATTCCTGATGATAATGTTTCATGAACTGTTATAACGACTGTTGAAACTCCGTCAGGACAAACTCCTGTGCTGGGTACGGTATAAGTAAATGTATAATTTCCGGGTGTTGTTAATGTTGAGATATTAACGGTTCCCAAATGTCCGTTTGAAGTTGCTAACGGGCCGGACCAAGCTCCGGTTGTATCTGGCGTACCTCCCAGTTCATCGAATAAATTAAAGTCACCGGCCGGTAAACTACTATCACAATACTCTAAAGTTCCCGGTGTTCCCGGATCAACCGGAATATCAATGGTTACTGTAACCGCTGCCGGGTTACTAACACAAAAAATATCGTCTATTTGTACATAATATGTTTGTCCGTCAACCAGTGGTGCTAAAGGCGATAAAGCCGGAGGTATTGGTTCTCCAAAAGCATCAAGATCTTCGTACCAATTATAATTTGTAGCCGTTGTCCCAGGGTCTAAATTACCAACCAAAGGGTTTGAATCTGAACAAAATTCCTGGTTACTGGCTGGCGTAGGATCCTGTGGTGCCGCAAATACTCCTATTTGACCTATTTCCAATTGACTTTTACAGCTGCCATTATCAACAAATACGATGTAATAATTGGCTGCTCCACCGGCCAGGGCATCCGTAGTATTGGCTTGATTTGTTAAACTAAAATCATAATAGATCTCAACAGATCCGCCTGGTGGGATACTTGATTGCAATACATCATCTATATAAGTTTGAATGGTAGCATTTTCATTACTACAGTAGATCTGATCCAAATTTTGATTTGAAGGGTTCACCTGAAAATCAATAACTATAGATGCTCTTGAACCGCAGGTTCCGGAATTGTCATCTGCATAGTAGGTGCCTTCATCAACAAGTTGATTTGGATTAAAAGGACTACCTCCGGTAGCAGCATTATACCAAACAATACCGTTACCATTATCAGTGGCATAGTCTGCACTTAAATCTGAAAAGGTATAACCAGATGCGTCGCAAATTGTTGGGTTGGGGTCTGTAATTGTAGGACATTGCCCGAAACTTGCGTACGATGTCCAGAGCAATACCAAAATATAGGATGCCTTTCTAAATACATTCCTAAGCGAGGATTTTGTTATCATGTTTGAAATATTAAAATCATGTATTAATAGCTTTCTAAATCAGGCTGAAAATTATTCTTTCTTTAATATGGAATTAATCTTACAATCTAATTAGACGTTGCAATTTAACTGATTTTTTTGTATTTCAACGATATTTTTTAATTTTTTTTGCATTTTATCGAAAAAAAATGCTTTTAAACGATAAAACTCACCGTTTTAAAGGTGAGTTTTAAGTATGTATGATAAGAATCTCTTTCCTAATGCTGAAGTTCCTCTTCGCCGTCTTTTAACGGAATGTGCTGAGGTACAAAATCATCATCATGTCCCGGTTTACTATAATCATAAGACCAACGGTGTACATGAGGGATCTCGCCTTCCCAGTTTCCATGAATGTGCTTTATTGGAGCCGTCCACTCCAAAGTAGTGGAACGCCATGGATTTTGTACTGTTTTCTTTCCGTAGAAGATACTAATAAAGAAGTTATATAAATATACTATTTGAACCGCCCCCCCAATTAAGGCAAAAATGGTAATGATAACATTTACATTGGCCACATCATCAAATAACGGGAAGTTACTGTTTGTATAATATCTACGTGGTAAACCTGCCATACCAATAAAGTGCATTGGGAAGAAAACGCCATAGGCACAAACAGCGGTTACCCAGAAATGAATATATCCTAAATTCTTATTAAGCATTCTACCGTACATTTTCGGATACCAGTGGTAAATACCTGCAAACATACCATATAAAGCAGAGATACCCATTACCAGGTGGAAGTGAGCCACTACAAAGTAAGTATCGTGTACGTTAATATCCAAAGCACTGTCTCCAAGAATAATTCCGGTTAGACCTCCGGTGATGAATGTAGATACAAACCCGATAGAGAATAACATGGCCGGGTTCATCTGGAGGTTCCCTTTCCAAATCGTCGTTATCCAGTTGAATGCCTTCACCGCAGATGGAATTGCAATTAATAAGGTGGTAAACGTAAATACAGATCCTAAGAACGGATTCATTCCCGAAACGAACATATGGTGACCCCATACTATTGTTGATAAGAATGCAATGGCTAAAATAGAAGCAATCATGGCACGATACCCAAAAATCGGTTTACGCGAATTGGTTGCCATAATTTCGGATACCAAGCCCATCGCCGGTAAGATCACAATATATACCTCCGGATGTCCTAAGAACCAGAACAGGTGCTCAAATAATACCGGTGAACCACCCTGATAATGTAATACTTCACCTTGAATAAATATATCTGATAAGAAGAATGATGTACCAAAACTTCTATCCATTATTAATAATAAGGCTGCAGATAATAATACCGGAAACGAAATAACCCCAATAACAGCAGTGATAAAGAACGCCCAAATAGTTAAAGGTAATCTGGTCATAGACATCCCTTTTGTTCTAAGGTTTATTACTGTCACAATGTAGTTTAACGATCCTAAAAGTGAGGATGCAATAAAGATTGCCATAGATACTAACCACAAGGTCATACCGGCACCGGAACCACCTTGTGCCATTGGTAACGCACTTAACGGCGGATAGATAGTCCAACCGGCAGCTGCTGGACCTGCCTGTACGAATAAGGATATTACCATCACCACACTGGATAGGAAGAACAACCAGTAAGATACCATGTTCAGAAATCCTGAAGCCATATCGCGTGCTCCAATCTGTAACGGTATTAAAAGGTTACTGAACGTACCACTCAGACCGGCTGTTAATACAAAGAATACCATAATAGTACCGTGGATGGTTACCAATGCCAAATAAATATCGGCATCCATAACACCATCCGGTGCCCATTTTCCTAATAACGCTTCAAAAATCACATTAGGTTCTTCCGGCCATGCAATTTGCATACGGAACAATAAGGACATTATTACTCCAATAACACCCATAATAGTACCGGTGATCAGGTACTGCTTGGCAATCATTTTATGGTCCTGACTAAATATATATTTAGTTACAAACGTTTCTTTATGATGATGTCCGTGGTCGTCGTGAGCGTGAGTATCTGCGTGTGCTGACATAATCTTATATCGTTTTTTCTTTTTTTATTAGTTAATTAGAGAGTTTTTGAATTCCTTTTGCTCTTTAATCCAAGCGTCGTATTCTTCTTGTGTTTCCACTACAATTTTCATTTGCATGTTGTAGTGTGATTTTCCACAAATCTTATTACAGATCAATACATAGTCAAATTCGTAACGCTCTAAAGCATCTTCACCTTTGGCTACTAATTTCTTACTGTTTTCAACTCTAATTTTATTGATGTTGGCAACTTTATCCTTCATTTGCTGAGTATCCCTCATTTCAGCCGTAGTCTTGGTTGGTGTAAACCCAAACTGCGTTATCATACCAGGCACACAGTTCATTTGAGCTCTAAAGTGAGGCATGTAAGCAGAGTGTAATACGTCTTGTGAGCGCATTTTAAATAATACCGGTTTGCCCACCGGTAAGTGTAACTCTGTTGTAATGATATCATCTTGTGCATTCGGGTCTGACTCATCCAACCCTAAAATGTTGGCACGGTCTATATCAATCAAACGAACATTAGCTTTACCCAACGTATTATCTGCCCCAGCATAACGGGCTTTCCAGTTAAACTGTTGCGCATATAATTCAACTACTAAAGGATCATCACTCTCATCAACGCCCATAATGTTGATCCAGGTATTTAATCCGTAGATGATTAAACCTGCTAAAACAATTACCGGAATAATAGTCCAGATAGCTTCCAACTTATTGTTATCGGCAAAAAACAGTGCTTGTTTTCCTTTTTCACCTTTATATTTAAATGCGAAATAGTGTAATAAAAATTGAGTCACCGTCTGAACAAAAAAGATAATAACCATAGAGACAATCATCAGATTGTCAATTGTTGGCCCGTGTTCCGATGCCGAGTTTGACATCAATGGTAAATCACCCCATTTTACACAGCATATAATAGTTATCACATAGATGAACGCTAAAAAGCCCATCATTAAATAGCCGTTTAAGGTATTATCTTTATCTGTGGCAACTCCAGGTATATCATTGCCATTCTTAGCTTGTGCCAAATCGAATATCTTGACCATTTGCCAGATGGCAATTAAAATAAATACTAAAACTATAATTGTTAATAAAGCAGTCATTGGTATTGTTCGTCTTTATTTATTCTTTAATTAATAATGAAATTCTTCACTTTCCTTTTTGAAAGGATATCTTTTAACTAGTAATGGTGCTTTTGTTAAAGCGGTAAACACTACAAAAATGAATAAGCCGGCGAATAATAAAATTGAGCTTATCTCAGGAATCCCCACAGACCATCTGTCACCAACCGTAGCCGGCATGATCATGTTAAAGATATCAATGTAATGCCCTAAAAGGATTACTAATCCGGTCATCACCACAAACCATGGAACACGTTTGTAATCGGCATTCATTAACATTAAAATCGGGAACACAAAGTTTAAGACTACCATACCTAAGAATGGTAATTTATAATCGTTGAATCTTGCTATAAAGTAAGTCACCTCTTCCGGTATATTCGAATACCAGATAAGCATGAACTGTGAGAACCATAAGTAGGTCCAGAAAATACTAAATGCAAACATGTATTTAGCCACATCATGCAAGTGATTTTCATTTACAAAATCCAAATACCCTCTGGATTTCAGGTATAATGAAATTAAAGCTATTACTGTAATTCCACTTACAAACATACTGGCAAATACATACCATCCAAATAAGGTTGAGAACCAGTGTGGATCTACACTCATGATCCAATCCCAGGACATCATGGATTCCGTATAAATAAAGAACACTAAAAATCCAGCTGCAATACGGAATGACTTTTTAAAGTTTTTATTGTCTTCGGCAGTGTCTTGGGCAATTGAGAATTTACGTGAAAAATGACGGTATAATGACCATCCAGCAATAAATATTACGCCTCTAACTATAAACCATGGTAGATTCAAAAATCCTGATTTACCTTTAATTAGTTTATCATGTTCTACCACTTCCGGATCCATCCAAATAAATAAATTGTAATGTCCGATTGTTCCGGATGCAATGGCAATAATTAGAACAATTACTGCACCAGGTAAAAGATAAGCAGTAATACCTTCCATGACTCTAAAAAGTACCGGAGACCATCCTGCCTGTGAAGCAATTTGAATGGCATAAAATGCTAAAACTCCCAAAGCGATCATCATAAAGAAAAATGCCGCAACATATAATGCTGCCCAGGGTCTGTTATGAATTTGATGTTGAACATGCTCAATGTGTTTTGCATGTGCATCGCCGGCATGTGCCTCATCGCCATGTGCTCCGTGAGCATCATGTGATGCTTCTGCATGCGTATCATGAGAAGCTTCTTCGGCATGCCCGTTTCCATGATCTCCATGTCCGCCATGATGCGCTTCTTCAGCTAAAAGCGCTTCTACCTTTTCCGGAGTATCATAGCTGCCTGCGTTAATAAAACCATATGCAACACCTAACAACCCTAAAATCATTAGAATGATAGAAAATGTCTTTAATTTTTTTGAAAATGTATACATATCTATATAATCTTATCTTCTTACTTTTCTAAATCTGCTTTTAACTTTAACACGTATGAAACCACCTGCCAACGCTCTTCTTCTTCCAACTGATTAGCATAAGATCCCATACTGTTTTTCCCGTAATAAATAGTGTGATAAATACTTCCTGCTGTGATTGCTCTACCGGCATCATCATAACTTGGGATACCAAGTATCTTTTCGCGTTTTACCAAATTACCTTGTCCGTCACCTTTTGTACCATGACAAATACCACAGTAAATATCATAAAGTTCTTTACCCTGTACTAAATCCACTTTAGTAGAATCCAACGGACTTGTTAAAGTTGCTTTAGCCAACTCATACCCTTCAATGGTATTTTCAATATCAAAAGGAATATGTCCCCTGGAAATAGTTCCTTCAACCGGTAACTGAGCTTCAATACCGTTAGGGAAGGCCGCTTCACCATAAGTTTCATAGCCTTCAGATTCATACATCTGCGGGAAGAATTGATAGTTAGGAGCCGTATCTTTTTTACATGATACCGCTATAAAAACGATTGCTATTGCAAATATTTTAATTAAGCTCTTCATAATAATTTATTAATGCGCTTCTTTATCTACTAAATTAATTTCTACAGCACCGGTTTCTTTAAGCAAGCCCTCTAACTCACTTTCGTTTCCATGAACTGCTATTTCCATTAAAAAATGATCATCAGTGGTTCTTGGATCCGGGTTTTCAGCTTTTTTAAATGGCCACATTCTACTGCGTAAATAAAATGTGATCACCATTAAATGCGCTGCAAAAAATACCGTTAACTCAAACATAATTGGCACGAACGCCGGCATGTTTTCCAGGTAACTAAAACTTGGTTTACCACCAATATCTTGAGGCCAGTCTTTAATCATGATAAAATTCATCATGGTAATAGCTACAGTTAAACCAACCAAACCGTACATAAATGCTGTAATAGCGATACGTGTTGGCTCTAATCCCATAACTTTGTCCAGGCCGTGCACCGGAAACGGTGTGTATATTTCTTCTATATGATGTTTTTCTGCCTTTACTTTTTTAACAGCAGACATTAACACATCATCGTCGTTATAAATAGCGTGAATTACTTTTGAAGCTTCCATATGCTACTTGTCGTTTTTTGTTTCTTTATTACTAGCTCCTGAAGTTCTGGCATCTACTCCTGCTCCTACTAAACTCTCACCAGCTTCTCTTAGTTTCTTATACTTTTCTCCAGAAGATTTTAAAATGGTCTTAACCTCAGCCTGTGCAATTACAGGGAATGTTCTTGAGTACAATAGGAATAACACAAAGAAGAATCCTATAGTTCCTATAAATATTCCTATATCAACAAAGGTTGGCGAGAACATGGTCCATGACGATGGTAAGTAATCCCTGTGCAACGAGGTTACGATGATTACAAAACGCTCAAACCACATCCCTATATTTACTACAATAGAGATAAAGAACGAGAACATGATACTGGTTCTTAATTTCTTGAACCACATAAACTGCGGCGAGAATACGTTACAGGTCATCATCGCCCAATAGGCCCACCAGTAAGGTCCTGTGGCCCTGTTTAAGAAGGCATACTGCTCATACTCCACACCGGAATACCAAGCTATGAATAACTCCGTGATATAGGCTACACCTACAATAGAACCGGTAATCATGATAATGATGTTCATTAACTCGATGTGCTGTACCGTGATATAATCCTCCAGGTTACACACTTTACGCATGATGATAAGAAGTGTGTTTACCATGGCGAATCCTGAGAATACCGCACCGGCAACGAAGTAAGGCGGGAAAATGGTGGTATGCCAACCCGGGATCACCGACGTTGCGAAGTCAAACGATACAATAGTATGTACAGAAAGTACTAATGGTGTTGCCAAACCGGCAAGTACCAAAGACACTTCCTCAAAACGTTGCCAATCTTTAGCTCTACCGGACCATCCGAAAGACAATAATGAATATATCTTCTTTTGAAAAGGTTTTACCGCTCTATCTCTGATCATTGCGAAATCAGGTAATAATCCTGTCCACCAGAATACTAATGATACCGACAAATAGGTTGAGATGGCGAATACGTCCCAAAGTAATGGTGAGTTAAAGTTCACCCAAAGGGATCCGAATTGGTTCGGAATTGGTAATACCCAATACCCTAACCATGGACGTCCCATGTGAATGATAGGGAATAATCCGGCCTGAACTACCGAGAAAATAGTCATGGCCTCTGCAGAACGGTTAATGGCCATTCTCCATTTTTGACGGAATAATAAAAGTACTGCAGAAATAAGCGTTCCTGCGTGACCAATACCTACCCACCAAACAAAGTTGGTGATATCCCAGGCCCAACCTACGGTTTTATTTAAACCCCAGGTTCCAATACCCGTAGATATGGTATAAATGATACATCCAATTCCCCAAAGAAAAGCGGCCAATGAAATGCCAAAAACAATCCACCATTGTTTATTTGCTTTTCCTTCTACAGGTTTTGCTACATCCACAGTCACGTCGTGGTATGATTTATCTCCTGTAACTAAAGGTCTTCTAATAGGTGCTTCGTAATGAGACGCCATATTTTGTTGTTTAAATGTTTATCTGTTTAAACGTTTAAAGTTGTTCTACTTTTAACATTTAACTTTTTACTTAGTTTATGCTTCTGTTGTATTTCTCACTTTGGTTTGATACATCACGTTTGGTTTTGTTCCCACGTGCTCTAACAAGTGATACATACGGTTATCTTCTTTAAGTTTTGCAACTTTACTTTCCTTATCATTGATATCTCCAAACGTCATAGCGGCACTGCTACATGCTGCAGAACATGCTGTTTGAAGCTCACCGTCTTTAACAGCGCGCCCGTCACGTTTAGCATCTAAAATGGTCTTCTGTGTCATCTGGATACACATAGAACATTTTTCCATCACACCACGAGAACGTACCACCACATCCGGATTCAATACCATACGTCCTAAATCATCATTCATATGATAATCGAACTCATCATTGCTGGCATATAAGAACCAGTTGAAACGACGTACTTTATAAGGACAGTTGTTTGCACAATATCTGGTACCTACACAACGGTTATAAGCCATATGGTTTTGCCCCTGACGACCATGTGATGTTGCCGCTACCGGACAAACCGTTTCACAAGGTGCATGGTTACAATGCTGACACATAACCGGTTGGAAAGACACCTGCGGATTATCAGCCGGAGATTCCATTTCGTTGAATTCGCTTAAAGAACTTCCTAAACCTGCAATATTCTCTTTCTTTTCATTATCGCCTGCAAAAGATTCCTCAGAAGAATAATATCTATCGATACGTAACCAATGCATATCACGTGATCTACGTACTTCTTCCTTACCTACAACAGGAACGTTATTTTCAGCATGACAAGCAATCACACAAGCGCCACATCCCGTACAGGCATTTAAATCGATAGACAGGTTAAAGTGATGTCCGATAGAACGATCAAATTCATCCCAAAGATCTACTTCCGGAGAATCAACAGGAACAGGCTCGTGATTTAACGACACCGTTGGAATAGCATTCCAATACTTTTTATCCTTCGTATTAAATACTTCTAAAGTAGTTTCTTTAAGAATGTCACCACGTCCCATCAGGGTATTGTGTAACTGCACACAAGCAAATTCGTGCATTCCCGAAGCGGCTTCTACAGTAACACTTTGGACATTGTTAAAGTTATTATATAATGCAAAGGCATTCACCCCTGTTTGCAATTCTTCTTTAAGACCTGCGGTTCTACCATAACCAAATGACAAACCTACAGACCCTTTTGCTTGCCCCGGTTGAATGATCACCGGTGCTGTAATGGTCGTTCCGTTTACAGTTATATTAGCATAACTACCGTTTAAGGCACCTGTAGCTTCATGCTCATTTATTAAACCTAAAGCCTCAGCATCCGCTTTTGAAACGGTTAAATAGTTATCCCAGGACGCTCTTGTAATAGGATCCGGGAATTCTTGCAACCATGGGTTATTGGCTTGTTGACCATCACCCATACCCACTTTAGTATATAAAGTCAATTCTAAACCATCAGTAGATTTTACAGATGCTGCTAAAGTACTGGCTGCGTTTCCTGCAGGAGCCTCAGCTTCCTCAGTGCTGTCAGCTGTGGTATCTTCTGTTTCCGTAGCAATGGTTCCAACAAATACACCATCGTGTAACGCTTTGTTGAATGACCCGCCACTTAAAATACCGGTTCCCCAACTATCTTTAATATAATCTAAGTAAGACTCCTCATTTTCGGTCCACTTTAATAAAGCTTCCTGGAATTGTCTTGTACTGAACAACGGACGAATAGCCGGCTGTGTTAAGGCATAGTGTCCTTTTTTGATTTCCACATCACCCCAGGACTCTAAATAATGAGGCGCTGCAGCTATATATGTTACTAATGACGATGTCTCATCGGCTTTCATTGAGAAAGCCACAGAGAATGTATTCTTTAAACCTTCAGCAAAATCAGCTGCATTTGGTAAGGTGTAAACAGGATTTACACCACTCATAATAAGCACACCAATGTTACCAGCTTTCAGATCAGATACTAAAGCAGCAACATCTTTATCGTTACCCTGTCTTGTTTTTATAGGTGTCTTTGGATCAAACGCTTTACTTCCTAAAGCTTCGTTGATCTCAAGTGCAACGGTTTGCGCATTTACGTCCTGAATACCTGTAACCACAACCCCTTTGCTTCCTGCTTTTTTAAGTTGAGACGCTGCTTTTTGAACCGCATCTTCAACGTTTTCCGGTAAGCTTCCTCCGGAGTAACCGCCTCCAACTACCAAGCTATGTAGTTTAGCTAAGGCCAATTTTTGTTGACCAGGTGTTAATGGCACACGTTTATCAGCGTTAGCACCGGTTAACGACATATTAGATTCAAACTGAATATGACGTGACATTTTTCCATGATCCGGAATTCTGTTTTTGGCATATCCCGAATCAAATCCGCCACCTTGCCAATCGCCTAAGAAATCAGCTCCCACCGATACAACAGTCATGGCTTTGGAGAAATCGTAATTTGCTAGTCCACGCTCTCCGTATTTAGCCTGATAAGCGTCCAGTGCGGCAGATTCAGACACTGCATCATACACTACATGACGTACATTACCATATTTTTCTTTGAATTCTGAAATCAACTTGCTTGTTGACGGACTGGCAAATGTTTGTGTTAACAACACAATGTCTTTACCCGAACCGGCTGCCTTAGTTAATTCTGAAACAACTTCAGCATCTAAATCATCCCAGGAAGCAGATGCGCCACCTTTCTTTGGACTTTGAATTCTTAAACTGTCATACAATCCTAAAACCGAAGCATTCACTCTGGCATTGGCACTACCATGCGTAGTTGCTAAAGCATTATTTTCAATTTTAATTGGACGACCTTCACGAGTTTTTACTAAAACACTTGCGAAATCAAATCCATCAGCAATAGTTGTTGCGTAATAATTGGCAACACCGGGAATAATTTCTTCAGGTTGTACTACGTAAGGAATCGATTTTTTTACCGGCCCTTCACAAGCTGCCAATGAAGCTGCTGCTGTACTAAACCCAACATATTTTAAGAAATCGCGACGTGTTGTAGAACTGGTCTCTAATGTATCTTTATCTCCTAAAAATTCATCTACAGGAATTTCTTCTACAAACTCGTTTTGTTTTAGCGTCTCAACAATAGAACTATCGTTTAGCTCTTCAACACTTTTCCAGTATTTCTTGTTTGATGACATATTTTTACTAGTTATTAGTTGATGGTTATTAGTTAATGGTTTCCCTAAAAACTAAAACCGTTACTTTAATTATTAATAATGACACTTACCACATTCCAGTCCGCCCATTTCGGCAACTGTTAATTGCTCTACACCGTACTTCTTGGATAATTCTTCATGAATTTTCTCGTAGTAAGCGTTATCGGCAACATTCACATTAGTAGTTCTGTGACACTCAACACACCAACCCATGGTTAATGGCGCATGTTGATATAATACTTCCATTTCCTCTACAGGTCCGTGACAGGTTTGACACTCCTGACCACCAACAGATACGTGCTGAGCGTGGTTAAAGTAAACGAAGTCCGGTAAGTTGTGAATTCTAACCCATTTTACCGGTTTAGACTCCCCTGTATATCTTTGGTCTGCATCGCTCCATCCAACGGCAACATAAAGCTCTTGAATCTCAGCGTTGTAATCTTGCCCAATTGCAACACCTTCAGCTTGAGTCTCAGGAGCGACTTCAGAAATTGTCTTATGACAGTTCATACAAACGTTTAATGACGGAATACCGGAGGTTTTACTAACTCTAGCAGAAGAGTGACAGTATTTACAATCTATACTATTATCTCCGGCATGTATCTTATGTGAGAAATGAATAGGCTGTACCGGTTGATATCCCTGATCTATACCAATCTGCATGAAATAACCAAACGCAAAATAAGCACTGGCCAATAAGAAGAAGATAGCCGTTACCAACATTAAGAATTGGTTTTCTACAAACACTTTCCACAGTGGTTTTCTATCGGTTACTTCCGGTAGATCTATATCCTGGGCAGCAGCAAAACGGCGTAATGTTTTGTTTACCAAATACAGACCGGCAGCTAACAACACGAATAGGATAGCTAAAGCACCTAAGATAAGTTCGTTTGAAATACCTCCTGAAGCAGTAGTTGCTTGACCTCCACCTGCAGTCTCTGGCCCCGGAGTTGCCGGAGCAGGTTTTTCCTGAGCAGTATAGGCCAAAATATTATTTAAATCTTCATCAGATAACTGAGGGAACGGTGTCATTGCTGCACCACCATATTCATTGAATACCTCATTTGCATAAGCGTCACCAGACTTAATCATCGCCGGACTGTTTCGAATCCAGGCATAGATCCAATCCCTGTCAAGTCCTTTATCATCAGCTAAACGCTGTTCAACGTGACGTAACGCAGGCCCCGTCATTTTCTTATCTAAGTGATGACAAGCGGCACAATTGGTATTAAATAATGATTTTCCTTTTGCTGGGTCTCCGTCTTGAGCGGAAAGCGAGGTTGTAAACGCTAATAAAATAACTAGGCCAAAACGAAGAATGTTTTCGCCTAATCTGCGGTGAATCACCTGTTTCATATTATTGGTTAAATTAACTTCTAATCTTTGGTATGATTTTTTCATTAAAACATGACAAATATCATACTTCTAAAATCTCACGCAAAAGTAATACTTAAAGTCGATTTTAGAAATGTTAGAGAGTTGTTAATTGTTAATTTAGAGAGATTCTAAATAATAAAAAGAACCATAGTTTAGTTAATATCGTATACATTTGTAGAAATCATTAAAAATGGAACATTTGAGTTTAAAATTTAAAATCGTAACCACCCTTTGTTTATTGATGTTTACTGCAAATAGCTTTGGGCAACAAGGGCAGGTTGACATCAATCAGGACCAGGACATTACCAGGCTATTAAACGTAAAAAAACAACTTAATAAAACCGAAAACAGTTCAGACCGATATAAAATCCAAATTTACAACGGCAACCGGTCCGGTGCTTATGCTGCTCAAAAAGAGTTCCACGAAACTTTTAGCGATTGGCGTTCCAGGATAGAATATGAATCGCCCAATTTTAAAATTTGGGCCGGTAATTTCAGAACGCGCCTGGAAGCCGACAGAGCTTTAAAAAGAATTAAACGAAAATTCCCAAGTGCGTTTATTTTTAAACCGAAGAAGGAGAAGAATGGGTGAAGAAAGAGAGACTTCGCTGATGCCAGTCTTGCGAGCATTCTGTGATGAAAACTGGTGATTACACTTATTCCCAAAAAGCTTTCCATTTTCCGTTAACTCATCAACAGAGCTAAGGTAGTTACCTTTGATTTTATAAATTTAAACACACCCCTTACTCCCCTCTTACTCGAACTAGCTGTGCCCACGGGTATATTTAGATTAATTTAACCCTCCTAATCCCGATTTCCATCAGGATCCGCCTCCCTTAAAAATAAGGGAGGAGCCGGCTATTCCGGTATTATTGTCTTAGCGGTTCAAACCACCCTTTCTTTAGCTCTCACCTTAAATTTTAAGGGGAGAATGAATTTCGATTTTCTTAAAATCGGAAGAAAGAGGGGTTTTATCTCAATTATTTTGGCAAATTGAGAAATTTATGATTGGAACGCATGGCATGGAGCTATGACGCAGGTTAAGTGAGCTACTTAGTTCTACGTCGGCCTACTAAGGATGTGGTACGCGGTAGCTTTCTAGAGGGGAAACTCATACCCTATATTTTTTAAGCAACAGTTTCCCTCCTAACCTTGTGCTGAGCTTAGTCGAAGTAAAGGAGGGATTAAGGGAAGTGTAAAACTATTTGATGTAAAACCTGTTTAAATCTAATTATCTCCCACATCTCATTTAGAAGCCAATACTCAAGATGATATAAAAAAAGCGAACCAAATGGTTCGCTTTTTTTATATAACTTTTTTTGTCATACTGAACTCGTTTCAGTATCTCAGAACATTAAAATTAATACTTTTATGAGACCTTGAAATACTGAAACAGGTTCAGCACAGGCAAGTTCAAGGTGACAAAATTTAATGTAAATTACTTCAACGTTTTCTTAACGGCTACTTCCTGGAAGGCTTCAATAATATCACCTTCTTTAATATCGTTGTAATTCTTCACCTGCATACCGCAATCGTATCCTTTTGATACCTCCTTAACATCGTCTTTAAAGCGTTTCAACGTGGCCAATTCACCTGTAAATATTACAACACCTTCCCTGATAAGTCTTACTCCGGAATTTCTGAATATCTTACCGTTAGTAACCATACAACCTGCAATGGTTCCGACTTTAGAGATCTTGAACGTTTGCCTGATCTCTGCTGTACCGGTAACTTCTTCTTTAAACTCCGGCGACAACATCCCTTCCATGGCATCTTTTAAGTCGTTGATAGCGTCATAAATAATTGAGTATGTTCTAATATCGATCTCTTCCTTATCTGCTATCTGACGTGCATTCCCCATTGGACGTACATTAAACCCAATAATAATAGCGTCAGATGCCGAAGCTAATAACACATCACTTTCGGTAATGGCTCCAACCCCTTTATGTAAAATGTTAACCTGAATCTCTTCAGTAGATAGTTTTTGGAACGAATCGGTTAAGGCTTCAACAGAACCATCCACATCCCCTTTAAGAATGATGTTAAGCTCTTTAAAGTCGCCTAATGCAATACGTCTTCCAATCTCATCAAGTGTAATATGACGTTGTGTCCTAACGGATTGCTCACGTTGTAACTGCGCACGTTTTGTCGCAATGGATTTTGCTTCACGCTCATCTTCAAACACATTGAACTTATCGCCTGCCTGTGGTGCACCGTCTAAACCTAAAATTGATACCGGTGTTGAAGGCCCGGCTTCTTTTACATCTTTACCTCTTTCATCATGCATGGCTTTCACCTTACCACTGTGCTGGCCTGCCAATACGTAATCACCAACTTTCAATGTTCCCGCCTGTACTAAAATGGTTGACACATAACCACGGCCTTTATCGAGGAATGCTTCCACAACAGTTCCTACAGCCGGTTTCTTGGCATTAGCTTTTAACTCCAGTAACTCTGCTTCTAATAATACCTTTTCAAGTAACTCATTCACTCCGGTACCGTTTTTAGCAGAAATATCGTGCGATTGTACTTTACCGCCCCAATCTTCAACCAATAAGTTCATATTGGCTAAGCCTTCTTTAATCTTATCTGGATTTGCTTCGGGTCTATCTATCTTATTAATTGCAAATACGATAGGCACCCCTGCCGCTTGTGCATGTGAAATAGCCTCTTTGGTTTGAGGCATGATATCATCATCCGCCGCAATTACAATAATAGCCAAATCTGTTACCTGGGCACCACGCGCACGCATGGCGGTAAACGCTTCGTGACCCGGTGTATCTAAGAAAGCTATCTTCTGACCGTCTTCCAACGCTACACCGTAAGCACCAATATGCTGTGTAATACCTCCTGATTCACCAGCAATTACATTTTCTTTACGTATGTAATCCAGTAACGACGTTTTACCATGGTCTACGTGACCCATAACAGTTACAATAGGCGCTCTGGGTGTTAAGTCTTCTTCTTTATCTTCAACAACTTCAATAGCTTCTTCAATATCGGCAGTAACAAATTCTACCTGGTAACCAAATTCTTCAGCAACAATGGATAGGGTTTCAGCATCTAAACGCTGATTCATAGTTACCATCATTCCTAAGGACATACAAGCCGAGATGATTTCGGTAACGCCAACATCCATCATGGTAGCAACTTCACTGGCTGTAACAAACTCTGTTACTTTTAGTATTTTACTTTCAGCTTCTGCCTGTTCTAAACTCTTCTCGGTTTGGTCTCTATGCTGCTCTCTTTTTTCTCTACGATATTTAGCACCTTTACCTTTAGAAGATTTACCCTGAAGTTTCTCAAGAGTTTCTCTTACTTGTTTCTTTACATCTTCCTCGCTGGGTTCCTCTTTAACAATATTACGTCTTCCACCACCCTGCTTTCCTTTGAAACGATCATTTCCTCTGCCTCCTCTGTTATTGTTTCCTGGCTGTGGCCCGCCAACTTTACTGATCCTGCGACGTTTCTTTTTGTTAGCTGCATCGCCCTCTTTGGCCTCGGGCTTTTTCTCTTCTTTCTTTTTCTTTGGCTTATTGAACTTAGATAAGTCAATTTTATCTCCGGCAATTTTAGGCCCTGTAAGTTTTTGGTATTGTGTTTTAACCTTCTCTTCCGGAATAACCACTTCTTCCGGCGTCTCTGCTTTCTTTTCAGGCGCTTCTTTCTTAGCTACCGGCTTTTTTTCAACCTTAGCTGCAGGAGCAGGTTTTTCTACTTTCGGTTTTTCTTCCTTTACCGGCTCTTTTTTGGCCGGCTCCTCTTTTTTAACTTCCTGCTTTTTAGGCGAAAGGTCTATTTTGCCAACTGTTTTAGGTCCGGAAAGTGTTCCGGTGGCTTTAACCACTTCTTCCTTTTTGGCTGTTTCCTGTTGTTTTGCTTCAAGTTCACGCTCGCGCTGCTCGCGCAACAAATCTTTCTCTTTCTGCTTTGCTTCACTAACTTCTTTAGACGCTACTTTCTTACTGGCATCCGTTTCAAACTCATCTGAAAGAATCGCATAAACTTCTTCAGAAATTTTTGTAGTCGGGCGCTTCTCAATCTCAATACCTTTGGAATCTAAAAATTCCACGGCACGATCTAAAGAGATATTAAGCTCGCGTAATACTTTATTTAATCTTATTGTTTCAGCCATAAATTGCCTTTAAAATACTCAAATATATGTGATATACCACTTCAACCATAATTTTAAGCTAATATGCTTGTACATTTTAGTTTAAAATCAGCATCAAACAGGCATTATTCTTCAAACTCCTCTCTCAGAATCCTAACAACATCGTTAATTGTTTCTTCTTCAAGGTCAGTTCGTTTCACTAAATCGTCTACATCTTGCTCCAGCACACTTTTAGCGGTATCTAAACCGGCCTTTTTAAATTCCTGGATGATCCACTCTTCTATTTCATCAGAGAATTCGCTTAATTCCACATCTTCTTCAGCACCTTCTCTAAACACATCAATTTCATAACCGGTTAATTGACCTGCCAAACGAATATTATGACCTCCTCTACCAATAGCTTTACTTACTTCTTCCGGTTTTAAAATAACCTCGGCACGTTTGTTTTCTTCATCAATTTTAATGGATGTCACTCGTGCCGGACTTAAAGCCCTGGTAATATATAATTGTAAATTGTTTGTGTAATTAATTACATCAATATTTTCGTTTCCTAATTCACGAACGATACCGTGAATTCTTGACCCTTTCATACCCACACAAGCTCCCACCGGATCAATTCTGTCATCATAAGAATCTACAGCTACTTTTGCTTTTTCTCCCGGGATCCTTACCACGTTTTTAATGGTAATCAACCCATCAAAAACTTCCGGTATTTCCTGTTCAAATAATTTCTCTAAAAATACAGGAGAGCTTCTGGACATCAAAATAGTAGGTTTAGCTCCTTTAAGTTCTACCGTATCTATAACACCTCTTACATTGTCTCCTTTTCTAAAGAAATCCGAAGGGATCTGTTTATCTTTTGGCAATACAATTTCGTTACCTTCATCATCTAATAAAATAACTGCGCGGTGACGAATATGGTGTACCTCTGCCGTATAAATCTCGCCTACTAAATCTTTAAATTGCTTGTAGATGATGGTATTGTCATGCTCATGAATTTTAGAAATAAGGTTCTGGCGCAATGCTAAAATGGCTCGTCTTCCTAAATCCACTAACCTTACTTCTTCCGATACGTCTTCGCCTACTTCAAAATCCGGCTCAATCTTTCTTGCTTCAGATAATGAAATTTCCTGGTTTTCATCTTCAACCTCACCATCAGCCACTACAATTCTGTTTCTCCAAATCTCTAAATCCCCTTTATCCGGATTTACAATAATATCAAAATTATCATCATCGCCATATTTCTTTTTTAAGGCGCTTCTAAACACATCTTCTAAAATGGCCATTAACGTAACTCTGTCAATTAGCTTATCGTCTTTGAATTCTGAAAAAGATTCAATTAACGCGACATTTTCCATAACTCTTACTGAATTAAAATTTAATCATAACTTTTGCTTCTACAATATCTTTATAAGCGATATCCGCTTCTTTTGTTACAGTTACTTTGCCCTTGCCAACCGGTTTGGGCTCTCTAACTTTCCACTGTAAAGTAATCCCGTCATCTGTAGCATTTGAAAGCGTGCCTTCCATTTTCTCAGCTTCCGTTTTTACTTTAAGCGTTCTATTTAAGTTCTTTTTATACTGGCGCTTATGAACCAACGGCGAGGTAGCTCCGGCAGACATGACATCTAAAGAAAAGTCTTGTGCTTCCCTGTCCAGATTGTGCTCTATAGCCCTGCTGATAAAGATACAATCCTCTACCAAAACCCCGTTATCACCATCAATAACTACTTTAATCTGATTATCTCCCTGGATGGAAAAATCTATAAGAAACAAATCCGGCCTGTCTTTTAAAGCAGCCTCCAGTAAATTTTCAACCGTAGTTTTAAACATTTTTCAGTATAAAAAGAGGGGACTTTCCGTCCCCTCATTGCCTTAGTTTTGCCTTACAACGCTGCAAATATATACATTTTTATTGATTTTTAAAGTATTAATTCATAAATTTAGGTACCACCATCACCCACCTTTGATATGAAAAAAATATTGGTCCCCACGGATTTCTCCGAACAGTCTGAAAACGCCCTAAAAGTAGCAGCCCAGTTAGCAAGAACTTATGACTGTGAAATTTATATGCTACACATGTTAGAAATGCCACTGCATAAAGTCGATCCATTAAGCTCTTATAATGATTTACCCGAGGCTGTTTACTTTATGAAATTGGCCCATAAAAAGTTTGAAGCCTTATTGGACAAAGACTATTTAAAAGATCTGGTTATTCATGAAACGGTAGATTTTCATGACGTTTTTAAAGGGATCTATAAAGCTTGTGACAAATATAACATTGACCTGGTCATTATGGGATCTCATGGCATCAGTGGGTTTAAGGAGCTTTTAATTGGAAGCAACACCGAAAAGGTAGTTAGAACCTCTGAAGTGCCCGTCCTGGTTATTAAAAAAGAGCATAAAACTTTTAAAGTAGACCATTTTGTTTTTGCGTCGGACTTTAAAGAGGAGTCTAAAGTCCCTTTTTTAAAAGCCTTAAAATTTGCGGAACTTTTTGAGACTGAAGTCCACCTGCTTATGGTAGTTACCGCGAATAAATTTGTCACTACTGTTGAAGCAAAAGAACGTATTCAAGGATTTCTGGATGCCGTAACGCCAAACTTTTGCTCCATTCATATCTATAATGACGAAACCATTGAGAAAGGCATTATGAATTTCTCACAATCTATTGAAGCCGATCTGATAGGTATGAGTACTCATGGCAGACAAGGCATTTCACATTTCTTTAATAGCAGCATTAGCGAAGACCTGGTGAATCATGCTAAGCGGCCTGTTATTACTTTTAAGATTTAACAAAGCTCGCAAAGGAGCAAAGCTTCCATATATCATTTATGGCATAAAAAAAGTCCTCACATTTACTGCAAGGACTTCTAAAATTACTGTTGGCCTATACTTCAACAAGCTCAGCATAAACTTCTCGCCCTATTATAAATTCTTGTCCCAAAAAAAATCCCGACCTCTTTTTAAGATCGGGATTGTAAAATTACTTGTTGGCCTACTAGGGCTCGAACCTAGACTCTTCTGGACCAAAACCAGACGTGTTGCCAGTTACACCATAGGCCATTGTATAATTGAGGGTGCAAATTTAGTACAAAGTTTTATCTGTACAAACATTTTTAGAAAAAATAATTCTGAAACCTTAACGTTTATTTAAAAAGTTTGACCTATCACTAGCTTAATATTTTTACTTTTTACAAATCAATGTAATTCAATAAAATGAATAATGTTAAGACAAACCAAATACTTAGGCCTCATGTCATATTTATTGTTAAATTCGCCAAAGCAAATAAACACAGAATTTTATGACCACTATAAACTTTAAAAAATGGAATACGCTTTTAGGCTGGTTCTCTTTTTTAATAGCACTAATCACTTATAGTTTAACGGTTGAACCTACAGTGAGTTTTTGGGATGCGGGAGAATATATTTTAACTTCTGCTAAATTACAGGTCGGGCATCCGCCCGGAGCACCCCTTTTCCAGATGTTTGGTGCCTTCTTCTCTACGTTTGCTTTAGAACCTTCGCAAGTTGGTTTTATGATGAATATGATGAGTGCAGTTGCCAGTGCGTTCACTATCCTTTTTATGTTCTGGACCATAACTCTTTTGCTTAAAAAACTGGTTGGCAATGGTGAAGGCGATCAACCCAAAGCTATGGCCATCCTTGGTAGCGGTCTTGTAGGTAGTTTAGCGTTTACGTTTACTGACTCCTTTTGGTTTAATGCTGTTGAGACCGAAGTATATGCCATGGCTACTTTAATAATGTCTATCCTGTTTTGGTTGGGGTTACGCTGGGAGCAGGATATGGATAAACCCCGCGGCAACCGTTGGCTTATTTTAATTGCTTTTGTTATTGGTTTATCGTTTGGGGTTCACTTTATGGGACTTTTAACCATCCCAGCTATTGGACTTATCTATTACTTTAAAAACTACAAAACCATTACCGTTAAGAATTTTATTATTGCCAATGTGGTTTCGGTAGCCGTCCTACTATTTGTATTTAAACTGTTAGCGCCTAACATACTTAAAATATTTAGTGTTTCCGAGATCTTTTTTGTGAACTCAATCGGATTGCCTTTTAATTCAGGTTCTATTATTGCAGCATTGGTGTTAGTGGCACTTATTTTTTATGCTTTAAAATATACACGCCAAAAGAAATACACACACCTTAACACAGGTATTCTATGTTTAACGTTTATCATTATCGGGTTTTCCACCTGGTTGATGCTCCCCATACGAGCCAATGCCAATGTGGTCATTAATGAAAATAATCCTTCCAGTGCGCGGGAACTTCTGGCATATTACAACCTGGAACAATACCCTGAAACCCACCTGTTCTATGGCCCTTTATTTACGGACCAATACGCTGCTTTAGACGAAAACAACCCTTATAAAGATGACAAACCCAAATATGAAAAAGACGAAGCTAAAGGGGAATATGTTATTGTAAACGACTATAAGAACGCCAGGCAAAATTACAATTCGAAACACGCATCCATATTACCGCGTATGTGGAGCGGTGAACATGCCGAAAATTATATGATGTTCTGCGGGTTTCTGGATTTTAAGCTGAAACCGGAATATCAAATGCAAAACGAATTACGTTCCTTAGTCAGTAATTTTAAAAAAGAAGTTTTTGAGGGAAATGTGGATTATGAAGGCTACAACAGCTTTTTAAGGCAATACGGCTCCTCCTATTTTGATATAGAGAAACCTTCCTTTGGTGATAACCTGGCTTATTTATTTGAATACCAGTTAGGCTATATGTACTGGCGTTATTTTATGTGGAATTTTGCCGGAAGGCAGGATGACATCCAAGGCAAGTATGATAATCACGGTAACTGGTTAAGCGGTATCAAACCCCTTGACGAATGGCATTTGGGGTATTCTCAGGAAAATTTACCCAGTGATGTTAAAAACAACAAAGCCAGAAACACCTATTATTTATTACCGCTTATTTTAGGAATTATTGGTTTTTTCTTTTTATTCAATAAAGACAAAAAACTGTTTTGGGTCATGTTAGTCTTTTTCCTGTTCACAGGATTGGCTATTCAGGTTTACACCAATGTGCGTCCGTTTGAACCAAGAGAACGCGATTACTCGGTTGTTGGGTCGTTTTACGTATTTGCGATTTGGATCGGGTTTGGAGTGTATGCCATTTACGATACTCTAAAAAACCACCTTCCTAAAAAGTTGGCAGCTCCAATAATCACTATAGTTTGTTTAATATTGGTTCCGGGAATTTTAGCGGCCAACAACTGGGACGACCATGACCGCTCGGGCAAATACACTGCGCAGTCCATGGCTAAAAAGTATTTGGATTCCTGTGCCGAAAATGCCATCCTCTTTACCATTGGGGATAATGATACATTTGCACTTTGGTACGCCCAGGAAATTGAAGGCTATAGAACCGATGTACGTATTGTAAATACCAGTTTATTTCAAACCGACTGGTATATTGACCAAATGAAGCGCAAAGCCTATGAAAGTGATCCTATACCTTCGCAATTAACACATGAGCACTACAAGCACGGTACTAATGATTATGTAAGAATAGAATCCATTGCAAAAGACACTATTGAGATAAAACAAGCTTTAAACTTTATTACTAATAATCCAAAGTCCAAATTAAAGTTCTTCCTGGAACAGTTCACAGATCAGGACGTAAGCAGATATCCTTCACAACACCTTAATCTCAGATATTTGCCAACCGAGTTTTTAAGGCTTCCGGTGAATAAAGAAAATGCTTTAAAACATGGTATTGTAAAAGAAAAAGATGCCGATAAAATAGTGCCTTATATTGATATTCAAATTAACGAAGGGGCTATATACAAAAACAGGTTGCTTATGTTAGATGTGGTGGCTAACAACGAATGGAAGCGCCCTATCTATTTTACCGGTGGCAGCTTTGGTGATGATGATTATATCTGGATGAAAGATTACCTGCAGCTTGATGGTATGTGCTACAAATTAGTCCCAATTAAAACTGAAGTAAATAGAGCGAATCCTTTTGATATGGGGCGTATCGATTCAGACCTCATGTATGAACAGGTTAAAAATTGGGATTGGGGTAACAGCGGTAGTTCGGACATCTACCACGATCCTGAAACCAGGAAGAATTCCATTACTTACAGAGGTAATGTAGCCAGGTTAATTGAACAATTAATAATCGAAGATAAACCAGACATGGCTGAAGAAATTGCAGACATCGCTATGACCAATATGCCTGTTGATTATTTTGGCTATTACACCCTTTTAGAACCTTATATAAGTGCCTATTATGAAGTTGGCAACAAAGAGAAAGCCCAGCAATTGTTTAAAGACGTGGCTGTTAAATATCAGGAAAATTTAAAATACTACAGCAGTTTAAAACTGCGAAATCAAGAACGCGCTTTTGAAGAGATCTATACAGATATTCAACGGTATAAAGCGCTTATAGATGTCCTGATTGAGTACGATATTGAATTAGCCAATGCTGAAGGGGATGTTTTTAATGATTACCTGAGAATGTTCAAACATTTCTATGGTGATGGTGATCAAGAATCTGAAGAAGCACCTACAGACCAGGATATTCCTTCTCAATCGGATAGTATAGATCCGGAGCAAGCTAATGATACTGCAGAGTAAGGCATGACCTTGACACCTATAAAAACACCCGTTGTTGCCAAAAAGATATTCCCTAATTACATTTGGGACATCCCATCAGCGGATAAATCCATTTACTTAACGTTTGATGACGGGCCTACACCTGAAATCACCGACTGGGTGTTAAACACTTTGAAACCATTTCATGCCAAAGCAACGTTCTTTTGTATTGGCAATAATGTTGACAAGCATCCTGACATTTTTCAAAATGTTTTAAAGGAAGGACATCGTATAGGAAACCATACCCAGGATCATATTAAAGGCTGGAAAACAAAAGCAAAAGCTTATCTGAAGAATATTTATGATGCAGAGCAAATTATGAGTTATGAGTTAAAAGTCATTAATAGAGACCTAAAAGCAAACAATAACTCTGAACTTTTAACTCTAAACTCTAAACTTTTTAGGCCACCATACGGACAGCTCACACCCAAACAGGGAAAACAATTAATAAAATTAGGATACACCATTGTGATGTGGGATGTATTGTCCTTTGATTGGGATAAAAACATCAGTGAAGAAACTTGTTTAAACAATGTGATTTCAAAAGCCGGACCGGGAAGCATTATTGTGTTCCATGATAGTGTAAAAGCATCCAAAAACATGATGCACGCGCTCCCAAAAGTTTTAGATTATTTCAGCAAACAAGGTTATACGTTTAAGACTATACCCTAAACATATTCCTGAATAATACCAATAAGCGTATTGGCATCCAGCTCCCCACTTTGTCGCCACTTCATCTCACCATCCTTATAAATAATCAAGGTTGGAAGTGATTTTACGCGTAAAGCATCTGCTAATTCTTCATTTTTATCAACATCAATCTTAATAACTTTAGCTTTATCGCCTAGAGCGGCAGCTACATCTCTTAAAACCAGATGCATCGCAGTGGATTGGTCATTCCAGTCCGTATAGAATTCTAACAACACCGGAATTTCTACATCTATGAGTTCCCCAAATTTTGACATACTATTTTAGTATTAATTGGTAAATGCTGTACTACAAACCTACACATTTTTTTTTGTATTTATCTAATTCCTTAAAAATCAGTTACAAAAGAAGGTTTGTGCACGTCTAAATTTATTAAAAAAGGGTGAAACAACACAATTTTAAATACTTAATTTAATCATGCCGTTTTAGGACCTTTTTTAAGCTCAATCACTGTTATTTCTGGCCATATACCAACGCGCCCCGGAAATGCCAAATACCCAAAACCACGGTTCACATTTATATATTGTCCCAATTCTTCGTAAATACCTGCCCAATACTTATAGCGCCACTTTACCGGGCTCCACTTAAACCAACCGGGAATTTCAATACCAAATTGCATGCCGTGGGTATGTCCGCTCAATGTCAAATGGTAATGATAATCATCCTGAATCACTTCTTTTTCCCAATGAGACGGGTCATGGCTCATCAATATTTTGAAATCATCTTTTTGTATTCCGGAAGCCGCTTTTTTTAAATCGCCTGCTTTTTTAAAACCTCCCGCTCCCCAATTTTCAACACCAACAATAGCTATACGTGTTCCATCCTTTTCAATAAATCGGTGTTCATTCAATAGCAAATCAAAACCAATTTCCTTTTGAATGGACTTTAAATCCTCTAAATTTTGATGCTTGGCCTCTTTGGAATCCCATCGCACATAATCGCCATAATCGTGATTTCCCAACACCGAATACATGCCGTCTTTCGCGTTAAGTTTACTGAAAATATCAATGTAAGACTTCATCTCATCCGCCTTGTTATTCACCATATCTCCAGTAAACAAAATCACATCACTTTGTTGCTCATTTACTAAGTCGATAGCATAATCAACTTTCTCTTTGTTATCGAAACTTCCTGAATGAATATCACTTATCTGAGTAAGCCTGTAACCGTCAAAAGCATTGGGCAGATCTTCAAAATGCAAGGTGTATTTTAGTACTTTAAAATTGTATTTGCCCCTGTAAATGCCATAAAGAATAGATGCAAACGGTATGGCTGCAATCCCCAAAGCTATTTTAGAAATAAAAGTTCTTCTGGAAGGCATATAACTTCCTTGAGCAACCGTTCCTTCAGTAAAATATCTATAGAGGGCATGAGGTACTCTAAAAATATCCTCGGCGAACATGATCATAAGAAGCATAACTTTTGGAATGATCAAGGCAATTAAAAATCCAAAAGCATAGGCATGAGCTGTTCCAAAATCCCCTCTATTTAGATCATATAAGCGATAAACAAAATTGCCGATCACTAAAAGTGACACGGCCCAGTACAAAATATTTAACCACTGATTTTTTGATACGGTCTTAAATGCCTGGTAAGCATAAATATCAATGATTCCGAAGATAAGTATGAAAATTATCCAGCGTAGCATTTCCTTTTTTTATCAAATATAGCGGTAATCTAAATTACAACTTAAAAACCACTATTTATTTAACTTATAGTTAAGATTTAAAACTATTGATAAATCATTCAGTAAAACAAGAGGGCTTGGATAATACCTTCATGTTAAGTAACTATTTTACTGAATAGCTTTCAAAATCTCTTTGATAGTTTGCTTACTGGAATAAGACGTGATCGTTTCATTAAATAACCTGTTATTGTTCATAGGAACCTTAGGCAATTCATTAACCACTTCAATAGCGGAAGCGGACACATGAATTTCTGAAAAACCAACTTCCTTAAACAATGCTGCATTCCTAATATTAACGCCCCCTCCGGGAAGTATCCCAATGGCTCCATTGGCCAATGCTTTTAATTCTGAAAGCAGTGTAATACCACTTTCAGCTGAAGACTGCTGCCCTGAAGTGAGCACCCTGTTAACTCCTGTTTCAATTAACTTCAGTAGTGCTTCTTTAGGGTTTGGTACCCAGTCAAAAGCCCGGTAAAATGTAAAATGCAATGGCTTTGAAAGGTCAACAAGTGCTTTGGTCCGTTCAACATCAAGGGTATTATCCTTATTTAATATTCCCGAAACTATGCCTTTACATCCAAGCTCTTTACAGAGTTTGATATCCTGTTTCATGATGTCATATTCAGCTTCTGAAAACGTGAAATTCCCACTTCGAGGTCTGATTAAAACAAATACCGGGACAGATACAGCCTGCATAACTTGTTTTAAAAGCCCATAAGAAGGCGTTATACCGCCTACAGCTAATTCCGAACACAATTCAATCCGATGCGCTCCGGCTTCAGCTGCATTGATCGCTGATTGATATGAATTTGCACAAACCTCAAGAATCATTGGTAATACCGTTTTGAGTATAGATTTAAAAAACCAAATTCCGAATTATAAATCACAAATCAAAAATAGTTTTGTAGATTTCTTCCGTAAAACAAAAGTTTGATTTTAGCAATGTGCAAAATTTAGTTTTACCTCAGTAACCACTGCGTTTGCACATAAAATTCTTTCATTTATTTTCTTGTGAATTTTTAAATGAAAAATTTCCTGTACATTTGATATTCTATCAAAACAATATCCATGTCCGAACAAAAACGTCTTTTTTTAGTAGATGCATACGCACTTATTTTTCGCGGCTATTATGCTTTTATAAAGAATCCCAGAATTAACTCCAAAGGTACTGATACCTCGGCCATTCTCGGGTTCATGAATTCGTTGTTAGATGTTATTAAACGGGAACGCCCAGACCATTTGGCCGTTTGTTTTGATAAAGGCGGAAGTGTAGACAGAATTGAAATGTATGAGGAATATAAAGCTAACAGAGACGAAACCCCCGAAGCCATTAAAATTGCAGTCCCTTATATCCATGAGATATTGAAAGCCATGCATATCCCCATTATGGTAAAGGAAGGTTATGAAGCCGATGACGTTATAGGAACCCTTTCCAAACAAGCCGAAAAAGAAGGTTATAAAACCTATATGGTTACCCCGGATAAGGATTTTGCACAATTGGTATCTGAAAATATTTTTATGTATCGCCCCGTTTTTGGTGGTGGTTACGAAACCTGGGGCATTCCGGAAGTAAAACAAAAATTTGAAGTTGAAGACCCGTTACAGGTTATTGACTTTTTAGGTATGATGGGAGATTCCAGTGACAACATCCCCGGGTTACCTGGTGTTGGTGAAAAAACTGCTAAAAAGTTTATTAATCAATTTGGATCTATGGAAGGCTTATTGGCTAATACGGACCAGCTAAAAGGCAAAATGAAAGAGAAAGTTGAGGCTAATGGGGAATTAGGTTTGCTATCTAAAAAACTAGCCACTATCATGCTGGATGTGCCGGTGACTTTTGATGCCAAAGATTTTGAACTGGAGCAACCCGATATTGAAGCTGTAAAGCACATTTTTCAGGATTTGGAATTTAGGCGATTAACCGAAAACTTCCTGAAAACCTTTGCAGGAAATGGTGAAACGGCCCCTGCTTCAACAGCAACCCAAACAGTTAAAACGGAAACCAAAGCAGCTCCTAAACCAAAAGCAGCGGCCGGAGCGGGACAATTTTCCTTATTTGGTGATGACAACGATATCGCTACTGAAACCACATCAACATATACCAGAAAAACGGCGGATACTTCATCTCATTTATATCAATACATTAATACCGCAGTTGCTAAAAGGTTATTTCTTGAAAAACTCATGCAACAAGCCAGCGTATGTTTTGATACCGAAACTACCGGCATTAATCCGATAACTGCTGAATTGGTTGGTATCGCTTTTTCCTGGGAAGTCGGCAAAGGCTTTTATTTGCCATTTCCAGAAAGCAAAGAAGAAGCACAAGAACTTATTGAGGAATTACGACCCTTTTTTGAAAGTGAATCCATTGAAAAAATTGGTCAGAATTTGAAATACGACATTAAAGTTTTAGCTAAATACGATGTTTCCGTAAAAGGTAAATTATTTGACACCATGCTGGCCCATTACCTCATCAATCCGGATATGCGTCATAATATGGATGTACTGGCGGAAACCTATTTGAATTACACGCCCATTTCCATTGAAACACTCATAGGTAAAAAAGGAAAGAATCAATTGTCCATGCGTGAAGTAGCTTTGGAAAGACAAACAGAATATGCTGTTGAAGATGCCGATATTACTCTTCAGCTAAAAGAACATTTTCAAAACGAATTGGGTGAAGCCAATATCCAAAAACTGTTTGACGATATTGAATTGCCATTGCTTCGGGTTTTAGCAGACATGGAGCTGGAAGGCATTAATCTTGACAAAGCCTTTTTAAATTCACTATCGGAGGCTTTGGATAGTGATATCAAATCTTTGGAGCAAAAAATATATGATAAAGCCGGAGAAGCGTTCAACATTGCTTCACCAAAACAATTGGGTGTTATTTTGTTCGAAAAACTAAAACTGGTTGATAAACCCAAAAAGACCAAAACCGGGCAATACTCAACTTCAGAAGACGTGTTAAGCTATTTGGCGAAGGACCATGAGATCATTCAAAATATTTTAGACTTCAGAGGACTTTCAAAACTTAAAAGCACTTATGTTGATGCCTTACCAACTCAGGTGGAGGAAAATACCGGAAGAGTACACACCGACTATATGCAAACCGTTGCAGCCACCGGACGATTAAGCAGTAACAACCCAAACCTTCAAAACATCCCTATTCGTACGGAACGCGGTAGACAAGTTAGAAAAGCTTTTATTCCACGAAACAAAAATTACACGCTTTTAGCGGCTGATTATTCGCAAATAGAACTTCGTGTTATTGCTGCTTTAAGTAAAGAAGAAACCATGATTGAAGCCTTTAAAAATGGGGAAGACATTCATGCTTCTACCGCTTCAAAAGTGTTTAATGTTCCCATTGACGAGGTAAGCAGGGAGCAACGTAGTAATGCCAAAACAGTAAACTTCGGGATCATTTACGGGGTTTCTGCATTCGGATTAAGTAACCAAACTAACTTGAGTAGAAGCGAATCTAAAGAATTGATAGATACTTACTATGCCACGTATCCTAAGTTGAGAAGTTTTATAAGTGATCAGGTAGCATTTGCAAGAGATAATGGTTATGTCCAAACAGTTTTAGGCAGACGCAGGTATTTAAAAGACATTAACTCCCGTAATGCCGTAGTGCGAGGTGCTGCAGAACGCAATGCTGTAAATGCGCCAATTCAGGGGAGTGCTGCCGATATTATTAAAATAGCTATGATTAACATTCATCAAAAATTGAATGAAGGTGATTTTAAAACTAAAATGTTACTACAGGTACATGATGAGTTGGTGTTTGATGTTTATAAACCGGAACTGGACACTATTAAAACCCTGGTAAAAACCGAAATGGAAAATGCTTATAAGCTGGAAGTGCCTTTAGATGTTGATTTAGATATTGGGGATAACTGGTTGGAAGCGCATTAAAATAATGTTTTAATAGTTTTCTTCATTTCTATCAGTGGGATATTTGACACATCACTCAGTTCATTAAATTTTATATTGTCTTGTAACAAATACTTAATAAAATAGTAACTTACTGTAACCTCCTCTACTCTTAATCCCTTTTTAAACGTTCCAATTGTGATAATTGACCGAGCATTCATTTTCTGAATATCAGAGGGGCAAAATAAAGTATTTATATAGGCAAATTCAGAAATTGGATTGAGACCTCTTCTTTTGTCACTTTCATTTAGGTAAAACCTAGTTGACAAAATTTCACTTAACGAAATTCGTTCAACTACAATCAACTCATAAATACGAGAAAAAAAATCGAGCCCATCATTAACAGTATTTGCTATATAAACTTGACTTTTATTGGAACTATTAATTTTTGCACTTTCTTCAATAGCCTTTTCAAAAACTTTCATTTTTAAGTCGAGATTAAACATGTCATCCAGTATCTCAGGGTAAAACTCATGTATAACGATTAAATAAAGCGTTATTACTGTCTCCAAATAGTTTCCCCCATTAGATGTCAAAATGCATGGGATTAACCTACTCTGTTTTTCTTGTAAAGTATCTTGTTCTTTCAGGTTTTTTATGGTTAGATATTTATTCAGAACTTTTTTAACCTTTCTAGGGTTAGTAAATCTCAGTTCTCTAAAAAATTTTGCAATATTCACATTCAAACGTCCATCAACTTCTTTTAATTTTCTGTCATCAAAATATTGACTTACTAGCTTTAACAAATCATCATGCTCAGGCATTGTAAAAGAAATATCAAATACTTTTTCTAAATATTCATTAGCCTTTACCACATTACCATATTTGGTTTTTACTGCCTCATTAACCGCTTTTTTATCAACACCACAAAAGAAAATGGTCTTTTCTCCATAGGTAAAAAACAGCTTTAAAGCTGATAACAAATTCAACACATTTTCAGGTTCACACCTATCTAAATCATCAATAAAAACAATGTTAAACTTTGGATTCTTACCTCTAGTTACATGACTCTCCCATTTTCCAAATTCTTCTTGAAACTTTTTCTTTAATTGATAAAATGTTTCTTTTGGTTCTTCCTCTAAAGATTCAACTATTTTACTTCCATCGATACTTAGCCCAGGGACAGTTATCCTCATAGATTTAGAAAAACCCCTAAATAATTTTGCAGCAACTTCGACTATTTCGCCTAATGCTTCTTCAGTTGAATCTGAACTCTTATAACTTAAATATTCAAGTAATGACAAGGATAAATTATCATCACTTTCATACTGCCAGGCTTCAAAGAAGTAGGTATTAAAACTTCCTTTTAACTCTTTTTCCAAATATTTCATTAATGTACTTTTTCCACTCCCCCATTCTCCATAAAGAGAAAACATTTTTATCTCCGTAAACTCCTCTGTATTACTTTCTAAAAAGGTTTTTATAATTTGGCCTTTATCAATAATTCCCAGATAGTCATTCTCTTCATTTAAGTCTTCAACGGGTAGATTATTCAGTATTTTGGACATAAGTTTTATTTTCTATTAAAAGTAAGAAAAATCTAATTTATATTTGTGTTCAATACACCCCTATAATCCCCTCGAGGGGATATTGGTTTGGATTGTCCCCTTGAGGGGACCACAGGGGTGTCAGTATACATAAAATGAGAAACAAAATAATCCCATATAACCCGGAATTAAAATTACTGGCAAGACAGTTAAGAAAAAATAGTACCTTACCAGAAGTTTTATTATGGCAAAATATAAAACAACGTGCTATGGGCGTACAGTTTCACAGACAAGTCCCCATGCTCAATTATATTGTTGATTTTTATTGCCATGAAATTGGTTTGGCAATTGAAATTGACGGTAAAAGTCATGATCATAGTTTTTTATATGATGTCAAAAGACAAGGAGCATTAGAAGCGTATGGTGTTAAATTTCTAAGGTTTTCTAATGATGACATTAAAAAGAACATGTTCAGTGTTTTATTAGTTATTGAGGAAACTGTGAAAGATTTGTTAGAATAAATTAGAATTAAAAACACCCCTAAAGTCCCCTCAAGGGGACATTGGTTTTGGAATATTCAGTGAAATTGGAAATGAAATTAAACATCCTTTAAGTTAAAATATGTCAGGCAAGCACTCACAAAGGGGTTGTCCCTCAAGGGGACAATCTGATTTGAAAAACTTTTATAACCTTTAATATGACCACACAACAACTTGTAAATAAATGGTTTGATGTTTGGGAGCGTGGTGATTTTGAAAACATCCCGGTTTCTGATAATTTTTCGCATACAAGCCCTTTTGGAACCATTAGTGGTAAAAAAGCGTATTTAGCTCTCGTTTCTCTAAACAAAGAGCAATTTTTAGGGCATGACTTTATTATCCATGATATTATTTCAGAAAACAATAAAGCCTGTGTTCGTTATACCGCAGTAAAAGGTGATTTTAGATTGGATGTTAGCGAATGGCACTATTGCAACAATAATCTCATCGAAAAGATCATAGCCCATTATCACATTGGTGAGATTAGGGAGGATAAACAATTAAATATGTAACCTTAAGTAAGCTTTAAAGATTATCTAAATCCGGTTTAATAGTTACAGTAACCGTTATAGACACATCGGTAATAAAGCTCACCGGATTGTCTGATACGGATCCGTGATATAAAAATCCAATGGACCTAAATTGAGAGATAGCCTTATTAACATTGGTGAAGTCTCCTTCCAACGTGTATAATGTATTATTGAAATCGGCTTGCGCTAAATTGGTCACCACGGTATCAAAGGATTCTCCGCCTTGCCCTACAGAAAATGTCATGGTACCCTCAACATGAGCATCCTGATTTCCAACGACATCCTTAAAAAAATAGCGCACCGTATTGATTTCAATTTTAGTTATCTCATCCGGATCGCCTAAAAAATCTACTATATTAGGGTCTTTGGAAAAATCCCAAAATCCAAGATTGGATTCAAAGTCCATAGCTTCATCAGGGGAACTACCATGAGGAACATTAATTTCTAATTCTGTAATAAAAGTAGATTTTACTTCTATTTCTTCTTCAAATAGTTCTTCCAACTCCTCGCATGAAGACATAAGCATAAAAAAAAGTGAAAGAAAGATCAATAGTTTGCGTTTCATAATCTTTAGTCTTTTACGTTTGAAGTAAAATTATGGCAACCCTTCAATCATTCATATACCTAACTGTAGGTATTTGTTGCTCTTAGACCGGTTTGTAGCTTTGACACAAAAGCTTTAATCATGAAATCAATTTCTTTATCTCTCATTCTATTGACACTATTTACAGGAAGTGTCATGGCCCAAAGTATAGGCCTTAAAGACATCGTTCAAAAAAGAACCAATGATTTTAACGCCACAGTCAGGGCCGATCATTATGGAGGCAGTATAGCCTTTAACCGAACGTATAGAGCCAATTGTGTTGGTACTTACGATATTACATGGAAATTCAACAAAAGCCTGTATCAGATACAAAACGGAGAACAGTTTACCATTACTATTACATGTAGAAATTGTAGAACGGCTTGCGGTTATAAATGGGGCATTGCCAATGTTTATGCAGCAAATAATGTTAGAAACATCAGCCAATACCCAAACTATACTTACAATGCCAATATCACTCAGGTAAGAACAACCGCAGGCGCTTCAGGTGTACACGATTGGTATCCGGGACACCGGTCTCATAACTATACCTTTGTATACAACAAGAAGAAAAATGCCCCCCTAACTGCTTTTGTTTTCAATTTTGCAGGGCACATGGTATACTATGTTTTTGAAGAAGGGGTTACAGGTTCCCGTTCCGGGGCAGTAAATTGCCATACGTTATTTGGACTGGGCAAACTGGTATATGGGTTAGAACTTGGTGCTTACGAAGGTTACGGATGGGAATGGATGAACACTACAATTGGCTATGCCCTGGAACACATTAAGGCTTCCAATTGCTTAAGCAGCACCTATCTTACAGACCTGAAACGCCGAATTTACGGAGCTCCAAACACAAAACTATTTTTAGAGGAAATAAAATCGTATTCCAGAAAACTGGATAGTGAAATTAATAGTTCCTGTGGTTGTTGCGCCACCTGCAACAATTAAAATATAAAGGCACAAATATGTATCTTTAAAGGAAATGATTTGCTCTGTTTTGAAAAACAATTTATTGCTCATATTCATATCCATAAGCTGTTTTGTTTGCGGACAAAATGGCCTGGTGGATAGTTTAACCACCAAACTCTCTGAAACAACTTCATTATTTGAAAAGGCTAAACTCAATTTGCAACTGGCCAATATATATGAACGCATTGACTTAAATAAAGCCAAATCATATGCCTATGAAGCCCTAAAATATACCGACAACGATTCCTTATTGGCAGAAACCAGTAATCAATTGGGGCGATTTCATTTTTTTACGGCACAACTGGATTCTGCTTCCATTTACTTTAGTGAAGCCAAAACCATTTTAAAAAAACTTAAAGATGAGCATCGTGCAGCTATTATCAATATTAGTTTAGGAGCTATTCAGTTGCGTCAGGGACATTATGAGAACACAATAAAAATCTTAACTGAAAGCGCCTCATTCTTTGAAGACACCAATGATGACCTCAATGCAGCAAAATGCTACAGTAATATTTCAAGTGCCTTTGCCGAACTGGACAACTATGATAAGGCTATTGAGTATAGTGAAAAAGCCTTAACTATATTCCACAAGAATGATTTAACCCAATTTCAATTAATTACACTTCCCAATCTTGCAACCCAACATTTTAAAAAGGGAGATACCTTAAAAGCCATTGGCTATTATAATGATGCCGAAACTATAGCAAAATCGGTTAACGATAATAGGTCACTTTCAATTATTTACAATAACCTGGGGCATATTTATTTAGAGAACGATACTGACAAATCTGAAAACTATCTTAAGCAGGCTCTTAAATTAAAAAATGAATTGAATCTTAACTCCGGTATTGAAATCACAAAAAGTAATTTGGGCTATATCTATTTAAAAAAGAAAGATTATGCTAAAGCTATTGCCCTTTTAAAAGAAGCGGAACCATTAATTAAAGGCAAACAACTTAGCTCTGTATATGATTTCTTATCAAGGAGTTATAAGGGTTTGGGAAACTTCCCCAGAGCATTAGAATTTGCTGAAAAAGCAAAACAATTAAATGATAGCCTGCTTAGTGCCGAGAACCAAAATACTATCCTGGACATTCAGACCAAGTACGAAACGGAAAAAAAAGAAAAAGAAATTCTGCAACTCAAGGCAGACAATTTGGAGGCCAATTATAGGCGACGTCAAAACAGGAATTTATTAATCGCAGCACTTGCAGCCCTGGTGGTGGTAGTTTTAGGCTTGTATATGATTGTAAAAAATGCCAAACGTAAACGCATAATCATGGAGCAAAATCTAACCATCCAGGAACAAAATTTCAATCAATTACTAAAAGCTCAGGAACTTGAGGAAATTGATGCTATTTTAGATGCTCAAGAACAGGAGCGTACTAAAATGGCTGCAGACCTGCACGATAATCTTGGTAGCAAAGTAGCAACCCTTAAACTTTATTTAGAAAATTATGATGAGAATGAATCCTTTTCAACCTTTTATGAAAAGCTTAAATCCCTGATGAATGAAACCTACGACGAAATAAGAAGCATTGCCAGGAATAAGAATTTTGGAGCTAAAATAGATAAAGGGCTTATACCATCAACTTCAAGCATTGCCAAACAAATCTCCGATTCCAACAAACTGAATATTAAGGTCATTAATGTGGATGTTAAAAACAGAATTGAAAACACTTTAGAGATTCAGTTGTTCAGAATCATTCAGGAATTGTTAACCAATATCATTAAACATGCTAAGGCAACGGAAGCCATAGTCCAGTTCTCTGAAGATAACAATGTTTTAAATATTATTGTGGAAGACAATGGAAAAGGGTTTAACGTTAATAATCAACGTTCTGGCGTAGGACTAAATAATATTGAAAAACGTGTGGAAAAGATCAATGCCGAATGGGTTATTGACTCCTCTGAAGGAAACGGAACAACTGTAATTTTAAATATTCCATTGTGACTATAAAAATTCTCATAGCGGATGATCACCAACTGTTTATTGATGGCATCAAATCCATCTTATTAAAGGAGATTGGAATTGATGTTATTGCCGAAGCTTCCAATGGTTTAAAAGTACTTCAACTACTGGAAAACAATGTATCTCCCGACATTATAATCACCGATATTCGTATGCCTGTAATGGATGGTATTGCACTAACAAGGGAGCTCACCAAATCTTATACTAATATTAAAGTTCTTGCTTTAAGCATGTACGATCAAACTGCTGATGTGATAGAAATGCTTGATGCCGGTGCCAAAGGCTACGTAACAAAAAATGTAGATAAGAAAGAACTGGTTAATGCCATACACACTTTGGTGAAAGGCGATTATTTTTTTAGTGACAACCTTCCTCAAGACATAAAAGACTGGTTTAACAAAGAACAAACGAGCCATAAAGCTTCTCTAACAAGACGAGAAAAGGAAATATTAAGCCTGTTAGCAAAAGGAAGAACCTCATTGCAAATGGCTGAGCAGTTAAAATTGAGCAAATACACCATAGATACCCACCGCAAAAACATCCATAAAAAATTAGGTATTAAGACCAATGCCGGATTAATAAATTATGCCATTCAAAACCTTATTTGATAAACCTTCATGGAAAAGAACTTTGCATTGAAATAGCTAGCGCTAACTTATTGTATTATATAAGCAATTAAATCTCTAACCGGCTCCCGGAAAACGTTAAAATTAGTAAGGCTTATCAGCAATTAACGACCTCATATACAACCACTAACGGAGTTGCTATGAGTTATAAAGGGGTTCTTTGTGTATTAGGCATTTTATATGCTGTAACAAATAATGCTCAGACGTGTTGTTCAGGTGGTATACCGCTTTCTAATAATTTGGGGTTACCTATTTCTGAAAAAGGCACACTTCAACTAGGGCTTAATTATGATTATAATAATTTAAACACCCTGAACAATGGTACCAAAAACCTGGATGATAATTCCAGGTTACGTATTACACATTCCGTTTTGTTAAACACCGGTTATGCCATAACCAACAACTTTTCGGTAGAAGGCCTGTTTACCTGGGTAAATCAACGAAGAAAAATTACCCAGTTTGGAAACGAAAATCTGGACCAAACTTCCGGTATTGGAGATGCCGTATTATTGCTCAAGTACAATTTTCCGGAACTTATAGGCAAAAATACCGGTTTTGCTATTGGAGCCGGAACCAAAATCCCTTTAGGGTCATCCACTGAAACTAATGACCAGGGCATTACTTTAAATGCCGATTTACAACCCGGAAGTAATGCCTGGGATATTATTTATTGGTTGTCTGCTTCAAAAAGTTTTGATTTCAGGCCCACATTTAATATTTCCTCCAGAATCATTTACAGAAGCACTGGTACTAATAATACATATTTCAACGATTCCAGTTATAAATTTGGAAATGAGCTTCAGGTATTCCTTAATTTTTCAGATGAATACACACTTTTTAAAACACTAATAAATCCAAGTATTTCTTTTAAGTACAGAGATGCAGATCAGGATCAAATTGATGGTTTTAACCTGGATAACACGGGAGGTAGCTGGGTTTCTGTTATCCCAAACTTTTCGTTTAATATAGCTTCGAATATGGCCTTTTCTTCCAGAGCAGAAATACCTGTTTACAACAATGTGGATGGTACGCAGCTAACACCAACCTTTAGAATTACAACCGGTCTTCTGGTTACGTTAAAACCTAAACCAAAATTGTTAAACCTAAACTAAAAAGCTATGAAAAAGACTATAATTTTTGCGCTGATGTGCTCATCATTGCTACTGGCATGTAGCAGTAGTAGTGAAAGCGCTAATACAGACAATTCAAATAATGGCGGTAACAGCAATATACCCCCTTCAAATAATTCCTGGTTAATTCCTGTAAATGAGGTTAAAGATGGTGGCCCGGGTAAAGATGGTATCCCCTCTATAGACAACCCTGTTTTTATTAATGCCAATGAAGCTTCCTTTATAAGAGGGGACGAATTAATTGTTGGTATTATTCTGGATGGCCAGGCCAAGGCATATCCTCATAAAATTCTTGATTGGCATGAAATAGTCAATGATAATTCCGTAACTATTAATTATTGCCCTTTAACGGGGAGTGCTTTAGGGTGGAAATCTTACTCTAATAAAGAAAAAACAACCTTTGGAGTTTCCGGGCTGCTTTATAATAGCAATCTTATTTTATACGACCGGAATACAGACAGCAATTGGTCTCAAATGAGGTTACAATGTGTAAATGGCGCTTTAATTGGAGATACCCCTGAAATAACCCGAATTATTGAAACCAATTGGCTTACCTGGCAAGCCCTATACCCAAACACAAAAATTTTAAGTCTTGATACAGGCTTTTCCCGGGATTATAATAGATACCCGTATGGCGATTACAAAATCAATCATCAGCGATTTATATTTACAGCTTCTCCAAGTAATAGCTCCCTGCCCAGTAAAGAAAGAGTTTTTGCCATAATTGAAGAGGAGAAATCCAAAGCCTATCAATTTTCAAAATTTAAAAATGGTAAAGCCTTTAAGGACCTTTTTAACGGTAAGGAGCATTTGGTGGTGGGTAATGAACATCTGATTACAGCTTTTAAATTGGACGGCACCCATGCTAATTTAGAGTTCGAATATGATTTTAACGACTCTAAAACCTTTTTCAAAGACAATGAAAATAATACGTGGAATGTTTTCGGTGAAGCTATCTCGGGCCCAAGAACGGGTGAAGTTTTAGACAACAGTAAGGCTATGGTAAGTTTCTGGTTTGCTTTAGCTGCTTTTTACCCAAACCCTGAAATTTATAACGAACCATAAATACTATTTACGCTTTCCTTTTGGTCTGAACTTAGCCTTATTTTTACGTTGATTAAAAGGCACGGCATCATTAAAGGTGTGTTTAGGCTTTCCGGGTTTGTTTTTCCGCCATTTATCATTTTCGGGCAAGAGTACTTTCAATAGATCCTGACGCCCCAGTTTATTTAAAGTGTTTTTAATCCAGGCCTTGTTTTCGTGCTTATACCAAAAGAAAAACCGGTGTTGTTCGTCTTTTTCCTTGGACGTTTTCGGTGTTTTTATTTCCTGAAGAGTATACGGATGATAGCCGCTATAATAAATCACTGTAGCCACTGTCATGGGTGTAGGTGTAAATCCCTGAACCTGTTCTAACTGAAAACCCATATCCTTGGTCTCGGCAGCCAAATCGGCCATATCTTCCGCTTCACATGCCGGATGATTTGATATGAAATATGGTATAAGTTGTAGCTTTAACTTATGTTTACTATTGATTTTATCAAAACGTTCCTTGAACTTGTGAAAATAACTGAATGATGGTTTGCGCATAAGTTTTAAAACCGGATCGCTGGTATGCTCCGGTGCCACCTTAAGTCTGCCGGACACATGTTTGGTCATGACCTCTTCGGTATAATCATCCAATTCTTTAGCATCGGCATTTTTATTAAACTCCGGCACTAACATATCATGGCGGATCCCACTTCCTATAAAAGATTTTTTTACTTTAGGATGGCTGTCTACAGCTCTGTATAATTCGGTTAAAGGTTTATGAGATGTATCCAGATTACTACATATAACAGGCGAAATACAGGAAGGTGCCACACATTTATCACATATTTCCTGGATCTTTCCTTTCATCTTATACATATTGGCACTGGGCCCGCCAATATCAGATAAATAACCTTTAAAGTCAGGCATATTAGCTACCTTATCTACTTCCTTCAAGACAGATTCCTGACTACGTGATGCTATAAACTTACCCTGGTGTGCCGAAATAGTGCAAAAGCTACAACCTCCAAAACACCCTCTATGGGCATTGATTGAAAATTTAATCATTTCATAGGCAGGTATCGGTCCGCGCTTATTATACTTTGGGTGAGGTAACCTGGTATAAGGCAAATCAAAAGAGGCGTCAATCTCTTTTTCGATCATAGTTGGATATGGTGGATTGATCATCAAGGTCTTCGCTCCTACTTTTTGGAAAATACGCCTGGCATAGAGTTTATTGGACTCTTGCTCTATAATTTTAAAATTGGATGCATAAGTCTTTTTATCATTTAAACAATATTCATGCGATGCAATTTCAACATCTTCCCAGTTGCTGTTCTTTGGTATTTTAGCATTAGCTTCCAATAAAACGGCAGTCTGTTTTACAGTTGTAATACTACTAAAAGGAACCCCTTTGAGCAGCAAACGCACCACTTCACGTAAAGGCTGTTCGCCCATGCCGTACACCAACATATCCGCTTTTGAGCTTTCTAAGATAGTTGGCATTAACTTGTCACTCCAATAATCATAATGCGTAACCCGCCTCAAAGACGCTTCAATACCTCCTATAAGTACCGGAACATCCGGCCATTTTTCTTTTAAAATATTAGAGTAAACTGTAGTGGCATAATCGGGTCTGAAGCCAATATCACCATTTGGTGTATAAGCATCTTTTTTACGGCGCCTTTTATTAGCATTATAATTGCTAACCATAGGGTCCATACAACCGCCTGTTACTCCGAAAAACAACTTAGGGGCACCCAGTTTTACAAAATCCTGAAGGTTATCATTGACATTGGGCTGTGGTACAATAGCAACCCTTAAGCCATAACTCTCTAAAATACGCCCAATAACCGCAGGGCCAAATGATGGATGGTCTATATAGGCATCGCCGCTAAACAAAATGACGTCTAGTTCATCCCAGCCGCGTATTTTAACCTCACGGTTTGTAGTAGGTAACCAATCTGAAAGTCTTAACTCCTGCATAGCACTGCAAAAATAGGCAAAATAAAAACGCTTATAAATTAAATTAAAATGGAGAACTGTATTAATAGTACTTTTATCCCTTGAAAATCAAATAAAAAAGAAGCTAGAAATAAGTTTAAAAATAAGCCCCTACACTATTTGGTAATCAAATATTTAATCGTAAATTTGCAAACTCTTTTTGAGAGAGGAATGTTTAATAAATAAAAATAATTTAGTGTGGACACATTAAGCTACAAAACTATTTCGGCCAACAAAGCTACTGTAAACAAGCAGTGGGTTTTAGTTGATGCTGAAGGTCAGACGCTTGGTCGTTTAGCTTCAAAAGTTGCAAAACTTTTAAGAGGTAAGCACAAGCCAAACTTCACACCACACGTTGATTGCGGTGATAACGTTATTGTTATCAACGCAGAAAAGATCAACTTATCTGGAAATAAGTGGACTGATAAATCATACATCCGTCACACAGGTTACCCAGGTGGTCAAAGAAGTTTAACTGCTACTGAATTGTTTGGAAAAAATCCGGCAAGAATAGTAGAAAAATCAGTAAAGGGAATGTTGCCTAAGAACAAACTAGGAGCGGCATTATTCCGTAATCTAACAGTTGTTGTAGGTTCAGAGCACAATCATGAAGCTCAAAAGCCTAAAGCAATTAACTTAAATGAATTCAAATAATGGATGTAATTCACAAAATTGGCCGTAGAAAGACGGCTGTTGCTCGTGTGTATGTAGCCCAGGGAAAGGGAAACATAACTATTAACAAAAAAGACTTAGCGGATTACTTTACTACTGCAACATTACAGTATAAAGTGAATCAACCTTTAGCTTTGACTAACAATGAAGGCAACTTTGATATTACAGTAAATGTATATGGAGGTGGCATTACTGGTCAGGCCGAAGCTGTACGTTTAGCTATATCTCGTGCTTTATGTGAAGTGGATGCTGAAAACAGAGCTATCTTAAAACCAGAAGGTTTATTAACCAGAGACCCAAGAATGGTAGAGCGTAAAAAATTCGGTCAGAAGAAAGCGCGTAAGAAATTCCAGTTCTCTAAACGTTAATACCTTTTCGAAGTTTATTTGGATTTGTCACACTGAGCGTAGTCGAAGTGTCTTTCAAATAAACTTCAAATTAAAACAAATTAAAAAAAACAGTTATTGTTGTTCCTAGCCCCACGGCAGGATTTAGTTTAGCATCTAAATGGTTAAGGCGATTTGAAAAATGACCACTTAATCATTGCTAATTCAACAGAACGTAAACTATTACAAAAATGGCAGTAGAAGTAAAAGAATTACTTGAAGCAGGTGTACACTTCG
>NZ_JANQJQ010000026.1 GCF_028281565.1 Seonamhaeicola sp.
GGTAGCAACCATCGCCATTAACGTAAAAGTGGTAAAGAATTTGGCTTCTTCACCTGTAAATCCTAAAGCTATCCCGTAGGCAATTATGGTATCTCCTGCTATAACTTCAGCGCCCACGTAGACGAACAAGGTTAGTACGCCTAACCATAAATGAGGGAACTGAAAAATAGTTGTTTTCATTGTGGTTCCAGTAGTTGTCACGTCCGGTTCACCAGCTTCTACATGCGGTAACGGTGCTTTTCTGATTAATAAACCTAAAACAAGTAATACTACCGCCATTATAATGTAAGGGGTAAATACGCTATCGGCCATGGTATCTAATAGTGCGCTCTTTTCTTCTATGGATACCGTGCTTAGTTTTTCCTTGACCTCATCAATGCCCGATAGCAATAAGGCTCCAAAAATCAAGGACCCCAAAGCGCCTGCTGTTTTATTGGCTATACCCATGATAGCAATACGCTTGGCGCCGCTCTCCAAGGGGCCCAATATGGTAATGTAGGGATTGGCTGCCGTTTGTAAGATCGTCATACCTGCACCCTGAATGAAAATGGCCAGTAAAAACACCCAATAAGTCCTGGCTTCGGCCGCTGGTATGAAAATCAAGGCTCCCAAGGCCATAATGATTAACCCAATGGACATCCCTCTCCTATAACCTACCCTGGTAAGCAAATAGGACGCCGGCAGGGCCATAACCACAAAACTGATATAAGAGGCCGAGGCTACCAAATAGCTCTGGGCCTCGGTCAGTTCATTGATGGTCTTCATAAAGGGGATCAACGCTCCGTTGACCCAGGTTACAAAACCGAATATGAAAAATAGACCCGCGATGATGAGTATTGGGAGCTGATTACTCCTTCCAGATTGTTGCATGCCTTTAGCTAATTTCGGCACAAGTTCAAAAACGTTAGCTAATTACTAGTTTAATTATTAGTCTCTTTAGTATAAAATTTAATCAAATTCGCACAAAAAAAGGTCGTTTGAGCAAACAAACTCATAGAGCAAAAGTAACGACCTATTCTTTCGTAACTATTATTGTGTTTACCTTGTCCTATAATTCCTTGCCCACAATCCGTAAAACTTTAACGCTTTTTCAGGATGTTTATAACTATTACCATGACAACCAAATTATCAACATCCTTTTTTTAGGTTGATCTAAAAGGAATATTCTAAGTAAAAAGACAATTTTGCAAACTATATTTGATTAAAATTTAAACTTCAAAACACAACTTGCGTTTTAACTTTGGAAACGTATAAAAAGTTAAAAACCATGTCGAAATCGTATACCTTGTTTTTTATCGCATTGGCTGTATACACCCCTATTCTTGCAAAATCTAGTAATCTAGGGATTGTACCAATACCAAACAGTATGACTACTTATAAAGGTATTTTTAAACAGGAACCGACCCCTTTAATCAAAATGAATTTTTATAATCAGTTCTTAATCAATGATCAGGGGTGGCGAACAGCTATGGATAAATATCCGCTTCTAACAAAAAACAGGCTCTAAACGCTCCAACGCGGTTTGGAAAATAAGGATAGTGGTATGCTTCATGAAAGGTCTTATACATCATCGGATATTCGGGAGTTTGTTGACAAAAATGCCCAAAAAAGCAGCACGCCAAGATGTACCAATGCGTGTACTGTAGAAGACGTTTGCCCTTATTCTACCTTAAAACTATATTACAGAAACAGAAACTGGACCTATGTTTTTGATTTTCCCGAGGACATGTACCCAAGTGACGCCTTTATTCTGGAACAGTTTAGAACTACAGATTACGGGTACTGTGTTTACAGGATGGACAATGATGAGCCGGATCACTATGTTGCCCCCAAGCAATTTAAAAATGGGGTAACTGCCAATTTCTCTATGGAAGCATTTATCTCTGGACATGGCAGAAGAGCCTGGTTAATGAGAGCTATGGGTGATGTGGTCGGTGATATGCAAAAATTTGTGCATACCGATTTTAGAACCGGTAAACAATACGAATGGTATGTTCACAAGGGTATAAAAGACTACCACGGTCATGGCCATTGTGGTGGTGCTTGGCGCTTAGTAAAAAAGTGGTTTTAGGCAGTTTCTAAAAACGAGGCTCTTATTAAGTTCGAACATCGATGCCTCCATTGAAAGTTAGATTATTGGGGTTACGACCGAAAAAGTAGTTTGAATGATAAAATATGTGAAATAGAATTATAAAAGAATTTTTATTAAATTATAACATGATGTCAATGTCTTTAAAACAGATACAAATCTTATTATATTTATGTGTAACCTTATTATCTTGTTCCTCTACTAAGGTCCAAGAAACCTCACCAATTAAATTAGTGGACGGAAAAACAGCACAACAAATAGTTCAAGAATACACCCAATGGTCTGCCATAAAGAACGATTGGGCCAACTTAGCTTATTATCAGGAAGCCAATTCGTTATTACAGGAACCTGCTAAAAGCGAAAATCGCGTGGTTTTTATGGGCAATTCCATTACCGAAATGTGGAAAGTCCATGTGCCAACGTTTTTTGAAAATGAATCATTTATAAATAGAGGCATTAGCGGACAAACTACGCCGCAAATGCTTATAAGATTTCGTCAGGACGTCATCCAACTTCAACCAAGAATTGTAGTGATTCTTGCCGGTACCAATGATATTGCCGGTAATACCGGACCTACAACCAATCAAATGATTTTAGATAACATCATATCTATGATAGAAATGGCTAATGCCAACAATGTCAAAGTTATCTTATGTTCTGTATTGCCTGTAAACAAATACCCTTGGTTCCCCAACCTTAAACCTGCCGATAGGGTTATTTCACTAAATAAATCACTTGAAAGCTATGCCAAAAAACATAGCGTCCAATATGTTGATTATTATTCTGCTTTGGTCGATAAGGAAAAAGGATTACCTAAAAAATATGCACCAGATGGTGTACACCCTAACAAACTTGGATATTCCATTATGGAGCCATTAGTTCTAGATGCATTAAATAATTAATGGAATAATGAAAGGACTTCTATTATCCTATTTTTCGTGCTACTGCTATATAATTGCTTTCTCCCAAGAGACAAACTCAGAAAAAGAAAAAATCAGGTATTATAACAAATTTAGTCTTTTTATTTCGTTTCCAATTGAAACCCTTCAAATAAGTTTGAAATCTTCTTAAGATCTTCAATTGTTAATGGAGCTAACGAATCGTTCCATTCCTTTAAATTTTCAAAGCCACAACTACCCTTCACTTCTTTAAATAACAATTCACTTGGCGAATTAACCCCATCCGACAAATCCCAAACCTCATCCACTTCATAGTTATTTTCTATGAAGTTTGTATATCCTTTTTTAGTCAGTTCTTCTTTTAAATTGTTTGCGGACCATTTGGCGCCAAAATTGCGGGTAGAGTTTAACCATAATGTCATTTTTTTTGCATCCGTACCCGGATAAAAATGATCAATAGCCTTTAACAGATCATTTTCCATGTTATAAACGGTATACTGTGCTCCTACCAGTTGCCAATACAGCAAGGGTACAAACCCTTTTTTAAGCTCTATTGTTGGGTGTGCTATTAAGTACGGATTGAAAATAACGCCTTTTACGCCATCAAATTTCGCTTTATTTTTATGCATTAGTGCCAAGCTACTGTAAGCCCCCAGAGCATATAATCTTCCTAAATCTTCTGCTGTTACGGTGGTTACTGCTATGGATAGGTCTATACTTTTGGCATTATTCGTAAAATTGGCTATTTGTTTTTGGTTAATACCGCTTTCCCAATCGGCTATTCTTATAAAATTATCCTGTTGTTTAAAGTCTTTTAAGTCTACAATCTTTTCCTTTAAGGTTTTTACATCATCTGGTGATGTCCCGGGGTACATGATGTAAATACTTCTATTGGCATATTCATCCTGTATAGTATCATTATACAATAGTTGCTTGGCCTTGGTTTCACCACCGCTTGTACCGGTGGCTCCCAGTATAACCACATTCCTTACTTTATGCTGTTTGATAAAGTTTTTATAGGCTTCGGGTAATTCCAACAACTTAACCCATGATACCGCATAAGGGACAGATGGGTCATGGCTTAGTGTTGCATAGGATGCAATGCCCTTATCATTAGCTATTTTTAAAATGGTTTGAATTTCTTTAACGGTATTAACACTGACCAAATAATGCATGGGTAATACGGGGGCCTTTAAGGCATTTGAAATATAAGGAATAGACGGAAAACCAGTAGTTATTAATACAGTTTCTATTTCCGAATTATCGTCAAATATTTGGTTATAGAAATCTACTGTTTTATTGACTGATTTTTCCAAATAATTGGGTGTAGCTAACACATGATTTGGCCCCGAGCCCGGTGCATTGACTTTCCAGGAATGTGAGATTCCTGATGTTATGTTCTCTGCAGATTTTTCAACGATGTACTCCGCACTCATGCCACCGTCTAATTTAAAAATAGGGACATCCTCAATCTTTTCTGTCTCAATGTCAAAAACGGTTAGTTCATCTTCCTCAATAATCCTAAAAAAGGTTTGATACGTTTCTTCTTCATTAAAACCAGCTTCTTTCAAAACAATATAGACGCCATAAGCTCCTTTACTAAAGTGCATTGGCACCTCTATATCAAGACTGTACAAAAACTCATTTTTATCATGCCAATTATTAACTAGGTGTTTGGTCAAAGAACTGGATCCATCTGAAATATTTACAATTTTTAGACTTAAAGATTCTATTTTTGCTTTATTACCTTTGTTTTCAACATATACCCGAGCTTTAATGGTTTCTCCTGCATTATATGCTTCCTTATTTAATGTTACCTCTATTTTCATTGGAAGTCCTCTTTCTCCAACAATATCTTCTTTTTTGTTATCTATACATCCTCCAAACACTATTGCTAATAGTAAGGCTATACTCTTTAGTATTCTCATTTTTAACTGTTATATAATTATGTGGCTATTATGATAATTTCGGAAAATCTTAATGATTAAAAAAACAGATATTATAACATATAATCCTATTTATACTTAATTTCTCCATATTTTAAAATCAATTTTTTCGCAATTTCAGTGGCATTTCCTTGTGGAGTTGAAGTATAAACTTCCTTCTCTTGTGTCCAATCCCACTCAAATTGTGTAACTTTATCATAGAATGCTTTTTTATCAAACACTTTATTGTTTTCAACAGCCTTAATTACATCATTGATAAACATTTTCCATCGTTCTTTATAAAATCCTTTGGTTAACCCTGCCCAGGAGCGGTTAGCGTAATCATTTAAACTTTGGGCTGCTGTACCCCAAGTGGTAATAATATTTCGAGCATTATGTTCGTAATACTTTTTTTCTTCTTCGTTAAGTCCAAAGGCTTTAGCATCTTCCAGCCATTTACCAACAAGAAAAGACGATTGTGTTGCCAAAAGTTTGTCCAAATCGTCAAATAACTCCAGCATTTTCTGACCATTTGCTTTTAGCAATTTTAAATCTTTTGCTTCATAACTATTTGTAAACTCATCTCTTAACTTAGTAAAATGATTGCCCAGCACTTGTCGCCCAACGTTTGCCACATCATATTGATAACTTGGCGTATCACTTGGGTTTTCCAAAAGCAATTGCCAAGCTTTAAACAAATCGGTATTATTATAATTGATTGTTGGGTCGGTTGTCCAGTTACCGCTACCTGTTAAAGTTGGCCTTGCATTGGTTAAAGTAGCTTGTCCTAATCTTGCCGGATCTTTATAAATTTTATGATGTAATAGCTCCCAAGCTTTTTGGTTACTCTCATCTTTTGAGCCATAACGCAAATCTGCCCAGTTTTGAATCCAAACGTCTGTATTGGTTACTCCGTCTGCCCAAACTTTTTCAAATACATATTCGTACATCACGGGATTAACATCCAAAGCTTCCAACGTTGAACCAATTCCCCACATGTTTGTATTATTTTTCAAAGCATTTTCAATACGTTCCTCTACGGTGTCAATATTACCCGCTAGCATGGTATTACCTCCAAAGTTCCCCAAATAACACCATATAAAAGGCTGATCAAAAAAGGAATCTGTCATTTTCCACACTTCTTTATTTTCACAGTAATAATCTAGTAGCATCATTTTATCCTGAGGTACAGCCTTAACCATAGCTTCTATGCGCTCATTGGTCCAATGGTCCCTTTCAAAATAAAATATCCAGGACATTTGTAACCATGTAGCTTCAGGGTCTATATCTGTTATAGAGCTATAAATGGTATTTGACACGGTTGCCAAATATTCCGGTTCCCAACTTGGGGGATGTACTTCATTAAAAGGATCAGCTCCATATATATGGTCTGTTCCATATAATTCAGCTTGTTTGGTCAAAAATTTATGTTGTACTTCCTTGAATACCGGATCTAGTGGATCTAAAAAGAAGGTACGGTACGCATCTTTAAATCCTCCCCAAGAACTTAGCTGGTTTATTTTTGCTTCAGGGTATACCGTTTTTAAGGCCTCAGGCACATGACCCGCAAATGCTGGAAGTACCGGAGTCATTCCCAATTCTCGTTCTCGTTTTACAATGCTTCTTTGTAATTCTTTTTGATGTGTTAACCAGGACTGTGGCAGAGGCCCGCCCCATTTATCCAGATTGGACATACGGTGCCACGGCAAATGGGCCGGCCCAGTGAAATACAATCGTATTTGCTCATCAGACAATCCATACTCTTTCCATACCTCATACCAAATAGCTTCTTGTCCCGTAATGGCCAACGGCATAGTAACACCGTTCAATGCCATCCAGTCGATAAAACGTTCCCAATCTTTCCATTGCCACCAGGGCATAGTATAACCAAACGTACAATAGTTTAAAAAGAAGCGATTTTTAACCCTCGCAGACTTTGTAACTTTTTGGGGAACTACCGGTAAAACCTTAGGTAAATGGATGGTGTCATTGGCATACCATGACACGTAGGTATTGCAATAGTCTTTTAGGTAACAGTTTAGACCTACTGCCATGGAATTATAATTATTTCCTCTTATATAAACCTTTTTCCCTTTTGATTCAATTTCAAAAACATCTTTACCTCCTGTTGTTTTCAATTCCTCAAAAACAAAACTTTCTGCAAAACTTGGGGCTATTCTTTGGACTAAATTATTTATTGGATTATCTGACTGTATTGATTCTTCCTTTTTACAGTTGTAATTGAGAAAAAGCACAAGGCTAAACAAAATACTGTAACTATACTTTTTGATCATTTTTTACTTGGATTTTAAAAAAGTCAGAAGAATGTTTATTCTTCTGACCAGACACTTTAACTAAAACAAACCAATTAAGATTTATGGACCGAATGTTATTGATTTAAAATTCAACACATTTTAAGTCATTACGAATTTAAATAAGGCTAGCACCTATGAGGTAGAAAAAATCGTCTAAGAAGTTCGTCTATTAATCAATTTACATTGATTACTTTTTTTGAACCTTTTCAATTTGTATAGCTGCATCATTTTTTGCAAAAAGGATAGCTTGTTCTTTATTGGCCAGAGTAATCCATTCGGCATTTTTTACATCACCTTTTACATATAGACCACTTTTATAAGGGGCCATGGGATTAAAGTTCCCTTTTCCATCTCCCTCCAAATATAAGCCATAAGAGGCATCATTACGAGGGGTCTCAACTTCTGAAACATATAAATTCCCTGAAAGTATCAAGTCGATCGCTCCATCTCTATTTATATCTCTCGCTATTATACTGTTAACCGAAGAAACCTGAGCTTCATTGGGTAAAGGAAACATTCTAAAAACACTGTTCCCTTGATTTTCTATGTAGGAACTAGAAAAATTGTATGCTTTAAAATGTGCTTTTGAGTCTTTCAAGCTTTGGGTAGAATATATATCCTCCACATTGGCTTCTGCAAAGGAGTTATAGTCTTTAAATTTTATTTTTATGGCTGGTATCTGTTCTGAGGAACATTGTCTTCCCCTTACCGGATATTGTTCTCCATCATAATAATAACTTAAAACTATATCTATGTTTCCATTGTTATCATAATCATCCGCATAAACATCAAACGATTCTTGCGTTGATGCCCTATACTTGTAATTCAATCCTAAATTACCAACAACAAAATCAATATCGCCATCCCGGTCAAAATCTTCCGCGATAATACTATTCCACCATCCTGTAGATTTTTCAAATCCAAATAATTCGGTTTTATCTATAAACGTACCGTTTTCATTTTGAAGGAATGTAACTGGCATCCATTCACCAACAATCACTAAATCCAATTTATGATCGTCATTGAAATCCGTCCAAACTGCGTCGGTCACCATTCCTATATCCTTAAGATTCGGTGCTTTTTCATTGGTCACGTCCGTGAACTTGATATTTGAACCTTCACTATCATTTCTTAATATATAACTACTAGTAGGTACTGGGTAATTCCGTGGTGTATGCCTTCCTCCTACAAACAAGTCAATATCCCCATCGTCATCAAAATCCGCAGGTACAACCTTGGAACCACTTATGTACATTTTGGGCAAAGCTGTGTTGCTTTTCACAAAACCTTGTTTTGTATTGATATATAATCGATCTTGATATGGCTCTGTGTTAGCATAAAATTCGTTTCCCCCGCTAACTACGTATAAATCTTGCAGTCCATCATTATTTGCATCAAAAAACAGAGCGTCTACATCTTCGTTAATATCATCCATACCCCATGTGCTGAGAAGTTCTTGCTTCTTAAATCCTCCTTCCTTTTGTTGCATATAAATGACCCCATACTTACCTGAGGCGCCCCCAATATAAAAGTCCTCTAGGTCGTCATTATTAACATCCCCTACTGCCAGGGCAGGCCCAAATTGAGACATTTTATTAGGCAATAATACTTGATAAAAATAATCATCAAATTTATTTTCTTGATGCGCATGATTCAATTCCATATCATTTGTGATGTCTTTAAATAACGCAGAGGTTTCTGTTTTTTCACTAGGCCGATTTAAAGCACTATTGGCATGGCTCAAGTCTATTTGAGTGTTTGTTTTTATCAATGTTACAGTTTGTTGTTCTCCATCTGGCCAAATTACCTTAATGCTATCAAGGGTAACAGCTTCACCTACTCCAAAGTTTAAAATTGATGGTACTGCAGATTGAAAGCCTCTCGAATTTACGGCTTGCTGCACTTGTACACTACCGTTATTATACAAATAGACTTTTGCACCTACACCCAAAAGGTTTTTTTCAGTACCTTTTAGATTAACCTTTAAATAGTTATTAGTTTTACTTTCTGAAGTTGTGTTTTTATATACCTTACTCATTTCGTCAATATTGTTTACCACTAGGTCCAAATCGCCATCATTATCCAGATCGGCATATGCCGCTCCATTAGAAAACCCTTTATGGTCCAATCCCCATTTTTTTGCTATTTTGGAAAATGTAAGATCTTTATTGTTTTTAAAGGCGTAGTTTTCAATTTTTTCTGAGGGTATCCCTTCTATGAGGGGCAGTAAATTGGTGCCTTCCTTTTTCTTCTTCCCGTATTGCTTTCCTATTTTTTTAAAATAATCCTTATTATTTATCTCTCTACGTGTACCATTGGTAACGTATAGGTCTTTCCATCCATCATTGTCAAAATCTGCAAATAAGGCAGCCCAACTCCAATCTGTTAGAGCCACTCCTCCCAGTCTAGGAATATTACTAAAAAGCGGGAGTTTGTTTTCATCGTTACCTACATTTAACTGCAGGGTATTATGCATATACTGCGTATGAAACCCAAAGTGGTCCATCTGATCAAACATTTGAACGTTCATACTTTGCATATTGGCTTTGGACCTACGATTATCCTCGGGGGTCATATCCAATTGAAAAAAGTCCAACAAGCCGTCATTATTAAAATCCGCCACATCAGATCCCATTCCAAAAAATGCGGTTTGATTGGTCGTTTTCTTAATTTGATCTGTAAACGTACCATCACCATTGTTGAAATAAAAATTATCTGGTGAGGCAAAATCATTCGACACGTAAATATCTTGCCAACCATCTGAGTTATAATCCCCTATTGCTGCTGATAAGGATAGGCCAAAACTTAACAGCCCAGAAGCCTCTGTTATATCGGTAAATGTATTATCCCCGTTATTCCTGTATAAGGTATTAGATTGCTCGTCCGTTACATTTTGCATTAACCTATGGTACTCTGGAACTGTCGTTCTAAAATCGGTTGGTGGGTAATTTATCACATATAAATCCAAATCTCCGTCGTTATCATAATCAAAGAAGGTACCTTGAACACTATGGCCTAAATCTGCAATTCCGAATTGCTCCGCTTCTTCGGAAAATACGGGAACATTATTGTCGTCTAACCCCTTATTAACAAACAAAAGGTTTTTCGTATCGGCCCAAATCCCAGATACACTAACATAAATATCCAGCCAACCGTCAGCATTCACATCGGCCATTGTAACCCCAGTAATCCATATATTTGTCTTCGCTCCCACTCCAGAAACCTTGGTAACATCCTCAAAATTAAGTTCCCCTTTATTCAAGTATAATTTATTTTCAACCATATTACCGGTAAAATAGATATCTTCCAACCCATCATTATTTATATCTCCAATGGCTACTCCTCCTCCCATATACATATAACCATAATTGAAGTAATTAATAGAATCATTTTCTGTTAATATATTAGAGAAATCTATGCCGGATGCTTTACTATCCATATCCACAAATAATTCATCTGATATAGAGAAGACTCCCTTTTTCTCCAAACACGAAAAGCACATGGTCACCACCAATATGATGATGTAATATCTAAACTTCATATTTAAAATTTATAATGTTAATAATACCTTTTTAACTTAAATTTATCTGTTTACATTCTACGAATTATTGACTGAACATAATATAACCTTTTTATTTCTAAAATTTTAAGCCAGAACCAGTTCCTCCAATTCAATTAAACAAAAAAAGCAATGATTATATATTTATTACAATCATTGCTTTTTTTATATTTCTGTATTATCTATTAATAACCAGGGTTTTGGGGCAGCAATGATGGGCTCGCTTCTAATTCCGCCCTTGGTATTGGCATATAGTACATTCTATCGTCCCAAGTTCTAAATTCATCAACCACCCGGTCATACTGATAGGTTTCTGTAGGTGGGTTTGTCGTATTATCCCTTAAAATGGTAAGGCCAATAGCAGGTTTAATAACCTGGTCCCCAATTTTCCATCGCGTTATGTCGTACCACCTTAAATTCTCAAAGGCAAACTCTACCCTACGTTCATTTCTGTACCGTTGTTTTAGGGCCACCCCTGAATCTGTAACATCTGGCATATCAACATTTGTCCTGCTTCTTACCTTATTAATGGCCATACGGGCATTGGCTTCATTGCCTAGCTCAATCTGAGCTTCCGCATAATTTAAATACATTTCAGCTTTCCTAAAATACACCCACGGTGCATGGTGGTCAGGGTTTTCCAGACCTAAAGGTTTTGAAGTATCCGTTTGTTTTATGATGTTATAATGTGTTACCGTCCCTCCATTAAGGTTAGAACCTAAACCAGCCAATGCAGCATTGCTTGGGTCCGCTTGGTCATAATGGTATTCTATAGTAATTGGAGAACCTTCCTTATTTATAACACTATTGTGGTGTATAATGGTCATGTCCAATCTGGGATCTCTATTCGTCCAAGGATCCTGTGGGTCCACTGGGCTACCATCCTGGGTCTCATAGGCATCAACTAAATTCTGTATAGCCATTGTAAATCTAGGGTCGGAAACAAAATAGTTTGCCGGCAGATAATAACGATCTATAACAAAATTCCATGTCCAAACTCCAGGTAAGTCTGTATTTGCCGCTCTATTTTCATTAGTATAACCTCTGGCAAACATAACTTCTTGTGAGCGTACTTCATTGTAAATATTGGAATAGTCCGGATCGATACTATATTCTGGTAAATCCATGGCTGCTTCGGCAGCATCACTTGCGGCCTGCCATTTCGTTAAATCGTTGGTAGGGTTGTGTAAAGCACTTGCAGCATATAACAGTACTCTTGATTTTAATGCCATTGCTGCTCCTCTTGTAGCTCGTCCGGTATTGCCATCAAAGGCTTCAGTAGGTAAATCAGGAATTGCGGCATCCAATTCACTTACTATAAATGCGGACACCTCATCGTATGGTGTTCTGGTGCGATCAAAGGCGGCTCCAAGGTCAACCAAATCCGTAATTAAAGGTATGTCTCCGTAAAAACTAATCAAATCAAAATAACACCAAGCTCTTATAAAACGCATTTCTGCCGTTAGTTTTTGAACCAAATCGGGAGAAGCCATTGTATTTGCAATCCTATCAAAATAAATATTCGCTCTTCTGATGTTAGAATAGTTTTCCCTCCATGCATTTTGGGTAAAGTCCTCAGAATTATCGGCTGTATGCTGATTTCTTGCATATAATTGAAGACCACCGCCGCCAGCTACATGCATGGCGTTATCAGTGCCTACTTCTGGAAAAAAGGCACCAAATTGGAAAAACCTAAAGGCTCTGTAATTACCCAAAACGTAAGCATCCAATAAGGCATCATCGTTAAAGATATCTCCATCTGATATATCAGCTAGCGGTTGTTTGTTTAATATATCTTCACTACAAGAAGACATAATGACTGAAGTAAACACCACTATAGACATTACTATGGTTTTTACCCCAACCTTTTCTTTATGATTAATAATTGTTTTTATCATTGTATTATATATTATAATATTAATTAAAAAGTAATGTTAGCTCCAAAATTGATAATCTTTTGAATCGGAACAAGTGCAAATAAAGGAATCCCTTGTTCGGGATCCCCCAAACCATCTTTCTTAAACTTGTCAAATGTTAACAAGTTGCTTCCGCTCGCATATACACGAACCGCAGACAATCCTATTTTCGATGTAATTTCCTGAGGTATATTATAGGCCAATTGCACATTTCTAAGTCTTACGAATGAAGCATCTCGAATCCAGAAATTTGAAGGAATCTCACCTCCCAAATATCCATTTCTTAAAGATTCGGAAGCTCCAAGTCTTGGTAAAGATGCGTTAGGGTTTGCTGGCGTATAGGCATTTCTTAAGATATATGACAAATCCCCTTGCCCAAAAATAGCTGTCTGTATGGCATTGGCATTGGCCACCCCTTGGAATAAAGCACTTAACTCAAAATTCTTATAGTCAAACCCAAGGTTTAAACCAAACTGAATGGTCGGATCGGGTTCCCAAGCAATTCTATCGTCAGGGTCCAATATACCATCCCCATTGGTATCGGCATAGATTAAATCTCCAATACCTGCACCTGCCAATCCAGGGTTATTATCTACATCCGCCTGGTTTCTATAGATACCAATGGCATTATATACCAAGCGACTTCCTATAGGACGCCCCTCCAGGTTTTGATACGGTTCGGCCGGTTCTACAGCATCCTGGAACACCAGTTCGTTCTGAGCATATGCAATATTACCTTCCGCAGAGAAATTTACATTACCAATTTGGGTCCTGTAACCTAAAATAGCCTCAAATCCATTACTCTCTACTTTGCCTATATTTTCATTAGGCCTCTGAGCAGGGGCAACTCCTGTATATAAAGGAATACTAACATTTCTTGGTGCTAAAATATCGTTCCTTTTTTCGCTAAAAATATCTAGGTCCAATGTTAACTTATTATTGAACAAACCTAGTTCCAATCCTATATTAATATTTTCTGATGTTTCCCATGTCACAAATGGATTGGCTATGGTACCGATTTGTCCAACAATAGGCTGGTCTGTTAAAGTACCTGTTCCTAGTGGGAAAGAGCCGTCATTACCAAACCTGTTTAAGAATTGAAACTGCGGAATTAAATCATTACCAACCTTACCCCATGTTCCTCTTAACTTGAGATTACTTATGGTATTATTATCCTTTAAGAAGTTTTCCTCGGAAAGCCTCCAAGCGCCTTGTATAGATGGGAAAAAACCAAAACGCTCCCCACGAGGAAAATTAAAACTCCCTTCATAACGAAAGCTAAATTCGACAAAGTATTTCTTATTGAAATCATAACCGAGTGTTCCAATATAACTTTGCCTAGCAGATTCATTAGCAAAAGCAGTTGTAGTTTGATTTTGGATTCCTCCTGCAAAAAGTTGATCTATTGTGCTTGCTAAGAAATCCCTTCTTGAAAGACCTGAGCTATTAAACTCCTGATTACTTTCTTCATAGGCTAAAAAGGCATTTACAGAATGCTTTCCAAAAACATTAGCATACCTTAAATTGATATGTCCTGTTAGTTCCAAAAATCTTTCATAATCTTCGATTACTTTGACATCTCTTTGTACTATATCTTCCACTATATTCCCATTAGCGTCTATATCATATTGTAAAAAGGGTCTATCGAACTGTTTATCGTAATCTTGACGAAAATTAGCAGCCCCCCAAATTTCAGCACTTAACCCTTCGATTCCCGGAATTTTATAGACAACTCCTAGTTTGCTATTAAATAGAGTATTACGCTCACTTTGATAACCACTTGACCGTCTTGCTATAGCCAATGGATTCAAGTTCAAATTTGTCTGGCTTAATCGCAAAGGCCTTCCATCTTCTGTAGTTGCGGCCTCAAAAGGCAATCCTCTTGCTGCTGCATTTGACACATCACCAGGTGAAGCTCCAAAGAATTGGTTTTTATCATATCTTCCTGCCAGATTGAAGGACACTTTTATTCTATCCGTGGCATTTAAGTCAATGTTGGACCTAAAGTTGTACTGATTTACATCCGTAACATCATCCTGAACAATAATTCCCTCTCTTTGTGCCACGCTTAACGATGTAAAATAACTGATGGACTCTGTTCCTCCCCTAAAAGATAAATTGTGCCTTGTTTGAATAGAAGTTCTATCAAACACTTCTTTGTACCAATCCGTATTTTTGAATCCTGGTGCCGAAAATTCAGCAATTTGCTCATCACTAAACGACAAAACATTAGCACTAGGGTCCCTTTCCAAAATAGCTCTAGACATAGTTGCAAACTCCAAAGACGTTGGACGTTCTGCAAATCGTGTTGGTGATAAAATTGCCGTGTTTATTGTATAATTAAAGACAGGCTTACCGGTTTTACCGCGTTTGGTAGTCACTAAAATAACACCATTAGCAGCCCTTGACCCATAAACAGAAGCCGAAGCATCCTTTAAAACGGATATGCTTTCAATATCTTCATTATTAAGACCGCTCAGACCATCTGCCCCAATTACACCATCGATTACTATCAATGGTTGCGTTGGATCAATGCCATCATTTGGATTAGAATCAAAAGTTCTTACCCCCCTTATATTAATATTAATTTGTTCCCTTCCAGGCTGCGCTCCTGTTTGAGAAACCACCAGTCCGGGCAAACGTCCTGCCAATGAATTGGTAAAGTTTACCTCTGGATTCCTTTTAGTAAGATCTCCAGAAACCTGGGCAACGGCTCCGGCAACTTCCAACTTCTTTTTTGTTCCATATCCAACAACTATGACATCATCCAGACTTGCTATTTCCTCTTCCAAAGACACGTTAATGGTTGATTGACCACCAACTATAACCTCTTGGGTTTTAAACCCAATGTAAGAAAAAACCATAGTGGAGTTATCGGTAACATTAGATAATGTATAGTTACCATCAAAATCAGTTGAAGTTCCATTTGTAGTTCCCTTAATCAAAATCGATACTCCCGGTAATGGCTGACCATTGGTGGAATTTACATTTCCTGAAATTTGTTTTTGAGCATAAAGACCTGTTGCCATCAAAAGAAACAAACCCAAAACTAATTTCGTTCTAAAATAAGTTTTTTTCATATTTATATAATTGTTAGTTTATGCCGTAAAATTAGTATCCCAAGACAACCCTAAGGTTTAATTATTAATCGGAATGGTATGATTATCATTCTTTTTTAGTATACTGCTTTCAAGACATAATCTAAAACACATTTTTTATATTATATTCACTATGAATATAAGAGTATATCATGATCTTCTTCCATAAAATACCTCATATAACGACCTTAACTGTATTTTTTATGTCATTTTATGCCTTATCTCAAAGCGAAACATTAAACTTTAAAGCCTTTGTCATTGAAGATGGTTTCGCTTCAGTAAATGCCATTCTAAAAGACAGAAATGGATTTATGTGGTTTGGAGGCGCCCATGGTCTTTATAGGTATGATGGATTTAAATTTAAGGCGTTCGTGTCTGTTGAAGGTGATGTATTGTCATTAAGCGACAATTATATAACCGCACTTTTTGAAGACAGCAATGGCTATATATGGATAGGTACGAGGCAAGGAGGGCTTAATATGTTTAATCCTATCGACGAGTCCTTTATAAGTCATAAAAATAATAATACGCCTTCTATCTATAAAGAGAATTATGTTACCGCCATTACTGAAGATTCAGAAAACAATCTTTGGGTAGGGACTATGGGCGATGGGGTGTTTTATTTGAACAAAAAACTAAATACTGTTGAAAATTTTCTTCATTATGACAACAATATTAATTCGATAACAAATAATGATATTTATTCTATTATTGCCAAGAACGGAAACGTCTGGATTACATCTAATACAGGTGTTTTAGATTGTTATAAGCGAAATCAACGTACATTTTATCACTATAACTATAGTGATAAAGCTTATCTAAGTACAAGGACCGGTCAACGCCTGTGCCTTGACCATAAAGGTAATTTGTGGATAGGCACGGAGGAGGAAGGGCTTTTTAAATTTAACATACAGGACAAATCTTTTAAACATTATGAATATCAAAAAGGCAATCAGTCCATTAGTTCAAACACCATCACCGATGTAAAAGAAGGAAAACCTAATGAAATATGGTTTACCACCGAAGGAGGTGGACTTAACCTACTCCATGCTAAAACAGGTGAAGTTACCGTTTATAAAAATGACATCTATAACAGAAATAGCATTACCAATAATTCATCCTATTCACTTTTTATAGATTCGAATTTTGACCTTTGGTTGGGTATGGGTGATGGAACCGTGAATAGGACCAATACCTCGCCTTTTGAAGTTTATCAATTATCTCCTTCGGTACCCACCAGTAGTTTAAGTTTTAATGTAGTTGTGTCGTTATACTTAAATAAAAATATTCTTTGGATAGGAACCGGAGGAGGAGGACTGGATAAATTTGACTTAAAAACGCGCACGTTTCATAACTATAGTCATAATGCTGAGAGTGCTCATTCCATTCCGTCAAATATTGTTATGAGCGTTATTCAGGATAGTAAGGGTAATTTATGGACCGGAAATTCTGTTGAGAATATTCTAGCTGTCAAAAAACCGGATTCCGATGAATTCTATGAGCCTGAGATCAAGATTAAAAGTGTGCATACCATAGTTTTTGATTTGGCTGAGGATGACAAAGGTCAAATTTGGATCGCCACCTATAATAGAGGCCTATATGTCTATAATAAAACACTTAAAAAATACATCAACTATCAATTTACTAATGATAGTGGTAACGGACTTGTGTTAGATAAACTATTGCGACTACTCTTTGACAGCAGTGGAAAATTATGGATTGGCACTTTAAACAATGGTGTTCAAATTTTAGATATAAAAAAGGAAGTGTTCCAATCGCTTCAGGACATTGGATTTGACCAGGTTCTTAAAATTACGAAACCTGTTAGAGACATCTATGAAGATTCTCAAAAGAATATATGGATAACTACTGAAGGTCAAGGTGTTTTTAGACTTAATATAAAGGATAATAATTTTAAGCACTATTCAAAAACACAAGGTTTTCCCAGTAATTCAGTTTATGGTATTATTGAAGATAACTCAGGTAATTTTTGGTTTGGCACGAATAAAGGAATAACAACACTTAACGGTTTAAACCATAACATTGTAACCTATAACACCTTTGATGGCTTACCTACAAATGATTTTGAATCGGGTGCGATTGCAAAAGCCGCAGATGGAAAACTTTTTTTTGGGAGCAAAAAAGGGTTGGTTTCATTTTATCCTAACAAACTTATAGTAAAACCGGAACCTATAAATTTGTTATTGACAAATTTTCAAATTTTTAATAAAAATATCCAGGTAAATGAGTTTATAGAGGGGTACAAACCCTTAGACACGTCAATTTTATTTACCAAGAATATCTCTTTACCCTATAATTTAAATAACTTTTCTTTTGACTTTGCCACTCCAGGTTATCCGGCACCGCACAACATTAAATACGAATATATGCTGGAAGGAATTGACGATAGGTGGATCAGTACTCCTTCAGAATATCATTTTGCCAGCTACTCAAGCATTCCTCCGGGGGCCTATACATTTAAAGTCAAAGCCATTGAAGAGAATAGTCTGGAAAAGGATAATTTTTCTGAAAAGCGTTTAAATATTATTATCACCCCTGTTTGGTGGCAAACCAAGCTGGCCTATTTTATATACTCCATAATATTGGCAACATTGTTATTGTTTATTTATTACAGTATAAAAAATAGAATCCGTTTAAAAAATGAATTGCTCATTGAAAAATATAAACATGAAAAAGAAGAAGAATTACATCAATCCAAAATAAACTTTTTCACAACTATTTCCCATGAGTTACGAACCTCATTAACTCTTATTCTTACCCCTCTGGAAGAATTAACCAAAATTAAAAATGTCAATAACAGGGTTAGCAACCTTGTTATGACTATGAACAGAAATGGCCAAAGGCTTTTTAACCTGGTAACCCAAATACTTGATTTTAGAAAGATAGAATCTGGCGTTACCAAATTAAAAGTAACCCAAGTAAACTTGAAAGATTTTTTTAACGAGTTGTGTATTCCTTTTTATCAATATGCCAAAGAAAAAGATATTCAGTTTCAACTCACGGTTTCCAATAGTTGCGAAGAAGGCTGGGTAGACACCAACAAATTAGAAATTATTGTCTATAATATGCTGTCGAATGCGTTCAAGTTTACTAAAGACAAAATTGATATCAATGTTGACTTAGACGAAAAAGATGAACGTCTTATCATCAAAATAAAGGATAATGGCAAAGGCATCCCGGAAGAAAGTATATCTAAAGTCTTTGAAAAGTTTTACCAATTAAATTCAGAAAAAAAAGACTCCTCAACCGGATCAGGTATTGGTCTGGCCATTGCTAAAAACTTAACAGATATTCATTATGGTGAAATTTTAATTAAAAGTGAACTAAATGAATATACTATTTTCAACATTATAATTCCAATCACTGAAAAGTTCTACAGTGATGATGAAATCGCAGATTCATTTGTCGATACCGACATTTCAATGGATGAAATTAAGGAAGGGGAAATTGTTAATGCAGAGCATTTAAATACCAATCTTTCTAATATAAAGCCCATATTACTTATTGTTGAAGACAACTTTGAAATAAGGAACCTTATTAAAGACCTCTTTTTAAACGACTTTAAGATAATTACATCATCAAATGGAATGGAAGGTTGTAAAAAAGCTTTTGAAGACATCCCGGATATTATTATTTCTGATATTATGATGCCTGAAATGAATGGTTTGGAACTTTGCAAAACGTTAAAAACTGATGTCAGAACCTCTCATATACCAATCATTCTGTTAACGGCCAGAGGGTCCCATGCTTTTCAAATTGAGGGTTTAGAGTATGGTGCAGATGATTACGTAACAAAACCTTTTAATCTGGACATACTTAAAGCAAGGGTAAAAAACTTAATTGAATCCAGAAAAGCCTTAAGAGAAACGTTTACCAAAGAAGTTTTATTAAAGCCTAAAGATGTAGCCATAAACAATGTAGATGAAATATTTATAGAAAAAATAATGGGCCTAATAGAAGAACACATGGCCGATTCAAAATTCACAGTTGCTAAACTGGCGAAAGAAATAGGAATGAGCCATTCGGTCCTATACAGAAAAATAATGGCTCTTACAGGTCAAAACATTAACGAATTTTTAAAATCCGTAAAACTGTCCAGGGCTGCACAATTAATACATGACAGCAATTATACTATTAATGAAATTAGCGACTTAACGGGCTTTTCAAATCCGAAATATTTTAGTACTTGCTTTAAGAAAAAATATGGTGTAACCCCAACCCGCTACAGACATCTTCAAAGTTAAGTGCATATATCCTTGCTTTTACCATAACTTCAAAACTACATTTACGGGAATCTTAGAGGGTAATTCAATACCTGAAGGCAGTACCCTTCTTATTTCCCTATTTCTAACAACTAACTCAAATGCCTCCCTAAATACAGCCTATCCCATTTCAGGGAAGGCTATATATAGGCTATATTACCCATGTCAAACTCAATCATTTAATAATTAATTTCTTGGTTATCTTACCAGCGTTTGATGCAATGTCAACAAAATACAGTCCGGAAGCAGGAATCAGCTTGTTCAAATCGTTAATTACAAAGCTGCTAGATGATCTGTGTTGTTTGGAGTTTTCATTGCTATTAAGTTCCCATGATCTTAACACCATCCCGGCAGCAGTTTTAATCTCAACCTTAACCTTTCCTACAATGGTATTTCCAAGTCTAACGGTAAGCATGTCTTCAGCAGGATTGGGATAGATCATGATATGTTCGTGTTCATCAATCTCCACACGTTCCACTTCTGTTTTTTCTTTTGCAATTTTGTTTCCGGCACTTGGTAAAGTCTTTAAATAAGCTTGAGCAAAGCGCTCACCCAGGGTTTTCTGCGACCTGTAATCATAATGTACCCCATCTTTATTAACCGTTAGATCTTTAGAGGAAACAATATAAACATGCTGTCTCGTACTGGCATATTCATGAAGCGCCTTATTCATTTCTTTTGTTTTCATAAAATGTTTAGGGGAGGCCGCTGCATCACGTCTTAGTTCCGCCATAAACCATGGCATAGTGGCATAAGAATTTTCACCCGTATGTGTCTTAAGGTCATTTCTGAAATCACTGATAAAACCATCTAGCTGGGCAAATAATGCTGTTTTCTGGGCAGGTGTAGGTTTTCCTCCGGGCCATATAAAAGCGGCAGTCCATTCTCCCTGTAGCATCAGGATAGCCTTTACCTTACTGTTCGTATAGTGATCCAGGGCATTTGTGGTTCTGGAAAGCGCTTCCCTGTAGGGGTTTTCTCCTGTATAGGCTTTTTTCAGGAATACCTTAAGAAAGGATTCATAACTCTTTGGTTTGGCAGGAGTATTCCAATTTTTTTGCCAGGTTTCCCACCGAAGCCCTCCTCGTGCATTCGAAATGAGCCCTACTTTTGTATTTGTACCTTGATACACTTTGGGGCCGAAAGTCCAGCCAACACTTACGGTCTGCCAGGCAGGAGGCACCAGTTCTACCGTTGAATACTTATTGATAGGGTTCGTTGCCGCCTCAAAGCGGTTATGCTCGTTGAGAAGAAAGGTATTACTTAAAGCTCCCTGGTCTGCAGCTTCTAACGGACAGCGCCCGTAATCCGTATTTGATTCATTACACCTTCCGCCGGTGTTAGATTGCCCAAGGATCAAGAACACATCTGTTGTTTCAGATTGCCCCAGGGCAGGAAGTGGGTGGTCCACCCGGTCATCATAATAGGTAGCTCCGTCCTGGAAAAGCACAAACTGGTCTAAAACAACCCCATTAATATCCTGAAACCTGAACATTAAATCTCTGCCCATCGCATAAACAACCATGGCACCATATTGTTCTACATGTGTCCCTCCTACAAGCGTAGAGGCATAGTTACCGGGAGGTACAGCTGTTAAACCTCTACCTCCTGTACCATTGACAATATATGTAAAACCGTTCACCTGATGCCTTTCATAAAAATTGGCTCCGCCCGATATTACAATATCTGCCCCCCATCGTTTGAATGGCCATCTAAGAACACTGTGCCCATTATTACCGGTTACACCCGAGGCATAAGGCGGGTGGTGAAAATAAACGATCTTAAACTTACTTGTAGAACGTTCTAATTTTGCTTTTAGCCACTGTGCCAGAACTGAGTTTTCATCAGCTATGGGAGTAGGGTTCCTTCCTGTTCTATTATTCGTATTTAAAGCAAAAAAATGAACATCTCCTTTTACGAAATCATAATGTTTGACCTGTTCGGTAGATTTTGAAAAAAAACTGCGCCATTTTTTTTCACCATCCAGGTTTGCCAACATATTCCCATTGGAATCCGTATAATCTATTTGTCCCGGAACCGGAAAAAAGCGATTTACATGGGGGCTTTCTGCACCGTGCTTCCCCGAATATGGCTTTATGTAATTGTGGAAAAACTTCCCCACATTATCATCAAAAGTAGTACCACCGCAGATCCCGGGAGAAAGTTCATGATAACTATCATTTCCAAGGGATAGCATAAAATCCGGTTTGGTTTTCCAATGATCCATATTATTGTTTATCATGGAAGCCACATTTTCTAAAGTATTTCCTCCAACCTTTTGAGCACAGCCGTAATTTCCGATAATTGCAAACGATTTAAAATCAAAAGGAAAATCAAACATACTAGGGAGGTCTGTGGTGGACACACCAGGTATTTTAATACTTTTAACCGTAGCATGACTAATAAATAAACGAACCACGACCGGCTGTTTGCTCCCTAAAGGGTATTTACCGCCACTGCAATCAATTTTTTCTTTTAAAGTTGGACCCCTGCGAAAAAACGTAAACCAACCATTATCCTTTGTTATAACACATGGCTCTTCCTTGTAAATGTTGGCTTCCTGGACTCGGCATGCAATATCTAGTGAACTTTTACAATTGGTAGGAATATCCAGTTTGTCCAGATATATGGTCTCATCCATAGGCTTTATACGATACGTGGCAGAGGTCTCATTAACATACCCTTCATAGATCTGCTTTCCAACTTTTAGGTTGCCTTGCGCATCCTTTTCAGTACTATATACAGCTAATTCTACCCACCCTCCCGGATCAATATCTGCAATGATTCCATGTGGGTTTCCTAATTTGATGGCATCACTAAAATTCATCCGAACCATGTTCTCAGCATTCGCACTTGGGGAATTTTCGGAGTGAATGTAGTGCCCAAGGCCTTTAACAGAAATGGTTCCCTCCTTTTGATTGAACTGAATCTGCGCCGTTAAAAGTGCCGGCAGGTATATAAACCATCCCAACAGCACCATGTATTTTTTAGTAAATATCATAATAAAAAAAATCAAATGTTACATCCTTTAATCAGATATGCGGTTAGTTAGCAGGCTATTTGACCACAATACGATGCGATTCCTCCAAGTCTTTACCCGTAACTTTCAGGATATATACCCCGGAAGGCAGTTTGTTTACATCAATAACAATATCATTGTTTCCTTCATTTACCTTAAAGTCGTTTATGGGTATTACACTACGTCCTAAAAGATCAAATATTTCCACTCCAATCTTTTGGTTTTGATCCTTAAGGATACCAATACTTAAGGTTATCTCCCCGTTTGTAGGATTGGGATGTACCCTGGATTTTAAAATAGGTTCTTCCACTACAACTTCCAAAGGCTCGTTAATTTTAGCTTTTTTCGAGAGTCTCTGTGATACTCTTTGGGTGTTTAGATTAAGCCCGTAACATCTGTTTGGCAAAGGGGCATCTCCTCCAATTCCACCCCATCCTGATATAGCATGCGAATGCCAACCAGCTGTTTCTTCGAATTGAAACGCAAATACCTCATCCTTTAAGTATAAGGTTGGGACATTTATAGCTGAACTCAAAGGATCCGGCAGCCTTTTATGATCTGTTAAATCCTGCCGTATTTTCGTTCGTATATTCTGGGAATATGACGCTATAGAATTCCCGACAACAAACAAAAAGTTATCGATATGCATCTTTGAATTACCGGTTACAAAACGGCCATCCACATTCACCGCTCCTATCATAGCATGGGTGACAGGCCGTTTATCAAAATTAAAGAACTTATTAATGCTGGGGCCCGGCCTGTAATAATTCAGGGTATTGCTCCCTCTAATTAAGACATTATCAACATACAGTTTAGGATCATAACCTGCGAACCCTCTATCATTTTCAATGTAAAAACTATGCCACTCATTGTCTATATACTTGTTATATGATCCGGTTTTATCTATATAGCATTGGTTGACTTTGCCATTATCCAGCTTGATAAAATAAAAAGCCTGATCATTAGCTTTTAAGTTGGCAGCCAGCTTAGTCGGATAGGGCAGCCTTGGATCTCCTGATCCTCTGGCGACCCTTCGCTTTAACGAATCCAATAGCGGACTAGGAATTTTGCCAACCCCCATTACAGTCATATTCAGGTATTCCGGTACAACTATTTTTTTGCCTCGCGTATCCGGGTAATAACTGTCCTCGCCTATAGAGTATAATATTGCTCCTTTTGCTGTGACACTATTTTCAATTTTAAAATTTCCGGCCACAATACCTTTATTGTCAGTACTCTTTAGCTTTTCCAGATTGGGACTCAGACTTACAAAGGCTTTATCTGTTGAATGATCCTTAGCCTCATTATAATTAAAAGACATATTCGAATTGTTCAATACTAAATGCTTATTGTTTACGTCCTGATAAGCTTTTATCTGGCTTGTATTAATCTTGGGTTTAAGCATAATAAAAGTGGACCCTAACCTGGACATGTATGGTCCCTGGTTATCTTTCTCCAATGGATAGCCATTCGTAAAATGCAGAGGTCCCCTACCGTTTAACCACATTTGAGAGGAACTACCCCCATCTAAATGCATAAAGTGATCATAACCTTTATGTCTTACAAAATTACTAACCTCCCAATTTCTCATACCCACTTTTTTAGTCTTCAATTGGTCGTTAACCAAAAATCCTGTACCTAATTCACCATCTATAACGCCAATATCAAGACGCCGGCCTTTAATTGCAATGAATGTACGCGCGTTAGGTACTCTGTCAAATATCCGGTCATATTGCCTATAGGCTAACGCGGAAAACTTTTTAACAAAGTTGTTTAACCCCAAACTTGCACAATTATTCCACCCGGTCTCTTTTGGGGGGTTATGATAGGGATCGGCCAGGAGACTACGTACGGCATTACCATCTGGTCCTAAATAAGCATCGGGAAAGTCAGGATAATTTATCATCCAAGAGGGTTGTAATTCAGTAATGCTATAATCCTTACTTTTGGTCATGTAGGTTATTCCTGTCAACGCATTATTATAGGTACTTGTTTCCGATTGAAAAAGGCCTGATATCACATTTACTAAGTTATTTCCACTTATAGATGCAGGCCTATGGCCTAAAGTTACCCTTTTGGTAGCCCCCCAACTCCAGGCAAAATAAGCTTCCCCTTTATGAGATAGTATTTGAGGTTTCGCTTTAATTATGCCCTTCTTTTTAATAAATGGCACTACCCCGGGAATACCATTATAGTCCCAGTCATACACTGTGCCATTCGTCAAAAAAACCGCACCATTTCTCGCCATAACCCTATTGGGAATATCTAACCAATAGGTTTTGGGAATTTCCACGTACTCGAAACAATCCATGACCTGCTCGTTCTTATTATCCGGATTATAGGACAAAAGCCCGTCTTCCCCTTTAACATTAAAAACATAATCCATTTCCAAGGTTAGCTCATCATTGGTATTGTTCAAATCTATCTCAGCAACAGTAATGCTTTGCCTACGCTTCTCTCCTTTTTTTATAGCCGGTTCAATAAACTTCGCTGCCTGGTTTGTTCCGCCAATATTCTGTATTCTTGTAGGGTTGGACACAAATATAGATTGCCAGTAATTGTTTTTAGCATAGTCGTATCTTTTTATGGTTATGCCTTGATCACTAAACGATTTTAATGCAGTACTACTTGCAATTGAGGGATGTCCACCTCCCCTGGTATAACTTTTGTCTTCATCAATACGTGTAACAAGCGTTCCTTGATTTAGGAGATCGGTCGGTGTTATTGGTGTGAGTGATTGTGCCCAGGTCCTATAGGATGCGACACCACCGGTTGCGGCAACAATAGCATCGGCTGCTTTTTCACAAGGTGAGTTCATGCCATCCGACGTATTCCAAACATCTGGTTTTAACCAGTTATTGATGGTTACGTTCGTTAAAGCCATGTCCCATTTTTCTTGTTTGGTCTCCAAATAAGCTTTAAATTTATTTCTAGCCGGTGATTTTGCGTTGAAGTGAAAATTGAGATTGGCATATGCATCTCTTGTCATGGCCGGGTTGTCTCTTACAATATTATCCCACACATAATTCAAAATTAAAGATTTAATAAATGCTTCCTCTCCTTCCTGCCAGTATAGAAAAGGCAACTGCCCTACCTTCGCTTCAAATGTGGGAAATGCTATGAGGTATTCATTAAGATTTACACCCCGAATAGCTGCCATTTTACTATTATTAGCTTTTTTGTGATACAGGGATGTATATGTGGCCAGGTGATACATATCCAGGGAATTTTTGGCTTTAATGATAAATTGATTAGGCGGACTAGGCATACTTTTTATGGCGATCTTAAAGTTTTCAATTTGAGAATCCGCCAGGGATGTTTCCCAGTCAACAATGGAAATTGGAGGGCCAAATAATTGACTTCCTTTTAAAATGTCGTAATCCTTAAACCCTGCACTTAAACCTTTTTCAGAACCAATCCTCATAATGTACATGCTACCTGCAGCATAATCTGTCTTACCGTTGGAAGCTCCAAAGTTTATTTTTCTTGCTAAGGTTTCCCCTGTGGCTATTTCGTCCACTCCAAAAAAAATCACATTCTCCACCTGATGGTCTATAAGGAACTTTTTATATTGGTTTGGAAGGTTTAACAATTTAATCCAGGCCACGCCAACATTTTTCATCGAAGGGTCATAACCAGCCGTTGCAAAACAGGGATACCCTGTACTATTGGCATAATCTGTTATACTCTTGACCTCTTTTAAGGACGTTGCACTGGTTAAAAAGTGAATGGGTAAAAAGGGAGCTTTCATTTGAAATGATATGTACGGCGCACTGGCAAGCCCGGTACCAATTATAACAGTTTTGATTTTTTTTCTAGGTCCTAAGTGCGTGTTATATAAATCAACCGTTTTATTAATAGATTGCTGCAAAAAATCCTGGTTACCCATAACTGGCACCGGTCCGCCACCATCCATATCCGGGGTTCCATCTGGCTTTTTACCCACATGCCATGTGTGTGAAATACCGTAATCTAATGCTGCCAGTGCTTTTTGAACGGTGTACTCGGCACTCATGCCGCCTTTTAATTTATATATGGGTAATCCCTGATATAATTCCCTGGAGATATCATATACGGATATCTGGTCGGAATTTGCCGCGGTGACCCTAAAAAAGGATATAAATTGTTTAAAGGTATGGGACTCATTTTTACTTTTATTAAGAATATTGTACTTTATGTACAACCCGTAGTTATCATTTGGTAGTGCGGCTCTGGTAAAGTCTATCTTTTTATTTATATAGGAATGTTTGTTATCCTTTTCAATGGTGATGTCCGAATTAGAACCTTTTTTTACATAATCGTTAGGATTCTCTTTTGTAAGACTTTCTATAAAAAATTCAATACCAGACAATTTCACCTCAGTGTCAAGATTATTTTTAAGATCCGCAGAAAAAGTAATGGATCCCGATACTGGGTCTTTTACACGAATATTTTCAATGGTGATTTGCTTGCTGTACATAGTCAAACCCCGTTTAAACAATCCAACAGGAGTAACTTCTCCAATCCCGGGAATCTTTAGTTTTTTAACTTCCGCCCCATTCTCAATTTTTAATTCCACAATAACAGGTTGTTCGTAATCATAATATTTTTCACACTCATAATCTTCATCATCTACGTTCGATACAAAACTCTTCAGATACCTAAAAAAATTACGCAATCCTTGCATTGCAGTTCTTTTCTTACAAGAAGCAACACGATGATCAGTTGCTCTGAATAAATCGAGACCTTGTGTGAATACTTTAATTTTATTGCCTTGGGTGCTCACGACGATCTTGTTTCCAGATACTACTATCTTTTGAGTTTTTTCGACATAGTCTCGACTGGTTTCATCACTATAGATCTCATAAATCTTATGACCCTTGGCTCCTTTCCCATTATTGCCATCCTTGTTATAAGACCATAGGGTCAGGGTTACTTTTCCATTATTATTCCCTTTAGCTACATCAGCTATAATTCCTCCCCTTAAGGCATTTTGTGACCCACTATAGAGTTCCCTATAATTCAGCTTTATCATATCCAGCAATTGAGGGTCTGCTGAGGCATCACCTATATGCGTCACAAATGTTCTGGTGCCATACTCAATTAAAGCTTTCGTGTCTTGATTCCAGGAAGTTCCTTTATTCACCTGTGCACCTACATTGTTTATGATTAAAAAACAGATTACCAAATAAAAACCAAGTCCACATACCTGATTTGACATATTTACTTTTTTAAAATTCATCATTTTGTTCTACTTTTACTTATTTATTGCCCCAGAACAACATATATTCATGTGAGACAGATGAGCATGAAGACATTTGTTTATTTATTGAGAACGAATATCATTTTTTTAATACATCAAGATTTTCGTTCTCCTCTACTTCAAAGATTGTATGTTTTCTGGATTATATAGTTGTTTTTCGTTAAACAACCTTTTAATGGTTATTTTTATATCAAATTTATTACGCAATACTGCGGTTTGAAAAAGACCTCAGAAACCGTTTCTGTTGTCATTGCTATAGGTCAGTTTAACAAACGTTAATTCTTAAGTTACATACAAACGACCATAAAAATCCCACATCATTAAAACATGTGTGTTTATGGCTATTATTCCATACTTTAATGCTTTCTTAGGTGTTCTGCATTAGGTATTAGAATAAACATTCTGTTAGCCCAAGTCTCCTTTTTTTACAATATAGAGTCACCATGGGATTTTCTTTATTTGCGCCTTAAAATAAAAATGAAACCACGGTCCTCTGAAAACTGACTTAGTGTAGTGTCTCAGTCAAAACATGCTTAAAATTTATAATATCGATAGCCAAATCTTCTTTTAAAGAACATATAGCCAAGCAATAACATTATCTACGCTATGCTTTGAATTCTAAATAAAGAACTATTTGTCTTTAAGTAATGCTATCTTAGACTTTAATTCTTCAATCTGCTTTTCCTGCTCTATGGTATACAGCATAAGCTCTTCTACCTTCTTTAACATTTTTTGGTCCATTTCAGGCAGCGACCAGCCACGTGCTGCCACTTCTGCCTTAGATGGAATCTCAGGAAGGTGTTTGTTTTTCTTAACAAAACGTTCTACTTCAGATAACTCAGGCAATTCATAATCGGGTTCAA
>NZ_JANQJQ010000047.1 GCF_028281565.1 Seonamhaeicola sp.
ATGAAATGAGCCATAATAACTAAACGGAATACCCACCAAAATGTTTAATGGCGAATTACATCTGACCTATGTAGAACAATAAAATTTAAACAGATGAAACAACTCACCAAAGCGGAAGAAGACCTTATGCAAATACTCTGGCAATTAAAAAAAGCCAATGTTAAGGCCATTATTGAGCAGATGCCGGAGCCCAAACCGGCTTACAACACGGTATCCACCATTGTCAGGATCTTAGAGAGCAAAGGCTTTGTTAGCTATGAAAAACAAGGGAAAGGGCATGTGTACTTCCCTGTTGTGGAAAAGCAGGATTATAGCAATCAATCCATTAATAAGTTGGTAGATAATTACTTCCAGGGGTCTTTTAAAAGTATGGTCTCTTTCTTTATGAAGAAAAACGATATGAATATTAAAGACCTGGAATCGGTTTTAAAAGAGATAAATAAAAAAGACGACTGATCATGTTTCAATATATTATACAAACCGTAGCGTTTCAATTATTCTTTTTAATGGTTTACGACTTTCTTTTAAAGAAGGAAACGTTTTTTAACTGGAACAGGGCCTATTTGTTGGGTACAGCTGTATTATCACTGTTAATTCCTTTAATAAAAATTGAAAGTTTTAAACATGTAGTGTCGCCCGACTATATTATTACCTTACCTGAAGTGTTCTTGGGCCATGCGCAACAAGATGCGGGTGCTGTTTTATCAGATCCGGCAGTGGTTTCTCAAAGCGCGTTCCGGTCCTGGGAAATGATATTTTTTATGGGGGTGGCTGTGGCTATGCTACTGTTTGGGTTCAAGCTTTTTAAAATGTTTAGAATGTTTGTAAAAAACCCAAAGCGCAAGGTCAACAACTTTCACATCGTTAAGTTGTTAAACAGTAGTGCTGCGTTTTCCTTTTTCAAATACATTTTTTTAGGCGAATTAATAAACGAAACTGATAAAGAAGCCATTTTAAAGCATGAAAAGGTGCATGTCAGGCAGCGTCATTCTTTAGATATGTTACTTTTTGAAATTCTAAGGATATTCTTTTGGTTTAACCCGTTGATCTACATGTACCAAAACAGAATGGTGGCATTGCACGAGTTTATTGCCGACGCCCACACGGTTAACCCGGATAACAAAAAGGTGTATTATCAGAACTTGTTATCACAGGTTTTTGATACCAAAGCCATATCATTTATCAATCCATTTTTTAAACAATCATTAATCAAAAAACGAATTCTTATGTTAACAAAATCAAAGTCAAAGCAGATCAATTTATTAAAGTACGCCATATTAATTCCAATAGTTACAGGGATGCTGGTCTATTCGGCATGTACTGTTCAAAATGAGTTAACCAATTTAGGTGCAGATTTGAGCGAGTATACATACGTTCTGAGATCGAACACTGGAAATTTTGAAATATCAGATGACATCATGAACAAGCATCAGAAGTATCAAGCTTTTTTAAAGACACATCCCGAATATGTAGGCAAGGTTTTTCTTGATAAAGAAGCCGGAACAATAACTTATAGTATTCATTCAAGAGAAGAAAAAATGCCGGATGACTTTATGAAAGTTACAGAGAACCTCCCTGATGGAAGCTCCTATGATTCTTATATAAATTTTTCAAGGAATGTAAACGTAAATCAATCTAATGACGCAACAACCGCTACATATTTGGATAAAACCGATGTGCCCTTTGCAGTTATAGACCAGGTTCCTGTATATCCGGGGTGTGAAGATTTACCAAATGAAGAAAAGCGAGCATGTATGTCCAAAAACATTGCCATGTTTGTAAATAAAAATTTCAATACAACTATGGCAAAAAACCTTGGGCTGGTTGGCAGGCAACGCATTAATGTTATTTTTAAAATTGATAAAGAAGGGAATGTAACAGGTGTTAGGTCCAGGGCACCACATCCCGATTTAGAGGAAGAAGCAAAGAGAGTCATTAACGCCTTGCCAAAGATGATCCCGGGAGAACATAACGGGGAAACAGTAAATGTCCCTTATAGTTTACCTATAATTTTTCAGGTGGCAGATGTTCCAACCAACAAAGAATAAACAAAAACCGAAGCATATGCTTCGGTTTTTATATTTTAAGTGAATTTAAAAACCAAAAAAATCGTACTTTTCGGCTACAGTTTTAATCCATGAAGTACGCTCTCACTTTTTTATTATTGTTGTTACTCTCATCCTGCAAATTCTTTGATGTTAAAAAAACATCATCAGAAGCCATTTTAAAAGAGGAATTAAAAACTTTTAACTGGAATGAAGTGGATGTGTATCCTTCATTTTCCAGGTGTGACTCGTTAGAGAAGAAGCATGAAAAAATGTACTGTTTTCAGTATTTTTTAAAAAAACAGATATTTGATTTTTTAGAAGACGAAGTGATCGTGGTTACCCGGGATGTTAGCGATACCATACAATTAAAGTTTCAAGTATCGGAAACAGGTGTTTTAACCTTGATCAACACAGAAATAGATAGTCTTACCGTAAAGGAAATACCAAATATTCATGAGTTGCTCGATAAAAGTTTAGATGCTCTACCTCCCATTTTTCCTGCCATAAAGCGGGGGCAGCAAGTAAAAACGGAGTTTCAACTCCCTATTATCATTAATGTGGAATAGTAAAAAGACCCGGTTATTTTTTGAATACCCTGTCCTTCCATTTGTAAGTTTTAAATAGTGATAAGAACGCTATATAAACACTGAAAAAAGGGTATATGGCAAATGCAAAGGGAAAAGACCGAAGGGCTTCTTTTTGATCAAAAAAGGCCCCCGATTTATAGATCAAGAAGAAATCAATATTGAATTTTATAAACAGGATATAGAGAAACATCTTAAGGTTGAAGGTGCCTAAAATTGACAGTAATCCCAAAGTGATCATTAGGGCATTGGTTAGTAGTACCATACCTCCTGTGAATTTGGCAAACCGGTTATTGTAAGCACTGGCTTTTGAAGCCCAACGTAAACGTTGCTCCATTAATAAAGCCCAGGACGGCTGAGGTTGGGTACTAACAATGGCCTGTTCGCTTTTTAAATAATGAACACTTTTAGGGTAAGCTTTAGCTATTTTTTCCAAAAGAAAAATATCATCGCCACTGGCAATGTTGGTGTTGCCTTCAAATCCGTTTAATTCCAAAAAAACAGATCTCAGGTACCCAAAATTGGCACCATTGCATAAAAAAGGATTGTTAATACCAAAACCGCCAACCGTGGCTCCCTGTAAACTTAAAAGATCCAGCAATTGAAACCTGTTTAAAAAACCCGTTGTTTTGTTATAAGTAACCGGAGCCACCACACATTTTGAATTGGTTTTTTGAATGAACGCATCAAAACCATTCAGCCAATATTTGGGTAAGATGCAATCGGCATCGGTTGTTATGATCCATTCATTTTTAGCTTGTTTTACCGCAGTAGTAATAGCATCTTTTTTAGGAGAATTCGAGGAGCTTTCGTTTTTTAGTATGCTAATGTCATGCTGAGCTTTAGCGAAGCATCCCTTAATGATCTTAACCGAATCATCTTCTGACGCATCATCGACAAAAATAACTTCAAACAAATGGCTTGGGTAGGCTAATTCGGATATGGACTCAAGTAAATCAGGCAGGTTTTCAGTTTCATTCCTAAAAGGAATTATTACAGAGAAAGTGTTTTTTACCGGGATATCATTCAGTTTAAAATGAGGCACTTTATCAAAGCCGAAAACAAAACGCCCTATTAAAACTAAGTATGCTAAAATGATGATGATACTGAAAAAAATCACTGTTAATCTTCGTCTTTTGGTAAATTAAAATTAAGCACGTAGTAACTTCCGAATAAACCGGGAAGCACAAAATTAAGCAGCCACATCAGTGTGGTGATACTTAACATAGTGAGTTCGTCAACCTGAATAAAAGCGAATAAATATATGGCAACACTCCCTTTTATAACCACGTCAAAAATAAAAATTGACGGTATAACCGACGATAAAAAATACATGGAAGTAATGAATACCATCGCATCAAAATAGCCAATGTCCGTTTTAAAACTATGTAACAAAAAATAAAACTGGAATGAAAAGATCAGGTAGCGCAACACAGACAAAAGCAGCGTTTGTGCCAGTGCTTTTTTTGAAAAATTTATAATGAAGGTTTTAATTTTTTCAATGGAAACCCCTTTAATAGTGACCTTACTTTTTCTAATGCCAAACCCGATCATGACAAAACCCAATAAAACAACTAGTAATACGGCGGCTAGTTTATAATAGTTAATAGTAATATGGTATTTGGTAATGAAAAGTGATATCCCGATCAGGCCAAATAATATAGTAGTGACCATTTGGGTGATGTTTCCCAATAGATTTAAAAGGACAATTTTTTTTCTAAAACCACCCCGGTAGTAAATAGCTTTGGCACCGTATTCACCTATACGGTTAGGCGTAAATAATGACGCTGTTAAAGCACCTAAACTTTGCTCTAATGCTTTTATAAATGCTATTTTTTTAACTGTTGCCACTAATTTTTGCCATTTTACGATTTCTAAAAACCAGTTTAAAAAGGTCAAAAACAATAGAAAAAGCACATTCTTTAGTGAAAAAACATCGTTTTTCGTTAAAAAATCTACAAAAACAGAAAAATCTAATGCCGTGTTATCAGTAAGTTTTTTGTAAATAAAGTAAAACGCTCCGGCTACAATGCCCAATTTGATAAGCACAAAAAAGAATTGCTTAGTTTTGTAGGAAAGCGTATGGTTCATGTATACAAATTAAACCAAATATTTAGTTATGGTCTCAAATTTTAGAATTTATAAAACGGTTTTTTGTTTGGTAGGTGCGTTGATGTTAAGTTTTTCGGCAGGTTCCCAGGAGAGCACAAATATTATAAAGGCTCAGTTCGGACTGGGGCTCGGTAGTCCGTCCCAGGGAGGTTTTGTTCAGGGGTTTGAAGGCAAACCCCTCAATTTTCCAACGGTTAACTTAGGGTTACAATATATGTTTAAACCTAAAGTTGGGGCCAAACTGGATTATGGTTTCAGTAGAATATCCAATTCGGAAAACACGTCACTGTTCAAGCTAAATTATTCCAGGATCAATATGCAGGTAGTTTATAATGCAAATACTATTTTTGGCCTGCCGCCCAGGGCTGCTATTTTTTTGCATGCGGGCCCGGGGTATTCCATGGTTAGGCCTTTAGGGAATTACACAGAAAACAAGGCGTCATTTTTTAATGTTATGGGAGGCATTGAGTTTCACTACGGCTTGTCTGATACGCTTTCTATTTATACGGATGTATCTTATATTAACGGGTTTGGAAAAGATTTTAATCCTGTTACTGACGGTAACGGGTCGTTCAACGGTAATCTTTTAACCCTTACTTTTGGAGCTTCAATTTCGTTAAGCGGCTGTTATTTCTGTGATCAATAAATGGAATACATGAAAGAAAAAATTATATTGGGTATTGACCCGGGGACCACTATAATGGGGTTCGGCCTTATAAAAGTAGTAGGTAAACAAATGCAATTTATACAACTGAATGAATTGGATTTAAAAAAGTACAGCGACCACTATTTAAAACTGAAACTTATTTTTGAACGTACCATAGAACTTATTGATACCCATAAACCTGATGAAATAGCCATTGAAGCCCCTTTTTATGGCAAGAATGTGCAAAGTATGCTTAAATTAGGACGTGCCCAGGGGGTTGCTATGGCGGCCGGATTGAGCAGAGAGATCCCCATTACGGAATATCTGCCTAAAAAAATAAAAATGGCCATAACCGGAAACGGAAATGCCAGTAAAGAGCAGGTTGCCAAAATGCTTCAAAGTTTATTAGGGTTACAAGCATTGCCTAAAAATTTAGATGCTACCGATGGGCTTGCAGTGGCGGTTTGTCACTTTTATAACTCGGGTAAAGTCACCGTTGGTAAAAGTTATTCCGGGTGGGATGCGTTTGTAAAACAGAACCCTAATAAAGTTAGCAGTAAACAGTAGCAGTTTGCAGTCAAACCACTTTAATGATTAAACTGGGACTGAAAACTGAGACTGAAAACCGAACACTAAATGTCTGGCATTTATATCCATATCCCCTTTTGTAAGCAAGCCTGTTATTATTGCGACTTTCATTTTTCTACCTCATTAAAAAAGAAAGATGAATTAATACGAGCCTTGATAAAGGAATTGGAACTTAGAAAGCACGAATTACAAGGCGAAACTATCGAAACCATTTATTTTGGCGGAGGTACGCCCTCATTATTGTCTATTGATGAATTATTATTGATTATTGATGCGGTCTATAAAAATTTTGAAGTAGCTGAAAACCCTGAGATTACTCTGGAAGCAAATCCGGATGACTTAACGGTTGAACGAATAAACGATTTAGCAACTACACGAATAAACAGATTAAGCATTGGCATTCAATCGTTTTTTGAAGATGACCTGAAAATGATGAACAGGGCTCACAATGCTGTTGAGGCAAAAAGCTGCTTACTGGAGGCTACGCGTCACTTTGATAATATTACTATCGATTTAATTTACGGCATCCCAAACATGTCCTTAGAAAAATGGAACCAAAATTTAGAAACGGCTTTTGACTTTGGAGTTAACCATATTTCCAGTTATGCCTTAACGGTTGAACCGAAAACAGCGTTGGATAGCTTTATTAAAAAGGGCACCTATCCGCCGCTTGATGAAGCCCTGGCTCTTGAACATTTTAATCATTTGATTGAAATTACGGAAAGACAAGGTTTTGTGCAGTATGAGATATCAAATTTTGGAACCCCCGGTTACTTTTCAAAGCACAATACCAGCTATTGGCAAGGGAAAAAGTATTTGGGTATAGGGCCTTCGGCGCATTCTTTTATAGGAAATCACCGTAGTTGGAATATCGCTAATAATTCAAAATATATAAAAGCCCTTAAAAGCGATGTGTTGCCAAATACTACGGAAACGCTTACAAAACAAGATCGGTTCAACGAATATGTCATGACCGGTTTGAGAACCATTTGGGGGGTTTCGCTTACTAAAGTCAAAGAAATGTTTGGTGAAGCCTATCTTCGGCATTTAGAAGCTTCAGCAGAAAAATTTATAGATCAGGGTTTACTTGTCATTGCGAACCAAGTGAAGCAATCTTCTATATTAGAAGAGATTACTTCGTTGAGAACTCCTCGTAATGACGACACCCTAAAAACTACAAAAAAAGGCAAATTTTTAGTGGATGGGATGGCTTCAGAGTTATTTATCCTGAACTAGTTTATTTTGAAAGGCTTTCTGCTTGTCATGAGGCATTCGTTAGAGAAAAACAGATTAAAAATTGGAAAAATACCTGGAAATGGAATCTAATAAAAGGCAATCTCCTGAATTAAAAAACTTATATTTGAAGGTATCGCATCTTAATTAAAAGATGCTGAAATACCCAAATGAATTCAGCACATTAAAATTCAGCATAAATGATCGCAACTATACAATACAATTCAAGAAAAATACAAATAGATGTGTCTAAACCTTTGGATATTTCTATTGCCATTGATATGTCAAAAAAAAATGTGAATGCCTGGTATGTTGACGACCCTAAGATCTTTCCTGAAAGCTTTGATGGTGACATTATTAAGGTTTCAGAGGGTGCCGTAGTAAATTTTAATAACATTCATTTTAATCCGCATTCACATATTACGCACACAGAATGCGTGGGTCATATAACCAATGAGGTACATTCTGTAAATAAGAATTTGAAACATTATTTTTTTGTTGCTGAAGTAGTTACCGTTGCACCGGAAAATAAAGGAAGCGATTTTTTTATATCCGCAAAGCAACTCAGAACGGCTTTGAGAAATAAAAAGAGAGATGCTATTGTTATTAGAACACTTCCTAATTTATTAGAAAAGAAGAGTAGACAATACTCCAATACGAATCCGCCTTTTTTATTGGAAGAAGCAGTCGAATATTTAAAGGAAAAAGGAATTAAGCACTTACTAATTGATTTACCATCTGTTGACAAAGAAAAAGATGAAGGGAAATTACTGGCTCATAATGCGTTTTGGAATACTTCAGGAGACATAAGAATGGATGCTACCATAACGGAATTTATTTATGTGCCCAATTCGATTACTGATGGTGAATATTTACTAAATCTTATGATTGCACCGTTTGAAAATGATGCCACCCCAAGTAAACCTGTTTTGTATAAAATAATTCAGTAGTATGGAAACGTTTTTAGTCATAGTCATAAGTGCGTTGGTGACCTTAGGAGTTGTAACACTTTTTAAGGCATTTAAAAGAAAACAGCTGGTAAATGCCCAATCGGTTATTCTTTTAGACAAGATCAAAAAGGTGTGTAAGTTCATTACCGTTGAAGGTGATTTTGCGGAGATTTATCACTATGAAGATGTAAAGCAAAAGTTTTTAAAACTCATTTCAAGTAAAAAGAAAGCCTTAGTGGTCATCAATGCCAAGGCGCATGTGGGATATGATTTATCTAAAATTCAGCTGCGGTCAGACACGGTTAAAAAGACCATTATTTTAGAGCACTTTCCGCAACCCGAAGTCTTGTCAATAGAAACCAATTTGAATTATTATGATAAGTCTGATGGACTTTTCAATAAGTTTGAAGCGACCGACCTGACCGATTTACACCAGGAAGCAAAACAGCACATCCAGGATAAGATCCCTGAAAGCGGACTCATTCAAATCGCTCAAAACGAAGCTAAAGAGACCATTCTGCTTATAGAAACCATAGTGGAGACCATTGGTTGGACCTTAGATTATGCTTCTTTAAAAATAAAGGGTAGCGACCTAAAGAAGCTCGAACAATGATTGAGATTTCAAAAGATAAAACGAAGCTGCAAATAGATGTTATACATAGTTTTCTAACCAAAGCTTATTGGGCTAAAGGAAGAACTGTAGAAGAAGTAAAAAGAAGTATTGAGCATAGCTTATGTTATGGTGTTTATAGCGATGGGAATCAAATAGGTTTTGCCAGGATTGCCACAGATTATACCGTATTTGCATACCTAATGGATGTGTTTATTTTAGATGCGTTTAGAGGAAACGGCTATTCAAAACAACTTATGGCTGCCATTAGTGAAGATAAGCAGCTTAAATCCTGTAAAGTATGGATGTTAAAAACTGCTGATGCTCATGGACTTTATAAGCAATTCGGTTTTAATGCACTGGGTAGTCCGGAAAAAGTAATGGAACGTTTATTGTAAATAGCATATGAATATAGAACAAATCCGTAATTATTGTATAAGCAAAAAAGGATCTACAGAAGAGTTCCCTTTTGATGAGGATACCCTGGTTTTTAAGGTATTGGGTAAAATGTTTTTAATGGCACCTTTGAAAAAGTGGGAGCAGGGCGAAGCAACCATTACTTTAAAGTGTGATCCGGAGTATACAGTGGAATTACGGGAACAATATGAAAGCATCTATGCCGGCCCTTATGTGAGCAATAAGCATTGGAATACCATGGATCTTTACAAAGGTGAGTTGCAACCTCCATTCGTTCTTAAACTGATCGACCATTCTTACAACATGGTTGTAAAAGGTATGACAAAAAAAATGCGAGATACCTTGTCAAATCTTTAAGTGTCTGCTAATCAATAATTTCTATTTTTTTTGTATATTTATTATCTATCTTTCCTAAAAGACTAATTCATAGTAGGTAAAGATTACCTCAAATCTTCAATAGTGCCTCATAATCTTCCGGACCAAATTGATATTAATCGCCATGAATATAGTACGCAATTAAATGGTAAATTGCTATAGTTGATAGGAAAGGGTGCTTTTACAGTACCCTTTTTTTATTTGTCTTTGTTATCTTTTTTAAACCAGCCAAAACCAAAAGGCAGTAATAAAAAAAGGAAAAAATAGCGCCCGGTGATAAGCCCGAAAGCGGTAATTAAAAGGGATACTATTAATAATATATTGAGATAACTTTTTTTCACCGGTTTAAGTTTTAGTGATTACGCTTCCTGAATTCTGATGGATTCATAGTTTTAATTGCTTTAAACTGCCGGTTAAAGTTAGACATATTATTAAAACCAACCTGTTCGGCGATTTCAATAACAGACAGGTCTCTTTCTGAAATTAATTTTTTACAGGCATGCTCTATGCGTAATTCATTTAAAAAGTGGACGTAGGTTTTGTTCGTCCGTTTTTTAAAGTATTTGCAAAACGCGTTTTTGGTCATATTGGCTACATCGGCAATGGCTTCTAAAGAAATAGTTTGCTGGTAATTGTTCATAGTGAATTCAAAAACATTACGCATTCTGGTGCCTTCATTAACGGTATATTTTTTATCGTATACAAATGATGACAGGCTTTCGTAATTAGCTTTTGAAGTTATTTTTAAAACTTGTAAAAGTATAATAAACCTGTCCAGTTTTGAGGCATTTTCCAATTGGAAAAACAAATCCTCAATTAATTTGGTTTCGGAGGTTACTTTAAATCCGTGTCTGGCACGCTTGAAAAATAACGCCAATTCCTTTAATTCTTCCAATTCAAAAAAACGATCCCCAAAAGCGGTTTCGGTAAAAAATAAGGTTAACATGTGAGATACTTTACCGGCACTTATGTCACTTTTAAATACATGTGGAATATTGCTGCCAATAATTACAACAGTCCCTTTAGAGTAATAATTCACGGAATCACCAACTATAAGGGTGCCTTCGCCTTCAACAATATAGCTTATCTGGATTTCTTCGTGCTGGTGTAACTTGTCATAGAAAGCGTTTCCATGATCCGTTTGAAATACCAGGCCATCCTGTTCCGGTTTGGGTATTTTAAAAGGTAAGACTTTCAAATTTGTATGCTAATAATATTCAAAAATATAAATTAATTTACATAAATTGGATAATCTAGTATGTGTTTTAAATAAAAAACTATTAAATGATCTTACAAAGACCTTTTAATTTTGTGCTATAAAACGTAAGTATATGAGTATAGAATGGAAAGGTGTCATGCCGGCAGTAACCACGCAGTTCACCAGGCATGATGAATTAGATCTGGAATTATTTAAAGTGAATATCAAGGCACAGTTGGATGCCGGGGTTCACGGATTGGTTTTAGGAGGTACCCTGGGAGAGGCCAGTACCTTAACAACAGAAGAGTTACGCACATTAACAAGAGAAACAGTAGCCTTTGTGAACGGTAAAGTGCCTGTAATTATGAATATTGCAGAACAAACCACCAAAGCCGCTATAAATTTAGCTAAAATAGCAGAAGCAGATGGTGCCAGGGGGCTTATGATATTGCCACCTATGCGCTATAAAGCAAGTGATGAAGAGGTGGTGGCCTATTTTAAAGCGGTAGCTCATAGTACGTCGTTGCCCATCATGATTTATAACAATCCGGTAGATTATAAAACAGAAGTGACCTTAGATATGTTTGAAGCATTACTTCAGGAATGCCCTAACATTCAGGCGGTAAAAGAATCTACAAGAGATACTACTAACATTACCAGAATTAAAAACAGGTTTGGAGACAGACTTGCCATTCTTTGTGGTGTAGATACATTAGCTTTAGAAAGTCTGCTCATTGGAGCGGACGGTTGGGTAGCCGGTTTGGTAGATGCTTTCCCCCGGGAAACGGTGGCTATTTACGAACTTCAAAAAGCAGGAAGAATAAAAGAGGCCCTGTCCATTTACAGGTGGTTCATGCCATTGCTGGAGTTAGATATTAATACTAAATTAGTACAGTATATAAAGTTGGCATCGGTGTACACCAACATAGGGTCGGAATATGTAAGGGCGCCCAGGCTAACGTTGCAGGGAGCTGAACGAAAAACCATTATTAAAATTATTGAAGATAGTTTAAAAACCAGGCCGGTATTACCGGAGTATAAAAATTTAAGTGCTTTGGTTTAATATTGTAATTAATTTGATGTAAGTAATTCGGGTGTTCCCTGTCGGGTCGGGCTTTATTCGTGGTTTTATATTTAAAATTTCTGAACTCATGAATATAAAAGAGCTTCAATAGATACCTCTATCCCTAACACAAAGTAACAATCTGATCTTTTATTCCTTTTTTGTCAACGGAAAAGAAACACTAAATAAATGAATATGATAACAGGAAAAAACTATATAGGCAATCAATTGTCATCAAAAGGAACCAAAACCTATAAAACCTTTAACCCGGAATTAAATATAGAAAATGCGCATGTTTTCACAGAGGCAACTCATGAAGAAATTGAGGAAGCTGTTTCTTTGGCATCAAAAGCGTTTAAAGTCTATAAATCAATTTCCGGGGCAGAAAAGGCAGCATTTTTGAATGCCATTGCCGATGAAATTTTAGCACTGGATGATACATTAATACAAACCTATTGTTCAGAAACTGGTTTGCCGGAAGGAAGAGCCAAAGGAGAACGAGGAAGAACCGTTTTCCAGTTGCGGTCGTTCGCAGATTTGGTTCAGGAAGGTTCCTGGGTTGAGGCCAGTATTGATACCGCTATACCCGATAGAGAACCTGTGCCAAAACCTGACCTGAGAAAAATGCTCATTCCATTAGGGCCTGTTGTGGTCTTTGGAGCCAGTAATTTTCCATTGGCCTATTCTACCGCTGGGGGAGATACGGCGGCGGCTTTAGCAGCCGGTTGTCCGGTCATTGTAAAATCACATCCTATGCATGCAGGTACGGGAGCATTGGTTGCGTCTGCTATTATCAAAGCAGCAGAAAGAACAAATATACCAAACGGTGTGTTTTCCAATATCAATTCCAGTGGCATTGAAGTGGGTGCGATACTGGTGAAACATCCCAAAGTAAAAGCCGTTGGATTTACGGGAAGTATAAAAGGCGGAAGGGCCTTGTATGATATGGCGTCTCAAAGAGAAGAACCCATTCCGGTTTTTGCTGAAATGGGAAGTATTAATCCGGTAGTCATTTTACCGGAGGCACTAAAGAAAAGAGGCGCGACTTTAGCGAAAACATACGCTGGTTCTATCACGCTTGGAACCGGGCAGTTTTGCACAAATCCGGGATTGATCTTAGGCATTAAGAGTGCGTCTTTGGATGCTTTTATAGAGGATCTGTCAACAGAAATTGTAAAGATGACCCCTTCGTGCATGCTACATCCAAATATTCATGGTGCTTATAACAGAAACAAAGACACGGCCATGTCTCAACCGGAATTACAAGTAGTTGCTGATTACGGCTCCGAAGTGAAAACAAACTATGCAAAACAAGCTATTGTAACTGTTAAGGGTGACACGTTTTTGAATAATCCTAAACTCCACCAGGAAGTATTCGGGCCTTTTTCAATGGTGGTGCAATGTGAAGATGAAACCCAATTAGAACAGATCATTTGGCAATTGGAAGGGCAGTTGACCGGTACGATGATTTCGGAGGACAATGAAATTTCAAATTATCAGAATCTGGTTTCAGCATTACAAAACAGGGTTGGGCGACTAATTTTTAATGGCGTGCCAACCGGTGTTGAGGTTTGCCCCTCCATGGTTCATGGAGGTCCCTATCCGGCATCAACAGATAGCCGTTTTACGGCTGTTGGAATAAACGCTGTCAAACGTTGGGCAAGGCCGTTTAGTTATCAGGACTGGCCGAATAGTCTATTACCTGAGGCGCTTAAAAATGAAAACCCGTTGAACATTTCACGGTTGGTGAATAATGTTCAGACAAAAAATAAAATTTAAGAATAATAGCAAAATTGAATAAGAGTGACTAACTCAAAAAACAAAGACTGTTTAAAAAGGCAGGTTTTGTCAACCTGAACCTGCCTGTGCTGAACTTGTTTCAGTATTTCAGGTTCTCATAACTCTTGATAACTGGTAAGATGAGATTCTGAAATGCACTTCGACTAAACTCTGTGTAAAAATTCAGAATGACAGTTTCAGATACTTTTCAGATAGTCTTTTATATTAATTTAAAGATATGAAGCGTGTTTTTCATTGCATAGATGCCCATACCTGTGGCAATCCGGTGAGAGTTATTAAAGAAGGTGGTCCGGAGCTTGTTGGGGAAACGATGCGTGATAAGCGTCAACATTTTATAAAGGCCTATGACTGGATAAGAAAAGGGTTGATGTTTGAACCTCGGGGGCATGATATGATGAGCGGAAGTATTTTGTATCCGCCTCATGATCCGGACAATGATTTTGCCATTTTATTTATTGAGACTTCAGGTTGTTTACCCATGTGTGGCCATGGTACTATAGGCACCATTACAGTAGCCATAGAAGAAGGTTTGGTAAAACCCAAAATTCCGGGAAAAATTAAAATGGAAGCTCCTGCAGGGTTGGTTGAAATAGACTATCAGCAAACCGGCGATAAAGTAGATTGGGTAAAACTGATCAATGTAAAAAGTTATTTGGCTGCCGAAAACCTTTCGGTAACGTTGGATGAATTAGGTGACATAATCTTTGATGTTGCTTATGGGGGGAATTATTATGCCATTGTAGACCCTCAGAAAAATTTTAACGGTATCCACAATTTTAAAGCTTCGGATATTATTCGTTTTTCGCAGGAAGCCAGAAAGAAAATTAATGATAAATACTCCGATGCATTTGTGCACCCGGAAGATGACACCATCAGAAATGTATCTCATATGTTATGGACAGGTAATACCATAGAAGCTTCTTCTTCAGGTAGAAATGCGGTCTTTTACGGTGATAAGGCCATAGATAGAAGCCCCTGCGGTACCGGTACCTCGGCTCGTATGGCACAATTATACGCCAAAGGAAAACTAAGAAAAGGTGAAGCGTTTATTCATGAGAGTTTTATAGGGTCCAAGTTTATTGGCCGTATTGAGGAGGAAACGATTTTAGCCGATAAGAAAGCAATTATTCCAAGTGTGCAGGGTTGGGCAAAAGTATACGGGTATAATACCATTACCATGGACCCTGAAGATGACCCTTATGCGTATGGTTTTCAAGTAATTTAGTTATGGGTAAACAAGTTGTCGTTATAGGAGGTGGTATTATAGGGCTTTGTTCGGCCTATTATCTCCATAAGGAAGGGCACCAGGTAGCTATAATTGATAAGTCAAACATGGATGCAGGGGCTTCTTATGTCAATGCAGGGTATTTGTCGCCTAGCCATGTTATTCCGTTGTCAGCTCCCGGCGTTATGAAAAAAGGTTTAAAATGGATGTTCAATCCGTCCAGTCCCTTATACATTAAACCACGCTTAAACAAAGATTTTTTACAATGGGTTTGGGCTTTTAACAAATCCTGTAATATAGAACATGTAAAAACATCAGCTTCGGCCATTAGAGATATTACGATATTCAGCCAGGAGTTATTCGAAGCTATTATTAGGGACGAAAAATTTAACTCCCATTATGAAAAGAAGGGATTATTGATGTTATGTCAAACGGAGAAAGCTTTGGAAGAAGAAGTGTATATGGCGAAGATGGCAAGCGATTTAGGATTATCTGCCAGGGAAGTAAATACAGAAGAAATAAGGCAAATAGAATCCAATGTTTCAATTGATGCCATTGGGGGCACCTATTTTGAATGTGATCATCATGCTACGCCTCATGAATTTATGGAAGCCATGAAAGCCTTTTTAGAACGCGTTGGTGTATCCTTTTTTAAGAATGAAACGGTTATGGATTTGGAAATTCAAAATGGAACGATATCCAAAATAAAAACTCAAAATCAAATTTTAAAAGCAGACGAATATGTTTTGGCGGCTGGCTCCTGGAGTGCTTTATTAAGCAAAAAAATAGGGTTAAAATTATTGTTGCAGGCAGGCAAGGGGTATCGTATTGAAACATCAAGAGCAACCAATATAACGGTTCCGGCCATTTTAGCGGAAGCAAAGGTAGCTGTAACACCCATGAACGGATTTACCCGTTTTGCCGGTACCATGGAAATTGCAGGCATCAGTCATAATATTAATAAGATCCGGGTAGAGGCTATTGCAAGAGCAGCCAACACATATTACCCCGAAATAATGCTAAACCATGAAGAAAAGAAAACTGCAGCTTCCGGCTTAAGGCCTATTTCTCCTGACGGATTACCCTATATAGGTAAGTCTTCGAAATGTGATAATTTAACCATGGCAGCCGGACATGCTATGATGGGTTGGAGCATGGGAACAGCCACCGGGAAATTAGTGTCTGACATTATATCGGATAAAAAGCCTACATTAGATTTGAAGCATTATCACCCGGACAGGAAGTTTTAGTTGGAGGTGTCGGCAATGATCTTCCATTCGCCATCTATCTTTTTAAAAACCAGCATAAAGAAACCATCGGCATTTCCTACCTCCCGTTTTAAGTGGTACTCACCTAAAACATAATAAGCGCCTTCGGCAATTTTAGAAATGGCATTGATCCTAAAGCTTAATTTACCGGTGTGGTCTTTGGTTGGATAGGCTTTCAAATACCTGTCTAAAGTAGCTTCCCAACCCTGGATCACACCACTGCTTCCGTAAAACTGAAGGGAATCACTTTTCCAATACCCCTCCATGAATTTTTCAATATCATTTTTAGACCATGCCAGCCTTTGTGCTTTTAAGACCGCCTGAATGTCTTTCTTGTCTTTTTCTTCAGAATTTTGTGTATGACCTTTGGTAAGAGGGGCAATGATCAGAACCAAAATAAATACAAGTTTTTTCATAGGGATGCATTTGACAGCCATAAAAATAGCTAAAATCTCAATTTAAAACGGTTACTCATCGATGAATTTGACACTTTACTTTGTTTTATCTAAAGTTAGGCTGAATTCATCGATAAATTAGGGGCTTAACTCATAAGAAAGTGTATTTTTATTTCATAATCAGATGATTAGTCTCCCTCAAATTTATTGTACAACGTTAAAAAAACTTGATTATGGATCTAAAAATTACTAACTGCAACAACTTTTTTAAGATTAAAGGGACCTTAAACCAGGATAACTTAGAATTGTTTCAAAGTGAGTTCAACGAAATTTTTGATAAAGTAGACAACCTTACCATTAGCATTGAAGGTGTTGAAAGTATGGATCGCTACGGTGTTAATGCCATAGCCGAATTACATAAAGAAGCTGTAGATAGAAACAAAAGTTTATCTATTATTGGCTATGGATGTAAAGATCTGTACAATCATTTTAAAACTGAAGCTGCTGCCTAATAACTTACAGGGCATTTTTTTGATTCTTGAAGAAAGCATCTGCTTGTAATTGCATGAGCTCTCTGGCTTTTTTGCGCTTATAAGTATAGAGTTCTTCTTCTTGCTCCATATCCGTATAAATACGGTCGTTAATAGCGTTATCTGTTTTTAACTGCAATGCTCTCTGATTTTTATTTTGAACCACAACGGTTTTAATAGCTGTTTCCTGGTCTTCAAGTTTAAAATCGTAGGCGCCTTTTGGAGATATAAGCTTAGCAAATATAGGCGCCGTTTCTATCGCCAGAAACAACAAAAATATAAAGAACGACGGTAACCATGGGAGCTCACCCAGGGCATTGACGCGTGCCATTAAACCATCAAAATTAGCAATAATGGGTTGGGTGTTAACCACCTGTGCTTCATAATCGCCCTTAAGTTTGGCTATTTCAGATTCGGCATTCGCTATTTTAGCTTTGTTTTCAGCTTTAAGCTGTTGTAATTCGGCTAAAAGTGCATCGTGTTTTTCTCTTTTCTCTTTATAAACAGGCCCTTTGCCCAAAAGCATGGTACCTTCACGACCTTCGGCTTCTGCAATATAGGTATCGTATAATTCGTTTACTTCGGCCTCTTTAGTGTCAATTTGTTGTTGCAGGGCCGTGATATTATTGTTCAATGCTTCAATAGATGGGGTATACTGTTCAGCAATCTGAGTCTTATTATCTAGCGTTAATTGGTTTTTTTGTTCTAATAAAACCTGGTTGATTTCTTTTTCAAAGATCTTTAATTCCAAAGGTTTGGCAATAACAACAGCTATAATGACGGCTAAGATTATTCTGGGTATGGCCTGTATAAATTCGTCTATAACATTACCAGTCTTTTTAATGGTTGAAACAATATAGCGGTCCAAATTAAAGATAAGTAAACCCCACACAAAGCCAAAGGCTATGGCAGTAAAGAGGTTGTCAAAAACAGTGTAAAGGGCATAACTGGCAGCAATGGATGCCATTAAAGCAGTGAAAAAAACAGTGGCGCCAATACCGGCATATTTATTTTGTTCTCCTTTAGAACATTGGTCTAATAGGTCAGTGTCTGCACCTGAGCAAATGATGAAGAATTGCTTTAACATAATCTGATAGTTTTTTGATTGATTTGATTATTAGAACGTTAAAGCTGATGATTTGTTACATGTTTTCACAGAAATCTCACCAAGAATATCAGTTATAGTGGATTTTCCTTGCGTTCTCAATCCCTTATAACACGGTTTGCAATGTAACATCAGTTACAGTTTAAACGGTATGAATAGCGTAACTTTAAATAGGTTTTAAAATTAAGTATTATGAAAACTGTAGTTGTAGGAGGGAATTTTGCAGGAATTACTGCAGCCCTTGAAATTAAAAGGAAAGGAAAAGAGTTGCATGAAGTCATTTTAATTGATAAATCACCCCTGTTTTTATTCATTCCATCACTTATTTGGGTGCCCTTTGGAAGGAGAAAGATCAAAGATATTTCGTTTAGAAAAGATGCTATCCTTGAAAAGAAAGGTGTTATATTTTTAAATGCTGAAGCCTTGCATGTTGATACGGAATCGCAAATTGTTAAAACTGATAAAGGGGATGTGACTTATGACCATTTGGTAATAGCCACCGGTCCGAAAGTGAAATATGATGTAGCACCCGGAGTTAAGGAATTTGCTCATTACATAGGAACACCTAACGGCGCTATGAAAGCTAAAGTCGCTTTGGAAGCCTTTAAGGAAAACCCCGGGAATATCATTATCGGTGCTACTCAAAATGCGGGTTGTATGGGAGCAGCGTATGAGTTTTTATTCAATATTGAAAAGTGGTTAAGAGAGCAAAAGATCAGAAAGAAAGTTAATCTGTACTGGATTACCCCGGAAACCTATTTAGGACATTTTGGAATTGACGGCATGACAGGAGGGGAAACGATGCTAAAGTCGTTTATGAAGCTATTCAACATTCATTACAGAACTGAAGTTGGTGTTAAAGAAGTTTTTAAGGATAAAGTAGTTTTAACATCCGGAGAAGAGATTGAAAGCAAGTTTACAATGTTAATGCCACCATTTGTGGGCGTAGATTTTGTGTCAAAATCTAAAGGATTAAATGCTACGCAAGCGGGCTATTTACCTGTAGGGGATGATTACAGGCATATAGAATTGCCAAATGTTTGGGCAGCAGGTATTGCCGTAGATGTAAAGTTGCCCTTTACACCCGGTAAAGTACCATTCTCATCTCCAAAAACAGGCTATCCGTCTGATGAAACCGGTAAAATAGTTGCCGAAAATATCGTTAGAGTCTCTAAAGGGAAAACGGAGTTGAAGCGAAAACCCTGGGGCAAGATCCCGGGTATATGTGTAATGGATGCCGGTAAAAAAGAGGTGATCATTTTAAGCAATAATTTATTCAGGCCAAGAACTTTTTCGATCATGATCCCGAATGTTTTATATGACTTTTCTAAAGTCTTATTTGAGAAATATTTCCTTTGGAAAACCAAAAGAGGTTATTCCTTTTTGCCTTAAAGGTTAAGCATATTTTTTTGATCTGATGCTCTCAATTATAACAGTAGCAAGGATTAGTGAGCCTCCAATAAACGTATTTAAAGTAGGCATTTCATTTAAAAAGATGTAGGCAATTATAATTCCAAAGATGGGTTGTGTGGTACTTATGATACTTGCCGTGCTTACGGAGAAATGCTTTAAGCTCATTACAAACAGCGAATGCCCGATGGCCGTAGTCACCAGTGCCAGTATTAATAAATAAGGAAGCTGTGAAGTTGTGTTACCTGTATCCATTAGGAATAGGACCGGGAGTAACAGAACGGTTAAAAACAGGGTCTGATGCATCATCAAAGCGGAGCCGTTATAATTTGAGACATACGGTTTAAGTATTAAATTTCTCAGTGCATAACATACCGCAGAAAAAACGCCAAAAAGAATGCCTTTAACATAGGTGCTTTCAAAATCAAATTCCGGTGCCAGGATGTAAATGCCCAATAGTACCATAAGCCCTAAAATGATGTGAACAAAACTAAGTTTGGACCTGGTAAAAAGCGGTTCTAAAAAAGCGGTTATGATGGGAAATGTAAATAGTGACAGCATGCCTAAAGCTACATTTGATAATTTTAAAGCGTAGAAATAGGTGATCCAATGGGAGCCTAAAAACACGCCGCTCAGGAGAAAGGTGAAAAAGTCCCGTCTTGATCTTATTTTTAAATCGATCTTTTTAAACCTGCAAAAAAGAAAAAGAAACAAAGCGCCTAACGAAGAGCGCCACCAAATTATAACCGGTGTTGGCAAGTCTATAAACCTGCCTAAAGCTCCCGATGTACTAATTAAAAACGTAGCTAAAGTGAGTAATAAGAGGTGGTTGGTATGTTGGTTTTTCATAAAGGGTTCCCTGTATTAGCGAAGCAGGCATGCCCATATGGTGTCTTCGAGAGCCTCAGACACCATATTGGGATTAATTTTAGTGTTTAGATAATTCCGTAAAATATTTATAGAAATAAGGAATGGTCTCAATACCTTTTAAATAGTTCCAAACGCCAAAATGCTCATTGGGTGAATGAATGGCATCACTATCCAGGCCAAAGCCCATCAATATGGTTTTGCTTTTGAGTTCTTCTTCAAACAAAGCTACTATGGGAATACTGCCACCGCTACGTTGCGGGATGGGTATTTTACCAAAGGTTTCTGTATAAGCCTTTGATGCCGCCTGATACCCAATACTGTTAAGAGGTGTTACATAACCATTGCCACCATGATGGGGCTTCACCTCTACTTTAACGCCTTTGGGGGCTATGCTTTCAAAATGGGTTTTAAACAGATGTGTGATGTTGTCCCAATCCTGGTTAGGAACCAGGCGCATAGAGATTTTGGCATACGCTTTACTCGGGATGACAGTCTTTGCACCTTCACCAATATAACCGCCCCAAATACCGTTAACGTCCAGTGTTGGCCGGATGGAGTTTCTTTCATTGGTGGTGTATCCTTTTTCCCCGTAAACAGCTTCGATATCCAGGGCGTTTTGATACGCTTCCAGAGAGAAAGGCGCTTTGGCCATTTCGTTGCGTTCTTCCTGTGACAATTCTTCAACCTGATCATAAAAGCCAGGAACCGTAATATGATTGTTTTCATCATGTAGCGAGGCAATCATTTTTGCGAGAATATTGATTGGATTTGCAACAGCACCTCCGTATAAACCGGAGTGTAAATCACGGTTTGGGCCGGTAACTTCAACCTCTACATAACTTAAGCCTCTGATGCCGGTTGTGATGGACGGCGTATCATTGGCTATCATACCGGTATCTGAGATTAAAATGACATCGTTTTTTAACTTTTCTCGATTGTTTTTTACAAAAGTCCCTAAGCTTTTACTACCCACTTCCTCTTCGCCTTCAATCATAAATTTTACGTTGCAAGGTAGCTGATTTGAAGCGGTCATAAACTCCATAGCCTTCACGTGCATAAATAGTTGCCCCTTGTCATCACAGGCCCCACGTGCAAAAATAGCACCGTCAGGATGTTTATCTGTTTTTTTAATAACCGGTTCAAAAGGCGGTGAATCCCAAAGGTCTAATGGGTCCGGCGGTTGTACATCATAATGTCCGTAAACCAAAACGGTTGGTAGCTCTTTATCAATTATTTTCTCCCCGTAAACAATAGGATAGCCTTCGGTCTCACATATTTCAACAGCATCACATCCTGCGTTTTCCAGGCTTGTTTTTATGGCTTCGGCAGTTTTAATGACATCCTCTTTATAAGTGGAATCAGCACTTATTGAAGGTATTTTAATAAGCGCTATTAATTCATCTAAAAAACGTTCCTTGTTTTCTTGTATATAGGTTTTGATTGTATCCATGTAAAATGATTTTAATTCAATCAAATGTATAAAAAAGAATGTTTTTTATTGGCAGAAGTTTGCAATTTAAAAGTATTGATTATATTTGCATCCCGATATTAATCGGGACTAGCGGATGTGGTGGAATTGGTAGACACGCTAGACTTAGGATCTAGTGCCGCGAGGCGTGGGGGTTCGACTCCCTTCATCCGCACCAAAGAGCTTCTCATTTAGAGGAGCTTTTCTTTTTTAAGTAAACATCATTTCTAATTCATAAAACAGGAATGGAGAAGTTTATCCTGAGCAAAGTCGAAGGAACTCCTTTCATCCCCACCACAAATTAAAAAGCTTCTCTATTCTGAGAAGCTTTTTTTGTTTAAAAGAAGGTTGTTTTCTGTTTAACCGGCTTTAGGCATAACTTTTAATTGCTTATAAGTGCCTTTTTATCTGCTTCCTTGCTATTGTGTGCCTTTAGTTAAAGCCGGTCGGACCCTATTATGATAGTTTTGGGGGCAATAGGATACACAGTCTTATGGCATTTGTATTCCATTGGTTTATAAAAATCATCATCTGATGATAATTTTTCTGTGTAATTTATGGGAACCAGAGGTCACCCTAATGATATAGAGGCCACCATGCAGTGTTGAGACGTTAATATTTTGTTCGTATAGGTTTCCATCCAAAGCAGTTTTTAAAACAGATGCTCCTCTTAGATCAAAGATCTGAAGCGTCGCATCTTTAGCAAGTATATTATTGGCTGTTCTCAGGCGTAATTCATTTTCCACAGGGTTTGATAATATGGCAAATGAGTTTTCGGATTCAAAATGGTTATTTGACAGCACCCCGCTTTTAAACTCGGAAATAATGGTATTCAAATAGGCCAAAGATCTTGCTGCCTGCCCCGCTGTAAACATATAAGCGCAAGTGTCATCAGGATAGTCCATGTAGTTCATTGTCAAGGATTTGTTGTTACACATGACCACAGAGCCCGGTGTGGCGCACCCGTATGTGGGGTTGTCTATATTGGGAGTGTCATTAACGTTGTCATCTTCTGTACAGGAACCAGCGTCTCCCCAGGTATGAAACAAATTTAAAAAATGGCCTATCTCATGAGTTACCGTTCTTCCCAGATGATATGGCGCTTGCGGAGCAATGGCGCCACAACCGCTATCAGTGCCAAAGGCCTTGTGGTCAATTTCTGTGGCATCACCGTTAGCTGGACTGCCTCCCAACGGCGCAACACCCAAGCCATCGATATCTTTAACAACAATGTTAACATAGCCTGCCCAGTTTGCGTCGGTATCCGAACCGTTGCCAAAATTGTATCCAACGGTAACTGAAGGATTCCCATCTGTTAGTCCCATCCCTGGCGGATGATTTGAGGTGGCCAGTTCAAATTGAATATCCATACTTCCTGCATTAATTCCTGGGTAATGGGTTCTGGCAGCAGACCATTTTGATATATCCGTGTTGGTGCTTCTGAAATCTGCATTGAGAACATCCATTTGTCTTCGTGACAAGGCCTCCAAGCAGGTTCTGTCAGAAGGGTTTCCGTTAGGGAAATGAATGGCAACGGGAATCTTAATCGTAACTTTTTTGGAATTTGCACTATGGGCGTTCTTCTTAAATTCTTGCTTGAAAAGAGCCTGTCGGGCTTCGTATTTAGCTTTGAATTCGGGGTCTTGAAGTTTCTGTTTCATGTATTCGTCAGTCCCACACGAACGTTGTGCGTATACATGGATACTTAGAAATGTTAAAAAGAGAAAAATAATGTTTTTCATAGGTCGTTAAATTTTGGGGCCATGCCATAATATCATATAACATTGTGCCGTTACGTTTTATATAAAACAGGTGGGCATTAAATCACCCTACTTTTTTAACGTCTCCCGGGGATAATTTTCCGTAGCATAATAAGAATTTCAGGTATATGAAGGGTTGTATGAGCCACGCAAACTCTGCAATATTGAACGCTCTAACTATTTATGGCGCCCAGTTCAAGTAGTCGTCTGTACTATGTTCCCCGGAAGTAGCGAGTTTCTCAGGAATGTGAAATTAAATTCTGAAAGCTGCTTTACCCTTCCTGGAAACTATGCTGAAAACATCAATTTCTAATTCATAAAACAGAGAGGAGAAGTTCTTACAACCACCCCGAACCAGCCAATAAGGTAGTAACGGCTATGGTTATCCAGATTAATGTTACCAACCAATAAGCATTGGGTTCGTGTTGCCTGTGAATGGGTCGAAACGTCCAGGTTACACCTTTATACAAATCGTAGAGTACCCAAATAATCAATCCTATTCCTATGTAAAACCAAGCATTCATAATATTAACTTTTAATGAAACATATATTTTAATTTTTCACTAAAACTGGCATTTTTGTACCAAAACCACCATAAACCCGCTTCCAAATCTTTTGGGGCCATATTTTTTGGCTGATAAACCGCATTGACGCCGCCATATTTAGACCAATCCTTAGTAAGGATCCTACCTTCTTTTTCAAGTTTTTTGAATGTGCCGGAACCGGGAAAAGGAATTACCAGATGCGGATAGACCTTATCTATTTTAATGTCCTTTACAAAATTTAAAGTTTCCTGAAAGATGGTTTCATCATGTGCGTCAAAACCAAACAGGAAATCGCCTAACACTTCGATACCATAACTTTTAATGGTTTTTACATAGTCCTTTATTTTATTTGGCTTTACAAACGATTTTCCCTGGTCTTTTAAGGCAACTTCCGATGGAGTTTCTATACCAAATAGCAAGGCTTTTACACCTGCTTTTTGAGCAGCCTCCAACAAACGCTCATCCCTGGCGATCATAATGGTGGTCTCTCCGTAAAAGTTCATCTTTAAAGGGGCTAAAGCTTCGAATAGCTCAAGGGCATACGCTTTATTTTGAGTTAAATTGTCCGAATGCAATTCTACCCACTCGATACCTTGCTGTTTTAAAGCCTTTAATTCTGAAACGATATTTTCTATCGGACGAAGTTCAAATTTGTTAAAAAATTTATGTACCAAACAAAATTCACATTTAAAAGGACACCCTCTTGATACCACCACAGACCATATATAGTTGTACTTTGACGGATGAATGATATGGGTGGGATAAGGTTTAAGTTTAGACAAATCAAAAGGCGTTGTTCTTTGATAGCTTTCTTTTAAAGTGCCGTTTTGGTAATCTTCAAGTAATGCTTCCCAGATGTCTTCGGCTTCCCCTATAAGCAAGGTGTCAGCGTATTTTTTTGCTTCATCTTGCATAAAAAAGGTGTGTAATCCGCCAAGCACAATGGTTTTGTCTTTTTCTTTGAATTTTTGAGCAATTTCATAAGCTCGCAGGGCATCGGGCGTTGACATAAAAATAGCTATAATGTCCGCATTAGAGTTAAAGTTGGTTTTCATTCCAATGGTTTCATCGCACATTTCTATTTCCACATGAGCCGGAGTTGCCGCTGCTACGGAAAAAATATTTTGAGGAGGGCCTCCCGTTTCTGCTTTGTATTCCGAATATGGGCTTCCTGCAGAAGCCTTGATTAAATAAACTTTCATAATGTAACTTCAAATTAACAATACAAAGTTCTGAGTTTGTAACATTATTGTCTTTGATTTAGATCAAAATGACATTTTTTTAAACACAGTTAAAGTTAAACATTATCAGCTTAAAATATTGGGATGGGGTCCAATGCGAATAGAATAATGAAAATCCCCGGTAACAAGGTTGGTTTTTCAAAAGGTCCATTGGATGTAATTACAAATGTTTCCCGATGATTCAAGACATCTTTTTGATGTATAAGTTTGTCTTGATTTATAGGGGAAGTCATATAAGGACTATAGCCATTCTACTTTTGCTTCGAAGAATGTGGATAATCACGTTTATAACGAAACAACAAAGTAGATGAAGTATAGATGCCACCTTTTAAATGTTTTAGTCCTTGGTACATTTTTGCTCATTAATCACGTGTCGTATTCCCAGGAGTTGGATCTAAAATCGTACATCGATTTGGTTAAAAAGAACAATGCGGATTTAAAACAAAGTGAAAAACAGGTTTTAATAGCAAAGGAGGACACTAAGATTGCCAGATCCGCACTATTGCCAAGTGTTAGTGTTAACGGATTTTATCAACGGGATTTCAATAGAAATTTTCTTTTCATCAATGATTTTGATGGAAGTCTCACACGGTTAAGAACCAACTTCAATAATAGTGTTAATTCTAACGCTGTACTCAATCAAACTATTTTTGATTTGGCTGCTTTTTCAGCAGTCAAAATAGTAAAACTCACGGAGGAAATCAGCATACTGAATGATGAACATCTTTCCAACGAACTTGTAGTGCAGGCGTCATCTTTATATTGGCAAACAATCTATGCCAAAGAAAGTGTCAAGGTACTTGCTGAAAATTCAAACCTGGCAAAAGATCAATTTGACCAAATAAAGAAATTACATGAAAGGGGTATTGTTAGTGATCTGCAGGTACAACAGGCCGAGGTATTCTACAAAAAAACGCTTCCTATTCTTAAGAACACTGAAAATCAGTTCGGAAAGTTATTGAATGATTTAAAAATATTAGCCAATATTCCAATGGCAGCCCCTATCGCTTTAACAGATGATCTGGAAACTATAGGAACAAGTGATCTCATGCCTGGTCATGAGGTAGACCTGGAAGACCGGCCACAGCTAAAAAAGCTAAAGAAAGAGGTTGAAGTTACCAATAAACGAATTGGGATCGAAAAGAAGTTTTGGTATCCGAAGGTTAACTTAACAGCAGGTTATAACTACGATGCCCAAGCCAATGATTTTAATTTTAATGCCAATGCAAACAAATTGTTCTTTTTACAGGCAGGTGTTAGTATGCCCATATTTTCCGGGGGCCGGAATAAGGCCAAAATTGCCAGAGCCACCTTTGAGAGGGATATGGCGGAGCTCCAGTTGACAAAGATCAAGAGGGATTTGCTTAACCAGCTTAAAACTGCCGAGAACAACTACACCAATGCCATGGCCAATATTGAGACGTATAAGGAAACCATACTCTTGAATGAGAACGAAGTAGAAATTTTTAAAAAGCAATTACGTTTGGGTGTAGTCACTTCTGTCGAATTCAAGGAAAGCCGGTTAAGGCTTACGCAATCCAGGCTGGAGTTACTTAATGCGTACCTGGATTTACATATAGCACGTCTTCAGGTTTTACGAATTAAAGGTCAAAAAAGCTAGACGCCAAACCATAACTATTAAAGCATTAAAAAATGAAAACAATAAAGCGTTTATTACTGTTAACCATTTCAAGCTTCCTGCTAGCCTCTTGTTATTGGACAGAAACCGAACAGAAACCGGTAAAGGAAGCACAGATCCATGTTAAGGCTATTACCTTAAAAAAAGAACATCATAAAGAAACAAAGGACTTTTACGGTGAACTGCAATTTTCCAAAGCGACAAGTTTTGTGGCACAGCAGTCCGGAATAATAACAAAACTCAATGCCCAACCTGGTCAAAAAGTGCGGCGAGGTGAAATCATTGCTGTATACCCTCCTATAAACCATCAGTTACAAATAGATCAGTTAAGGATTGAACATGAAAAAGCCATTCGCGATTATGAACGGCAACAAGAATTGCTAAAAGCCGGAGCTGTATCCAAAGTATCCGTTGAAGCTTATAAAGCCCAAAAGGATATTCAAGCCAAAACCATGGAGCAATTGCAAAACATGAATGTTATCCGGGCACCTTTTTCAGGAATCATTACTCAGGTTCCCGTCAAGATTGGTGAGGAAGTTAGAATGGGGCAGGCTTTATTTAGTATGGCAAAAACTGATGCTGTAGCCGTGAATTTTTACGTTACACAACAAGATATCTCTCAGGTTGAAATAGGGACGGTCACCTATTTATCCCTTGCTGATAAAAGGGTAGAAGGGCATATTGCAAAAAGGGCTATTCAAATGGACCCCACCCGAAAAGCATTCCAGGTGACTGCCCTGTTTCATAACCGGGAGGTGCCGTTTGTTGGAACCCATGCTGAAATCCAATTGGAAACGGGGGAAGCACTTTCGAGTATCCGGATTCCCATAGAATCCCTAAAGCAAAGTGGAAATAGAAACTATGTATTTGTCATTGAAGATGGTAAGGCTATCGAAAAGGATGTAAAAATAGGACAGCGGAATGAAGTATCGGCACAGGTTATTGAGGGCCTGAGTGCAGGACAACAATTAATTACGGCAGGTGTTGAAAAAGTAGAACACAATAGCCTGGTTTTAATAGTTAATAAATAGAACGGATATGAAGATAACGAATTTTTCAGTCTCCAGGCCGGTTACAACGTCCATGGTTTTTTTGGCTCTGTTGTTATTTGGATTAATGTCCTACTTTAAGTTGCCAGTAAACCTTATGCCAGAGGTTAATCTCCCTGCCATGGTTATAGTTACAGACTATCCGGGAGCGACTCCGGGTGAGGTTGAAACAGAGATCACCAATCTCCTTGAAAAGGAAGTGGCAACTATCAATGGATTAAAACTCATGCAGTCTTATTCCATGCCTAATATGTCCATGATCATTGTTCAATTTGAACTGGATAAAGATCAGGACAAGGCGATGGCCGAATTACGAAACAAAATAGATCTGGTGGTTTCTTTTTTGCCCAAAGAGGCCAAGCTACCCTTTGTGCGTAAACGTTCTAAACCGCTGTTAGCACCTTTTAGTATCAACAGTGGTTCTGTGGTTGATTTAATAATTACGGGAAATGTAGATGCCAATAAACTCTATCAAATTTCTAGACGGGAGATCAAGGATAAAATCTCACGTATAAACGGTGTCACCAAAATTGAGTTCAATGGCGGGAAATTACGTGAAATCCATGTGGAAGTAGATAAGGGTAATCTCTATGGGTTAGGCATGAACATAACAGACATAGCAACACAACTTAAGGATAATAATATAGACATGTCCGGGGGCGATATAGTTACAGATCACCGGGAATCCATTATAAAAACGGGAAGTAAATACAACTCTGTTGAGTCCGTTAAGAACACATTTATTGCTACGCCTTATGGCGAAAAGAAGTTGACAGATTTTGCTGTTTTAAAAGACACTTTTGAAATATCAAAAAACGATGCCTTCTTCTATGATGGTATCACAGATACAGCATTAAACAACATTGTTGGCATAAGCGTACAAAAAAGTAGTACGGCTAACGCAGTATCTATAGCTAAGGCCGTAAAGGCACTGGTTCCGGAAATTCAAGAAAACCTGCCCGAAGGTGTTACATTGAGTTTGCCGTTCGACTCTTCAGAATATATTGAAAGTTCAGTAAATGATGCTATGATGAATGTCATTCTTGGTATTATTATTACCGGATTGGTATTATTTCTGTTTGTAAATAATATCAAGGCTACCATTATAGTGAGCATCTCAATTCCCGTGTCGCTCATCATTAATTTTTTGGCTATGAGACTCTTTGACGGGTCACTCAATATGCTATCGCTTATGAGCTTTGCCGTAGCCATTGGAGCCTTGGTTTCTAACTCTATCGTGGTTTTGGAGAATATTCTTCGCCTCAAAAAAGAAGGTCTTGCCATTAAGGAGGCCTGCGTTACAGGAACCCAAGAAGTATTTACAGCAGTTTTGGCATCCACGGGAACAAACTTGGTGGTGTTTTTGCCCATTGCATCCATGAATTCCATAGTTGGTTCATTTTTTAGGGAATACGCATTGACCATTTCATTTGCAACCATTTTTTCACTTTTGGTTTCCATTACGTTAACTCCAATGCTTGCCTCTATTTTATTGAAGCACAATCCAAAACCCTCCAAATTTTCGAATTGGATCATTACGTTGTTTGAAAGGCTGCAGAATGCCTACGAAAAATCTCTTAAACGATTGATGTCAAGGAAACGCAACCCCATAATCCTGTTTGCGGTGATGTTCTTTTTCTTTATCATGAGTATGGGGTTACTGGAGGATATTGGGTTTGAATTTGAACCGGAGTCTGATAATGGCGATTTGTTTGTTGAACTGGAAATGCAACCCGGGACCTCTATGGAAAAGAACAGGGAGTTGACAAAACTTGTTGAAGAAAAGATAGCTAAATACCCGGAGGTAAATGCGGTATTGAGCATGTTGGGCAGCAAAAATTCCTTTACAGTGGGATCCAATTACACCAACATGACATTGAAGCTTAATAAAAGTGTAGAACGAGACTTGTCAAATGCTCAAATTGGGGAGAGGATACTAAATGATCTCAGGGAAATTCCTGAAATAAAACCCATTGTAGCTACCACAAGTTCTGAAGAAAGTGGCGATCTGAGTTTTTCCTTGAAATCCAACAATAGCTCACAGTTATTAAGGGCTAATGAACAGGTGCTGGACCTTCTGAAGGATGTGGAAGGTGTAATTTCATTTGAATCAAGCTTGAGGAGTGGCCCTCCTTTACTGCAATTTAAACCTAAAAAGCGTTTGTTGGCCGAATTGGGGATCTCCGTAAATGAATTGGCACTGGTAATTCGCACAGCTATTACCGGAGTTAAAGCTACTGTAATGAGTGAAAATGATGTTGAGTACAATATAAACATCAAGGTGCCTGTCTCTCAAACCAACACATTGGAAGATATCAAACAACTACCTGTTCACTCAGGAGCAGGGATGTTTACCGTGGGGCAGTTGGCTGAGGTGTCTTATGAGCGTGCTCCTGCTCAAATTATTCATAAGGAAAAATCCAAAACGGCCGAGTTTAGTGCAACATTGGCTCCTGGTTATATATTGGGGGATGTACGGGCCATGGTTGATTCAAAACTCGAAGAAATACGGTTGCCTTCCGGTGTTGAATTCAAATGGAGTGGGAATGTGGAAGAATTGGACAATACGGTTACCGATATGACCATAACCTTTTTACTGGCAGTACTGTTAATGTACATGTTGCTGGCCTCACTTATGGAAAGCCTGTGGCAGCCACTTATTATATTTACCACGGTGCCTATGGCGTTAATAGGTGTTTTTGTGATCATGTATTTTGCCGGTACCACCATGAATATTATGTCGTTAATGGCCATTATTACCCTGTTAGGTTTGGTGGTTAACGACGATATCTTGATCCATGACTATACTGAACGGTTGATGCGTAAAAAGAATATGGATATTTATGATGCTACTATTCTCTCGGGTAAGACCAAAATGAAAGCAGTTATCATGACAACGGTAGCTATTATATTCGGAATGTTACCAAATGCCATTGGCCTGGGGGATGCCGGAGCAGAATATAGAATCCCTATGGGTATAGTAACCATTGGAGGTATGATTACGTCAACGGTATTGACCCTTTATTTAATACCGTCTTTGTTTTATGTCATTAGAAGCAGAAGGCAGAAAAGGGCATTCAAATGAAAGCTCCAAAAATAGAAGTCATAAAGTTTGCCTCCGTGATGATTGTTTTCCTTATAGGCATGGTCATCATGTTAATAAATAAAATAGAAAATACATGGGTATGGGTTGGATACATTGCGGTTTGGTGGTGGGTGGAAATGAAAGTAGCTAAAGATTTTCATCTAAAACCATGGGCCTGGGCAATCATTCTGGCAATCATTCTCATAATAGATATGTTAGTGATTTTCTTTTTCTTATAAAGATGATACGGGCTAATGGATTCGCTTTCTTCAGGCATATTAGTTAAATAGTGTTTTTAAAGCTGTAACTATTAATCGGAATGTCACATAAGTAAATGAGGTTTTGGAAAGCGGAGTTTTTCTCCGTTTTTTTTATGGACTTTAAGTGCTACATTTGCCTTATGGATGTTTTAAGTATCGCCCCTTTGTTAAGCTTTGTTGTAGGCGTATTTCTATGTGTCTTCGTTTTATTTCGAAAATCAGGATTAGGCAGGGATAAAAGGCTTAGATATGTTTTAGCAGCACTTGTATTTTATTTCACTCTGGTATCGTTTGACTACTATGCTGCTATAAAAAGCAATGGCGATAATTGGTATTTTGGAATATCCTATATGTTCTACCATTTAGTGGGGTTTTTATTCTATTATTTTGTTGCCCTGTTATTAAAGCTAAGTGTAGCCTTAAAGAAATGGGTATTTATTGTTATTGGGATTACTGTACTGAGGTGGCTTCTTTTTTTTCCAACTTTTGAATACGAAAGTTTCGACGACTTTCTGGAATTTTTAAATACATCGAGTTATGCTGAGTGGCTTTTGGTGGAATACCTTTTAAGTAGTTTACTTAATATTGTCTTCTTCTTCCTGGCCTTTTACCGGTTTAGGCAGGCCCCGACAGCCTTGGTTCTAAATGAAAATGAAGCACTCAAATACAAATGGGCTAAAGTAGTACTGATTACGTTTATTATTTTGCAGATAGGGATATTTATTAATCTTTCCGTTAATGGTTTTGGTTTTGATAACTACCAGATTTCCATGAAGTTTGAATCGTTTCTGATTGCTATTTTCTTTTTCATTTTTACCTATTCTATCATGCATTTCCCTGTATTTGCATTTTCGGGAGATTTTGAGGATTTGCCCGAGGAGACCAAAAAGAAGTACGCTAAATCTTCATTAAAAGATTCGTCTGAACTCTTCAATCAAATTAGTACATTGATAGAAGAAGAACAATTATTTCTGGACTTCGATTTAAAATTGAATACATTGTCTGAGAAGTTAGGAAGTTCCGTTCATCATGTGTCGCAAGCAATTAATCAAAATGCCGGGATGAGTTTTCCTGATTTTATCAATAGTTTTCGGATTGAGGAGGCCAAAAAAAAGCTTCTGGTTCCAAAACCCGATACAATTTTTGCAATATCGTTGGATGTGGGGTTCAATAGTAAGGCAGCATTCTACACCGCATTTAAAAAAGTGACTTCACAAACACCCACCGAGTTTAAAAATACTGCCGGGAAGTAAGCTTTGTTTAAAATATCAGTGATGATACCATGTCTTACATCTCAGGCAAGACACTTTTTTATGTCTCGTATTATAGGGACAGGCATTAATGTAAACCGACTGCAATACTTTTGAGCCATAAGCAAACATTTATATTATGAAAGTATTAAAAGTTATAATTACCCTACTAATTGTAGTGGTTGTACAGGCCAATGCAACAGCTCAAACTACGCACCCGTTAATTGGAGCATGGGGTGTAGCGTATGAGGAGGACGGCGAAAAAATATATCTTACTAATGAGTTTAGAAAGGAAAAGGGGGAACTTATATGTTATACAACCTATATTAAGGATGCTAAGGGAAATGGAGAAAAATATGAGGCAGTAGTCATGCAAAACATCAAATTCGAAGATAAGAACGGTAAGGGCGATTATAAATTTACTTATGAAGATAAAGAATATGAGGTCAAGGCGGAGCTCCAACTTACAAATTATGATACCCTGATAGTAAGTTACTCTAAATGGGGTTATTCGGATACCGAAACATGGAAACGATTAAAGTAAATATCATTACAGGATGGATAGCGTATTGTTGATAGAGGCTGTTTAAGACGTTATTCAAAAAGGCTGGAAAAAATGACGATCAGAACCACACTTAGGCAGTTTAAATGGAAGTTTGTTTTCATATTTTCATTGATCTTGATAGAATCCATTATTGAGTTGCTCATTCCTTTGTTTATTGGTTTTGCAATTGACGATGCCATTCGTAACAGTTATGTGGGTGCCATTCAATTAGGGGGATTGGGTGCCTTAATCATCTTAATTGGTGGAGGGCGCCGATTTTTCGATTCCAGGATCTATGCAAAAATTTACCGTAAGTTAGGCAATGCAACACTTTCAAAAATTGAACAAAACCAGGCTTCGGTTAAAACTGCAAGATTGGGCATGATCAGTGAAATCGTTGAGTTTTTAGAAAATGCCCTGCCCACATTGGTGTCAACTATTGTTGGGATGATAGGGGTCATCATTATTATAGCAAGTCTTAATACGAAAGTCTTTGTCTCAGCACTTATTGCTACTTTTTTTGTTTTTCTTATTTATTTTCTAACAAGAAAGCGGACCACGTATCTCAACAGTGCCTATAATAATGAGTATGAAAAGCAGGTAGATGTTATAAGTGCCAGCAATGAGACACTATTAGCTATTCATCTGAAGAACATGATGAGATGGAATATTAAACTGTCAGATTTAGAGGTGTTCAATTTTTCAATATCATGGCTTGTCTTAATGGGGTTTTTAGTGGCATCCATAGTTTTTTCAGTAAGTACAGGCAACGTCGAATATGGTGCTTTGTTTTCCCTGATCATATATGTTTTTCAATATATAGAAAGTGTAATTACACTACCGGTGTTCTACCAGAATTGGTTACGATTGGAAGAAATAAAAAGACGATTGGAAGATTTGTAATGATAATGATTGATAGCCAGAGATAGATTAAGTGTTGCAAGGCATGAGGGATTAATTCTTTCATTCGCACTAAAAGCTCTCAAGTTTTTGAGGGCTTTTTTGTTTAAAATAACTTCCAAAACTTTTTCAGGCATAACATTTTGGTTTTTTAATATCTAATTTTAAAAAAGCCCTTCTAATGCATTTGATAGCGCTATATAGATACCTAAATGTAAATTTAATGTTAATTAATTGTAAATTTAACGTAAATTTTGTATTTTTAACAAAAGATATGGCTATGCATTCGTTGGATAAACTAAAAAGAATCAAAAAACGACTTCATTATAAGTATTGGGTCTTTACAATAAAGCTAAAGCTGTATGCCCTAAAATATAAGCGTGTTCTTGAGATGCCCTACAGGTACTAAATGTGCCAAAATCTAAGCGGTCACGAATTTAATGGAACAAGAAGTCAAAGATTTATATGACTGCCTTTTTGCATTAAGCATTCCTGAAATAAGTTTCTCAAAATTTTCAAAATTAGGTTAAAATTGAAATTACTTGCTTTATTTTTATCCTGTTATTTCAATTTCAATTTTCATGTACAAAAAAGTTTTTGCCGTATTGCTAACGTTCCAGTTAAGTTTTACTTTTTTATCTGCACAGATTAAACCCGAGATATCCGAAACACCTCCAATGGGGTGGAACAGTTGGAATTGGTATGGAAAACAAGCTATTAATGAAGCTGTTGTAAAAAAGGTTATTGATGATATGGCCAAATCCGGTTTGAGAGATGCCGGATATATTTATGTGATCATAGACGGCGGGTGGAGAGCTACTGAATTGGGTGAAAACGGAGCGTTATTGCCGCATCCCGTTAAATTTCCAAAAGGGATAAAACCTTTAGCAGATTATGCTCATTTAAAAGGGATGAAGTTAGGGGTGCACGTCGTGCCCGGAACACATGATTGTGGAGGAGACCCGGTTGGCGGATATGGTTATGAGGAAGTTCACGTGCAGCAATTTGTAAATTGGGGGCTTGATTTTATAAAATTGGATAAATGTACTTTTAAGAATAAAGATTGTGAGAATTGCCCAAGACCTGAAAATGGGGGATGGAGTGAAGTTCAGGTTGAAAATGCTTATAAAAAGTGGAGTCGCCTTTTAAATAATTGTGGCAGGGATATTTTGTTTAGTATTTCTGCATATGAATATCGGGATTGGTATCCGGATGTCTGTAATATGGCCAGAACTACATATGATATTCGGGCAAGAATCCATAAAGGAGGCGCCGATTTTGTAAAGCCCAAAAGGTATGAAAAACCGCATTTGAGTGTTATGGAAATTGCTGAACAGAATAATGAGGTAGCTAAATTTGCCGGTAACGGGTATTGGAATGATCCCGATATGCTTGTTACGGGTGTTCAGGGACTTTCTTCTGATGAACAAGTGTCGCATTTTGCACTTTGGTGCATCATGAGTTCACCCTTAATGCTGGGAAATGATCCCGGGCATATGGATAAGTTTGAAAAAGACTTACTTTTAAATAAAGAAATGATTGCCGTAAATCAAGATCCGACTGAACAGGGAACCATTATAAAGAGAGAAGGGAAAACCCAGGTTTGGGCTAAAAAGTTAAGAGGCGGTAAGTATGCCTTGTTGTTTCTGAACCTTGACAATACAAAACAACGGGATATAAGTATTAATTTGGAAGATCTAGGTTTTAAAACTAAGGTTAAGGTAAGGAATATTATAGACCGTAAGAATTTGGGTGTTTTTGAAAATACTATTTCTATGAAAGTTAAAACACATGAGTCCAGGATGATAGTAATAGGCGCTATCTAAATTTATAAGCTAACCATTTTAATTGAAAATAAAACATGGACTTTAAATCAGGGAACAAAACTTTTTTAGTGTTATTACTATACTTTCTGTTACATCTCAGTTGCACAAACAAAACAAAAAAGGTAGATGATAAAGTAAACCATAACAGACCAAATGTTATTTTGTTTGTTGCAGATGATCACGGAACGGATGCTTTAGGCTGCTACGGAAACCCTATTATTAAAACTCCTAATTTAGATAAATTGGCCAGTGAAGGCGTACTGTTTAACAATGCCTATTGTACCAGTGCAAGTTGTGCGGCAAGTAGATCGGTAATACTGTCGGGTAAGTTTGGGCATGCCACCGGATCCTATGGGCATGTACACGATTATCATCATTTTAGCACTTTTAATAACGTAAAATCATTGTCTAATAGACTGTCTGAGGCAGGTTATTTAACAGCTAGAATAGGTAAGTACCATGTCGCTCCGGAACAAGTTTATTTGTTTGATGAAGTGTTAAAAGCCAATCCAAGAAATACTGTGGAAATGGCAAATACATGCGTAGATGTTATCAATTCTGAAAAACCATTTTTCCTGTATTTCTGTACTGATGACCCGCACCGGGGACATCCGTTTAACCCGGACCCCTGGGATGCTCCAAACACTTTTGGAAACAAAAAAGAAGGGTATGCAGGCGTAGAACAAATAATCTATAAACCTGAAGAGGTTTTGGTACCGGAATTTTTGCCGGACACCAAACAAAGTAGAGAAGAAATTGCCCAATATTATCAAAGTATTTCAAGAATAGATCAAGGTTTTGGCAAGCTTATGTCACATTTAAAAGACGCCGGGAAATTAGATAATACCATTGTTATCTATATATCTGATAATGGCATGGCTTTTCCCGGAGCAAAGACAACGGTTTATGAGCCCGGGATAAAATTACCCTGTATTATAAAAGATCCGACTAAGACTAAAAAAGGAGTTGTCAATAATGCCAGAATTTCCTGGGTGGATTTAACACCAACTATTTTAGATATGGCTGAAGTTGATTATGAATCCAATGATTTTCATGGGAAATCCTTTAAAGGGATTGTTGATGTTGAAAACCCCGAAGGATGGGACCAAATTTATGCGTCACATACTTTTCATGAAATCACTATGTATTACCCAATGCGCGTTATCATTGACGGTAATTATAAACTAATTTGGAATATAGCATATCGTTTGGAGTATCCATTTGCATCCGATTTATGGGCTGCTTCCACCTGGCAATCTATTTATAGAAATGATGAAGCGTATTTTGGTAATAAAAGGGTTAAGGATTATATGTTCAGACCGGAATTTGAATTGTTCGATTTATCAAAAGACCCAGATGAATCAAACAATTTGGCAGAAAATGAAGATTTTAAAGGCGTATTAGAGCTTTTAAAAAATAAAATGAAGGCTTTTCAACTTAAAACCCAGGACCCCTGGTTAATTATGTGGGACCATGATAGTTCATTACAAGGTACAGGAGTAAACCTTTAAAAAGTAATAATAATAGGTCTTTTTATAAGCTTTATAATTTAGATGAAGCTATTTCAGAAACTAACAATGTTGCCGGTGAACATCCTGAGTTAGTAGAAGAGTTTATTCCTTATTCGGAAGAGGCAATAAGCATTGAAATAAAAGAACAATACTTACTTAATTTAAACTCGTTTTGTTTTCTTCTTCTTACTGTTGTTTAGTTTATAAGTATAACTTAGAATAACGTAACGCCCTAAACTTTCAGAGGTAGTTTCTTCAAAGTAGTTAGTTGTACTGCGTCTGTAAAAGTCAATATTTTTATTAAGTAAATCAATCAATAGTAATTTGCAGATATTGTTTTTGTTTTTAGATAAGTTATACGAAAAGGCAGCACTCCAAATAGGTAGATTAAGGCTTGAATCAAACTGATTATCTGAAAAAACAATATAATCAAACTGGGTGTTAAAGTTAAGCTTTTGGTTAACGTCATAATCAAACATTGAAAAGTACGTTTGCTTTTTATACGTTCTGTTTAAATCTTCTTCTAAGGAAAAAGCCGTATTGTTAACGCCATAATCTGCACCAAATTTTAAATCAACAGTATTTTTATTAGTGTTTTCAAGTAAGAAACTAACAAAAAAGTCTTTTGAAGTGACGTCATTAAGCTGAAGGTTGATAATAGAATTTGAAGTTCTGTAAGTATTCCTGTTTTTAATAGTATATCTTACACCTAAGCCTTTTAGCTTTTTACTATAGCTAATATTGGCCGTTAATCGTTTTCTGTCGCCACTATTCTGAAAACTTCGGGTTCTGACAAAATCGTCATCAATATCAATACTCTGTACTATGGCATCTTTTGAATGTTGGTATTGAATTCTGCCATAAATGGAGGTGGATGACTTAAAACTAAAAATGTTGGCATTCAAAGTTAATTCGTCCATTTTTTCCGCTTTCAGATCAGGATTTCCCTGCCTAATATAATATGGATTTAAATCATTAATAACCGTGGAGCTTTCATTCCATGTGGGGTTTCTGATCAATCGTTTATATGAAAATCTGTATTTGCTGCCTTTTTTGGGTTTGTATTGTATAAAGGCCATTGGGTTTAAAAACTGCAATCCTTTTTTTACGGAAACTTCTTTTATAACTCCAAAGTCCCGGTTCAAATCTTGTAATTCAACGGCACTAAATATGTTTATTTTGGGAGCCACATAATTATGTGCCAATCTGGTCTGGTAACTGTTTTCTATGTGTTTATACTTAAAAGCTAACACTTCTTCGTTATTAGCATCTGTTATAGTGTTTTTAAACTGATAAATGTCCTCTTTATCATTTTTTGACCTGAAAAACGATTGTAGTTTCAGGTAGTGGTTTTTGCCAAGAGGTTCGGTGTATTTAAAGTTAAATCCAAATATATTATTATTAAAAGTTTCGTCTCTTAAAGTCTCAATAGTCCTTTCAGTAGGGTTACCGTTATGTATATTTCTGGTGATAAAAGTAGATTGCTTATTTTCTCTTACTTGCTGGCTTATATTGGTATTGAATCCGGTGCTGAAACTTCTGCCGGCTTTTGCCAGTTTTTGATAAAAATCTATATTAAAATTTCCTGTTTTTCTGTCGTTTACATTTCTAAGATTCTGATTATTGGTTGTAGTTAGTGCACCTGACTCATTAAAAAACCTGCCATCTTTTCCTGAAAGAGACATATTATTAAAAGCACTTAATTTTCCCCTAAAAGTTAACCTGTTGTTCCTGTTAGCTTTGTCTTTATAATTGAAGTTTATATTATGATTTTTAGAAACCCGGTCGTATATGTTTTCAGATTCATAATTAAAATTATTGGTACTTAAATAGGATACTCTTTTCGAAGAAGACGTTCCGCTATTATCAGAAAGGTTATAAAAATAGTCGGCATTAAACGATACCTTATCCTTGAATTCATGACCAATATGGGCACCGGCCACTTCGGTTTTTAAATAACCGCTTAAGCTACGGGCGTTTGTCCTTTTTACCTCGTCTTCATCATCTTCATCTGCAATACCATTAGCATTTTGTAAAAAGCCCTGAATATTAGACCCGGTAACGTTTATGTTATTGAATTTCCCAATTACCGAAACCTGTGTCTTGGGTGAAAATCGGTTATAATTTAAGTTGCTGAAATATCTGCTGTCTAAACCCATACCGGCGGAAAATTTTCCAAACCCCTGATTCTTTTTCGTTTTCTTTAATGAAAAATTGATGACCATTTGTTTATTGCCGTCATCCACACCGGTAAGTTCGGATTCATCACTTTTTTTATCAATAACTTCAATTTTGGCTATGGCATCAGCCGACAGGTTTTTAAGTACAATAGCCGGATCTCCACCAAAAAATTCTTTACCATCCACATAAATTTTGGTCACTTCATTGCCCTGGGCAATAACTTTTCCGTCAGATTCAATCTCCAATCCCGGTAATTTAGAAAGCAGATTTTCTAAGTTGTCATTAGGATTTACTTTAAACGACCCTGCGTTAAAAGCTATAGTATCTTTTTTTACCTGAACAGGAACTACAGCTGAAATAGTTACGGCATCTAAAACATTTGGGCTTTCTTTCAGGGTAATGGTCTTTAGATCTAAAGCTTCATTATTGTAAACAACGTTTTCGGAATGCGTTAAAAACCCCATATAAGATAATTGGATTATCAAAGAGTCTTTGGGAACTTCAGTAATGGCAAAATCACCTTTCGCATCAGTAATTGTATAATTTATAAGTGTTGTGTCTTTTTGTTTTAAAAGTGCCACGGAAACAAATTCCAACGGATTGTCCTGTTCATCAACAACATGCCCGGTAATTGGAGCAGATTGACTGAAAATAGCATTTGGGATTAATAAGAGCAGGAAAATTTTGAAGGTTTGTTTTAACATGAAACTGTTAGATTGATTGCGCAAAGTTATAGGACTCTGTATACTATAGAAAAGTTTAATTTGAAAATAAGTTATACAAATACTAGACAGATTTTTCATCACAAAATTTTAAATCATATGTTGCATTTTTTTAACGGAGTATATAATATTTTTACTAAGTGTTTCATTAATAAGCTCAATAAAGCATTTAAAAACATAGAAATTATAGATAATACCTTTAATCAGTTTGATAATCTAATACTACAAATAACTAATACTGATGGATTAAAATTTACAGGGAATACCATAACTAATTCAGGAACATCTCCCATGTTGCATGCAGATAATCCGGCAATTAAAATTGAAGCCTCTAAAAATATACTTTTAGAAAACAAGAGCGATAGAGGCAACTCTAAAGTGATACTTGAATGTGCTGAAGGTATGCCTGAAATTCAATTTAATTAAACATATGTGATACTTTTATCAGCATTTGGTCAACATGAATTAATAAAAAAGCCCAATATTTGTAGCTGAAGAGAAAACACAGAACAAGTAAAATCAATTAATAAAGATGAATAAACTAACATTATTTCTTTTGAGTGTACTATTTATAGTGAGTTGCGGAAAAACCAAAAAGCAGGAAACCGTTGAAACAGAAGCTCCTAAAAATCCTAACATTGTAGTTATCTATTTAGATGATTTGGGTTATGGTGACCTAAGTTCTTACGGAGCCACTGAAATAAGCACGCCAAATATTGATGCTTTAGCCAATGGCGGACTTCGTTTTACAAACGGATATGCATCTTCAGCCACTTGCACCCCAAGTAGATATGCACTGCTAACCGGGATGTATCCATGGAAAAATACAAGTGCAAAGATCTTACCGGGCACAGCCCCGTTAATAATTAGTACAGAGCAACAAACCTTGCCTAAACTGTTAAAAAAACAAGGGTATGATACAGCCATTGTAGGTAAATGGCATTTAGGTTTGGGGTCAGGCAATGTTAATTGGAATGAGAGAGTATCTCCAGGGCCAAACGAAGTGGGTTTTGATGAATCGTATATTTTAGCAGCCACTCAGGACCGTGTTCCAACGGTTTATATTAAGAATGGCCATGTAGTTAATTTAGATCCAAACGACCCTATTGAAGTTGATTATAAAAATAACTTTGAAGGCGAGCCAACAGGAAAAGATAATCCTGAATTAACAACCATGAAATGGCATCATGGGCATAACAGCAGCATTGTTAATGGTATTCCCCGTATTGGCTTTATGAAAGGTGGTGAAGCGGCAAAATGGAGTGATATTGATATGGCAGACCATTTCCTGGAAAAAGCACAAGCCTATGTTAAAAGTCATAAAGAGAAACCGTTTTTCTTATACTATGCCATGCAACAACCTCATGTACCGCGTACGCCGCATCCAAGATTTGTTGGAAAATCCGGTATGGGGCCAAGAGGCGATGTTATTTTAGAAGCCGATTGGTGTATCGGTGCGTTTGTAAAAACTTTAGAAGAAGAAGGCATTCTTGACAATACTTTAATAATATTCTCCAGTGATAACGGACCGGTTTTAAATGATGGCTATTATGATGATGCCGATACCAAAATAGGTGATCATACACCGGCAGGGGTGTTAAGAGGAGGGAAATACAGTTTGTTTGAAGCAGGCACAAGAATGCCGTTCATAACCTATTGGAAAGGCAAAATCCAACCGGGTGTTTCCGATGCTTTGGTATGTCAGATGGATTTATTGGCATCCATGGCCAAATTGGTTGGAGTTGAAGAAAATAGTACAGACAGTCAGGAATTATTGGATGCCTTTTTAGGAAAAAGCGATAAAGGGCGTGAGGATTTAATAATTGAAGCTACCTCAAGAACGGCTTTAAGAAGTGGCGATTGGTTATACATCCCTTCTTACAAGGGGCCGGCTGTTAACACACAGGTTAATATTGAATTAGGTAATAGTGATGTGCCATTGCTATACAATTTAAAAGACGATTTAAGTCAGACCACAAGCTTGTATGAGTCCAACCCGGAGAAAGCAAAAGAAATGCATGAAAAATTCGTTTCTTTACGTGGTGAAGGGTTTAACAAAACGCAAAAATTAGAATTGAAATAAAACAATAGTTATTCATATTTAAAAGAAAGCTTCTCATTTTTGAGAGGCTTTTTTTATGCTTTAAAAAACTACTTAAACGGTTTCGTTAATTTTCAGGAAAATATTTGGTTTTTGCCATCACAACTGATTAAAGATTATATATTTGCAAAAAATATTTCCTCACTTAAACAGGGATTAAAACAATTAAAATTAACTATACATTAAAATGAACAAACAAATAGATCAGCAGTCGGCGGATAATATTAGAGCCTTAGCAGTAGCGATGGTAGAGAAGGCCAAATCGGGTCACCCGGGCGGGCCTATGGGAGGCGCGGATTACATGCACATTCTTTACTCGGAATTCTTTAATTACGATCCCACCGATATGACCTGGCCTTTCAGGGATAGGTTCTTTATGGACGCTGGTCACCTGTCCACTTTAATGTATGCCCAATATTACCTTTTAGGGAACTATAAAAAGGAAGATGTTGCCAACTTCAGGCAATGGGGTTCTATCACGCCCGGTCACCCGGAAGTGGACTTTGAAAGAGGCATAGAAAATACCTCCGGTCCATTAGGACAAGGACACACTATGGGGGTTGGAGCAGCCATTGCGGCTAAGTTCTTAGAAGCAAGATTTGGCGACTGGGTAAACCACAAGATCTACGGATTTATTTCCGATGGCGGTGTACAGGAAGAGATCTCCCAGGGAGCCGGAAGAATAGCCGGTCACTTAGGATTGAGCAACTTTATCATGTTCTTTGATTCCAACGATATCCAGTTATCGACTTCTACCGATGAGGTAACGACCGAAGATACGGCCATGAAGTATGAAGCCTGGGGATGGAAAGTAGTGACCATTGACGGCCATGACCACGACCAGATCAGAAAGGCATTAACCGATGCCAATAACGAAACCGAAAGGCCCACTTTAATCATTGGAAAGACCATTATGGGTAAAGGTTGTGTCACTGCTGATGGCAGTATGTACGAAGGCCACTGTGAACTTCACGGAAAACCAATTGGAGCAACTGGAGCCGATTACGAAAAGACCCTGTTGAACTTGGGTGCCGATTTAGATAATCCATTCGATATATACGGAGATGTTGAAGCATTCTACAAGAATGTAGTAGCAGAAAAGACTGCACAAGCCGCCAAAAAGAAAGCAGATATCCAGACTTGGAGACAAGAGAACGAAGCCCTGGCAAACAAACTGGACCATTTCTTCTCAGGAGAATTGCCGGAATTGGATTTTGAATCCATAGAACATAAAGAAGGACTGGCAACAAGAGCAGCCTCAGCAAACGTATTGGGGTATTTGGCCGAGAACGTAGAGAACATGATCGTATCCTCTGCCGATTTATCGAACTCAGATAAAACAGATGGATTCCTAAAGAAGACCTCTTCATTACAAAAGGGAGACTTTAGCGGTTCGTTCTTACAGGCAGGAGTAGCCGAGTTGACCATGGCCTGTATAGCCAACGGTATCGCCTTACATGGAGGTATCATTCCTGTAGTAGCAACCTTCTTCGTATTCTCTGATTATATGAAGCCGGCTATCAGATTGAGCGCTATTCAAGAGCTGCCAGTAAAATATGTCTGGACACACGATGCCTTTAGAGTAGGAGAGGACGGTCCAACACACCAGCCGATCGAACAAGAAGCCCAGATAAGATTATTGGAGAAACTTAAAAACCATAGTGGCAACCAAAGTTTCCTGGCATTACGTCCGGCAGATTCATCGGAAACCTCCGTAGCCTGGAAAATGGCACTGGAAAACACAAAGACACCATCAGGCTTGATCTTATCAAGACAAGGGGTAAAAGATGTACCGGCCCAAAACACAACAAGATACCAGGAAGCCTTAGGCGCAGAAAAAGGAGGTTATTTAGTAAGAGCAGTTGAGAACCCGGATGTGGTGTTAGTAGCTAACGGATCAGAAGTATCCACTTTAGTAGCCGCAGCCGATATTCTGGAAGCCGAAAAAGGCTTGAAAGTGAGCATCGCCTCGGTAATTTCAGAAGGACTGTTCAGACAGCAACCAAAAGCATACCAGGAAAGCATCATACCATCTGACAAACCATTGTTTGGTTTGACCGCAGGTTTACCGGTGAATTTAGAATCCTTAGTAGGACCTAACGGAAAAGTGTTCGGTCTGGATCACTTCGGATACTCAGCACCGGCTGGTGTACTGGATGAAAAATTCGGGTTTACGGGCGAACAAGCGAGCCAGAACGTTATAGCATATTTGGATACAATTTTAGTAAAATAAATAAGACGATGTCCCCTCGCGCAGTTGAGAGGTTTAAAAAAAGAGTCTAAGAATAAATTGGACATTATATCGAAATCAGAATAAAATAATAAAGCAAACAAGATGAAATTTTTTATAGATACGGCCAACCTTGATGATATAGCAGAAGCACAGGCATTGGGGATTTTAGATGGTGTAACCACCAATCCTTCGTTAATGGCCAAGGAAGGCATCACAGGAGAGGAAAACATATTGAACCACTATGTAAAGATTTGTGAGATTGTAGATGGTGATGTCAGTGCCGAGGTGATCTCAACAGACTTTGAAGGTATGGTAAAAGAAGGCGAGGCCTTAGCAGCCCTGCACCCTCAGATCGTGATCAAGTTACCGTTGATCGCTGACGGGATCAAAGCCTGTAAATACTTTTCAGATAAAGGGATCAAGACCAATGTAACATTAGTGTTCTCAGCTGGACAGGCTTTATTGGCAGCCAAGGCAGGAGCGACTTATGTATCACCTTTCTTAGGAAGATTGGATGATATCTCTACAGATGGTCTGAACCTGATCGCAGAGATCAGACAGATCTTTGATAACTATGGATTCGAAACACAGATATTGGCAGCATCGATTCGTCACACGATGCACGTGATCGATTGTGCGAAGATAGGATCGGATGTTATGACAGGGCCATTATCTTCTATTACCGGACTATTAAAACACCCGCTAACGGATATCGGTCTGGCTAAGTTCTTAGCTGATTATAAAAAAGGAAACTAAAGAATAAGTTTAGTATAAAAATCAAAAAAGCTTCTCATAATGAGAAGCTTTTTTTGTTACAACTAAATAACTATGAAAAACTAAACTACAGTTTTACCATTTTGAGCGTTTGCTGCGCTCCTAAACTACTTTTAATCTTTACCAGATATATACTTTGCGGTAAGTTGGCAATGTCAAAGGAATAGCCTTGACTGAAATTGCCTTTAAATGATTTTATTTCTTTACCGGTAAGGTTGAAAATGGATACAGACTCAACCTCCTTATTTAATCTAAATGCATTTCTTGCAGGATTGGGATAAAGGGTCAAACCTGATTTAAATATATTATCTTCGGTACTTAGGGAAGCGGATTGGTTGCCATAAATTTTAAATTCCCCTGCGGTTAAATTAACCGATGTTGTACTTCCGCTAATGGTTGTGCTTCCTGTTTCATCCATCAAATCATACCAGGTACCATCATAAGGGAAACTTGGATTTACATTTTGACTGGAGGTAGAAAAATTAGCAATAACAATAACATTTTTAAGTGTTCCGCCGGAAGTGTTTTCATCTCCAGTATAAATGCTAATTCTTGGTGTTAATGTATTTGTTGTAATGTTATAATCCCCCTCAAAAACAGGCTCATTTATTTTCAGAGCTATAAGTCGACTCCAATCACTGTAAACCTGACTCCTGTTGGGGTCAGTTAACCAATTCTCGGTCCATTGCGGTTGTTGTTTGGTGTCGAGCTTACAATCACCATCATTATTGCCATCGTAGTCTGAATTCACTACACCATTGGAGCAGGACCAAATGGAATCGTCCATGCCTAAATCTGCAAAATGCCACATCATTTTAGGGCCAGGTACCGGGATGAACATAGCGCCTAAAGCAGACATTCTGGTTAAAGAAGTATTCAGATCAAAACCGTTACAATCGTCGTTGCCAAAGGTCATCATTTCATACATCATTCTATCCTTGTCATGGCTTTCAGGGTACCCTACCGTTCTTTTTCCTGTAAACCCATGGGCTACATGCCCTATTCTTCCAATATTCAAACTTCTTGGGTTGGCAGGGACATCGCAATCTTCAACTTTCCCCTGAGCAAGATTTTTATAATCGTGCCACATTTCGCTCCACATCATAACGCCTTTGCCTTCTCCAATTCTGTAATTAGCCCATTCTTGTTCTTCAGTATCTGTTCCAAGGTGTTCGAATATAACATAATGGTCCGTATCCTGACTCCAGGAGTGGTCCGCGTAATCTTTTAATATTTGTACCCGGTCTGCCTGGTAACTGTTGGTACAACCCTCATCGCTGCTTGAACAATTTTGTGTGAACCCTTTAGTTAAGTCCCATCTAAAACCATCTATTTTAAACTCGTTTATCCAATGGGAAACTACTTTTTTAACATAGTCCTGGGTAACGGTTTGGGAATGGTTGAAATCATTACCAACACTATAGGAATGTTTTGCGGTCTCATTAAAAAACGGGCTTTCAGAACTGGGGGCACCCCAGCCGTCTCCATCCGGGTCATCCATCCACATACGTACCAGCGGATTTCTGCCATAAGCATGATTAAAAGCAAGGTCTAATATCACGGCAATGCCATTTTGGTGGCAGGTGTCAATGAGCTCCTTAAATTTATCAGGAGTTCCGTAAAATTTATCCAATGCCATATGAAAAGCCGTATTATAACCCCATGATTCGTTACCTTCAAATTCCATGACAGGCATAAGTTCTATAGCATTAATACCTAAGTTTTTAAAATAGGAAATTCGGTCAATAAGGTCTTGAAAGTTCCTGTCGGAATCAAAATCTCTAATAAGAACCTCGTAAATGATGAGGTCTTCTTTTTTTGGTTTACTAAAGTTGGTAATGTTCCAGGAATATGGCGTTTGCCCCGTTTGTAAAACGGTTACTTCGCGTTCCTGACCTGACGGATACTGATAGGTTGTTCCCAAACCAGGAAATGTAGAAGCAGATATTCCGGAATCATCAAATGGCGATAAAACCAAAGTCGAGAACGGATCGGCCGTTTTTACGATATACGGTGAATCGGTCACTGGATCAGAGTCATACACCCAATATTGAAAGGTTTCAACTTGACTTGAGGTTAACCCTGTTAATTCCAACCAAAATTTACCTGATGTTGGATCTTTTTTCATTAAATGAGATGCTCCGGGAGTATAACCATTGAAGCTTCCTGCAACATAGACATAATCTTTTAGGGGGGCGTTAAGTACCAAAGTGGCCTTTGTGTCATCAGCGTCATCATAATTAATGCCTTCTTCCAAACCTACAGGCATGCTTTCAGAAGTTACTGTTGGAGCCACGATTACCTCAAATGTGGCCTCCTCACTTTCTGTTGGTGAAGATAATGGAGACCCCACAATTCGTACGGTTCCATTAGTTGTAATATTGTTAATGGTTCCTAAGAAGGTGGTAAAACCATTACCGCTATCCTGAAGCACATTATTAAAATAAATTTCGAATGACCCTGGTGCCAGACTACCTTGATACCTGAGATTTGTTCTTACGGTCAAATTGTTTCCCGATAACACCACCGCCGGGTTTCCCCAGGGTTCAACAACATTAATATTGAGGATTCCAACAGGGATAAAAAAGTCTTCGCAATCTGTAGCTTTCAATTCCTGAGATCCGTCGGCATTTCTAAAAACTGCACCAATTTGTGTTGCGTTAGCCGCTTGTGTTGCGTCTAGTCCGTAATAGGTTTCGGGAGTAAGGGTAATGCTCCAGGTACCGTCTCCATTATCAGTCATTTCGCCAACACCATCATCCTGTCCCCAATTACCAACAACGCTAAAGCCAAAAGCATTGCTGTTGTCTCCAATTCCCGAGTGTATATAAACTTTAGCCGGACTACTTAGTCCGTTACAATTTGTTGCTCCGCTATTCAAATCCACAGTAATCGTTATCTCTTCATTGACTTCAAATGATGAAGGACTTACCGTTACTTGCGCGTTTAACAGTGAGCAAACAAGTGTAAATAATAATAGTAGTAATTTTTTCATAATATGAAGAAGATATAAATGAAAAGAAAAGGGGGCATGAATAAATCATGCCCCTTTTACTAATTATAATTATTGTAACGTGATGGTTTTATTAACCGTGTCTACGGTTAATAAATAAGTTCCAGGCGTCCCGTTGAATAAGAAATTACTATCGCCATCCATGGCATTTGCAAAATCACTATCAATGGTGTAACCTTCTCCTTCATAATATGGATAGTTCAATCCTGAACCCCAATCACCTTCTGTTGTAAAGAATCTAAAGGCATCATTACCAAACGTAACATTTCCGGAGTATGTGCCATTTCCTGTGCATGGTAATGCCACTGGAGTATCCCATCCCCAACCTGCATCGGGTACGCCTGCACCGACCAACCAAAGCTGATCCAGGTCACAGTTAGGTACTGCCACTTCCTCCAGAGTTATGGTTTTTGCCATGGTGTCTACAGTAAGTTTATAAGTACCGGTAGTGCCAATAAATGCAAAGTTGCTGTCACCATCACCTGCATTTGCGAAATTACTGTCTATGGTGTAACCTTCGCCTTCGTAATAAGGGTAATTTTGTCCTGAACCCCAATCACCTTCTATGGTAAAGAACCTGAAATTGTTATCGGCACCGTTGTTATTTTGAAGGAGTACATTGCCGGAATAAACACCATCACCAAAGCATGGTAATGCTACGGGAGATCCCCATCCCCAACCGGCATCCGGTACACCGGCACCTACGAGCCATAATTGGTCAAGCGCACATGATATTGGTTCCAATGTTATGGTTTTACTCGTATCATTGATTGTTAAAATATAATCACCGGAGGTACCAACAAAGGCAAAATTACTATCTCCGTCACCGGCATTCATGAAATTACTATCAATGCTATAGCCTGCGTTTTCATAATGCGGATAGTTAAAGCTTGGTGATCCCCATTCTAATGTTCTGTCAGTAAAGAACCTGAAGTTATTATCAGCGCCTCCATTATTTTGTAATCTTACGGCGCCAGAGTAAATACCATTACCTGTACAAGGCAATTCAACAGGTGAAGTCCAGGCCCAACCGGCATCCGGTACACCAGCACCTACAAGCCATAATTGATCATGTTCACAGTTTGGTCCTGTTCTTGGATCACCTAAAGTAATAGTTCTGTTTTCAGTGTCAATTTCTAAATAGTAAAGGCCAGCTGTTCCAACAAATTGGAAATTCAGATCACCATCATTGGCATTTTGGAAGTTGCTGTCTATGGTATAGCCTCTGTCTTCATAATATGGGAAATTCTGACTTGGAGAAGCCCATTGTAACGAAGCATCTGTAAAGAATCTAAAATTACCGCCATTATCCGGTGAGAAATTAACATTGCCTCCGTATCTACTTCCCGATAAGGTTAATTCAACCGGAGAATTCCAACTCCATCCCGCATCAGGTACACCGGCGCCAACAATATATAATACCGGAGGTAGTACAACGTCGTATGGTGTAACGGTAATGGTTATACCCTCAGAGTAACGTACCATATCTCCACCGTCTAAAGCAATAGATGCTTTTACCCGAATGTCAAGTTGCCCTGCTTCTTCTGCTGTAAGTCCGGAATTTAAAGCAGCTTCGTTTAATGTCTCATGACTTAAGGCCATGCTGGTAGCACCATTGTTTTCTTCCGGCTCTACGGTGAATACCGTTGCAAAATCACTGCCGGCTTCAGAAAATTCTAAGGCATAGGATATTTCAACAGTGGCATTTTCTCCAAAGTCAGGATCATCCCACTCCACAGTTAATGCCGTATCTGAAGGCGCCACATCTGATAAAACAACTTCAAATGTGTTATCAGGACTTGTTATTACGGGTGGTGTTTCAGCATAAGATGAAACACTAAAACTTACTACGTTTGAGATCAATGAACCTGATGATATTCTCATAAAAACAGCAAATGGTTCAAATGCCGGTACACCGGCTCCTATTACAGCTTCATTAAATTCAGCCACGGACATACTAAACCTATTTGAATTTGAAGTTCCCAAAGTCATTGGACTTTCAAAAGCAATAGGATCGGTTGATAATTCTACAGTATAAGTGGAACCTCCGTCAGATAATTCATCCGTCCATACTATTGTAAATGCAGGGTTATCAGGTAACTCTGGATTTAAATTAATATTTGAAATAGAAGGTTGTTTAAGCTCAAATACTGGTTCAGCTGTGGTAATGTTTAAGGTTTCCTCGGTTTCACAGGCCATAAATAATAGCGTCAAACCTAAAATAAACCTGCTAATTTGTTTAATACTTATCTTCATAGTACTTTTTTTTATAAGTTTAATGGTATCATGATATACCTACCAGTCAGGTCATTAAACCAAACTTCATAGTCGTCTTCCACAATAACAGGGATACTGCCACCGTTTTCTGTAGCTTGTCCTGAGAATGAGGTGCCTGCACCCCAAACGCTGCCTGTATTGGTCATAAATTGTACGTCACCTGGTACAAGGCGTATGCTGCTTATGTACCATAAATGTGTATCGAAAGCCAATTGGTTCATGGCTGTATCAGTTAAAGCCGAACCTTGCATGATCATACTCGTAAAATCTGCTGCTCCTGATGCATCAAAAGGTGAAACACTGTACTTTTTGGTGCCAAAATCTATGGTGAATTCATAGTAGCCATCGGCTAAAACACCAAACCTTCCCGGGTCGCTATCTTGAGTGCCTGGGTTTCCAGCAATATCACCAACGCTTTCAATTGGGTCGTCACCATCAGGATGAGATGAACCCCATTGTGGCTGCCATAAGCCTCTTGTTTCAAGGACTTTAAATCTTCCGTCTCCTTCACCGCCACCACCTTTGGTAAAGAATCCGGTAAATGTGAAATGATTCCCATTATTTGGATCTCTAAATAGTGCAGGGTTATTATTGTTGTTATTCCAGTCTGCAGCCGTTCCGTTACCTACCAGGTAATAGTCTTCAAAAGGATAATTGAAGAAAGGAAATACCTGAAAGTTAAGTGTATTGGAAGCAATACTCTCACTTTGTTGAGTTCCAATGGAAGCTACCACTCTTGTATAAAGAGCTGCCCATTCAAATGGATTTAAACCGGCACTACCTGCGGCTGAATTAATTTCACCAATAGAAAGTGTAATTGATGTTTGCCCGGTAATGGTTGCCGCATTGACAGGACTTGTAAAAGCATCATCCGTGGAGAACTGAACCGAATAATTTACGGCAGTTGGTTGTCCGTAATCTGACTCTGACCAACTTAAAGTCACAGCAGGATTTGACGTGTTTAAAGGATCTAGCTCTAATTGAGTAAAGCCTAAATCTGCTAAAACCGGAGCTGTTGGTGCAGTAACAAAAAATGTTTCTGAGTCATCGTCGCATGATGTGGCAAAGAAAAGCATAACCAAACCAATGATACTAACAGCTGAAAATTGTTTTAAATTTTTCATCATTCTTAATTTTTTAAATATTAATATCCAGTGTTCTGGGTTAGGTTAGGGTTTGCCGCCATACTTCCTACCGGAATAGGGAATACATTAAAATGAGCAGGTAGGGCAATACCATTACTTCCGTTTCCTTTCCAAGCCCAATTGTAGTTTCCACCTGTAAATCTGCCATATCTAATAAGATCTTGTCTTCTATGAGCTTCCCAATGTAATTCACGTGATCTTTCGTCCAGAATAAAGTCTAAAGTCATGTCTCCCGACGTTAACACCACAGGATTATTGGCTCTCGCTCTTAAGGCGTTCAAGTAGCCAAGAGCTGTAGTGGCATTGCCGCCACCTCCTCTAAGATGGGCTTCTGCATACATTAAGTATACATCTGCAAGTCTGTATAACGGGAAATCCGTATCTACAAATGTCTTATCAACTCCAAAACCACCGGTTGAGGTTGCATTAGAGTATTTTTGAATGATGTAACCAGTGTCCCTATCTGATATATCAGCAATATCAATAGGTCTGTCTGCAGAAATAAGTGTGTTTCTGTCATCATTTGCAAAAGCACCTTCAAAAAGAGTAGCAAATTGTTTTCTAACTCTTAAAGCACCTCCCCATCCTTCTGTGCCTACACCAACTTCGTCTCCATTCTTCTCTATACTTCCAACCGAACCGTTGATCATTACTGTGGTTGGACCATAGTTTTGAGTTGTTACTCCGTCTGAAACAATTGGGAAGATAATTTCATTTCTTGCAGAATTTGTATTGTTGTCTGCCATGAAATTGTGTAGATAGTCATCAGCCAAGGTATAGCCACCACCAATGATTTGATCGCAATAAGCAATGCATTCGGCGTATTTAGGTTCTCCTACATATACTTCTGCATTTAAATAGATTTTGGCTAAAATCATCTGTGCAACTGCTCTGTCTGCTCTACCATATTCATTCTGTCTTGCAGGAACCAGGAGATTTTCAATTTCCTTAAGTTCAGATTCTATAAAAGCGAATAATAGGCCTCTGTTATAAACTTCGGGTTGTGAATTGATTGGTGTTGTTTCATCGGCAAAATTTGCCTTTCCAAAAAGATCCATTAAATAGTAGTATGCCATAGCTCTCATTAATCTTGCTTCTGCACGGTAAACGGCTATGTCATTTCTAGTGGCTTCAGAAACATTTCTGGAACTTAATTTGTCATCTGTTGTTTCACGTAAGAAGTTATTAGCTAAAGCAACTGATAAATGTGCCCTACTAAACATGCCCAATAATAATGGGTTTTGAGCCGTCCAGATGTTTCGTTGTAATTCTCTGGTCCCCGGGTCATTCTCATAAGACCAAATCATTTGGTCTGCCGCCAATGTTTGTGTGTAAAGTAAAACACGACCAAATTGGCTGGTACCCGCATCAATATTTTTTAAGTTAGAACTTGTAGCACCGTCGGTACCTGTTAATGCCAAGTTAGCATAAATACCTGCAAGCACTTGCTTGTAAGCAGCTTCATTAGTAAAAAGTTCTTCACTTAAAATGGTTTGGTCATCGTTTGGAGTAATATTCAAATCATCAGTACAAGATGTAAGTGTAACGATAAAAAGACATATTATTCCAATTGTTTTGTGCATTTTAAATCTTGTCTTCATAGTTGTTTTTTTAAAATTTAATGTTAGCTCCCACCAATACGGTCCTTGGTCTTGGATATACCACATTATCAATACCTAATGTTAATGTAAGGTCTGAGTCATTGTCTGTTACCTCTGGGTCTAACCCACTGTAGTTCGTTATAGTAAATACGTTTTGTACGCCACCCCAAACTCTAACACTTTTTAGGATTTTGGAAACATCATTAAATGTGTATCCTAAAGTGATATTGTCCATTCTTAAGAAGGAGGCATTTTCAACGTAAATGTCTGATATGATGACATCCGATGTTCTTTGGAAGTTTGTTTCCAATACACTTGTTGGAATATTTCCAAGTACAGCATTATCATTTAACAATTCATATTGAGCTCTTGAGGATCTTACGTTGTTATATACATAGTTTCCAAGGTTAGCTCTTAAGTTGAATGCGAAATCGAAGTTTTTGTAAAGTAAATTAGATTGAAAACCAAATATGGCATTTGCCCCAGGGTTTTCTTTTATATAACGATCATTGTCATTAATTATATTATCTCCATTTAAATCGGCGTAAGCGCCTTCTATTGGATTACCATTGGTATCATATAATTGTTTGAATACATAGAAAGAGTTAGGGGCTTCTCCTTCTCTGTGGATTTGGATATTATTTCCTGTACCACCACTTATTCCACCGGTTCTAACATCCTGACCAAGTGCAAGTTCTTTAACTTCTCTATCTAACAACGTAGCATTGAAGTTGAAGTCTATGCTTAAATCATCATTTTTAACAACATCCGTATTAACGGAAAACTCTAAACCTTGTATTTGAAGTTCCCCAATATTTTGGATAATACTATTTGAGAAGTTAGTTCCATCCGGAACAGCTGCTGTAAATAAAAGATCGGTAGAATTCTTTTGGAAGAAGTTCAACGAGCCCGACACCTTATTGTCAAATAAGCCATAATCAATACCTACTTCTAATGTAGTAGTATCTTCCCATTTTAAATCCGGGTTTATTTCAGAGGCTATTAAAGATAGAATAACCTCATTTCCAAATTGGAATTGAGAATCTGATCTTCCGCCTCTATATCTGTTTAAGAAGATATCCTTTTCTGATATGGACTGCTGACCTGTAATCCCGTATCCAAGACGAAGTTTTAAGTTGGAAAATACGCTAGAGTCTTTCATGAAATCTTCATCGCTGATAGTCCACGCAAAAGCGGCTGCAGGGAAATCACCCCATTGATTATCCTGGCTAAAGCGGGATGTTCCATCTCTTCTATAAGTAAGAGTTAAAGCATACTTATCATTAAGTGATATATTAGCTCTACCGAAGAAACCAATTAAAACAACATCAGGATCTGTGTAGAAATCATCCACACTTAAAGGGTCGGTAATATTTCTACCGTTTTTTCCACTATTTGTAAAGCGTTGGTAAGAATATCCGGCTGTTAAATCCAAACCTACATTGTCTAAGTCCTTTTTGTAGTTGAGATATCCGTCAAAAAGTTCATTGGTTCTTTCTTGCGAATTTTCTCTGAATTCTCCTTTAAATAATATGTCTTGATCTGTGGTTGCCTGTAAACGATCTCTGGAATCAAACCCTTTTGCCTCCGTTTTGTCATAACCCAGGTTTATAACCATTCTTAATTCAGGAAGGAAATGGAATTTGTAATCAAAATTTAAGTTTCCATAAAACCTGTTGGCATCACCTAAATTGTTTCTTTGCAATAACTGTGCAACCGGATTTGTAGTACCATTTGCAACTTGATCTCCTGTTCTGTGCTGGTAGAATCCTCCAAAAGGTGAACTGGAATCATAAACTGGTTTTGTTGGATCATAGCGCATAGCTGCTCCAATTTGTCCGGCATCTGCAAATCTATTATCCTCAAAAGCAAGGTTAGCATTTAAACTTACTTTTAGGTGGTCGTCGAAAAATTTTGGATTTAATGCCAGGCTTAAGTTTCTTCTTTCAAACTTAGATGTTTGTAAAGCACCTTCCTGATCTACAAGGCCAAAAGAAAATCTTGCTGGAAGAATTTTAAACAAAGCTCCCTGCATAGAAACATTATGTTGTGAGGATACCGTATTTCTGAAGATTTCATCTTGCCAGTTGGTATTAGCCCCACCTAAAAGGCTTTCGTCTATAGTTGTTCCGTTAATAGGTTGAGATCTTACAAGGTCTCTGAAAGCATTTCCGGAAAAAACATCAATAGTGTTTGTAACCTCTCCAAAACTGTATTGGGTGTCATAAGTCGCACTAAACGTTGATTTACCTTTTTTAGTTACAATAATAATTACACCGTTAGAGGCTCGGGAACCATAAATGGCCGTTGCAGATGCATCTTTTAAAACCGAAAAAGAATCAATGTCATTGGGGTTGATAGATGCTAGAACACCTCTTGACCCGGTAACACCGTCATTGGAAATAGGTAACCCGTCAATAATAATTAATGGGTCATTAGAACCATTAATAGAGGCTCCACCACGAATTCTAATTTGCGAACCTGAACCCGGAGCTCCACTGGTATTAACACTTACCCCGGCAATACGACCATTAATAAGGTTTTCCGGAGTAACAATGTTTCCTTTGGTAAAGTCTTCGGAAGTAACGGCTTCTACAGAACCGGTAGCATCCTTTTTTGTAGTAGAACCGTACCCAATAATTACGATTTCATCTAATTGGGCGGCATCTTCAGTTAGCTGAACATCCAGAGTAGCCTGACCCGTAAAAGTAATTTCTACAGGTTGATACCCAACATAAGAGAATACTAAGATGTCTCCATTGTTAGCTTCAATCTGGTAATTACCATCAAAGTCTGTTGCTGTTCCGGTTGTTGAATCTTTAATAACAACATTTACTCCTGGAAGTGGAATAGAAGTTGATTTTTCTGTTACCGTTCCTTTTACTATAGTCTGTGCAAATACACCTATCGGCACAAAAAACAAGAAAAGCAGTAACCTATTCATTGTTGTTTTCATACAATAACTTTTAAAATTAATGTCTTAGTTAGTCAATATATTTTCACTTCTCGAGGATAAAATTATGTAAAGGAATTGTTAAGAAAGAATTTTGAGTTACGAAATTCTCAGCGAAAACGTTTTCGTGTTGAAAACTTTTTATTTTTTTGCTGAAATTTTAAGAAAACCTAATATTTGAACAGTTGTTTTAATATGTTTATATTTAGCATAACGAATATATTTTTTCTACTTAATTGATTCATAGCTACATGAAGCGAAAAATTACCCTAAAACAAATTGCTAAAGAACTGGATGTGTCTGTTTCCACCGTTTCAAAAGCGCTGAGCGGGAGTAAAGAAATTAGTGAAGATACTACCCAAAAAATTCAGGCTTTTGCTAAACTTTATAACTACAGGCCCAATAATATTGCGCTTAGTTTAAAGAATAGAAAAACCAAGACTATAGGGATTTTAATTCCCGAAATAGTACACCATTTCTTTTCTACGGTTATTAGAGGTATTGAAAGAGTAGCAAACAGGCGTGGTTATAATGTTATTGTGGGGTTGTCTAACGAATCCTTTACCAAAGAGGTTATAAATATGGAATTGTTAGCCGGAGGCAGTATAGATGGTTTCATTCTATCCATTTCAAAAGAGACCCTTTTAAAACAAGATTATCATCATTTTAATGCCACAATTGATCAGGGGATGCCTATTGTGATGTTTGATAGGGTGGTTGCAGAAGTTGACTGTGATAAGGTGATTGTTGATGATATGAAAGGGGCCGTAAAAGCTGTGAATTTACTTATTGAAAAAGCGTGCAAGAATATAGCACTTATTACTACAATGGACTATGTAAGTGTTGGAAGGTTGAGAACGCAAGGGTATTTAGAGGCGTTGCAGGATCATGAGATCGAAGCGGACCCAAATCTGATCCTAAAAATTGACGACAGTTTAGATGTTGAGAACCATTTGGAGATCCTGGAAAATGAGATTGAAACTTTTTTCAGAATGAATAAAACCATAGATGGTGTTTTTGCAGTTAACGAACTTTATGCAGTCACGGCTATGAAAGTTGCCAGAAAATTAGGATTGAACATTCCTGATGATATTCAGGTCATTGGATTCACTGATGGCGTACTTTCAAAACACGCTACGCCAAGCTTAACTACCGTGAGTCAGCATGGTCAAAAAATTGGCGAACAGTCAGCAAACTTGCTGATTGACAGGCTGGAAGCAGAGGATTCGGAACAGGATTCTTACATTGTAAACACCGACCGAAAAAAGGACTTTATCAAGATGGTTATTGAGACCGAAATTATTGCGAGAGAATCTACTAAATGAAAATTTATTTGGAAGAATAAGAATCTTTTCTATATCTTTGATGCGAAATCAAAACTTATATTTTCACTTCTCGCATAAGTTTTGATAAGTACATATCGCTTATCAAATAGTATTAATTTAAACATACTATTTATGGAAAAGCGTAGATTAAGTTTCTGGGAAATCTGGAACATGAGTTTCGGTTTCTTGGGAATCCAAATGGGGTTCGCCCTTCAAAATGCCAACGCAAGTAGAATACTTCAAATTTTTGGTGCCGATGTCCATCATTTGTCATGGTTTTGGATTGTTGCTCCGTTAACAGGATTGATAGTTCAGCCAATTATTGGTTATTATAGTGACAAGACCTGGAATCGATTAGGAAGAAGACGCCCATACTTTTTAACAGGAGCAGTTTTAGCCTCTTTGGGTTTAATATTAATGCCGAATGCTGATATGTTCACGGCATTTATGCCGGCACTTTGGGTAGGAGCAGGCATGCTTATGATTATGGATGCTTCTTTTAACATTGCTATGGAACCTTTTAGAGCTTTGGTGGCCGATATGTTACCTTCAGATCAAAGAACACTTGGTTTTAGTGTTCAAACAGTCCTAATTGGAGTTGGGGCAGTGATCGGATCATGGCTTCCCTATGTTATGACTAATTGGTTTGGTGTGACAAATGAAGCTGATACAGGAGGCGTTCCTTTTAACCTTTTGCTTTCGTTCATTATAGGTGCAGGCGTTTTAATTGTTAGTATCCTGGTTACTGTATTCACAACAAAAGAATATTCACCAGAAGAAATGGCTCAATTCGATACAAGTGCTGAAGCACATGTAGAAGAATCTTCCAGCCTGCTGGATATTTTTACAGATTTTAAAAGAATGCCACAAACCATGCGTCAGCTGGCTTGGGTGCAATTCTTCTCTTGGTTTGGTTTATTTGGTATGTGGGTGTTTAGTACACCGGCCATTGCATCCCATATTTATGGTTTGGATGTTAGCGATACGCATAGTAAATCGTTTCAAGATGCGGGTGATTGGGTTGGATGGTTGTTCGGGATATATAATTTGGTCTCGGCTATATACGCTTTTTTATTACCGGCCATTGCAAAAAAAATAGGAAGAAAAAGAACGCACGCTTATTCTTTGATTATTGGTGGGTTGGGATTGATGTCACTTTACATTATGCCCAGTAAAGAGCTTACCATGCTCTCAATGGTTGGTGTAGGTATTGCCTGGGCGAGTATATTGGCTATGCCATATGCGATTCTTGCAGGATCTATACCTCCAAAAAAAATGGGCGTATATATGGGGATTTTCAATTTCTTCATTGTGCTTCCTCAAATTTTAAATGCGCTTATTGGCGGGCCATTAGTTAAGTATGTATATAATGATCAGGCAATCTTTGCTTTGGTAATTAGTGGTGTCAGTTTATTGATAGCGGCAGCACTGGTTTCAAAGGTGAAAGATGTAGACGATGTAATTCAATAAAACATGAGTAAAGTAGGAGTCATATTCGATTTAGATGGTGTTATAGTAGACACCGCCAAATATCATTTTTTGGCATGGAAAAAGCTGGCAGATGGCTTAGGGTTTGAGTTTACAGAAGAACATAACGAACTCTTAAAGGGCGTAAGCCGCGTGAGATCTTTGGAAATATTGCTGGATATTGGCAATGTAACGGTTTCCGAAGAAAAGAAACAAGAGTTTTTGGTGAGCAAAAATGAAGATTATCTAGGCTATATCACCAAAATGGAAGCCGATGAAATTCTTCCGGGGGCATCTGAATTATTAGATGCTTTAGACGCCGCCGGTATTAAGTATGTATTGGGTTCAGCCAGTAAAAACGCACCGTTAATTCTGAAACAGATAGGGCTTTATGATCGGTTTGAAGGTATTGTTGACGGTAACAGTGTATCAAAAGCAAAACCGGACCCGGAGGTGTTTTTAATAGGGGCTGAAAAGCTGAAGCTTTCGCCGGATCAATGCGTCGTTTTTGAAGACGCCATAGCCGGTATTGAAGCGGCTAAAAACGCTAATATGATATCAGTAGGAATAGGGGATAAAAACACCCTGAGTGAAGCAGATTACAATTTCAACGACTTGACCGAAGTTCCGGTGAACTTCTTTGAGGCGTTAATGACATTAAATTGAGAGAACAATGAATCAAGATTATATAAAACCAGATAATTGGTCCATTATAGAAGAAGGGTTTCAACCTGAGCGTGTTGAATCTTCCGAAAGTTTGTTCAGTATAGGTAATGGTGCCATGGGGCAACGTGCCAATTTTGAGGAAGCTTACTCCGGAGAAACCTTTCAGGGGAGTTATATTGCAGGGGTTTATTACCCGGATAAAACGCGTGTAGGCTGGTGGAAAAATGGTTACCCTGAGTATTTTGCCAAAGTACTAAACGCACCCAATTGGATAGGAATAAATGTTGTGGTAAATGGCGAACCATTAGACCTGGGTACTTGCAAAAAAGTTGAAAAGTTCCGTAGAGAGCTTAACATGCAGGAAGGTTGGTTATCCAGAAGTTTTACGGCAACACTTCAAAATAATATAACGGTTAATGTAAGTGCTAAACGTTTTTTGAGCTTAGATTTAGATGAACTGGGAGCTATTCAATATAGCATCACGCCTGTAAATAGTGATGCGGACATTAGCTTTGAACCTTATTTGGATAATGGCATCACTAATAAAGACACCAACTGGGACGATAAGTTCTGGGATGTTCTGTTAGTGAGTCATGAAGACCAGCAGGCTTTCATTGAGGCCAGAACCATGAAAACCGATTTCCATGTATGTACTTATATGGAATCTCAAGTGTCTTTAAACGGTGAAAGTATTTCTGTAGACCCGACCATTCAAACCGACTCCAATTACGTTTCGTTTGAATACCTGCAGAAAATAAATCAGAATGATACCTATACCATTACCAAATATGGCGGCTATACGGTTGACATGAACCATCACAAAATACAGTTGGTTAATGCAGCAAAAAAAGTTTTAAAAACAGCTTTTAAGCTTGGATTCGACAAGCTGTTAGAACAACAAAAAGAAGCCTGGGCAAGCATTTGGGAACGCGCCGATATTACTATTGATGGCGATGTAAAAGCACAGCAGGGTATTCGTTTTAATATCTTTCAATTGAATCAAACGTATTTAGGAAAGGATTCAAGATTAAACATCGGGCCAAAAGGATTTACAGGTGAAAAATATGGGGGTAGTACCTATTGGGATACCGAAGCCTATTGTATTCCGTTTTACATGGCAACCAAAGACCAAAGTGTAGCTAAAACCCTTTTGGAATATCGCTATAACCATTTGGAAAAAGCCATTGAAAATGCTGAAAAATTAGGTTTTACCAACGGTGCGGCTTTATATCCCATGGTGACTATGAATGGCGAAGAATGCCATAACGAATGGGAAATTACCTTTGAAGAAATTCATCGTAACGGTGCCATTTCCTTCGCTATTTACAACTATTACCGTTATACCGGAGATTACAGTTATATTCCTGAAAAAGGGTTGGAAGTATTGATTGGTATTGCCCGTTTTTGGCAACAACGCGCTACCTTTTCAACGGACAAGAACAAATATGTTATTCTTGGAGTTACAGGTCCGAATGAATACGAAAACAATGTAAACAACAACTGGTATACAAACTATTTAGCGCAATGGTGCATTAACTACGCGCTGGAAACTATTGAAAAAGTAGATGCCGAATACCAGTCAGACTTTTTAAGAATTGCCAAAAAAGTGAAGCTGACAAAGTCGGAAATGGCCCTTTGGAAAGCAGTAGCTGATAATATGTACTTCCCCTATTCACAAAAGCATCATGTGTATTTGCAACAGGATGGTTTTTTAGATAAGGAACTAATAAGTGTAGCAGATTTAGATAAGTCGCAACGCCCAATCAACCAACATTGGTCCTGGGATAGAATTTTACGTTCGCCTTATATTAAACAAGCCGATATACTTCAGGGATTCTACTTTTTTGAAGATCAATTTACAGATGAGGAATTAGCGCGTCATTTCGATTTTTACGAACCATTTACCGTGCATGAAAGTTCACTGTCGCCATGTGTACATAGCATTCAGGCCGCTAAACTGGGTAGAATGGAACAGGCCTATACGTTCTATTTACGGACCTCACGTTTGGATTTAGATGATTACAATCACGAAGTGCACGAAGGCTTGCACATCACGTCTATGGCCGGAACCTGGATGAGTATTGTGGAAGGGTTTGGTGGTATGCGTGTAAAAGATAATATGCTGTCGTTCACACCTCAAATTCCAAAACAATGGAAAGGGTATTCTTTTAAGGTGAACTTTAGAGATGCTATTATAAAAGTAAATGTAACGCAAAACGGAACCAATTTTGAACTAGAAGGGAAACACGAATTGCAAATTCTGGTGAATGATACTTTGGTAACTATTGAGCCAAATAATCTGGTAACAGTTTAATTTAATTTTAATGAAAATGAAAAATTTAGTCAGAATGGCTGCTATATTTTTCTTAGCTCTCAGTTTTTCTTGTAACGAGAAAAAAGAGCATGTAGCTAATGAAACCCCTTCAGAACCTATTATGGAATTTCAGGAAATAGAGCGCATTGAACCCCTAAACTGGTGGGTAGGTTTTAAAAATCAGGAATTACAACTATTGGTAAAACATCCCAATATTTCGAAAGCTGTACCTCAAATAAATTATGCCGGGGTGACTATTGATAAAGTGCATAAAGCGGATAGCCCAAACTATTTATTTATCGATTTAACGCTTGCTGAAACCACTAAAGCTGGGAAATTCAATATAGAGTTTACTTTTGAAAACGGAGATAAAAAACAACATACCTATGAGTTGAAAACAAGGAAAAAATCTGCTGATGATTTTATCGGTTTTGATAGTTCGGATGCCATTTACTTGATAACTCCTGACCGATTTGCAAACGGAAATCCTGAGAACGACATAGTGGGGTCCATGAACGAAACCACAATTGACAGAACAGATGGTTATGCCAGACATGGTGGGGATATTAGAGGGATTATAAATCATTTAGATTATATTCACGATCTTGGTTATACCGCAATTTGGCCTTGTCCTTTATTGACAAATGATATGCCCAGAGGGTCTTATCATGGTTACGCTATGACCGATTACTATGAGATTGACCCACGCTTTGGAACTTTAGAGGATTATCTGGAATTATCTTCAAAAATGTCTGCAAAAGGGATGAAGTTAGTTATGGACCAGGTGGCAAACCATTGTGGACTTGAGCATTGGTGGATGAAAGATCTACCATTTAAAGATTGGGTAAATTATCAGCCGCATTATGAAGAAAATAAGGATGACTGGAATGGTCAGGTTACCAAAACCTCTAACCATAAAAGAACCGCCAATCAGGATATTTATGCTTCCAAAGCAGATAAAGAAGGTATGACGGATGGTTGGTTTGTTTCGGATATGCCCGATTTAAATCAGCGTAATCCGTATATGGCCAAATACATCATTCAAAACAGTATTTGGTGGGTAGAGACTGCAAACTTAGGAGGCATCCGTCAAGACACTTATCCATATCCGAATAAAGATTTTATGGGTCAATGGGCGGGCGCCATTATGACCGAATATCCTAATTTCAGTATTGTGGGAGAAGAGTGGAGTTATAATCCATTACTTATTGCTTACTGGCAAAATGGTGCGAAAAATAAGGACGGATACAATTCTAATCTCAGATCACCAATGGATTTTGCCATGCAACGGAAAGTTGTGGAGGCTTTAAATGAAGAAGAATCCTGGGATAGAGGTTTGGTAAAAATCTATGAAGGACTGGCTAACGATTTTCACTATGTAAAGCCAAAAGACTTATTGATTTTTCCCGATAATCACGATATGAGCCGCATTTTCACCCAACTAAATGGTGATGTGATTAATACCAAAATGGCATTGAGCTATATACTCACTTTACCAAGAATTCCTCAGGTTTATTATGGTACGGAAATACTAATGGACGATTTTGATAAACCTGGAGACCACGGGCTTATTAGGACCGATTTCCCTGGTGGTTGGGAAGGTGACAGCATAAATGCGTTTACCGGAGAAGGTCTTACAGCTGCTCAAAAAGGTATGCAAACATTCCTGAGCAAGGTGCTTAATTACAGAAAAAATAGTAAAGCTATACATGAAGGTAGTACGACCCATTTTGCACCCCAAAATGGTATTTACGCCCTGTTTAGAACTAATGGAGATGAGACGGTTGTCCATATAATTAATAAAAATGAAGGTGTAACAAACTTAGATTTATCAAGGTTTGATGAAATAGGTCTTAACGGAAAAACCTTAAAGAATATAGTAAGCGAAGATACTATGGTTTGGGGTGATACATTAGAGCTGAAAGAAAAAGGAAGCATGATTTTAACTACTAAGTTTTAGTTATGGATCGATTAATAGTAATCTGCTTCCTTTTACTTTTTTGGTCTTGTAAAACAGACAAAAAGCAGGATAATGATAATCCTGTTTTGGGAGATGAGGTGGTCACGTTTATAGTAAACGGTTACCCTGAAGGGCATAGCCTGAACGATGCTATTTATATTTCTGGCGATTTTGAGGGTTGGTCCGGTGGACGGGAACAATTCAAATTAAAACAAGAACATGATTTTTATGCTGTAAGTATTCCCAAGTATCGTAAAAACATCAATTTTAAGTTCACAAAAGGAAACTGGGATGTCGTAGAATGTAGGTCTAATGGAAACCCTATTGAAAATAGGAAATATGCCTTCAGCAAATTAAAGGATACGGTTTTTGTGACCATTGCCAATTGGAACCATCCTGAAAATCAAAGTAATAATGCTACGGCTGCACCTAACGTGCAGGTTTTTGCGGAGGCGTATTTAATGCCTCAGTTAGATAGAAAACGAAAAATCTCAATTTATTTACCACCGGATTACGAGGCTTCTAATGAGAGTTATCCCGTGCTTTACATGCATGATGGACAGAATGTATTTGATGTTTCCACATCTTATGCAGGCGAATGGGAGGTAGATGAAACCTTAAATAAAATTTACACAAGAACGGGTTTCGGGCTTATTGTGGTAGCCATAGATCACGGCGGAGAAAAACGCTTTGCTGAATACGCACCTTGGGATCATGAAGAACATGGTAAAGCAGAAGGGGATGCCTATTTGAATTTTATTGTAAATAATTTAAAGCCGGCAATTGACAAGACTTACAGAACCAAGTCTGATGCAAGAAATACAGCCATCATGGGCTCGTCATTAGGAGGATTGATAACCCATTATGCTGCATTTAAATATCCGAATGTTTTTGGAAAAGCAGGTGTGTTTTCACCATCCTATTGGTGTTCTCAAAAAGTTTTTGAACAGGTAAAATCCAATGAGAAACTGTCAAATTCAAGATTGTATTTTCTAATGGGAGGTTTGGAAGACGATCGTATGCTTCCAAATTTCCACAAGATGATTGATTTGCTGAAAGACTCAAATTTCAATTCTGAAAATTTGAAAAAAAATCTGGTTCCTGAAGGCAATCATGATGAAAAACTTTGGCGGGAAAATTTTGAGGACGCTATCACCTGGTTATTCCAATTGGATAAAATGAATGCATCAAAGACATCAAAAGAGATTTCAGAAAATATTGTTGGTAAATTAGATAGGTATCAACCGTTTCCATCAAAATACATCAAACCGCGTCCGGTAGATGTTTGGTTGCCCGAGGATTATTCCAAGGATAAAAAGTATGCCGTATTATATATGCATGACGGCCAAATGTTATTTGATAGTAACGCCACATGGAATAAACAGGAATGGAAAGTGGATGAATGGGCCTCAAAACTTATGAAAGAAGGAAAAACCAAAGACTTTATTGTTGTTGGTATTCATAATATCAAAGAATTGAGGTGGTTTGATCTGTTTCCTCAAAAAGCTTTTAAGAACTTAAAGAAAGGGACCGATATTACGATGCTCCATGACGGCTATGACGGTTTTAATGAGACCTTGTTGAACGGTGACAATTACTTAAAGTTTTTAGTTAAAGAATTAAAACCATTTATAGATTCAAAGTACCCTGTTTACACAGACCGTGAAAACACCTTTGTAGCCGGGTCCAGTATGGGTGGTTTAATGAGCATGTATGCCATTAGCGAATATCCGGATGTTTTTTCAAGGGCCGCTTGTATCTCTACACACTGGGTAGGGTCGGCACCAATTGAAAACAACCCATTGCCGGAGGCTATTTTTAAATACATGGAAGCGCATTTGCCCTCATCAAAAACTCACAGGCTTTATTTCGATTACGGTACTGAGACGCTTGATGCACATTATCCGCAATATGCGCCCAGAGTGGATGCCATTCTTAAGGCAAAAGGCTATACCAATACTAATTCAAGGAATTTAAAATTTGAAGGAACGGATCATTCCGAGAATTCATGGAATCAGAGATTAGATATTCCGTTAACATTTTTATTAAGCAAGTAGACCTGCCAGGTTTTTAAAACCTGGCAGGTCTGAAAAAACATAGCAATTAAATGCAGTATTTAAGACCACTTATCCTATTTCTTTTCTCTTCGGCCTTATCATTTGCTCAAAACGGTAACAGGATTTTTGAAACCGTTATTGAAAATGAAGATCATTTGGTTATTAAAGTAAGTGACGGAGCATACCGTATTCAATTCTATACACCTGAAATTGTTGAAACGTCTTTTATTCCAAAAGGGGAAGCCTTTAAAGAGGTATCTCATGCTGTTGTATTAAACAGGAAACCTGTGAAACCCATGGCAGTGGTAACAAACTCAGGGTTCCATTATACTACCGATGGCATATCTGTAACAATTCAAAAACAACCCTTTCAAATTTCATATGCTTATAAGGAAAAACAAATCATTTCCGAAAAGCGAGGGTATTTCAAATCGGCACATAAACCAATGGATTTGGTAAGTGGTAATATTACGGCTAAGACCACGGAAAAAATTGAATTTAATCTAACCCCGGATGAGGTGCTTTATGGAGGCGGAGCAAGAGCCCTGGGAATGAACCGAAGGGGAAATAAATTACCGCTGTACAACCGGGCACATTATGGTTATGAAACCAGGTCGGAGTTGATGAATTATACAATGCCTATTGTTTTATCTTCAAAACAATATATGGTTCATTTTGATAATGCGCCCATAGGGTATTTGGATTTAGACAGCCAAAGTGATAATACATTAACTTATGAAACTATTTCAGGAAGAAAAACCTATCAGGTCATCGCGGGTGATTCCTGGTATGATATTCTAGATAATTATACCGATTTAACAGGAAAGCAACCCATGCCGCCACGTTGGGCTTTGGGGAATTTTTCCAGCCGGTTTGGATATCATTCACAAGCCGAAACTGAAGCTACGATTACTAAATTTAAAGCGGAAGACATTCCTGTGGACGCCATTATTTTAGACTTATACTGGTTTGGTAAGGAAGTGCAGGGCACTATGGGAAATCTTGAGTTTTTAAAAGATTCTTTCCCTGATCCTAAGCAGATGATTAAAAACCTTCAGGATAAGAATGTAGAAACCATTTTGATTACTGAACCTTTTGTTTTAACAACGTCTAACAGATGGGATGAGGCAGTTAATAAAGATGTATTGGCAAAAGATTCTGTTGGCAACCCATTTACATTCGATTTCTATTTTGGCAACACAGGGTTAATTGATATTTACAACCCAAAAGGGAAAAACTGGTTTAAAAACATTTACAAAGACCTGGCTAAAATGGGTGTTACCGGTTTTTGGGGTGATTTGGGAGAACCCGAAGTACATCCTGATGGATTACTGCATGCTACCGGAACAGCTAACGAGATGCACAACATTTACGGGCATCATTGGGCCGAATTGGTGTATGAAGCCAATAAAGAAGTAAACCCTGACCAAAGGCCGTTTACCTTAATGCGTGCCGGTTATTCGGGATCGCAGCGTTTTGGGTTGATCCCATGGTCGGGCGATGTGAACAGAACCTGGGGTGGATTTCAAAGTCAACCCGAAATTGCACTACAAATGGGTATGCAAGGGTTGGCTTATATGCATTCGGACCTTGGTGGTTTTGCCGGAGCCAATCTGGATGATGAGCTTTATGTCCGTTGGTTGCAATATGGGGTGTTTCAACCAATTTACAGACCGCATGCGCAGGAGGATGTTCCCAGTGAACCGGTGTTTAGGAGTGATAAAGCCAAAGCTTTGGCAAAAGAAGCTATTGAGTTAAGGTATAAATTACTGCCCTACAATTATAATTTGGTTTATGAAAATAATCAATTGGGAAAACCTTTAATGCGTCCGCTCTTTTTTGAAGAGCCAGATAATCCGGAATTGTTCAACGATTCTAAAACTTACTTATGGGGCCATGATATTTTAGTGTCACCCGTTTTATATCCGGGTAAAAAAGAACAAGAAGTTTACTTTCCTGATGGCACTAATTGGTTCGATTTTTACACAGATAAGCGTATTGAAGGGGGACAAACCAAAACAGTTGCCTTAAACGAAAACAATATTCCAACTTATGTGAGAGCAGGCGCTTTTATTCCTATGGCGAAACCTATGCAATCTACTAAGGAGTACAACGCTGATAATTTGGACTTACACTACTATTTTGATAAGTCAATTGAGGAAGTTGAAACAGTATTTTATAATGATGATGGTACATCTGCAGATGCTTTTGAAAAAGGGGCATATGAAATTTTAGAGTTCGAAGCTGAATTTGAAAGATCTTGTTTGGAAATAGAATTAGAAGCAGCGATAGGGAACAACTTTAAAACCCAAATTAAAGACATTCATTTGATAGTACACAACATCAATAAGCAACCGCGGCGTATTAAAATTGACGGTAAAAAAATTGATGCTCATTGGAATGATCAAACAAAAACTTTAAGTATTCCTGTAAAATGGAACCCTTCAGAAGAAATAGAAATAAAAATAAAACTTAAAAAATAACAACATGAATAAAACAGTTATTTTAGCATGTTTTTTAGCATTTACGATCATGTATAGCTGTAAAAAAGAAGTGAAAAAACCACAATCGGATACAAAAACATCGTTTAAGAAAAAACAAGTGGTGTACCAGGTGTTTACACGCCTTTTCGGTAATACCAATGCTACCAACAAACCATGGGGAACTATTGAAGAGAATGGCGTTGGAAAATTTAACGACTTCACTGATAAAGCCCTTAATGAGATCAGGGATTTAGGCGTCACCCATATTTGGTACACCGGTGTGCCGCATCATGATGTTATCACCGACTATACCGAATTTGGTATTTCAAATGATGATCCGGATGTAGTTAAAGGGCGTGCCGGATCACCCTACGCAGTAAAAGATTATTATAATGTAAACCCTGATTTGGCAGAAGATGTTGAAAATCGTCTGGAAGAATTTAAAGCCTTAATTGAACGTTCTCACAATGCCGGGTTAAAAGTGATCATTGATATTGTTCCTAATCATGTGGCCAGAAATTATCAGGGGTTGACCAATCCCGAAGGTGTAAAAGATTTTGGTGCAGACGATGATAAAACGCTAACCTATCATGTAAATAACAACTTTTATTACAATCCTGATGAATCCTTTAAAGTGCCGGTTTGGGAGGGAGACTATTCGCCTTTAGGTGATGAAACACATCCCCTGGAAGATGGTGAATTTGATGAGGTGCCTGCAAAATGGACAGGAAACGGGTCGCGTTTATCACAACCCCATATGAATGACTGGTACGAAACCGTAAAAGTGAATTATGGTGTAACGCCGGACGGAACTAAAGATTTTGATGACTTGCCTGCAGGTTTCGAGAATGAAGATTATCAAAAACATTTTGAGTTTTGGAAAGATAAAACCATCCCGGATTCATGGGTAAAGTTTAGGGATATTGCTTTGTATTGGACCGATATGGGTGTTGATGGATTCCGCTTTGACATGGCAGAAATGGTACCTGTAGAGTTTTGGAGTTATATGAATTCCAGTATAAAAACGAAAAATCACGAAGCCTTTCTGTTGGCCGAGGTATATAACCCGAGTTTGTACAGGGATTATATCAAAAAAGGAAAGATGGATTATTTGTATGACAAGGTGCAATTATATGATACCATTAAACACGTGATGCAAGGCCATGGAAAAACTGATAACATTCCACCAATCCAGGACGATCTGAAGGATATTGAACATCACATGTTGCACTTTTTGGAAAATCATGATGAGCAACGTATTGCCAGCCCTGAGTTTGCAGGCAATGCGGAAAAGGGGAAGCCGGCTATGGTGGTTTCAACTACGATCAGTACCTCACCAACCATGGTTTATTTTGGACAGGAATTAGGCGAGCCCGGAGCAGAAGATGCCGGTTTCGGAAAACCTTCAAGAACCTCTATTTTTGATTATATCGGTGTGCCACATTTACAACGTTGGGTGAATAATAAACAGTTTGATGGCGGACAATCAACTGAAGAAGAAAAAACGTTACGGGACTTTTACAAACGCCTGTTGAACTTTACTGTTAACAGTGCTGCCTTGGCTGGAGCCTATCAGGATGTTCACGCATACAATAGAGAGCGCACAGAAAATTATACTGATAAAGTATTATCTTTTGTTCGGTGGAGTGATGATGAAAAACTTGTAGTCGTGTCTAATTTTGATGACGCAAACACTTATGAGTTTCAATTAAAAATACCTCAAAATGTTATTGACAGCTGGGGTTTAAACGACGGAAATTATAAAGCAAGTGATGTGCTGTATAATGACTATGTCTCTGACTTAAAAGTCGAGAATGGAATGGGAACCATTAGTGTTAAAATAAATGCTTTGGAATCCTTTATTTTAAAAATTGAATAAAATGAGACAGCTTGTAATACTTTTATTAATTGGTACTTTCTTTCTAAACTGTAAAGAAAAACAGGAACCTGTTGAAGTTAAACCCGAAGCACCTTTTGTTTGGGAAGGCGCCAATGTTTACTTTTTGTTGACGGACCGATTTAATAATGGAGATACATCGAACGATGTTAATTTTGACAGGACTAAAGAAACAGCGATACTTCGTGGTTTTAAAGGCGGTGATCTAAAAGGGATCACTCAGAAAATAAACGAAGGTTATTTTACCAATTTGGGTATCAATGCTATCTGGATGACGCCTATTGTGGAGCAAATTCACGGGAGTACTGATGAAGGCACCGGTGTTACATACGGATTCCATGGTTATTGGGCAAAAGACTGGACCGCAATAGACCCTAATTACGGCACCAAACAAGAGCTGCATGAATTGGTTGAAGCCGCCCATAATAAAGGCATTAGAATTTTATTGGATGCCGTTATTAATCATACCGGTCCTATAACTGAAAAAGATCCGGTATGGCCGGAAGGTTGGGTAAGAACAGCACCTACTTGTCAGCATAATTCGTATGAATCCACCATTACCTGTACACTGGTAGATAATTTACCGGATGTTAAAACAGAATCAGATGAGGCTGTGGAGTTACCACCGCAACTGGTTGAAAAATGGAAAGAGGAAGGGCGCTATGAACAGGAAGTTGCCGAACTGGATGCTTTTTTCGAAAGGACAGGCTATCCCAGGGCACCACGGTTTTATATCATAAAATGGTTGACGGATTATATTATCGAATTTGGTGTAGACGGTTATCGTTGTGATACCGTAAAGCACACCGAAGAATACGTTTGGCAGGAATTTAAAACCGAATGTGATCATGCCTTTGCGGAATACAAAAAAGCCAATCCGGAGAAGGTATTGGATGATAACGATTTTTACCTGGTTGGTGAAGTGTATAATTATGGTATCAGCGGAGGAAAGTATTTCGATTTTGGGGATAAAAAAGTCAACTATTTTGATGATCGGTTCACCAGCCAAATCAATTTTGAATTCAAATGGAATGCCAAACAAATGCCTGTTCAGGATATGTTTGATAAGTACAATACAGCACTTCAATCTGACTTAAAAGGGTTTGGTGTATTAAACTATTTAAGTTCACATGATGATCATGATCCTTTTGATGCTAACAGGGAAAAACCATTTGAGACAGCAAATAAATTACTGTTAGCTCCTGGGACGTCACAGGTGTATTACGGTGATGAATCTGCAAGAGTGCTACATGTTGAAGGGGCCAATGGCGATGCACATTTAAGATCTCTAATGAATTGGGAAGATTTAGAGAGTAACCAGGCTATTTTAGAACATTGGCAAAAGTTAGGGCAGTTCAGAAAGAACCATCCGGCTGTGGGAGCAGGTGAACACAAAACACTGAGTTCTCAACCATTTGTGTTCTCCAGAAGTTTTTCAAAAGGCGATTATCATGACAAAGTTGTAATGGGGTTAGATTTACCTAAAGGCCAAAAGGAAATAGACGTTTCCGGCACATTTGAAAATGGTCAAAAGCTGCATGATACCTATTCTAATCAGGACCTAAAAGTGAAAAACGGAAAGGTTCTTATAGATTCGGCGTTTAACATCGTTCTTTTGGAACAATAAATTTGGCGTCCTGGCATAAAATTTAACATAGTTTCTTGTAACATTTTGGGTGTTATGAAGTCTTGTTTTTAACGACTAAGCCAAATATTTGTAAATTTGTTGTACAAGACCAATCATATGACCGATATCAATGATAATATAGAATCCCCTTTAATCTTAAAGGTTAGCTTCAATAAATTGCTGAAATATTATGAAGATTCGGCAGGCAGCGAAGATGAATTCATTGCCACCAGGGCGAAGCGTGTTCTTGAAATAGCCGAGGCATACCCCGAGTTACGGGAAGGCTTTACCGCTATTCAAACTTTAAAGGATAGAAAACAGGAAATTGGTATTATTCTTCAGGATTCCTTTAGTCCGGTGCTGACTAAAAATGAAATTAAAACAGCGTCGGTACCATTTCATAATTTGATATTTAATAAATCGGAGCGGTTTAAGAATATCATTAAAACTGCCGGTGAGGGGTTTGAACTCCAGATAAAAAATATGCCTGAAGATTACAGGTATATTATTGCCTGTACTATTATTTTGAATTTTTGTTATGGGTACAACCTGAGTTTTAAGCGCCCGTTCTATTACGAAATCCCTGATGCCAATGGCATTATGCGTTACTATAAAATCATGTATAATGCTGATTTTTGTGAAATTGTACCTACTAAAGATGCGCCTAAAATTACCCAGGAAGATTACGAAGAACTGTTAGATAATTTTGAGAATTTAGAGCTTTGGAAAGAGAAATTTCCACCAAACAGTTATATGTTCAAAGGCTTTGTGATCTCAAACATTTTTGATGTGACGGATGATCAATCCATTTCTAATATAAAGTCAACCCTTATAGGAGAAGATAAACAGCGGAAAGATGAAACCTTTATGGAAGGCTTTTATGAAATCTTCAGGTCCTTATTGGGAATTAATGATATCAAGGTTGGTTTTTCAATTTATAACCAAGAAGAAAATACCTTTGAGCATGTTTATGAAACTGGTGTTAGTAGTTTTTTGTTAGGTGATCATGAAAAAGAAGACTGTTGTAAAGCCTTATGCGATTGGTCCCATAACCGGCTAATAAAAGAGCATAAATATTTCTCGATTTCTGATGTAGATAAGGTCTATAAGAAAACCGGAGGAAAAGTTCCACAGATAAAGGCATTGTATGAACAAGGCATTAAAAGCGCCATTTTTGCGCCAATTGCTAATGATGAGGGCTTGATGGGGATTCTTGAGATTGTTTCTAACAGGCCTAAAGTACTTAACAGTATCAATGCGAATAAGTTGGTAGATGTGATGCCGTATATTGTCTCCGCCGTGGAGCGTTCAAAAGCTGAGGAAGAAAATCTTATTGAAGCAGTTATTCAAAAAGAATGTACGTCTATCCATCCTAGTGTACATTGGCGTTTTGCTAAGGAAGCCAAGGAGTTTATTAAGGACGAAATGAACGGTAAGGAAGCGCGATTCAGGAAGATTGCTTTTGATGGGGTGTATCCGCTTTACGGTCAAATAGATATTAAAGGGTCTTCGGAAGCCAGAAATAAGGCGACAAAGCAGGACTTAACCCTTCAGTTAAATGCTGTTAAAAATGTATTTAAAAAAGCGCTTGAGATAGAGCCCTTGCCAATTTATGAGCAGTTTATTTATCAGGTGAAAAATTATTTAAAAGGGTTAAAAGACCATTTTCAGGTGGATAGTGAGCAGCAGATCTCTGAGTTTTTTAAACAGGAAGTAGACCCCATATTCCAACATTTAAGCAAGGTTGACGGTTTAGGTGAACTTATAGAATCCTATCATAATAGTATAGATGATAAGGTTGAAGTATTGTATAAGCACCGAAAAGATTATGATGAAACCATTGCCACCATCAATCAGGAAATGGCCTCATTGTTAGATAAAAAGCAGGAAGATGCCCAGGGCATGTATCCGCACTTCTTTGAGCGTTTTAAAACCGATGGTGTTGAGCATAATATGTATATAGGCGAGTCTATTACCAAAGAAGACAGTTTTAATCTTTTATACTTATACAATCTTAGATTGTGGCAATTACAGGTGATGTGCGAAATGGAAAATGCTTATTATCAAATGCAGTCCGGTTTCCCAATTTCATTGGATGTGGCTTCTATGATCCTGGTGTTCAATCAACCGTTGTCCATTAGTTTCAGAATGGACGAAAAACAATTTGATGTAGATGGTACCTATAATGCCAGGTATGAGATTGTGAAAAAACGGGTTGATAAGGCTTTTATAAAAGGGACTAATGAACGTGTCACTCAAAAGGGTAAAATAAGCATTGTATATTCCCAAAAGCAGGATGAGATAGAGTACATGCGTTACATCAAGTTTTTACAGGATAAAAACTACCTTGATGATGATGTTGAAATAGTAGAACTTCAGGATCTGCAGGCAGTAACAGGACTCAAAGCCATTCGCGTGAGTGTATTATATCATAAGAACGAAAATGATAAATCGTTCTACACCTATGATGATCTTATGAAGGAGATCAAGGCTTAACGAATCCCCGATGATTGGAATGCAATAGCAAAAGCAATAACACTTACTATAATACCTACCATAAAGACGCTGTAAGTTAGCCTGAGGATTTTATATTTTTTATCCAATACAAGGCCCAGGAAATACAGATCCTTTTTCATGGATGAGTACAGGTATTCGCGATCCTGCATCATTTCACTCATGGCCCACTCAAAGTCTTTCAAACTCATTTTATGAAAGTTTCCAAAGAACAGTAAATTCACTTTTTTATTGGCAACATCCTCTTTCGTAAATTTGCCACTTGTAACATTAGGACGGGTAGCCAAAACCGAAAGAATAATGGACGCCACCGTTACCAAAACAAAAATAATGGTCGGGATAATTAAATACTTGTTAGAAGGGTTATCCAGTTTAGGGATCAGGTTTGCTAAAACCAGCGACACAATAATAGCATTTACCGAAAGTAAAATATTGGCTTTGGTATCGGCAATATTACTTAAATACATGTGGTTTTTTAAGGTGACCCTGAACATGGTCTCAATACCGCGCTCGGGCATTTCAACCTTATTCTTTTTAAATGTTAACTCTTCTTTTTTTTGCGACAGTTTTTTGTTGTCGGCATCCAGTTTCTTTTTCGTCTTTAATAATTCAGATAAGTTTTTGCCTTTGCGTTTGTCCCAAATGGATGCTGCTTCGGGTGTGTGAAATTTGTGCTTAGTAGATAGAAAGTTGATATTTTCGTCAAGCCATTCGATTTCTGTGTAAGTCTTATTGCATAACAGTTCCCATTCTTTTCGCAAAAGTTCGGACACCTCCATATAGCTTTTGCTGCCAATATGAGAGCAATCGGCATCTCTAATTATTTTTTCGAGCTGGGTTTTAGGCTCATATTCCATTTTGGTTGCCATGATCAATTGGCAAACAGCCTCAATATTGTCAGCAGCATATTTTTTTGAGTTTAAAAATTCCCTGGCAATGCCAACACTCTTTTCTTCATGGTTTTCAATCCCTTCCGTATAACCGGTGTCATGTAACCAACTGCTTAAAAAGAGAATTTCTTTGTCCCCTTCGGATAATTCGCAAAGTGTCGCCAATTCCGTAGTTTTTTCGGCAACACGTTGGGTATGTGTCAGATTATGGTATAAAAACGAGGTATCTAATTTTTCATTTAGAAGTTTGGTGGCAAATTTTTCAGCTTCAATAACTAGGTCGCTCATAACGCAATAAGGTTTATTGGTAAAAATACTAAACTTTAAGGTAAAGTATATAATTGATATTATTTGTCGTAAATTTAAGTATTACTTTCAACCGGCACAGCGTGTGGGGCTTGTAAGAAAACGAATAGTACATCGACCTATTGTAAAGCAAAAACCAAAAATTAAGGAAAGGAACATTTTAAATGATAACCTGGAAAGATGTTATTAATTTCTCCGTAAACGGAAATTTAGATCCTGACATTCGTGTTGAAAAAACAGCAGAGGAATGGCGAGCCCAATTAACTCCGGAGCAGTACAGGATTACAAGGCAAAAAGGCACGGAAAGACCTCATAGTGGAGCCCTTTGCAGTACTTATGACGAAGGAAAATATAATTGCGTGTGCTGCCATGCCCCCTTGTTTGATTCTACAATAAAGTTTAGTTCCGGTACCGGGTGGCCCAGTTTTACACAACCCATAAAAGACAATGCTATTAAATATGAAAGAGATGACTCTTTCGGGATGGTACGTGTTGAGGTCATGTGTAATACCTGCGATGCGCATTTAGGCCATGTATTCCCTGACGGGCCGGAGCCCAGCGGATTACGTTATTGTATTAATTCGGAATCATTGGAGTTAGAAAAAGATAATTAAAGTAAATAAGTTCCTTTCCTTTTAACGGAAGGTGGATTTCGAAAAGACCTGCCAGGTTTTTAAAACCTGGCAGGTCTGAAAATGTAAATAAAAAAATGGATAATAAAAATTCACAATTAGCCACCTTTGGAGGTGGTTGTTTTTGGTGTACCGAGGCTATTTTTCAGGAAGTAAAAGGCGTTGAAAAAGTGGTGTCCGGATATTCCGGAGGGAATGCTCCGGGAAAACCAACCTACAGGGAAGTGTGTTCCGGTTTAACAGGGCATGCCGAAGTTGTCCAGCTAACATTTGACGCTGAGGTGATCTCGTATGAAGATATTTTGATCATTTTTATGACCACTCATGATCCTACTACTTTAAACCGACAAGGGGCAGATCAGGGGACGCAATACCGTTCGGTGATTTATTATCATGATGATGATCAAAAAGCCATAGCTGAAACCGTCGTGAAAGAAGTAGCTCCATATTATGAAAACCCTGTGGTCACAGAGATCAGTCCCTTAGATGTTTTTTACGAGGCCGAGGACTATCACCAGGACTACTACAGAAATAATACAGAGCAAGGGTATTGCAATTTTGTGATAACGCCTAAGCTGGCGAAGTTCAGAAAGCTTTATGCCGAAAAATTAAAACACTAACCAATAATCCGCAAAAGATGTCAAAAACAGCGATCGCCAAAATTTCAGAGTTACGGGATAAGGAACCTGCCCATGCTTTGGTAAGTAATACCGATTTGGTCATTATTAAACACGAGTCAGGTATCTCGGTGTTGTACGGAAGATGCCACCATAGAGGGGCTTTGCTTTCAGATGGCTTTATTGAAGGGAATAACCTTATTTGTGGTGTACACCACTGGGATTATCGCTACGATACTGGGGTTAGCGAATACAACAATGAAGAAAAGCTGCATAAGTTTACAGCCTATACGGAAGGTGATGCGTTACTGATTGATGAAAATGAAATTGCGGCTTTTGAAAAAGAGCATCCGCAACCATTCAACAGGGATGAATATTTGGGGGATTATGCAGATACGCACCCCGAAGCTACCGAACCGTATACCGGTTACATAAAAGAGTTGGCGAAAAACGGATTGAAAAATATTGGGCACCATGGTTTTTCTGCGTCTATGGGTGTTGATAGAAATACCTTGCCAACATGGAATGATATGCAGTTTTTGCCGGCACAGTTGGCCACAAGACCGTTGTTAGATCATGAGGAGGTTGCTACAAAAGTGGTTATTGGGCCTTCGGCAAAAAAACCTTTGACTATTGATATCCCTGTTTTTGTAAGTGATATGAGTTTTGGGGCACTCTCCAGGGAAGCTAAAATAGCCTTGTCAAAAGGAGCCGAAATGGCAGGGACAGGCATATGCTCAGGAGAAGGAGGTATGTTACCGGAAGAGCAAGCCAATAACTCAAAATATTTTTATGAATTGGCTTCGGCACAGTTTGGTTTTAGCTGGGATAAACTGGATCATGTACAAGCCTTCCATTTTAAGGGGGGACAGGGTGCTAAAACCGGAACAGGAGGTCATCTTCCTGGGAAGAAAGTTACTAAAGAGATTGCTGAAGTACGTGGTTTGAATGAAGGTGAAACGGCTATTTCACCGGCGGCAAATCCAAATTTCCATACGGTAGCTGATTTTAAAGAATTTGCGAATAAAGTAAGAGAACGCACCGGTGGCATTCCTATCGGGTTTAAAATAGCGGCAAGTCATATTGAAGCGGATATCCGGTTTGCACTGGATGTAGGAGTGGATTATATCATTTTAGATGGCCGTGGCGGCGGCACAGGTTCTGCACCAACCATTCTGAGAGATCATATAAATGTCCCTACAATTCCGGCTTTGGTCAGGGCAAGAACCTATTTGGATAAGGTAGGAGCAAGTCATGTTACCCTGATTATCACCGGAGGTTTGAGGGTTGCTGAAGATTTTGCCAAAGCCTTAATGCTGGGGGCCGATGCTATTGCTGTCTCCAATTCAGCTTTGCAGGCTATAGGCTGCCTGGGGATGCGAGCCTGTGGCACCAATAACTGTCCCGTAGGCATTGCAACGCAAAAAGAATCGTTACGGCAGCGGCTGATCATTGAATCATCAGCAAAACAACTCTTTAACTTTTTTCATGCCTCAAACGATTTAATAAAAGTAGTGGCCAGGGCTTGCGGGTATGATGATATTGGAAAATTTAAGCACGAAGACTTGTCGACTTTTGATTACGACATGCACCGATTGACAGGCATTAAATATGCAGGAATTAACGCCTAATGGACATTAAATTATATGGAGCCGAAAGGTGTCATAAAACAAGATATTATAAAACATTTCTAGAAACACGTAATTTAAATTACATGTTTCTTGATGTTGAAACAGATCCTATAGCTGCCAAAGAACTTCGTAGCCTCTATACTAATGGAAAACTTAATTTTCCAACGATCACTATTGACAATAAAAAGTTAAGGAATCCATCGGATAAAGATTTAGATAAGTGGATCAATAAACTGAGATGAACTCTAATTTGCAAAAAATAGCTTTAGGTGGTGGTTGCCATTGGTGCACCGAAGCTGTTTTTCAATCGCTTAAAGGCGTGAAGAAAGTAGAACAGGGTTATGTGTCTTACACTGACGAAAATGAATCTTTTTCAGAAGCTGTGATGGTTCATTACGATCCGAAGGACATTCAAATGGAAACACTTGTGGAAATTCATTTGCACACGCATAAAAGTACCAGCAATCACTCGTTTAGAGATAAATATCGTTCAGCAGTTTATATATTTTCAGAAGCTCAGGAAAAGGAAGTTAAGCTGGCTATAGAAAAGCAGCAAAAGAGTTTTGAAAATAAGATTGTCACGGGGGTGTTACCTTTTGTGAGCTTCAAACCATCTCGTGAACAAATAACGAATTATTATTATAAGAACCCTGACAAACCCTTTTGCGAGACATTTATAAATCCGAAACTCAAACTATTATTAAGCCAATATTCTAAACTGGTCTTAAAAGAAAAATTAAACCATCTTGAAAAATGAAAAGCACAAAACTTTCTATAGAAAATAAAGCGGGCCACAAATTACAAGCATATTTGGAGCTACCTGCAAATCAGAAACCTAATCATTTTGCGGTTTTCGCACATTGCTTTACTTGTTCAAGTACATTAAGTGCGGTAAAGAATATTAGTAGAGCTTTAACCAATCATGGGTTTGGTGTACTTCGCTTTGATTTTACGGGATTGGGCAGGAGTGAAGGAGCGTTTGCGGATAGTCATTTTTCTGCCAATGTTCAGGATTTAATTTCGGTAAGCAAGTTTATGGAAAGGAATTACGAGGCACCGGCTCTTTTTGTAGGCCATTCCCTTGGTGGTGCGGCCGTGTTGGCAGCTGCAAATCAATTAGACCATGTTAAGGCTGTGGCAACCATCGGAGCGCCGGCAACGGTCAGCCATGTTAAGCACCTGTTTTCACATGATATCGATAGCGTAAAGGACAATGAATTGACCCAAGTCAATATTGGCGGGCGTCCATTTAAAGTAAATCCGGAATTTATAGCAGACTTTGATAAAACCGATTTGCCGGCCCTTGTTAAAAAATTAAGGAAGCCCTTACTGATTATGCATTCACCCGTAGATACCATAGTAGGGATAAAAAATGCGGAACAACTATATCACAATGCGCATCATCCCAAGAGTTTTGTAACACTTGATAATGCAGACCACTTGCTGTCGGATTCAAACGATAGTAATTATGTTGGCAATGTTATTGGTACCTGGGTGCAACGTTATTTTAAACCGCAGGAGAACAAGATGCTAGAGATTAATGGTGAACAACTGGTGGGCCATTTAAATATAAAGGAAGATAATTTTACTACGTCCATTCAAACCAAAAACCATAGTATGATTGCTGATGAACCGATAAGTGTTGGAGGAGATGATTTTGGTCCTTCGCCTTATGAGTATCTGAATGCCGGTTTGGTGGCATGTACGGCTATGACTTTAAAACTGTATGCCCAAAGGAAACAATGGGATTTACAGGAAGTTTTTGTCTATGTTACCCACTCCAGAAAACATAGTGATGACCTGGGGCTTGTGGTTGACGCACCAAAGTATTTAGATCATATAAGTAAAAAGCTCAGGTTTGTGGGTGATTTAGATGAGCAACAAAAGAAACGGTTAAGTGAAATAGCTTCCCGGTGCCCGGTGCACAAAACTTTAGCAAGTGAAGTGGTTTTTCAAACGGAGGTATTACAAGATTAAATTGATTATATTTATATTTAAGAATTAATCCAGCCAAAATGAAAATTCGTTTAAGAACGGCCTTAGTTTTTACAGGCGTTGTACTTTTAAATGCCTGTGCCACTTACCAACCTCAGTATAAAGGTGAGGTTATATCAGGAAGTTTTCAGGAAGAAGCTATTGTGCATTCCTTTTACCTAATTGGTGATGGTGGTAACTCTCCTATCGGAACCAAATCGGATGCCTTACAGGCTTTTGAAAAAGACTTGCAAAACGCTTCAAAACAAAGTACTACTTTATTTTTAGGAGATAATATTTATCCGAAGGGATTGCCTTCTAAAGGAGAAGAAAGCAGGGCTTTTGCAGAGCATCAACTCAATGTACAGACAGATGTTGTCAAAGATTTTAAAGGAGATGCTATTTTTATTCCCGGAAACCATGACTGGTATAGCAACGGATTAAAAGGGCTCAAACGACAAGAGAAATATGTTGAAGATAAATTAGGAAAAAATACTTTTTTACCGGAAAATGGCTGTCCGTTGGAAAAAGTTAAGATCTCTGATGAGATTGTTTTGCTGATTATTGATTCCGAATGGTATTTAACCAATTGGGATAAACACCCGACCATTAATGATGATTGTGATATCAAGACGCGGACTAAGTTCTTTGATGAACTGGAAGGTGAGATAAAAAAGGCCAGGGGGAAAACTACTATTGTAGCAGTACACCATCCCATGTTTACAAATGGCTCCCATGGGGGACAGTATTCTTTTGGAAGTCATATGAGTCCGCTTCCCGTATTAGGAACCCTGAAAAATATTATTAGAGAAGCTGGTGGTGTTACTACGGTCGACATTGAAAACAGTCGATATAATGACTTTAGAAAACGTATTATAACGCTCGCTCAGGAAAACGATAAAACCATTTTTGTATCGGGGCACGATCATAATTTGCAGTACATTGTTCAGGATAATCTACCGCAAATTATCAGTGGTTCGGGATCCAAAACCAACCCAACAAGAAATGTTGGTGGTGGACTGTTTTCCTATGGAACTCCGGGATATGCGCGTTTAGATATTTTAAAAGACGGATCGTCTTATGTACGGTTTTATTCAGCTGAGGATAACAAAATCGTTTATCAAACCCAGGTACTTCCAAAAGATAAAATACATCAGGGAACCAATTATCCAAAAGTATTTCCGAAAGAAAAGACAGCTTCTATTTATACGGTAGAAGAAACTACCAAAGGCAGACTTTATAAAACTTTTTGGGGAGACCGCTATCGTGAAGATTTCAGTACGCCGGTGAAAGCACCAACGGTAAATTTAGATACCTTGTTTGGTGGCTTAACCCCTGTTAGAAAAGGTGGCGGGCATCAGTCCAAATCCTTGCGATTAGAAGATAAAGACGGTAGAGAGTATGTCATGCGGGCACTCAGAAAAAACGCGGTGCAATATTTACAGGCCGTGGCGTTTAAAGATCAATACATTGAAGGCCAGTTTGATGAAACTTATACCGAAGGGTTGCTGCTTGATGTGTTCACAGGATCGCATCCGTATGCACCGTTTACCATTGCAACCTTATCCGATGCAGTAGGCGTATTTCATACCAATCCGGTCATGTATTATGTGCCAAAACAAAATGCTTTAAAACAGTTCAATGAGGAGTTTGGAAATGAACTGTACATGATAGAAGAACGAGCGGCCGACGGACACGGTGATAAAAAGAGTTTCGGTTTTTCAGATAAGTTGATCAGTACAGACGATTTACTGAAGCAATTGCACAAAGACGAGGATATTGTTTTAGACGAACGTGCTTATATCCGAGCCCGTTTGTTCGATATGCTGATCGGTGATTGGGACAGGCACGAGGATCAATGGCGTTGGGCAAAGTTTAAGGAAAAAGGTAAAACGGTTTATCGTCCCATGCCTCGTGATAGAGACCAGGCTTTTTCTATTATGGCGGATGGTGCATTACTCGGATTTGGAACCACCGTGGTTCCGGCACTTCGTTTAATGCAATCCTATGACGAGGAACTGAATAGTCCTAAGTGGTTTAATTTAGAACCCTATCCTTTAGATATGGCTTTGATCAATGTATCCGATAAACCTGTTTGGGATGAAGAGGTAAACCATATCGTAGCTAATTTAACGGATGACGTTATTGATAAAGCATTCACTCATTTTCCGCCAGAGGTCAATCAAAATACCATCCAAACCATTAAACAAAAACTTATTGGCAGGCGAGCCAATTTGCAGCAAATATCAGATAGCTATTATTATCATATTAATAAGTTCGCAGTTATCAAAGGAACTAATAAAGATGATTGGTTTGATATAGAGCGATTGCCTAACGGAAAAACAAAAGTAACCGCCTATAGGATTAAAGGAGGGGAAAAAGCAGATGTGTTCCATGAGCGTACTTATAATAATGAACATACCAGGGAAATTTGGGTGTATGGATTAGATGATGACGATGTGTTCAGGGTTTTTGGAACCGGAGACAACCACATCAAAGTAAGGCTTGTAGGTGGTCAGAATAACGATACCTATACTATGGAGAACAAAACCGGGGTAAAGGTTTATGACCATAGATCGAAACCCAATACCTTTACTACTGAAGGTGTCAATAAAAAGTTAACAGACGACTACGAAACCAATGTTTATGATCATAAAAAACTAAAGAACAGTTCCAATCAATTGATCCCGTCTATTGGGGCCAATCCGGATGACGGGCTTAAAATAGGCTTTGTGGATACCTTTACCAATTATGGTTTTGAACGTAATCCGTTTAGTTCACAGCATACCATTTCAGGAGCTTATTACTTCGCAACCAATGGTTTTGAATTGGGGTATAGAGCAGAGTTTGCCAACGTCATGGGGACATGGAATTTAGCTTTTGATGCACAATTTACAAGTCCTAATTACGCGGTTAACTTTTTTGGATTTGGAAACAGTACCCCAAATCCCGAAGCAGATGAAGATGATGGTTTAGATGTGGATTTAGACTATAACCGGGTAAAGATCAGAACCTTTAAAGTGTCGCCGGCTTTGGTTTGGAGAGGTGAATTGGGAGCCAGTTTTTCTATAGGCGTGTCTTATGAAAGTAATGAGGTAGACAGGACTTCAGGACGGTTTGTAGTTATGCCTGATGTATTACCGGTTTCGGTGTTTGACAAACAGGATTTTTACGGAGTCAGTGCAAAATATGAATATGCCAATACCGATAATGCGGCTTTCCCGACTATGGGTATGCATTTGGCATTAGAGGCCGGCTATAAAAACAATGTAAGTACCTCCAAAGGCTTTGGATATTTGATCCCTGAGTTGAGTTTGGATTATAAACTGACCCCCAGCGGTCAATTGGTGTTCGCAACCAAATCCAGGGGCCATTTTAATTTTGGCGATGATTTTGAATTTTACCAGGCTGCCAGTATAGGCGCCAGGAATGGATTGCGGGGTTACAGGCATGAACGCTTTACCGGAAAGACTGCCTTTATACAGACGACAGACCTGCGCTTGAACCTGCGTAAGGTTAAAACCGGATTATTACCGCTAAATATTGGTATATATGGTGGTTTCGACCTGGGCAAAGTTTGGGTGGATGACGATCTGGTTTCAGTAGCCGGTTATAATTCGGATGATTGGAACACCTCCATTGGCGGTGGTATTTTTGCCAATTTAGCAGAAATGAGTACACTGAACATTTCAGCTTTTAATAGTGATGACGGCTTGCGTTTGGCCTTTAGACTGGGCTTTGGGTTTTGATACTCATATGTACACCCGGAGCATTTCGATAAGCCGTGTTAATTGGAAAGCCTTAAAAATAGATCCGTTTTTAACGCTCCTCTTAAATTTAAGAGGAGAATGAATTTCAGTTTCCAAATTAAACTGGAAGAAAGAGGAGTTTTTATCTTTTTCTTGCTCTGTCTAACCCTCCGGATCCCGATTATCATCGGAATCCACCTCCCTTTACAAAAGGGAGGAGCCCTTACCTCTAATTCTGTAATTATATCGGCTATTTCCCGTCTATTAGGTTGTAAAATATAGAATAAATGAAAAGCAGTTTCAAAGACATCATAAATTCGAATAACATAGTACTTGTAGATTTTTTTGCTACCTGGTGCGGCCCTTGTCAGGCGCTTATGCCCATTTTAAAAGAGGTGAAAGATGAACTGGGAGATGCAGTTAAAATCGTTAAGATCGACATTGATAAAAACCATGAGTTGGCAGTAAAATATCAGGTGCGAAGTGTACCCACCATGACCTTATTTGTAGACGGGGTTCCAAAATGGCGACAATCCGGTGTGTTACAAAAGAAGGACATTCTGCATGTCATAGAGGTGCATGGCGGTCTTACGGTTTAGGAATTTCAATCTTATACAAATTCCCACCCTGTCCATGCGCTTTCTCATCAGTGATGAGTAATGTATTATTATCTTTAAAACAAACCCCTTCTTTTTGAGAGATATAGTCGAAAGGGATTTCTGTTACGGTACCATTAAAGAAATCATCGCCATCAAAATTGCTAAATACCCAGGCAGCTTTGGGTGTTAGCAACACCACTTTTTTACCGTTGTCACTTATATCAGCCGAAGTGATCCAGCAGTGCGCGTCATCACAGGTACTGAAAGAACCAACAAATGTTGCTACATGTTTGCCCTTTTTAGCAGGTAATTTATAAAGGTTGGTTTTACCGAAATCACCTTTTACGCGGCTTTTTGTAAACAAATAAAGGCTATCGTTAAAATGAAAAAACGCTTCGCAATCAAAGTACATGTTTTTCTTTTTTGGCGGAAATTTGTGTTGATCTTCAAACTTAAAAGAAATAGGTTCAATACCAATTTTGGTATCTAGTTCTAAGGAGTCTTTGCTAACCTTCAGGATGGCCAAATTGTCTCTTTTGTTGGCGTTACTACCAAAATCACCAATATAAAGATTGCCTTCAGCGTCAGAGGTCAGATCTTCCCAGTCGCGGTTTTTGGCGTTTATTTTTACTTCTTTAATGATTTTACCTTTCTGGTCCAGAGCATATAAACGGGGTTTGTTACCGCTATCATTTAGCGTCCAGATCAGATCAGTGTGGATGGTTGTTTCCGTTCCCGAAACTTCGTTTAAAGTGTTGGGGAGGTCAGCAAGTACCGTTAAGTTTCCTGTCTGACAGGATACGGATAATACCACCAGAAAAACGAAGCTAAGTTTAAACATATAGCAGATTTTTAATGTTAAAAGTACATGAATTTTGTATTTTTTGGGACAAAATTTTGTTTTCATTGATGAAAATATTTTGAGTCTGAGTGTCCCCTCTACCAAGAGGGGAGTGAGGGGTGTGTTAAACTAAAAAGCTGAAATAGAACAAATGAATACTTATATAGCACTTTTAAGAGGCATTAATGTTAGCGGACAAAAGAAGATCCCTATGGCGGAATTGCGTGAATTGCTGGCTAAATCAGGTTTTAAAAAGGTGCAAACCTATATTCAAAGCGGCAATGTGGTCTTTCAATCTTCTGAAACTGATAAAGGCGCCTTAGCCTTAAAAATGCATAGCGCCATCAAATCACATTTTGGATTTGAGGTGCCCGTGTTGGTATTGACGCCTAAGGATCTAAAGCAAATATTCGGGGATTGTCCGTTTCCGCAGGAGAAAAAAGAAAACAGCTATTTTACCATGCTGTATACCACACCGGATAAAGGCCTGGTTGAAGAAGCTTCAAAGAAAACATACCCGAACGAGGAGTTTGTCATCACTCCTAAATGCATCTATTTTTATTGTGACATAGGCTATGGTAAAGCTAAATTCTGCAACAATTTCTTTGAGCGAAAATTAAAAACCACGGCAACAGCCAGAAATTATAAAACCATGGTAAAGCTTGTGGAGATGTCTAAGACTTGATCAGTTCAACCAATAACCAATAGCTAACTGAAATAAAACTATGGACGTCCCTTCTGTATCTCCTGCATTATTTTTAATAATGTCTGAAGGCGTATAGTTAAATCTAAATTGACCTACCCAATTGTTATCTATAGCATAACTGGCTCCTGCTGTTAAACCAAAAGTCAATGTTTTTACCCTGTTTGTTTTTGCTAAGTCATTTCCACTTGAAGAGGTTTTTTGACGCTCATCTACCAGGAAAGAAAACTTAGGACCTGCTTCAAAGCTAAAATTATCAACACTGTAAACTGTTGCCAAAACAGGAATACTGAGAAACGTCATACGGTGTGATGTAGAACCGCTTCTTGTTTCACCTACTCTTGAGATTTGCGGCTCAGCTTGAATTTTAAAGTCCAAAGCTGTAGGAATCTCAATAATACTGCCTATATGAAAATCTGTAAGATAACCACCTCCCGGAGCATCTATACCGGCTCTGGTTGAATAGTTAAGCCCTCCTTTAATAGCAAAATGCCAATTATTAGGGGATGAATCCGTACTTGTTTTGTCATCTTGTGCATGTGACGTGTAAATTAGAGCTAGCATAAGTAGGGTTAAAATTACTCTTTTCATTTTTTGAAGTGTTAATTAGATTATACTTGAAAGTTTTACACTACAAGATACAAAATTTGGTGAAATTAGTATCTTTGCCTCTCCAAAACAGTTACATGACAGAAACAGATTTTGTCCTTGACCAATATTCCCAAATAGACAGTGGGAGTCATACCTGGTCTTCACCTAGCAACATAGCCTTAGTAAAATATTGGGGAAAAAAGGACAATCAGATTCCTGCCAACTCATCCATAAGTTTTACGCTTGATAACTGTAAAACGGTCACGACGCTGCGGTACTCAAAAAAAGACCATGCAGATGACTTTTCGTTTGAGGTGTTTTTAGATGGCGATAAAAAAGATAGTTTCAAACCAAAAATTGAAACGTTCTTTAAACGTATTGAAGCCTATGTGCCTTTTTTAAGGGATTATCATTTTGTGATTGAAACGGCTAATACGTTTCCGCACAGTTCCGGGATAGCCTCATCTGCCTCAGGAATGAGTGCTTTGGCCTTATGTTTAATGAGTATTGAGAAGGAATTAATTGGTGCCAATGTCATTCTGAGCGAAGCCGAAGAATCTTATTTCATTAAAAAAGCCTCCTTTTTAGCCCGCTTGGGATCTGGTAGTGCCTGCCGTAGTATAGAAGGAGATTTGGTAGTTTGGGGCGAACATCAGGATATACAAGGAAGTTCGGATTTATTTGGAGTTAAGTATCCTTTTGAAGTGCATAAAAATTTCAAGAATTATCAGGATACTATTTTATTGGTTGACAAAGGCGAAAAACAAGTAAGCAGTACGGTGGGACATGGTTTGATGCATAACCACCCGTTTGCTGAAGAGCGTTTTAAACAGGCACATGACAACCTTTCAACCCTAATAAACGTATTTAAGGCAGGCGATTTGGATACATTTATTAGTATTGTTGAAAGTGAAGCGCTAACCCTGCATGCCATGATGATGGCCAGTATGCCGTATTTTATTTTAATGAAACCAAATACTTTGGAGATCATCAATAAAATTTGGGTGTTCAGGCAGGAGACAGGCTCCAAAGTATGCTTTACACTGGATGCCGGGGCCAATGTACATGTGCTGTATCCGGAGGCTGAATGTGAACAAGTCTGTGAATTCATTAAAAATGAATTAGTTGCACATTGTCAAAATGGACAGTATATTTGTGACCAAATTGGCTTTGGTGCACGGTTAATGAAGAATGAATAGTTAATAATGAAGAATTAAATGTAACTTACTTGAGTTTAACATTAATTCTGATTTTATGAAACAAAATATCATCAAAGACAAAAGTTTTAAGTTTGCAGTAGACATTGTAAATCTATATAAGGAATTGGCATACGATAAAAAAGAGTTTGTCATGTCAAAGCAATTATTGAAATCCGGGACGTCCATTGGAGCAAATGTTCGGGAAGCTGAATTTGCCCAGAGTAAAGCGGATTTTACCAACAAAATGTCTATAAGTTTGAAAGAAGCAAACGAAACGGATTATTGGTTGGATTTGTTAAGAGCAACGGATTTTATTGATGAAGACCAATTTCAAAAGTATAAACCAAAGTCTAACGAAATGTTGAAGCTTTTAGTAAGTATTGTTAAATCGTCAAAACAGTAATTATTGATTATTCAATAAAGAATGATAAAAAAGCTTGCATTTTGTTTAAATATTTTTTAATTTAGTTAAACAAAATAATTTATAAACCCAAATCAAGCCGGTGAAATGTTGAAAATTATTAATGAGTGTTACTGAAATCTCTAAATAGTAATTATTAATTTTTCACTATTAATTATTAATTCAAATAATGAAAGGACCACTTTTTTATTCTAAAATATTGCTCTTTGGAGAGTATGGTATTATCAAAGATTCCAAAGGCTTGTCCATTCCCTATAGTTTTTATAACGGTGCTTTAAAAACAGATGAAAACCCTTCTGAAGAAGCTATTAGATCCAATGAAGGTCTAAGGAAGTTTACAGCCTATTTGGAAACCATTGATGCCGATTTGGTTACTTTCGATCTAGCCTCTTTGAAGACCCATGTGGAAGCAGGTATGTATTTCGATTCTTCCATTCCGCAAGGTTATGGCGTAGGTAGTAGCGGTGCTTTGGTAGCAGCTATTTATGATAAATATGCTCAGGATAAAATTACAGTCCTTGAAAATTTAACACGTGATAAACTGTTAAGGCTCAAATCTATTTTTTCAGCTATGGAATCCTTTTTCCATGGAAAATCATCCGGTTTAGATCCGTTAAACAGTTATTTGAGCATTCCGATTCTTATTAACTCAAAAGATAATATTGAGGCTACCGGCATTCCGTCGCAAAAGACCGAAGGTAAAGGTGCCGTATTTTTATTAGATAGCGGGATTATTGGAGAAACGGCCCCCATGATCAGCATTTTTATGGAAAACATGAAGCAGGAAGGATTCCGTAACATGCTTAAGGACCAATTCATAAAACATACCGATGCTTGTGTTGAGGATTTCTTGAAAGGCGATATTAAATCGTTATTCACTAATACCAAGCAGTTGTCAAAAGTAGTATTGAATCATTTTAAGCCTATGATCCCAAAGCAATTTCATGACCTTTGGAAACGCGGTATTGAAACTAACGATTACTACTTAAAACTATGTGGTTCCGGAGGCGGTGGTTACATTCTTGGTTTTACCGAGGATATCCAAAAAGCAAAACAGGCACTTTCCAACTATAAATTGGAAGTGGTTTATAACTTCTAGACAGTTTATTGTCATCCTGAACTTGTTTCAGGATCTCATCATATTTTTTATGCTTTCAAGACGACAGAAACATATCCTTCTAAAATTTTTTAGTATGTTTTCTGTGGTTAGAGGTTACAACATTTTAGTCATTGTTGTAGCCCAATATTTAGCAGCCATTTACATTATGGCTCCTGACAAACCACTAAGCCATGTGGTTTTCGATCTCAATTTACTCATGTTGGTGTTAGCGTCGGCAGCCACGATTGCAGGAGGTTATATCATTAACAATTTTTACGATTCCGAGAAAGACCTGATCAACCGGCCCATAAAATCAAGGTTAGACAGGTTGGTAAGTCAAAACACCAAACTGTCCTTTTACTTTGTGCTTAATTTTTTAGCGGTGATCATGGCTAGTTATGTGTCGTTTAGAGCCGTGGTGTTCTTTTCGTTTTATATTTTCGGTATATGGTTCTATTCCCATAAACTCAAAAGGCTACCCTTTATAGGGAACTTGACGTCGGCTACACTGACCATCACGCCGTTTTTCGCCATTTTTATGTATTATAAGAACTTCGAGACCGTCATTTTTGTACATGCCACTTATTTGTTTTTGATCATATCCATGCGTGAACTCACCAAAGACCTGGAGAATATTAAGGGCGATCTGGCCCTTAATTATCAAACCATACCTATAGCCTATGGTGAAAGAGCTTCCAAAATGATGCTTTCAATACTTTCAGTACTAACGCTGATTCCAACTTACCTACTGCTCTTCCGGTATCAAATAGGGCATATGTACCTGTTCTTTTATTTAAGTACAGTGCTGTTATTTGTATTTTTAATGATCCTGTGGCGGTCAAAAACCAAGACTCATTATCTTATATTACACAACATTTTAAAGTTTATTATACTGGCCGGTGTTTTTAGTATTTTACTTATTGATGTGAGTGTGATTTTAAATAGAATTTGATATGAATAACTTATTAAAAGTGGCTTTGGCTCAGATCGCTCCGGTCTGGTTGAATAAACAGGCGACGCTGAAAAAAGTTGAAAACGCTATTACAGAGGCTTCTAAAGAAGGCTCGGAATTAATAGTTTTTGGCGAAGGGTTGCTTCCCGGGTATCCGTTTTGGTTAGCCTTGACGGGCGGAGCCGAATGGGATAAGAAAGTTAACAAGGAACTGCATGCGCATTATGTGAAAAATGCCGTCACCATTGAAAAAGGCGATCTGGAACCGGTTTGTAAATTAGCTAAGCAACATAAAATGGCCGTCTATTTGGGCATCATTGAGCGGCCATTAGACAGGGGTGGTCATAGTGTTTATGCATCTTTGGTGTATATAGACCAGGAAGGGATGATACAATCGGTGCATCGTAAGTTGCAACCTACCTATGATGAACGTTTAACATGGGCTCCGGGGGATGGCAATGGGTTACAGGTCCATCCGTTAAAGGATTTTACGGTAGGCGGCTTGAATTGTTGGGAAAACTGGATGCCTTTACCCAGAGCAGCACTTTACGGTTTAGGTGAGAACTTACATATTGCCGTATGGCCAGGTGGCGACCATAATACAAAGGATATTACACGATTTATTGCCAGGGAGTCACGCTCTTATGTCATTTCGGTGAGCAGTTTAATGACCAGGGCAGATTTCCCGAACAACACACCTCATTTAGATAAAATATTGGAAAATGCCCCGGATGTTTTGGCTAATGGCGGCAGCTGTATAGCCGGACCTAATGGCGAATGGATCATAGAACCGGTTTTACACCAGGCCGGATTGATTGTTGAGACTATAGATTTTAGTCGCGTCCTGGAGGAACGGCAAAATTTTGATCCCGTTGGGCATTATTCCAGGCCGGATGTTACCAAGTTAACCGTAAACAGAGCACGACAATCCACCGTAGATTTTAACGGGTAGAGTATAATTATTGTTTTACATCGCTCTTATCCCGATAGCTATCGGGACCTCCTTTACTTCCACTAAGCTCAGCACAAGCTTAGGAGGGGAACTGTTGCTTTAAAAAATGGGGTATGAGTGTCCCCTCTAGTAAGAGGGGAGTAAGGGGTGTGTTTTTAAATTTACAAAATGAAGATCTATTACAATCCTAAATTAAAAGAACTAGCCAGGCAACTTCGAAATAATGCAACAAAGTCAGAAATAAAACTTTGGACTTATTTAAGAAGGAATCAAATGCATGGTTATGATTTTCATAGACAAAAGCCAATTGATGAATATATTGTGGATTTCTTTTGTAATAAACTTCAGTTAGCTATTGAGTGTGACGGATACTCTCATGAGATATTAGAGGTTTATGAGAAAGACGTTAAAAAGACAAAACGCCTAAACGAACTTGAAATTACAGTTTTACGTTTTTCAGATTATCAGGTTATGAATGATATTGATAATGTGATTCGGGCCATTGAGGATTATATTTTTAAATTTGAAGAGAACAATTTTACACCTCCCTTAATCCCTCCTTGTTAGGAGGGAAACAGTTGCTTTAAAAAATGGGGTATGAGTGTCCCCTCTAGTAAGAGGGGAGTCAGGGGTGTGTTATAAATTTTAGAATGAAAAAAATCATGTACTTTTGCCAAAAATCAGAACCATGAACAGGCAACGCGGCGGAAAACCACAAGGAAAACGATTCAACAAGAGTCATTCAAAGCCTAATGAGCAACCAAAGGCATCAGCAAATAAAGGAAACTCTAATGAGATTCGTTTGAATAAATACATTGCTAATTCCGGTATTTGCTCGCGTCGTGAGGCCGATGTGCATATAGCCACAGGCTTAGTGTCGGTAAACGGTAAAGTAGTTACCGAAATGGGCTATAAAGTAAAACCCGGGGATGAGGTGCGTTATGACGGTTCCAGGATCAACCCCGAACAAAAAGCCTATGTGCTTTTAAACAAGCCCAAAGGCTTCGCCACCACTACCAGCGAGGGTAAAGGACGTACCGTTATGGACCTGGTTGCCAATGCCACAGCTTCGCGAATAAAACCCATTGGACGTTTAGGCAGAAACTCAAAAGGCCTGTTATTGTTTACTAACGATACTGAGATTGAAAATAAATTCAAGAACTCCAAAAGAGGCGTGCCTCGTTTATTTCATATTGAACTGGATAAAAACCTGAAGCTGGAAGATCTGAAGAAGATCCAGAACGGCTTTAAGATCCAGGACAAGTTAATAACGGTAGAAGAAATAAGTTATATAGAAGGGGCTACAAAAAAAGAGATCGGGCTCAAAATAAAGAATACAGGGAATACCATTATCCGAACCATTTTTGAGCATTTTAATTATGATATCCTCAGTATAGACTGTGTAGCCATTGCCCACCTTACCAAAAAGGATATTCCACGCGGACATTGGAAACACCTGTCTAAGGAAGAGCTTAGTATGTTAAAAATGCTTTAAACATCCTACAAGTTAGATATAGGTGTCATTCCGGATACTATCGAAAACAAAACATATTTTGTTTGAAGCTATAAAGCATAGCTTTTGAGATTTCTCGTCACTCGTTCCTCGCTCTGTCGAAATGACAAGTAATTGAATTTCAGTTTTTGTAATTTAAAGTTGTGTCGTTATTTAGGTCGAACTTGTGTTAAATTATCGATATGTTATTAGTTATCCCTTTAAAGTTAACGATTACATAATACCGGCATTTACTTTTTTGTATTTCATTTGTAGCAGTGTTTATTTAAATTATACCGACTGAAATTTTATGTGTATTTTTTCAGAAATATTTTTTAAATTGAACCTATGTTTTAGTATTTGTTTTAAAAATAACCCCAAAAAAAAATTAAAATGATACGTAAAATTGTAGATTACCAAAAATTGAATCAGGATATCCTGAATCTTCTTGTGGAAAAGTTTCCGGATGGTTATGGCGATAGAGATATTATCTCTTTTAGAAATGCCCATAACGATTTGATTGAAGCTGTAGAAGTTAGGACCGAGGATACCATATACCTGGTTAAAGTTGGAACGCATTTGGCAAACGCCATGATGGATTTTGGTGATGAAAGTGATACAAGTGCCGATACGCCGCCACCTGCTCCCGATGCTAATTTCAATGATGAAGATTAATATTGATCCTGTATTTTAAATGAGAACCGCGATTTTTAAGTCGTACCAGGATGGCTACTATACATTTTGGTTTGACAATGGTGATGAGCTTACCTTTGAAGAAGTGCATCCCAAAGCGTTGTACAAGTACAACTTAAAAGAAGACGCGTCTTTTATAGACAAAGCCTTTAAACTTTCTTATTCCGAAGTTTTTGACGACCTGGACCGGGCTATTTACAGAATAGATTCGCTTACACTGCTTTAGATTTCTTTCTAAAAATATCCCAAAAGAACACACCATATACCACCAGGTATTCTATGGCAATGATCAGGAGGTTTTCAGATTTCTGAGACGTTCCGGCCTGTATATAGGCCAGGTAACTTAAAATGATCACAAAACTCCATACCAAAGGGAATTTGTACCTCGTGAAAACGGATAAAGCTAACAGTGTTGCCACATACCAAGGATGGACGGTAGTAGCCGTAAAGTAGTAAAAACTCAACGCTAGCAGCATTGCGGTTATAAGTTGGGCCATAGACCTGTTCTTCCTGAAAAAGCTTAGGATAAGCACGAAAGCAATCACTACATAGGGAATATAGCTTCCGATAATGGCAATTTCGTTATAACCTCTAAAGGTGTAGCCTATCTCACGGGCTACATAGTAGAGGCTGGCATTAAATTCAAAATACTGAAACCAAAGCGCCACCGTTTCTGCATAGTTTTCAATAAACTGCGTTGAAAAGAACGGCGCAAAAAGTAAAAGCGTAACACCACCCACAATAGCATAAAACCCAATTAGCTTTGTCATTCTGAGCGCCGGCGAAGAATCTCTTCCGTCATTGCGAGGAACCTGAGACGAAGCAATCTCACCCGCTTTGTCATGCTGAACGGTTACTGAGGCACCCGAAGTGCGTTTCAGCATCTCATCACTTGCTTTGGCATCACCGGAAGGTCTCGACTGCGCTCGACCGGACAAGTTATGTTCTTTGTCACCCTGAGCAGACCCTGAGGTGTTATTCCGAGATCCCCCTTTTTTAATGAAAAAATCTATTAACCTTGTCATTCTGAGCGCCAGCGAAGAATCTCTTCTGTCATTGCGAGGAACTTGAGACGAAGCAATCTCATTATTTGAAACAGATTGCTTCACGCTGTTCGCAATGACGTTACGTTTAGTGAACCACTGCAAAAACAACGGCAAAAAGATAAGCGGTATCAACTTGGTTGAAACGGACAACGCCAGAACCACCGCAGCCCAATACCATTTCCCTTTATGCAACAAATACAAGCTCCACACCAAAAAGAAGATCATAACACCTTCAAAATGCAGGTTGCCGGTGAGTTCTATAATGATAAACGGGTTTAAAACGTACCAAAAGATATTATGCACAGGAAGCTTTAACCGTTCCAAAAGTCTTTTGCCAAAATAGAGGGTACCGAAGTCGGCGGCAATGATGAGCACACGTAGCACTACGGCCGACCCTAAAATGCTCTTTCCGGCCAACAACCCCGCTATGATAAAACACAATTGATTGATGGGCGGATAATTGGTATAATGACCGGCATTTAAGGTGCCCATACCGTGATACAACTCCCGGGCTTGCGCCACAGGAAAATCGCCTTGTTCTATAAAAGCGGTTACGGTGTATACATACGGATTAAACCCTTCCAGGATCATACGGCCATCCCAGATAAACCGGTAAAAATCCTGAGACAAATTGGGAATAGCCAAAAGAAGCACAGCTCTAAACAAAAACGCAATAGCCGTTAATAATTTAAAGTTGTTTTTGTAGCTTCTCAGTAGCCAGTAAAACAACCCAAATAATGCCGTATAAAGGCTGACCAGCTTCACGTATTGTGTACGTTCCAGATCATAAGCAAAAACCGCATAAAGCACACAACTAACCAATGTTAGCAATAAAGGTGTTTTATAGAGTTTTAAAACCGGGAGGTTGAATTGCATAAACCAAATATAGCACTAATGTTTCTGTCATCCTGAACTCGTTTCAGGATCTCATAACGTATTTCTTAAGTAACAACAAGAAATACGTTATGCTTGGTAGTCCTTTCATTAAAAAACTTACTTGGTCTGGCACGAAAAATGTCCTAAATTAGAATATGCAAAAAATATACGCCGCCTCCATTTTATCACTGCTTTTGGCCTATTCGGTACATGCCCAGTCCGCTGATTTTATTTACGGAAGTATAATCGATTCAAAAACAGGTCAGGGCATTGCTTTTGCAACTGTATTATTGAAAGACGCTTCAAAAGGGGTTGTAGCAGATGAACAGGGCGGTTTTTCAATACCTAAAACTGTAGCGGATCGGTATGAGGCCTTAATGATCTCCTGTATTGGTTATGAGACCAAACAGGTAGATCTAAAAACATTAAAACAGGATAGCCTAAATACCATCCCCTTGAAAGTGGCTATTTCATTATTGGATGAAGTGGTTGTTACGGCTGCAAAAAAACGGTTGTCTGTTAGAAAAATAGTAAGGAAGGCCATACAACAAATACCGTTTAATTACTCCAGGGTTCCTTTTTCTTATACGGCTTATTATCGTGACTATCAGAAACAGTCAGATACATATATTAATCTGAATGAGGCCATCGTTGAAATACATGATAACGGTTTTGATACCTATGACCGTTCGGATAGTAACATACGTCTGTTAGACTATAAAACTAACAGCGATTTTAACAGGGAACCGTCATTGGAAATTAATTATGACAATACCAATAGAAAATTTATACCAAATGCCATCATCCACCCCAGTGGCGGCAATGAATTAACCATTTTGATGACGCATGATGCCATTAGGAACTATAAACATTCGGCCTACTCTTTTATGTATGTTATGGAAAAGGATTTCATCAAGAATCATGACTTTAAATTAACGGAAGTCATTCAAATGAATGATGACAATCTGTATGTCATAGATTTTAAACTGAAGCCGGTTACAAGTACAGAGTATCTGGTTACCGGTCAGTTATTCATTAACAGGAACACGTTTGCCATACATAAACTGGACTATGCCTTGTTTTTAAAAAAAGGAAAAGAACACATTTGCAATATTCATGTGGAATACAAGGAACAGCACGGACTCATGTATTTAAATTATATTTCCTTTAATAATACGTTTAAAGCGCCGGACCCGGAAGATTTTGGAATAAGTGAGGTGGCGTATAACCCTTACAGAGAGTATTTACAAATTGCATTTAATAATCCGTATTCCGAAGATCAGGCCGGGGCGTTGTCTAACTATGAGGTTAAAATTGATAATAAAAAAATAGCCATAAGGGATGTTATATTAGATCCTTCGGATAAAAGGAAAATAAAGTTGTTGTTAGATTTCAAAGATTCCGATCCGCCAATTATCACAAGTGCCATTGGGGATAGATTAAGTCTTTTGATTTCAAATGTAACGGATATAGAAGGCCGTGTATTAGGAGAGCAAACGTTATTAAAATATAAACAATACCGGGAGTTGTTTGTACAGGAGGTTCATACACAGCCTAAAGAGACTTCCGCAACTTTTATTGATAAGTTTTTGTCTTTAAGACATGGCCATTTTAGTGCATCTACACAGACCCTGGACTATTGGATGAACACCCCGTTAAAAAAAGAGGTAAATGATAAATAGAATGGATTGTTTTGTGGGAAAAATTGGCTAACTTCGTTAGAGTGTATGAATATAGCGAGTTATATTAAATTTGAGAATGAATAGATTTCAAGACAAAAATATAAGCGTTTACCATTTTGAAAATGAAATTTTGGTTGAATGTCCAAAGTGTCGACAGCGAGCAATGGTAACAAAAGATGAGCCGAAGTCGTTCTTTTCACAGAGAACATTGAAATGCCCAAGTTGTTTTCATTCAGAAAAAGGTAGAAAAGAATCGTTTTCGGTTGAACTTAAATGTCATTGCTCCCATTGCGCCGCAGAAATAAACGTTAATATTCCAAACGTAAATGAAAGAAAAGAGACTATTGCAATAAAGTGTTCAAACTGTGGTGAAATTGAAAATTATAGACCGCGAAATATTGAACAGCAATGGAAATATCAAAGAACTGGAAAACCATCAGACAATTACTTTGGATTGCCTCTGTGGTTGACAGATAATTTTGGAGGTAATAGCTTTTGGGCCTTCAATTATGACCATTTGGAATATCTCAAAGAATACATTTTAGCAGATTTAAGAGAAAAGAATGGACGAACTCATTGGACAATGGTAGAGAAGCTTCCTGATTGGATGAAATCTGGGAAGAATCGAGAAAAATTAATAAAACTGATAACGGAATTGGAAAGAAAATAAAGCGCTTCCTATCAATAGATATAATCAATCCTGATATAGATGGTAAAATTAATAACGAACTAAGTGATGAAAGAACTAGAGCTTAACAATTCAGACCCGGAGGATATTGAGTTCTTACTTGCAAAAGTAGAGGGCTCCTTTGGTATTAGGTTTCATGGCAAAGAGCTTGTTCATGTAAATACATTTGGTGAAATGTGTGACCATATTAAGAACAAAATAGTACTTGACCATGAGGACAATTGTACCTCTCAGCAGGCTTTTTACAAATTACGGGGTGCATTAATGACTGCCCTGCAAATTGACAAAGAAACGGTAACACCGGACACTCTACTCAAAGACCTTTTGCCAAAACCAATAAGAAGATCAAAGACCAAACAAATAGAGAAAAATTTAGGGTTTAAGTTGTCCCTCCTGAGACCACCGCATTTCATAATGCAGTACCTTGGTCTGTTGTTTATTGGCTCTTTGATTGGATTAGGGTTTTCATGGCAATATGCACTGGTAGGCCTTGGCCTTTCTATAGCTGGATTTTGGCTTGCAGTCAAGATGGGAAATGAACTTGATCTGAGAACAGTGAGAGAACTTGTAGAAAAAATGTCAAGGGAGCATTATTTAAAATCCAGACGAAACCCAAAGACTTATAACAAGAATGAAATTGAAAAGGTGTTGATAGAATGGTTTAGCTATGACCTGGTTATTGATAAATCGAAATTAACGCGTGATGCAAGTTTGACTTAGAAAAATAAAATTGCACTCCAAAAGAAAAGTATTGATCAACGGCTGATGCGTTATAACCAATTTAAGCAAACATAATAATGATGAATTTTTTTAAATCCTTGTTCGGAAAAGATAAAGCTACCATGCAATGGAATAACCATGACTTTATAGAAGGGGCCTTTGAAGGGCTTCAATTGCAAACGGACGCGCACAAGAAAACCTGGAAATTGGGAAAAGAAAAGCAGTGGAATGTTGATATGAATGAAGGCATGCTTTGGTTTGATTTCTCGGATGGTACGAGAGTATCAACGGATATTCAAATCATCGGAACTTACAATTCGAAGAATGGCACATTTTTGTGGGGTTGGGATCACCCGTCTGTGAGAGGCGAATTGGCGCAACATGCGAATCTTGCTTACGAGTGGGGAAAGGAAAACGAGGAACCCGGTTTTACGGAAGTGCAATTGACCTGCTCTATTGATGATGTATGGAAAATTGCCGGTGCAGTAAATAGAATCTCCGGAGGAAGTGGTGTCTACAAAGGAAACTCAGGAGCAACACAGGTATTTATGACACTGGGAACCATAGAAATGGGAAAATAACAGGTCATGCCTAATAGAACAATGATATGATCTCAAAAATTAAATCCTTATTTCAACCTACCAAAGGAGACTCTTTTATTGGATTGATTGACGAAGATGGTGTTGGGAAATCTTCTTTTGAAGGTGAGTGCTCTATGACATTTGGTTTATGTGCATATATTAAGAATAACAACCCCGTTGAAACAAAAGAGGCTGTGGTACATCGAAAGATCCCAAATATGGATTACACCATAAAAGGGCTTGAACCTTTAACAATAGTAGAATTTAGAGGAGAGCAAATAGATTACCATGGTCAAAACAGGATTAATCTTTTGTCAATTGTTAAAACTGAATCGAGCAATGCCGTATTGGAGGAAATATTACAAAAAAGACTTGAGCCGGTTGAATTCAAAAGTGAAGTGTTTGGTTCTTTTATTTTGGACAGGAGGTCGCATTGGTTCGAAACTAAGGCACAATGGAAAAACCAGCAAATTGAACTGTTTTTATCCGGAACTTTAGCCGATATCAGGGGATTGGAATCTACAGCTATTAAACTCTTCATAGAAAGTGATAAGTGGGATGAGAAAATAAAAAAGAAAATAGCTTCTGACTTACTGTCTCTTAAAAATGAAAGTTGGATTGATGAAAATGAAAGCCCTCTCAGTGAGAAGGAATTTCTTAGCAAAATAACTTTAGAAAGTATTGTTATCCATGACGAGGAGGATTTTGAATTCTGGTTTAATGACGGAGACATTTTCTGGGGGCACACTATAAGTGTAGAGGGCAATCTGAATGGCCATTTGGATAAAGCCGGAATCCATGGGTAAGCGCAAAACTTACTTCATGTTGTGGGAAAAATTAACTAACTTCGTTTGGCTACATCTGAGTGAACAACACAAATGTTCGGATATAATTAGTTAACAGCAATTAGAAAATGACATTAGGAAAAAGTATTAGAATATATTTAAAAGAAGGAAGCGTGACTGGTATAAAGTTCGCTGAATTAGTTAATCAAACCATTCAAGCTCTATCATGTCCAAGAACCAAATTACCTGATTTAAACAGTAATTTTAAAAGGGAAATTAATACTCAAGGTGTTTATTTTCTTCTTGGATATGAAGAAGACACTCTTAAACCAAAAGTTTATATCGGAGAAGCTGAAAATGTTTGGGATAGATTAAAGAGCCACGATTTGAAAAAAGACTTTTGGAATGAAGTTATAATCTTCACAAGTAAAGACGACAATCTTACCAAATCACACATAAAGTATTTAGAAAGTAGAATAGTAGAAATCAGTAAAGAAACTGAGAGGTATAGTTTGGAAAATGAAAACAATCCTACTTTAAGTTCTCTTCCATTACCGGATAAAGACGCAATGGAAGAATTTTTGTCAAATATTAGACTTTTAACAGGGACTTTAGGACATAAATTTTTAGAAAATACTATATCTGCAAACAGCAAATCTGAGACTAAAATTCAACTTACGGCATCAACTGAGAATAATATAGTCATTGACTCAACTGGAGATTTAGAATTGTCCTTGAATGTTAAAGGAATTAGAGCAAATGCAATTCAGACTAATGAAGGTCTTGTTGTACTTCAAGATTCTGAAGTAGCAACTAATCCGACAAAGAATTATGGATATGGAGCGTTGAGGGAAAGACTTATTAAGGACGGAATTATACTTAGAAAAGATGATGGAAAAATGGTTTTTACTAAAAATTATCTTTTTACCAGTGTTTCTGCCGCTGCTGCTGTAATAGTTGGATATTCTATAAACGGAAGAAATACTTGGAAAAATAAGGACGGAAAATCTATAAAAGAAATCGAAAAAAGTGAAGTAAAATAAAAGCTGGTAAAAATGTATAGCCACTATTGCGGTGGATTTGACTGCAAACTCACTCACTCGGAGTTGCTAAAGACAGTGTTTAACCGAAAATGATTAATTTGAAATATGCAACAGACGGTTATACGAAGCCGTAATGTGTCATTGAGAAAACCCATTTTTCATGACTTTGACCTTCTCCTGGTTGGATACATAACCTGCCGCTCTTTAAACTGCCCTATTTCTTCTCTTAAGGTTTGATTGATGTTTTGGATTAAGTCATTTTGAAATTTCATGATACTTAATAAATCATGCATAGCGTTTAGGTTTTCTAATTGTTTATAGACAATGTTCTCTAAATCGGCTTTGGTATATTTTTTGTTCATGTTGATTTGTTTAGATATTATAAACTATAGTTTGTTTATCTGGACTAATATAATTACTTTCTGGATTAAATCAAAATTTTAGTCCAGAAATTCTAAACTAAAATTTGAAAGAACTAAATTTGAATACGGGAAATCGAAAAAGCATGACTGAGCTCGGGAAATATTTATCTAAAAAATCGGCAAGTAAAGCTGGTATTTCAAAGAAGACTGGAATTAGCAAATCCAGAATCAGTGAACTTACCCTTAATCCTTCTACTCAGTTAAGAGCATGGGAACTCTACTTAATAGCTTTAGCTTTGGATGTACCTCCGGGAGAAATGTTTGAGGAGTTATTTAAGGACTTGAAATTAGAAGGCGATTAACGTTGTCATAAGAAAAAACAACATAAAGCACATGACCGGTAAGTGCTATTTGTTGGGACTTTTTTGTGATAAAAACTCACTTGATTTTGTAAATGTTTTCAACTACTTTAGTAATCGCTTATAGAGTGGAATAAATATTCCTATTATCCGGAAATTGCTAAGGGATAATATGAACTTTATTCTACTTATAACAAGTTGCACGTAATTTGAGAAATGGAAAATACAGATAATCCTATAGGATGGTATGAGATTACAAAGGACATAATAATTCCACTTTTAGGAGTTATATCAACTTTGGTAATCGGAATAATAATTGCGTTAATAATCAAAAACAAAGAACGTAAAGCAAAAATAAAAGATATTCTCATCGACCATTATATGGACTATTTGACAGTCAGAACAGCTTCAGTTGAATATGAAATTAATTCAATCATTAAAGATATACTTTTGGAGATAAATCTGGAATCGGATACTTACTTTAAAGGCAATGCTAATTGGCATTTGCCGATTCAAATTATAAAAGAAAGATTAGAAGAATTAGGAGAAAGATTAAAGAGTTTCGAAAGTATTAATACGAATTGGTCAATCTACACCTATCGTTTCGCATTTCTTCTTGGAAAGAAAAGTTATTTTAAGGAAGCTTTACCTTTGGAAAATAATATAACGAACGAATTGCTTTCTAGTAAAGAATTGAATTCCGTTAGGAAAACAATTTTAGAGAAAATTCAAAAAGATTCCGAGCTTATGAGTGAGCTAAATTCAAGTAATTCAGACAAGATAAACAGAGCTCTTAACAAGATTTTCGAAATTGTCGCAACAGACTTTAGTCAATATCAATTTTCAATATTTAATCCTTACAATACTAAATTAGCTGAATTAATTAATGAATATTAAAAAACTGTGTCCGAATCTACTCGGAATTGTTAAGAACAGTTCTAAACCGAAAAACATTAATTTTTAAACCGTCACGGAAGGTTTTACTAGACTGCTCGCAATAACATGAGAAAATTAATATGAAAGATTGGACTAAAGAAGAAGCACTAAAAGTAATTGACTCTTTAATTGAGGAAATCCCATCAATACGGCATAGCGGTAGAAAATCTGCCGAACATATGAGGTGGGTGGCTAATGCTCAAAGAATCATTCAAGAAATCTTTGGAGAAAACTCAAGGTATTTTCAAACTTTTCGACATTTTTCTTGGCGACATAATGGACAAATGGTTTTCCAGGCTTGGGATATTGAGGGAGCAATAGAGTACAGGCATAACGAAGCTTTCATTAGTCAATTGGAACAATCAAAAGGATTATTACTTGCAGCAAAGGACCAATTGGAACAAAGCGAAATAAGTGAAGTATATGAGGGACAGAATACAGCCCCAGAGGCAAGTGATTTGATTCAAATCATCAATTTGGGAGAAAAAAAACTTAGAAAACTTATTCGTGAAACACCGAAAACAGAAAAAGAAGTTCAAAATAAATATGAGGACTTATTAATAGCGAATGATATAAAATATTCTCGTGAATTTCCAACAATAGAATATTCATCAAAGAAGTATATTCCTGATTTTAGTATAGAAAAACTAAGTCTTGTGATTGAGATAAAACTTTGTAAGAATGGAGAAAAGCCTCTGATTGCCCAAATAAATGATGATATTTTAGCTTATCGTACTAGATTTAAAAATTTGATATTCTTAATATATGATTTAGGGCAAATTAGAGATGTGGACTTTTTTAAAAACTCATTAGAACAGAACGAGAACACGATTGTTCAGATAATAAAAGAATAAGCACTATTGCAACAATGGCCATAATTCATTGTGGTTTTTTGTTACAACAAAATAAAAGTATTAATCAATAACTGATTTCTAAGCAGAATAATTCCGCGACAAAATCATAGCCTAACTGTTGCGATTAATTTGAGATTGAATGAGTGGACAAAAAGAGTATTTCGGATTTAGTAAAAATGTAAATGATTATTACAATCATTACGTAACAGTTGCTGATGCCAAAGCAGGAGTGTTAATTGCAATTTCATTTGTCCTTTTTGACTTCCTAAAAGACTTTAAGCATTGTACTAATTTTGAAAACTTTTTGTTTTATACTTCTACTATTCTTTTATCATTAACTTGCCTTTTTTCAATTTGCACTGTATTTCCAAGAAATCCAAAAAAGAAAAAGGGATTAATTTTTTGGGATAATGTAAAGGAGTTTAAGAATTCAGGGGAATATTTTGAAAAAATTAAGGAATTAGATAGTGAAAAAATTGAAAAAAAATATTCTAATCAAAATTATAATCTTAGTAAGTTACTGAGTAGAAAATACTTCTTTATAAAACTTTCAATATTTGTTTTCTTTCCAGCTTTAGTTTCATTAATAATCCTTTATCTTTTAAACACAAATGCCTGATTGGAATAAAGAATATTGGAATACAATTAAAGACCATTTCAACTCGAATATTGACGAACTTGATGATAGAGTCGAATCAGTTACTGATGGCCGAATAACCCCTGCTTTAGAAGATATTACTATAGGTTCTGGTAGAAAAATGAGTGCAGCTTGTCTATTTTTCGATATTCGAGGTTTTACGAAAAGAACAGATTCATCGGATTTAGAAAAATTAAAGGAAACTTTATATATGCTAAACTGTGTAATACCAACAGTTATGAAAATCATATATGACTATAATGGCTATATAGAGAAAAATACTGGAGATGGAATTATGGCTCTAATTGGTACTGAAGACAATAATGAATCATCAGCAATGGATGCTCTACACGCTTCGTTAACTATATTTTATGCTTTAGAACATTTAATAAACCCACATCTTGAAAAAAAAGGAATTGATAAAGTTGATGCAAGAATCGGAATTGATTTGGGCCAAATATTAATAACGAGAATTGGTCTACCAACAGGAACGAGTAAACATAAAAGGAATTTTCTAACAGCGGTAGGACCTACAGCAAATATTGCTTCTAAAATTCAAAATGCATCTGATACGAATGAAATTTGGGTTGGTGACCAAATCAAGGAAAATGCTTATGATGAATACCAAAAGTTCTTTAAAAAGAAATCCATTGAGGACTGGATTTGGATTTACCAACAATCAAGAGAAAAGTATCACGTATGGCATTTCGACGCTTTTTGGGAAAAACTATAAAAAACTATGCACAACATTGGCTATAAGTAATTGTCTGTTCACACCTGCTTCTGAAAACCCTTGCGGATTTTCAGCTTGGCGTGTGTTTGCAAAGTTAGTCGGAAACCCACACAACTACTCTCAGCCGAGACCGTTGCACACAATTTGAGAAATGAACGATAATGAATACGAATTAAGAGGGTTTTATAAACCACATTTCTTTTCTATTTTTCTTAATGGAGAATTTGATATTGAATTTCAAAATTTGCAAAAAAATGATTTAGGTACATTTGTTCATGAGTATACTCACTATTTTCAAAACATAACAACTGTTTTTGGATTAAAGAATAGCATTTTCTTTTTTCACTATCTCTACGAAGTTAAAAAACATATCAACAAATCTAAAAATCTAACTGTTCCAATAAAGAAAATACCATTTAGTGATGGAATTTTACAAGGAAAAGCGATTTTTGACAGATATTATGGTACAAAAAAAATTTTTAGTCCTGAATACGACAACATAAAAGTCTACCTTAAAGAAAATGCTGATAATGACAGGCCTTATAAAATGGTGCATTTCGATTTGGTTAAAGGAAAGAAAACAATAGAAACTATTGAATTAGGGAATTTATGTGTAAAGGAAGGTATGGCTAGGTTATGCCAATTAAATTATGACGATGAAGTTAATCATCCTACCTTTCCATATAAAAGTGTTGAATTACTTTGTGAAATTTTGAATCCTGAATTATTAGAGGATAGGCGAAAATTAATAGCAATATGTATTCTAGCCTTAAATTCTCAAAATAGTGCATTGACACTTTACGAATTATTAATAGAAGTAAGAACTGAACCTGAATTAAATGGGTTAGAAATTTACCAAAAATATATAGTTGAACGATGGATTGTTCATAAGGAAAAAAAAATCTCAATTCAAGATTTTTTACTTTCCACTATTTATGAATTTAAAGAAACCCTTGCTGGTTCAATTTATGCCGAATTGCAACATTTTGAGAAAATGTTTGAAAATGTAATTGAGTCAGTTAAAACAAATACTTCTCCTCTACTGGAATTATTATATTTAGAAATAGATAATATCGAGAAACTAAAAAATTTAATTAGTTTCTATGGTATTCCGCATATTAGAACGATTACAGGATATGAATTTTATCCTTTAGGCTCAAATGAAGAAAATGAGGGTAATCCTGCTTTAGAGTTTCTTGATCTTTTAGGTCAAAGTATTGTTATTGAAAGAGTATTGAACTTTAATGATGATACAATTTGCTCCTTATATACTCAATGCCAAAGAGCAGAAGAAGATATAACTGACGAGCATTGTTTTGAGACACAATGGATGAGAGAACGTCCATGTGCATTCAAAACAGTTAGTGATAATTGGAAATTAAACATGAAAATTAAACACACAAACCATTAAATGAATCTCCCTACATGCGTTAGGGATTGCAGTGGAAAGCCCACAGCGAGGCACGAGCGAGGACTTGTAGGGGAAAGCCCGACGCAATTTTGGCATGGAGATGCTTCGCTCACTCCAGGACACTTCGACTGCGCTCAGTGTGACATCTCAGGTCTTTGTTCAGAATGACAACAACAAAATTGGGGAACGCCCAAACAAAAAAAGAGCACTTTAGAAGTGCTCTCTTTATACGGACGTCTGTAGTTTAATTGTTTTTTGGCGACTAACTCAAATAATTAAATGATAGTTGACTGTCCTAAATGTATATTCGTAAAATTTAAATTCGTTTCATCCGGGTTGTTTATAAAATCCTCTATAAAATCGCCCACCTTCGTGGTACTGATATTATCGTATTTGGTATTCAGGTCCGGTGTGGTGATATGAAGCTTTAAACTCTTATCCACCCCTTCTCTTACCAGCGCCGCTTCATCATACAATCCAAAATGGTCCAGCAACATGGCCGCACTTAAAATAGAGGCAATAGGGTTGGCAATGCCTTTATTGGTTGCTTTGGTATAAGCCCCGTGAATAGGCTCAAACATAGCATATTTGTCGCCAATAGAGGCCGAAGCTAACAAACCAATAGATCCAACAATCACACTGGCCTCTTCGGAAAGGATGTCGCCAAACATGTTTTCGGTTAAAATAACGTCAAACTGTCTGGGGTTGATAATAAGCTCCATAGCCGCATTATCAATATACATGCAATCATAGGTCACATCCTGATATTGCTGGGCAATTTCATTAACCACCGTACGCCATAGCTTGGAACTTGCCAATACATTGGCCTTGTCTACCAGGGTTAATTTACGCTTTCTGCCTTGTGCCGCTTTAAATGCCAAATGGGCAATGCGCTCAATTTCAGAACGGCGATAGACGCAAATATCAGAGGCTTCCTCATTGCTGAAATGCTTTTCACCAAAATAGATGCCACTGGCTAATTCACGGTAAATCAATATATCCGTGCCCTTGATCTGTTTTATTTTTAAAGAGGATTTGTTAAGTAGGTCCTCATAAGCAATCACCGGCCTGATGTTGGTATAGAGGTCAAAGGTTTTTCTAAGGCCTAAAAGCCCTTGTTCCGGCCTGACTGTGGCAGACGGATCATTATCGTATTTAGGATCGCCAATGGCCCCAAATAAAATAGCATCTGCCTGTTCGCAAATGCTAATGGTTTCTTCCGGTAAGGGAACCTCAAAGCTGTCCATGGCACTGGCGCCCACCAAAGCTTTATTAAAAGTAAAGACATGGTTGAATTCCATGGCAATAGCTTTCAAAACCTTTATGGCCTGAGCAGTGACTTCCGGTCCTATACCGTCACCCGGTAAAACAGCTATGTTTAATTTCATGTGTTCACATTTATTGTTTTTCAATGGCCACATGTAACATCCCATGAATCATTTTGATGCATGATCAAAAATTAACAATGGATGTTTCATCCCTCTTTAAAATAAACTAAGCCGATGTGATCTCGTTATAAACGGGACTCGACTCTATGATTTGATGAATATCATTATCATCAATCTCTTTCTTCTTATCTGCAAATTCTAAGAATTTCACATAAACTTCATCCAATTGAAGTTTAGTTAATTCGTAGCCTATATTTTTAGCCCTATATGCCAAAGCAGCTCTTCCGCTTCTTGCTGTTAATACGATAGCGGACTCGGTAACACCAACATCTTTAGGATCTATGATCTCGTAAGTCTCACGGTTCTTAATCACCCCGTCCTGGTGTATTCCCGAACTATGCGCAAAGGCATTGGCGCCTACAATAGCTTTGTTAGGCTGCGTGTAAATACCCATGCTATCCGATACCAACTGGCTGATACCATACAACATTTCGGAATTAATACCGGTGTCTAAATTCAGGTAAGGGTGTTGTCTTAAGATCATCACCACTTCTTCCAAAGCTGTATTTCCGGCACGTTCACCAATACCGTTAATAGTACACTCGATCTGGCGTGCCCCGTTAATAACCCCTTCAATAGAGTTAGCGGTTGCCAGGCCAAGATCGTTATGACAGTGGCACGATAAAATAGCCTTGTCAATACCATTTACGTTTTCTTTCAGGTATTTGATTTTAGCACCGTACTCATGTGGTAAACAATAGCCTGTAGTATCAGGAATATTTAATACCGTAGCACCGGCTTTAATTACCGCTTCGCAAACACGTGCCAAATACTCGTTATCCGTTCTACCGGCATCTTCGGCATAAAACTCGACGTCCTCTACAAAAGACTTGGCATAACTCACGGCTTTAACGGCACGTTCTATGATATCTTCCTGCGTGGATTTGAATTTGAATTTTATATGAGATTCCGAAGTTCCTATTCCGGTATGGATCCTTGGTGTTTTAGCATATGTTAAGGCTTCGGCAGCAACTTTTATATCATTTTCAACCGAGCGTGTCAGTCCGCAAACCGTGGCATTTTTTACGATTTTTGAGATGGCCTGAACCGATTTAAAGTCTCCGGGACTGGAGACAGGAAATCCTGCTTCAATAATATCTACGCCTAATTGGTCAAGCTGTTCCGCAATCACTAATTTCTGTTCTGTATTTAACTTACAACCAGGAACTTGCTCGCCATCACGCAGCGTAGTATCAAAAATTTGAACCTTATTATCCGACATTTATTTAAAATATATTTTCTTATTCTTTTACGAATGTATATTTTGGTTTCGTAAAACGCAGAACTTTAATTACTTTTTTTACGATGTTTAACTAGTATTGCTAATAGTTAAATATTTGTTTTTCAGATATTTAAACCTGTTTTTGTAACTATGACAAGAGAGCAAAAAGATAATTTGTTTGTTTTGGTAAAGTCGCTGTCTAAATCAGAAAAAAGGCAATTTAAACTTTATGTAGGCAGATTGGGGGTAAATGAGGACTCCAAGTTTTTAATGCTCTTTAATATTTTAGATAAGCTGCCCAAGTATGACGAAGCCATTATCTTAAAAAAAGGCATCGTTAAAAAACAACAGCTCTCTAACCTAAAAGCCCACCTGTATAAACAGATCCTGATCAGTTTGCGTTTAAACCCCTCGCACCAGGATGCCCGGATCCAGATCAGGGAGCAACTGGATTTTGCTACGATCTTATATCACAAAGGCCTTTATAAGCAAAGCTTAAAGATCCTGGACAAAGCAAAGAACATGGCTATTGCCAATGAGGAAAAGAATATAGCCTATGAAATTGTGGAGCTGGAAAAGATCATTGAGTCGCAATACATCACTCGAAGTTTAAGTAACCGGGCGGATGAGTTAACGGTGCAGGCCAAAGAATTGAGTCAGCAGAATGTGGTGGCCAGCAAACTCTCCAATTTATCCTTACAGTTATACGGTTTGTTCTTAAAGACCGGTTATGTTAAAAACGATTCGGAGCACCAGCGTATCACCGATTATTTTAACGCCCGGTTACCCGACTATGACATTAATGACCTGGGGTTTCGTGAAAAACTATGGTTGTACAAAGCGCATCTATGGTATAGCTTTTTAACCCAGGATTTTTTGTCCTGTTACCGGTACGCTTTAAAATGGGTGACGTTGTTTTATGATAACAAGGAAATGATCGTACTGAACCCCGTATTCTTTTTACGCGGAAATCATTATTTATTGGAAGCCTTGTTCTACCTGCGCCAGTATAAAAAGTTTAAAGAGTACCTGGAAAAACTGGAAACCGTAACCCAGGAAAAATGGTTCCCGGTGGATGATAATATTGATGGTCTGGCGTTTTTATATATCTATACCAATAAGTTCAATTTACATTTTATTGAGGGCAGTTTTAAAGACGGCTTGTCCTTAATTGATGAGGTGTTGGAGCAATTGCGAAAATACCAGAGCCGTATTGACGAGCATCATATCATGGTATTCTATTACAAGATTGCCAGTATGTATTTTGGTGCCGGTGATAACAAGGGCTGTATCCAGTTTTTAGATAAGATCATCAGTAATAAGTCGCTTCAAATGCGTGAGGACCTGTTGTGTTTTTCACGAATTCTGAATCTGGTTGCGCATTACGAAGCCGGATTGGATTACAATTTGGATGTCCTTATAAAAAGTACCTATAAATTCCTGATCAAGATGGAAGATCTGTACGAGGTACAGAAGGAATTCATTAAATTCTTGCGTGGTTTGGGTGATATTTATCCGCACGAAGTTAAAAAGGAATTCATCAAGTTGCATAAGAAGTTAAAGGAATTTGAAGACGATCCGTATCAGAGTCGCGCCTTCCTGTATCTCGATATTATTTCATGGCTGGAATCCAAGATTGAAAACAGACCAATTGCGGAAGTCATCAGAGGTAAATTCGAGGCAAATCTAATTGAAAAGTAGTATCCCCTTGAGGACTATCAAAATGAAAATACATTTTCATTGTAGATACCGAGCGTAGCTCTATAGGGGTGTAAACTTAAGCACTCCCATTTTTCATTGAATATATCTGCAGTAGCTAAAAAAGGGAATATCCCCTCGAGGGATTATAGGGGTGTTTTGACAGGATTGAAGAAGTGTTCAATACACTTCCCTAACCCTCTTCAAGTAGGGAATTGAAAAAGTACAAAACCCGTAATAACCTAAAACTTCACATCGATATCAAAACGTATTCTACTTCCGTTTTCCAGGGCTATACCATACGGAACGAGTTGTTCCACCAGATAATATTTCATCACCAAATTCATGCGCTTATTCAGGCTGTAGGCTGCTACGAATTCAATGCCTTTGTAATTGGTCAGTCTGCCATCGGGTGAGTCGAATGCCGAGTAATCCCAGCGGGCCCAGTCATTTTGAGTGAAAAAGTCAACGGCCGCATAGCGTTGCAGGTAGTTATAGGTCAGTTTGAAAAACAAGTCGCCTTTGGCTTTCAATTGACCGTAGCTAACACCGCTAACAAACCCTGAGGTCTCATCTTTTAAATTTTGAGGGATGTTGGGATTGTTTTCGTAATCCTCCAGATTTTGATAGTAATCCCAATCCCAATTGATATTGGGTTTATTACAAAGATTCAATTTGCCGCTTACGTGAAAAATGTTATAATCCAAAACAAATGTAGCTGCACCGTCAGGAATGTCGGGAATGTTTCTAAAAACATACATTGAAGGGAATATGCTCAGTCGGTTATCAAACAGCCTGAAATTAGTTTGAAAGCCCTGAAAATAGGCATCTTTGCCCAGGGATTCGCCTGAAGCCACCGCAATAAAATGTCCGGCACCCAAAGAAACAGCATCTAATATACCTGAATTCACAGGAAATGTGTTTTTCAGAAAAATGCCTTCCGGGAATACATTGTCGCTCCAAAACTGCTCGTTATTTTTTTCAAAAGGGAAGGTATTTTTTCCAATCCAGCCTTCGATATTTTTATGTTTGGCTTTAAAATAGACCTTTTCAAATCCTACCGGTAAGGTTCCGAATTCTTTGGAAACATCGCCTAAAGTTATTTGCGGGTCCTGTTGCTTAATGGGGTTGCCCGTTCTAAGTCGCAATCCAACCGTGGCCCATTCCTTATAGTTGTATGTGGCCCCAACTCGGGCGCGGTAGCGCATTCTGGTGCGGTCATTTCTATAGGTGCCGTCCGATTTTCTCGAGTCCCAGTCCTGCTCAACCCTGAACCTGAAATCACCCTCAAATTTGATGTGCTCTAAAATGGTGTTTTGAGCTGAAATATTAAGGATCAAGCCAAAAGTTAAAAGGAACAAATTAATTTTTGAAACTGGCATGGTTACGTTTGTTATGGACCTCAAGTGTTCGAATGTATCAAATTTTACAGAGATAAAAACTAACGTTTGTCATGTTAGGTTAGAATTGTCAGGAATGTTAAGGGATTAAAATTTCATTGGAAAAATTTGGATTTTTCACATTTAAAATTGAATATTTGCAGAACAAAAGTTCAAGAAACGTATTGAAATGTTATCAAGAAAGGTGGAGGGATTAGACCCAATGAAGCCTTAGCAACCCTTTAAACTTATTAAAGAAGGTGCTAAATTCTACTTAAATTACCGATTCATTTATCGGTGTTTGGATAGATAACGTAACAAAATTACATCCTGTAATTTTAAACTTCTTTTTAACATTTTTCTATTGGTTTACACTTTTGAAGCGAAGTAAAACTGTATAATCAAATGCCTTTTTACTGCTCCTTTGGAGAGGTCGAAATGTAAAAGACATTTCTGGGTGAGGCAAAAAAACATTAGAAAAATGAGCGATCAAAGATTAGCAACAAACGCATTACATGCAGGACATGATGTAAAAACCAATGGAGGCGCAAGAGCGGTGCCTATTTATCAAACAACGTCATATGTGTTCAATGATTCCGAACATGCCGCCAACCTATTTTCCTTACAGGAATTAGGCTTTATTTATACCAGGTTAAACAACCCAACCAATCAGATTTTACAAGAACGTTTGGCCTCTGTTGAAGGTGGTATTGGAGCTGTGGTATTTGCTTCTGGAACGGCAGCCATTTCAACAGGATTATTAACCTTATTAAAAACAGGGGATCATCTTGTAGCCTCTAGTAGTTTATATGGAGGTACTTATAATTTATTAAGTGTTACGCTTCCAAGGTTAGGTATTACAACCACCTTTGTTGATGCATCCAACCCCGACAATTTTGCAGATGCTGTTCAGGACAACACACGTGCCTTTTTTATAGAATCTCTTGGGAATCCGAAGTTAGATGTATTGGATTTGGAGGCTATTGCAGAGCGCTCTAAAGCTGCAGGTGTGCCCTTTATTGTTGATAATACGGTAGCCACTCCGGCATTACTGAACCCTATCAAACACGGTGCAAATATTGTGATCCATTCCTTGACAAAATACATTGGAGGACAAGGGACCTCTTTGGGAGGTGCTATTATTGACGCCGGAACATTTGATTGGTCTAACGGCAAATTCCCTGAGTTTACAGAGCCGTCAGCCGGATATCACGGATTAAAATATTACGAAACACTTGGGGCCGCATCCTATACCTTTAAGTTGATTTTAGAAGGATTACGGGACTTTGGAGGCGCCTTAAGCCCAACAAATGCTTTTAATATACTTCAGGGATTGGAAACTTTGCCGGTAAGAATTAAACAGCATAGTGCCAACGCATTAGAGCTTGCAAAATGGTTGGAAGCCCAACCCGAAGTGGCCTGGGTGAACTATCCGGGATTGGAAAGTAGCAAATATAAGGCCCTGGCTGATAAATATTTGCCTTATGGTCAAAACGGAATCGTTACCTTTGGAGCCAAGGGAGGTTTTGAAGCAGCCAAAACCATTGCAGATAAAACAAAGGTTTTTTCTTTATTGGCTAATATAGGTGATACAAAATCATTGATCATTCATCCGTCAAGCACCACGCATCAGCAGTTGAGCGAAGCAGAACAGGCTTCGGCAGGTGTAACACCGGATTTGATAAGGTTGTCTGTCGGGATTGAGGATATTGAAGACTTAAAGTCAGATTTAAAAGCAGCTTTTGCTGAAATATAAATATATTATTAGAGTTGAAAAACGAGTTGCAACATATAACCATTACCAACTACACCACAGAAAGTGGCGTGCTTAACCCTGAAATAAAGTTAAGTTATCAGGTGTTTGGTCAGTCTTTAGGGGCTGCACCCATTGTGTTGGTAAATCACGCCTTAACCGGAAACAGTAATGTGGCGGGCGACACCGGTTGGTGGAAGGACCTGATAGGCGATAACAAGGTTATTGATACCAAGCTATACAGCGTATTGGCCTTTAATATTCCGGGGAATGGCTATGACGGTTTTGTTATTAATAATTACAAGGATTTTGTGGCACGTGATGTTGCGAGCATCTTTTTACAGGGCCTGGAGATTTTAAAGATCGATAAGGTTTTTGCTGCTATTGGCGGGTCGCTTGGAGGTGGTATAGCTTGGGAGATGGCTGTTTTAAGCCCGGATTTCACAGAGCATTTAATTACGGTGGCTACCGATTGGAAATCGACCGATTGGCTGATAGCCAATTGCCAGATCCAGGAGCAATTTTTAACCAATTCCAAAAACCCGGTGCACGATGCCAGGATGCATGCGATGTTATGCTACCGGACGCCGGAGTCGTTCAAAGAACGTTTCCAACGTACCAAAAATGAAGACCTGGAGATCTTTAACGTGGAAAGCTGGTTGTTGCATCACGGTAAGAAATTGCAGGAACGGTTCCAGTTATCAGCTTATAAACTGATGAATCAACTCTTAAAGACCATTGATGTTACCAAAGGCAGAGAAGAGGATTTTAATGTCCTGGATAATATCAAGGCCAACATTCATATTATAGGAGTAGACTCCGATCTGTTCTTTACTGCGGAAGAGAATAGAGAAACGCATAAACAGTTAGCGTTGACGCATCCTAATGTGACCTATAGCGAAATACATTCGGTACACGGACATGATGCGTTTTTAATGGAATACGAACAACTTGAAAAAATTGTAGAAGGCATTTTTGTGCCGAATTCTAAAAGAAAAAGAATGAAAATATTGAAGTTTGGAGGGAAGTCTCTGGCCAATGGAAACGGATTAAATACGGTACTTTCAATTATTGAAAATAAAGTAAAGGAGGGGGAGCGTATCAGTGTGGTGGTGTCGGCAAGAGGTTCAGCCACCGATGATTTGGAAAACCTTTTAAACAAAGCCATCAAAGGCGAACCCTACCAGGACGATCTGGATGCTTTTAAAGCGTACCAGTCGGAACCTTCAAAGACCATTGATTTTTCAGAGGAGTTTTCAACTTTAGATAAATTGTTTGAAGGTGTCAGTCTGTTACGTGATTACAGTAAAAAGACCAAAGACACGATTTTGGCACAAGGCGAATTACTATCCGTTAAGCTCATCACCAATTTATTGAATGAAAGAGGTATTGAAGCCAAAGCCACGGATTCCCGCGATTTAATAAAAACCGATGAATCTTTTGGCAATGCCCAGCCGCTTTCAAAATTATCAAAGGAGAATACCGAAGCGTACTTTAAGAACAACGGCTATGTTGTTAACGTGGTAACAGGTTTTATCGCTTCTAATTTAAAGAACGAAACCACTACTTTGGGCAGAAACGGCAGCAACTATACGGCGGCGTTGTTAGCTAACTTTTTAGATGCCGAAGAGCTGCAGAACTATACCCACGTTAATGGTATTTATACAGCTGATCCCGGCCTGGTGCCGGATGCGCAACAGATCAGGGAGTTGTCGTTCAGCGAAGCTAATGAATTGGCAAATTTTGGAACGTCGGTATTACATGCAAAAACCATAATTCCGTTAGTTGAGAAGAATATCAACCTGCGTATTTTAAACACTTTTAATGCGGATGACGAAGGGACGCTGATCACGGCAAGGCCAAGTAACAAAGAAGTAACTTCATTATCGGTTTTAGATAATGTGGCCTTATTGAATTTGGAAGGTAGAGGCTTGTTGGGTAAAATTGGTGTGGATGCCCGGATATTTGGTGCGTTAAGTAGCTACGGGATTAGTGTGAGCATTGTATCTCAGGGATCTTCGGAACGAGGCATCGGACTTATTATTGACGCCGACCAGGCCACCCAGGCGGTGATCGCTTTGGAACGCGAGTTTGAAAGCGACTTCTACTCACAGGATGTGAACAAGATCGATGTGGTGGATGATGTGTCGGTTATCTCCATTGTGGGGATTGAATTGAGTTCCTTCCATAAACCGTTCAATGCCTTAATTAAAAATCAAATTACACCCTTGCTATTCAACAATACAGTAACCGGAAAGAATGTGAGTTTGGTGGTGAAGAAATCAGAACTTCATAAAGCCTTGAATGTTATTCATGGGGAGGTATTCGGGATCTCTAAAAAGATAAACATAGCTATTTTTGGCCATGGCGGTGTTGGCGGTGCTTTAATAAACCAGATCTTAAGATCGAAAGATGAGATAGAAAGGCGAAAAGGCATTAATTTGAATGTATTCGCCATAGCCAATTCAACCAAATTGTTATTGGATAAAAACGGGGTTGATGCGGACTGGAAAGAAGCTATTGCTTCAAGTACTTATGATAGTTCGGTGGAGGACATCATTACCTATGCAAAGAACCATCATTTGGAAAACCTGATTGCGGTTGATAATACAGCGAGTGATTCGTTCTATCAAAATTACATACCACTGGTTGAAGCCGGTTTTGATCTGGTGTCGTCCAATAAAATAGCAAACACCATTTCGCATACGTTCTATAAAGAGTTAAGAGCGCAATTGGAAGAGCATAACAAAGAGTATCTCTATGAAACTACAGTTGGCGCCGGATTGCCATTGATTGACACGATCAAATTATTGCACGAGTCGGGTGAGAATATTACGCGTATCAGAGGGGTCTTTTCAGGGACGTTGAGTTATTTATTCAATAATTTTTCGGTGCAGGATAAGCCTTTTAGTACCATCGTTCGGGAAACCATTGACAAAGGCTTTACCGAGCCGGATCCTCGCGAAGATTTCTCCGGAAATGACGTGGCACGAAAGTTACTCATTCTGGCAAGAGAACTGGATCTGCAAAATGAGTTTGAGGATGTCTCCGTATTGAATTTGATCCCGGAAGCCTATCGCGATATTTCAGTGGCAGAGTTTTTAAGTCAGCTGGAGGTGTTGGATGCACAATATCAAAAGATCAAAGATGACCAGAAGGCAGGCTATGTGTTGCGTTATGTAGGCGATTTGTCAGGTGACCTGTCCCAGGATAAAGGTAACCTGGAAGTGAAACTGGTATCCATACCGGAAGACAGTACTCTGGGCCATGTAAAAGGCTCGGATGCTATTTTCGAGATATTTACGGAAAGTTATGGCGAGCAACCCATCGTGATCCAGGGTGCCGGAGCAGGTGCTGAAGTAACGGCAAGAGGGGTGTTTGGTGATATATTAAGATTGTCAAAACATATAAATTGAGAATGAACTCCTCGATGTAAGGCATCGAGGTATCCTTTGAAACTGTCATTCCCGCGAAGGCGGGAATCTATAAATAAGAAAACGGGAAAAAACAAAAAGAGACCTACAAGGTTGTGTAAGCCTTACAGGTCAAAATGAGAAAAATGAGCAAGAAAAAACATTTTGAAACGGAAGCCATCCGCATCCAGTCTGAAACCACACAGTTTTCGGAACATTCGGCACCTTTGTATTTAACCTCCGGGTTTGTATTTGAGGATGCCGAGGAAATGCGGGCGTCTTTTGCAGAAGAAAAGCAACGAGATCTGTACAGTAGATACAGCAACCCCAGTGTCAATGAATTTGTAGATAAAGTGTGTGCCATGGAAGGTGCGGAAGCCGGTTTTGCATTTGCCAGTGGTATGGCTGCGGTGTTTTCAACATTTGCTACCTTGCTGGATGCCGGAGACCACGTGGTGTCCTGCAGTTCGGTATTTGGAGCTACCCATGGTTTGTTCACCAAGTATTTTCCAAAATGGAATATTGAATGTTCTTATTTCAACATCAATGCCATTGAAACGGTTGAAAGCTTAATACAGCCAAATACCAAGTTTATTTATGCCGAAACCCCGACAAACCCCGGAGTTGATGTCTTGGATTTAGAATATTTAAGTGCTATTTGCAAAAAGCACGATTTGTTACTGGTGATCGATAATTGTTTTGCTACACCCTATTTGCAAAACCCTATAAAACATGGTGCTGATTTAGTGATACATTCCGCTACTAAATTAATGGACGGTCAAGGGCGTGTGCTTGGTGGTATTACGGTTGGTAGCAAGGAGTTGATCCGTGAGATTTATTTGTTCTCAAGGCTTACGGGACCGGCTATGAGTCCGTTTAACGCCTGGGTATTATCCAAGTCTTTGGAAACCTTAGCCGTTAGGGTGGAAAAACATTGTGACAATGCCTTAAAACTGGCTTCCTATTTAGAAGCCCATCCTAAAGTGAAATGGGTGAAATACCCGTTTTTAAAGTCGCATCCCAAGTATGAGGTTGCTAAAAAACAGATGCGTTTAGGAGGTAGTATTGTGGCCTTTGAAGTAGAAGGTGGTATAGAAGGCGGTCGCAATTTCTTTGACAACATCAAAATGTGTTCATTATCTGCTAATTTAGGAGATACAAGAACTATTGTGACCCACCCGGCAAGTACTACGCATGCCAAGGTGGAACCGGAAGTAAAGGCTGCTGTAGGGATAACAGACGGAACGGTACGTTGTTCTTTAGGGTTAGAACATATAGATGATATTATAGCCGATATTGAACAAGCATTAAACACTATCTAAGATGAGACTTTTTACAGTAGATTCATTTACAGATATGCCTTTTAAGGGCAATCCCGCAGCGGTTTGTGTGTTGGAAAAACCACTTACTGATGAACAATATATTGATATTGCCCAAGAGATGAACCTGTCTGAAACCGCTTTTGTGTATTTAGAAGATGGCGTATATCAACTGAGATGGTTTACACCGGAAGTAGAAATAGAATTATGCGGTCACGCCACCCTGGCTACAGCCAAAGTTTTATTCGATAAATATAATGTTGAAACGGAAGTACTGGAGTTTAATACCCTGAGTGGGATTCTTACCGTGAAAAGATCCGGAACCCTGTTAGAGATGAATTTTCCAATAGGTAAATTAACGGATATCGGGCAAAGTGATGCCTTGTTGGAATCCGCTTTGAATGAAAAACCCGTTGCTATTTCAGAGGATGGTAAATGGTATTTGGCGGAGTTAGAGAGTGATTCGGTTTTAAGAGCACTTCAGCCTAATTTCAATACCTTACTTGAACATCCTAAAAGCAAGTTTATTGTTACGGCAAAATCTGATGATAGTGCGTTCGACTTTGTATCCAGGTTTTTTGCACCTGATTATGGTATTAATGAAGATCCGGTAACGGGGTCTGCCCACTGTTATCTGGCAAACTATTGGAGCCAAAAATTAGCAAAGAAAACCGTTGTTGGTTATCAGGCCTCAAAGCGAGGTGGGGTGGTGGCCTGTGAAGTGATAGAAAATGATAGAGTACTGTTAAGAGGCGATTGTGTGATCATGAGTGAGTTGTTAGTTGAGTGGGATAAATAATTTATCTATATTAGCAACATGCTATCTAAAAAAACCAAATACGGACTAAAGGCTTTAACCTTTATAGCCAGAAACGAAGGCGATATGCCGGTTCGTGTGGGAGAAATTGCCAGTAGCGAAAACATTCCGCAGAAGTTTTTAGAAAGCATTTTACTTACCCTGAGGAAAGCCGGAATTTTGGGCTCTAAAAAAGGAAAGCACGGTGGCTACTATTTACGTAGTCAACCATCCGAAGTAAAAATGACCGATGTGATGCGTGTTTTGGAAGGCCCCATAGCCATGGTGCCCTGTGTGAGCCTGAACTATTATGAGAAATGTGATGACTGTCCGGATGAACATGAGTGCAGTGTCCATAGGTTAATGATAGAAGTGCGTGACAGCACTTTGAAGGTCTTCAGAAACACCACTTTAGCGGATTTAGCCTTGAAAGATTCCTAAAATTTTAAGAATTAGCTGCATATTTTAGGTCAATTACCCGAAAAATATACCATTATTCTAAAAAGTTGTTAATGTTGCTTGTTATGTAATAAAAAGTATTACTTTTGTAATCCCTATTAAATTGATAGGATTAATATAATAAAACGACAAATGATAGCGCAAATGATATTGAAAGGTAAGGAGAAATCTACTTATAAAGAAGACAGTGCAGGTGAAAAACCGATCCGAAGTGTTGCCAAAGCACTTAGCTGGAGGGTAGTAGGGACTTTAGATACTTTGGTGGTTTCCTATATTTTAACCGGGAAGATATCGCTTGCAGCCTCTATAGCGTCCGTAGATTTTGTGACAAAGCTGATCTTATACTTTTTTCACGAACGTGTGTGGAATGTCATTAAATGGGGCAAATAATAAAAAAAGATATGTTTAAAGAAGACCAAATACAAGAACTGAACAAGGCATTAAAAGACGCTTCACCGGCCGATATCATAAAAAAAGCCATTGAGTTAAGTAATGAAGCGGTGGTAACTACCAATTTCAGACCTTACGAAGCGGCTATTTTGCACGCCGTAAATGCCGAGGTGTCTGATATTCCTGTAGTATGGTGCGATACTGGTTATAATACGCCAAACACCTATAGACATGCAGAAGAGGTGATCAATGACCTGAACCTGAATGTATTCTTATATGTGCCAAAACAAACGTCGGCACACAGGGATGTGGTCTTAGGGATCCCAGGTGTGGATGATCCTAAACATGCTGAGTTTACGGAACAAGTGAAGTTAGAGCCTTTCAGACGTGCTATGGAAGAGCATAAGCCAAAAGTATGGTTTACAAACCTGCGCCAGGGACAAACCGCTTTTAGAAACAGCATTGATATTTTTAGCTTAAGTGCCGATGGCGTTTTAAAAGTGAGCCCGTTTTATTATTGGTCTGATGAGAAATTAGACAGTTATTTAGAAGAAAACAATTTACCAAACGAATTTAAATATTTCGATCCAACAAAAGCATTGGCAAACAGAGAGTGTGGGTTACATGCATAGTAGTAGTGTGCAGTAAACAGTAGCAGTAGCCAGTAAACATAAATGATATTAAGAAAATAAAATAAATAATAAATATTCTTGCTTCCCCGAGTAAGAATCCCTCCCCTTTGGGGAGGTTAGGAGGGGCTTTTATTATGAAGAAAGATACGTCATACATTAACGCACTAGAGAACGAAGCCATTTACATTATCAGAGAAGTAGCGGCTCAGTTTGAAAGACCGGTATTATTATTTTCCGGAGGAAAGGATTCCATTACACTGGTAAGGTTGGCGCAAAAAGCGTTTTACCCGGCAAAGATCCCTTTTCCTTTAATGCATATTGATACGGGCCATAATTTCCCTGAAACGATTGAATTTAGAGACCGTTTGGTTGAAGAACTTGGGTTGGAATTGATAGTACGTAATGTACAGGATTCTATTGACCAGGGAAAAGTAAAAGAAGAATCGGGTCGTTACGCCAGTAGAAACATGCTGCAAACTACCACGCTTCTGGATGCTATTGAAGAGTTCAAATTTGATGCCTGTATTGGTGGTGCCCGTAGAGATGAGGAAAAAGCAAGAGCTAAAGAGCGTATTTTCTCGGTTCGTGATGATTTCGGACAATGGGACGAGAAAAACCAAAGACCGGAGTTGTTTGATATGTTGAACGGAGAAATTGAATTAGGACAAAACGTACGTGTGTTCCCAATTTCTAACTGGACAGAATTAGACGTTTGGTCTTATATAGAGAAAGAGGATATTGAGATCCCATCGATATACTTCGCTCATAAACGTAAAGTGTTCTTAAGAGACGGATTGATCTGGTCTGCAGAAGACGGTGTGGTTTACAGAGATGAAGAGGAAGAAGTCATTGAAGAAATGGTACGTTTTAGAACCGTAGGCGATATGAGTTGTACCGCGGCGGTATTATCTGAAGCGGCTACTATTTCTAAAGTGGTTGAAGAAATTAGAGATTCTTCCATTTCGGAACGCGGTGCCAGAATTGATGACAAGCGTTCGGAAGCCGCTATGGAGAAACGTAAACAACAAGGGTATTTCTAAAGTACAAAGTTCGAAGTTAAATATTAAATGTCACCCTGAGCGCAGTCGAAGGGTCTAAAATAAATAAAAGTCCTTTTTAAGGAGGCCAAAACTAAAATGGAAGTATTAAAAATTGCAACAGCAGGTAGTGTAGATGACGGGAAAAGTACCTTGATAGGTCGTATTCTGTATGATACAAAATCATTAACTACAGATAAGCTTGAAGCTATTGAAAAAACCAGTAAGCAACGTGGGTATGATTACCTGGATTTTTCTTTGGCTACAGATGGATTAGTTGCCGAAAGAGAACAAGGGATCACCATTGATGTGGCTCATATTTACTTTTCAACAAAAAATAAAAGTTACATCATTGCGGATACTCCGGGACACGTTGAGTATACCAGAAACATGGTTACCGGGGCTTCAACATCACAGGCCTCAATCATTTTAATTGATGCCAGAAAAGGGGTGATCGAGCAAACAAACCGTCACTTCTTTATTAATAACCTGTTACGTATTAAAGACATTGTAGTGGCTATTAATAAAATGGATCTGGTAGATTATTCGGAAGACGTTTATAACAAAATTAAAGCTGATTTTGAAGAACTAATGAGTAAGCGTGATTACCAGGATCAAACCATTTCATTTATTCCGGTTAGTGCGTTAAAAGGTGATAACGTAGTGAACAGGTCAGATAACATGCCCTGGTACGAAGGCGAATCTTTGTTAGAGCACTTAGAGAAATTGGATAAGGCCGATATCTTTAATATAGGAACACCACGTTTCCCGGTGCAGTATGTCATTCGCCCGAAGACGGAAGAATTCCATGATTTCAGAGGCTATGCAGGTAAGGTGTACGGTGGAAATTTAAGTGTAGGCGATGAGGTTGTGGTGTTGCCATCACAAACGAAATCGAAGATCAAGGATATCTATTTTTACGACGAAAAATTCGAGACGGCATCAAGACGTTCGTCTGTAACCATCACTTTGGAAGATGATATCAATGTGAGTCGCGGTGATATGATCGTTAAAGTAGGCGATTTGCCAACTATTGAAAAGCAGTTTACTGCCAATGTATGTTGGATGGATTCAAAACAATTAACACCGGGCGCCAAATATGTGGTACAACACGGCATCAATAAAGTATTGGCTAAGGTAGATACCATCCACCATAAAATTAATCCTGATTACACAGGAATAGAGGAAAACGTTTCAGGCTTAGGCATGAACGATATTGCTAAAGTAAGTTTTAGGCTTAATAAACCTATTTTTTACGATAAGTTTAGAAACCACCGTACCAACGGATCGTTTATCATCATCGATTCGCAATCCAATAGTACGGTTGGAGCTGGATTTATCCAATAAAAAAAGTCTGCCGGAAAGACTAAAAAGAATCGGAAAAAGAAAAAAGGAAAACACTAAAAATTACTTTCCGCAGGGAAAGAACAGGGAGTCATGCAAAGTTTTAGATCAGAAATAGAAAACCCGATTGTTGAAAGAGATATTATTGAATTAGCCAATAAAATTGAGCTATTCAACAACGGTAAAATTGACGAAGAAAAATTCAGAAGTCTTCGTTTGGCAAGAGGTGTATATGGGCAGCGTCAGGAAGGCGTTCAGATGATCCGTATCAAGTTACCTTACGGGAAAGTAAAGAGTAACCAGTTACACAGGATCTCTGATGTATCGGATGAATATTCCAGAGGACGGTTACACATTACCACACGTCAGGATATTCAAATTCACTATGTGGATTTGAACAGAACACCGGAACTTTGGGCAGAATTAGAACGTGATGACGTGACGTTACGTGAAGCCTGTGGTAACACGGTACGTAATGTTACAGCCAGTGAAACGGCAGGTATCGACCCTAATGAACCGTTTGATGTATCACCATATGCCGATGCATTGTACAAGTTCTTTTTAAGAAATCCTATCTGTCAGGAAATGGGACGTAAGTTTAAAGTGTCGTTCTCATCAACTGATGAAGATACCGGATTATCATACATGCATGACTTAGGATTTATTGCTAAACTAAAAAATGGTACTCGCGGGTTTAAAGTGATGATTGGTGGTGGACTGGGTTCGCAACCACGTCAGGCGGATGTGCTTTATGATTTTGTGGAAACCGATAAGATCATTCCAATCATGGAAGGTGTATTACGAATTTTCGATCGTCACGGAGAACGTAAAAGTCGTGCCAAAGCCCGTATGAAATTCTTAATAAAGGACATTGGTTTAGAAGCCTTTAAAACGTTAGTTGATGCTGAGCAAAATGCGATTGAATTAAAATCGGTACCGATTGATGCCGATGCGTATGAAGCATCGACTCCGGTAGAAGTTACTAAGATTCCTGAAGTGGAAATTAAAGATCAGGCGGCTTTCGAAATATGGAAGTCAACCAATCTGATCCCTCAAAAACAGGAAGGGTATGTAGCTATCGGTATTAAAGTATTGTTAGGAGATTTCTATACTGATAAAGCCAGATTATTGGCTGATTTAGTTGAGAATTATGCAGCTGGTGAGATCCGTTTGTCACTGCGTCAAAATATTGTAATTCCTTTCGTGAAAGAGGAATTGGTACCATTTTTCTATACTGAGTTGGAAAAATTAGGTTTTGTGGAGGCAGGTTATAACAAAGCAGTTGATATTACAGCTTGTCCGGGAACAGATACCTGTAATTTAGGTATTGCAAGTAGTACAGGTATTGCTGATGAGTTGGAGCGTGTTATTAAAGCCGAATATCCACAATATTTAAGTAATGAAGACCTGGTCATTAAGATCAGTGGTTGTATGAATGCCTGTGGACAACACAATATGGCTAATATTGGTTTCCAGGGGATGTCTGTTCGTACACCGGATAAATTGGTGGCTCCTGCGTTACAGGTACTGCTTGGCGGTGGTAACTTAGGCGATGGAAACGGCGTGTTTGCTGACAAGGTTGTTAAAGTACCGAGTAAGCGAGGACCGGAAGCCTTACGCAGAATATTAGATGATTATGAAGCTAATTCAGGTGGGAAGTTATTTGTAGATTACTACAAAGAGAAAGGAGAAAGATACTTTTATGACTTCCTTCAGGATTTACAGGATGTATCGAATTTATCGGAATCGGATTTTATCGATTGGGGTAATGAAGAGAAATATGTTAAGGAAATAGGTGTTGGTGAGTGTGCCGGCGTGGTAATTGATTTAGTGGCAACCTTATTCCTTGAAAGCGAAGAAAAGATTGAAAATGCCAAAGAATCTGCCAATAATGGTGTGTATTCCGGTGCTATTTATCATGCATATAGCTCTATGGTGAATACGGCGAAGGCTTTATTAACTGCGGAGAATAAGAAGACCAATACGCATGCAGGGATCATTAAACAATTTGATGAATTGTTTGTTGAAAGCGGAACAATAAAATTGGACGGTTCTTTTGCTGATTTAGCATATCAAATCAATAAATTTGCACCTTCACAGGATTTTGCTTCAAAATATATTGCTGCTGCTGCTGACTTTTTACAAAAAGTAAGAGCTTATAGAGAATCAGAATTAAGTGCAGTTCAAAAGGAAGCTGTTTAAAAGACAAATTGATGCGTTTGATTACCCCAAAATTAACGGTTGTAGGTGCTGGTCCGGGAGACGAAGATTTAATTACCCTTAAAGCCATTAAGGCCATTGAATCTGCCAACGTGATCCTGTACGATGCATTGATCAACGAAAGTTTGCTCAACTATGCTTCGGAAGCGGCAGAGCTTATTTTTGTGGGTAAACGTAAGGGATGTTATGCCTTTCAACAGGAGCAAATAAACGAGCTTATTGTTGCAAAGGCTAAAGAAAAGGGGCATGTGGTGCGACTTAAAGGAGGTGATCCCTTTATTTTTGGAAGAGGCGCTGAGGAAATTGACTTTGTTAAGCCATTTGGTTTGGAAACGGCTGTGGTACCCGGAATTTCATCGGTAATTGGCGTGCCGGCCTATCAGGGCATCCCGTTAACAAGACGCGGGGCATCCGAAAGTTTCTGGGTGATTACGGGAACCACAAAAAATCATCTGTTATCAGACGATGTGGTGTTGGCGGCAAAGTCTACCGCTACAGTGGTCATCCTTATGGGGATGCATAAGCTTGGAGAGATTGTTAAAGTGTTTTCAAATGAAAACAAACAAGATACACCTGTTGCCATTATTCAAAATGGAACACGAGATAATGAAAAGATAGGGGTTGGTACCGTTAAAACTATTGAAACCATTGTTGCTGAAAAGCAATTGACCTCCCCGGCAATTATTGTCATTGGCGAGGTTGTGAATCATCGTGTTACACTAACATCCATTTACGAGAGCGTTAAGGAGCAATTTTAAATTAGGACCCATGGAGCGTAATAATTTATACCCTGTTTTCCTAAAGGTAAAGCAGCTGCACGTGCTGATTGTTGGAGGCGGGTACGTTGCCGAGGAAAAACTCACTTTTTTATTAAAATCCAGTCCGGATGCAAAGGTAACCATGGTGTCTCCCATGTTTAGGGAAGGTACTATAGCTTTAGCGGAGCAAGGCGATGTTACCCTGGTAAAGTCAAAATACAAAAAAAGCTTTTTAAAGGGAAAGCATATTGTAGTAGTAACAACCGATAAGCCTAAAGTAAACGAAAAGGTTTATAAGCATTGCAGGAAGAAAAGTGTATTGGTGAATGTAGCAGATAATCCGCCGTTATGTGATTTTTACATGGGTGGTATTGTAACCAAGGGCCATGTAAAAGTGGCGATCAGTACCAATGGAAAATCACCAACAACAGCCAAGCGCTTGAGGCAATTTTTTGAGGACGTGATTCCGGAGCATGTGGATGATTTGGTAAAAAATTTAAACGAATACAGAAAAACACTAAAAGGTGACTTTGAGGAAAAAGTGGAAACGCTCAATGAAGTCACAAAAAAATTAATAGAAAAAAGAAAAACGAAATGATTAAAACTGATATACTGATAATCGGAGCCGGACCTACTGGATTGTTTACCGTGTTTGAAGCAGGTTTGTTAAAATTAAAGTGTCATTTAATTGATGCCTTACCGCAACCTGGCGGCCAATGTTCGGAAATTTATCCAAAGAAGCCTATTTATGATATTCCCGGGTTCCCGGAGATATTGGCAGGCGATCTGACAAAAAACCTATTAGAGCAGGGAAAACAGTTCGAACCCGGATTTACTTTAGGTGAAAGAGCTGAAACCATAGAAAAACTGGAAGATGGGTCATTTATAGTTACCACAAATAAAGGAACAAAACACCATGCGCCCGTGGTAGCCATTGCAGGTGGTTTAGGATCGTTTGAACCGCGCAAACCTGCTATCGAAGGACTGGCAGATTATGAAGATAAAGGGGTTGAGTACATGATTAAAGACCCGGAGATTTATAGAAATAAGCGTGTAGTGATTTCAGGAGGCGGCGATTCTGCCTTAGACTGGAGTATCTTCCTGGCCGATGTAGCTTCTGAAGTAACGCTTATTCATAGAAGAAATGAGTTTAGAGGGGCTTTGGATTCGGTTGAAAAGGTTAGAGAGTTAACATTGCTGAATAAAATTAACCTGATTACCCCTGCGGAAGTTACCGGTTTACATGGTGATGGTAAAATAGAGTCGCTTACGGTGACCAAAGAAGGTGAGTCGTTTGCTATTGAAACAGACCATTTTATTCCGTTGTTTGGGTTGTCTCCCAAGCTGGGGCCAATTGGAAGTTGGGGCTTAGAGATTGAGAAGAATGCGATAAAGGTGGATAATACCTTAAACTATCAAACCAATATCCCGGGAATATTTGCCATAGGGGATGTCAATACCTATCCGGAGAAATTAAAGTTGATTTTATGTGGTTTCCATGAGGCTACGCTGATGTGTCAGGCGGCCTATAGAATCATCAATCCCGGTAAGCGTCATGTATTAAAATACACAACTGTAAGTGGTATTGATGGTTTTGACGGTTCAAGAAAGGAAGCGCCAAAAGCAGTAGTTCAGGCTATTAATTAATAGTCACCTTGCCTAAATAATTTATTCCTGCAAGGTTTTTTGAACCTTGCAGGATTTTATGTTTTAATTAATAAAGAGATTAAAAGATAAGTTTTACTTTTAGGATTTGAAATTTTTAATGGCGAATTACATTCCTGTGCTGAGCTTAGTCGAAGTATGACAAATAAAAAAAACAATAAAAATAAACAGATGAAAAGTTATAACGTTTGTTTAAAAGATACAGCGAAGACATTTACTAAAAGATTGTTTTATGCACTGTTCGATGAACAACAAATGATAGAGCATGAGGCTTATTTAGAAAAAACCTTTTTAAAAGTGCTTGATAAGCTGTCTGTTGATAATGCCGAACAAATTTGGTCTCAATTTAAAGACGGTCTGCCCGAGATTAGAAGAGTGTTAGATCTGGATGCTGTTGCTTTTGAAAATAATGATCCGGCATCCTACAATTTGCAGGAGATATATTTGGCGTATCCCGGTTTTCATGCCATTTCAGTTTACAGGTTAAGTCATGCACTTTACAAATTGAAAGTTCCTATTTTGCCAAGGATGATGAGTGAATATATTCATGGTATTACGGGGATTGACATTCACCCCGGAGCGACTATCGATGAGTCGTTCTACATTGACCATGGAACGGGAATCGTAATTGGGGAAACCTCAATCATTGGTAAGCATGTAAAAATATATCAAGGGGTTACCTTGGGTGGTATTTCAGTAGCAAAGAGTTTAGCTTCTACCAAACGGCACCCTACTATTGAGGATAATGTGTGCATTTACGCAAATGCCACTATTTTAGGAGGAGATATCACCATAGGCGCCAACAGTATTATTGGAGCTAATGTATGGATCACCCAATCGGTTCCTGAAAACTCTTTAGTGACCTATCAAACCGAAATAAAAATCAGACCTAAGAAGAATGGCATACGATAAAACAGTTTTAGATTTTATTGGTAATACCCCGTTAGTGGATGCCAGTCATTTGGTGTCGAAAGAAGGTGTAAAGCTTTTTTTAAAATTAGAAGGCAATAATCCCGGAGGTAGTGTAAAAGACCGGCCTGCTTTTAATATGATCAATGAAGCGTTGAAACGTGGTGATATTAAAAAAGGAGGTACCCTGGTTGAAGCTACCAGTGGAAATACAGGGATAGCACTGGCATTAATAGCCAGTCTTTTAGAAGTGAATATGGTGTTGATCATGCCTGAAAACTCAACTGAAGAACGGGTGAAAACCATGAGGGCCTATGGTGCTGAAGTTATTTTGACGTCATCGGATATAGGTATTGAAGGCTCCAGGGATCTGGCTTTTAAATTGAGAGATGAAAAAGGGTATACCCTTTTAAATCAGTTTGAAAATGATGACAACTGGATGGCGCATTATAAAACTACGGGCCCTGAGATCTGGGAAGCAACCGAAGGTAAGATAACGCATTTTGTGTCCGCCATGGGAACCACAGGAACCATTATGGGTGTATCGACGTATTTAAAGGAGCAAAATAAAGAGGTGACTATTGTTGGGGCTCAGCCCGACGATAATTCCCGGATTCCCGGAATCAGAAAATGGCCTGAGGAATATGTGCCGAAATTTTTTGACAGAAGTAAGGTAGATGAGGTTATTGAAGTTACGGAAGCAGATGCCAGAGCAACTACCCAAAGGTTAGCTAAAGAAGCCGGGGTATTTGCAGGGATGAGCAGTGGGGGATCGGTATTTTGTGCATTAAAAGTAGCCGAATCTATTGATGAAGGGGTTATTGTTTCTGTGATTTGTGATAGAGGCGATCGTTATTTGTCATCGGATTTATTTGAATAAATAGTTCCTGCAAGGTTTTGAAACCTTGTAGGTATGCCTGTTTGAAAATGGAATTATACCTGTAAGGTCAAAAAAGACCTTGCAGGATAAGGATAACAAAAATATAGTTGTTATTTTTGTACACCTTAATAGGTGTGAGTTCATAAACGTAATAGTGTTATCAAGAAAGGTAGAGGGACTAGACCCAATGAAACCTTGGCAACCTCCCGAACCTTTTTCGGGAAAGGTGCTACGTTCTACCGCCTGTCCTGAATTTTTACACTGAGCTGTGTCGACGTGTATTTCAGGAACTTAGCGGACAGATAACGAATAGTATTTTTACTTTTCTTGATGACATTTGTATAATTCTGCAAGGTTTCGCTAACCTTGTAGGTGTAAAAAAGAAGAAAATGTCAAACATTAAACAAGCTTTACAGGATCGTATTTTAGTGCTGGATGGTGCTATGGGTACCATGCTACAGGCCTATAAGTTCACAGAAGAAGACTTTAGAGGCGAGCGCTTTAAAGATTACCCTATACCATTACAGGGTAATAATGATTTGTTATCTATAACCCAACCCGAAGCTATTAAGGCAGTTCATGCTAAATATTTTGAAGCCGGGGCAGATATAGTTGAAACCAATACCTTTTCGGGAACAACCATCGCTATGGCTGATTACCAGATGGAAGATTTGGTGTATGAGCTTAATTATGAATCAGCTAAAATAGCTAAGGAGGTGGCCGTTGAGTTCACCAAGAAAGAACCTCACAAACCTCGTTTTGTGGCAGGGGCCATGGGACCGACAAACCGGACAGCCAGTATGTCACCGGATGTTAATGATCCCGGGTATCGTGCTGTGACTTTTGATGAGTTAAGAATAGCGTATAAGCAGCAGGCAGAGGCCTTGGTGGATGGTGGTGTTGATATACTATTAGTAGAAACCGTGTTTGATACGCTTAATGCTAAGGCAGCATTGTTTGCTATAGAAGAAGTTAAGGAAGAAAAGGGCATTGATATTCCGGTGATGTTAAGCGGAACGATCACGGATGCGAGTGGACGTACTTTATCAGGTCAAACGGCTGAAGCATTTTTGATTTCGGTATCGCACATTCCGTTATTATCGGTTGGATTTAATTGTGCTTTGGGAGCTAATTTATTACAACCGCATTTAGAGGCGATTGCAGGTAAAACGGATTTTGCTGTATCAGCACATCCTAATGCAGGGTTGCCTAATGCCTTTGGAGAATATGATGAAACTCCTGAAGAAATGGGTGCTCAGATTGAAGCATATTTAAAGAAAGATCTAATTAATATTATTGGTGGTTGCTGTGGAACAACACCAGATCATATAAAAGTGATTGCGGACATAGCTTCAAAATACAAACCCAGACCACTTGTCACTCTGAGCGTGTCACACTGAGCTTAGTCGAAGTGCAGTTGAAGGGTCTATGTAATAGCGTGAATTTTGATTCTGGAAGTGGCCATATTAAACATAAAAGAAGGATTGTCGGAAGCATTTGAGGCTAATTTTCAAAAAGCTGAGAAGATTATAGCGTCTATGAAAGGGTATGTGTCACATCAATTAAAAAAATGTATAGAACAAGAAGATAAATATATTTTACTGGTGCATTGGGAAACTGTAGAAGACCATGAAATTGGATTTAGAAAATCAAAACAGTATAAGGAATGGAAAGCATTGTTACACCATTTTTATGATCCATTTCCAACGGTAGAGCATTATAAATAATGAAAGTTAAGCAAACAAAATACATGCGCTTATCAGGGTTAGAACCACTGATCCTGAACGAGAACAGCAATTTTATAAACATTGGCGAACGTACCAATGTGGCCGGTTCCCGTAAATTCTTGCGTTTGATCAAGGAAGAGAAATTTGATGAAGCCTTAGATATAGCCCGTCATCAGGTAGATGGTGGTGCACAGATTATCGACATCAATATGGACGACGGCCTTATTGACGGTAAAGAGGCTATGGTTAAATTCTTAAACCTGATTGCTGCCGAACCTGATATTTGTCGTGTGCCGATTATGATAGACAGCTCCAAATGGGAGATCATTGAAGCCGGGCTTCAGGTGATTCAGGGGAAATGCGTGGTGAATTCTATCTCACTTAAAGAAGGTGAAGAGAAATTTATCTGGGAGGCTAAACAAATAAAGCGTTATGGAGCCGCGGTCATTGTGATGGCTTTTGATGAGGTTGGACAAGCGGATAATTACGAGCGAAGAATTGAAATTGCCGAACGCTCCTATCGTGTTTTGGTGGATAAAGTAGGCTTTCCTTCCGAAGACATTATTTTCGATTTGAATGTATTTCCGGTGGCAACCGGTATGGAGGAGCATCGTAAAAATGCCATTGATTTTATTGAAGCAACGCGCTGGGTGCGACAAAATTTAGAGAATGCCAGCGTAAGTGGTGGTGTCAGCAATGTGTCGTTTTCATTTAGAGGGAACAATGTAGTGCGTGAAGCTATGCACTCCGTATTCTTATATTATGCTATTCAGGCAGGGATGAATATGGGAATCGTAAACCCAACCATGTTGGAAGTATATGACGATATCCCCAAGGACCTGTTAGAGCATGTTGAAGATGTGATTCTGGATAGACGAGAGGATGCTACGGAGCGTTTATTAGAGTTTGCAGAAACCGTAAAAGGCACAAAGGTTGAAAAGGCAGCTGATTTGTCCTGGCGTGAAAATCCATTACAAGATAGAATTACACATGCTTTGGTGAAAGGTATAGACGCTTTTATTGTTGAGGATGTTGAGGAAGCAAGACAAGAAGCTGAAAGACCTCTTGAAGTTATTGAAGGCCACTTAATGATTGGTATGAACGTAGTAGGTGATTTGTTTGGTGATGGGAAAATGTTCTTACCGCAGGTGGTGAAGTCGGCCCGGGTGATGAAAAAGGCAGTAGCTTATTTGAATCCGTTTATAGAGGCGGAAAAGTCGGAAGAACAACAGGCCTTAGGTAAAATATTAATGGCAACCGTAAAAGGGGATGTGCATGATATTGGTAAAAATATTGTTAGTGTTGTGCTTGGTTGCAACAATTATGAGATAGTTGATTTAGGGGTGATGGTGCCACCTGAAAAAATTATTGAAGCTGCTAAAAAAGAGAATGTAGACGCTATTGGGTTATCTGGATTAATTACACCTTCATTAGATGAAATGGTGTATCTGGCCAAGGAAATGGAGCGCGAAAATATGGATATTCCATTACTTATTGGTGGGGCTACAACATCTAAGGCACATACAGCGGTTAAGATTGATATCCAATACAAAAATGCCGTAGTTCATGTAAATGATGCCTCCAGAGCTGTAACTGTTGTTGGGGACTTGTTAAACAAACAAACGGTCAATGAATATGTCGCTAAGCTGAAGAAAGATTATGATGAATTTAGAACCAAATTTTTAAAGCGAGGTAAGGAGAAATCGTATATTTCAATTGGTGAAGCCAGAGCGCGTAAGTTTAAAATTGATTGGGATGCAGCAAACATAGTGAAGCCTAAAGAAATGGGTGTTCAAATGCTAAAACAATTAAGTTTAAAAGAGTTGTTGCCTTATATTGATTGGAGTCCGTTTTTTAGAAGCTGGGATTTACATGGTAAGTTCCCTGATATTTTAAAGGACGATGTAGTTGGTGAGCAGGCAACACAGTTGTATGACGATGCGCAAACCATGATCCGGGAAATTGTGGCCAAACAGTTGCTAAAACCTAAAGCAGTTTTTGGCTTGTTTGAAGCCAATACTATAAATGAAGATGATATTTCTGTTAAAAAGAAAGGGCAGGAAATAGCCATATTCAGAACCTTGCGACAGCAATTGAAGAAACGCGAAGGTGTTCCTAATCATGCCTTAGCTGATTTTGTGGCACCGGAAGATTCCGGTTTAACCGATTATATGGGGGCTTTTTGTGTGGGGATATTTGGAGCACAGGAATTAGCGGATAGCTATAAAGCCCAGGATGATGATTATAGTGCTATAATGGCTCAGGCCATAGCAGATCGATTTGCAGAAGCTTTTGCTGAATATTTACACAAGCAGGTAAGAACCAAACATTGGGGTTATGCCGAAGGAGAGGATCTAACTAACGAAGAGTTGATTAAGGAAACCTATAAAGGTATTCGTCCGGCACCCGGTTATCCGGCGTGTCCTGATCATTTGGAGAAAGAAACCATTTGGGAATTGTTGGAGGTTGAAAAGATCATAGGCGTGATCTTAACCGAAAGTTTAGCGATGTGGCCGGCTGCGGCGGTTTCGGGGTACTATTTTGCTAATCCGGAAGCCAAATATTTCGGTTTAGGAAAAATAACCGATGACCAGGTAACCGATTATGCCGAAAGAAAGGGCATCACAAAAGAGAAAGCCAGAAAGTGGTTGCATCCTAATTTGGCTGAATAGCTTGCGTTAGCGATTGTACCGGCATCCTTTTTTGAAGAAAAAGATATAGGGAAAAGCGCGACCCCTTAGGGTAACGCCCAAAAAAAATATTGAAGAGATTCTCGCCTTCGCGGGAATGACAAAAACGAGTTATGAAAGTAACAGACCATATAAAAGAAGCCAACGGAAAGACCTTGTTTTCGTTTGAGATTGTAACACCTGTAAAAGGAAAAAATATCCAGGATTTGTATAATAATATTGATCCGTTAATGGAGTTTAATCCGCCGTTTATTGATGTGACCACCTCAAGGGAAGAGTATGTTTATGTTGAAAAAGACGGACTTTTAGACAGGAAAACCATTAGAAAGCGCCCGGGGACTTTAGGGATTTCGGTATCGTTGAAGCACAAGTACGATATTGATCCGGTACCGCATTTGATTTGTGGAGGCTTCACAAAGGAAGAGACCGAATATATGTTGGTGGATTGCCATTATTTGGAGATTGATAATGTGGTGGCTTTACGAGGCGATGCCATGAAACATCAGAAGTATTTTGAACCAACAAAGGGCGGGCACAGATATGCCTGTGAACTGGTATCTCAAATTAATGATTTGAATCATGGAAAGTTCCTGCATGAGGAAAACACTACCGAGTTTAAAACCGATTTTTGTATTGGTGTGGCGGGCTATCCTGAAAAACACATGGAAGCTCCCTCTTTACAAACCGATTTAAAACGATTAAAAGAAAAAGTGGATGCGGGAGCCGATTATGTGGTCACCCAAATGTTTTTTGATAACTCCAAATACTTTGAGTTTGTAAAACTGGCCAAAGAAGCGGGGATTGATATTCCCATTATTCCGGGAATAAAGCCATTGGCTGTGAAACGTCATTTACAAATGTTACCGCATGTGTTTAGTATTGACCTACCGGAAGCATTAGTTGAGGAGGTTGAAAAGTGTAAAGATAATAAGGCTGTAAGACAAGTGGGTATTGAATGGGCCATTCAGCAATCTAAAGAGCTTAGAGATTTTGGAGTGCCTGTTTTGCACTACTATTCTATGGGCAAAAGTGATAATGTTAAGGCTATAGCTTCAGCATTGTTTTAACTTAATATATTACTTTTGCGGTATAAGTATACCCTTAATGAAGCGTTTTTTAACCTGCTTTTTAATTGTTGTTTGTGGTATTTCCTATGCTCAGGAAAAGCAGAATACTTCCTATTTTGACATTAATTATTTCAAGGGGAATATAGCACTTCATAACAATGATATCCTGCATTTAATTCAGGGACATCCGGAAGGTGCTATTCTAAGCTGGAATAAGAAAACGTTTGGTTATAAAGCCTGGGAACAACGTTATAATTATCCTGATTACGGTGTGTCTTTTGCCTACCAAAATCTAAAGAATGATGTGCTGGGCAACAATTATTCGCTTTACGCTCATTATAATTTCTATTTTTTTAAAAGACATTTAATGATGCGTGTAGGGCAGGGTATAGCGTTAACCACTAATCCGTATGACAGAGAAACCAATTTCAGGAATAATGCCTTTGGAACCCGTTTAATGAGCAGTACTTATGTGATGCTCAATTACAAAAAGGAACGTATTTTTGATAGGTTTGGTTTACAAGGCGGATTGTCTTTTATCCATTATTCCAACGCCAATGTTAAGGCACCTAATACCAGTATTAATTCAGTGACATTAAATTTGGGCGTAACCTATAGTCTTGAAGATGAAGATCCGGAATATCAATACACTTTAGAAGAAAACGATAATAGGTTTACAGAGCCTGTAAGGTATAATCTGGTATTTAGAAGTGGTGTTAATGAAAGTGATGTTGTGGGTAGCGGGCAGTTTCCATTTTATGTGGTTTCTGCTTATGCCGATAAGCGTATCAATATAAAAAGCTCACTGCAATTGGGGACCGATGTGTTCTTTTCAAACTTTTTAAAAGAATTCATTTATTACAGGAGTGTGGCTTTTCCGGGGGATAATTTATCCGGAGATGAGGATTTTAAACGTGTCGGGGTGTTTGCAGGTCATGAGTTGTTTGTAAACAGAATGAGTTTGGTAACCCAGTTGGGATATTATGTATATTATCCGTTTGATTTTGAAGGGAGAACCTATGTGAGAGTGGGTTTGAAACGTTATTTTGGAAATAAGTGGTTTGGGGCATTGACTTTAAAGTCGCATGCATTTAAAGCGGAAGCTGTTGAATTTGGAATAGGAATAAGATTGTGAAAAAACTACAGTACATAGTAATAGCATTTCTGATGTTTACTTGCGATGGCGAGCATGCCAATGACTGCTTTCAAAAAACAGGAGCCATTATGCAACAGGAAGTAGCGGTTGATCCTTTTGATAAAATACTGGTCAATAGAGATATTGAATTGATAATAAAGGAAGATGCCACTCAAAAAGTGATTATTGAAACGGGTAAGAATCTATTAAATGATGTAACGGCTAAAACAGTTGATAGTCAGTTGATATTAACCGATAACAATACCTGCAATTTTGTGCGTGATTATGGTGTTACAAAAGTGTTTGTTACGTCCCCCAATATTACGGAAATAAGAAGCTCAACTCAATATGATATAAGTTCTGATGGTGTTTTAACCTATCCTAACTTAACCATTTTGTCTGAAGATTTTAATGCTCCCGATACTTTTACCAACGGGAATTTTAGGTTACAAATTAATAACGATACGTTTAGATTAGTTTTTAACAATTTATCTAATTGCTCTATATCCGGTAATACCAATAATTTGCAGGTGACTTTTGCGTCGGGTAACGGGCGTTTTGAAGGAGAAAACCTCCTAGCTCAAAATATAAACTTATGGCATCGCGGCACTAATGATATGATTGTAAATCCGCAACAATCCATTCAGGGAACTATCAGTAGTGTTGGCAATGTGATCTCTAAAAACCAACCTCCTACGGTTAATGTTGAGGCGCTTTATAAGGGCCGTTTAATTTTTGAATAAAGCGACCGACTGTTTCGCAATTTCCAGTTCTTCATTGGTAGGGATCACTAAAATTTTTACCAGCGCCAAATCCTTATTAACTTCTCTGATCTCGCTTGAGCGTATAGTATTCTTTTCAGTATCCAATTCAATACCTAAGTAATCCATGTCTTTACAAATACGTTCACGCATACTTGCCGAATTTTCTCCAATACCGGCTGTAAATACGATGGCATCCAATCCGTTCATAATGGCTGCATAACTACCGATGTATTTTTTAATTCGGTAAGCATTCATGTCTAAAGCCAGCAAACATGCTTTGTTGCCTTTAGCAGCTTCCGCTTCAATTTCACGTAAATCGCTAAAACCGGTTAGCCCCAACATACCGCTTTGCTTTTGAAGCATATTATTGATGTCTTTCAATTCAAAACCATGGCGTTCGGCCAAATGGAATATAATAGCAGGATCTACATCACCAGAACGCGTTCCCATGATCAATCCGCTAACGGGTGAGAACCCCAGGGTATGATCTATACTTTTGCCATTTTTTACAGCTGTCATACTGCAACCGTTCCCTAAATGAATGGTGATGATTTTTGAATCTTGTTTCCCCAGGAATTCATTCGCCTTTTCAGACACGTATTTATGGCTGGTGCCATGAAATCCGTATAAACGGATATGGTGCTTATCTAAGTATTCATTTGGAATGGCATATTTATAGGCATGTTCAGGAATGGATTGATGAAATGCCGTGTCAAATACGGCCACCTGCTCGGCATTTTTAAAAACTTCCTCGGCTACTTCTATACCTTCTAAATTAGGCGGGTTGTGCAATGGAGCCAATGAGGATAAGGCCTTTATCTTGTCTTTAACTGCATCGGTAATAACCGTTGTATTACTAAAATGCTTACCGCCATGAACCACCCTGTGGCCTACAATGGTGATATCATCAGGAGATTGAATAACCCCGGTTTTAGCGTCTAAAAGCTGTTCTGCTACTAATTTGAGTCCTTGTTTGTGGTTTTTAACAGGCGCTACTTTCTCGATGGATTCACCATTTGATTTAAACTTAAAAATGGCATCTTCAAAACCTATACGTTCAATTTGACCGGAACAAATAATACGTTCTTCAGGCATTGAGAACAGTTGGAATTTTAAAGACGAACTACCTGAATTTAATACGAGTACTTGCATGATTACAGTTCTTGGGCCTGAATGGCAGTTATTATTACGGTGCTGTATATATCATCGGAAGTACAACCTCTACTTAGATCGTTAACCGGTTTGTTTAAACCTTGCAGCATTGGGCCTATTGCTAAAGCTCCGGTTTCTCGTTGTACTGCTTTATAGGTATTATTTCCTGTATTTAAATCCGGAAAGATCAAAACACTGGCTTCGCCAGCCACTTCTGAATCCGGTAATTTACTTTTACCAATGCGTTTGTCTACAGCAGCATCATACTGAATAGGGCCTTCTATTTTTAGATCAGGTGCTATGCCTTTTGCAATTTCCGTGGCTTTTCTAACTTTATCTACATCTTCACCTTTACCTGAGGCTCCTGACGAATAGGATAACATAGCGACCTTAGGTTCAACTCCAAAATTTTTGGCTGTTCGAGCTGAAGAAATGGCTATTTCAGCCAATTGTTCTGCATTAGGGTTCGGGTTGATGGCACAATCACCAAAAATAGATACCCGATCTTCCAAACACATAAAGAATACGGAAGAAACAATTTTACATCCGGGTTTTGTTTTAATGAACTGAAGCGCAGGACGCAAGGTGTGTTGCGTAGTATGTGCGGCTCCCGAAACCATACCGTCGGCATGCCCTTTGTGAATCATCATGGTTCCAAAATAAGATACGTCGGAAATCATATCCTGAGCCATTTGTTTGTTTACACCTTTGTGTTTTCTAAGCTCGTACAGTGTATCTACATAATCGTCAAAATGTTCGGATTCCGTAGGGAACACGGTGTTTACATCATTCAAGTCTAAAGGAATATCATATTGTTCAATACGCGCTTGAATTTTTTCACGTTCACCAATTAAAGTGATGTCAACCACCTGAGAGTTTACCAATCTTGCCGTAGCTCTTAGTATACGCTCGTCATAACCTTCCGGTAAAACAATATGTTTTTTGTCTTTTAAGGCGCTTTGTAACAGGTTGTACTGGAACATTCTTGGAGTAAAAATATCAGACTGGAAGGTAATCAATCGTTCTGCCAGCTTATCAGTATCTACATGCTTTTCGAATGTAGAAATTGAAGTTCTGATTTTTTCCGAATTCTCAGCGTAGATTCTGGATTTTACTTTTCCAATAGCATTGGCAACTGAAAATGTACCACCACTGGTACTAATAACAGGAACCACACTTGAAAGTCCTTCAATTAATTTCAAGATCGACTCTTCAGGAAGCAAACCGCCGGTTAAAACAATACCTGAGATTTTTGGGTAATTTTTAGAGATATTGGCCTGTAATGCCCCCAATATAATGTCTGCCCTGTCACCGGAAGTGATTACCAATGAGCCGTCCCTTAGTTTAGTCAGGTAATTTCGTAGTTGCATGGTGCCAACTCCAAAATTCTCCACCTGATTATTGATCATATCTTTTCCAAACAGGACTTTGGCATCAAGTGCTCTGACAATTTCTTTTAAAGTCGGGCTTGCCAGACTTCTTATTTTAGGAATGACCGTTATATCGGTATCGCCGTTAATACGTTTTTGAAGCTGCAATTTTAAAGTGTCAACATCATCTTCATCCACCTTATTGGTCATAATGGAAAGCACATCCACCTCTTCCTTAAAGGTGTCATGGGCTAACTGCACACTATCAACAATTTCCTTTTTCTTTTTGCCATCACCGTGTAAAACAATAATAACGGGTAATCCCAGATTTTTCGATATCAGCATATTGATATCTAATTCCAGGCTGGAGTTTTCATGAGAGAAATCCGTACCTTCAACTAAGACCAGATCAAAACGTTCTTCCAAACGCTTATATTTTTTAATGATCTCATCAATAACATCACCGGACTTTCCCTGATTGTATAAGTCTAATACCTCGCTTCTGGTATAGGCGAATGTTTTTTTGTAATTGATATCAATATCGAAGTGGGAAATTACCGTGCTAATATGGTTGTCCATTTCTCCGGCTTCAACATCTTCAATAATGGGTCTGAAGTAACCCACTTTAGCAGTTTTACCTAAAAGCATACGCATTAGGCCAAGAACCACTACCGATTTGCCACTATTGGGTTCTATGGTAGCGACATAAATTCCTTTGCTCATTATACCTGTTTGTTGTTGTACAAAGATACTCTATTACACATTTATTAATTAAGTATCTCCCCTATTTAATTTAAATTTAATACGGTACAAAATTAATACGCCATTATTGTTGTAAAGATGATATTTGTCATGGTTTTTTTATAAATCACAAAATTGGTTAACCAATTTAAAGCAATAGTTACTTCTAAAAAGAGATTTATATAATTTAATGTAAAAATGAGGTTATTTAGTTATTAGTAAGTTCCCTGAACAAACTTTCCAAACTGGCATTTTTTTGATTGAGTTGAAGAATTTTTAACTGATTATCATGTGCAAAATCGAAAACATAAGAACGCATATCCTTAGAGGTGCTAAACGTGATTTCGTAAACAAAGTCATGGGTATTAACAACCTTTTTAACTTTTGGAAGTTGTTTTAAAAAGGCATCTTCAACACGATAATCAAACTCCACAATGACGGTTTGTTCTTTTTCTTCACGTAATTCGGATAGTTTTTTATCGGCTACTATTTCACCTTTGTTTATAATGATCACGCGGTCGCACATAGCCTCAACTTCCTGCATGATATGAGTAGAAAGAAACACCGTTTTAGTCTTGCCTATGGATTTAATGAGGTCTCTGATATCCACCAATTGGTTTGGGTCTAGTCCGGTAGTAGGCTCGTCTAATATTAAAACGTCCGGATCGTGTAGGAGGGCTGTTGCTAATCCTACACGTTGGCGATAACCTTTTGAGAGTTGTCCTATTTTTTTATGTACCTCAGGTGTTAGGCCGGTAAGTTCTATCACCTCACCAATGCGTTCCTTAGAAACTTTATAGATACCGGCATTAAAAGCAAGGTATTCTTTAATATACATATCCAGGTACAACGGATTGTGTTCCGGTAAGTAGCCAACACTTTGTTGAACGTTTTGTTTATCGGTATTTATATCGTGTCCGTTTACCTGAGCATCTCCTTTGTTAGGTTGTACGTAAGTGGTTAAAATTTTCATCATGGTTGATTTTCCGGCGCCATTAGGCCCTAAAAAACCAACAATTTCAGGTTTGTCAACTTTAAAGGAAACATGGTTTAACGCTTTTTGAGCGCCATAAAGTTTAGAAATACTTTCAACCGATATAGACATAATTAAAATTTTGTTCAAAAATAAATGATTATCTAATGTAAAGTTAGTTTTGCTATAAAATCTTTAAAACTTCAAAAAAAACTATAAAAAATTAATTCTACAATTTTGATTTCTTAAAATATTAACTACTTTAGCCGCTGTAATTATGAGAACAACAGCAGTTTATACATATTTTAGCTTTTATTACTTCTTTTTTAGTTAAAGGAACGAGGCGTTATATGTATAAATTGGAACAATAAATTTAAATATAAGTCTCGGTGAAAATCGGGACTTTTTTTTATGATTAAAACAGTAGCAATACAAGGAGTAAAAGGGTCTTATCATCATATTGTATCAGAGCAATTTTTTGATAATTCGGTAGGGCTTATAGAGTGTTTAACATTCGATAGGGTTGTTGAAGCGTTGATAACCAAAGAATGTGATGCGGCCATTATGGCGCTGGAAAATTCTATAGCCGGTTCTATTATTCCCAATTATGCACTTATAGATAATCATCATTTACATATTGTAGGAGAGCATTATTTGGATATTCAACACAATCTAATGGCACTTCCCGGACAATGCATTGAAGATATTGAAGAAGTGTACTCGCATCCGATGGCCTTGTTACAATGTAAGGAGTTCTTTAAAGGGTATCCTCATATTAAATTGGTAGAGGACAAAGATACCGCCGAGGTTGCCGACAGGATCAATAAAAAACAGCTTAAGAATATTGGAGCTATTGCCAGTGTTTTGGCTGCAGACATATTTGAATTGGATATACTGGCACACAGTATTCAAACCATTAAACACAACGAAACGCGTTTTGCCGTAGTGAAACGAACCAATTCTGAGGTGCCGGAAGATGAGATCAACAAAGTTTCAATGAAGTTTGAAGCAGATCATAAACGGGGGAGTTTGGCAACCATCCTTAATGTGATGAGCGATTGTAAATTGAACCTGACAAAGATCCAGTCGTTGCCAATTATTGAAACGCCCTGGAAGTATGCTTTTTTTGTAGACGTTACCTTTGAAGATTACAATGATTTTAAAAAGGCGAAATCGTTGATAGAAATCATGGGTGAAGGGTTTAAAGTTTTAGGCGAATATAAAAATGCAAAGTTATGATTGAAGTAGCTAACAGATTGCATACCGTAGAGGAGTACTATTTCTCAAGGAAACTGAGAGAGGTGAACTCGATGATTGCCAATGGGAAACCGGTGATTAATTTAGGTATTGGAAGCCCTGACTTGCAACCCCCTAAAAAAGTGATTGAAGCTATATCGGAAAGTTTGCAGGATGCCAGTGCCCATAAATATCAAAGTTACCAGGGATTACCAGAGTTACGTGAAGCTATGGCATCGTTCTATAAAGAACATTTCTCGGTGAGCTTAAGCCCCACTACCGAAATATTACCCTTAATAGGAAGTAAGGAAGGCATTATGCACATTTCCATGGCTTATTTAAATAAAGGGGATGAAGTATTGATTCCAAATCCGGGATATCCAACGTATCAGTCTGTGACCCGATTGGTAGAGGCCAAACCGGTATTTTACAAGTTGGATGCTTCCAATAATTGGATGCCGGATATTGATGCGTTAGAACAGCTGGATTTAAGCAAGGTAAAGTTGATGTGGGTTAATTACCCGCATATGCCAACAGGAGCCCGACCTTCTGAAATAGTTTTCAGAAGTTTGATTGCTTTTGCTAAACGACATAATATTTTAATAGTTAATGATAATCCGTATAGCTTTGTGCTAAACGATAATCCAACAAGTATATTAAATATTGAAGGAGCCGGGGAGGTCTGTTTAGAGCTTAACTCATTGAGTAAAACTTTTAATATGGCAGGTTGGCGTGTAGGTATGGTATTGGGAGACAGCGAACATATAAGCAACATCCTGAAAGTTAAAAGTAATATGGATTCCGGCATGTTTTACGGTATTCAAAAAGGTGCTATAGAAGCTTTAAAGTGTTCCAAAATGTGGTATGTTACGTTGAATAGTGTGTACAAAAGACGAAGGGATTTAGTCTGGAAGTTGGCCGAAGCCCTTAACTGTACTTATGATGAAAATGCCACAGGTATGTTTGTATGGGCAAAGTTGCCACCGTCTGTGAAGGCCGAGGAATTTATAGATACAATACTTAAGAACAATCATGTTTTTATTACACCGGGAACCATTTTTGGTAGCCAGGGAGAAGGCTATATCAGGTTTTCATTATGTGCATCGACTGAAGATTTAGAAGAAGCTATAGCAAGAATAAAATAAGTAAACAGTCTCAGTTACAGTTTACAATATGAATATAGTTAAAGAAAATAAGAATTAGATAATTTTAAAGCCCTCTCTTTTGGAGAGGGATGGGAGAGGCCATGAAGAATATATACGTCATAGGAGTTGGTTTAATTGGAGGTAGTCTTGCAAAAGATATCAAGACGCAAAACCCTGATGTGGTCATTCATGGAATAAGTAGAAAAGACACTACGCTTGAGCAAGCTTTATCTTTAGGTTTAATTGATAAAAAAGCCACTTTAGATGATATTGAGCATGCCGATTTGGTGATTGTCTCCATTCCGGTGGATGCCACTGTAAAATTATTACCATCAATTTTAGACAAAATACCGGATACGGGATTGGTGATAGACGCCGGTTCCACCAAAGAAGCTATTTGCAAAGCGGTGGAAAATCACCCAAAGCGAAGAAACTTTTTGGCGGCGCACCCTATTGCAGGTACGGAATATTCTGGTCCAAGTGCAGCTATGAGTGGTTTGTTTGAAGGGAAAACCAATATTATTTGCGAAGTTGAAAAAACGGCTTTTAAACTCCAGGAAAAAGCACTCGATATTTTTAAAAATTTGGGAATGCGTATTCGTTACATGAACCCTGAAGCCCATGATAAACATATTGCTTACGTATCACATTTATCACATATCAGTTCATTCATGCTGGGGAAAACTGTGATAGAAAAGGAGAAAAATGAACGTGATATTTTTGATATGGCCGGTAGTGGATTTGAGTCGACAGTTCGGTTAGCAAAAAGTTCACCCGAAATGTGGACACCCATTTTCAAACAGAATAAACACAATGTTATTGAAACATTAGAAGAGTATATAAATAACCTCTCTCATTTTAAAGAGTTAATGAAGCAAGATGATTTTGAAGCCATTTTTAACGAAATGAAAAATACAAATCATATAAAAGACATATTAAACGGAATAAATTAACACAAGAAACAATAATAAAATCCCAAATTCCAATGAGAGCGAGATAAATACTTGGATTTTGGAATTTGAAGCTTGAAATTTTATTAAAAATTATGGAAAACAAAAAAGAGTTAAGAAATTGGTTAGATGATTTAAACTTAGGTCATCCTTTGGTAATAGCCGGACCTTGTAGTGCAGAAACGGAGGAGCAGGTTTTAAAAATTGCGCATGAGTTAAAAGATACCGATGTGAACTACTACAGAGCAGGTATCTGGAAACCCAGAACCAGACCGGGAAATTTTGAAGGTGTAGGAGCCCTGGGTTTAAAATGGTTACAAAAGGTTAAGGAAGAGACCGGAATGAAAACGGCTACCGAGGTGGCCAATGCAGCCCACGTTAAGCTGGCTTTAGAGCATGATATTGATTTGCTATGGATTGGAGCGCGTTCTACGGTAAGCCCGTTTATTGTTCAGGAAATAGCCGATGCTTTAGAAGGAACCGATAAAATTGTACTGGTTAAAAATCCTGTAAACCCTGATTTATCACTTTGGTTGGGAGCTATAGAACGCTTACATACGGCTAACATTAAAAAATTAGGAGTCATTCACAGAGGGTTTTCAACGTACGAGAAAACTAAATTCAGAAATAACCCTAACTGGCAATTAGCTATTGAACTACAAACTAAATTTCCTGATTTACCAATTATAAACGATCCGTCTCATATCACAGGTAAGAGAGATATGGTATTTGATATTTCTCAAATTGCATTGGATTTGAATTTTGATGGCTTAATGATTGAAACGCATCATGATCCTGATAAAGCCTGGAGTGATGCTGCACAACAGGTAACACCTAATACTTTGGTGCAAATGATGAGAGATTTAAAGGTTAAAAAAGAAGCTGATGCAGAGGCAGAATACAATAAAAAACTTAATAATTTAAGAGCGAAAATAGACGTTGTTGATCATGAAATTATTGAGTTGCTTGGAAAACGTATGCTAGTATCTGATGGGATTGGTAAGCTTAAAAAAGAGAAGAACGTTGCCGTATTACAGAGCAAACGCTGGAACGAGATTTTAGGAAGAATGGTATTAGAAGGTCAGGACCATGGCTTAAGTGAAGAGTTTGTTTTGAAAATGTTCAAAGCTATTCACCAGGAGTCTATTAATCACCAGGAGAAGATAATTAACGGATAAAATAAAGCCTCACATTTGTGAGGCTTTATTTTTATTATTGTCTGTTTCTTTTAAAAATATACCTGGTAATAAAAATACCATTAGGATCTTTGTCCCCTGCACTTTCAACCGCGCTGGTAACAAAAGCTAATTCCCAGCCTTCTGATACCATAGTTGTAATTTTAGAGGAAATTAATGCGTCGTTTGAAGCTATATTTTGAAAACGGATGCCTCCAATATTATAAAAGTTCAAGAGTTTTGTTTCTTCAAAATCTTTTACACGGATTTCTTTTCTTTTCGATTTATTTCGTGTTTGGTCTGCTTCGGTTTGTTCTGAAGTAAATTCTTCAAAATCTCTATCGGCTGTAGCCGAAATAAGCCTGGAACGACCCAATCCACTTGGGACAATAGATTCAACACTTGTAATGACTTTAAACTCTACCTGAGCATGCGTTTCAATAAAGCTAAATAATGATATAGCTAATACGATCAATAATTTTTTCATGTTGTTGGATTGTTTAAGATTTAAAGCCTCGAATATAAAGATATTCGTACGGGTAAAATAATTATTTTAGGTTATTTTTGAATTAAATATGACAGGACTCGTTTATAAATCTACCGGAAGCTGGTATACCGTAAAAACGCAATTGGGTGAAACTTACCAGTGCAGGATAAAAGGCAAATTCCGTATTAAGGGTATTAAAAGCACTAATCCTATAGCTGTGGGCGATATGGTAGATTTTGAATTAGAAAAAGCCAACGATGTAGAATCAGGGATCATATATAACATTCATGATAGAACAAATTACATAGTACGTAAATCGGTTAACCTCTCTAAGCAAACGCATATAATAGCTACTAACCTGGACCAGGTTTTTTTAATGGTAACCATTAACAACCCACCCACTTTTACAAGTTTTATTGACAGATTTTTAGTTACTGCGGAAGCGTATTCCATCAAAACAATTTTGCTTTTTAATAAAATTGACACTTACGATGAAGACACCCTTTTAGAGGTGAAATATTTGGCACACGTTTACAGAAAAATTGGTTATGAGTGCATCGGTGTTTCGGCCGTAACCGGCAAAAATGTAGATAAAGTAAAGGCTATAATGAAAGACAAGGTAAGCATGTTTTCCGGTCATTCCGGAGTAGGTAAATCTACTTTGGTCAACGCTATACAACCTGATTTGAATTTGAAAACCAAGGAAATATCAACTTTACATATGCAAGGGCAACATACCACGACGTTTGCAGAGATGTTTGATACCGATTTTGGCGGTAAAATAATTGATACGCCGGGAATAAAAGGTTTTGGCGTAGTAGACATGGATAAAGAAGAAGTAGGGGATTATTTTCCGGAAATATTCGCATTAAAGCAACACTGTAAGTTTAATAATTGTTTGCATTTACAAGAACCAAAATGTGCCGTAAAAGCGGCATTGGATAAAGATGAGATCGCTTATTCCAGGTACAGAAGCTATTTACAGATTTTAGAAGGCGAAGACGAAAATTACAGAACTGATAATTGGGAAAATAAATAGATGAAGGTAGTTATACAAAGGGTCTCGGAAGCCAGCGTAACCATCGAAGGAGAACAGGTAGCTAAAATTGATAACGGACTTTTAATTCTTTTGGGTATTGTGAATGAAGATACGTTGGAAGATATCAGGTGGCTGACCAATAAAGTTGTCAATTTAAGAGTTTTTGGTGATGAAAATGGTGTCATGAATAAATCTATTAAAGAGATTGGGGGAGATGCCATTGTAGTGAGCCAATTTACGCTTCATGCACTTACCAAAAAGGGAAATAGACCAAGTTATATAAAAGCAGCAAGACCAGATATTGCCATTCCTTTATATGAGTTGTTTGTACAACAATTAGAAACAGATTTAGGTAAAAAAGTACAAACGGGACAATTTGGGGCTATGATGCAAGTAGGATTGGTAAATGATGGTCCGGTAACCATAATCATAGATTCAAAAAATAAGGAATAATGGCATCACTGTTTGCTCATGGTATTGTTGGTTACACATTTTCTAAGGTTATTGATACTAAAAATTTAAAGTGGCTGGTTATTGCAGCAATATTTTCAGCCATCTTTCCCGATTTTGATGTAGTAGGTTTTAAATTTGGAATTCCTTATGGGCATCCGTTAGGGCATCGTGGGTTTACCCATTCTATTTTTTTTGCAATACTTTGGGCGCTTCTTTTAATGTTTGTTTTTGGAAGAAAAAACAAGCTTATTTGGTTTTTGGTCATATTTTTATCTACTGTGTCCCATGGTGTTTTAGATGCCATGACCTCTGGCGGTAGAGGCGTTGGGTTTTTAATTCCCATAAATAATCAACGGTTCTTCTTTCCATTTAGAGAAATTATAGTGTCTCCTTTGGGCATTGAAGCGTTTTTTTCAGAATGGGGGCTTAAAGTAATTTTAAGCGAAATTAAATATGTTTTTATACCGTGCTTATTTGTTTTACTTATAAGGTTTTTGATTTATAATTCCAAAAAAAAGTCATTATAAAAACTAAGGGGTTTCCATCAAAGCGATAATGATAATTATGCTATTTTTAATTTAATAAAATAATGCTTCTGATTTATGAAGGTAAAATATTTTATAGTTAGTGCCCTCTTGCTACTAGTTTTTAGTGCTTTCCCCCAAGACAATTTATACACCAGTTATTCTATTCCTGATGATCTATTGGAAAACGCCAATGCGGTAGTCAGAAAAAGTAGTATTGATATTACCCTGAAGTCTGCAAGCGAAATGCATGTTATTGAAAAGCGTGTTGTAACGGTATTTAATAAACAAGGCGATGATAATGTGGACGCTATTGTGTATTACGATAACAATGAGCGAATTATTGAGTTGCAGGCTTTGGTATTTGATGCTTTTGGGAAGCAGATCAAAAAAATAAAGAAGAAAGATTTTAAAGATGTAAGTGCCGTTGATGGCGGTACATTGTATTCAGATTCCAGAGTAAAATACTTGGAATATACACCAATAAGTTACCCGTACACCGTAGAGTTTATTAGTGAAACAACCAATAGGAATACAGCCTTCATACAACCCTTTTATCCGGTGAATGATTATCATTTAAGTGTAGAGAGTAGTTCGTATAATATAAGCTACCCACAGGGAATTGCGGTCAGGACAAAGGAAAAGAACTTTGAAAATCTGGATTTAGAGAAAGAGGAACTCAATAGTAGCATTAGTTTTAAAGTAAAAAATGTTGAGGCCATAAAACCGGAAGATTATAGCCCGTCGTTTTCTGTTATGGCACCTAGAATTTTAGTGGCTTCTAATCAATTCTCCTTAGAAGGGGTAAAAACCAAAGTAGAGAGTTGGAATGATTTTGGAAAATGGATGTATCATGATTTAATAAAAAACACCCATGATCTACCGGCAGGTACACGTTCTGCCATTCAAAGTTTAGTTGAAGGCGAAACTGATGATATAGAAAAAGCAAAAAAGGTATATCAGTTTGTACAGGATAAAGTACGTTACATTAGTGTACAGGTGGGCATTGGTGGATGGAAACCATTTAATGTTTCAAAAGTCGATAGATTAGGGTATGGTGATTGTAAAGCGTTGACCAATTACACCATGGCACTTTTAAAAGCGGCAGGCGTAGAATCCTATTATACAGTTGTTTATGCCAGAGGATCTCAGAGAAGTATAGAAAAAGATTTTGCTGCCATGCAGGGAAACCATGTGATACTGAACATTCCGCAGGAAAATGGTGAAGATATTTGGTTAGAATGTACCAGTCAGAAATTGCCATTTGGATTCATTGGTGATTTTACAGATGATAGGGATGCGCTGGTAATTACTCCTCAAGGTGGTAGAATCGAGCATACAAAAAAATATGAAGTTGAAGAGAGTTTGCAAACCATAAAAGGGACTTGTAATATTTCTAATGAAGGCGCTATTGAAGCTAAAGTAACGGTGGTTTCCAAAGGCATTCAATATGATGATAAATATTGGTTGGAAAGCGAAACGGACAGGGATTTAGATACGCATTATAAAAAAAGGTGGCGATATATTAATGGGCTAAGTATTGATGCCATGGTAATCAATAACGATAGAGATAACATTGAGTTTATTGAAGATGTCAGCTTTAAAGCGTCGAACTATTCCAAAATTATTGGTGATAGAATGTTATTGCCACTCAATGTTCTAAATAGAAACAGACATGTTCCGGATAGATACAGAAGTAGAAAATTACCACTTCAAATAAAACGGGGCTTTAAAGATGTAGATACCGTTGAAATTAAGTTACCAACAGATTACAAAATAGAATCGCAACCTAAGAATGTTTCTATAGAAAATAAATATGGCAGCTATAAAATGGAGCTTGAGATCAAAGATGAAAGCACAATAATCTATAACAGGGAGTTTATTGTAAGGGACGGTGATTTTCCTAAAGAAGATTATGATGGTTTCAGAGATTTTTACAAAGAAGTTTCAAAACAAGACAACGCTAAAATAGCCTTAATTAAAAAATAAATTAAATGAGAATACTAACAATGGTCCTTAGTTTGTGCTTTGTTGCATCAGCTTTTTCACAGAATTATAAGTTTGGTAAAGTTTCAAAAGAAGAATTAGAAGAAACCGTATGCTCCATAGATTCAACAGCCAATGCTGCTTATTTGTATAAATACCGAAAAAGCTATTTTGAGTATATACAGGGGGAAGGATTTGTTTTAAAAACTGAAATCCAGGAGAGAATAAAACTTTATAACCAGGAAGGGTTTGATTACGCAACCGAGCAAATTAGACTCTATAAAGGCCATGGTGGAAGCGAAGAAAAAGTTTCTCAAATTAAAGCTTATACTTACAATTTAGAGAATGGAAAAATAATTGAGAGTAAATTAAATAAGAGTGACATTTTTAAATCTAAGGCTAGCAAGTATACCAATGAAGTTAAATTCACTATGCCCAATTTAAAACCAAGTTCTGTTATTGAGTATAAGTATGAAATTTCATCCCCATTTTTGTCTAATGTCGATGAGTTTATATTTCAGCATAATATTCCTGTAAAAAAGTTGGAAGCCAGGTTTGATGTCCCGGAATACTTCAATTTTAAAGTTAACATCAAGGGCTTTTTATCGGTTGTGCCAAAGGTTGAAAATGAACGAGGTTCTATTACATTTAATAATAAAACCAGAACTAGTAGTGGCCAGGGTCTTAGTGCTGTTACACGTACTAATTATAGTACTTCAAAAGTGGATTTTAATAAACAAGTTAATACTTATAGTTTAGAAAATGTGCCGGCTCTTAGAGATGAACCCTATGTTAACAGTATTAATAATTATAGGTCATCAGTCAAATATGAACTCTCATATACCAAATTTCCAAACGCAACCATAGAGACGTATTCAACAACCTGGGAAGACGTTGTAAAAAGAGTTTACAAGAGTTCCAGTTTTGGCGAAGAACTAAAAAAAACAGCCTATTTTCAGAAAGATATTGATGCATTAATTAGTTCGGTTTCAGACCCGGCAGAAAGAGTAGTATTGATTTTTGATTTTGTAAAATCACAGGTGAAGTGGAATGGCTATTACGGGTTCTATGCAGATGATGTTAGAAAAGCCTATAAAGACCATGTGGGTAATAGTGGTGATATTAATTTGATGCTTACTGCCATGTTGCGGCATGCCGGTTTAAATGCAAATCCCGTTTTAGTAAGTACCAGAACCCATGGCATCCCTTTGTTTCCTACCAGAGAAGGATTTAATTATGTGGTCACCTGGGTAAAATTACCTGATGGCTCGGTGACATTATTAGATGCTACAAATAAATATTCAGTGCCAAATGTACTGCCTTTTAGAGTATTGAACTGGCAAGGTAGAATTGTGGCTAAAAATGGTGGTTCCGGCTTAATAGATCTTTACCCTAAAACCAAGTCTAAAAACGCCATGAACATGATGGTGAAAATTGATGAAGAGGGAACACTTGAAGGAAGCTTTAGAAGCGTAAGAACAAACCACAGGGCCCTTTCATTTAGGAATAGTTACAACGGTGCAGATAAAGATGCTTATTTAGAGAAATTGGAAAACAGGTACAATGGTATTGAAATTTCCGATTATGAAGTTAAAAATGACAAGGAGTTGTTAAAACCAATTATAGAATCATATAAATTTGTTAAAGAAAGTCAGGCCGATATTATTGGGGATAAGATGTACTTTTCGCCTCTTTTTTATTTAAAAACAAGTGAAAACCCATTTAAGTTGGAAAAAAGAGAGTTTCCGATAGATTTTGGGTATCCGTCAATCACGTCTCATAGAGTAACAATAAATATTCCCGATGGTTATAAAATAGAAAGTATCCCGGAGGCAGCAGCTATTAGGCTGCCGGATAATTTGGGATCATTTCAGTTTAAAATTTTAAGCAGGGGTAATACTATTCAGGTTTCTGTAACTTCCCAAATTAATGAATCTATTATATCACCAATACATTATGAGGCTTTAAAAGAATATTTTAATACATTTATCCGGAAAGAAGCAGAACAAATAGTTTTAACAAAGGCATAATGGATATAAAAAACGCTCAAAAAGTTGTAGACAATTGGATTCAGGAACATGGTGTGCGCTATTTTAACGAGCTTACCAATATGGCACAACTGACTGAAGAAGTTGGTGAGGTGGCACGTATTATAGCCCGTCGTTATGGGGAACAAAGTGAAAAAGAAAGTGATAAGGATAAAGATTTAGGAGAAGAATTAGCCGATGTACTGTTTGTATTATTATGTCTTGCAAACCAAACGGGAACAGATTTGCAAAAAGCTTTTGACAGGAGAATGGATAAGAAAGCAAAACGAGACCACGATAGACATCATAATAACGAAAAATTGAAATGACCCTCTCAGAATAAATTGTTCACGGATTTAAGTAAAAGCATAAAAAAATAGCAAGTTTCATAGCATTAATCTCCATTATCGAGTAAATTTGCAGCTTGTTTATAATCCGTATTCATAAGTATGCAAATTACGCTTCAAAAATCTGAGATAGTCAGGCAATCTTCAGTGCAAATAACAGGGTCTAAAAGTGAATCTAACAGGTTATTACTTTTAAAAGCACTATATCCGGTTTTCAATCTGGAAAATGTATCTAATTCAGATGATTCTAACTTAATGACCAGGGCATTAAGTTCACAATCAGATGTTGTGGATATTCACCACGCAGGGACCGCCATGCGATTTTTAACTGCTTTTTTTGCTATACAGGAAGGAAGAGAAGTCACACTTACGGGTTCTAAGCGTATGAAGGAACGTCCGATTAAAATTTTAGTTGAAGCACTAAGGGAATTAGGTGCAGATATTGAATATGAGTTAAATGAAGGATTTCCTCCATTAAAGATTAAGGGAAAGAAGCTTACTCAAAACAAGGTATCATTAGCGGCTAATGTGAGTAGTCAATATATTTCGGCGTTGTTATTAATTGCTTCGAAATTAGAGAACGGTTTGGAACTAACACTTGAAGGGGAGATCACTTCGGTGCCCTATATAAAAATGACTTTGGGCCTGTTGGATGAGATCGGTGTGGAAACATCGTTTATGGGCCATGTTATTACAGTAAAACCAAATACAAACAAGTTACAGCCTAAAACATTGGTAGTAGAATCAGATTGGTCTTCAGCCTCCTATTATTATAGTATAGCTGCTATGAGTGCTGTTGGAACAGAAATTAGCCTGTCTTCATATAAAGAGAATTCATTACAAGGTGATTCCACTTTGGTTGAGATCTATAAACACTTTGGTGTAGAAACCACCTTTAACCAGAATACCGTTACTTTAAAAAAGACAACATCTGATTTAGCGCCCTTAACTTTAGATTTAAGGAACGCGCCTGATATAGCGCAAACTATAGCGGTTACATGTTTTGCTTTAGGAATGGCCTGTGATTTAAGAGGACTCCATACTCTGAAAATTAAAGAGACCGACCGACTTGTTGCTTTAAAAACCGAAATTGAAAAGCTTGGTGGAACTTTAGAGATTACAGATAAATCACTCCATTTAAGCGCGTCGAAAAACATTAAAGAAATGGTTTCCATAGAAACCTATAACGATCATAGAATGGCTATGGCATTTGCTCCTTTAGCCTTAAAAACCTCCATTGTAATTGAAGACGCCATGGTAGTTTCCAAATCATATCCAACGTTTTGGGATGATCTGAAATCTATCGGATTTAAAATATCTGAATAATAATTCCTGAATTACTTGACAACCCCCATTATCAGATTGTATATTTGCAGCTTTCTAAAAATACCAGTACATGAAATATTTGTATTCTAAAATTTGATTTTGTACCGAACATAATGCAAATATTACATTTGACCAATAAATAAAAATAATAAAGAGCAAATGAAACCAACATGATTAAAATAATCATTTAGATTAAGGATAGAAGTGATTATTTTAACATCAAAGGTTACATGCGCCCGTTAATAATAGTAAAAATAAACGCATGAAATTATCACACTTTGGCTTTAACTTACCTCAAGACCTTTTAGCGGAATATCCATCAGAAAACAGAGATGAATCGCGCTTAATGGTTCTTAACAGAAAAGAACAAACCATTGAACATAAGTTGTTTAAAGACGTTATTGATTATTTTGATGAAGATGATGTTTTAATTTTAAATAACACTAAAGTATTTCCTGCCAGATTATATGGTAATAAAGAAAAAACGGGAGCCAGAATAGAAGTATTTTTATTAAGAGAATTGAATGAAGAGCAACGTCTTTGGGATGTGTTGGTAGATCCGGCCCGTAAAATAAGAATCGGTAACAAATTATATTTTGGAGATGATGATACGTTGGTGGCAGAGGTTATAGACAATACAACATCACGTGGTCGTACGCTTCGTTTCTTATATGACGGTTCTTACTCAGAATTCCGTAGAAAATTGCAGGAATTAGGAGAAACACCACTGCCTAAATATATCAAAAGAGATGTTGAGCCTGAAGATGAAGACCGTTACCAAACTATTTATGCTAAAAACGAAGGAGCTGTAGCAGCACCTACTGCAGGTCTTCACTTTTCAAAACACTTATTAAAGCGTTTGGAAATTAAAGGGATCAATTTTGCTGAGGTAACATTACATGTTGGTTTAGGGACGTTCAACCCCGTTGAGGTTGAAGACCTTTCAAAACATAAAATGGATAGTGAAGAGATCACCATCGATAGATTTGCAGTAGAGACCGTTAATCAGGGCATTCAAAACAAGAAACGTGTATGTGCCGTGGGTACTACAGCAATGAGAGCTATAGAGAGTTCCGTATCTTCAAACGGTTTGCTAAATGAAATGGAGGGCTGGACCAATAAATTTATTTTTCCGCCATATGATTTTAGTATTGCAAACTGTATGATTACTAACTTCCATACGCCAAAGTCCACATTATTAATGATGGTTTCGGCTTTTGCAGGTCATGATTTTATTATGAGAGCTTACGACGAGGCGGTAAAAGAAGGCTACAGGTTTTATAGCTATGGAGATGCCATGCTAATTATTTAATCGTATGTAAATCGACTATATAAAGCCTCGTTTATCGGGGCTTTTTTATTAGGGCATTACCCGCAAGGGGTCGGGCTTTCGGTAGTCGCTTCCCGATTTTTTATCGGGAGAGCTCCAACAAAACCTCAATCCCTAATGCAAACTAAAATCGTCATTCCTAAATCAAAAATCGTATATATCAATATCGTATATCGTATATCGTAAATTGAAATTCCTTTCATTATTTTTGCATACCAATGGCAGAAAACAAAAAAGATATCAGAGCATTAACCAAAGATCAACTTCGGGAGTTTTTTGTAAAACAGGGTGACAAAGCCTTTCGTGGAAATCAGGTTTATGAATGGTTATGGCAAAAATCGGCCCATACATTTAGTGATATGACTAACATATCAAAAACTACGCGCCAAATGCTGGAAGATAACTTTGTAATAAACCATATAGAGGTAGATACTATGCAACGCAGTACAGATGGAACCGTGAAGAATGCGGTGCGCTTGCATGATGGTTTAATAGTGGAATCGGTTTTAATTCCAACAGACACAAGAACAACAGCCTGTGTGTCCAGCCAAGTGGGCTGTAGTTTAGATTGTAAATTTTGTGCTACAGCGCGTTTAAAACGCATGCGTAACCTGAATCCCGATGAAATTTATGACCAGGTTGTGGCTATTGATAAGGAAAGTAGACTATATTATAACAGGCCATTAAGTAACATTGTGTTTATGGGGATGGGCGAGCCCCTAATGAACTACAATAATGTGTTGAAAGCTATTGATAAAATAACCTCTCCCGAGGGATTGGGAATGTCTCCAAGACGTATTGTGGTATCAACATCCGGTGTGCCAAAAATGATAAAAAAGATGGCTGATGACGGCGTTAAATTTAAACTGGCGGTATCGTTACATTCTGCCATAGATGAGGTCCGGACCTCTATCATGCCATTTAATGAATCCTTTCCATTAAAAGATTTAAGGGAAGCTTTAGAGTATTGGTATGCCAAAACTAAAAACAGAATTACCTATGAATATGTGGTTTGGAAAGGCATCAATGACAAACAAAAAGATGTAGATGCACTAGTCAGGTTTTGCAAATTTGCACCAAGTAAAGTCAATTTAATTGAATATAATCCCATTGATGATGGCGAATTTCAACAGGCAAACCCGGAAGCTATAGACATGTATCAGAATACGCTTGAAGCCAATAATATAACCGTTACGGTTCGTAGGAGCAGAGGGAAAGATATTGATGCTGCTTGCGGACAATTAGCCAATAAAAGTTAAAATAAATTCCACGATTTTATCGTGGTATCCTTTGAAACTGTCATTCCCGTGAAAGCGGGAATCTATTTACTCAATTAGTCTTATATTTGGTTCTTCATAAAATTAGGATTTGAAAATAGTAGAACAGATAAAACAACCCATAGCTTTTGAAATGGATCTTTTTGAACAAAAGTTCCAACTATCCATGTCAAGTAAGGTTGCTTTATTAAACAGGATCACGCATTATATAGTTAACCGTAAGGGGAAACAAATGCGCCCAATGTTCGTGTTTTTAGTTGCTAAAATGGTGTCAAATGGAGAGGTAAGCGAACGTACCTACAGAGGGGCTTCGGTTATTGAGTTGATACATACGGCTACTTTGGTACATGACGATGTGGTTGATGATAGTAACAGGCGCCGTGGATTTTTTTCAGTTAATGCTCTTTGGAAAAATAAGATAGCGGTTTTAATAGGCGATTTTTTATTATCAAAAGGGTTACTCCTTTCAATTGATAATAATGATTTTGACTTACTTAAGATCATATCTATAGCGGTACGGGAGATGAGTGAAGGTGAGTTGCTTCAAATTGAAAAAGCCAGAAAACTTGATATTACTGAGGATGTGTATTATGAAATCATCCGCCAAAAAACGGCAACCTTAATTGCGGCTTGTTGTAGTTTAGGAGCAGCATCGGTGAAACCCGGTTCTCAGCATGTAGAAAGCATGCGAAAATTCGGTGAGCTTATAGGTATGGCGTTTCAAATAAAAGATGACCTGTTTGATTATGGAGATACTCAAATAGGAAAACCAACAGGTATTGATATTAAAGAGCAAAAAATGACTTTACCTTTGATCTATGCGCTTAATAATGCCGACAAAAAGGATAAAAACTGGCTCATTAATTCTGTTAAAAATCACAATAAAGATAAAAAGCGAGTAAAAGAGGTCATTGCATTTGTGAAAAATAACGGTGGTTTAGAATATGCTATTGCCAAAATGAAAGCCTTTCAGGAAGAAGCACTTGAGATACTAAAGACTTACCCGGATTCGGAGTACAAAGAGTCGCTGGAACTTATGGTTAATTATGTAATTGATAGGAAGAAATAGATCTTTTAAGTTTAGTTTCACCTCAGTAACCCTTTTGTTAGTTCATAACAATTTCTTCATTGGTTTTTGTGGATTTTGAAGTAAAAAAATTCGTGTACTTTTGCATCAATGCAAACCCAAATTCAAGAATATATCCCGCAACCTGCTTTAGCCCAAATTCTAAAGTTGTTAGAGCATGATAACCTTGTTGTTAAAATAAAAAAAGAGCGTAAAACACGCCATGGGGATTATAGACCATTACCAAATGGAAAACACCAGATCACGGTAAATTCTAATTTAAATAAATACCGGTTTTTAATCACGTTAATTCATGAGATTGCCCATTTTGAAGCTTACCAAACATACGGGAGGTTTATAAAACCTCACGGCATAGAATGGAAACGTACCTTTCAGCATTTAATGTTACCATTTATAAACCCGGATGTTTTTCCGGATGATCTATTGCCGCTTTTGGCTAAACATTTTAAAAATCCAAAAGCCAGTAGTGATACCGATGTTAATTTAGCGTTAGCATTGAAACAATTTGATGAACCTAACGATAAAACTTATATTTTTGAAGTTCCGTTAGGAAGTTATTTTAAACTTTATAATGGAAAAGTATTTAAGCAAGGAAAAAGGAGAGTAAAACGGTTTGAGTGTGTTGAGGTAAAAACAGGGAGACGTTATCTTTTTAATCCTAATGTGGAAGTAGAATTATTAAAATAAATGTCTCAAGAACGTAATCGAAAGGTTCAGAATGATAAAAGAATATACATGAATAAAAACTATTATGCCATTCTAATGGCCGGAGGCATTGGTACCAGGTTTTGGCCGGTAAGTACCCCGGATTTCCCCAAGCAGTTCCACGATATGTTAGGTACGGGAGATACCCTAATTCAAAAGACATTTCAAAGGCTATCCCGATTAATTCCAAAAGAGAACATTTTCATTCTAACCAATGAACGTTATAACGATTTGGTTTTAGAGCAATTACCAGAGGTAGAACAACGCCAGGTGGTTTTAGAGCCGGCCATGAGAAATACAGCCCCTTGTATATTATATGCAGCGTTAAAAATTCAAAAAGAGAATAACGATGCGGTTATGATTGTGGCGCCCAGTGACCACTGGATCGAGGATGAAGTAGCTTTTACTAAAAATGTGCAAACAGCTTTTGATTATTGCTCCGAGAATGATGCATTAATGACATTGGGCATTCAGCCTACCTTCCCAAACACAGGTTATGGTTATATAGAGTACAATAAAGCTTCCACAGATGAAATAAAATCGGTTCATCAGTTTAAAGAAAAGCCAATTTACGAAGTAGCTAAACAATACATTAGGCAAGGTAACTTTTTATGGAATGCCGGTATCTTTATGTGGAGTGTAGCTTCGGTAATTAAAGCATTCCAAAAGAATCAACCGGAATTATATCAACTTTTTGAGTCTGGGCTGGATACCTACAATACAGATTTGGAAGACAATTTTATCAGAGATAATTACCCTAAGGCAGAGAATATTTCGGTGGATTATGCTATTATGGAAAAATCTGATAACGTTTTTGTTATTGGCGCCGAATTTGATTGGAACGATTTAGGTACCTGGGGCAGTTTATATGATAAACTTGATAAAGACAGCCATAACAATGCTATTTCAAATGCCAGAAGTTTAGCCGAAAATGCCGAGGGGAATATTATCAGGGCTCCAAAAGACAAACTGGTGGTAATTGATGGTTTAAAAGATTACATAATAGTAGATCATGATAAAACCTTGTTGATTTACCCTAAAGACAAGGAGCAGGATATCAAGCAAATTCAGCAGCGGATAAAAAAGAAGTACGGAACTAACTAAATGTAACTTTTTCCAAAAAATATTGTCTATATTGGTATATTCTTGTTAATTCAGTCCCTCAATGGAAGAAAGTAAGTTTAATTTTTCAGAAGAAGAATCTAATAAAAATGATACTGTAGAACAGTCTAAAGAAGCTGTTAGAAAAGATGCTAAAGGATTGTTTCAAAGTATTGAAACTTATCTTCACGAATTACTCGACTTTAGAGATGACACGGATAGAGATGCCACGGTTGAAGCCATAAAAGGAGATATCCCTTTTAAAGGCGCTACGGCTTGGATTTTAATCTGTTCCATTTTTGTGGCTTCGGTTGGTTTAAATGCCAATTCCACAGCTGTGGTCATAGGGGCTATGTTAATTTCTCCTTTAATGGGACCAATTCTGGGTGTAGGTTTATCTATTGCCATTAATGACATTGATACGCTTAAGAAGTCAATAATAAACTTGGTAACTATGATTGTTCTAAGTTTAATAACGGCATTTTTGTTCTTTTGGTTTTTCCCGTTAAGTGAAGATAATTCGGAGTTATTAGGAAGGGTAAAGCCAGATATAAGGGACGTACTAATTGCTTTTTTTGGTGGTCTGGCACTTATCATTGCGAGAACTAAAAAAGGAACGATAGCTTCAGTGATTTTCGGGGTAGCCATTGCAACGGCATTAATGCCGCCTTTATGTACTGCAGGTTATGGGCTTGCCAAGGGGAATTGGGAGTACTTTTTAGGCGCCATGTATTTATTTGCAATCAATACTATTTTCATTGCACTGGCCACCTTTTTAATGCTTAAACTACTTCGTTTTCCGATGCTTAAATACGTGAACTCTAAAAAAAGAAAGCGTATTGGGCAATTGGCCTCGTTATTGGCGATTTTGGTCATGATTCCGGCAGGATTTACATTTTTCAATGTATATAATGAAAGTAATTTCAATAGAGATGCTAATTTGTTTATAAAGAATGAATTGGAAGGGCTTCCTCATGCAGAGTATATTAGAAATAATAGTACTTATAAGTATGATGGTGACCAAAACAGTAAGATAGAATTTAACTCTTTCGGATTAGATGAGATTCCTGAATCTACTATTTCGCTATTGAAGAACAGGATTGCGGATTATCCGGCACTACTGAAGAATTCAACTCAATTGATATTTAATCAAAGTAGGAGTGAAGGCTTAGACAATTTCAAATATATGCAGGAATTGCGTTTTAGGGATTCTTTAGATCTATTGTCTCAAACTCAGAAAATTATGTTTCTTGAAGATAAGGTAAGGCAGCTTTCTAAACTTGAGAAAAACTACATTGCTTTTGAAGAGTTGTCTAAGGAAGTAAAAATCAATTACGAAAAGATTGAAAACATTTCATATTCCAATGTGATAAAATCTAATTTTTCCAGGATGGATACTATAGCTGTTTTTGAAGTAAAATGGTTAGATTCCCTCAGCAATGAGGCCATCAGAAAAACTGAAAGGGATAAATTGGAAAAGTGGTTTAAAGAAAAGCTGGACTTAGATACTTTGGTTGTGAAAAGAGTTAACTAGCATGAAAAAGAAATATGCAAACTTATTTCCAAGAGTAAAAGCGGCTATTATTGATGGTATTGTTTTAATAGTTTTAATGTATTTGGCTACCTGGATTCTGGATGCTATTGGAGAAGTGCCAAATTATGCCAGAATTGTTGTTTTTATTTTCGTCTTCCTGCTTTATGAACCTATTCTAGTAGCTTACTTTGGTGCCAGTGTAGGGCACTTTTTTAATGACATTATGGTGAAACGCGAAAGCAATGAAGCTAAAAATATCATCTTACCAAAAGCCATATTCAGATTTGTTTTCAAGTTTTTTCTTGGGTGGGTTTCCTTGTTAACCATTCGAAGTGATAAAAAAGGTAAAGCTATTCACGACTTTGTAGGTGGTTCCGTGGTTTTAAAGTATCGAATCCATAAATCAAATTAGAAATCTGAGTTCCGGATATAGAATTAATTCCTATATTTGTCGAAAATACAATCGATTGTATTTTCGACAAAACAGATACAACTATAACTAAACTATTTTATGAGACAAGCTATCCTTTGTTTGTTGGCTTTTGCATTATTATTGAATTGTGAAAAGCAAGCCGAAGAACCCACAATTCCAAATCCAAAAGACGTTCTAAAGATCACTGAAAAAGTAGCCAATTGGCAGATAGAAACTTTCGAGGAGATGGGGAAGTACAGGGCATTGCCATCACCGGACAAAAGAAAAAAATGGCACCATAGAAACAAGCATCATGAGTTAGATTGGACTAACGCCGCACTGTATTCAGGGATGTTTGAGTTGACCAAGGTATCACATTATCCGGATTATATTAACTGGTTAGTAACTATAGGAGATAGAAACAAGTGGCAATTACATGAACGTATGTACCATGCTGATGACCATGCTGTTGGACAAATGTACTTAAGCCTTAACCAGCATATCAGATTAAAACGATATGCATCTATAAAGCCTACAAAAACTCGCTTTGATTCCATAATTCAGAGTGAAAAAGGAAAAGCATACCAGTGGGACTGGTGTGATGCCCTGTTTATGGCACCACCGGTTTGGGCAAGACTGGCTAAAGTAACCAAAGACAGTACCTATTTAGAGTACATGGACAGGCAGTATCATATGACCTATGATGAACTCTGGGATGCAGAAGAGCAATTGTTTTTCAGGGATAAATCCTATTTTGATAAAAGGGAAAAGAATGGTAAAAAAATCTTTTGGTCCAGAGGAAATGGCTGGGTGTTTGGTGGTTTGGCCTTAATGATCCCTGATTTACCAAAGGATTGGGAAGGCAAGGGGTTTTATGAGGATCTCTTCAAAAAGATAGCAGAGACTTTAGTGAAAACACAGCGTGAAGATGGCACCTGGTCGGGGGGTATTTTAGGAGACGTTAAAGATTATCCTACTGTAGAAACCAGTGGCTCGGCATTTTTTACTTTTGGAATTGCCTGGGGAATTAGAAATGGCTTGTTAGACCAGGAAACTTATGAGCCCGTCCTGTTTAAAGCCTGGGATGCTCTAACCAAATGTGTCAATGAAGATGGAATGTTAGGATATGTACAGCCCATAGGAGCAGCACCGGGTGAAAGCTTTAAAGATGGTACGGAAGTGTATGGTATAGGCGCTTTTTTGGCGGCCGGTTCGGAAATGTATAAATACCTTAATATGTTTCATCCGTTGGCAAGAGACGCCAAATATCAAACTTTTATGGAAGATGGTGGTTGGTGTTGGTATCAAGATCCGAGAGCTATTATTAATAATGGTAAATTAATAATTGGTGGTTTGAGCGGACAAAGTGGAGACGTGCGACTGGGGGTTTATGACCTCAAAAGTGAAACAAACGATAGTACGCTGGTCTTACATGAAAAACTTCAAAGAGATGATCATAATGTGCCGGCATTATATCAAAGACCAGATAATAGTGTGCTGGCCGTTTGGGCAAAACACGGTAATGAAAAGATACATTATTTTAATATATCATCAACTGATGATTATTTAAAATGGGGAGAAACTAAAACAATTGAACACACTTACGATCATAAAAACGGGGTGACCTATATGAATCTGTATTACATGAAGAACGAAGGTAAGTTGTATAACTTTTTTAGAAGCGGGGAAACATTCAATCCCTCTTTTATTACCTCGGAAGACCATGGCGAAACCTGGAGTGATTACACGCATTTTATTGCCAATGATATCAAAGGTTATCAACGTCCTTATGCGCGTTATTATCAAATAGATGAAAACACTGTCGGAATTTCATATACAGATGGACATCCGCGTCAGTATGGGAATAATTTGTTTTACGCAGAATATACCAATAACGCATTTTACAAAGTTGATGGCACGAAAATTAAGGATTTGTCGGAAGGGCCATTAAGAGCTTCCGAAGGCGAAAAATTGTATTCCGGTAGTGATATCTATGATAAATCGATTGTTGAAGAAAGCGTGCCTAACAGTGCCTGGACTTGCGCTATGGCCAAGGATAAGAATAATAATCCGCACATTGGATATACGTTATATTTAAGTGATGATGACCATAGGTATAGAATAGCTTCCTGGGATGGAGAAAAATGGTATGACAGAGAAATTGCCTATGCCGGAAAGTATTTATATAAAGTTGAAAGTAGCTATACGGGCTTATTGGCTTTTGATCCTGAAGACCCGGCTAAAGTTTATATCTCAACAGATGTTAATCCCTCAACAGGTGAGGATTTGGGTGGCGTTCATGAAATTTATGAGGGCACTATTGGGGTTAATGATGACGTTAGTTCTATTAAATGGAAAGCAATAACGTCAGATTCTAATTATAGAAATATTCGGCCTATAGTAGTTGCCAATGAAGGTTATAAAGTATTGTTATGGCTTAATGGTCCATGGTATGATTATCTGAATTATGATTCGAATGTACAGGGCATTATTTTAGAGAAACCGGAAGCCTTATAGCCGGGCAATGGCTTCAAACAAATTATCCTCTTTTTTTAATCCCATTTTTTTTCGTAACCTGTAACGGGAGGTATTAACGCTTTCGGACGATATGCCTAAAAGAGAGGATATCTCTTTACTTGAAAAGTTTAGTTTTATAAGGGCACATAATCGGTGGTCTCGTCTTGTTAATTCAGGAAACTTTTCAGATAAGGCTTTATAAAAGGCTTTGTTAACCGAGGTAAAACGGGCATTGAATTCCTTCCAATCCTGGTTCTTATTAATTTTTATCTTGGTGAGAATTTGTTTGATTTCCCGTTCATTGCCTTTATTAAGTGCTGTCAAGGTGTCTTTTATTTCAAGTATAAGGCCGTCTTTCTGGATTAGCTGAAGCGCAGAACTTGTTAATTCTCTATTCTTTGAGGCCAGTATTTCCGTATTCTTTTCCTTATTTAATTTTTGCCTGTTTAAAAAGTCCTGTTTTTCGGATTTTCGGCGTTTGTGAAGATACCATACTATAATTCCGGAGATAAGGATTAACGATACAATAGAAACAGTAAGTGCAATATTTCTAAAGAAGAGCGTCTTCTGTTGCTGTTCAAGTCTATTCAGCTTTGCATTTTCAATAAGCTTATTTTGTTTTTCATTTTCAATTCTAAAGGCATCCTTTATTTCTAATATATCAGTATTGTTAATACTTCTTAGCCCAAATAACTGTTCTGATAAGTTTTTAGAAAGCTGTAGGTTTTTATAAGCCAAATCTTTTTGGTCGGTTATAAAATAGAGGTCGCCCAATTTCTGATATAAATTAGGAACATAATTAGAGTGGCTTTGGTGTTTTTTTGAAGACTCCAATGCCTTTAAATAGTAGGTTTCGCCATTGCTATAATCGCCTTTACCAAAATAAACATCCCCTAAAAAGGAATAAAGCATAACAAGGTATTCCGGGTAGCTGGATTTAAAATAAGCTTCATGCGGAAGCAATAAATCCAAAGCCTCATCATATTTGGCCAGGTGACTGTAAATATAACCCTGTTCGGCATCAAGGAAGGCGTAATTGGTTTTGGATAATTTGTTGTACATGATTCTACAACTATCTAAATATTTTTCAGATAGACCATAATTACCTTGCTCTCTGTGATGGCTGGCCATTATGTAGTAAGTGTCGTTAATGCTTTTGTATCTTTTCTTAGATTCCTTTATAAAACTTCGGGCCACTTTCAGGGATAATTCATAATAATGTACAGCTTTTTCTTCTCTTCTAAAAATACTATAAAGTGTGCCCAGCTTTCTATAGATTTTAGCCATATAGGTACTGTCAGATATACTCTTTGAATAAATTAAAGCTTCCCAATAGCCGTCATAAGATTGAGGGTAATTACCCGTAGTAGAATGAATAGTAGATATTTCAATCAAGGAATTTATGGCGCTGAGTGTGTCCCCCTCAGACAAATACTTGAGTTTATCTTCCTTGTGTTCCGATAACAAACTATCCGGATTGATAATTTTCAAATTCTGTATTTCCAAAGGTTGCCTGTTAATCTGGCTAATTGAATTATAGGGATTGACAAGAAGGAGAAAAAGAAATATTAGGATAGCTGATTTCATTTTGTGTTTAAGCTTGTTGTATCAAAAATACATATCTTGAGAGTGAAATCAAAAAAAATGTTATTGTAATCAAAATTTAAATAATTGAAAATCAATTATTTATGATTTTAATTTTTTATTTTGTCTATATTATTTCTATATCGCTTTAAAAAATGTCTATTGTAAAGCTATATGGAATTTTAGGTTATACGAATTTAAATAAACAAATTTGTTCCGGTTTTACAAGTGTTCATAAAACCTGAATGCTTTAAAAGTAAAGCGTATTAAAAATATCAACTACCTAAATAAAACAATTATGGTCAAATTTATTTACAAAAACCTGAAACCAGTGTTCTTCAGTATGGCTTTATTATTTAGTCTGTATTCTTTTGGTGCTACGGATAAAACAGATGTAGAGTCAATAACCTCCAATGACAAAGCCGCTATCGTGACAGGGTCCAATAGAGGTATGGGGCTTGGTTGGGTTAAGCATTTTTTAAGTGAAGGTTATACTGTAATCGCAACAGCTCGTAAGCCGGAAAAAGCAACGGAACTTCAAGAGCTTAAAAAGAAGTACAAGGAGCAATTATTTATTCAGAAACTTGATGTGACCAGTGAAGAAGATCATGCGGCCCTTGGTGAAATGCTTAAAGAGCATAATATTAAAATTCATATAGCCATTAGTAATGCCGGTGTTACGGTTGAGGAAAAATTTGGAGAATGGACATCAAAATCTTTGCTTGCAAATTATAAAGTAAACACTATGGGGGCTGCTTTTTTTGCTCAGACAATCTCTCCTTATCTGGTGGAAGGCTCTAAACTGGTACAGTTATCTTCAGGACATGGCTCTATTGGCGGACATGCCAAAAGGATGACAGGTAAGATTGATGCCTATGGGCTAAGCAAAGCGGGGGTTAACATGCTGACAAAAAAATTGTCATTGATATGGCAAGACCGCAATATTATTGTAATATCAATCACGCCTGGTGGTGTTAAAACAGATATGAACCCTTGGGGAAAACTTTCCGTTGCCGAGGCTATTCCAATTATGTACAATACTATATCCGGTCTTACAATGGAGAATAGCGGAACATTCATTACCAATAAAGGTAAAGCAATGTCCTGGTAATTTTGTCATAATCTGTATTTCATTTAAATTCAACGGTTAAGAAACGTTTTGAATAAAACGATAGGTGTTTGCACCCTTTTCTTAAAGTCAAAATTTATAAAAATGATTAAAAAACTATTAAAAAAGGCTTCTGAGATAGAGGCTAACGAAATAAAGGCAACAGCGTTATCCTTCCTATTTGTTTTCATATTAATGTTGGCCTATTACATTCTAAGACCTGTTAGAGATGCCATGGCAAGTGATTGGTCTGATGCCGAGGTAAGCCAATTATGGACGCTGAATTTCTTTATAAGTACCAGTGTTGTAGCGCTTTATGGAATTGCGGTTTCAAAAATGAAGTTTAAGCTACTTGTGCCAAGTGTCTATGCTTTTTTTGCGGTAACGTTCATACTGTTTTATACTTCAATGTCATCTATTGAAGATAGCACCCTGGTAGATAAATGTTTTTATGTGTGGTTAAGTGTTTTTGCCATGTTTCATCTTTCGGTGTTTTGGAGCTTTATGTCCGATATATTTAATAAGGATCAAGCCAGGCGTCTTTTTGCTACCATAGCTGCGGGAGCTAGTGCAGGAGCCCTATTAGGGCCTATGATCCCAACCTTGTTTGCCGGGATTGGAACCGATAATCTAATATTGGTAGCGGCGGTATTACTATTGATCCCTATTCCTGTAATATTGACATTAACAAGGCTTAAAAGAAGTGAGCTAAAGAATGTGGATGAGACTACCGATACCAGTAAGTACAAGATTGGCGGTAATCCGTTTGCCGGTTTTAAATATTTCGTGACGAATCCATATCTATTGGCCATTGGTATATTCATTCTGCTTTATACCATGATAAGTACGTTTGTATACTTTGAACAAAAGAACCTGCTTGCTGAATTTGACCGTGCAAAGCGTACGCAAATATTGGGGAGTATAGACTGGATTATAAACGTTCTAACTTTTGGAGTTGCATTTTTTGCCACATCAAGAATCGTTAAGAAAATCGGCATGGGGCTCACCCTTGCTTTAATGCCCATAATAGTCTGTGCCGGTATATTGATTTTGGCCTTTGCTCCAATTATAGTGGTGTTATTAGCACTTCAAGTGGCACGTAGAGCTGGTAATTATGCTGTTACCAAACCGGCCCGTGAAATGCTATTCACCGAAGTAGATAAGGAAACAAGGTTTAAAGCAAAACCAGTTATTGACGTGGTGATTTACCGTGGAGGCGATATGACTACCGCCTGGATCTTTACAGGGTTAACCGAAGGTCTTGGTTTAGGATTTACTGCCGTTGGCGTTATTGGAGCTGGAATAGCCGCTGTTTGGGCCGGTGTAGGGCTTTGGATGGGTAAATTGTATAACCGTCAAAAAACAACAGAATAATCAATAGATTGTCAAGAGCAATCGCAAATAATTTCAATTAATTTTTAAATACTATGTATAATAATATGTCATTTCATAATTTAAGCTTATTCAAAATAAACAAAGCACTTGCTTTCGTTCCGGTATTTTTAATGCTGTTTATATTTCAATCGTCTTATTCTCAAACGTCCGTTTTGGTAGTACGTGGGGGACACCCATATGATACACCGGATTTTGAAAATATGTGTGAAAGTCTTGATGGTGTTAACGTAGATTTAGTACTGGATGCTCATTTTAAATCCATGAAATTGGAAAAAATCAAAGATAAGTATGAGGCTATTTTATTTTTGAATCAAAACAAATATTATGAGGAAACCAGTAAAACAAAACAGAAGTATGTGGACCTGACCAATGAAGGGGTTGGTATGGTATTTCTTCATTTTACCCTGTCTTCACAACCAAACTGGGATGAATATCACGAGATAGTAGGTGGGAAATGGTTTTTAGGAAAATTTACACCGGATAAAGCAAAAAGATCTACTTATTTCATAGATCGAGAAGTGCAGGTAAAAGTAGCCGATAAGAAACATCCGGTTACAAAAGGTTTAAAGGATTTTACAATGACCGACGTTTTTTATGGAAATATCTATTTGAGACCAGGTGTACATGTTTTATTGGATTCAGATGATGATGATTTGGCACCAATTGCCTGGACTCAAAAATATAATAACTCTAAAGTGGTTTATGTTATACCGGGGTATTCCAAAAAAGCTTTTGGAAACCCGTCATATAAAAAGCTAATTTCAAATGCTTTGAAATACGTAGGAAAATAAAAATGTAAGGAGATTGTGCAAAAAAATGGAGTTGCATCCCATATCCGTCATTCCAACTAACCGAAGGTCTTAGCGACTCCTCCCTTTAAAAAAAGGGAGGTGAATTCCGATGATAATCGGGATTCGGAGGGTTTAAAACTCCTCTTTCTTCCAGTTTCTTTGGGAAACTGAAATTCATTCTCCTCTTAAATTTAAGAGGAGAGCAAAAACAGTGGGTTATTAAGGTGTCGAAGCATGTTTCAGAACCTCACCATTGTAGCTATCAGGTGCTAATAGGTTCTGAAACAACTCTTAGGTAAGCTCAACGTGACGGTTCAGGTTGACAAATCCAATTTTCACATAGCCTTGTTTTTTAAATCGCCCTGATTAAAAGATATAAACACTACTCGTTTTCTTCCAGGTACATTTGGCGTACTTTTTTAAATAAGTTTGAAGAGTAAACAAAATCGGTAACCGATTCATTATCCGTTTTAAAAATCGTTTTATTGGAGCCTTCCCAGGCTTTTAAACCATTTTTTAAGAAGACGATCTTTTCACCAATTTCCATAACGGAGTTCATGTCATGTGAATTAATCACGGTGGTTATTTGATATTCATCTGTAATTTCCTGAATCAAATTATCAATGACAATAGCCGTTTTTGGGTCTAATCCGGAATTAGGTTCGTCACAGAAAAGATACTTCGGGTTATTCACAATGGCACGTGCAATAGCAACCCGTTTTTGCATACCTCCCGATGCCTCACTTGGCATTTTAAGATGCGCATCCGGTAAATTAACACGTTTTAGAACAAAGTCGGCTCTATCCTCCATTTCGCTTTTGCTCATTTTGGTAAACATCCTTAAAGGGAACATCACGTTCTCAGCAATGGTCATAGAATCAAATAAGGCGCTTCCCTGAAAAACCATCCCTATCTCGGCACGCAAATCTCGTTTTTGGTCTTCGCTTAATTTCGAAAATATTTTTCCATCATAGGAAATACTGCCTTCTTCGTAGGTGAACAAACCGAGCAAACATTTTAAAAAAACAGTTTTTCCGGAACCACTCTGACCAATAATAAGGTTGGTTTTCCCTTTTTCAAAAGACGTACTGATACCTTTCAAAATTTCAGCATCGCCGAATGATTTATGTAAGTTTTCAACAATTATCATTATCCTAGCATTATTCCGGTTAAAATATAGTTTAGTAGTATGATCACCACAGACGTCCATACAAATGCCGTGGTACTTGCTTTACCAACCTCTAAAGCACCACCTTTCATATAGTATCCGTGAAATGATGGAATGGTGGCCAAAACAAAAGCAAAGACATAAGTTTTAATGAATGAATAGGTCACATGAAACGCATCAAAATCTGTTTGCAATCCCAGAATATAGTCTTCCAAACTGGTATATCCGCCAAAAACGCAAGCTGCCATACCACCCAGAATCCCCAGGAACATCCCAATAGCAATAGCAAACGGATACAACATTAACGCAATGGTCTTTGGAAAAACAAGGTAATTTAAAGAGTTAATGCCCATAACTTCAAGCGCATCAATTTGTTCGGTAACACGCATGGTGCCAATACTGGACGTTATAAATGACCCTACTTTTCCCGCCATAATTATTGAGGTAAACGTAGGTGCAAATTCTAAAATAACAGATTGTCTGGTTGCAAAACCTACCAGGTATCTCGGTATTAACGGGTTTTCAATGTTAAGAGCGGTTTGAATGGTTACTACCCCACCAACAAAAAATGAGATAAATGCAATAATGCCTAGTGAGCCAATAATCAAATCGTCTATATCTTTTAAAATCAATGTTCTCATTACCTGCCATTTAGTTGGCTTTCGGAACATTTCTGCAATCATTAAAAAGTACAGACCAATATTATGAAGATATCGCATATAAAATTTTGTTACCGCTAAAGTAAAAAAAAGTTAGAGGTATTTAACTTTAATTTCAAATAATGATGCTTTAAAAACTGTATTTTTGGGCTTGTTAAAAGTTGATTAGAATGAAGTACATAATTTTACCATTATTGATTGTAGCCTTAAGTTTTTCGGGCAAAGCTCAAACAAGTATCAGTAAATCCGAGATAAACGATGTAGAGATTTCCGGATCTAAACCAAAATTGATTGTAGCAATCGTAGTAGATCAAATGCGTTATGACTATCTAACCCGCTTCGAAAACAAGTATGGAGCAGGCGGTTTTAAACGTATGATAAAAGAGGGGTTCAACTGTAAAAACAATCATTTTAATTACATACCAACTTATACCGGTCCGGGACACGCTTCAGTTTTTACAGGTACAACACCTAAAAATCATGGCATTATCGCTAATGACTGGTTTGATAAAAGTTTGAATAAAATGGTGAATTGTGTTGAAGATAATACTGTAGAACCCATAGGCACTACCAGTCATGACGGAAAAAAGTCGCCAATAAGAATGGTATCAACAACGTTTGCTGATGAAAATAGAATGTTTACGCAAATGAAAGGTAAAACCATAGGTGTTTCAATTAAACACCGGGGAGCTATTTTACCTGCCGGCCATACAGCAAACGCCGCATATTGGTTTGATTATGAGCATAATGGAAGTGGTAATTGGATTTCCAGTTCATTTTATATGAATGATTTGCCTGATTGGGTTAAAGCCTTCAATTCATCTGATATAACGGAATCCTATTTTAAAGTGTGGAATACATTTTATGATATCAGCACCTATCATGAAAGTGGAAGTGATAATAATAATTTTGAGAGAATATTCAAAGGAAAAGACACACCTACATTTCCATATGATCTAAAAAAACTTAAGGATTTCAATGGGAATTTTAAAATTATTACAGATTCCCCTTATGGCAATAGTCTAACCACTGATTTTGCGTTAGCTGCTATTGATGGTGAAGCATTAGGACAAGATAATGTAACAGATGTTTTAACAATAAGTTATTCCAGTACAGACAAGGTTGGTCATGACTTTGGTGTAAATTCTAAAGAAATTGAAGATGTGTATATCAGGTTAGATAAAGATTTAGAACGTTTATTTGTTACTCTTGATTCTAAAATAGGAAAGGGAGCATATACCGTGTTTTTAACTGCGGATCATGGTGTGGTAGAGGTGCCCTTGTATTTACAGAGTATAAAAATACCCTCAGGCTATATAAGAACCAGGGAGTTTAGAGAAAAGTTAAATGCTTTTATTTTAAAGACTTTTAAGGACTCAACTTTAATAAAGAACATCAGCAATAACCAGATATTTTTAAATAGGGAAAGGATAAAAGCCTTGGGATTGGATTTATCATCGGTTCAACAGGCTATTGTCAATGAAATTATTTCCAGTAAGAATATATATAAAGCCTATACTGCCACGGCTATGAGTACTGGTTCGTTTGCAGAAGGGATAGAACATCTTCTGCAAAACGGATATAACCAAAAACGCTCCGGAGATATTTTGACAGTTCCTTATCCGGGATACATTTTTTATCGTAAAACCGGTACAACACATGGTTCCGGGTTTAATTATGATACCCATGTGCCTTTGTTATTCTTTGGAAACGGGATAAAACAGGGTGAGACTTTGCAAAAAACAGTGATTCCCGATATTGCACCAACCATCTCAGCACTTTTAGGAATAAGCTTCCCTAATAGTACGACCGGTAAACCTCTGGAATTTGTTTTGGAGTAGTATGGACAGGAAAATTATTTCAACTAAATTTATTTAACATTCCTCTCCAACGTAATTGCCTGATAAATTTACCTTGTGCCTCGGTAACCAATGGTTCCGGTTTTTCTTTTTTCGCTTTAAAGTAGCCCCCTAAATAATCTTTGAATAATCTGAAGCTACCTTTTTTGAAGGCCAGTTTCATAGCAGATATTAAAGTAATGATGAAACCATAGCGCATTTTATACATAGCTTCGCCTTGTAAATATTTTGAAGCTTTATTGTAACTGATGCCAGTAGGTTTTAAGTGTTTTACGTGTAAGCTTTCATCGGTCAAAATCTCCCAATGGTAATATTTGGCTAATAGTTCATCAACAGTATCCCAGCCCATGGATGGTTTAAGTTTGCCTATGTCTAAAAAGCATTGTTTTCTATAGGCTTTTAACGCCCCTCTGATATGATCTTTTCTGGTAAGATTTTCCAGGGTCCATTTACCATTTCTCTCAATATAGCAAAAGCCCGAAACCATCCCTAAACGGTCATTGGCTTTAAAATGATTAGCAAGTTGTTCTAAGTAATTAGTTGGAAAAATTAAATCCGCATCAAACTTGCAGATCACGTCATAATTGCCATCAAGAATATCATACCCTTTATAAAATGCGTTTATAATTTTTGCCCCTGGTAAATGTTCATTTGATGATTTTGAATGGACCAGTTTTACATTATCGTATTTAAATGAATACCCTTCAACAACATCTAAAGTTTTATCTGTGGAGTTGTCATTCACTACCACAATTTGTTTTGGTTTTAACGATTGATTAACCAAAGAATCCAGGGTAAGTCCTATGGAACTTTCTTCATTATGGGCAGGAATAATGATATAAAATTTCATGTTATAAATTTCAAAATAAAAAAACCAAACTCCAAGCTTTTGGAATTTAGATTTTAAGTATTTCCTATTTGAGAATTGTTAGTTGTGAGCTCTTTCAGCGTAAACAATGTAGTATCTGGGAGTAAACCATCGTAAAATAGGGCGGATACCAATTTTTTTTGTCGGGTTGGTCCATTTTTGACGGTCCACTATTTTCCATCCGGTTTTTTCCAATAACCAGTCAAATTGCCAATCTTCAAACTCGTGATAATGTCTGTCCCGCATATCTGTTTTACTTCGGTAAGCAGAAGAAAACCATAATTTCAGAGGGACACTGGCAACCAATTTGTCCGCTTTAATTTCTTTTAAAACGGTATACGGGGATAATAAATGTTCGAATATTTCAAAAGCGGTTACAACGTCTGCTTTTGAATTGGCAATGCTACTTAAATCTTCGTCTAAATCCTCCCCTTTAGTATTTTCAACAGCATACCCGTGTTCCATCATAATTTTAGAAAAAGGGTTTTCTACACCCAAATCTAAAATAGATTCAGTATTAGAAATGTGTTTTTGTAAGAATGTAATAGTGTGCTTAAAGCGCTTATTGGGAAAGCTTTTCTCGTACATTAACTAATATTTATATACAATAGCATTTATATGCATACCGGCACCAACGCTGGCAAAAATAACCACATCACCTTTTGATAAACTGTGGTTTTCCATTTTGTTATTTTTAACCAAATCGAAAAGTGTAGGAACGGTGGCCACTGAACTATTCCCTAAAGTTTGAATACTCATAGGCATGATGTTGTCGGGAATATCGGTTCGGTAAAGTCGGTAAAAACGTTTAAGAATAGCCTCGTCCATTTTTTCATTGGCCTGATGGATGAATATCTTTTTTACATCTTTAATATCTGCACCGCTATTATCCAAACAGGCTTTCATGGCATTTGGAACATTCATAAGGGCAAATTCATAGATTTTACGGCCATCCATTTTTATATAACGCGTATCTCTACATAATTCTTGATTATTGGAATTCCCAAAGTACAGATAATAGGCTTCATCATAGGTGAAACTAGCCGTTTCATGAGCCAAAATACCACCTTCGTCATCAGTTGCTTCAATGATGGTAGCACCGGCACCATCAGAAAAGATCATGGCATCCCTGTCATGTTTGTCAACCACTCTTGAGAGGGTTTCGGTACCAATAACCAAACAGCGTTTAGCCATTCCGGATTTAATAAAAGCTTTTGCCTGAATAACACCTTCAATCCATCCCGGGCAACCGAATAAAATATCATAAGCCACACATTTTGGGTTTTTAATGCGTAAACTGTGTTTGATACGCGACGCTAAAGACGGAAGTAAATCTCCTTGAATGGTATTGTGTTTTACATCACCAAAATTATGAGCAACTATTATATAGTCTATGGTTTCCGGATCAATGTTGGCATCATCAATAGCCTTTTCTGCCGCAAAAAAGCCTAAGTCCGAAGCATCGTGATGAGGTTTCGCGTAACGGCGTTCAGCAATCCCTGTAATAGCCTTAAATTTTTCTACTATAACTTCGTTTGGAGCATTTATAGAGGAACCATCGGTATTTAAAAATTCATGATTATGAAAATTCTCGTTCTTCTCAATAGTGTCAGGTATATAACTCCCAACTCCCGTTATTTTAATATTCATAAAACCTGTTTTGCTACTAAAACTTTATTCAGAAGGCTAATATACTTGCTTTAGATGAATAACAAATCAAATAGTAATTTTCATTACGATGTTCAACAGGGCTAATTAGGCCTCTATATAGTCTTCAATAGGGGCACACGAGCATACCAAATTCCTGTCTCCATAGGCATCATCAACGCGTCTCACACTTGGCCAGAATTTATTATCCCTAATATACTCCAATGGAAAAGCGGCTTCCTCTCTCGAATAAGGGAAGTACCATTCGTTGGTCGTTATCATATCTAAAGTGTGAGGTGCATTCTTTAATATATTATTTGAGTCCTCCTTTGTTACACTGTCTATTTCTTTCTTAATGGAAATCATGGCATCACAGAATCTGTCTATTTCCTCTTTACTTTCGCTTTCGGTGGGTTCAATCATTAAAGTGCCGGCAACCGGGAAAGATACTGTAGGGGCATGAAAACCGTAGTCCATTAAACGTTTGGCGATATCTGTTACCTCAATGCCATTTGCCTTGAAAGGTCTGCAATCTACAATCATCTCATGGGCGGCTCTACCACGTTCACCAGAGTATAGGGTATTGTAATGGCCATCTAATCGATGTTTAATATAATTAGCATTTAAAATAGCTACTTTAGTAGATTGTGTTAAACCTTCGGCTCCCAACATTTTAATGTAGCCATACGAAATTAAGCAGGCTAGAGCAGACCCATAGGGTGCCGCAGAAATAGCTGTGATAGCTTTGGCACCACCTGTTTTAAATATCGGGTTTCCGGGAAGGAAAGGTGCCAGCTGCTTAGCAACGCATATGGGACCAACGCCCGGACCACCTCCACCATGAGGGATAGCAAATGTTTTATGAAGATTTAAATGACAAACATCAGCACCAATATTTCCAGGGTTTGTCAAACCAACCTGGGCATTCATATTGGCTCCGTCCATATAAACCTGTCCGCCATGGTCATGAATGATTTGGGTGATCTCTTTAATAGCCGATTCATAAACACCATGTGTAGATGGATAGGTTACCATTAAAGCAGCTAAATTATCTTTATGCAGAATCGCTTTTTCACGTAAGTCGTTAACATCAATATTGCCTTCGTCCGTAGACTTTGTTACCACAACTTTCATTCCGGCCATCACGGCACTTGCCGGATTTGTTCCGTGTGCCGATGACGGGATCAAACAAATATTTCTATGACCTTCACCACGGGATTCATGGTAGGCCTTAATAACCATTAATCCGGCAAACTCACCTTGAGCACCGGAGTTTGGTTGTAATGAGGTTGCCGCAAAACCGGTGATTTCATTAAGCTGGTTTTCCAGTGCTTTTAAAACTCTTCTGTAACCTCTGGCTTGCTTTTTAGGAGCAAAGGGATGAATATTTCCCCATTTAAACCAACTCAACGGTAACATTTCGGAGGCGGCATTCAGTTTCATGGTGCAGGAGCCTAAAGAGATCATAGAATGGTTAAGCGATAAATCTTTTCTTTCCAAAGATTTAATATAGCGCATCAGCTGCGTTTCTGAGTGATGCTGATTGAACACATCCAGTTCTAAGAATGACGATGTTCTTTTAACAGAGTCTTCTATATTATTTGCAGGAGTCACTTCGGAAATTAAAACAGTTTCTTTGTTAGCAGCTTCTGCAAAAACCGAAATCAAATAATTGATATCCCTTATAGAGGTCGTTTCATTAATGGAAATGGTCACCGTGTCCTTATCCGGGTAACAAAGATTGACTTTCTTCCGGGTTGCTATTTTCTTTATTTTTCCAGCCTCTGTTTTTATTTGAAGTGTATCAAAGAATGACGTGTTAACCTGTTTGTAACCAAAACTTTCTAAAACTTCAGCTAGTTTTGATGCTTTGTTATGTATTTTATTGGCAATGAATTCTAATCCTTTTGGCCCATGGTAAACAGCGTACATGCCTGCCATGACTGCCAATAATACTTGAGCGGTACAGATGTTTGAAGTCGCTCTATCCCTTTTGATATGCTGCTCTCTGGTTTGCAACGCCATACGCAAAGCCCTGTTGCCATTGGCGTCTTTTGTTACGCCAATAATTCGCCCGGGAATGTCTCTTTTAAAAGCTTCTCTGGTAGCAAAATAAGCGGCATGCGGGCCACCATACCCCATAGGAATTCCAAAACGTTGTGTGGTGCCAACCACTACATCGGCACCAAAATTACCGGGAGCTTCCAGCTTCACCAAACTCAAAATATCAGCAGCTACGGCAACCTTGATTTGAGCGTTTTTAGCATGCTCAATAAAGGATTTGATATCGGTTATCTGACCATCTCTTCCCGGATATTGTAACATGGCCCCAAAGAATTCAGAAGAAAACTCAAAATCTTCTTCTTTTCCAACAACCAGTTCAATGCCTATTGGGTTTGCTCTTGTTTGCAACAGTGATAGTGTTTGTGGTAAAACATTATCTGAAACAAAGAACTTATTAATACCGGCTTTCTTTTGAGCACGTTCTCTCACGGCAAATAACAAGCTCATAGCTTCTGCAGCAGCTGTACTTTCATCAAGAAGTGAGGCATTGGCAATTTCCATTCCGGTAAGTTCCAAAACCATAGTTTGGAAGTTTAAAAGGGCTTCTAATCTGCCTTGTGCAATTTCGGCCTGATACGGGGTATAAGCTGTATACCAACCCGGATTTTCTAAAATGTTACGTTGAATAACAGCGGGCATTACGGTAGGGTGATACCCTAAGCCTATATAGGTCTTGTAAGCTTTGTTCTTTTTAGACAGATCGTGAATATGAAGTAAATACTCATGCTCTGTCATAGGGGCATCCAAATTCAAACCATTGTCTAAGCGGATATCATCCGGAATGGTTTCATAGATTAATTGTTCCAAAGATTCTAAACCAAGCGTTTCCAACATTTGTTTCTGGTCTTCTTCATTCGGACCAATATGACGCAGAGCAAAAGCGTTTGTATTCATTCAATTACAATTTATTATACAAACCGCAAAAATACGTATTATTTAATGTTGTTTGTTGCTTATACGGGAAAGTTTTTAACCATTTGATAACGTTATTAACAGTTTAATTATTTTTGTTTGATGACGGCTTTAAAACAACTTTTAAACTTTTACATAAATAGTAGTATTCATGTGGCCTTGGCGGTGAGTTCGTTAACATGGATAACGCTCATGGAATTTCAAATTCCTTTTGATAAAAGCCTGTTGTTTTTTGTTTTTTTTGCATCTGTTACCGGCTACAATTTTGTGAAGTATTTTGGTCTTGCGAAATTTCATCACAGACGTTTAGCCAATTGGTTAAAAATGATTCAGATCTTTTCGTTTTTCTGCTTTGTATTGATGTGTTTTTATGCATTAAAACTGGAAACGAAAACGCTATTATACATTCTTGGTTTTGGCGCTATTACATTTTTTTATGCTATCCCGTTTTTACCCAAACATTTTTTTGTAGACAAGCAGCAAAACTTGCGAAGTATTGGCGGACTGAAAATATACTTAATTGCTTTGGTATGGAGTGGCGTAACCGTTTTTCTGCCTTTTATCAATAATGATATTGCTATAAATACCGATGTTTTTATAACCGCTGTTCAACGTTATATCTATATCATTGTATTGATGTTTCCATTTGAAATCAGGGATTTACGGTTTGATAATTTAAAGCTATCCACCATTCCGCAGAAAATAGGCGTAAAGAGAACCAAAGCCATTGGAGCTATGACTCTTATAGTCCTATTAATGATAGAGTTTTTTAAAGAGGAGCTATCCGTAAAAAGACTTGTAGTTTTGGTAGTAGTTGTGATATGTACGCTGTTGGCGTTATTATTTGCTAAAATAGAACAGGGAAAGTATTACAGTGCTTTTTGGGTTGAAGGCCTACCCATTTTGTGGTTGGGGTTATTACTGATGTTTAACTAGTTTGCTTGTTCTTTTATAGCCTTGTCCAGCTCTTTTTTCATGTTTTTTTTGCAATTAGGATCTAAACACTCCACATTAGATTCCTTTATTTTTTTTGTCAGCATGGTATTATTCTTATAATAGGCTCTTGTAATTTTGCACCATGATAGTCTGATATTCAGTTTAAATTTTTCCCATAAACTGGCTTCATCATATTGTGCTTTGTCGCATATGTATTGCGCTTCTTCGCAGCTTATAAATAAAAACCCCTTTTTCTTCATTATTAAAACCAATTTTCTTTTAAGCAACTAGCCATGGCTGTACGTGCTCTATGGATTATTACCCAAAGGTTAGACGCAGTAATATTTAGTTCATTACAAATAACCTCGGTTTCAAAACCTTGTATTGTCTTCATTTTAAAAACTTCGGCTTGTTTTTCGGGAAGTTTGCTTAAGCAGTCATGAATAGCATCTCCCAATTCACTATTTTGCATAGTGTCTTCAGCAGTTTTGTCAAACGGGTCTGCAACACGTTCTTCCAGCCAATCGCCTTCAGTCTCGTCATCTTTATAATTAATTCTAACTTCGGCTTTTCCTTTATTGGAATTGATTTTCCGATAGTGGTCAATAATTTTTCTTTTTAGAATAGAGATAAGCCACGTACGTTCACTGGCCTCACCCTTAAAGTTTTTCATTGACTTTAAGCCCGCCAAAAAAGTATCCTGAACCAAATCTTGGGCCACCTCTCTATCACTGATACGTGTAATGGTATAATTGTACAAATAATCAGAATATAAATCGATCCACTTATTTGGATTAACCTGATGGTTAGGCATTGTCTAGCAATTATTTTTAGTATCCCAAAAATAAGATAAAAAAATGAATATTTTAAAAACAATGATTAACACTGAAGTTATTGGAGCATTCCCTTTTGAACCTGGACCTCTGAACCGTTTACCAAATAGGTAGACAAGTGTTTTAAGTTTTTAAAGTTGGCCGGCAAAAGATCAAGTAGTTTAGAATCTAAGTTTGAACTGTCCATTTGATGGATTTCCCAAGGTTTGTGGTATATATTATATCGAACTGTTTTTCTTTTTTTACTTTTTATGAATGCAATGTATCTGTCAACAACAAAATGTTTCAATGAGTTTTTTTGAAGTTTATCGGTTTTTGTACCAGCCTTAGCTTTAATAGTTGCTACTTTATAATTGTATTGTAGCTCTATACGATCTCCTTTCTTTAACTTTTTTAAACCAATCGCTTTAAAAAAATACGGTTCGTTATAAATCTTATTGCCAACTAGTGCGATTAAATGTTTAGGAGCAAACTCTCTTATGAAAACAACACCCCTGGAACCATCTGTTTTGGATTTAGCGTAAAACCGAAAGTTTATTTGTCCGAAATGTTGATGAAAGGGGACTTTAATACCAAAGAATTTTACTTTTGAAAACGTAAAAGCTACCAAACTGATCAAAGCTTTTCCATTGAACAGATCTAATTCCGTATTAATAGGCAAATAAGGCTCAAGTATTGATTTGTCTACCTCAAAGGTTGATATAATCAGGTCTTTCCATTCGCAGGTCATAAAGATGTTAGTTGGTTTCATTTTATTTATTTTTAAACTTTCAGAAAAAATTGAAAGTTATATTTAAATTTTTTTACTTAATGAGTTTTATTAACGATTTAGTCACCCAGTTTTGTTCCTGGGTAGCAATTTTATTTAATAAAGAATCTGCTGTACCGGCCAGGTCATGTAATGCTTTAGTCTGTTTAATAAGCTCTTTAGTTTTAGCGGTTCCATCATCTTTAATAGAACTTACTTCTTTTAAAGTTTTAATAACTGGTTTTATTTCTCGTCTACTTCGTTCTTTAGCAATGTGTCTTGCCAGTTCTTCAACATCTTTTTCGGTAGTAAAGAATTCTCTACGTTCGCCTGGAACTAATTCTTTAGTAACAATGCCCCAGTCCATTAGCTGACGTAAGTTCATACTGGTATTGCCCCTGGAGATTTTAAGTTCCTCCATGATGTCCTCCATCGAAAGCGGTTTCGTAGAAATAAATAACAAGGCTTGTATCTGTGCCATGGCCTTATTTATACCCCACATAGATCCTAGGCTTCCCCAGGTACTAATGAACTTTTCTTTGGCTTCTTCGTAATTCATATAACAAAGATATAATTATTTTCTAAACTTTCAATAATTTTTGAAAGTTTGTTGTAAAAAGCTTTTTTTCGTATCCTTATTTCAAAATAATTAAACAATTTAAAATGTTATTGAAAAAGTGCATTATAACGAGATCATGTTTAGTTTTAACAATATTGTGTTGTTATATCGGATTTTCACAGAGTAATACGGTAGAAGTTGATGGCGTAGTGCAAGACGGATCTAACAATCCGGTGCCTTATGCCAACATTACATTTACAAATAAGTATAAAGGGACCATGACCAATGAAGATGGGGCTTTTTTATTGGAAATTTTTAAAAGTGAAGTCAACGATTCTTTAGAGATCAGTTGCATGGGGTATGAGCCCGCAAAAGTTAAAATTAGCGACTATTTAAGTCAACCGGAAAAAGTAATTCGACTTAAAGAAAGCATTGTAGAGTTAGACGAGATAAAAATTTTGTCGCCGGTTGAATACGTTCAAAATGCTTTGAAAAACTTAAAGAACACCACGATTAGTAAGCCGCATCAACTTACCTTGTTGTATAGAAGAGCGTCCAGTGAAGAGAAAAAGGCCCGGTTTTTTGTAGAGCACTATATGAAGATCTTAGATAAAGGGCCATCGGCTATGGAAATCATAGCTATTGAAGTTATGGAGGGGCGAAAATCTGCCGATTACAGGTTTTTTAAGAAAAAAGAATTCAGGCATTCCGTGGTTCCTATGACCATTCGTAATCCCGTCAGGCAACACTTACCCATGAAGAAAATTACCTGGAAAAAAGTTGGAGACACCTCCTATGATGGTGAAGATGTGGTGATTATTGAAGGCAGACCTCCTAAGGGAGCATACAAATATATGGCCAATGGTCAGCCTTTTAAACTTTATATAGGTGTTGATACTTATGCTATTTATAGAATTGAAAACGAGGCAAATAATTCTTTATATGTGTATAAGAAGCATAAAGATGGCAGGCTTTTTTTAGGATATCATAGCAGACAATGGACCTCTCAGGAAAAGATTTCGACCGAGCTTCAAAGGCGATTGGGAAAAGGTATAAACCAAATTCAGGCGACTTATAAGCATGAAGTTTTTGTTTTAGATATTGAAACCGATAGAAAAAGAATGCGTGTTAGACATCAGGAAGCAGCTCCAAAAACCGATATGGCTGATTTAAAAGTACCTTATAATGCTAATTTTTGGGCCAATTTTGTAGCACCGCCGGACACCAAATATTTTAAAGCTATTAAGGCAGAATTAGAATCTAATTTTGGCGTGCCTTTAGAAAAGCAATTTTTATATGCCAATAAGGAGTAATTATTTTATTTGAAGATGTATATGGTCGTCATGCCTTACGGCCTGGCAACCGTGAAACCTGATTTTGTTTTCCGAAGATAAACCCAGACGTTCCTTAAGATAAGGTTCAATAAAGATCTTTTCGGTTTTAGGCGAAGCTAACAATTGAAGTATTAAAGCTTTTGTTTTATTTCGATCTAATTCTAAATCATTGATAGTCCCGAAAGTTAAATATTTGGGGAAATCATATTGCCAGTAGCCATTGTTTAAGCAGTTTTCTGAAGTTTCCATATGGTCTACAACATAGGCACCGTAACCTGAAACCGATGGTTTCTTATTTGTTGAATTTCCGTTTTCGTCTAAATACATAAATGAAATATCTACTTTTTTGCCGTCGTTATGGCTTAGGTGAGGGAGTAAAGGAAAGCCGTCAAAGAAGGGAAAATTAGCATCAAGATAGGTAATTCTTATATCTGATTTATACAATACATGTAAGGCATGTTCTAGTTCAACTTTTAATCTAGGTTTAACATAATTTCTAAATAATAAGGGATAGACTATATTTTTTGATCTTAATTCAGAATTGAAAACTGGTAATGCCTCTCTGCCAAAACTTTTTGCAATTGGCGGAATTATCAAAATATTGAAGATCAAATATAAAATTGGAAATAGGTAGCGTTTTTTCTTTTTGAATCTGGCTGAAATAAATAAGGCTAGCAACCACAACAAACCACCTACCTGGGTTAACATGGTCAGCAATAAGATAAATAGTAGGTGCACCAGTATTTTTACCAACTTCATAAGTGTTAAACGTATAAATAGTAAACATATTTAAAGTATTTTTCATTAATTTTAGAATGTGATCTATAAGGAATACAATAGAAGGGACGTTTTAAAGTTATCCGGGCTTGCCGGACTGGGAATAGCCTTGTCTCCGTTATTGTCGTCATTCAATTTTAAGGACCCTATGTTACAGAGAAAAATTCCTTCGTCCAATGCGTTGCTGCCGGTAATAGGTTTGGGTACATGGCAAACTTTTGATGTTGGTAATTCCGGTTCAGATAGAGAGCGATTGAGTCAGGTTTTAGTTGAGATGAATAAATTAGGAGGGCGGGTTATAGATTCTTCACCCATGTATGGCAGTTCTGAACATGTAGTAGGAGACTTAACTCAAAAAGCTGATTTTAAAAATAATTTTTTTTACGCAACTAAAGTTTGGATAAGTGGAAGGGAAGCGGGCATTAATCAAATGCAGAATTCGTTTAAGCTAATGCAACGCCAACAGATGGATTTAATGCAAATCCATAACCTGGTGGACTGGAAAGTCCATGTAAAAACACTTAGAGATTGGAAAGCAGAAGGAAAAATTAAATATTGGGGCATTACACATTATACCGATAGTTCACATCAGCAATTAGAAGAGGTCATTAAAGCTGAAAAACCGGATTTTGTACAGTTCAATTATTCTATTTTATCACGTCATGCGGAAAAATCGTTGTTTGAAACCATTAGAAAACACAATACAGCGACTTTAATTAACAGGCCTTTTGAAACCGGCAGATTATTTAGAGCCACCAAAGGAAAAACCATTCCAACCTGGGCTAAAGACTATGACATCAATAGTTGGGGACAATTCTTCCTGAAGTTTATCCTATCGAACGAATTAGTGACCTGCGTAATCCCCGGAACTTCCAAACCCCATCATATGATTGATAACATGATGGCAGGTTATGGCAAATTACCAGACCTAAAGGTTAGGGAAAAAATGTATAGCTATATTAAATCGCTATAGAAGCAATTACTTTTTAATTAACCCGGCACGTTTTAGTAAAGCCTCTGGCTTTGGTTCCTGACCTCTGAAACGCTTATAAAGTGTCATTGGGTTTTCCGTGCCTCCTTTAGAAAGGACATGATCCTTAAATTTATAAGCAACCTCTTTATTGAAAATACCGGCCTCTTTAAAATATTCAAAAGCGTCAGCATCTAATACTTCTGCCCATTTGTAACTGTAATAACCTGATGAATAACCACCCTGAAAAATATGAGCGAAAGCAGTACTCATACAGTTATCTGCAACATCAGGGTATAATTGGGTATTGCTAAAAGCTATGGTTTCATGTGCTTTAACAGAAGAAATAGTTTCAGGATTATCAACTGAATGCCAGCTCATATCCAACAACCCGAAGCTTAACTGGCGTAAGGTTTGCATCCCTTCATGAAAGGTAGCGGATTCTTTGATTTTTTCAACCAATTCCATAGGGATAAGTGCTCCGGTTTCATAATGTGTGGCAAATAATTCTAGAGCTTCCTTTTCGTAGCACCAGTTTTCCATGACCTGGCTAGGTAATTCCACAAAATCCCAATATACACTGGTGCCTGATAAACCCGGATAAGTTGTATTGGCTAACATACCATGTAATGCATGACCAAACTCATGGAACAAGGTGGTTACTTCATTAAAAGTTAAAAGCGAAGGTTTACTTTTAGTGGGTTTGGTAAAGTTGCAAACAATGGAAATATGGGGCCTGGAGTTTTCACCGTTTTTAATGTATTGCGGTTTGTATACGGTCATCCATGCACCATTTCTTTTTCCCGGTCTTGGGAAAAAATCGGCATAAAATATCGCTATAAAATCGCCATCAGCATTGGTTACTCTGTAGGTTAAAACATCTTCATGATATTTATCAATAGTGTCAATTTCTTCAAAGTTTAAATCGAAAAGCTTGTTTGCAACTGTAAAAGCACCATCAATTACGTTTTCCAGTTTAAAATAAGGTTTTAGTAACTCATCATCTAAACTAAACAGCTTTTGTTTTAGCTTTTCGGAATAGTAAGCACCATCCCATTTTTGAAGTTGATCCAAACCATCTGATTCTTTAGCAAAGTCACTTAAGTTTTTAAACTCACGTTGGGCAGCAGGCTTTGCTTTTTCTAACAGTTCGTTTAAAAACCTGGTGACATTTTCAGGTATTTCTGCCATACGCTCTTCCAAAACAAAATGTGCATGGGTTTTATATCCTAAAAGATTAGCCCGTTGGTGCCTTAGGGTTACAATGTCCAATACGATTTTTTGATTGTCTAAATCGTCATTTTTAAATCCTTTACTGCCTGCGGCCAAAGCCATTTTTTTTCGTAGGTCACGATTATCGGCATAGGTTACAAAGGGAATATAACTTGGATAATCTAAAGTGAATAACCAACCTTCTTTCTTTTTTGCTTCCGCTAATTGTTTAGCGGCTTCTTTAGTACCTTCAGGTAAACCGGATAAATCGGATTCATCTGTTATGAGCATTTCAAACTTGTTGGTTTCTGCTAAAACATTTTCGCCGAATTTAAGCTTCAACTGACTTAATTTTTTATCAATCTCTCTGAGTACTTCTTTTTTATCTTCCGGAAGGTTGGCGCCGTTTCTTGAAAAGCTTTTATATTTTTTATCAAGCAACGTTTGTTGTTCTACCGTTAAATCTAATGCGTCTTTAGCATTGTAAACCGATTTAACGCGCTTAAATAAATCTTCATTTAGAGTAATGTCATTACTGAATTCTGAAAGTAAAGGCGACACTTCCTGAGCTATTTTTTGGATAGTATCATTCGTTTCGGCGGAATTCAAATTGAAAAAAATACTGGAAATCCTGTCCAATTGTTCTCCTGAAAAATCTAAAGCTGCAATGGTGTTTTCAAAAGTAGGCGCTTCAGAATTATTTATAATGGCGTCAATTTCTGTTTTGGCATCATCTATAGCTTCTTTAAAAGCCGGTAAAAAATGGCTGTCTTTTATCTTTGAAAAAGGCGCTGTATTGTAAGCTGTTTCAAAAGAATCTAATAATATTTTATAGGACATGTTATGCGAAATATGTTAAAGTTTTAATTTACTATGCATACATAATAAATTTTTTATATTTTAGCGGCTGAAAAATTTTAAGAGTGACTAACTCATAAAGGATTATATGTTAATAGCTAAAAACCTCGAATCAAAAATTCGAGGTTTTTTTCATTGTAAATCCTTAGCAGATTCGTTTACCTTAATTTTTAAACCTTCTTTGTAGGCAACTATCTTATCCAGTACACAGGAATCATTAGAGCCAATAATTTGAGCCGCTAAAATACCGGCATTTTTTGCGCCGTTTAATGCCACTGTTGCAACAGGTACGCCTCCGGGCATTTGTAAAATAGATAATACCGAATCCCAACCATCAATGGAGTTGCTACTTTTTACCGGAACGCCAATTACCGGAAGCGGGGAAAGCGATGCAATCATGCCCGGTAAATGGGCTGCACCACCGGCACCGGCAATAATAACGGCAAAGCCCCTGGTGTGAGCATGTTTTCCGTAATCGAATAGTTTTTCCGGAGTTCGGTGTGCCGAAACAATGTCTACTTCTACTTCAATATCAAAACCTTTTAAGATGTCAATCGCATCTTGCATAACAGGAAGATCACTTTTGCTTCCCATAATCACGCCTACTTTACTCATAAAAATTCAAATTTTAAATTCCAAATTCCAAATTCCAAGTCATCCATATTAAGCTTTTTGGTATTTGGTATTTGTTTCTTGTGATTTACTCACTTATAACTTCAATAGATTTTTTTACCTTTTCAGCAACACGCCTGGCTTCATTTAAATCTTCATTAACTATAGTTACATGTCCCATTTTTCTAAAAGGCCTGGTTTGTTGCTTTCCATAAATATGCGGTGTCACGCCTTCCATGCCCATAATGGCTTCAATATTTTTATAAACTACATTTCCGGTATAACCTTCGGCTCCAACCAAGTTTACCATAACACCGCCAACTTTACTGTCTGTTCTGCCCAAGGGTAAATCTAAAATGGCTCTGAGGTGTTGTTCAAACTGTGATGTATAGCTTGCCTCTATGGTTTGATGCCCTGAATTATGAGGTCTTGGGGCTACCTCATTCACCAAAATAGCATCATCTTCGGTTTGAAACATTTCTACAGCCAATAATCCAACATGATCAAACGCTTTTGATACTTTTAAAGCTACAGCTTCCGCTTTTTTCGCAACATCATCATCAATTCTGGCAGGACAAATGACATATTCTACCTGATTGGCCTCCGGGTGAAATTCCATCTCAACAACCGGATAGCTTTTTATATCTCCCGATGCATTTCGGGCCACAATAACAGCCAATTCGTTTTTAAAGGGGACTAAGTTTTCAGCAATACATTCCACATTAGGCAAACCTTCCAGATCATCAACAGATCTTACAATTTTAACACCTTGTCCGTCATACCCGAACTGGGTGCTTTTCCAAACGAAAGGTAGTGATAATCCTCCATGATTTATAGCTTCTTTAATTTCAGATGTATAAGCAAATCGTGAAAACGGGGCCGTTGGAATGTCATTATCAATATAAAACAACTTTTGTTTTGCCTTGTTTTGGATGGTTCTTAGCGTTTTAGAAGCAGGATACACTTTAATACCTTTTTTTTCCAAAGCTTCCAGAGCATCCACATTCACGTTTTCAATTTCAATGGTCAGTACATCTACTTGTTTGCCAAAATTGTAAACCGCATCGTAATCCATTAAATCGCCCAGTGTAAATTCGTTACAAGCCATTTTACAAGGTGCTTCCTTACTGGCATCCATTACCGAGGTATAAATATCAAACTTTCTTGTATTATAAAGCAGCATTTTTCCTAATTGTCCGCCACCAAGAATTCCCAGTTTAAAATCAGAAGAAAAGTAGTTCATCAATATTTTTTTTCAGAAACTGTTTTAAGGTTATGCAAAAATACACTTAAATATGAATTTTGGTTCCAAAACGTAATTCAAAAATCGTAATTCGTAAATCATTTAATTATCTTTGCAGCCTAAAACAAGTTTAGGGTGATAAAATTACACGACAAATATTTTAAGCCATTCATTTCTGCGGAACAAATTGATATGGCCATCGATACATTGGTTGAGGAGATCTCGACTGATTTAGGAGATGAAGTTCCGGTGTTTGTGGGTATTTTAAATGGGTCATTCATGCTAACCAGCGACTTTGTGAAAAAGTACCCAAAACCATGCGAAGTTACTTTTATAAAACTGGCTTCCTATGAAGGGTTAAAGTCTTCTGAAGATATTCAACGTTTAATCGGACTAACCCAGGATCTTACCGGAAGAACAGTAATCATTTTAGAGGATATTATTGATACCGGCAAAACACTGGCAGAGGTACATCGTATTTTTAAGAATGAAAAAGTAAAAACGCTAAAAATAGCAACACTTTTTTATAAACCCGAAGCTTACAAAAAAGACTTTAAATTACATTATGTAGGTATTGAAATTCCTAATAAATTCATAGTAGGCTATGGGTTGGATTACGATAATTTAGGAAGGGATCTGCCGGAAGTATATCAAATAAAAGAAACACAACACATGACAAATTTAGTGCTATTTGGCCCTCCGGGAGCGGGGAAAGGAACGCAAGCAGAATTTTTAAAGGAAAAATATCACCTGGTACATATTTCAACAGGAGATGTTTTCAGGTACAACATAAAAAATGAAACCGCTTTAGGGATGCTGGCAAAGTCCTATATGGATAAAGGGGATTTGGTTCCTGACCAGGTTACTATTGATATGCTTAATGCTGAAGTTGAAAAGAATGCTGATGCTAACGGATTTATTTTTGACGGATTTCCGCGTACCGATGCACAGGCTAAGGCATTAGATGAACTAATGGATAGTAAAGATTCTGCTATAAGTGCCATGATTGCGCTTGAAGTTGATGATGAAGTTTTGGTACAGCGTTTATTGAAAAGGGGGGAAACTAGTGGAAGAGCTGATGATGCCGACGAATCTATTATTAGAAACCGCATTACGGAGTACTATAAAAAAACAGCTATTTTAAAAGATTACTACTCGGCACAGGATAAATACTTTGGCGTTGATGGTGTAGGCAGTATTGAAGAGATTACAGAGCGTTTAAGTGCGGTTATTGATAACTTATAGTTTGTCATTCCTGCGAAGGCAGGAATCCACTTGTTCTATAGCTTTAATTTAAAAGATTCCCGCCTTCGCGGGAATGACAAAATCATGACCGAAGGCAATTTCGTTGATTATGTAAAAATTTATGTGGCGTCCGGAAACGGGGGTAAAGGATCTGCGCATTTACATAGGGAAAAATATATTGCCAAAGGTGGACCTGATGGTGGTGACGGTGGTCGTGGCGGTCATGTTATCCTTAGAGGGAACTCTAATCTATGGACACTTTATCATCTTAAGTTCAAAAAGCACATTCGGGCGGGTCATGGGGGACATGGAAGTAGCAGCAGAAGCACGGGGGCTGATGGTGAAGATGCTTATATTGATGTGCCTTTAGGTACCGTGGTCAGGGATACCGAAACTAACCAGGTGATTTTCGAAATTACTGAAGACAAAGAAGAAAAAATCATTGTACAAGGTGGTAAAGGCGGACTGGGGAATTGGCATTTTAAATCCGCTACCAATCAAACACCGCGTTATGCTCAACCCGGTTTACCTCTTGAAGAAAAATATATTACTTTAGAATTAAAAGTTCTGGCAGATGTTGGTTTGGTAGGTTTTCCGAATGCCGGAAAGTCTACATTACTTTCGGTAATCACTTCTGCTAAACCAAAAATTGCTGACTACGAGTTCACTACTTTAAAACCCAATTTGGGTATTGTGGAATATCGGGATTTTCAAACGTTTGTGATGGCCGATATTCCCGGAATTATTGAAGGTGCTGCAGAAGGTAAGGGACTTGGTCATTACTTTTTACGTCATATTGAGCGTAACTCGGTACTGTTGTTTTTAATTCCGGCTGATGCCGATGATATTAAGAAGCAATATGATATTCTGTTAGATGAACTTCGCCGTTACAATCCTGAAATGTTAGATAAGGAGCGTTTGATAGCTATTTCAAAAAGTGATATGCTGGATGAGGAGTTGAAGGGAGAGCTTAAAGCAGAACTTGATAACGCGTTGCCTATTCCATATTTGTTTATTTCTTCGGTGGCACATCAAGGTATCCAGTCTCTTAAGGATACTTTGTGGAAAATATTGAATGACTAAGCTTCCCGTATTGTCATGCTGAACTCGATTCAGCATCTCATAATAGATCTGCTAACCAAGCAATGCTGAATATTTTAGATGATGCGAAGATTTAAACCTACAAGGTTGTGGAAACCTTGCAGGTTTTGTTAGTTAGTTTTATGGTCGTTTCTTAATGGCGTAATTTTTGATTAACTTAGTGAAACTTCAATTTTATAAATTGATTAGTTGAACTAATCCTGATGAATATTAGGATCTCATCAAAAAATTATTGAAAATGAAATCATTAAAAATAGTATTACTTGCTTTTCTCATAGTTGGTTGTGCGCCTATTAGAGTGAACTACGATTTTGATAAAACCACCGATTTTTCTAAGTACAAAAGCTATCAGTATTACGGCGATATGAAGACAGGTTTGAGTGCATTGGACACTAAACGCCTATTGGATGCCATAGATGCGAAAATGAGTGCCCTAGGGTTTAAAGTTTCTGACAATCCCGATTTTTTAATTGATATAAGAAGTGCTGAATTTCAGGGAGGACCACGTAACACGGTAGGTGTTGGCCTGGGCGGTGGTGGACGTAATGTGGGAGGCGGTGTTTCCATAGGAATTCCGGTTGGTCAGTCTAATGTAAGCCGACAGATCACTATTGACTTTGTAGATGAAAAGGGTAAAGGTCTGTTTTGGCAGGCCGTAAGTGAGTCTAGTTTTAACCCCAGTGCTTCACCTGAAAATCGCGATGAACGTTTAAAAGCAATAGTTGAAAAAGTACTTGTTAATTATCCACCTAAAAATTGAAGCCATGAAAAAAGTCTTAACTGCTCTGGTTTGTTTTACAATGACGCTGCCATTACATGCCCAACGTATAATAAAAGCAGAAGAGGGGTTTACACCTAATATAGGTGTTCTTGTTTCCATGTTAAATGACATGAAACAAAGAGTTGAATATACTGTGAAGGATTTAGATGTTGCATCAACAGATTTTTTATTGGATGAAAATGCCAACACCATAGGAACCCTCATTTTGCATTTAGCGGCTACTGAAAAGTTTTACCAGGTTTATACGTTTGAGGGCAGAGAGTTTAATGAAGAAGAACAAAAAGAATGGGGTATAAGAATGTCTATGGGGGAGGAAGCAAGAAAGCAATTTAAAGGGAAGCCTATTAGCCACTACCTGGATATTTTCAGTACGGTCAGGGAAAAAACTTTAGAGTATTTAAAAGGAAAAGATGATGCATGGCTGGCACAAACACCGGAAGGCTACAGAATGAATAACCATTGGTCCTGGTACCATGTCATGGAGCACCAATCCAGTCATTTGGGACAAATATTGTTGATCAAAAAAAGAATTCCCTAAAACTGAAAACAGGCTAATTTTTAATCACTTTTTTACTGGCAATCAACATATTATCAGCATAAATATTGGCCATATAAATTCCGGGGTTTAACCGGCTAATATTGATTTCGGAAAAAGCATTTAATTTGGCAGACTTAACTTTTTTACCGTCAAGACTCACCAGGTTAATACGTAAGTTCGAATGAACTTCACTTTCAATTTTAAAGTTTAACAATGTACTTGCCGGATTAGGGAACATGTCTATTTTAAACCTGTTTTCTTCGCTCAAAATATCGTCTATTCCCAATGACGAATAGTTAATGGTCCAGTTTACCGTATACACGTGAATGGTTTCGTGATTATCCACTTTTAAAAAGCTGTTATTATCGGTAACAACTACGCTTAACGTGTTTGCTCCATCATTCAAATCTGCTTCTAAAAGAGAAATAGCATCAACATCATTGGCGAAATTTGTACTATTTAAAGTCCATGTTCTTTCTAAATCCTTATTGGTTGGATGTAATAATGTCAATTCAAAATCTAACGGAAAACCGGGATTATTTACCGTATTTGAAACCGGTGTATAGGAATCAATTGGAGATACCAAATCGTGAATCCTTTCAATCATACCTTCTTTGCATACAGAACAAAAAGGCGATCCTAAATAGCGCATTTTACAGTTTTGATGCGGCCTGTTCCAGGTAGCAGGAGTACCGGAAGTCCCATAGGGGTAAATACCAATGCCATTAATACCAATCCAGTTTTTCCATTTCACCAAACTTGTACTGGTCTCCTGGGTCATGTTTATGGCTTCTGCTGCCAGGGCGTCACCGGGATAATATTCGTCTTTTAAATTGAAAAGGGAATGCCCCAATTCATGTATCGCAATTTCATTGGCACTGACGCCGGTTGAGGCAAACGGGTAAGTACCCCCACTTCCACCATATACATCAGAGTTTACTAAAATTAGAGCCTGGTCATAGCTTGGAAAATTATTTGCTAAAACGGTGCTTATTGTGGCGTAATCTGAGGAGTATAATAACCTGTGGTAACCAAAACTATCATATGAGGTGTTAAAATAGGTATCTGCACTTGTAATGGGTGAAGCCGGTTCGGTGACATCGGTAGCTGTTCCGGGATGGTCTGAGCCACTTTCATTGGAATCCACCTTAATGGCATATACATTAAAATAATTAGTGTATTCAGAAAAAGGCGACTGACTGAACATGTCATTTGTAAAGTTTGTGGCATCGGTAATAAAGTCTGAAAGTTCACTTGTCTGGTATCCTTCGCTTAAAATGACCAGGTTAATACGTTTATTATCATCACCTGAAATTTTAATGGGTTCCACATCAAAAATTTGTGCAAACCCAAAGTAAATGTTCGAAAGGATTAAAAGATATGTGATATAATGTCGCATTAATTAAGCTCGGTTTTGATCAGGGGTTTCGGCGTTGTATTTAACGTGTCTATTTCAGTGATTGAAATAGATGTCACACTGGGGTTTAATTGAAACCGCAAAGTGAATTGTGCATTATCCAGGTCAAGCTGTTTTACTTTAAAATGCTTCGACTCATCAACATATTCAATGGTTTTGAACAACGGGTTTTTAATGACAAAGCTTTCTATAGTATGTCCTTTTTTATCTAATAAATTACAGTTTAAGTCCCCATGAACGCCTTTTTTAAAGAAGTTGTTTTGTTTTAATGTTCCGTCTGCCTTAATTTTATTAATAAGTGAAATGCGCTTACTGCTATTATTCGTTTTTTCAATGGTGTAGTTTAAGAATAAAATTTTCGGATTGCTTCTGGCAACCATGTCTTTCTTGGTAACATTTTTGTTGGTTTTGCACGACAATAAAACCAATAAAACCAGTAGAAAGGTTGCTTTAGAAAAATGATGATATGTTATTTGGGGGCGTTTCATCATCACAAAAATAAATGATTTTTTTCATTTATAGTTTTACAGAAATATGTAGATCAAAAAAAAGAGACCTTAGGCCTCTTTATAAATTATGAGATTTAACTAAGTAAATCCTTATACTTGTCTTTATAGCCAATTAAGGCGGCCACATTAAGTACTAATAGTACAACGGCTCCACCAATGCCTTCCGGTGCTAGCATCATGTGAAATAAAAAAGCATTCACAGAAACACTCATTAAAATTACGGTCATTAAGGCCCCGTATTTGTTTAAGATCAGTGCTAAACCGGTAGCAATTTCTACAATGGCCACCAAAGTCATGACTTTGGCAGATGATAATGCCGTAAAATAGGCTCCGGCTTCTGCCGGCATCTCACCAAATGGAATAAAATGAAAGAATTTGTTAAGGCCAAATACTAATACGTAAAGGCCCAGAAGTATTCTTATGACCATAAAAACTTTTGAATTCATAATAATAAATTTATAGTTAGTAGACTGAAATATAGTAATTTAAAAATAAACTACATGATTCCTTAGGTCGAAACTTAAGTAGGAAACTAACACAATTCACTATTTTATATGAACTCTAACGCCTTCACTGTGGCTACTAAATTCTGGGGCATACATACTTTGAATGGTGGTGATACCATTACTCATATTACCGGCATTATTAACTCTTAAATCGTATTCAAAAACATAAACCCCTTTTAGCAGATAATCAAAAAAGAAATTGGTAGAAGCGTCTTTTGTGCTTTCATAATACCCTAATCCATCTTGCCATTTATATTTTGATAATACGTTTACAGGCTCTAATCCGGAGGCTCTCATATCTTTCATATGTACAAATTCCATAGCTCTGTCACTTCGCAATTCGATACGAACTCTTATCAAATCACCAACTTTAAGATTGGTCTCAGACGTAATTTCAGAGATTTCTTCACCGGTATCGCCGTTCTTTTTTAAGAATAATTTTTTATTGAGTTTAAGAGGTGTTTCTACAGAAGTTATTTTGTCCAGATCTTCAAAATACTGCCAATACAATCCGCCCCAGGCAATACCATCACCTTTTTTGGTAAGCGTGACTTCTCCCATGTGCGGTTTAATGTCTGAGGTGCTCCAGGAGGTTTTAAAATAACCGGTTCCGGCTTCAACTTTAACCTGTTCCAACTTTGAAGGTTCTATCGGTTTTTCACCTAACGTGATATCGACCATATCGGTAACACTTAACCAATCACTACCTTGAAGTAATAAGGCATATACCGCATCGGTGGTCGCTTTGGTAGTTTTCCACCGGTTTGTTTGCTTGTTTTTAAGTAGCCAGATTTTAAGATTGTCAATGGTTTCAACCTGCTCTGCTTCGCTTAGAATGACAGAACCGACTTCTGAAAACGCCTCAATCAATAAGGCCTGGGTTTCAATAGGAGCCTGATACCAGAACCAGGAATTGGTATTGGCTTTCCAGTACATGCCTAACGCCTCTGAAGTAATGCTGTTTTCTTGCAATGATCTTAAAATTTTACCGGCTGTTTTAGAGTCGTTACTTCTATACGACACCAAAGCCATTAAGCCTTTGGCATATAATGAACGACTTAACCAATACTTCCGAATTTGAGTTAAATAGTACCGGCTGATCTCCTCAATTTCTTTAGATCTCTTGATTTCCGGATAGAAGCTTCGCATGTACAAATAATGTAATTGCGTATAGCTTAAATGGTCTTTATTCAGATCTCTGTCGGTATCGTATTTTCTAAGGTCTTTGTATTCTTTTACAAACTGCCCATCGAGGTATTTGATGGCTTCTTTAATCATAGATTCTTCGCTGCCGCTCTGAATGACATTGAGATGTTTTAAGTGACCAAAACCAGTGATGATATGCTGCGTCATGTATCTGTTTTCTCGCCCACCTTGAAACCAGGCCCAGGCTCCCGAAGGCATTTGATTATTCTCAAGTTTGCTTAAGGCTGATCGCAATTCATTATTCATTTTATTCAGATCGAATAACAAGGCAATACGTTTTTTCTGTTCGGTTTCACTTTGCGCATCCCTTAACCAGGGCGTTTCCTGGATAATAATGGATTTTAATTCCTGATTCTTTTCAAGGTTGGAAATGAGTGTATTTTCAGATGCCCACTGATTGAACACTTCCTGAATTCTCGGGTTTGAATTCGCAATATGACTAGCTAATGCATTGGCATAATATCTGCTGAAGGTTTGCTCGTTACACTGGTACGGATATTCCATTAAATAAGGTAATGCCTGAACCGCATACCAGGCCGGGTTAGACGTCATCTCCAAAGTCAGTTTGTGATGTTTTAATGTATTTGATGACACATTTTTCAATTTGTCCAGAGTGAATGTTCTGGTTTCGTTACTTTTGATCCACATCGGTAAAGTCTCAGTAACTAACATGCGGTTTGATAATATCGGAAGTGCATTTTGTTCCCCATCACTAAAGTCATTTGATTTGGCAATGACTTTATATTGAACCGCCTGTACATTGTCAGGAATAGTTAAGTTCCATGATACTTCAGTGTTTCCTTTGACATCAACGTTAAACACTTTGGTGTCTGAGGTGCTCGAAGATACCAGGATATTTGTAATATTATCCCCGGAAATAGCGTCGGTTAGAATCAGCATAGCTTGCCCTGAAAGCTGTTGCTCTGTAAGATTTGCAATTTTAGTGCTGATGGTTATCTGGTCACCTTCACGTAAAAAGCGGGGTGCGTTTGGAATGACCATCAGTTCTTTTTGAGTAACGGCGGTTAGAGTTTTGGTAGCACTTTCCATAGTTTTGGTATGTGCTAACAATTGTAATTTCCATTGGGTTAAGGCTTCAGGTGTGGTAAAACTAAAGCTTACATGGCCGTCTTCATCCGTGTTTAAATGCGGGAAGAAAAAGGCCGTTTCTTGAAGATTTTTTCTAACTTTTACCTGGGTTAAAGCATTTAATCCTTTTTTAGTAGTGATTATAATGACCCCATTTGCAGCTCTAGCACCGTAAATGGCCATTGCGGAAGCGTCTTTTAAAACATCCATGGATTGAATGTCACTCGCGGGAATATCAAGATCACCTTCAACTACTTTACCATCAACTATAAATAAGGGCTTTTTGCCTGAGGATGAACCAACACCACGTATTTGAATGTTAGATTCGGTATCTACAGCATTAGCGCCAATACTCAAACCAGCTATTTTTCCCGCCAAAGCATCTTGTACACCCGATGTAGATCTGATTTCTTGCTCTGAAACCATAGCAACAGAACCGGTCAACGCTCTCTTTTGACTTGTACCGTAACCAACAACGACAACTTCATCCAAACCAGCGCTGTCTTCAAATAGAAAAATGTTGAATCGGTTTTTTCCTCCAACTGCTACAGTTTGGGTAATGTACCCTATAAAACTAATTTCTATGGCGTCATTTTTACTTGCTTCAATGGTAAAATTACCGTCAAAATCAGTTGTGGTTCCCGTAGATGTCCCCTTTATTAATACATTGGCAGCAGGTAGAACTTCTCCCGTTTCATCATATACGGTACCAACTATAACGCCTTTCTTTATGGATTTATCGAATGTAGAAGTAAAATTAATTTTACGGTTATTTCTTAAACTCCTCAGGTACTTATTGTATACCCATCTGTTATTAGTAAAACTAAGCCCGAACCAATTAAACTGATCAAAAGATTGTTGAGGGTAATTAAAGCGATACCCGTTTTTATTGTATACTCTAAAGCTGCTTTTACTAAAACTCTGGCTGGCATTACTTCTATAGGATGCATAATAGATTGGGGTATTAATGGGGTTGAAATTCCATGAATGGGGTTTAAACTGGTCTAAAGACGCGTCATACATACTTGCCAATAATTCGGCACTGACCTTATCTCCTTTAGTCCCTTTTATTTTAAAGCTCCAGGTTTCATCCGTTCCCGGTTGTAAACGGTCTCTGAACGTAGCGGTTTCAATATCTAAATCGGTTTTCGGATAGGGTACGGAAATGGCTTGTGTGCCCGATTTAAAACTATTAAAAGCAGCTAAACTGTAATGAACTACAAACCCGCCCATGTCATCTTTGGTAACAGGAATACTAATAACTCTCTTATTGTTATTAAGTTGAATAATTTCGGTTTGAATGATCTTTTTATCCTTTTCAACAGCAACGGTTACCGACATATTTTCAGCCGCAGAAGCTATAGTGATATACGCGGTGTCACCAACGTTGTAAGATGATTTATTGGTTGTGATGCTAAACAGCTGATTGTCGGCTAAAGTGTTATCACCATCACTGTAAAGGGTAATTTTTGTTTCGTCTTTTACGTTTTGACCAAACTTGTCCTTACTCTCCAAAGTGACCAGGTATTTACCGGATTGCCATTTTTTTATCCTTCCGAGTTTAAGTTTTTTGGAGGTTTCAGTATTGAATGGTTTTTCAAAAACCAGGTCGCCTTTTTTCCAGTTTTTCGGGTCATGCTCATTGACGTAAGCATCATGAGGGAATAGGTTTTTAAAAGCTTCTTCAGAGAACTCCTGATAATCCGGAGCGTTCCAGGGGCGTGGCCTTAAAACTGATTTAGGAGCGACCAATTTGTAAATTTTAACAGTACCTTTTGCCGGAACAAATTCACCATTTAAGTTTTTAGTATCTATAGTGATGTTATGATCCTTTTTGGTTTTGTCAAGTTTGCCATCAATAGCAATGTTTGCAACCAGGGCATGATATCCAACATTAACAACTGTTGTGGCACTTCGGGTTTCCCCATTAACATCAGTGACATCAGCGGTAACTTCATATTTAAAAACAGGTAAACTGCTTTTATCAACACTTTGGTCCGGAATCGCTTTAAAAGTAATTTCAAAATTACCGGATGCATCCGTGACACTTTCACCATGGGTAATCTCTTGCGGTTCACTATTGAATTGAGGGTGATACCAATAATACCATCTTGGATATTGTACTTTGCGGTGAACCCTGTAAACCACTTTGGCCCCGGTAATGTTACTTCCGGCATAAGCCAAAGCATTTCCTTTCACAGTCACAGAATCGTTTACTTTAAAGGTTTCCGTGATCGGTTCAAACTTGGTTTCAAACTTAGGGCGTTTGTACTCTTCAACAGAGAACCTGTGTTCCAGATAAAAATCTTCCCTATCACCATCAAACTCAATATAATACTCACCATTTAAACCGTTATTAGGGAGGATAAACGCTCCTGACACAGAACCATATTCATTGGTTTTAAATTCAAGTTCTTTTATTTCATCATCATTGACGTCATATAAAGTAGCATAGACAGGCTCATTAGCTACAACCTCAGATTTTCCGTTTTTGGTTTTCATGGCAATAGCCTTAAAATATACAGTTTGCCCGGGCCTGTAGATGCTTCTGTCTGTAAAAACAAAAGCTTTGTATTGGGGTTGTTCCCTTGCAGACCTTTGGGAACTGCCCATCCAATAGTTGCCAAAATAAGCAAGATCATTCCCTGTTTTAACTTTCAAAGTTACATTTCTGTAATAGCTATTATCCTTTTCAATTTTTATTTTGCCAAGACTATTTGTAGTATGCTGCTGCGTTTGTTTGTTTTTTGAATTCCTCGTGTAAAACGATAATTCTACATTAGCATTAACAACTGGGGCACCGTTATTTCTATTAATGATTTGAAAGATTTGATGGGTGTCATTTTCAGCATCTACCAATGCCATATCAGTTATTTGAAGTGTGGCAAAAGCATAAGTGTCTTGTGAGTTTTTGTCGTTTGTAGCAACAACTAAATATCTGCCATTATTTAGTTTCGGTATTAAAACTTCCGTGGTATGTGTTTGATAATCATATTCATTACGTAACGTGCTTTCCCAGGATTTAGTAACATCTAATTTGTTGATAAATTCCCATTTGTCCTCCTGCCTGTAAGTTTTATTGAATGCCTCAAACTGCCTTTCGTTTAACTTATAAGCTCTAAATTGAAGGGTGTCTAAATTTTTATAGCGCAGCAATAACCTGGCATGTTTTTGAATAGGCAAAAATGATTCGGCCGTAATATTTAGGGATTCTTGTTCTATTTGCTGTTTTAAGACTTTACATTTTTCAGCACCGTTACTTTCAGGAAATTTTTCTATAACCTTGTTGCAAATATCGATGGCTTCTTTAGCTTTCCAACGATAAGCTTCCGCTGTTTTTGGACTATATCTTCTACTTTGCTCGTGGTAAATTGACGCTATTTCAAAGTCATATAAAGCAGAAACTTTATGAGTGTTTAATTTAGCACTTTCAGACTGGAATGCTTTTAAAAGCACCTCTTGTTTGTTACTGAAAGTGGCATGCTGGTTTACAAACTTTAAACGTTCAATATTAACGTTTGCTAAAGCTTTGGGCGATTTGTCCTTTAAATGAAACTGGATCAGGTCCTGGTAGATTTTTAAAGCGTTTAATTGTAAAGAGGTTGAATCTTTTGACTCTATTTTCAATCCGGAGAATGTCAGAGCATCACCTAAATAATCTATGTTATTTATCTCAAACTTGTAAGCAGGTTTTGTAATATGACTTTCATTGGTTTTATAAAATTCTAAAGCATTATGATTCAAAAAATCGAACAACGTAGGTCTGTATATTTTAGAATCTTTTTGGGTGTTTATAATAGCATCGTATTTGTCTAGCGGCTCTAATTGAAGCATTAGTCCATTTTGGAGAGAATTTTGATAATGTGTATGAACTTCATTGAACAAAGTTTGTAAATCCCATGTTCTGAAATCCGTTTTGACTACAGAGGCTGAAGCCACCTTAGTCCTGTTATAAATCTTCCATCTGTTGTGTTTAAAATATTGCCAGTACAAATTGGCTAACACATTTTCAAGTATATTTTTAGTAGGGAATTCACTCTTTTGGATTTCAGCTTTAAAATCATTAATAATTTTCAATTGGGCATCTTCTTCTAAAATCAAAGCAAATTTGCTTTTAAAGATCATGGTCTTTATAAGCTGTGGTGCGTTATTGGTTTTTTTTGCCCCGGATGAAATATCCTCCACTATTTTTAAGGCAGATTTAGGTAGCCCTTCAATTTCAAAATGCTCCACTTTTTTCCAGAGAGGTGCGTAATCATCTTTTTGAGCCAGAGAGACATTAGAAAATAGAATAATTATTAAAAAAGGTAAAATTCGTTTCATTGTAAATTAGTTTACATCTAAAGTACTTTCAAAAGCTATACCAAAAAAAGCTGAATGAGTGAACAATAATTTCGGTTGAGTGAAGTTAGTCATTTTCAGAGAAACCTGTAATGATTAACTTTGTGTTTCCGACATAAAATTTATGAACAAATTTTTCTATATACTATTTATCCCAATACTCGCTTTTGGTCAGCCAAATGTTGAGAAGGCTGAGAAACTCATTAAGGAGAAACAATTTGAACGTGCCGAAGGTGTTTTAACAAGTTATGTTAATGATCACCCCAATCATATTCGAGCCATTGAACTTTTAGGGGACGCCTACGGACATCAGAAGAAGTGGGATAAGGCTATTATTGAGTTTAAAAAGTTGGTGGATGCAGATGCCCATAATGCCAATTACTACTACAAATATGGAGGTGTTTTGGGAATGAAGGCTTTGTCTGTTAATAAACTTAAAGCCGTAGGTATTATAGGTGACGCAAAAACGGCCTTTCTAAAGGCAGCTGAGTTAGACCCAGAACATATAGATGTACGTTGGGCTCTTGTAGAATTATATATGCAGTTACCCGGAATTATTGGCGGCAGTAAAAATAAATCCTTGCGTTATGCCAATGAATTGGAAAACCTCTCGAAAGTTGACGGCTATTTGGCCAAAGGTTATATCCATGAATACGATGATGAGCCGGAGCTTGCTGAAAAGTACTATAAACAGGCGTTGGAGATTGGAGGATCAGTTACTTGCTTTGATAAGCTCACCAGTTTTTATGAAAATCAAAACCAGCCCAAAAAGGCCATTAAAAATATAGAACAGGCTTATAAAAAACATAACAGAAATGCCATGCATTATCAGATTGGTAAGGTGTGTGCAGATTACAATATACAGTTAGAAAAGGGCGAGCGTTGTTTATTGGTTTTCATAGAAAACCACTCCGTAAAGGATGGCGTGCCTATCGAATGGGGTTACTTCAGGTTAGCCCAAATTCGCAAAAATAAACTCGATAAAACCGGAGCGCTTAAATGGATCAATAAAGCATTAGCTGTAAGAGCTGATTTTGTACAGGCTGAAGAAGAAAAGGCTAAAATATTGGCGCTTTAATTTGCTTTTTGATATTTCCTTCTTGACATTTGTTACATGAACGTACATTTTATAGCTATTGGCGGTGCCGCCATGCACAATCTGGCATTGGCATTATATAATAAAGGATATCAGGTTACCGGAAGTGACGATACTATTTTTGAACCTTCAAAATCAAGATTAGAAGCCAAAGGCCTGTTGCCGGAAACATTTGGCTGGTTTCCGGAAAAGATTACTGAAAACCTTGATGCCATAGTGCTGGGGATGCACGCCAAGGAAGACAATCCGGAGTTATTAAAAGCACAGGAATTAGGACTTAAAATATATAGTTACCCGGAGTTTTTGTATGAGCAATCCAAACACAAAACCCGTGTTGTTATTGGTGGTAGTCATGGAAAAACGACTATTACATCCATGATTTTACACGTTATGCATTATCATGACAGAGAGGTCGATTATATGGTAGGCGCACAACTGGAAGGCTTTGATGTGATGGTAAAACTGACTGAAGAAAATGATTTTATAGTGCTTGAAGGCGATGAGTATTTAAGTTCACCCATTGACAGACGTCCAAAATTTCATTTGTACAAACCCAATATAGCCTTATTGAGCGGCATTGCCTGGGACCATATTAATGTATTCCCAACCTATGAAAACTATGTGGAGCAGTTCGGCATTTTTGTCGACTCCATAGTAAGTGGCGGAAGTATTAATTACAATGAAGAAGACCCGGAAGTAAAACGTGTAGTGGAAGTTTCAGAAAATACTATTAGAAAAATACCATATCAAACCCCTGAATATACCGTTGAAAACGGGCAAACACTTTTAGAAACATCAGAAGGGCCATTGCCTATCGAAGTGTTTGGAAAACACAACCTCAATAATTTAGCAGGTGCCAAATGGATCTGCCAGCACATGGGTATTGATGAAGACGATTTTTATGAAGCCATTGCCACCTTTAAAGGGGCCAGTAAACGCCTGGAAAAAATAGCTGAAAGTACTGATAGTGTAGCTTATAAAGATTTTGCACACTCGCCCAGTAAAGTTGAGGCTACTACAAAGGCCGTTAAAGAGCAATATCAAAACCGGACTTTGGTTGCCTGTCTGGAATTACACACTTACAGTAGCTTGGATGCACAATTTTTAAAAGAATACAAAGGCGCTTTAGATTCGGCGGATGTTGCTGTTGTTTTTTATTCCCCACATGCAGTTGAAATTAAAAAACTGGACGCCATAACTCATGAGCAAATAGCCAATGCTTTTCAGCGAGACGATTTAATCATTTACACTAATCCAGACGATTTTAAAGATTTTTTATTTTCTCAAAACTTTGAGAATAAAGCTCTGTTATTAATGAGCTCCGGGAACTATGGCGGATTGGATTTTGAAGAAGTGAAAGCACTTTTTTGAAAGATTAGCCTAATAAAGATTTTTTCAAAAAGCTAACATTTTCTTCATGACACAGTTTTAAGCCTATTGTATAATTGTAGTTTTTTAGATATGTATCTATTGGGAACTCTTTATTTTCTTTTACATAGGATTCTAACATGTTTAAATAAATTCTGGAATCATTAATTCTATTTATCATTTCAGAGGCTTTTGAGGTGAAATCTCCATGTCCTACTACTAATAAATTAACTCGTTTTTTTGCTATAAGGGCTTCTATTTTATTTAGCGTATTTCGGTATGCTTCCAGGCTGTGATAAATAAATGGAAATTCAATATTGCTTAAATAATCTCCCACTATCAATATACCTTTAGATTCGTTGAATATGATCAAACCATCAGCAGTATGCCCTTTCCCCAAGAAGAATTGGTAAGCGTCTTCTCCAATTTTTAAGCTTTCACCATCATTACAAATCGTTGTGCCAATCTTAGGATACGAAATTTTATAATCTCTGGTAATATAGTAGGAATCATCAAAGTTTATTATTTCTTTTAGTATTTTCTCTTTTTTGGTGTTTTGTACAAATTCTTCAGAAGCAATGGTGTCAAAGTGGTTAAATTTTCCATAGCCTATAATGTGATCGAAATCGGAATGCGTGAAAACTAACTTTTTTAATTTTTGTTTTCCTAAATTTTGAATTTTAGAATGAATATAATTAATTTCATTAGGCAGCCAATTGGGGTCTACTAGCAATACATAATCTTTTCCTTTTAAAATGGTTGTGGTAGTACGGTATAATTCACTTTCTAAAATAAGAGTAGTATCGTCTTCGTATTGTTTTTTCATTACTGGTCAAAAGGCTTTGTATGAATAAAATTAAAAAAAACCAACATACTACTCCGGTATTGAAATATTCATTTCTTTATGTAAAAAAAATTAATAATTCTTTTTTTAAATGTCAACACAGATCGACATAAACAACCCAAAACTAACAGGGGCATATTTTTAACTTTTGGCTTAGCTTTTAAAGCATATTAATATTGGTTTTAGGAGCTTATTTTAAATGCTTCTTGAAAAACTGAATAGTCCGTTCCCAGGCTAAAGTAGCTGCAGCTTCATCATATCTTGGTGTACTGTTATTATGGAATCCGTGATTAACACCCGGATAAAAATGAGCCTTGTATTCAATATTATTCGCTTTTAAGGCGTTTTCATAGTCCGGCCAGCCGGCGTTAACTCTCTTATCCAATTCTGCAAATTGTAATAACAAAGGGGCTTTAATTTTTGCAGCATCCTCGGCAGAGGGTTGTCCGCCATAAAATGGAACGGCAGCCTTTAGAGCAGGTACTTTTACCGCCATCATATTAGATATCCAGCCACCAAAACAGAATCCGACCACGCCAATGTTCCCGTTGCAGTTTTTATGGTTTTTTAGGTAGTCATAAGCTGCAATAAAATCTTCTAACATTTTATTCCTGTCTCTTTTACGTTGCATGGCTCTGCCTTCATCATCATTTCCCGGATAACCGCCAAGCGGCGTTAAAGCATCAGGTGCAAGACTTATAAAACCCTCAACAGCGGTACGTCTTCCAACATCTTCAATATAAGGATTTAAACCACGATTTTCATGAACTACAACAACACCAGGCAGTTTTTTAGATGCATTCTTTGGTTTAGATAATAACCCTTTAATGGTGCCACCGCCTTTAGGAGATTCGTAGGTGATATATTCCGAGTCTATTCGATTATCATCCGGTTGAACCACCAGATTTTCTAAATAGTTAGGCGAAATAAAACTTAATAATGACGTTACAGTAATACCACCAACGGCATAAAGTGACAGCTTTTCAATAAACTGGCGTCTGTCTAACTTGTTATGAGCGTAGTCATCATAAAGATCAAATACTTCTTGCTTAATATCTTCTTTTTTTAGTGGTTTCATGATATTTGTTTTAAGTTACTTTATTGCTTAAACCCCAAATTGTCTAAGGTGATGGTCTAAATGTTTGTATTGTGCTTTTCCCCATTGTTCCGGCGTGAAGTTTCCAAAAAGCGGATGCTCAGTCCAATCCGTTTTGTTTTTTAAACTGTTGAACTCGTCAATGACGGTTTTCAAATTAGTTTTTTCAGTATTAAAATCGTGTTCCGTTCTAACTACATATTCCGGAGCCGTAGGTATTCCGGGTTTATACAGCCTGTCGTTGTACAAGCTGGACTTAAAAAGTTTGAAAATCATTTTTTTCATAAAGCCTAAATTGGCATGGAGTTCTTTTTTACCCATTGAAACTTCAAGTGGTCCCTGGCAATGTTTTAGCATTTGCCCTACATTCATGATGCCCCATTGTGGTTCTGTTTTGTCTGTCAGGTTGTTTATTCTGTTAAGAATTTCTTGGTGGGCATCAGTTTCAAACAATGATTTCATAGTAAAGCTTAATTTAAATTGCACCAGAAATTTACAATATTTATCTTTATCAAATGGCAGGAAACAATGCTTCTTTTTCAATAAAGAATTGGTCACAGGATGATCAACCCAGAGAGAAACTTTTATTTAAAGGAAAAACTACTTTAAGTGATGCAGAATTGGTTGCTATCTTAATTGGTTCGGGCAACAAAGATGAAAGTGCCGTGGCTTTATGTAAACGAATTTTAGCCAGTGTTGATAATAATTTAAGCGAATTAGGAAAACTTTCCATTGAACAACTTATGGCATTTAAGGGGGTTGGCGAAGCTAAAGCCGTTAGCATTGCAGCTGCCCTGGAATTAGGTAGGCGACGACGTGGCGAAGAAGCTTTAGAGAAAAAGAGAATAATTTCAAGTCTGTCGGTTTTTGAATTAATGCAACCCATCATTGGCGAGCTGCAGCATGAAGAATTCTGGATCATTTATTTGAACAATTCTAACAAGGTTATTCAAAAGAACCAGCTTAGTAAAGGGGGGATTACAGGCACTATAGTCGATGTGCGTCTGGTACTCAAAAGTGCTTTGCGGGTAGGAGCTACCGGATTGATATTAGTTCATAATCATCCTTCAGGAACCTTAAGACCCAGCGAAGCCGATAAACAAATTACTACTAAATTGAAGCATGCCGCTCAAAGTCTGGATATAAAAGTTTTAGACCACATAATTATAACCGAAATATCATATTTTAGTTTTGCTGATGAAAACCTTTTTTAGGTTAGATCATAAAACCCAAATTACAAACTCCAATACATCTATAAGCGAATTGAATTGTACATTTAGATTTTTAGTTTTGGAATTTACATTTGAAACATGTTATTAGTATATACGCATAATATTTCTCCCAGAGTTAAGTATGTTTTCAAACATATTTGTACCAGGATTTTGGGTATAGAGGTAGATTTTACTACTAAAATAGAAGCGTTTATTGCTCATGACAGTTTAAAGATGTCGTACACCAGGCAACAACTTGGTAACGAGTTTTTTGTAAGAAGTCATGATATTATGTTTCAACAGGGACTATCGGATGTTGAGATTCATGTGCACGATTGGGACCATACCAAGTGTTTCTTTTTTATAGGAGAAAAAGGCGTTATTCCGTTCGATATCTTTGCCGCATCTTTTTATTTGCTATCACGTTACGAAGAATATTTGCCCCATGTAAAAGATGAGTTTGGGCGTTTTACCGCAACCGAAAGTTTAGCTTATAAGCACGATTTTTTACATCAGCCCGTGGTAGATATTTGGGCATATAAATTTAAGGAGGCCTTGCAAAACCAATTCCCCGATTTTGAATTTCCGGTTAAAACCTATCGTGTAAAACCTGTTATTGACGTTCCCAGTGCTTATAGCTATAAACTTAAAGGCATTATGCGGACCATTGGTGGCACCGTAAAAGATTTGTTCCAATTTAGATTTAGAAGCTTGTACCTTAGATTTGCTGTGCTTCTTGGATTTAAGCATGATCCGTTTGATACCTTCAAGTATATCATCAACAGGCAAAAATTAAGTAAGGATAAATTCCTGTTTTTCTTTTTAATAGGTGATTATTCAACCTTTGATAAAGGTATCAATGCCAATAAAAAAAGTTTTGTGTCCCTTATAAAACATATAGCCGATTATTGTAATGTGGGATTAAAAATGTCGTTTTTTGCTATTGACGATATTAATATTCTTAAAAAGGAAAAGAATAGGATGGAAGACATCTTAAACAATCCGTTGCAAGCATCCAGGCAGTCATTTTCCAGGATTAATCTACCGGAATCTTACAGAAACCTGATCGATTTAGAGATCAAAGAAGATTATACCATGGGGTATGTAAACCAAATTGGTTTCAGAGCCGGATCCTGTACTCCGTTTTTATTCTATGATTTAGATTATGAAGTGCAAACACCTTTAAGAATTTATTCTTATCACTTGATGGATTATGCCTTATTGGAAAACCGATCTTTATTAGATAAAAAGAAAGTTTTAAATGAACTTATAAATGAAGTGAAGCAGGTTAATGGTGAGTTTATTCCGGTATTTCATAATTATACGTTTGCAGATATGGAGCGCTGGAAAGGCTTTAAAGAATTGTTTAATCTAATTTTAGAATCCGCTAATGAAGACTAATGGAATAACAGATGTTTTTTTTGATTTAGATCATACACTTTGGGATTTTGACAGGAATTCAGCCTTGACATTTGAAAAGATATTTAAGCTTAACCAAATTGATGTTAAAATTGAAGATTTTTTATTTCATTATGAACCCATTAATTTAAAGTATTGGAAGCTTTACAGAGAAGAAAAGATCGATAAAAAATCACTGCGTTTTGGTAGGTTAAATGATGCTTTTTTAGCAGTTAATAGGCAAGTGAATGAAGATTTGATCTTTAAATTATCAGAAGACTATATAACCTATTTAACAACATTTAATTTTTTGCTTGACAACGCCGTCGAAATATTGAATTATTTACAGCTTCATTATAGTTTGCATATTATAACTAACGGTTTTGAAGAGGTTCAACATAAAAAATTAACCCAATCTAAAATAAGTGGTTTTTTTAAAACAGTGACAAATTCTGAAATGGTAGGTGTTAAAAAGCCAAATCCTAAAATCTTTAATTACGCTCTTGAAAAAGCTGAAGCCAAAGTAGAAACCAGTATTATGATTGGTGATAGTTATGAAGCTGATATATTGGGAGCTATGAATATTGGTATGGATGTTGTTTTTTTTAATACCAACCATAACAATAAAACCAGTGTTAAACAAGTTAATAACCTTATAGATTTAAAAAAGATCTTATAAAAAAAGTTTGAATACTTTGGTATTTTAACTCGAAAAAAAATGAAAAAGAAAATATTAAATACCTACCTGATTTTAGGGGTATCGGGTATAGTTTTATTGGCTTGTACTAAAGATGTTGATTTTAATCAGGTTGATGATTTTGAAGTTTCACCTGTAGTTGAGTCAAGCCTTATCTTTTTAAATGAGCCGGCAAATCAATTCTATGAAAATAATGCCGAAGTAACCACGGTTCAGGATTCGGTATTGATTGATGTCTTTGAGGATCAATTTGTACAAGACTATTTGGTAAAAGCTGCATTTTTTTTTGAAACTCAGAACTCTATAAACCGTAGTTTTCAATTAAGAGTGGACTTTTTAGCAGATGCTGATGTTCTTGTACATAGTTTTGACTATACGGTGCCTTCTTCACCCAACAATGCAGTATTAAATTCAAATTATACAGAGGTGTTTGAAGGTGATGATCTTGTAAGCCTGAAAGCCACCAGGAAATTAATATTTACACTTAGTTTATTGGATGGTACACCTATAAATGAAAATACGCCAGGGACCATTAACATGAAATCAAAAGGGACTTTTTACTTAAACATAGACGACACACTATGATGAGGTATTTTTGGCCGATTTTCTTTTTGACAGGTTTGACCTATACTCAAAATAAGCAAGTATTATATGGCTTTTCTGAGATACCTCAATCACTTATACAAAACCCCGGAGCTAAGGTAAATAACAATGGTTATTTTGGTATTCCTTTATTGTCTCATGTTCATGTTAATGCAGGTACTTCGGGTGTATCCGTTTACGATCTGTTTGCCGATGATGGTGTTGATTTTAATTCTAAATTAGAACGTATTGTATATGATTTAAGACCTAATGATTTCTTTACTGTTAATCAGCAGCTTGAAATTTTCTCTGGAGGTTTTGCTTATGGACCCAGTTACGATAAAAATGCATATATCAGCTTTGGGCTTTATCAGGAGTTAGATGCTATCTTGTATTTCCCTAAGGACTACGCTATATTGGTTTACGAGGGTAATCAAAACAATATAAACAGACCTTTTAGTTTAGATCATTTAAACGGGGCAGCTGAATTAATTTCGGTATTACATGTGGGATATAATAAAAAGGTAAATGAAAAATTTACATTTGGTGTAAGAGGGAAGATTTATTCCAGTATTATAAATTTGAATTCAACAGATAATAATGGGGTTTTCGTCACTAGAGAAGGTGATAATAATGTTTATGATCATGTTTTTGATATAGATATGAGCCTTAAAACTTCAGGATTGGTGAATTTGACTGAAGATTCGGATTTTGAAACAAAGGACCTTATCAGGCAAATACCATTTAGTGGTAATTTGGGATTGGGGATTGATTTAGGGTTTACATATCAGATAAATAAACAATGGTATTTAGATGGAAGCCTTTTGGACCTCGGGTTTATAAGGCATAGTAAAGATGTAGAAAACCATGAGTTAGAAGGGGACTATGTGTTTGAAGGCATAAATCCAATTTTTCCGGAAGTGGGAACCGGTCAAACAGCAGACGAGTATTGGACCGAGATAGAAGAAGAATTTGTTGATTTGTTCACTCTGGATACTACAACCACCAAGTATACAACCTGGCGTCCGTTAAAGCTAAATGCTTCATTAAACTATAGTTTTGGTGAAAAAAAAGATGAGGCCTGTGATTGTACGGCTCAAGACCCCGAGTATTTAAACAGAATGGGTTTGCAATTATATGCAATAAAAAGGCCTAAACAGCCTCAGGTTGCGCTCTCACTATATTATTACAGAAAGTTATTCAACGCGTTAAGTATTAAAGCTTCTTATACCATAGATTCTTATTCGTTTAGCAATATTGGATTAGGTGTTTCAGCCCAATTAGGAGGTGTGAATTTTTATGTAATGGCAGATAATTTTTTAGAATATCAGAATATTTATAATGCACAAAGTGTATCTTTACAATTCGGGTTTAACTATATATTTAATAAAAATGAAAATTAAGCTTATATTATCTGGTATCTTTTTTTTAATGATTTCGTTTGTTTTCTCTCAATCAAGTTTGAATAATTACAAATACATAATTGTTCCCCAAAAGTTTGATTTTTTAAAGGAGAAAGATCAGTATCAATTAAATTCATTGGCAGAGTTTTTATTTAAAAAACATGGTTTTAGTGCCATGATGGAAGGAGCAGATTATCCTGATGATTTAAAAATGAACAGATGTTTGGCATTAAGATCAGATGTTTTAAAAGAGCCGGGCATGTTTAGAACTAAATTGAAAGTTGAACTTAAAGACTGTAATGACCAGGTCGTTTATACATCGCCTTTAGGAGAGAGCAGGGAAAAGGAGTTTCAAAAAGCTTATAACTATGCTATTAGAGGTGCTTTTAAACACCTTGGGAACTTGAATTATACGTACAAACCCAGTGAAAGTATTACGTCTTTAGCAACAACACCAAGTACGCCGCAACAACCTGTAGTTAAAAATGAGGTGTCTAAAGAAATACAGGAATTAAAAGCTGAAATTGAAAGCCTGAAAAAGGAAAAGGTCAAAGCAAAAGAAGAAGTGCCAGAGGTAAAACCAGAAGTTGAGCCTGTTCCGGAAATAGTTCCGGAAAAAAAGATAGAACAGGCTAAGCCTGTGATGAAACAAGAGTCTTCAGGGGTTTTATACGCCCAGGAAATCACAAACGGATTTCAATTGGTTGACAGCTCACCCAAAGTGGTTTATAAAATTAAGAAAACCGGACTTGACAACGTGTTTTTAGTTGAAGGTAAAAGTGCTGTTTTATTTAAAAAAGGGAATGATTGGGTTATGGAATATTATTCCGGTGATCTACTAAAGCAAGAGGTGTTAAAAATCAAATTTTAGTGAGCTTAATATCCGTATTTATCTTTCCAACGGTGTTTTAAAAATTCCCTGTGAGCCTTTTCCCGGGCATTATTGCCAGGTTCATAAAAGGTGGTGTTCTTTATTTCATCCGGTAAAAACTCCTGGTCGGCAAAATTGTTTTCGTAGTTGTGGGCATATTTATAATTATCGCCATAGCCGAGTTCTTTCATGAGTTTTGTAGGGGCATTTCTAATTTCTAACGGCACGCTTAAATCGCCTGTTTCCCTTACTTTTTGTTGTGCCAGGTTTATAGCGACATATGCAGCGTTGCTTTTGGGTGAACATGCCAAATACGTGGCACACTGGCTTAGTATGATCCTGGACTCAGGATAGCCAATGGTAGATACCGCCTGAAACGTATTGTTTGCAATTACCAAAGCCGTAGGATTGGCGTTTCCTATATCTTCACTGGCCGAAATCAATAACCTGCGGGCAATGAATTTTAGATCTTCGCCACCTTCAATCATACGAGCCAACCAATACACCGCACCATTAGGATCACTGCCTCTAATCGATTTTATAAATGCCGAAATAATGTCATAATGTTGCTCACCGGTTTTATCATAACGTACAGTGTTATTCTGAACTTTTTCTAACACCATATCATCAGAGATGGTTATATCGCCATCGTGAGCATTTACTATAAGTTCAAAAATATTGAGCAATTTTCTGGCATCACCACCAGAAAGCCTTAAAAGCGCATTGGTTTCCTTGAGTTTTATCTTTTTTTTAGAGATCAACGCATCTTTTTCAATAGCACGTCTTAAAAGCGTTTCTAAATCGTTTTTATCAAAGGCGTTTAAAATATAAACCTGGCAACGGGATAAAAGTGCCGAAATTACCTCAAAACTTGGATTTTCGGTAGTAGCCCCAATCAACGTAATCCAACCCTTTTCAACCGCTTGTAATAAAGAATCTTGTTGAGATTTGCTAAACCTGTGAATTTCATCAATAAACAAAATAGGGTTTTTAGTAGTAAACAACCCTCCACTTTGTTTAGCCTTTTCAATAACATCCCTGACATCTTTTACACCCGAATTTATGGCACTTAACGTGTAAAATGGTCGGCCAGATTCCGTGGCAATAATATTAGCCAAAGTGGTTTTCCCGGTTCCGGGTGGCCCCCAAAAAATCATAGACGGAATTAATCCCTGCTTTATACTTTGGGTCAAGGCGCCGTTTTCACCAACTAAATGTGTTTGGCTCACATAGTCCTTTAAAGTTTTTGGACGTAATCGTTCGGCTAAAGGTTCATTCATAAATGTAAATTTAGTCTATTTTTTGGTTTTAGGGATGTCCCAATTTTGTCATTCTGAATAAAGTGAAGCATCTGTTTTAAAAATTGTGGCGGGTTTTTCTGTCTCACACAGAATCCTGCCAATTTATCAGACATTCAAAATTTGGAGAACTATTTGTTATCTTTAATAATATGAGTCATCAGCATTTTAAATTTACCACAGGCGTTATAGCATATCCTATTTTTTTTGTGCTAATTATTTGGTCGGTGCTTTCGTTTGAGGTACGCTTTAATGTTAACTTCAATGAATATGGCGTTTATCCGTTAACCTTAAAAGGGTTACGCGGTATTTTTTTAAGTCCGTTTATTCATGGCAGTATTGAGCACCTCTATCACAATACGGTGCCTCTGTTGGTGCTTACTATGGCGCTTTTTTATTTCTATAGGCCCATAGCTTGGAAAATTATTATTTGGGGAATCATTATATCGGGGTTTCTTACCTGGTGTATTGGCAGACCATCTTATCATATTGGTGCCAGCGGATTGATTTATGTGTTGGTTAGTTTTACCTTTTTTAAAGGGGTATTTGCTAAACATTATCGGTTAATTGCATTGTCACTTTTGGTAGTCTTTTTATACGGAAGCATGGTTTGGTATGTTGTTCCTATAAAAGAGAATGTTTCCTGGGAGGGGCATTTATCCGGTTTAATAACAGGATTGTTTTTTGCATTATTTTTTAGAACACAAATAGCAAAACCTAAGAAGTATGATTGGGAACAGGATCATTATAACGAAGAGGATGACCCCTTTTTAAAACATTTTGATGAAGATGGTAACTTTATTGAAACAATTGATAGGGAAGACGAACAACCCAATATAAATTATACCTATAAAAAAAATAAAGAATAATCGTCAATCGTTAATTGATAGCCTTTGTCTAACTGCTTCATATAAGAAAGCGCCGCAAGCAACAGACACATTTAAAGACTCTATATCACCTAAAAGAGGCAGTTTAGCTTTGGCATCAACCACTTTAAGTGTGGAAGGATTAATGCCTCTATCTTCGGATCCCATAATAATAGCGCAAGGCTCTTTAAAGGAGACATCGAATAATGTGTTTTGCGTTTTTTCGGTAGCAGCAATTACTTTTATACCGGAAGCTTGCATATAAAATACGGCATCCTTAATGTGATCCACTTTGCAGATAGGTATTGTGAAAACGGCTCCGGCACTGGTTTTAATCGTATCGCCATTTACCGGTGCACCGCCTTTTTTCTGAATAATAATACCGGAAACTCCCGTGCATTCTGCAGTACGGATAATGGCGCCAAAATTACGAACATCACTCAATTGATCCAGTAATAAAAACAAAGGTGTTTTACCAGATTCTATTACATTTATGACCAAATGCTCTAAATCATGAAAATCTATAGGAGCTATTTGAGCTACGGCACCCTGATGGTTTTTTTTTGTTAGTCGGTTAAGCTTTTCAACAGGAACATAGGAAGTGTTTATGCCATGCTTCCTTGTTAAAGATTCTAATTCAGAAAATAACTCGCCTCTGAGCCCCTTTTGAAGAAAAACCTTATCAATGGTCTCACCTGCATTGACAGCTTCTATAATGGTTCTAATTCCGAATATTTGCGTTTGGTTTGTCATACTTCAAAGGTAAATAAAAAGAGCCTCATTTTTAAAAATGAGGCTCTTGTTTTATGCTTTTCAGATTTCTAAATGAATGGTATTTAAGGTATGGTAACAGACACACTTTCACCGTCACCATAAACTCCATCGGAAGCATAAATTACCTCACCATCAAAAGTCAGTGAGTATGGTCCTGCACCGTCTCCATAACCATCAAAAATAGTAAAGGTATAAGATCCCGAAGCTAAACACATAGCTCTTGAAATGCCACCGGTTAATCCATCATAAGCACCAAACGCAGCTGGCGTGGCACTTTCAAATATGGTAGTATCGGATGAATCTCTAATACGCCAATATATTTCTTCAGGAAAACCATCAAATGTGATATCGAGAATTAATTCGGGATTAGGGCATACCTGTTTAAGATTTATTTCCATAGTTGCACCAATATGCAAACCTTCCTGGGACACAAAATCTAAAGCCAGTATGTCATCACCCGATGGATTTACATTAGGCCCAACAATATCAATGTTAAAGGTTCCTATATTAGAGTTTGCAGGAACTGTAACTGAAGAGGGCACTGTGTAGGCCGAAGCATCAGCAGTTGTCATATCAGTATTTACAACAATGTTAAATGTGCGGTCAGCACTTGTTGTGTTTGATGTGGCAATTTTTATTTCTTCAGTAGCGGTAGCAGTGGGGTCTACACCTAATAAAGGCTTAGACTCAAAGCCCACGTAGTTAATTTCAAGAATTTTTGCCGAATCAGTATTTTCCTCACAATTCGTGATTAAAACAATGCTCAGCATCAGTGTAAATATGTATAATATTTTTTTCATAATATTAATTTTTTGAGTTAGTTCTTTTTATTTTATTATAATTTTTTGTGTATGTGTGTGTAATCCGTTAGATATATTCAGAAAATATAAGCCCGGATTATAATGCATTACATTAATAGTTACCTTATTTTGACTTTCGTCTAAACGTTGAATATTTGAAAATACCTTTCTGCCCTGGATATCAAATAATTCAATTTTACTATTAGGTTCTATATTAGGAGCAAAGTTTATGTTCAGTCTGTCTTTAACAGGGTTTGGCCAAACTAAGATATCGGATGTATCAGTATTTTTTGTGCTCAATGTTAAACTTGCTCCAGTAATGATTAAAGAAAAAGCTTGTGAGCCATTAGTTAAAGTACCTTTGTGGCTTACTGTTAAGGTATAATTGCCACTTACAGGACTTATAATATCGATACGTTCAATATTATCCACATCATTATCACCTTTTATTGCATTTGCGGCAACATTGGTATTATCTAATTTCCAAGGTGTAAAAACCGTAGTGTTCGAGTCTTCTAACCTTAAATCCAGGTCATTTACCAGTCTTGGCGTAAGTACATTTCCAGGACTTGAGGAAGTAGTTCCGGCAGGATCTGTCCAGCATATGGTTGCTCTTAATTCACTAGCTGAGCCTGCGGTAAATTGGTAAGTATAAGTACCACCATTATTTAAAGTTATCTCAGAAATTAGTGCACTGTTGTTATTATCGTCTTTAATAACATTTGCTGATGCCTCAGCATCCAAAAAACCCCAGCCAAATATGGGGTCCGGACCGGCTTTTGAGTCGTCAAGAGCTGTATGGCATGCCAAACCTTTTAAAGTAGCAGCTCTCATATAGCTGGCGTTTAATTGGTTATAATACTCTTGCAATAAAAGCAAAGAACCGGCTACATTAGGTGACGCCATAGAAGTTCCAGAAAAGTAACCATAGGCACTGTCACTATTATCCAATGTTGAAAATATTCCAAATTCAGTGAGGACATTATTAACACCACCTCTACCGGCAATATCCGGTTTTATTCTAAAGTCATCTGTAGGACCTTGACTACTACTGCTACTTATTTGCAATAAGATTCCGCCTGACGGTAAAAAAGTAGTTCGCGCATTGGCAACTACCAAATTATTTTTAGCCGTTTTATTTCCTGTTAATTTATCAAATCCGGATCCCAAACCTCCGGTATAAGTTTCAGTACCTTCATTTCCCGCAGAATTGACCGCTAAATAAAAAGGAGCGCTGAATGCTACCTGATCCCAGGTTCGCGCATCCGAAGAATAAGATCCAATATTTTGAGCAGAAATTTGTTGAGAACCACCAGAGGTAAATATAGGGGTGCCATAAGAATGATTAGATAATAGTAAACCACTACCTGCTTCCGATAAGGCCTCAGTGTCATCATCAAACCAATCAAATGACCTTAAAGTTGCTTTAGGAGCCATGCCTTTTGCATTAGGGTCAACTCCTTTAGCAATTAAAGTACCGGCCACGTGAGTAGCATGATCACTAGTAGTACCAATAAATGGATTACCGTTGAATTCAGGGTAAACTACTCTTGATTGTGGTACTATTTGATCATCTTCAAACTCGACATGAGTTTCTAAGGCACTTTCTTCATCCCATACACCAATATTCATATTTTCCCCTTCAACATTAATTCCTAAACTACCACCGGAATATAACTGATCTGTTTTAGTAGCCCTGGCACTTAAACTGTTATAAGTTGTTCTGTAAACAGGTCTACCGTCAACAATATCATGAATAACATAGTTTTTACCATTAACCTTTTTGCTCATTGATTCATTTTTATTAGCCCTAAGGAAAGCAGAAATTCTACTTTCCTTAAGTCTATTCTTTTCTGCCAAAGCTGATTTAAGATTTTCAATTTTATCCATATCATATGAGGATGAAATTTTTTTCTTTTCAGCTTCAGTTTGAGCATATAAATTTATGGCAGCAAAATAAGCTACAAAATAAAAATATAGAACTTTGTTATTCATTATTAAATCCGGCATAACCTGGGTTTAGATCTATCTCATCTTCCGGTATTTTAAGGAAGAAGCGATTGTCATTTGCTGGTATGTCTATTGAAATACGGTGAATATCATTTCTTTCAATTGGTAAATTATAGCGTTTAGCATCGAACCAATGTGGACCAAACTCCCCGTAGAATTCTTTTTTACGCTCTAACAGTATTTCATCCAACAAATCCTGCCCTGTATTTCCGGACGCCACTGCGTTAGGATCTCTCGCCGATTGTAAAGCAAATAGTAAGTTTTGTGCCTCTGGGATATTTCCCATATGATATTGGGCCTCAGCATCAAACAACACCATTTCTGATTTTCTAATAAGCGGAATATCAGAAGCAAAAGTGAACGCATATTTGGTTGAGACAAACTCTCGCCATGGCTCTGTAGCCGAAACACCATAAATATCAAAAAAGAGGTTACGAACATCTGTAGCAGAAAATTCACTAACAAAATCCGGATCCCAATAAGTTGCAGAATAACTTAATGTTAGATGATCCATCATAGGTGCTGCATGCCCCCAGAAAAAGTTGGTCTCATCTGAACCATTTTGGAACAAAGCCCAAAGCCATTCCTGATCTGTCATATCACTAAAACCATTACCCCAATTTGAGGATTGAACCGCTGAAGCAGCAGTCCCGCCGTAGGCAGCTCTTGCCAACGTAGACATTCTGCTCCAATCATCTTGTGTAACAGCTAATACTCGGGTTAAAACCGCCTGTGCTACTGCTTTGTTGATAAAACTTTTACCAATTCTTTCATCTGGTAACCCTGCCACAGCATCTTCCAGATCCTGTAGTACCTGATTGTAAACCTGACTCATTGGTACCGGTGGGTTTCCCTGGGCCGTTTCCAGACTGGCACCAGCCGTGTAAAGAGGTATTCTGACAAGATCTCTATTGTTATTATAATTTGGGCAGAACTCCAATAACAGTTCAAACAGGTGTAATCCCCTGAAAAACTTTCCTTTAGCAATAAAGAGTGCTTTTTCGTCATCACTTAACCCTGTGCTGTTATTGACACCATCAATAAGCGTGTTGGCCATATTAACGTTCTCATAATTAAAATCCCATGTAAAATTAGTACGTCTAAAGTTTGGCTCCCTGTTCTCATGGCCATAATCAAAAGTATACCAGCTAAAAGCTTGTATAAGGTCATTACCCTTAACCGCACGGGCATAATACATGGCATAAATACCTCCAACATCCACGGTTCTGTACTGTCCTTTATAGTTGGCCAGTATGCCATTAACAAAGGTTTGCACGTTATCCGCGTTCGCAAAAATAATATTAGTAGAAACACCAGAGGTGTCTGTAGGTTCTTCAAGAAACTCTTCGCTACAAGAGTTGAAGCTCAATAGAATTGCTGCCAATGTAAAAATCATTAATGGCAACTTCCAGCTTTTATTGTTCTTAATATTTTTCATAACGTTTTATTTTATAATTTTAGAAGTGCGCCGAAAGTTAGTGTTCTTTGAAGTGGCGATCTGTTACTGGTTAAACCATTAAATGCTTGTTCGGGATCGATACCTTTATGTGATTGCCAAGTGATTAAATTGTCTCCTTGTAGATATATTCTCACCTGTTTCATCCCAATACGGTCCAAAGCTTCTTGTGGTAAGTTATAGCCAATGGTTAAAGCCTTTAAACGTAAATAGTCGTTTTTGAACAACCAACGTGTAGATCTGTCATTGAAGTTGTTGTTTCTCAATGTTAATCTTGGGAAATCGGTAATATCCCCAGGATTTGCCCACGATTTAAAATTATCAGGGTGCGCTGAGTTTCCTACAGAGGCTAAATTACTTACCAAACCAGTATAATCTGTATCTAACAAGTACGACCCTACACTAAAGTTAAATAAAGCACTTAAATCAAATTGCTTATATCTAAAGAAGGTATTGAAACCACCCTGGAAGTCCGGTAAAGATTCTTTGCCTGTTTCATATCGGGTTGCCTCGTCATACTGATTGGTTACATCTCTGCCAATAACTTCACCGTCATTATCCAATATATCCATGTACCATAAAGCGTCCCCATTTGCCGGATCTACTCCTGCCCATTCTCTAATATAGAATTCAAATATGGAGTTTCCGGGAACCCATAATTTAGACCCTTGTACCTGTCTATCGGTAAAAGGAGAAACCTCAACAATTTCATTCTTTAAGATAGAGAAGTTACCACCAACATTCCATGTTACATCTTCTGAGTTAATGATATTACTACTCAAAGTGACTTCCCAGCCACTGTTCTTGATAGAACCGGCATTAGCACGTAATGTAGGTACACCAATTGAAGGAACGGTGGTTATATCTTGAATCAAATCAACACTCTCTCTTTCAAAATATTCAACCGTACCGGATAGTACCCCATCAAAAAGTCCAAAATCCAAACCAAAGTTTGTTGTTCTGGCTGTTTCCCATTGTAATGCAGGATCAATTAGTAAATTAGGAGGAAGGAAGCTTTGGTTACCCTCTACAGGAGATATGTTCACACCTCCAAAGTTGGCACCGCCAAAAAGTAGACTTGTTGGGAAAAATCCACCAGGGATACCAATGTTACCTAGCTCTCCAGTAGAACCACGAAGTTTTAAACTATTTACCCATCCTACGTTTTCCATAAAGTTTTCATTGGAAATTACCCAAGAAGCACCAAGAGAATAAAAATTTCCTGCTCTGTATTGCTCATTGAACTGCGAAGTCTCATCCCTACGTAAACTACCTTCAACAAAATATTTTTTATCAAAATTGTAAGACAATCTACCAAGTAAACCTGTAATTCGTCTTTGTAGTCTAAAGCCACCAAAAGTTTCAGCTATAGTACCGTTGCCTAATTCCTGTTGTCCTGGTAAAAAACCAGTTGAGGAAGCACCAAAGGTATCTGTAGTATTAGTATTAGATTCATAAATTACGTCTGCAGAAATTGAGTGCCTTCCATAGGTGTTTGACCAATTTAAAGCCTGTATTGCATTAAGTGTAGTTGTTACATCTCTATCCTTGGATACTCTTCCTCCTACTGCAGAGGCAGCACCAATCTCATCATCATCAAACGAATGGCTATCAAACACATAATTCTCATAGTTAACTGTAGATCTAAAGGTAAAGTTATCTAAGAAGTTAATCTCAGCGTATGCGGACCCTAAAAAGTTAGTTCTTATCCTTTTTTCTTCACCTAAAAGTATAGAGGCTAAAATGTTCTCACCATTAATACCTGGTCTTATATTATTTATGGGCTGTCCCAAAGGCCTGCCATTACCATTACCCAAGTCATAAATACGCTGTCCATTGGAATCTAAAATTATGTTACCATTAGCATCCCTTACGTAAATTGGGAAAACGCTGGCATAATTATAAATCCAGGAAATAGCTTGTGTAGTACTTCCGGAAGTCTGATCAGGGTTGTTAGAGAAAGATCTGGAATATCCAAGTGTTACCCCTGTTTTCAACCAATCAGTTACCTGGCTATCAACTGCACCTCTGGCTGCAATCCTTTCAAAGTCAGAGCGAATTACTGGTCCCTCTTCATTTAAGTAATCAAATGAGAAAAAATAATTCGATTTTTCACCACCACCGGAAACACTTAGGTTGTGGTTAATTCTTGGTACATCGCGTCTTAATACAGCCTCTTCCCAATCGGTATCCCATATTAGGTTAGCTCCACCCACTAAATTTCCATTTGCATCTATTGGTGTAGCTACATTGTAAGGGTTATATCCCATTGTAGGAATTACCGCAGCACTTGCATTTGCAGCGGCATCAGCAGGACTTTGGCCCAAATCGTAAAGATTATCATTTCTCAACCCTTGCCAATATAATTTCAAGTAATCCTCAGAGTCAACCAGGTCATGGATACCTACGGCTGGGTTTGAGAAACCATATTGTGTTCTTATAGTTATTTCAGCGGCGGAACCTTTTTGTCCTCTTTTTGTAGTAACTAAAATTACACCGTTAGCACCACGCGAACCGTATAAGGAAGCTGCACCTGCATCTTTCAATACAGATATAGACTCAATTTGATCCTGACTTATGGTATTCAAGTTTCCATTAAATTGAGCACCATCAACAATTATTAAGGGATCATTACTACCGTTAAAACTACCAAATCCACGTATTCTAATCTCCGGATTATTACCAGGTTGTCCACCTTGCGTAATCAAATTTATACCGGCAACATTACCCTGTAAGGCTCTTAAAGGTGAAGTTACTTGTTGAGTCTCAATTATTTCCGCTTTAATAACGTCAACAGCACCAACAATGGCTTCTCTGGTTTGTGTACCATAAGCTACAACCACTACTTCTTCCAGAGAAGTAGCATCCTCAGACATTGTTACATTAATAATATTGGAAGAACCAACCCGAACTTCATTTGTGGTATAACCAACAAAACTAAACACAAGAATATCACCTTGATTCGCTCTAATTGAGTATTTCCCATCAAAATCTGAAGATGTTCCGGAAGAAGTTCCTTTTACTAAGACAGTAGTTCCTGGTAAAGGTAAACCTGAATCGTCTATAATTGTACCAGAAATTGTCTTTTCTTGCGCAAAAGATAATTGCACAACAAACGCTAGTATTAGCGTTAGAATTCCACTAAACTTTGTTTTCATTTTATAATTATTTGAATTAGT
>NZ_JANQJQ010000021.1 GCF_028281565.1 Seonamhaeicola sp.
ATTCGTGAATTTGTGGCTAAAGAATCCGTTTCTATTTGTCAATAGTTAATTACCACTGATGACTTTATTTGCCACGAATACACCAATCATTTTTTTAAAAGGCATATTCAATCATTCGTGAATTTGCGGCAAAAGAATTTGCTTCTATTTGTTAATAGTTTATTACTACTGATGACTTTATTAGCCACGAATGCACTAATCATTTTTAAAAGCAATGCTCAATCATTTGTGAATTTGTGGCTAAAGAATCCGTTCTAATTATAAAATACGGCGCGCTTCCACAAAGGATTTGTTCCAGTAGTCCTCAGAGAGTTTAGAAATGATAACGCCTTTTTTCGTGGTGGCATGGATAAACTCCAGGGTTTTGGATGTGGACCTGGTAACCAGTCCCACATGGTTAATGGCATTTCTCCGGTTCCTGGTTTTAAAGAACAGTAAATCGCCTTCCTGAACCTCCTTTAATTTTATTTTTTTGCCTTTTTTGGCCATGTCCCTCGAAATTCTGGGTAAATAGATATCATGCACCCTAAACGATTCGTAAACCAACCCGGAACAGTCCATACCCGCTTTGGTGGTGCCTCCCCACCTGTATTTTACCCCTTTGAATTGTTTGGCAAACTTAACGATGTCATTGGCTTTAGATGTTGAGGTTTCTTCTTTTGGGGTTGCATTATAAATACCATCGGAATTATCGGTTTCAGTTGTTTTAGTGATTACTTCTGAAGTAGTTTTCTTCTTGTTTTTAGCTTTTTTAGACGATTTGCAACCGCTAAAACTTAGAATTAAAAAGAATATTAGGAAACCCTTTTTCATGATTTAACAGATTCATAAATCAATTTAGCAGTATTTTCACTGGCGCCTTTGCCGCCTAAGGCCTTTTCCAGGTTGTGGTAATCTTCAAATACTTTTGTACGCCTTTCAGAGGTTAAAATATTTTGAAGTTCCAGTTTAAGTCGTTTTTTATTAAAGTCATGTTGAATAAGCTCCGTCACCACTTCTTTATCCATGACCAAATTCACCAAAGAAATAAATTTAAGTGTGATGATCCTTTTAGCTATGTGGTATGAAATGGTACTTCCTTTATAACAAACTACCTGTGGTACTTTAAATAAAGCGGTTTCTAAAGTAGCTGTACCTGATGTAACCAACGCTGCATGTGAAATACTTAACAGGTCGTAAGTTTTATTGGGAATAAACTTAACCTGGTCGGTCCTGATAAACTGCTTATAAAAACTGTATTCCTGACTGGGGGCACCGGCAATTACAAATTGATACTTCGGAAAATCATCCACCAAACTCAGCATGACCGTAAGCATCTTTTTTATTTCCTGTTTTCGGCTTCCGGGTAATAACGCAATGATGGGTTTGTCACTTATGTTGTACGTTTTTCTGAATTCTGATTCGTCAATTTGGTCTCTGTTAGCAATAGCACCGATTAGCGGATGTCCGACAAAATGTACCTCGTAGTTATACTTTTCGTAAAAAGGTTTTACAAAAGGCAGGATAACGTACATGGCATCAATATCACGTTTGATGGATTCAACTCGGCCGGCTCTTGAGGCCCAAACCTGAGGTGAAATGTAATAATTGGTTCTGAAGCCTGCTTCTTTGGCCCATTTTGCTATGCGTAAATTAAAACCGGAATTGTCTATAAAAATGAGGGCATCCGGGTTGAAATTCTTAATATCCTCTTTACAAAAAGCAATCAGTTTGAAGATCTTGGAGAGGTTCATAATCACCTCGGTAAACCCCATAAAAGCACGTTCTTTATAGTGCTTAACCAGGGTGCCTCCAACGGCTTCCATAAGGTCGCCACCCCAAAACCTGAAAGTGGCATTAGCATCTTCTTTTTGCAATGCCTTCATAAGGTTAGAGCCATGTAGGTCTCCCGATGCTTCTCCTGCAAGGATATAGTATTTCATTTTTTAGTGTCAGGTCGAGCGCAGTCGAGACCTTTCTTGTTGTTAACCTCTCGACTGCGCTCGAGGAGACAAAAATATATAAAAGCCATTAAAATAGTTTAAAAACAAATGTAAATACAGCTATGAAAACAGTAATCAATAACACGCCTCTGGCCCTGTAATCCTGTTTTTTTCTTAAGAATAGAAAAAAGGCAATTAAATTTAAAATAGCTCCCAAACTAATGAGCTTTCCTAAAAAGCCTTCCTCAGCGGCCGCCTTAATGACATTGGTGAAATCGTCACCCTTACCTAATAAAGTGGCTGCAATAATTAAACCGGTACCGTTGGCAATCAGACCAACGAACATGCCTATAAAAATCTCTTTTTTCATCTGTTTAAATTTTTTTGATTCCTCAATGTTCAAAAAAATTGAATACATTCAGGAACTCACATAAATTTTAATCATTCTTCAATATAAATTTGATATGATGAAAATTAATGTTCGTTTCATCCAGAGTTATTTAAATTCCAAGTGTTTAGTTCTTTAATAAAGGGATGCGCGGTTAAATCGAATTGCACCGGAACAACGGATATATGGCCGTTTTCTAAAGCATGTTCATCGGTATCTTCACCGCCATCTAAATTTACAAATTTGCCCGAAAGCCAATAATAATCCTTTCCCGAAGGATTTTGGCGTTTATCAAAAGCCTCTACCCAGTTGCCTTTGGCTTGCCGGCATACTTTTACGCCTTTTATGTCGCCTTTTGGAAGGTTAGGGATATTCACATTTAAAACCACACCGTTGGGCAATTTGTTTTTTAAAACCTGTTTGGTAATACGTTCTACAAACGATTTTGAAGCTTCAAAATCAGCGTTCCATGAGTAGTCCAATAATGAAAAACCAATAGCCGGAACCCCTTCAATACCAGCCTCAACCGCGGCACTCATGGTACCCGAATAGATCACATTTATTGAAGAATTTGAGCCATGGTTTATCCCGGAAACACAAATATCAGGTTTTCGGTCTAGCAATTCCCTGATAGCAAGTTTAACACAGTCGGCCGGCGTACCGGAACATCGGTATTCGGTTTGCGGGCCATCATCTACCTTAACTTTGTTGACATAAAGCGTGGCGTCAACCGTTATGGCGTGACCCATACCGCTTTGCGGACTATCAGGTGCCACTACCACCACATCTCCCAGGGTATTCATAATGCTAATCAGGGTTCTGATCCCCGGTGCATTGATACCATCATCGTTAGTTACTAAAATAAGCGGTTTTTCTGTCATGGGCTTCCTGATAAATCATCGCTAAAATACATAATTTCATGAGTAAACGCTTATTTTCTTCGGTTTAACAAAAAATTACAGGTATTTCCCCCTGTTGGCATGGTTTTTTCGTTATTTTAGTGAAAAATTACTATTATTTTAATAGAACTCTTAAACATTAAACTGATGCGAAAAATTATGAAAAGGAATTATAAAGTTCTATCCTTATTACTGCTACTTGCGTTTGCATCCTGCAGTTTTACTACAAAAACATTTGATAACCCTGATAAAGATAAATTGCTGGTTCAGATCATAACCTTTGTTTTGGAACGAGGTCATTTTGATCCTATTGCTATGGATGATACATTTTCAGAAGAGTTATTTAAAGATTACATAGAAACCCTGGATCCTTTTAAGCGGTATTTTTATGAATCCGATATTAAAGATTTTGAAAAGTATAAGCTAAAGTTAGATGACCAGCTTAAGGCTACCGATGTTACTTTTTTCAATGTTATGCATGAGCGCTTATTAAAACGCATCGCTGAGGCCAAAGACATCTATAATGAAGTATTGGCAACGCCTTTTGATTATACTGTAGACGAAACGTTCAATACGGATTATGATAAAGACGTATTCGCTAAAAACAAAAAGCAATTAAAGGAACGTTGGAGAAAACAACTGAAGTTTTCAACACTTTCCAATTATGATGATATTCATATCCAGGAAAAGCAGACCAAGGAAAATGATGGCGCTTATATAATGAAAAGTGAAGCGGAAATTGAAAAGGAAGCGCGTGAAGCCACATTGAAATCCATTGAAATTTATTTCAACGATAATATTGATGACCTGCAACGTGAAGACTGGTTTGGTATTTATGTAAATGCCATTGTGGAACAGTTCGATCCCCATACTTACTATTTGGCGCCCAGAAATAAAGAGGCGTTTGATATGGATATGTCAGGTAAGTTGGAAGGTATTGGTGCCAGGCTCCAAAAAAGAATGGATTACATTAAAATTGTGGAGCTTATTTCCGGGGGGCCAGCCTGGCGAAGTAAGGAACTTGAAGTTGAAGATATCATTCTTAAAGTAAAACAGGAAGACGAAGAGTTTCCTATTGACATAGTTGGAATGCGCATCAATGACGCCATTAAGTACATTAAGGGGCCAAAAGGAACCAAGGTAACGTTAACCATTAAAAAAGTGGATGGTACCATTAAAGATGTTGAGATCGTAAGAGATGTCGTGGAATTAGGTGAAACCTATGCGAAATCGTCTGTGGTTGAAAAGAATGGAAAAACCTTTGGGATTATCAATTTACCTAAGTTTTATGTAGATTTCAATGATTATAAAAACATCAATGCGGCCCAGGACGTCAAGAAAGAAATTGAGCGTTTAAAGGACGAGGGCATGGAAGGCTTGGTACTTGATTTAAGAAACAACGGAGGTGGATCTTTGCCAACCGTTGTAGATATGGCCGGTTTATTTATTAAAGATGGTCCGGTTGTACAAGTGCGTTCTACCGGTGCCAATAAAGAGGTGTTGAAAGATAAAGACAAATCTATTGCCTGGGATGGTCCGTTGGTAATTTTAGTAAACGAATTATCAGCCTCCGCTTCTGAAATTATGGCTGCTGCCATGCAGGATTACAAGCGTGCCATTGTGATCGGCAGTAAGCAAACCTATGGAAAGGGTACGGTTCAAAACGTATATAATTTAAACGATCTTGTTAGAAGCAGCACCAGTGGTGATTTAGGGGCTTTGGCCTTTACAACCCAAAAATATTATAGGATTAACGGAGGCTCCGTACAGCTTGAAGGGGTTCAGAGTGACGTAAAAGTGCCTGGTAGATTTAGTTTTATTGAAGTAGGAGAAAAGGAAAAGGACAACCCGTTGCCTTATGATGAGATCACCGCGGCAGATTTTACGCCATGGGAGTATTACTTTGATTATGAAACCACGATCAACAAGAGTAAAGAGCGCATGAATAACAATCCGCAGTTAAAGCTTATTGAGGAAAATGCCCGATGGGTGAAAAGTAAGATCGATGAAACCGTAGTGTCTCTAAACTATGATACCTACAAGAAAGATTATGAGTTGAATAATGAAGAAGGAAAGAAGTTTGATGCTATTTCAAAGTATAAAACCAATTTAACCTTCCGGTCCCATGCTTATGAAAAATCACTCTTTGCTCAGGATACCACAGACTTACAGGAAAAGCGTGAGCGCTGGCATGAAAGTTTAGCTAAAGATGTGTATGTGGAAGAAGCGCTTAATGTATTAGAAGATCTAAAAATATCCTATCCTATAAAAAAAGTAGCGGCTACTCAAAGAAAAGAAGCCACAGTAAAACAATAGAAATGTTTGTTTATGAGTCGTAAACCAAACTCATTAAAACAATTAGCGCTCCAAAAGTTTAAAAAGAACTTTTGGGGCGTTTTTAGTTTTTACTTTTTGGTGCTTGTGGGGTTGATATCGATATTCGCTTATGTGATCGCGCCTGATAATTCCAGGCATGCCAATCAGATGCATTTGTCAATCCATTCCAAAAAACCGGGTTTTAAAGTAACTATGCTTACGATACCCTCACAATTTGAAACGAAGCAAAGTGCTTTAAGTAAATTGTTTTTTGGAAAGAAAAATGCCGATACCGAAGTGCCGATCTCTGAATATACTGTTGAAGGAGAGATATTAACCTATAAAGAGTATGCATCTGATGGGGTGGAAGGTGTTGAAAAAACGATTGGTTTGGATGCCTTTCCTGATGGCGATGTGAACCGTTTTATAGAAGAAAAAAAATTCCTTTTCGGTACTGATAAATACGGCAGGGACCTGTTGAGCAGGGTCTTGGTTGGTGCCAGAATATCCTTTTTTATCGGTTTTGTGGCGGTCTTTATTTCGTTGCTTATCGGGGTGTTGATGGGAAGCTTAGCCGGCTATTTTGGAGGCAAAACAGATGCGGTTATCATGTGGTTCATCAATGTGACCTGGTCCATACCAACCTTACTTTTGGTAATTGCCATTACATTGGCATTAGGAAAAGGGTTTTGGCAGGTTTTCATTGCGGTGGGGCTCACCATGTGGGTTGAGGTGGCCCGGGTGGTGCGCGGACAAATAATCAGTACAAAGGAAATGCAATATGTTACCGCCGCCAGGGCTTTGGGTTTTGGTGATCTACGGATCATAGTCAAACATATCCTTCCAAATATTATGGCGCCGGTTATTGTGATCTCTGCGGCTAATTTTGCTGCGGCTATTCTAATAGAAAGCGGGTTAAGCTTTTTAGGCATTGGCGCACAACCGCCTATGGCCAGTTGGGGAGCTATGATAAAAGATCACTACAACTACATCATTCTCGGGAAGCCTTATCTGGCCATTATTCCCGGACTTTGCATTATGAGTTTAGTTATGGCGTTTATGCTTATTGGCAATGCCTTACGCGATGCTCTGGATGTTAAGAGCTAGTCATTTGTCATTCTGACACTGAGCTTGCCGAAGTGGAAGAATCTCTCCGTTATTCTTTATATCACACTGAGCTTGTCGAAGTGAAACCGGGGATCAATTAAGGTTAACTGGTATTCCTAATGAGGTAAGTAGGGAAGCTGGTTTCTTTTATAAACTTATAACACACCCCTTACTCCCCTCTTTTTTGAACAGTTGAAGTGTCAATAAAGGCCAAAATCTATCATAAAATTCCTGTCATGTCGAAATGTGGTACGATTGAGACATCTCATTATTCTATTTCCTCTGATAATGAGATTTAACTCCGTTGAACCTAGCGGTTTCTCAACTACGTTCGAAATGACAAATGCTTTAAAAATGGCCATAGTCCTTATTTCGAGATCATATCAGGATAATTGACTTGTCATTCCTGCGAAATCGAAGATTCATGAATTCAAAAATTTAAAATAAGAATCAATGAATAAAGCAGGAATCCACAATGTGCTAACTGTTTTAAATAAAGAGTTGATTATTGGCCTTTTGTTTCAAGCAGTTTTTTAATTAAAACCATCTGCCCAAAATGGTAATAACTATGCTCAATGATCACATTGATGTTTCTGTGATAGGTCCCGTATTTTTTATCAAAAAATATTTGATCTAACTCGGCATCGGTCATTTGTTCCACAGCTTTAATAAACTCTTCGGAATCGTTACAGAACCTGTCAATTAAGGCCTGCCAATCGGCTTCGGATTTGATTTCCGGGCCGTCAAAACTATATTGGTCCTTGATGTCCAGGTTTCCGGTTTTAAAAAAGTGCACCAGGCCTGCAATGTAGTAATTGGTATGGAACAAAAGGTCGACAATGGTATTTAAAGAACCGACTTTTGTAGTGGCCTGCTCCCAGGTTAAATCGGATACCTGTTCTTTAATGTTGGTTCCGGCCACCCATTTACCGCTGAGTAAAACTTCTTGTATTCTATTTGCCAGTTGTTTTTGAGTTGTCATTTACAAACTTTTTAATTTCTGTATACAATCCAATTAATATCAGTATTTAACGTGTTATTTAATTCGGATTCCTTTATACCGATAAAACCAGAAACGAAATTCATTTCTAAGGCTTTATCAAAATATTGCCATTTAAACGGTACAGTAGATAGGCCCGATGGAAAATTATCTAACTTTAATGGGTAATCATTATAGTCCGTTAATCTTGGATTTTTAATCAATACGGTATGAATATTATGCTTCTCATAGTCATCAAAACTAGCGTCTTCAATATCGGTGGTTTTTAGAACCTGGAGTTTGGAATTAGGGTGTTCATCATAGTCCATTACACCATTCCGTTCAAGGCAGCGTGTTTTTAAATATGGGAAGAAATCAGCAATCCAACCGGTAATAATGGGCCCGCCACATTCATCGTTTTCTTTGTAAATAGAATTCCAAAACTCAAAATTGGCTTCGCCTTTTAAAGTTTCGATAATCTTATTGATCTTAGGTGTAATTGCATTAATCCACCAGTCTAAATTATATTTTTTAAGGCCTTCTAAGGCATTTATGATTTTGTGATAATCTTCAATAGTTCCCCTGATTTCTATTTCGGGAATGCCACATATAGTAATGAACTCATAATCAAAATAGCTCGACATGGAGTCCATGAAGGCGATCTCAAAGGCATTTATTTCTTTTTTCGTTGAGGTGGAAAAATTTAATATAATATTTGAGTAGAGGTCTTCATTTATGGATTGGGCAATTTTTTTAGAGAACTCTGGAAATACATCTTCCCAGGGATTATCATCGCCAATTACAAAGTCGTCTCTTCTGACCTGGATGGTTTGTCTTTCGTCCACGCCAAATATATCTTTAAAATCCTCAGAATAAAGTTTTATATGCTCAGAGAACCCCTGGCAGATCAATAACCAAAGATCATCGGGAGATATGGCAATAGGTTTATGCTGATTGAAGGCAATTTGAAGCATCAGCAGGAAATGGTTCGTTTGAATTATTTGCTCATTTAGCTCAACATATTTGGAGGCTTTGTCCAGAGATGTTCCTTCAATTGTAGTGGGTAAGACCGTGTCAAGTAAGTCATTACCATCTACTGTATCCAGGGCTTCCGTATTTAGGTTAACATGGGCTGCTTTTACTGTTGTTTTGTTTTCGGTTTTATTCATTGAGGATTTGGTATTGTTTATAGTCATTACTGACAAATGTATTTATTTATATTTATTCATTAACCCAAAATCAAAAGGCGTCCAAAGGCATGCCTTTAAACCACTTTGTTTAAAGGCGGTATTCACCCAACTGTTACAAGTATTAAAACAGGAATAGCTGCCTTTGGCTCTGTAAAAATCGTCAATTATTGTGTAGCCTTTGTTTTTAAGTATGGTTTTCATACCGTTTTCATCGGTCTCAAAGGTATTTAATAAATATGTATTCAATTTTTGTAACTCGGATGCGCTTAGGTTTACCTCCACCCAATCCGGATGTTTTTGCCTGTATCTGGTTACGTGGACTAAGGTGGTGCTTTTTAGAAACATGGCTTTAAATGCTGTACTGAAAGTCAGGTCATCCCAGGTTGGAGTGTTTAAGTAAAAGTTCTCGTCGCCCCAGCCAAAGGCTAAATAATGTTCTGTCGTATTATGTTTTATGTCTGATAAAAACAGGTTGTCTAGCTCCTTTTTGGGAATAACTATATCCAAGTGAACGCCGTTGGTATTTAAATAGATCGTTTTGTCTAAAACGGTATCATCAGCTTTGCCATTTACTGTTATGGTGGTTAAGATCAAAGAAACAATGCCATAGGTGACGGGAATCAGCAGAATGTATAAGAGCCATTTAAATAGTTTTTTAACCAGTTTCATTTTTTGATTTCGTCGTACTTAGTTTTTTGCGCCTTGTACATAAACTTGTTTATATAAGGAATTTTTATCCTTTTATACCGCCTTTTTCAATGGCTATATGGGATTCCTGATTCTAAAATATACGTGTAGTTGACACTCTCAAATGTATAGATTATCTCTTATAAAATAATGTGGTTATTCCACTAAATTCTTATTTAAAGCATCAATATATTCCAGGAGGTCATCCTTTCCAATCCCTTTAGAAGAAGAGGTAATAAAGTAGGTGGGCATTTCTTCCCAGGTTTCCAGTAGAATGGTTTTATAGTCCGCTACATGGGTTTCAATAGCTTTGGGTTTTAGCTTGTCGGCTTTGGTAAAAATGATACAAAACGGGATACCGTTTTCGCCCAGCCATTGCATAAATTCCAGGTCAATAGGCTGGGGTTTATGCCGGATATCCACCAAAACAAATCCGCAAACCAGCTGCCGGCGCTTACCAAAATATTGGGTGATAAACTTTTGAAATACTTTTTTAGACGACTTAGACACCCGCGCATACCCATACCCGGGCAGATCCACCAAATGCCAGTTCTTATTAATTAAAAAGTGATTGATAAGTTGCGTTTTTCCAGGCCTTCCGGAGGTCTTAGCCAAACTCTTTCTACCGGTCAGCATGTTGATAAGCGAGGACTTCCCCACATTACTCCGGCCAATAAAGGCATATTCCGGCAGCATGCTCTTTGGGCATTTCGCCACATCGGAATTGCTCATTACAAATTCGGCAGACTTAATTCTCATCTTTTTTCCATTCCCGCGAAAGCGGGAATCTCTTATTTAAAACTTATTAATATTCGTTTTATCACTTAATCATTCCCAATGTCACACTGAGCTTGCCTGTACTGAGCGCTGTCGAAGTATCGAAGTGTATACCGGAATCTCCTATTTAAAAGCTTATCAATGTTCGTTCTTGGAATTTGGAATTCGTTTTTTGAGATTTGCGCTAGAAACCTCTAGCGCTTAACCACTTCTCCATAATGGTATTGAACTCATCAGGATGTTCCATCATAGCGGCGTGCCCACACTTATCGATCCAAAACAGGTCGGAGTCCGGTAAAAGCTCATGGAACTCTTCGGCCACTTCCGGCGGTGTCACATTATCATTCTTACCCCAGATGATACAGGTGGGTGTTTGCATTTTCGGCAGGTCCTTCGCCATGTTATGTCGGATAGCACTTTTGGCAATAGCCAGGGTTTTTACAAGCTTATTCCGGTCATTGACCGTAGCATAAACCTCATCTACAATCTCTTTAGTGGCTACCTCCGGATCGTAAAAAACCTCCTGGGCTTTCTTTTTAATAACCTCGTAATCACTGCGCTTGGTATAGCCGCCGCCCATAGCACTTTCGTAAAGGCCCGAGCTTCCTGTAATGATCAAGGCTTTCACCTTTTTAGCGTATAGTTTGGTATGGTATAAACCAATATGGCCGCCCAGGGAATTTCCCAGTAAGATCACCTGGTCAAACCCCTTAAACTCAATAAAGTCGTATAAATAATTGGCAAAACTCTTTACATTGGTTTTTATTAAAGACATGGTATAGATAGGGAGCTCCGGTATGATGACCTGGTAGCCTTTTGTGCTAAAAAAATTGATTACGGAATCAAAATTACTTAAGCCTCCCATCAATCCGTGTAGCACAATAATCGGTGTGCCTTCACCTGCTTCAATATAACTGTAATTGCCTTCTTTTTTTAAGCGATGCGTCATTAATCAGTTGGTCGTTTCGTTAAAAACAAATATAGTTATTTCATTCATATTACAACCATTTTAATTCATTCGGAAAAATAAATGGCCCAAAAGCCAATGTTGATAATATTTTGGGACCCTGTGTTTTTTTTGTAATCCTTTGACTATTAATGGCTGCTATTTTTTTTCGCCTCAAAAATCTTCTTAAATCAGCGTTTCATCGAAAAATTATTAACAAAGTGGTAAATTGTGGTAAATTGTGGTAAATTTTTCGATATATTTGAATTTCAAATAGCATAACCAACAAACCACGTTTGAGCTTTTTAACCGGAACATACGAGTGCAAAGTAGATGCCAAGGGCAGGCTAATGGTGCCGGCGCCTTTAAAAAAGCAGCTGGCTGCTGTATTGGCGGAAGGCTTTGTATTGCGTCGTTCGGTGTTTCAAAAATGTTTGGAACTGTATCCCATGGCCGAGTGGCAGGTGCTCATGCAAAAAATGAACAAGCTTAACAGGTTTAAAAAGAAGAACAACGATTTTATCAGAAGGTTTACGGCCGGCGTTAAAATGGTTGAGGTGGATGTAAACGGGCGGTTATTAATTCCTAAGGATTTAACGGTGTTTGCCAGTATTTCAAAAAATATTGTGGTGGCTTCGGCTATCAATATTATTGAGATCTGGGATAAAGATTTATACGAACAGGCCATTGATGATGCAGCGATTGACTTTGCAGACCTGGCCGAAGAAGTTATGGGACAAGATGATGATGATCATGGCCTATCATAATCCGGTGTTGTTAACAGAAACTGTTGACGGTTTAAGTATTAAACCCGATGGTGTTTATGTAGATGTCACATTTGGAGGTGGTGGGCATAGTAAAGAAATATTGAAAAGGCTTGGTGAAAAGGGAAAGCTGTTTGCTTTTGATCAGGACGAAGACGCTCTTAAAAATACAATTGATGATCCTCGATTTACGTTAATAAATGAGAACTTCAGGTATGTAAAGCGCTTTTTGAGGCTTTACGGTATCAGGCAGGTGGATGGGATCTTAGCTGATTTTGGGGTGTCCTCACATCAGTTCGATGTTCCGGAACGCGGTTTTTCTACACGTTTTGAAGCGAATCTTGATATGCGGATGAATCAGCGTAATGAACTGTCGGCGTTTCATGTGGTAAACGAATACGAGGAGGAGCAATTAAGACAGGTTTTTGCACAATATGGAGAATTAAGGCCGGCGCCGGCTATGGCAAGGTTAATTGTGGAGCACAGGCGAACAGAGCCTATAGTGACCAGTGAACAGTTGAAGGCGGTTTTAAGAAAGTTTTTGCCGCCGCGTCATGAGAACAAAGTGCTGGCGCAGATATATCAGGCCATCAGGATTGAGGTTAACCAGGAAATAGAAGCGCTTAAAGAGTTCTTGTTGCAAACCCCGGAGCTCCTGGTGCAGGGTGGCAGGTTGAGTTTTATCTCGTACCACTCGTTAGAAGACAGGCTGGTAAAGCGTTTTATAAGAAACGGCCTGTTTGAAGGCGAACCGGAACGTGATGTATTTGGAAATTTTGAAGTGCCACTTAAAAAAGTAAACGGACTGATTGTACCGTCACAAGAAGAAATAAAAATTAATAACAGGGCAAGAAGTGCCAAGCTGCGTATAGCGGAAAAACTATAATTATAATCTTCTCTTTGGGAAGGTGTCCCGAAGGGACGGATGGGAATGAAAAAGCGTATTTACAGCATATTAAAAGGAACGTTTTTGGTAAGCGATGATTCGTTTAAGAATTGGAGGTTTATCATTTTCATTTCGTTTTTGTCGGTAATCATGATTGCCAGTTCGCATAGCGCCGATAAAAAGGTATATGAAATAGCCAGGTTAAAAAATGAAGTAAAAGAAATTCGGTCCACATTTTTAGAGGGTCGCACCAAACTCATGCGGCTTAAAATGGAATCGAATGTTATAGATATAATGAAAGAAAAAGGCATTGAGCCTTCGGTGATTCCGCCCAAAAAGATAAAAGTAAAATCTCAAAATTAAACAGAAGCTTTGGCAGTTGACGAGAAAAGCATATTAAACCGACTCTACTTTATATCAGGATGTATGTTTGTCTTCGGACTTGCCGTAGTCCTGAAGCTTCTTAGTATTCAGTTTATAGATGGGGAGAAATACAAAGCGTTAGCTGAGAAACGTGTTGTAAAAGATGTGGTGATCCCTGCTAACAGGGGGAATGTGTATTCTGTTAACGGTAATTTGCTGGCTACTTCCATTCCAAAATATGATATCAGAATTGATGCGGTAACGCCGTCAGCCATTAATTTTAAAAAATATTTAAAGCCCTTATCGGATTCGTTGTCAAAATTCTCCGGAAAGTCATCAGGCTATTATCAAAACGAATTGCAAAAAGCCAGGGCCAACAAAAACAGGTATTACTTACTGGCCAGAAATATTGGGTATTCGGATTATATAAGACTGCGAAACTTTCCACTATTGAACCTTGGAGCTTTTAAAGGCGGATTGATCGTTGAGCAACGCACAAAACGCGAGCATCCTATGGGTGGGATCGCCCAAAGGACTATTGGTTATGAGCGTATAGATGAGCAGGGCAATTTAACGCGTCCCGGAATTGATGGTGCGTTTGGGATAAAATATTTACGTGGTGTTGACGGAAAGAGGAAAAAGCAGCGTATTGGAAAAGGCCAGTGGAAACCTTTAAACGATGCCAATGAAATTGAGCCCAAAGACGGCTATGATGTGTACACCACTATAGATGTGAATATTCAGGATATAGCACATCATGCGCTTTTACAGCAATTGGAGAAATATAAGGCAGATCATGGTTGTGTGGTGGTGATGGAAACCAAAACTGGTGAGGTTAAGGCTATATCAAATTTAGGAAGAAGCAGTAAAGGGTTCTATTATGAGAAAAGAAATTATGCAGTTTGGGAGTCGCATGAACCGGGCTCAACATTTAAGTTAATGGCGGTCACTGCAGCGCTTGAAGATAAAGTTATTGACACGAGTGATGTAGTGGATACTGAAAAAGGCATTTTGACTTTCTACGGAAAAAAAGTGAGGGATTCCAGAAATGGTGGTTATGGAAAAATATCAGTCTCAGAAGCTTTTGAAGTGTCATCAAATACAGGGATAGTAAAAGCGATCCATCAGGCCTACGGTAAAAAGCCGGAAAAGTTTGTGGACAGGTTGTATGACATGAACTTAAATGAGACGCTTCAAATCCCCATTATTGGTGAGGGTAAACCCATTATCCCGGATCCCCGGATTAAAAATGGCCGTTGGAGCGGTATAGCGCTTCAATGGATGGCTTATGGTTATGGTGTGTCGTTCACACCATTACAAACCTTGACGTTCTACAATGCTATTGCCAACGATGGGGAAATGGTGAAGCCTCAATTTTTAAAGGAGGTAAGAGAATTTGATAAGACCATTGTGCCCTTTAAAAAAGAAGTCATTAATAAACAGGTTTGTTCCAAAGAAACTATTAAAAAGGTACAGCAACTCCTTAAAAATGTTGTAGAAAAGAAGCATGGAACGGGGAACAGGCTGTATTCAAAAAACTTTTCCATGGCGGGAAAAACCGGGACTTGTCAAAAGGATTACAGGGATAAGGAAAAGCTGAATTATATATCGTCATTCGCTGGGTATTTTCCGGCTGAAAATCCTAAATACTCTTGTATTGTGGTGATCCATGAACCGGATAAAAGTGTTGGGTATTATGGTGCTGATGTATCGGGGCCTGTCTTTAAAAGGATCGCTCAAAAGATTTACACAGACACTCCTTTAATTGATGAGATTCAAACTTTGGAGATCAAAAAAGCTTCCATAGAAAAGGAATATGAAAGCTACTATGACCTGGCTCAAACCTATAAAACCATTATGCCCAATGTAGTTGGTTTACCGGCTATGGATGCTGTAGCACTTTTGGAAAACATGGATATAAAACTCAAAGTCAGGCTTGTTGGCAGCGGTACTGTGAAAAAGCAGTCGGTTAGCAAGAGTGTAAAATTAAAAGATAATCAAACCATCGTCTTAAGCGCATCATGATCCTGTTAAAAGACATATTGTATAAAGTTTCGATCAATGCGGTTGTAGGTGATACCGGTGTTACGGTTAATGCTGTTCATTTTGATTCAAGAACCATTGGTAAAGGCGATGTGTTTGTAGCAGTTAGAGGAAGTGTGGTTGATGGGCATGATTATATTGAAAAAGCCATTGAACGGAAAGCAACAGCTGTTATTTGTGAAACATTGCCTCAGATACTAATTGAGGGGGTTACCTATATTGAGGTGGATAACTCCAATAAAGCTTTAGCCATTTTGGCTTCTAATTATTACGGGGCACCTTCGGAAAATTTAAGGCTGGTTGGTGTTACCGGAACAAACGGGAAAACGACTGTTGCCAGTTTGTTGTATCAGTTATTTAAAAATGCCGGGTACAAAGTGGGCTTATTGTCTACCGTAAAGATCCTGGTTGATGATAAAGTATATACAGCTACACATACCACGCCGGATTCGCTTACTATCAATAAGTATTTAAAGGAGATGAATGACGAAGGTGTTGAGTTCTGCTTTATGGAGGTGAGTTCTCATGGCATTCATCAAGGCAGGACCGAAGGCTTGCACTTTGAAGGGGGGATTTTTACCAACTTATCGCATGATCATTTAGATTATCACAATACGTTTGCAGAATACAGGGATGTAAAAAAAGCATTCTTTGACGGGCTTTCAAAAAAGGCGTTTGCACTTGTAAATACTGATGATAAAAACGGTTTGGTAATGTTGCAAAATACCAAAGCCAAAAAATTCACCTATGCCTTAAAGCGTTATGCCGATTACAAAGCTCAGATTTTAGAGAATCAACTGGGAGGTTTGCTTTTAAAGGTAAATGACAATGAGGTCTGGACGAAACTTATAGGGAATTTCAATGCCTATAATATCCTGGCTATTTATGCCACTTCGGAATTATTAGGGCTTGAAAAATTTGAGATTTTAAGATTGATCTCTGATCTGGAAAGTGTTAGCGGACGTTTTCAATACCTGGTCTCCGATGAAAAAATAACGGCTATTGTGGATTATGCGCATACGCCGGATGCACTTAAAAATGTGTTGGAAACCATTAACAGTATCAGAACTAAAAACGAGGAACTGATCACAGTGGTTGGTTGTGGTGGCGATAGAGATAAGACCAAGCGACCTAAAATGGGGCACATTGCTACGGAGTTAAGCACCAAGGTCATTTTTACAAGTGATAATCCGCGAAGTGAGGATCCGGAAGACATCCTGAAAGATATAGAAAAAGGGGTGGAGCCTCAGAATTTTAAAAAATCATTGACCATTGTAGATAGAGCGCAGGCTATTAAAACGGCATGCCAGTTGGCGCAGCCAAACGATATCATTTTGATAGCAGGAAAAGGCCATGAAACGTACCAGGAAATTAAAGGAGAACGCTTTGATTTTGATGACTATAAAACCGTTCAGGAATATTTAAAACAATTACAGAAATGATAAAGTCAGCAGTTGGAAGCCAGAAGCCTGGAGTTTTTGGTGTTTGGGGATTGAGATTTGGAATTTGTAGTGAATCATTCGTGAATTCGTGGCAAAAAAAAGAAAAATAATATGTTGTATTACCTATTTGAATATTTAGAACAGCAATTCCAGTTTCCGGGAGCTACCCTTTTTGGTTACATTACCTTCAGGGCGGCTTCTGCCATGATATTGTCGCTGTTGATATCTACAATCTACGGTAAAAGGATCATACGCTTTTTACAAAGAAAACAACTAGGTGAAACCATCAGGGATCTAGGTCTGGCAGGTCAGGCCGAAAAAGCCGGAACACCGACCATGGGAGGTGTCATCATTATTTTGGCCACCTTAATTCCGGTATTGCTATTATCAAAATTAGAAAATGTATACATCATTCTGCTCATAGTGACCACGCTTTGGATGGGAGTTATCGGCTTTATTGATGATTATATCAAGAAGTTTAAAAATAATAAGGAAGGGTTAAAAGGGCGCTTTAAGGTCATTGGCCAGGTTGGTTTAGGCTTAATAGTTGGGTTAACCTTATACTTCCATCAGGATGTGGTGATCAAGGAGAAATTGCCCATTACTGAACAACAGCAAATTTTAGAAGCCGACCCGGATGCTACGGAGTCCGCATTTTTTAAGCCGGAAGAAAAGTCTACCAAAACAACCATTCCTTTTGTAAAAAAGAACGAGTTTGATTATGCCGATTTGATCACCTGGATCCATCCGGACTTACAAAAGTACGCCTGGGTTATATTCATATTAATTGCAATAATTATTATAACAGCTGTATCAAACGGTGCGAATCTCACAGATGGCATTGACGGATTGGCCGCGGGAACATCGGCTATCATTGTGCTTACTTTAGGGATTTTTGCCTGGGTATCCGGTAATATTATTTTCTCAGATTACCTGAATATCATGTACATCCCCAGGGTGGAGGAAATCACCATTTACATTGCGGCTTTTGTTGGTGCCCTTATTGGGTTCCTGTGGTATAACACGTATCCGGCCCAGGTATTTATGGGTGATACGGGAAGTTTAACCATTGGCGGGATTATAGCGGTAATTGCCATTGCAGTGCGTAAAGAATGGTTGATCCCGGTATTGTGCGGCATCTTTTTAGCAGAAAATCTATCAGTGATCATGCAGGTGAGTTGGTTTAAATACACCAAAAAGAAATATGGAGAAGGGCGTAGAATTTTCAAAATGTCACCATTGCACCACCACTATCAAAAACTGGGGTATCACGAAAGTAAAATTTCGACCCGCTTTTGGATCATAGGCATTTTACTGGCTATTCTGTCTATTGTAACATTAAAGATCAGATAGCAATTGTGTTCCCTTGTGTCACGCTGAGCTTGTCGAAGCGTTGTTGAAGTAAAAGCGGAAATGGAAGAAAAGAAGAAATGACAAAACAAAAACTAGTCATATTAGGCGGCGGAGAAAGTGGTGTGGGAACAGCGCTTTTAGGAAAGGAAAAGGGATACAACGTTTTTGTTTCAGATAAAGGAACGATAAAAGAAACATATAAAAAGGTTCTTATACATAATGAGATTGAATGGGAAGATGAAAGGCATTCCGAAGCTAAAATTCTGGATGCAGATATCGTGATGAAAAGCCCGGGAATTCCTGATAAAGTGACTTTGGTCAAGCAAATCAGAGCACAAGGGATCAGGGTGGTTTCTGAAATTGAATTTGCGTCCATGTATACTAATGCAACCATTGTTGGGATAACTGGAAGCAACGGTAAAACAACCACGGCAAGTTTAACACATCACATTTTAAAACAGGCAATGGAAGTTGGTTTGGCTGGCAATATTGGCGACAGCTTTGCAAAACAGGTTTTGGAAGACAATCATCCGAACTATGTGTTGGAGATCAGCAGTTTTCAATTGGATGATATCATCAGTTTTAAACCGCATATAGCGGTAATTACCAACATCACACCGGATCATTTGGATCGATACGATTATCAATTTGAAAATTATATCAGATCGAAATTCAGAATTGCCGAAAACCAAACCAGAGAGGATTATTTGATCTATAATGCCGATGATGAAGTGATAGTAAATCACCTTAAAGACCACCCGGTTCAATCCACATTATTGCCATTTTCATTAGAAAAAGTAATTGAAAATGGCGCGTATTTAGATAATGATAACATAAAACTAACAATAGATAATAAACAATTTATTATGCCAACAACAAGTTTAACATTAGAGGGAAAACACAATATTAAAAACGCCATGGCTGCTACAACGGTAGCCCATTTGCTAAAGATCAGAAAGCAGACCATCAGAGAAAGTTTAGAGAATTTTCAGGGGGTAGAGCACCGTTTGGAACACGTTTTAAAAATTAATAAGGTGCAGTATATAAACGACTCTAAAGCAACCAATGTAAATGCTACATATTATGCTTTAGAGAGTATGGATGCTCCTACGGTTTGGATCGTTGGCGGCGTAGATAAAGGAAACAATTACGAGGAGTTGTTTCCGTTTGTAAATGAAAAAGTAAAAGCCATCATCTGCCTGGGTGTTGATAACGAAAAATTGATGAATACGTTCGGTAGTATGGTAGATATCATCATTGAAACCCAGTTTATGAGTGAAGCGGTTAAGATAGCTTACAAGGTGGCCGATTCCGGAGATAATGTATTGTTATCACCAGCTTGTGCAAGTTTTGATTTGTTTGAAAATTATGAAGATAGAGGACGTCAATTTAAAGATGCCGTACGTAATTTATAAAAGGTTGTCATTCAGAAGGAGGGACTACTGAAGAATCTCTAATCTATAAAAAAGATTCTTCGCTTTCGCTCTGAATGACACAAAAAATATTAGGAGACACATTAAGAGTTAAGTGCAAACACTATTTAAAAACATAAAAGGAGATCGTTTAATTTGGGCCATAGTAGCGTTGTTGGCAATACTATCTTTCCTGCCCGTTTATAGTGCCGCCAGTAACCTGGCGTACAAAGGTGGCGGCAGTAATACCTTTGCGTTTTTTGTAAAACACTTTATGCATTTGTTTTTAGGGTTTGCCATTATGTATGGGGTTCATAAGATTCCATACAGATACTTTAGAGGGCTCTCACTCATTATGATCCCTGTGGTTTTAGTGTTATTGGGACTTACTATGTTGCAGGGAACCGTTGTTGAAGGGGCAAGCGCCAGCAGATGGATCCAAATACCGATAGTTGGTATGTCTTTCCAAACATCGACTTTGGCTTCGGTGGTGTTAATGGTTTATGTGGCCAGATATTTGTCAAAAATTAAAGATAAAAATATAACGTTTAAAGAATCGATCTTACCGCTTTGGTTACCGGTGTTTCTGATTCTAATAATGATTTTGCCTTATAACTTTTCAACCGCAGCAATTATTTTCTCAATGGTGTTTGTTTTGGCTTTTTTAGGAGGTTACCCTATGCGTTATATGATAATAATTGTTGGGTTAGGGGTGTTGAGTTTGACCATGTTCGTAATGGCTGCCAAGTTAACCAATGGGCCGTTGAGTGTTAAGGTTGAAACCTGGGAAAATAGGATTAGAAACTTTTCCAATGGCGAAGATACGGAAGCGGATTATCAAATTGAAAAGGCAAAAATAGCCATTGCTTCCGGAGGTATTAATGGTGTTGGTCCGGGAAAAAGCAGGCAAAAGAACTTTTTACCGCAGTCGTCATCAGATTTCATATTTGCCATCATTATAGAAGAATATGGGTTAATAGGTGGCGCACTGATCATGATTTTATACATGTGGCTACTGTTCAGGATTGTGATAGCAGCACAAAAATCCGATACCATTTTCGGAAAGTTATTGGTTTTAGGTGTCGGACTCCCCATAGTATTCCAGGCATTAATAAATATGGCGGTGGCCGTAGAATTATTCCCGGTGACAGGGCAAACGTTACCATTGATCAGTAGCGGAGGAACCTCCATATGGATGACCTGTTTGGCAATCGGCATTATACTGAGTGTAAGCGCCAAAAGAGAAGAAATTAAAGAACAGGAAAACATAGAAGAAAATCCGTTAGAAATATTAAGTGAAACCATTTAAAGTATTTAAAATTAAGTAAGCATTCGTGAATTAGTGGCAGAAACAAAAGGACATAGAATCATATTATCAGGAGGCGGCACAGGAGGTCATATCTATCCTGCCATTGCTATTGCTAACGAATTAAAATCGCGTTTTCCGGATGCGGAATTCTTGTTTGTAGGGGCGAAAGATAGAATGGAAATGGAAAAGGTGCCGCAAGCAGGATACAATATCAAGGGCCTTTGGATTTCCGGGATTCAGCGTAGATTAACTTTAAAGAATGTATTATTTCCATTAAAAGTAATTAGTAGCCTTTGGAAAGCTCGTAAAATCGTAAAGTCCTTTAAGCCGGATGTGGCTATAGGGACCGGAGGTTTTGCGAGCGGGCCATTGTTGTATGTGGCTGCTTCAAACAATATACCCAGTTTAATACAAGAACAGAATTCCTTTCCGGGAATCACTAATAAATTACTGGCTAAAAAAGCACAAAAAATATGTGTGGCCTATGATAATTTGGAACGCTTCTTTCCGAAAGAAAAAATGATTAAAACAGGGAACCCTGTAAGACAGGATTTATTGGATATTGATTCTAAAACGGTAGAAGCTAAAAATCATTTCAATTTAAAACACGGCAAGTATACGTTGTTGGTCTTAGGAGGTAGTTTGGGTTCCAGAAGGATCAATGAATTAATTGAAACGGAGTTAGATTTTTTCGACACTCAAAACGTTCAGATTATTTGGCAATGTGGAAAGTTGTATTACCAGCAATATAAAATTTACAGCAACACCAATAATGTGCAGGTATACGAGTTTTTAAACGATATGGGCTCAGCCTATGCAGCAGCAGATATCATAATTTCAAGGGCCGGTGCCAGCTCGGTATCGGAGTTATGTATTGTAGGTAAACCGGTGATTTTTATACCGTCTCCCAATGTGGCAGAAGACCATCAAACCAAAAATGCGATGGCCATTGTAAATAATGATGCTGCTATCATCATTAAAGAGGAAGATCTGGAAGTGGATTTTGAAAATAAGTTTTCACAATTAATTGCATCCCAGGAGAAACAAAAAACATTGGGGGAAAATATTAAAAAGTTAGCCCTGGTGGACGCCACAAAAGACATAGTGGATGAAGTGGAAAAACTGTTGAACAAAGCATGAATTTAAAACATATACATAACGTTTATTTTGTTGGTATCGGAGGTATCGGTATGAGTGCTTTGGCCAGGTATTTTAAGGCAAATAAAAAGCTGGTAGTGGGGTATGACAAAACACCCTCTGAAATAACAGATGGGCTAATTGATCTGGGTATTGAGGTTCATTTTAATGATAGTGTAGAAAATATTCCGGTCCCATTCTTAAAATCGGAAAATACCCTGATAGTTTATACACCGGCCATACCAAAAAGCCATTCGGAGTTAACTTATTTCAGAAATAATCAGTTTCAGGTTTTAAAGCGTTCCAAGGTCTTAGGGCTCATAACAGAAAACACATTTTGTTTAGCGGTTGCCGGTACACATGGTAAAACGACCACAACAAGTATTTTGGGGCATTTGTTACATGAATGCGATGTGGAGGTTACCGCATTTTTAGGAGGCGTTACGGAAAATTACAATTCGAATTTAATTATAAAAGGGACTAAAGTTTCAGTAGTCGAAGCGGATGAATTTGACAGATCGTTCTTAACCTTATCACCTAATATGGCTGGCATTACCTCAATGGATGCCGACCATCTGGATATTTACGGTGAAGCGGATGCTTTAAAAGCGTCGTTTATAGAATTTACAAAACGTTTAAAGCCTAAAGGAAAGCTTTTTGTAAAAAGCGGATTGCCAATGGAAGGCATCACCTATGGCATAGAGGACGATTCCGATTACTCAGCTCAAAATATAAAGATTGAAAACGGTACTTATGTTTTTGATGTAAAAACACCAAAAGCCGTACTTGAAAATATACATTTTAACCTACCTGGTAGACATAATTTGTCGAATGCATTAATAGCCTTGGCGATGGCTGTGGAGTATGGTTGCCCTCACCAGCAGCTCGCCAAAGCTTTAGCATCCTTTAAGGGTGTAAAAAGGCGATTCACCTATCATATAAAAACAGACGCCCTGGTTTTTATTGATGATTACGCCCATCACCCGGAAGAAATTAATGCGGTGCATCAGGCGGTTAGGGAAATGTACCCTGAGAGAAAGGTGTTAGCTGTTTTTCAACCGCATTTGTTTAGTAGAACAAAGGATTTTGCAGATGAATTTGCCGATAGTTTATCGCAGTTTGATGAAATCATATTACTAGACATTTATCCGGCTAGGGAATTGCCAATTGAAGGGGTGACTTCTGCCTGGTTATTGGGGAAAATAAGGAATGAAAATAAGCGGTTAGTTAGTAAAGAAGCATTACTTGAAAACATACTTGAAAGTGATGCCCGGATCATCTTAACAATAGGCGCCGGCGATATAGGAGAAGAAGTAAATAAAATTAAAAAAGGATTAAGCCTTGCGAGTTAACTGGAACTACATAAAAATGATTGTTTTATTGGGCCTGATAGTCTTTTTATACGCCTTTGCATCCCACAAAAATGATGCGAGAAAGGTATCCAAACCGAACGTTGAATTTATTGGGGAAAATAACCTGTATATCACCAATGAGAATGTTAGTAAATTGTTAATACAAAATTATCAGGGCTTTAAAAATGAGTCAAAAGAAGCTTTAGATTTGAATGAATTAGAAAATGCCCTGAAATCTAATCCATTGATAAAATCTGCAGAGGTGTATGTAGCTGTAAATGGCACACTTAATGCCAAAGTTGAACAAAAAACGCCTGTTGCAAGAGTAAGTACTAACGCGTCGTATTACATTGATGACGAAGGGTCGTTTATGCCTTTGTCAGGTAATTATTCTGCCAGAGTACCATTGGTTACCGGTTATGTTGAAAAAAATAATTTAAAGAACATCTTTAAAGTTGCCCAAAAAATTAAAAATGATGACTTCTTAAAAAAGCATGTTATTGAGATCCATCAAAGCATAGATAAGGTCATTTTTTTAAGGCTCAGGCAATGTAAGTTTTTGGTACAATTGGGGGATGTGAAATTATTAGATAAAAAAATAAATAATCTGAAAGCGTTTTATCAAAAGAGCTTAAAAGAAAACACGCTTAACGATTATAAAAAGGTCAATTTACAATTTGACAATCAGGTAGTATGTAGTAAATAAAATGGAATAAGCTATTATTGAGAATTGAATAAAAAAGGCATTATAAACACGGTGTGAACATTGAGAATTAAATCTCAAATATCGAGCAAAAGTAAACTTTGGAAGTAAACTATGGAACATAATTTAGCAGTAGGATTAGACATAGGAACCACTAAAATTGTGGCCATGATCGGCCGAAAAAACGAGTATGGCAAACTTGAGATTTTAGGTATTGGAAAATCTAAGAGTTTAGGGGTGCACCGTGGTGTGGTAAATAATATTACACAAACCATTCAGTCTATTCAACAGGCGGTTCAGGAAGCCGAGGCTGCTGCAGATATGAAGATTGAAGATGTTACCGTTGGTATTGCAGGTCAGCACATTCGTAGTTTGCAACACAGTGATTATATCACCAGGCCTAACTCGGAAAATGTTATTGATGATGATGACATTGACCGGTTGATCAACCAGGTTCATAAGCTTGTAATGCTTCCGGGGGAAGAGATCATTCACGTGTTGCCTCAGGAATATAAAGTTGACGGACAAGCTGAAATAAAGGAGCCTATAGGGATGTATGGGGGCCGATTGGAAGCTAACTTTCATGTAGTGGTTGGCCAGGTATCGTCTATCAGAAACATTGGCAGATGTGTACAAAGTGCCGGATTGAACCTTGAAGGTATCACTTTAGAGCCGTTAGCTTCGGCTAATGCCGTTTTAAGCCAGGAAGAAAAGGAAGCAGGAGTGGCCTTAATTGATATAGGTGGTGGAACTACCGATTTAGCTATTTTCAGAGATGGTATTATTCGTCATACGGCGGTTATTCCGTTTGGAGGCAACGTTATTACCGAGGACATAAAGGAAGGATGTTCCATTATTGAAAAACAAGCCGAACTTCTTAAGATAAAGTTTGGTTCCGCCTGGCCGGGAGAGAATAAAGATAATGAGATTGTATCTATTCCCGGGTTACGAGGTAGAGAACCCAAAGAGATCACTTTAAAGAACTTGTCTAAAATAATTCATGCGCGTGTTGTTGAGATTGTTGAGCAGGTGTATGTGGAGATTAAAAATTACGGGCACGAAGAGCAAAAGAAAAAGCTCATTGCAGGCATTGTTTTAACAGGTGGCGGTAGTCAATTAAAGCATTTAAAACAACTGGTAGAGTATATCACAGGCATGGATACCAGAATTGGATATCCTAATGAGCATTTAGCCGGGGATAGTGACGAAGATATTACAAGTCCGTTGTTTGCTACAGCAGTTGGTTTGGTATTGGACGGATTGAAACGCCAGGAAAGAAAAAAGGTGGAGGCAGATGCGAAAGTGGATGAAGTAGAAGAAGATCAGGAAGACATTCAAGAAGAACCGAAAAAAGAACGCAGGTCGTTTCTGGATAAATTAACCGAAAGAGTTAAGGATTTTCTAGATAACGCAGAATGACAAAATAATTCATTGAATAAAAAAATAAGTACAAAACCCCAGAAAAAAAGAATTTATGAGCAGCGACAAAGAATTCGAAAGTATTGCATTTGATTTACCAAAGCATCAGTCAAATGTCATTAAGGTTATCGGTGTTGGTGGCGGTGGAAGTAATGCGATTAACCACATGTTCCAGCAGGGTATAAAAGGCGTAGACTTTTATGTCTGTAACACGGATGCCCAGGCGCTTCAAAACAGTGGTGTTCCTAATAAAATTCAGTTAGGTGTCAATCTGACCGAAGGATTAGGAGCAGGGGCCAACCCGGATATCGGTGAGCAGGCCGCCGTTGAAAGTTTTGAAGAAATTTCAAGAATGTTGGATACCAACACTAAAATGGTATTTATCACCGCCGGAATGGGCGGTGGAACAGGTACGGGAGCTGCACCAATTATCGCTAAAATGGCCAAAGACTTGGACATTCTGACTGTTGGTATTGTGACCATGCCGTTTCAGTTTGAAGGTAGAATGCGTATTGAGCAATCTCAAAAAGGTATTGAAAAAATAAGAAATGTTGTTGACTCTTTAATCGTAATAAATAACAATAAACTTCGTGAAGTTTATGGAAACCTTGGTTTTAAAGCAGGATTTTCAAAAGCAGACGAAGTGCTATCTACCGCTGCTCGTGGTATAGCAGAAGTTATTACACACCACTATACGCAAAATATTGATTTACGTGATGCTAAAACGGTATTAAGCAATAGTGGAACAGCCATTATGGGGTCAGCCATGGCATCCGGTCAGAACCGGGCACAAGACGCCATTAGAAAAGCGTTGGATTCGCCATTATTGAATGATAATAAGATCACCGGTGCTAAAAATGTGCTATTGCTTATTGTTTCAGGAACCCATGAAATTACCATTGATGAAATTGGAGAAATAAACGACCACATCCAGGATGAAGCAGGTCATGGCGCCAATATCATTATGGGTGTTGGGGAAGATGAAACTTTAGAAGAATCCATTGCCGTTACTATTATTGCCACCGGTTTTAATATGGAGCAACAAGACGAGATTTCTAATACCGAAACCAAAAAGGTGATCCACTCCTTAACAGCTGAAGACCAGGATTTAAGCTCTGAAGAAAAAGAGCCGGTAATTATCGCGCCTGTAATAGAGTTGGAGAAGAAAGAAGAACCACCTATTGTGCGCCATACTTTGGATTTAGATTGTGAAGACGAACAAAAACCGGAAGTTAAAAAACAAGCAAAGGAGACTGAATCCACTCCAAATGTGGATTTAATACCAACTTCAGAGATCATAAAAAATATGAATGTGGTTTATGAAGAAGTCAAGGCTAATATTGAAGAAGAAGAAGAAGATTTCATTATCAAGCCGGTCACAAAAATGGCTACTGATGTTGATGATGTTAAAGATATAGAGGTTATAGCTGATACTATTGAGGAGGAGGAGCAACAAATTACGTTGACATTTGATTTGCCATTATCTAAACCTGTTGAAGAGGAGAAAGAGGCGCAGGAAAATATTATTTCTTTCGATTTAAACGAAGAGGTAAAGGATATTCCTGTAAATGATTATACAGAGCTTATAACAGTTACGGAAACCAATGAAGAGGGGGACGTTCGTTACACACTGGATGATTATGTTGAAGTTGAATCGTCTATAAATCAAAAGCAATCTCCCGAAGTACTTGAGGAAATTGATAATGATGTGGTTTTTGAAAAGAAGATTGTTCATGAAAATGTAGTTGAAGAGGAAGTAGAAGAAGAGATAGACCCTATGAACAGTCCTATTTCAGAGTTGCTTAAAGAAAGAGCGGCAGAGCGCAGACGTAAAATGAAGGACTTCAACTATAAATTCAATAATGCGAAAATTGATGATATAGAAAAAGTGCCTGCATATAAGCGTCAGGGGGTAGATTTGGATGAAACAAAACATTCATCTGAGACCACCGATATGTCAAGAACGAGTATTGATTTAGACGATAACGATGATATTCAATTAAGAAGTAATAATTCATTTCTACATGATAATGTAGATTAACAGACACTGACTTACTTATATTTGTAAAACCCGAAAAGTCCTCTCAACTTTCCGGGTTTTTTATTGCGGAGACTTATGCTGAATTTGTTTTAATAAAGTAAGAATCTTATTTTTTTAGGTAAATAATAATTGATTTAAATCCAATAGGATTATTTGTTATATATTAGACATCTATTTTTTATCTTCGCATACTAAAATTTTACGAGATGGGTTTACAACAAGATGTGATGACGGCTTTAAAGGAAGCTATGAAAGCTAAAGACCAAACGGCTTTAACAGCGTTACGCGCTGTAAAATCCGCTATTTTATTAGCCAAGACGGAAAGTGGTGCAGGAGATGAGTTGACCGAAGAACAAGAATTAAAATTACTTCAAAAACAGGTTAAACAACGTAAAGATAGTGCCGCAGTATATATGGAGCAGGGCAGGGAAGATTTAGCGGCTCCTGAGCTTGCGGAAGCAGAAGTTATTAGTCAGTTTTTACCGGAAGCTTTGACTGAGGAAGAAATAGAAAAAGTGGTTGTTGCTGTGATTGATCAGGTTGGTGCAGAAGGCATGAAAGATATGGGTAAGGTTATGGGCATGGTAAGCAAACAATTGGCAGGACAGGCCGATGGTAAAACCATTTCCGGGATCGTAAAAACAAAATTATCCAGTTAATTGGTTTTAGCAATGAACTGAGACTGCTAACTGAATACTGAAATAATGGCCACGTAGCTCAGCTGAATAGAGCACTGGATTTCGGCTCCAGCGGTCGGGGGTTTGAATCCCTCCGTGGTCACGAATAAATCAACTAAAAGTTGAAATGAGGCAAGCTCAAAATAAAAGAGCTTGCTTTTTTATTTTGAGTGCAGTCCTTGATTCTTTTGTTGATTTTCAGCGCGGAGCGCTCAGGGATATTCAATCCCTCCGTGGTCACTTAGAGCACAAAATCCATTCCTGAAAAGGAATGGATTTTTTAGTTTTAGAAAATGTCAAATCATGAGTTTTGTAAATGAACTAAAACTAAAAAACAATCGCTTAGGCGATTGGATTTTGTATTGTCAGGTGGGATCGCCTGGGATCAACGTAGTTAATCCTGTCGTGGTCACTCGAGCGGAGAATTTATTAAAATTAATAGGCTCTCCGTTTTTTATTTCAGACAAATCCTACGCCGGTAAAAGGATAGCAGAGAAAATAGAATTCACTCTTTTGGTTTGTTCTTCAACCCATTTATCTTTTGATATTCATTCATTTATTAGATGCCTTTCTCCTTCTGAAAAGGAAGAGCAATCCAATTCAACTATACTAAATTAAGGAGTAATTATAAAGAATCCCTATCTACAAAATTAAATGGTGCTTTAATTTGATCCTGAACATTATTTAAAATTAGTTTTGCGGCAGATTCCCCCATTACTTTAAAATCAGTAGAAATGACCGTGATTCCAAATAATTCTTTCAAGGGTGTATCATTATAGCTGATCAATCCAATATCTTCTCCTAAAACAAACTCATCTTCACGAATTTGCTTAATTAAATTAACCAAGTCATTTTCTTCTATCACTATAAACAAATCCCCTTTTTTCGATATCATGTCCTCATATACTTCATTCAGGATTTCAAAGTTTAATTTATACTCTACACAAAATTTTCTAAATCCGTGTAAAATTCTTTTTGGGTAGGGGTAAACCGCCTTTTCCGGATATATTAAGAATATTTTATCATACTTTTTAATCTTATCTACACCTTCCTTCAATGCACTATATATATCATTTTCAAAATCTTGATAAACCGCTTTGGTTTTTTCGTTACCCACAAATTTCAAATTATCTAAAATGACAAGTTTTTCATTGGGTATAGCATTGAGGGCATTTTTTTAGTGGTTTCGTATTTTGGTAAATAGCTTGGAATGATATTTTCTTCAAGAGACTTTCTTATAATCGTAAGCCATGTTTGATATTAGTTTAACTCATTTGGTCAGGTAAATGTAAATTTCTCTTTTCGTAGTCACAGTGCGCACTAGCTTGTCCGCAGAACATTACTTCTAGCTTAAATGGATATAATGAACCATAGCCTATCTTTTTAATTGGTGAAGGAAATAGTGTGAATGAATTAATTATCCATGTAATTGGGTAATTTATCTATTAAGCTCTACAAAAAAAGCACAAAATTTGCCTGTTTCCTTGTGTGCAAAAGGACTAGCATGCGCAAATAATTAAGAACTATGAATAAAAATTTACAAGTCCCCGTTGTTCCAAAAAAGTTATTGACCCCTTTTATATTGGTAACTTCCTTATTTGCCTTTTGGGGCTTTGCCAATGCGGTGACCGATCCTATGGTCCAGGCCTTTAAAAAAGTACTGGAATTGTCCAATTCCCAGGCCGCTTGGGTACAGATGGCCTTTTATGGCGGCTACTTTTGTATGGCGCTTCCGGCAGCTATGTTTATGCGAAGGTATTCTTATAAAATAGGTATATTGATAGGGTTGGCTTTGTTTGCCACAGGAGCCTTGTTATTTTATCCCGCTGCTAGCTCTGAAAGTTTTATGTTTTTCTGTATCGGTTTATACATATTGACCTTTGGCCTAGCGTTTTTAGAGACAGCAGCCAATCCGTATGCCCTAGCAATGGGACCAAAGGAAACGGCGACCCAGCGATTGAATTTGGCCCAGGCCTTTAACCCCGTTGGCCTGATCGCAGGCCTGTTTGTAGCCCAGCAATTTGTTCTGAAAAACTTAAAATCAGACGATGTTGAAGATTTCAGCGCCTTGGACGAGGCGTCAAAGGTATTGATAAAAACATCTGATTTATTGGTTATTAGAGATCCTTATGTCGCTCTAGGCTTAGTCTTGATAGGGGTGTTTGTAGTTTTTGCCGTTAGTAAGATGCCGCAATCCAAAGCCGAAGGGGATATGCCTAGTATAGGGAGGACGTTTGCTGATTTGTTTAAAAAGCCCAAATACGCCTTTGGGGTCTTATCCCAGATATTATATGTAGGAGCCCAGATTATGTGTTGGACATATATATACCAATATGCCGAGGGTATGGGAGTGGGTAGTGTTACGGCCGGATATTACCAAATGGTGGCATTTATAATTTTTACCATAGGAAGGGCCGTTGGTACGGCCATGTTGAGAACAATGAGCGGAGGAAGGTTGTTGATGCTGTTCGCCATTGGAGCTATGGCCTGTGTGTTGGCAACTATCTTTATTAAGGGAACGTTCGGTCTTTATGCTTTAGTAGGCGTATCGTTTTTTATGTCCTTAATGTTCCCAACGATTTATGGTATCGCTTTAGGGGACCTGACCGAAGACGAATCAAAGGTTGGTTCAGCAGGATTGATCATGGCCATTGTGGGTGGCGCGTTAATGCCAAAGCTCCAGGGCGTGATTATCGATATAGGAGGCAATGGTGTGGCCGATACTAAAGTTATGGGGGTCTCTGAAGTAAATTTTTCCTTTGTACTTCCCTTATTATGCTTTGCATTTATAATGTGGTATGGCCGTGCTGTAGCTACGAAGAAAATAAGATAATTAAATATGACAAGAACATAACTACGAATTTTGAAATGAAGCAATTAATAAAAAATACTTTTACAGTTGTTTTTACACTATTTTATAGCATTACCCTATTTGGTCAAGAACTGGAATTCCCATTTAAAAATCCCGAATTACCAATCAATGAAAGGGTTGAAGATTTAATTAACAGATTAACTTTACAAGAAAAGGCAGATTTACTATGGGAATTAGCTCCTGCCATAGAACGTTTAGGTATACCTAAATACTATCACGGCAATGAAGCATTACATGGTGTTGTACGGCCTGGTAAATTTACAGTGTTTCCTCAGGCTATTGCATTTGGTGCTACATTTAACCCAGATTTAATGAAAGAGGTGTCAACGGCTATTTCAACCGAAGCAAGAGGGCGTTGGAACGAATTAAATTATGGAAAAGAACAAAAAAGAAACCATTCAGATTTATTGACCTTTTGGTCGCCAACAATAAATATGGCAAGAGACCCTAGATGGGGAAGAACCGCAGAAACCTATGGCGAAGACCCTTATCTAACTTCAAAAATAGGAGTGCAGTTTGTCAAAGGTTTGCAGGGTAACCATCCAAAGTATTTAAAAGTGGTATCAACACCCAAGCATTATGTGGCCAATAACGTTGAAACCAACCGGTTTTCTGCAAATTCGGCCATCTCAGAAAGAACCTTAAGGGAATATTATCTACCTGCATTTAAAGCGGCGATAACTGAAGGTAAAGCAGAATCTATCATGGCAGCATACAATGCTGTGAATTGGGTGCCGAGCAATGCGAACAGGTGGTTGTTAATAGATTTATTACGAAGAGAGTGGAAATTTAAAGGGTACGTTGTTTCAGATTGCGGAAACCCTCATTTATTAAAAAACGCTCATAAATTCACAAAAAACTTTGAAGATGCAGCTGCAGCATCTTTAAGAGGGGGGATGGATCTAGAATGTAATGGAGGCGGTTATATAATGCGTGATTATTTAGTTAAGGCAGCGAAGCAGGGGAAAATTACAATCGAAGAGATTGATTATGCCTTAACAAACGTACTAAGGGCCAGAATGAAGTTGGGGATTTTTGACCCCATAGGATTGAATCCATACAATAAAATAAGACCAGAGGTAGTTGGTTGTAAAGAGCATCAGGAGTTAGCTTTAAAAACTGCGCTAGAGTCCATTGTCTTATTAGAGAATAAAGATGATATACTTCCAATAAACCCTAAAAAAATAAAGTCAATCGCAATAATAGGTCATAATGCGAATCAAACCATTTTTGGAGACTACAGTGGGGTGCCTTTAAACGAAGCTGTATCGCCTTATGAAGGAATTAAAGGATTGGTAGGGAAAAATGCTAAAATCAATTATGTGGATACCAAGCTGAATTTTGCAGATTTAAATATGGTAAGAGCCCGTTTTTTACAAACACCCCATGGAAAAAATGGTTTAAAAGCTACTTACTTTTCCAATATGGATTTAGAAGGTGAGGGTAAAACAAGAACAGATGCCAAGATTGATATTCATTTTCAGGACAACCCTCCGGATCCATATTTGGCAGAAAAAGAAAAATCTATAAGATGGGAAGGTAATATGCTACCTCCGGTAACGGGAACCTATGATTTAGCTATTAAAGCTTCCGGTAAAGTAAAACTATGGATTAATAATAAACTGATTATTGATGGTTGGGGAAAGAAGTATGATAACAGAATAGCATTCCATTTTGATAAAAATAAAAAATACAGCATAAAAATGGAATGGGCTGACAAAGGTTCGGGGCATAGAGCACGTTTGTTTTGGAAAACACCCGATAATTATGTGAATTCTTATGATGCCGAAATTGAAGCTGCTAAAAAAAGCGATATAGTAATAGCGGTTATTGGGACTGGTATGTACAATGAGAAAGAAGGACATGATAAAAAGCACCTTAATTTACCAGGGGATCAAATAGAGATGCTTAAAGCCGTATATAAAGTAAACCCAAACATAGTAGTGGTATTAATTACAGGAAGTCAACACACCATTCCATGGGTTAAGGAGCATATTCCGGGGATTGTAAATGCCTGGTATCCTGGGGAACAAGGAGGCACAGCTATTGCAGACATCCTATTTGGAGACTATAATCCGGCCGGTCGTTTACCAATTACATATTACGAAACTGTAGAAACCTTACCAGCGATGGAAAGGTATGAAGTTAGTGAGGGTAGAACCTATTTATATTATCATGGAAAGCCACTTTGGGAGTTTGGTTACGGATTAAGTTATTCAACTTTTGAGTATTCAGATTTAAAAATTAGTTCTAAAACTCTAAAAGCCGATGCGAAACTTCAAATAAATGTATCTATTAAAAATACCAGTAAAATAGATGGTGATGAGGTGGTTCAACTATATGTTGCTTACCCTGGGAGCAAAAAAAACAGACCGTTACAACAGTTGAGAGGTTTTAAAAGAGTCGCTATAAAGAAAGGCAAAACAGAAAATGTTAGTTTTAGTCTGACCAAAGATGATTTGAAATACTGGTCAACGGCAAAACAAGATTGGGATGTAGAGACAGGGAAGGTAGATATCATGATAGGAGCGTCATCAAAAGACATAAAACTTGCTACACAAATCGATGTAGAATAGCTTAAACATTAATAAGGCGCTTTTCTAAAAGAAAATTATCATCTATGAACGTGTTTGGCCCGGCAATTTATGATAAGAGGATGTAAATCAAAATGGTTAATAGAACTAAAACGGCCCCATACGGTTTAACTTTAGACCACGAAGCTTCTTCTTCCGTATGCTTTTTTTCTTCATAATAAGTTGCTGCCTCGGTGGTAGGGACAAACTTTGAAACTAAAAACATGATGAAAAAATTTAAAACGAACTCTATGCCCCACAAGTGAACAAAATGAATATTTAGATTTAAAATGAATGTCGTGAGTATGTAAAAAGCAAAACCAAAGAAAAGCCCTGCTTTAGCCCCGACGGTATTTATTTGTTTAAAAAATATACCGGCGATGATTATAGATGATATTGGAATAAAAAATATACCATTTAATTCTTGCAGGAGTTGGTACAACCCATCTGGTGCATACGCCACAAAAGGGGCGACTGCTATGGCAATAATGGCAAGTATAACCGAGGTTAGTTTTCCATACTTTACTAAAGTGGCATCGGAGGCATTTTTATTGATTATTTTTTTGTAGATGTCTAAACAAAAAATGGTGCTTGCAGAGTTTAATACACTATTAAATGTACTAAGCACAGCGCCTAAAATGACCGCTGCAAAAAAGCCAAACAAATAGGTAGGCAATACCTTTTTTACCAGCATGGGGTAAATAAGGTCGGGAGTATTATAAAACTCATCTTGGAAGTAATAATAGGCTATAAGGCCGGGTAAGACTATTATGGCAGGGACAAACAATTTTAAAACCCCGGTATAGATCAGACCTTTTTGAGCTTCGACCAGGTTTTTTGCTCCAAAAGCCCGTTGAATTATAGCTTGATTCATACCCCAGAAATATAACTGGTTGATCATTAGCCCTGTAAATATCACAGAAAAGGGGAGTACGGAGTTGGGTTTTCCAATAATGTCGAATTTGTCAGGGGCAAAATCGTAGACCGTTTTTAAGCCTTCCAGTACTTCACCATTACCAATTTGATGTAATGCTATAACAGGTATTATCAAGCCTCCCAATAACAAGCCAATACCGTTAAGGGAGTCTGAATAAGCCACCGCTTTTAGACCACCAAAAATGGCATATAAAGAACCGATAACGCCTATGACCAATATGGTAAAAATTGAAGATTCCTCTTTTGAAATATTGAACATACTTGAAAAATCAAAAACACTTTCAATGTTTATGGCACCAGAGTATAAGACTATTGGAAGTAGTGTAATAACAAAAGATGACATTAATAAAAATGCAACAACGGACCGAATAGTGCCGTCAAATCTTATCTCCAAAAACTCAGGGATGGTGGTTAATCCCATTTTTATAAATTTTGGGATAAAATAGATGGCCGCAATAACCAAAGCTATGGCCGAAGTAACCTCCCATGCGATAATGATGATGCCATTCTTATAAGAGCTACCATTCATACCAATTAAGTGTTCGGTAGATATATTAGTAAGAATCATAGAGCCCGCAATAATAGGCCCCGTTAAGCTTTTACCTGCTAAAAAATAACCCGTTGAAGTGTTAAACTTGTCTTTTCTGAGCTTGTAACTTGTATATAGTATTACAAACAAGGTAAAGCCAAAAAAGCCTAAATATGTATAAATCATCTCCAAAGGGTATTTAATTATTCCTATTCATCTTAAAACTTCAAGACGTCCGGTAAATATTTTTTTACTAATTCTTCGTAATAAGGCCTTAGGGTTTCTACATCTGGTTTTACAGGTGCTTTGGTGTATAAATCATATGGATTAAACTTTTTTACCCATTTGAACATTTCTACATCTTTAGCATTCATTAAATGGGCATATTCATTTTCTCTATGTTGGGCATAAAAGGAATGATACCTTATTATGTATAATGCCGGTTCAGGCAGGTAATCCTTTAATATTTGATACAGGTATTCATCATGCCCCCAACTCATTTTCACATGGTCTAATCCACAATTTGGGGAATAAATACCATATTTAGTATTGTATCGTTCATCGGTATAATCCGGATTTTGTGAAAAGTATTCGTAATGCACAATTTTATTTGAAAATTTACACCCTACGGGAAAAGTGTCCCCTACAACCGCCCATTGAGGCTCATCAAAAAGACAAAGTACTTTACCAACATCGTGTAGAAATCCTGTTAATACAAACCAATCCGGATGTCCATCAGCTCTAATGGCTTCAGATGTTTGTAGCAAATGTTGCAGTTGATCCAAATCAATGTCCGGATCGCTATCGTCTACCAGCGTATTTAAAAAGTCTATAGCTTCCCAAAGAGACATTTCTTTTCTATTAAATTGTAAAAGATCTTGTTCTTTTTCGCATACAAAATCATAAGTCTGATAGCTGTGGTTCAATCTATAAAATTCTCTCACTGTTTCGGCTCTATCCGAGTCTTTATAGTTCCTGAATTCTTCTTTTGACTTTTTAGGAACCTTTGGGTCCGGATATCGCTTTAAAACATCCTCCTCCCAATGTTCTATACTTTTCAAGGGTTCTTTTTTTGGTGCGTTTTTCATTTTTATCAGTTTTAAAAAGTTAGCCTAGAGATACAAAGACCTTTTTATGCCTGGCTCCAGGCTCCGTAATTCGGCCAGGCCACGTAAGCGCTCCATCCCGGCTTGGTCTTTAACTTCTACTAAAGAGGTTCGGCCCAATAAATTAGAAACGAAGCCTGTTGATTTTCTCACTTTATTGTTTATTTCCGATATTTTGTTGCCTATAGCATCCTTATCTCGGTCTAAAGTAACTATTTGAACTCCTACATTTGCTAAACTTTTACCAATGCTTCCATCAAGCATGTTTGCTACTTTGTTTTTTATATTAAATAGATTCATAAATTAATATGTTTTTAATCTTAAATAATTATGGAAATGGTAAGTGGCTCAAAATTATAATTAATGGCCTTTTGTATGATGGAATAATAAATCAAAAACATGTACAAATCTAACACTAAAAGCATTGAGGGCGACTCATATTGTTGTTAAAAAACAGGATTGAATTTCCCCAAAGTATTACTTTTTTTGAATAAATTTTGTAATTGAAATCCTGGTTTTTGGTAATTAAAAAAGATGCTTCTCCATGTTTTTGAATAAAATGTCCATTCTAAACTAGATGACCTATTCTAATTTTATCAGCGATTAACTAAAGAATATAAAAAATGAAAAAACTTAAACTATTATTATTAGCCTTTATTATAGGCTTTTCATCTTCAGCATTTGCGCAAGATAGTGTGTCAGGTGTTGTAACAGATGGTCAAAATGTTCCTATACCAGGAGTTAATGTCTTAATAAAAGGCACTACTACGGGTGCAGCAACAGATTTTGATGGTAACTACCAAATTAGTGCTAGTAATGGGGATGTAATTGTGTTTTCTTATGTGGGATATCAAACTGTAGAAATCATATTTACAGGACAATCCCCATTAAATGTTCAATTACTCGAAGATGCAGCTCAGTTAGACGAAGTAGTTGTAATTGGGTATGGTTCTGTAAAGAAAAGTGATCTTACAGGTTCTGTTGCTTCTATAGGAAGTGACGAGGTTGTTGAGCAACGGAAAACAGATGTTGCTCAGGCTTTACAAGGGCGTTTGGCAGGTGTAGATGTAAGAACATTAAACTCTAAGCCGGGTGCTCCTTTAGCAATAACGGTAAGAGGTAATACTGCTTTACGTAATACTAACCAGGGGAATGACGGTATAAATGATAATCCTGGAGCAGATTTAGGACAACCATTATATGTGGTAGACGGGATTTTCTTTGATAACATTAACATGTTGAATCCTGCCGATATTAAACAAATAGACGTATTAAAAGATGCTTCTTCAACGGCTATTTACGGAGCCAGAGGTGCCAATGGTGTTGTGATTATTACAACTAAAAGCGGTATAGAGGGTAGAACAAAGTTTACTTACGATGCTACTTTTGGCGTGCGTACTGCGGTAAATACCCCAGACTTCTTTAATGGAGATCAATACGTAGCCTTTGCAGAAGATGTAGTAAGAGCAAGGGAGTTTGGAAACTTATTAAACGCGGGAGCTGCTACTGCATCAGACTATAATAATATTGTACCTGATATGACTACAGAATTCATTGGTAGCGAAGAGCTGGATAATGTTGCTAATAGAAGGTATACAGATTGGATAGATATGTTTCAGGAAACAGGTATTCAAACAAGTCATACTTTAGCTGCCTCCGGAGGAGAAAATGGATTGATTTATAATGCTTCACTGGGATATTTGAAAGACGAAGGCGTTGTAGGTATAGAGGATTTTGAGCGCTATAACCTTTCAGGAGCTTTATCTAAAAGAGTAAATGATAAACTAACATTTGGCATAAAAACTTATTTGGCCTTTTCAGAACGCGAAGAAGGTAGTCGTGAATTATTTAGAAGTTCTTTCCGTTTAGCGCCTACAGTGAACCCTTATGACGAAAATGGCGATATTGATTTAATCCCTGATGAACAAGATCAACGTTTCATCAATCCATTATATGAAAAAGATGGTGCCTGGTCTGTAAACACAAAGCGTTTTGATATCATTGCCAATGCTTTTTTGGAGTATCAACCTTTGGAGTGGTTGAGTCTAAAAACACAGTTCTCTCCTAGTTTAAGTTCTATCCGTTTTGGAGAGTATAGAGGTTTATTAACTAAATCTGCCAGAAATGATCCAGGGCGTATAAGGTCTTATTACAATACAGTATTAGATGTGGCCTATACATGGGATAATATAATCAACATGAATTTTGATATCGATGAAGATCATAGTATAAAAACAACATTGATTACATCTTTGTATCAAAAAGAAATAGAAGGAAGTAATATTCAAACCAGAAACTTTAGTTCAGATTTATACTCTTTTTACGATACAAGAGCAGGTTTGGATATTCGTAACTATGATAGTTATTTTACAAAAGAAAATACAGCCTCCTTTGCTGCAAGGGTAAATTATAGCTATAAAGACAAGTATATTCTATATGTAACTGGTCGTTATGATGGCGCTTCACGTTTAGCTGAAGGTAATAAATGGGATTTTTTCCCATCGGCAGCCTTTGCTTGGAAAGTTAGTGAAGAAGACTTTATGCAAAACACCGAGTGGATCAGCAATTTAAAACTTAGATTGAGTTACGGACAAACCGGTAATATTAATTCTGTAAGTCCTTATGGTTCCTTTTCTTTCTTAAATAATAATACCTATTTGTTTGGTGATGATGTGTCAACAGCTCAGACTATTGGTGGTTTAGCAAACCAGGAATTAACTTGGGAGGTATCTACCGAAACAAATGTTGGGGTTGATGTAGGGTTCTTAAATAATAGAATTGCTTTAACCATAGATTATTATAACAAAGAGACCGATGGAAGTATTTTTAACAGGGAGTTATTTAATATCTCCGGATTTGGTTCAGCCATAGGTAACTTTGGTAAAGTAAGAAATAGAGGGGTTGAAGTAGTGTTAAATACTATAAACGTATCTAATGAAAACTTTAGATGGCGTACCTCAATTAACTTTGCTAAAAACAAGAACGAAGTATTAAAAATTGATGGTGAATTAGACCAAGTGCCATTGGGTCGTCATGGTGTAATAAAAGTAGGAGCCCCTGCAGACGCTATTTTCTCTTATCAAAATGAAGGTATTTGGCAGTTGGATGAGTATGCTGAAGCTGCTTCTTTTGGAGCGCGCCCGGGACAATACAAATTTGTGGATCAAGATAATAATGGTGTAATTAACAGTGATGATAAAGTAGTTATCGGATCACCGTCACCGGATTGGATAGCTGGTATGACCAATACCTTCTCTTACAAGAATTGGGAAGCGAGAATCCAGGTTAATACACGTCAGGGAACCTTGGGGCATTCTGAATTCTATCAAAACTTTGCGCCTTACCAAAATGATGGGGCTAAGTTCAACAAAATAAACTTAGATTACTGGACGCCAAATAATCCTAATGCATCACGCCCGGCATTGGCTTATGCACACCCGGGAGAATACTATTATGAAGAGTTTGACTTTGTTAAAATTGCAAATATAGGGTTCACTTATACTTTACCTGATAGCATTTTGGATAAAGTGAACTTAGATGCTGTACGCTTATCATTAGATATTCAGAATCCATTCATATTTACAGATTACGAAGGACCGGATCCTGAAACAGGACTACAAAATTCTTATAGCTCGAGTTATATGGTTAAAACCGTGTTGTTTGGATTAAATGTATCATTATAAATTTTAATTGTTAAGAAAATGAAATCAATTTTTAAAATACAATATTTAGCATTCTTTATGGTAGTTTCCAGTTTTGTAGCTTGTGAGAATTACTTAGAGGAAGAATTTTACGATGTAACCACCGAAAACTCGCTTACGCAGGATAATGCAGACCAATTAGTAGCAGGCGTATATCGTGGTCTTAGGGATATTTACAAAAACTATAATATTGCTTTTTCCGGGACAGACATGTTTACTAGTCAGGGAGATGTAAGCAGTACTTCGGATTTGAATGATTATTTTGGATTAAGCGCAGATAATGGAACTATTGGTTGGTATTGGAGTGCTAACTATAATATGATCGCCGATGCCAACATTGTAATCAATCGTTTTGAAAATCAAATTAGTTGGAGTGATTCTAAACTTGGAGATCGTGATTACGGTATAGCTCAAGCTAAAGCATTACGTGCCTTAGGGTTTTATAATTTAGTTCAACATTTTGGAGGTGTGGTTTTAGAATTAGAAGAAACAACATCCATTCGTTCAGATTATGCACGTTCTTCTGAAGAAGCCACCTTTGCTCAAATTATTTCTGATCTGGAAGCGGCCATTCCAAACTTACAGGACAGTCCGCAAACAGGCCGTATTTCCAGAGCTGCTGCCAGACATTTATTGGCAGATGTATATTTAACAAGAGCATATAAGGCTTTTGGAAGTTCGGCTGACTTTACTACAGCCGCAAATTTAGCAGAACAAGCTATTGGTACTTATGATATTAGAAGCCAAACCTATGCTGAGGTATTTGACTTAAACAATCAGGTAAACCCGGAAGTCCTGTTTGCGGTACAATATGGTTCGCAAGGAAATAGTGAGGATAGGGATAATACAAAGCATGGTATATTCATGAACAGTGTAAATGATTATATAGGTATTGGTAGAAATAACCAATATGGTGCCAATAATACAGGTTTGATGCCTACACCTCATTTCTATTCTTTATTAGCTGATAATGATACAAGGGATGCGGCTACATTACATCGTGTATTATTTGCAGACGAAGAAGCTACCTTTACATCAGACGTTGGAACCGATAACGTTGTGGCCGGAGATACCATAGCATATTACCCAAAAATGGCTTTAAGTACACCTGAGATAACAGATAAATTGAACCGCTATTGGGTATATCAGCCAGACCAGTATTTGTTTGGAAACCCAACCAATATAGGGGGCGTAATTTACCAGTATTCATCCAATGTAATTAGAACAAATTTCCCTATTTTTAAGAAGTTTGATGATGTAAACATCGATGCCGAGCGTGGTGGTTCTCGAGATACTTATGTATTTAGAATAGCTGAAACCCATTTGTTGGCAGCAGAGGCATACCTGGGAGCTGGAAATACTACGTCAGCGTTATCACACATAAATAGGGTTAGGGAAAGAGCTACCGGTGTGGCTAATCATTATACATCTGTAGATATAGATACTATTCTGGATGAAAGAGGTATTGAGTTGGCCGGTGAAGAAAACAGATGGGCTGTATTAAAGCGTTCCGGGAAATTGCAGGAGCGTATTATGATATACAATCCTCATAATGCGGATCATAGTGCATTTAATGCCAATACGCATTTAGTAAGACCAATTCCTTCTCATGAAATTGAACTATCTGATGGTTCATTGCAGCAGAACCCTAATTACTAAAGATTAATAGCGCTTTAGATTAATTTTTGAGTTAGTCATAGTTGTTTAGTTTTATAAAGGCAGATGGAATTTATAATGTTTGTCTGCCTTTATTTTCAAATATAGTATTGATGTTAAAATTACACCCATACATATTTATTCTAGTTTTGTTGCTTGTTCAATGTAAAAGACAGGAAAGCACTTTGGTTGAGGAAGATAGGGGCCTGGCCAGATATATAAACCCCTTTATATGCACTTCCAATGATCATGGACAAACAGATGTGGCTGCGGGTGTACCTTTTGGAATGATTAAACCTTGTCCTGATACAGAGCCCATAGCACACTCAGGTTATGATTACAGTGCCAAAGAAATAATAGGGTTTTCAAATACTAGATTTTCAGGGGTAGGGTGTCGGGGTGTTGGGGGGAACCTAAGGATATTTCCCTTTGTTGCCTCGCAATCAGATTCAATACCTACCAGAGTAACTTACTCAAAGAATAGTGAAAGAGCTGTACCCGGGGCTTATGCCGTACTCTTGGATAACGGTGTTAAAGCAGAACTTACAGGCACAAGACAAGTTGGATACCATAAATATACATTCCCCAAGTCAAAGTTTTCTGGTTTAACAATTGATTTGGCAAGCTCTTATGTTGGCCACATTGCAGAGGAACATACCATTTTGGATAATGGCGTAATAGCCGGCAAAGTAACCAGTGTTAATGTATGCAGAAAAGGGCAATATACATTTTATTATGCCATTAGTTTTAATAAGGAAATTACAAGTGTTTCAGAGCAAAATTCTAAATTGACTTTTTCTTTTTCAACAAAAAATGATGAAGCTGTTCAATTACTCTGTGCATTATCTGCAGTGAGTGAAGAAAATGCACAAAATACCTTGGGAAAAGCTTTGGATACCTCTTTTGAAGACGTAAAGAAATCTGCCTACAGGCAGTGGAACAAGGTCATGGGTAACGTGCAGGTGGAAACAGGTAATGATACTTTAAAAGAACTTTTTTATACACATTTATATCATGCAACACAATCCCCATTTATTATAAATGATGATAACGGAAATTATAGGGGCAGTGACGGGAAACTATATAATAGCCATCAAAATTATTATCACGGATGGTCTATATGGGACACATTTAGAACCAAATTACCACTTTTTTCATTGGTATATCCCGAAAGATATTCAGAAATATTAAGTTCCTTAAAACAGTTATATAAGCAAGGGAAACCTGACTGGGCCACAGAAACAGAGCCGTTTTTAACAATAAGAACGGAACATGCCATTTTGGTTTTACTGGAAGCCTATAAAAAAGGACAATTACCATTTTCCCTGGGAAGTATTTATGCAGAATTAAAAGAAGAGGCTGAGACTTTGCCTTTTAAATCACCGGATAATGTCTTGGAATCGAGTTTAGATTTATGGGCACTTTCCCAAATTTCAAAGGAATTGGGGTATCTGGATGATCATAAAGCATACAAAGACAGGGCTTTTGAATATAAGACTTTGTGGAAAGAGAAGTTTCTCATGATGGACGAAGACGCCGATGTCATGCATGGGGATGGTTTATATGAAGGGACCTTATGGCAATACCGCTGGTTTGTTCCATTTGATATGGAAGGTATACAAAATATGGTTGGAGGACAACAAGTGTTCGAAAGCCAATTGGATTATTTTTTCGATAATGAGCTTTTTAATATAGGAAACCAACCTGATATTCAGGTGCCATACCTTTATAATTATACGGACTCACCGTGGAAAACACAGGCACTCATCCATAAACTGTTAAATACAAAAACTAATAATTGGTATGGGACGCACGAAAAGTTTGAAAAGCCAATTTTCAAAAAAATATTTACCAATACACCAGATGGTTACATACGGGAAATGGATGACGATGCAGGTACCATGTCCTCTTGGTATGTATGGTCTACCATGGGATTATATCCCATATTTCCCGGAAGTACGGAATTAGCTTTAACAACACCACAGTTTGATAAGATAACCATTCAAACAAAAGACAAACCATTGCAGATAATAGCCAATGGCTTATCATCTGAAAATATATATATACAACAGGTAACTTGGAATGGAGCAGAAATCAATACTGCCATAGTAGACTTCAATATGATCTCTAAGGGAGGTATTCTGAGATTTGAATTGGGAGATAAGCCTAATAAACATTGGGGTAAAAACAAATAAACTATGTTAAAAAGGTCAAAATATTTAAAACATACGGTACTGGTTTTATGCAGTATTATATTCTTGAGTGGATGTAAGGAATCAACAAAAGAAGAAGTAACAGCAAAACCAAAAACCGTAGAACCGTATATAAAGAAAACTGATAATGCGGAATACCTTGTAACTGAATACGGCGCAAAAGGCGATGGTGTTTCCTTAAACACGTCCGTTTTACAAAAATTAATAGATACGGTTAACAGTAAGGGAGGAGGAACACTTGTGTTTCCTAAAGGAGATTACCTAACCGGAAGTTTGAGTATGAAGAGCAGTGTTAGCCTTTACCTAAAAGAAGGCGCAGTGCTTTTGGGGAGTACAAACCCGCTTCACTATGAAAATGTAGAAATGCATGGGCGGCCCGATGCCCCAAAGAAAGATGATAACTCACAAATGGCACTCTTGGTAGCCTATAAGGCACATAACTTTAAAATTTATGGCCAGGGTAAAATTGACGGACAAGGATTAAAATTGGCCTTGGCAGTGGATAGTTTGCATCATGCGGGTATTAAGATTGACCCTAAATACAATTATAGGCGTATGAGGACAAATGAAACGGCCAGACCTAAGTTGTTTCGTTTTTCATCTTGCAAAAACGTGGAGCTATTGGATTTAAATCTTCATAATGGTTCCTGTTGGGGGCTGTCTTTTGAATTGTGCAGAAATTTAAGATTCGATAATTTAAAAATTGTAAACCGCGCCTATTGGAACAATGACGGTATGGATATTACCGATTGTAAAAACGTACAAGTAACCAATTGCGATGTGGATGCAGCAGATGATGGTATTTGTTTAAAATCGTATTATCCGGAGACATTTAATGACAGCATTTATATTGCCAATTGTACGGTTAGGAGTAGCGCCAGTGCCATAAAATTTGGAACAGCTTCTTACGGCGGTTTTAAAAATGTCACAATTGAGAATATAGAAGTCTTTGATACCTTTCGTTCAGCCATAGCCATTGAAAGCGTTGACGGTGGTGTCATTGAAAATATTAAAGTATCCAATATTGTAGCAAAAAATACCGGCAATGCCATTTTCATCAGATTGGGCCATAGAGCAGGTGATAAACCTGGAATTGTAAAGAATATTCATATTAAGGATATGAAGGTTCAAATACCCTTTGGAAGACCGGATATAGACTATGATTTACGCGGACCTGAAGTGAATTTCTTTCACAACCCTTTCCCTTCCTCTATAGTTGGAATTCCGGATCATAATATTGAAAATGTACGTATTGAAAATGTTGAAATTACCTATCCGGGTCGCTCCTCTAAAGGAATGGCTTATGTCCCATTATCAAGACTAAATCAGGTTCCTGAAAAAATAAAGGACTATCCCGAGTTTTCTATGTTTGGAGAACTACCATCCTGGGGGTTTTATGTACGTCACGTAAACAACATAACATTTAAAAATGTAAGGCTCAACTTAGAGAATACCGATTATCGTCCAGCCTATGTATTGGACGATGTAAAGGGAATTAGCTTTGAAAATATCAAAATTCCGCAAACATTGCATAAACAAATTGTATTAAAAAACACAGGGTCCATAAGCAGTAATCCTAATATGGATAACACCATATTCAAAACCCAATAGAGCCATGAAACGAACACGTTTATACATAAAATCATTGCTGTTAATTCTGTTTGTGGTCTCATGCAATTCAAATAAAGAAGAACGGGCAAACCAAGATCTTGTTTCACAGGAGGCATACCTGTCTGAAATGGTATATCCTACTTTAGATACAGAGAATTCCAGATGGTTTTTTTTCTCATCTGCCTGTCGGCCTTTCGGGATGGTTAACCTGAATCCGGATACAGAGATAGATGGTGCTTGGGGTAGTGGCTATAGATATAAAACAGATACTATTAAGGGGTTTAGTCATATACACGCCTGGCAAATTTCTGGTGTATCGGTAATGCCAGTTACAATACCCGAATCCCATAGTTCCGGTATATTCTCTGATTTTTATTCAAAATTTAAGCATGAAAATGAAGAAATTACACCAGGATATCACAAAGTAGAGTTGGATCGGTATAAAATAAAGGCCGAATTAACCAGTACAAAACGTGTTGGTTTTCACAAATATACATATCCCGAAAATACAAATAAGCATATTCTTTTCAATTTAAATACTATACTCGGCCCCTGCGAAAATGGTGATGGGGAATTAGTACAACTTAACGAAACAGAATTTGCCGGTTCGGTAATAGCCTATCCAACAAAGCGCAGACCAAAACCACTTAAGATATACTTTAAAGTAGTGCTGAATAAACCGGTTGACGCTTTAATAAGAGACGAAAAAACAAAAAACTACGCATTAAGTTTTAAAGATTTTGATGGCGCACTATTAATGAAGATAGGTATTTCATATACCTCTTTGGAAAATGCTGCTTTAAACATACAAAAAGAGTTGCCGCATTGGGACTTTGAAGGCACTATTAAGGACTCCAGGGAAGCATGGAGCGATTTACTTGGTAGAATAGTTGTTGAAGGGGGGACGGATACGTCTAAGCAACGGTTTTATACAGACTTATGGCACGCGCTTCAAGGTAGAAGAATTATTAGTGATGTAAATGGAGCGTACCCTGACAATACTAGAGACACATTTAAAATTGGGCAGTTACCATTAGACGAAAAAGGAATCCCGTTATTTAACCATTATAACTCTGATGCCCTTTGGGGAGCTCAATGGACGCTAAATACACTTTGGGGGCTGGTTTATCCGGAAATATACGAAGAGTTTGTGCTTTCCTTTTTGCAATACTACAAGGATGGCGGTTTAGTGCCAAGAGGACCTTCGGGAGGAAATTATACTTATGTAATGACTGGAAATCCAGCAACGCCTTTTTTTGTTAGTGCTATCCAGAAAGGGATTATAAAGAGTAATCATGAATATATATATCAGGCATTAAAGAAGAACCATCTTTCCGGAGGTATTATGGAAAAGGCAGGGTATGAGCATAATACCTTTAAGGGAGGTGGCTTGCAGCACTATTTGAAAGAAGGTTTCGTGCCACATCCGAATCCTCAAGGTAAGTTTGGGATACATCAAGATGGTGCAGGACTTACTTTGGAGTATGCTTATCAAGATTGGACCTTGGCCCAATTGGCAAAAAAACTGGGGCATCAAGAAGACCATGCCTACTTTGTAAAGCGTAGCAAAAACTATCACAACGTATTTAACAAGGAATCAGGCTGGATGAGAGCCAAAGATTCTAATGAGCAGTGGATTAGCCCTTTTGATCCCTATCAATATGAAAATGGGTTTATCGAGTCTAACGCAGCGCAATCTACATGGTTTGTGCCTCACGACCTGCAAGGATTAGCATTGCTTATGGGGGGAATGGATAAAGCTATTGAAAAATTAAATGAACAGTTTAAACAGGCTGATTTATTGGGGTTCACTTCTGGCAGTTCCCATGCCGTGGAAGGCCATCCCGAGTATAGAAGGATCCCAATTAATTACGGTAACCAACCATCTATTCAAACGGCCTTTGTATTTAGTGGTTTGTCCAGGCCCGATTTAACGCAATATTGGTCAAGAAAAGTAGCTACAACAGTTTTTGGAGGGCTTTCACCAGCAACCGGCTATAATGGAGATGAAGACCAAGGGCTCATGGGAAGCCTTGCTGTTTTAATGAAAATTGGCCTTTTTCAGGTGAATGGTGGAACTGATGATAATCCGGAATACCAAATAGGAAGCCCTGGTTTTGATAAAGTAACCATTCAATTAAACCCGGATTATTATAGCGGAAAAACGCTAGTCATTAAGGCGGAGAACAATAGTGAAGACAATGTTTATGTAAACCATATCCATTTTAATGATAAAGCTATAAACGACTATAAAATTGATCACAAACAATTGACCAATGGTGGTCTCTTAAATCTTAAAATGTCGAATAATAAATAAGCTACCTCAATGAGTACTAAAACAGTGTTAATCCATATACAACTAGTGCTTATAATCGTTCTATTGTGTGGCTGTAGTCAGGAAAAGGCCGTATATAATATTGTGAATTTTGGGGCTGTTGGAGATGGTCAAACATTAAATACCCAAAGCATTCAAAAGGCTATTGACCAAGCGCATCAAAATGGAGGTGGAAAAGTTATTGTTCCCTCAGGAACATTTTTATCGGGAACCCTTTTTTTAAAAAGCAACGTCAATCTTCATTTGGAGATAGGGGCTATACTTTTGGGGTCTCCCCATATTGAAGATTATACGGAACTATCCTGGGGACATAATAAAGACCGTCAACCATGGCACTTAATTTACGCTGATTCAATTTCCAATGTGGCCATAACGGGTTTAGGCACCATCGATGGAAATGGAGAACATTTTTGGGAAGCTTATGAAAAAGATGATAATGATAATATGGTGGTTCCCAGATGGATTAAAGCTAAAGAGCAGAAGGTAAGTCCGTTAATTGATATTAACCATTCCGAACGTATTACCATAAAAGATATTACAGTAAAAACTGGAGGCGGTTGGAATATCCATTTATTCAATTCAAAAATAGCAACTATAAATAGCGTTAAGGTTATTAATAACATTTATAGCCCGAACTCCGATGGTATTGATTTAACTGGCTGTAGCGATATTACGGTTTCAGACTGTTTTATAAAAACATGTGACGATGCCATTGTTATAAAAACCGTTGCAGATAGTAATGAATCGGAACGTATTTCGGTTTCAAACTGTGTCATGGAAACCTTGTGCGTTGGTATTAAGTTAGGAGCCGGAGAATCCTATAAGGACATGCGTGATATTAGTTTTTCTAATTGTGTGTTTAATGGAACCTCGCGTTTTTTTGGACTGTATTCAAAAAACGGTGCCGTTATCGAAAATATCGTGGTTAATAATTTAACCGGAAATACAAATGCTAAATTGGTGTATAACAGACCCATTCAACTAATGGTGGAGAAAAATGGCAAAGGTGAGGTAGGAGGGATAAGGAATGTCATTATTTCGAATGTGGCCGCTCATACAGACGGAAGGATATTAATGACATCAGATCCTGATGGTTTTTTGGAAGACATATATTTTAGGGATGTCATTTTAACCTATCCCCGAATTGAAGACCCCGCAAGCATGATTGAAGGAGCCAGGAGTAACCAATTTCCAAGAGTGTCGGAGTTTAAAGAAGCAGGGGCCGCTAGAGCTGTTTTTGTAGCCGAAAATGTTTCTAATCTGGTATTGGATAATGTAAAACTAAATTGGCCAACAGCTAATGTGCCTTTAAACTGGCAGCACCCGGAAAGAATTGAAAACGGAACCACCAGAGTACATAAACCAGATTATACAAACCCCAGAGAGACCGAATTCTCGGTGTTATGGGCTAAAAATGTTCAGGGAGGTTATTTAGATGCCGTTCTTGCAGCCCCTTCAAATATTAGCCTGCCTAAATACAATTTAAATGCATCCACTATACGAATTAAAAATTAAGATTATGAAAAAAGTATGTGTAACACCGTGCATCCTTTTGGCCTTTATAATCATTACAGTTTTTAGTTGTAAAGAGCATCCAACAAGCCCTGGTTACAATGTGCTTGAATTTGGAGCTATTGGGGATGGTATAACATTAAATACCGGGGCTATTCAAGAAGCCATAGATAAGTGTCATGAAGCAGGAGGCGGACAGGTAATTATCCCATCAGGAACCTTTCTATCCGGTACTATTACATTAAAGGATAACGTGAAAATACATTTTGAAAATGGAGCCACTTTACTGGCCAGTGAAAACCACGATGATTTCCCTAGGCAAATACAACCTGAATACCGTTCTCAAAAGGATATTGGTGGCTGGTATGCTCTAATCTATGCCCATAAAGTAAAAAATATAGCCATTACGGGGCATGGTATTGTTGACGGACAAGGTGCAAAACAAAAACCAAGGCCATATGAAGCTGGTGGTGATAAAGACGGCAGACCAAGAAATATTCTATTTATTAGTTGTTCTGAGGTTGTGGTTAAGGATATTTATCTAAAAAACTCCGGAATATGGAATCAGCATTACCTTAATTGTGAGGATGTATTGGTTGATGGTATTAAAGTTTGGAATCACGGCAATAGAAACAATGATGGTATTGATATCGATGGATGCAGGCGGTTTGTTTTAGCCAATAGTATCTTTGATTCAGATGATGATGCTATTTGCTTAAAAAGTACAGGAACATCACCCTGCGAAGATGTTGTAATAACAAATTGTATAGCCAGTAGTTATTGCAATGGCATAAAAATGGGAACGGAATCAACCGGAGGTTTTAAAAATATTAATATAAACAATTGCATAGTGAAACCCACAAGATGTGAAACACCTCCAACTGGCAATAAGTTTGGTATAGGTATTACCGGTTTGTCCCTTGAAATTGTGGATGGAGGTACAATGGAAGGTGTTACGGTGAGTAATCTAACTATTAACGGTACCATGTGTCCTATTTACATTAGGTTAGGAGGAAGAAGTAGAAAGCATATTGCCGAAGCTCCGGAACCTCAAATAGGAACTTTGAGAAATGTTACCATTAGCAATATTACAGCCTATAATAGTGGTAATTGGGCCTGTTCTATTACAGGGATTCCAGACCACAAAGTCGAAAATATCCGATTAGATAATATCAATATTATTCAAAAAGGAGGCCTAAAGAAAGGGGACTATTTAGCTACATTGAATGATGTAAAAGAAGATATAAAAGGGTATCCCCAACCAACTGTTTGGAAAAAGCTGCCGTGCTCCGGCATGTTTATTCGCCATGCCAAGGATATTTCGGTGACAAATTTTTCATTAAACACATTGGAACCAGACCCCAGGCCCGTTTTTTTGGCCGACGATGTTGAAGGTCTAAGAATTAATACTGTAAATGTTGGAGCAAATTGTAATCAAAAAGAGCTTTTGGTTAAAAACAATGTTTCAAACTCAAAAATTAAATTCTAAATGAATTTCAGAGTAATAACAATTTTATTGGTTGTGCTAATAATATGGTCCTGTGAAAAGCAAGAACCTAAAAACATTATTGATTATGTAAACCCTATGATAGGAACGGATGGTTTAGGGCATACCTTTCCTGGCGCAACCACGCCGTTTGGAATGGTACAGTTAAGCCCCTCTGAGGATATAGAAGAATGGGATTATTGTTCGGGGTACCATTATAAATCAACTTCATTAAAAGGCTTTGCTCATACACATTTTAGTGGAACTGGCCTAACAGGTTTGGGAGACTTTTTATTTATTCCTACAACGGGAGACTTAAAATTGAAACCCGGAACCATGGAAAATCCAGATAAAGGATATAGGTCGCGGTTTTCCCATGAAAATGAAAAAGCTTCGGTTGGCTATTATCAGGTTTTATTGGATGATTACAATGTAAATGTAGAATTAACAACCACACCTAGGGTAGGAGTTCATAGATACACTTTTAAGGAAGATGGGATTCACAGGATTCTAATCGACCCAACACACAACACAAGGGGGCAAACCAAATTAACTGAGTTAAAGGTGCTTTCCAATAATTCAATACAAGGAATGAAACATGCTTTTGATGCTTCGTGTGGAAATAGAAAGGTTTATTTCTATGCTGAATTTTCGAAGCCATTTTCTAAATCAGACATGGCCATTGACGATATCATAATTGGAAAAATTAATGAAAGTGCTTTTAAAAACACCAAAGCTGTGTTTGAGTTTGAGGGTACGCCTAATGAACAGGTAGAGGTTTACGTGGCCATTTCTTTTGTGAGTTATGATGGAGCCAAAGCCAACTTCGAGGCAGAAGTTAGAGGTAAAGGTTTCAATGAAGTTCATAAAGAAGCCATAGCCTTATGGGAAGATAAAATAGACCGTATAGAAATTGAAGCAACGCCTGAGCAAAAGACCATTTTTTATACAGCCATGTATCACAATTTTATAGCCCCGAACATTATTTCAGATGTTAACGGTGATTATATTGTTGAGGGTAAACGATATCATTCTCCAAAACAGACTCAGTATAGTAATTTCTCAACTTGGGACACCTTTAGGGCTACACATCCACTTTGGTCTATAATTGACCAGGAAACCAATAAAAAAATGGTGAATGTGCTGCTATCCAGATTTACCGATACCAAAACAGGGCTAGCCCTTTGGGAAGCTTTAGGCCATGATAATTATTGTATGCCGGGATACCCCGGAATTTCAGCAATGGCAGAAGCAGCCTTAAAACATCCAGAAGGTTTGGATGTAGATTTAATCTATGAGAGTATAAGGGAAACGGCTTTTAGAGATGGCGGCAGTAGTGTTAATTATGGATCGGATAATGGTGTGCGTTATTATGTGAATTATGGTTTTGTCCCTGCCGAAGTGGGATGTGGCGTAACAAAAACAACCGAAAACAATTATTACGATTTTGCCATTGCCCAATTAGCAGAGAAGCTGGGGAAAAAAGAAGATGCCCAATACTTTAAAAAACGAAGTTTAGGCTATAGGAATTTATATAATCCCACAACAAAATATTTATGGCCTAGGCAGTCATCCGGAAGATTTATAGAGATGGATACCACACATTGGGATGGTTTGGTTCATAATTATGTTTCTGGGAATATATGGGCATATTCGGCCTATACACCTCATGATATGTTGGGGGCCATAAACTTATTTGGTGATAATGATAGCTACTCCAAATGGTTAGACGATATGATTAATAACCCAATAGAGATGCAAGGTGAAGAACATGTAGATATAGCTGGATTTATAGGTAAGTACAGTCATGGTGATGAGCCTGGACATCAAATTCCTTATCTATATAATTTTGCTGGCAAACCTTGGAAAACACAGGAATTGGTAAGAAGGGTCATGACAGAGATGTATTCCCATCATTTAGATGGCATGGTGAATAATGAGGATTGCGGACAAATGTCTGCCTGGTACATCCTTTCGGGAATGGGATTCTACCCCGTGGCACCGGCAGATATGAATTATTATTTGGGTTCGCCGTCCTTCCCGAAATCTGTAATAAAATTAGAGAACGGAAAAACCTTTACCGTATTGGCAAATAATGTTTCAGAAAAGAATAAGTACATCCAATCTGTGACATTGAACGGGAAGTCCATAGACAAGATTTTTATTAAGCATCAAGACGTCTCAAATGGAGGCGAGTTGATTTTTGAAATGGGGCCAAAGCCTAACAAGGAATGGGCATCAACAAAAGAAGCCTTGCCACAATATCAAAAAGAGCTATTGGCATATAAAACGAAACCAATGGCCTGTTATACCCCTTTTATAAAGGATGAAGTATTTAGGTTTGGCAAGCAATTGAAAATTGAGCTAATATCAAATAATAAAAACGATCAAATTTATTATACTTTAGATGGAAATGACCCTACCCAAAATTCGTATTTGTATACAGGACCTTTTTCTGTAAATAAATCGACACAAATTAAAGCGGTTTCTTTTCAAGAAGGGTTTGAGCCTAGTCCCGTTTTCTCAAAATCCATCGTAAAATCAATTTTTGAAGGTTTAGAAAAGGGCTATCCAAAAATAACTTTCGATAATATTCCTGAAAAGTATGGAGAAAAAGATGGTAGCCAATTAATAGATTTAATAGAGGCTTCTACTACCTTTTCCGATAGAAAATGGACAGGGGTAAACAATAAAGACCTCATCATAAATTTAGACTTAGGTAAAGTCTGTGAATTCAGTTCCATAAAGTTAAATACCCTTACTTCTACAAAAAAGTGGCGTTTTCCTCCAAAAAGTATTTCAGTATTTATAAAAGATGATTTAGGAAGTTATAAACTAATTAAAAAAGAGTCCTACCAAAAGCTGAAAGCTGGTCAAAAGCAAATAATCCATCATAGTTTAAAATTCAAGAAGGTAAAAGCACAACATATTAAGCTGGAAGTTGAAAACTATGGTGAATTACCAAAATGGCATGAAGGCGCAGGCAAATCTCCTTGGATTTTTGTTGATGAGTTAAATGTCGAGTAATTAAATATTAAATGATGCAAATTTTAGGATTTATGAAAAAAATAATTGCAGGACTTGGTATAATTATATTAACAGTCTGTTGTAAAGGCAACAATGTAATTAAAATTAGCAATACAAATTACGAATTGGCATTTTCAGATGAATTTGATGAACAATCATTAAAAACAGATATTTGGGATTATCGCACGGATAGTAAACATTGGAGTACGCAAAAAAAAGAAAATGTCGAGGTAAAAGATGGGTTTCTATATCTTAATCTTAAAAAAGAAAAATCATTAGATAAAGAATATACAGGAGCCGGTTTGATATCCAAAAAAAAATTTAAATATGGGTATTATGAAGCAAGATTAAAAACTCCTTTTGGAGGTGGGTGGCATACATCGTTCTGGTTAATGACTCATGATGGTTCTGGTGGCACTAACACCAATGTAGCTACGATAGAGATTGATATTTTAGAAAATGATTCCAAAGACCGAAAGGGATACCATGTAAACTTGCACAAATGGTACGACGGTCATAAAGATTATATTGGAAAACATGTTGAAGCTTTTGGTATAGATGAAAAATTTCAGGTTTTAGCATGCGAATATACCCCAGAGTATGTTAGGTACTATTTAAATGGAGAAGTAGTACGTGAAATAAATATTAAAGATTTAAATCACAGTGGTTTAAATATTTGGCTCACGAGTATTGCCTCCTTTTTAGGGGGAACAGAATCTGTAGATGATACAAAATTACCATCATCTGCCATATTTGATTATGTCAGATATTATAAACCAGTAAAGTAAAAAGAACAATGTATATGGCAAGCAGAAGGAATTTTATAAAAAATACAACATTGGCTACGGTAGGACTTTCCACCTTAAATAGTCCAGCATTAAATTGGGTAATGACTTATCAAGAGTTTAAATCGAATAGACCAGCCATAGCTGACCGAACATTTACAAGTATAGCGGTTGAGAAAACAATAAAAAAGGTAAAGAAAGGCATAGATAGCCTAGAATTGTCATGGATGTTTGAAAACTGTTTTCCAAATACTTTGGATACCACAGTAGATTTTGAATATATCGACGGCAAACCGGATTCGTATATTATTACAGGTGATATTGACGCCATGTGGTTACGTGATTCAACAGCACAGATTTGGCCCTACCTTCCATTAATCAAGGAAGAAAAAAAGTTAGCCGATTTGTTTAAAGGACTAATAAATCGCCAAACAAAATGCATCAATCTGGATCCCTATGCAAATTCCTTTTTGAAAGATTTTAACAGGGAAACGCATTGGAAAAATGATGAACCAATGCCACGCCCGGGTGTTCACGAACGTAAATGGGAGATTGACTCATTGTGTTATGCCGTGCGTTTGGCACATGGTTATTATAAGGAAACGGGGGATACTTCAATTTTTGATTCAGACTGGGATAATGCAGCGCGTTTAATAGTAGAGGTGTTTAAAACCGAACAGCGAAAGGATGGGGAAACTCCTTATTATTTTAGACGTTTAAGGTGGAATAACAATATTGTGGCACCATTTAAAGGAAAAGGAAGGCCAATGAAACCCGTTGGGTTGATCGCTTCAGCCTTCCGTCCTTCAGATGATGGTTGTATGTATCCGTTCCTAATTCCTTCCAATTTATTTGCAGTAGAATCATTAGCGCAATTAAGCGAGATCTACAAAGAGGTTTTACACGATACAGCATTTGCAAATGAGTGTGAAGCTTTTTCAAAAGAAGTATTGGAAGCTATTAACCAATATGCCATTGCTGAACATTTGGATTATGGAAAAATTTACGCTTATGAGGTAGATGGTTATGGCAATAAAGTCTTTATTGATGACCCAAACATTCCTTCCTTAATAGCAATGAAATATTTGAACAAGAAAAAGTATTATCAACCGGAAGTATATCAAAATACGCGTAAATACTTGTTAAGTGCCGATAACCCGTACTATTTTAAAGGTAAAGCTGGAGAAGGACAAGGTGGGCCTCATGCAGGGTTAGATACCATTTGGCCAATGGGTATTATTTTAAGAGCCATGACCAGCGAAGATGATAATGAAATTGTTTGGTGTATCAAACAATTAATGAAAACCCATGATAATACAGGTTTTATGCATGAAACATTTAACAAAGATGATGCTTCTAAATTCTCTAGAAAATGGTTTGCATGGGCCAATACCTTGTTTGGTGAGTTGATTGTAAAACTGTATAATGAAAAACCAGCGTTGCTGAAATCCATTTAAAGTGAACGGTAAAATATTCATAGCGGTTATTTTAAGTGTTATGCTTTTGGCTTGTTCAAATAACACAGGAAAGGCTCAGAAGTTAAACGACATTCAGGTAATAGGTAGCCACAATTCTTATAAAATGGCTATTGAGGGACCGCTATGGGATTATCTGTATACTCAAGATTCTTCTGGAGCAAAGTCATTGCAATACGACCATATTCCAATTGAAAAACAGCTTGATTTAGGATTGAGAAACCTGGAATTGGATGTGTTTTACGACCCGGAAGGCGGGCGTTTTTCAAATCCAAAAGGACTCGAAATAGTGAAAGCCTCGGGTAAAGCTCCTTTAGCTTTCGATGTGTCAGGGAAATTAGCCCAACCGGGATTAAAGCTGTTTCATATACAGGATATTGATTTTAGAAGTCATTATTTATTATTTAAGGACTGCCTAAAGGCACTTAAAAATTGGTCTGAAACGCATCCAAACCATACTCCTGTTTTCATTTTAATGAATACAAAAGATAAAGTAATAGATGGTTTAACGCCACCTTTATCGTTTACAAAAAGGGCCTATGATGATTTGGATAATGAAATTCGTTCCGTATTTTCAAACGACCAATTAATAACACCGGATGACGTACGTGGCCATTACAATACTTTAGAAGAAGCCGTTTTAACCAAAGGTTGGCCAAATTTGGAAACCTCTAAAGGGAAGTTTCTTTTTGTTTTGGATGAGAAAGCGGAGAAAATTGGCAGGTACTTGGAGGGGCACCCTGCCTTAAAAGGTCGCGTGCTTTTTGCAAATAGTAAGGAGGGAAACCCGGAAGCGGCCTTCAGGATTATAAATAATCCCATTAAGGATTTTGACTATATTCAACAGTTGGTTGCCAAAGGTTATATGGTACGTACAAGAGCTGATGCCGGTACTAAAGAAGCGCGTACCAACGATTACTCCAAGTTTATAAAAGCCAAGGCCTCAGGGGCTCAGGTTATTTCAACAGACTATTATATCCCCACAGGTTTATTCCCGTCTACTTTCAAAGTAAGTTTTGAAGACGGTACCTACGAGCGCATAAAAAATTAGATTATGTATAAATATGCTTTACTAATATTAGGGCTTCAGTTGGCATTTTCGCAACAACAACAGTTTTTAGTTGTAGATAATAACAAGCAAGCGAGCATACTAATCGATAAGCAAGATGCAAAAGTAGTAGAGATTGCGGCCCATATTTTTGCTGCTGATGTGCTTAATATAACGGGCACAAAGCCTTTGATAACTACAAAAAAGCCAAAATCAAACTCGTTGATAATAGCAGGAACATTAGGAAACAACCGGTGGATTGATACCATGGTTTCAAATGGGAAAGTGAGCATAGAAGCAATTAAATCAAAATGGGAAAGCTATAATATACAGATTGTTAATAATCCAATAAAAGGCGTAAAGGAGGCTTTGGTAATTATTGGTAGCGATAGAAGGGGAACTGCTTATGGGATATTGGAGTTATCCAGAATGATGGGCGTTTCCCCCTGGGAATGGTGGGCCGATGTAACGCCAAATAAAAAAGAAAAAGTAGTCTTAAATATAAACAACAAAACTTATGGAAGCCCTTCAGTTAAATACCGTGGTATTTTTTTAAATGATGAAGACTGGGGACTGCAACGTTGGGCAGCCTTAAATTATGAACCGGAAACTGGGGATATCGGACCAAAAACCTATGCAAAAGTATTTGAGTTATTATTGCGTTTAAGAGCCAATACCATTTGGCCTGCCATGCATAAATGCACAAAAGCATTTTACCATTACCCCAAAAATAAAGAAGTAGCAGATCAATATGCCATTGTGGTTGGTAGTTCACACGCAGAACCTATGCTTTGTAATATTAATGCGGAATGGAACCATGATGAGATGGGGGATTACCGTTACGATACAAATTCAGAATCTATAAGAACATTATTCGAGAAGCGTGCTAAAGAAACAAAAAATTACGAAGGTATTTATACCGTTGGTATGAGAGGAGAGCACGATTCACCTATGATTGTAGGCGAAGACAATACAGATTCACAAGTAAAACTCTTGGAAAAAGTCATAACAGATCAAAGAGTCATCCTTAAAGCGAATACAAAAAAAGGCGTTGCCAAGCCACAAGCATTTGTGCCCTATAAAGAGGTGCTTCATTATTACCAAAACGGATTAAATCTACCTGAAGATGTTAGCTTGGTCTGGACAGATGATAATTATGGATATATTCGACAACTAAGTAACCCCGAAGAACAAAAGAGGTCAGGAGGGGCAGGCGTTTATTATCATACATCTTATTGGGGAAGGCCACATGATTATTTATGGTTAAACTCCACAAATCCCGTGTTGATGTGGGAGGAAATGTCTAAGGCATTTGAGTTTCAATCCAGGGATATTTGGATCCTAAACTGTGGAGACATTAAACCGCATGAGTACAATATAGAACTGTTTTTAGATATGGCCTGGAATATGAGCGCATTTAAAGACAGTAAATCGGTTAAACAGCATCATACGGCATGGGCTTCACGTGAGTTTGGAAAAAAACATGCCAAAGAGATAACAGATCTGATGTTTAAAAACAATACCCTGGCATTTAAACGTCGACCGGAATTTATGGCCTGGAGCCAGGTAGAACCAGTCACCAAGGCAGGAAAAATGGAATTGACGCAATACCATTATGGCGATGAGGTATCCAAAAGAATTCATGATTATCAAAAATTGATAGATAAGGTTGACTATTTAAAACCAAAAATACCGGCTAATAGACAAGATGCTTTTTACCAATTAATCTATTACCCGGTGGTTGGAGCATCAAGTTTAAATCATAAATGGTTATACACTTACAAAAATGAATTTGTTGCCGACCAGGGACGGGCTAGTGCCAATTATTTTGCTGAAAAAGCCTATAAAGCTTTTAAACGCATTCAAACGGAAACTGATTATTTTAACAATACATTGCAAGCAGGCAAGTGGCATCATATCATGAGTGCATCCCCAAGACATTTGCCGGTGTTTTCCAGGCCCACGGCTACTATGCCTCTGAGTAAGGAAAGTACTGCACTCGGAATAGCTTTAGAAAGCTACCAAATGGAGGTAAACCAGTCCATTATTAATTCCTATGCCGATGTACTGCCAGTTTTTAATAGCTATACAAAAAACAGCTACTATGTAGATGTGTTTTTAAAAGGTGAAGGAAGTGTAGCTTGGGAAGCAAAGCCCAGGGCAGATTGGATAATACTATCAAAAACCTCGGGAACATTAAACGTCAATAACCTAGAAGAACGCCTTTGGGTAACCATAGATTGGGAACAAGTACCAAAAGGTGAAGACAAAAAAGAAGCGCCTTTAGGACATGACTATCAGTTAATTCCGCCAAGTTATAAGGTGAATTCGGCCATTGATTTTTTAAGTGGCGATGCCCATACGACCATTGGAGTTTCAGTATTTAATCCGAAGCTTCAAGACTTGGAGAATTATAAAGGTTTTGTTGAAGATAAGGGCTACGTATCCATAAACGCAGAGCAATATTCAAGAAAGTATGATGGTAAGGAGGCCTCTTGGAATATTTTGGAAGGTATTGGATATTCAGGACAAGTTAGTGTGGCCTTACCCAGAACAGCGGATTCACAAGTGAGTATTTCAGATATTATAAGCAAAAGCCCTTCATTGGAATATGATTTTTATTCATTTAACTTTGGAGAAGCAGCTGTTTATGTGCAGGCGGTACCAACGCATGCATTTCATAAAGGAAAAGGTGTAAGATGTGCCGTTGCTATTGATGATGCAGAGCCTGTAATTATGGATTTTCAAACGTTTGGAAGAAGTGATATTTGGAAACAAAATGTATTGAAGAATGCTTCAGTTAAATCCGCTAGACAAATAGTAAATAAAGCAGGTAAGCATAATTTGAAGATTTGGATGGTAGACCCAGGAGTCATGATCGATCAGATATTAATTGATTTGGGAGGCTGGAAATCCTCGTATGCCTTTCCGCCGGAAACAAAAATGTAAATTTGGGTAATCATATGAAACATACCATCATAATTATTAGTGTTAGTTGGCTTTTAGTTTCATGTATACCGAAACATGAGCTTAGTAAAAACAGCTTGCAGATAGCCTTTATGGCAGATGTACATTTGCAGGATATTTATGGGGAATTTCAAGACTCACATTATGAGGGCGTAAAAAACCCGAAGACGGGCAAATTTACCTTAGCACGTACTATGAAATCGCAACTGCAGTCCACAAGGCTTTTTAACGAAAATTATTTTGCCTTTATAGCGGCTTTAGATGATGTTGTTTCACGAGGTATAAGGTACGTAGTTTTACCGGGCGATTTTAGTGATGACGGACAACTTTTAAATATCAGAGGATTAAGGGAGATTTTAAATACCTATTCGGAGCGACACAACATAAAATTTATAGCCACAACGGGTAATCATGACCCGGTTCGCCCATTCTTTCAAGATGCGGGGAAGCCGGATTTTTTGGGAGCAGGAGGGAAGCAACAGCCCATTTATAGTAAAGAAGGTATGTATGTTGCTAAAGACACCTTAAGCTTACCGGTTGTCATTTCAAAAGATATAGCCAAGTTGGGGTATGACCAGATTTTAGGTGAATTAAGTGCCTTTGGGTTTTTCCCAAAAAAAACAGACGTTTACTGGGAAACACCGTTTTCATCATATGCCTATGAAAATTATAAATTTCAAGAAGCTTTACAGCAGTCCGAATTATCACAAAGGCAATATAAAATACCGCCAATTAATTCATTAATGCCAGATGTAAGTTATTTGGTAGAACCTGGAGAAAATTTATGGTTTTTAGCCATTGATGCCAATGTATATGTGCCTAAGGAAAACATTAAGAACAAGGAATTAAATCCCATTAGTTATCATAGTGCCAGCATAGGATATAATAATGTGTTAACCCATAAAAAGCATTTGATTCCTTGGGTACACTCGGTGACTAATCGTGCTGAGCAGTTAGGCAAAACATTAATAGTATTCAGTCATTATCCAATGGTTGAATTTAATGATGGAGCATCGAAGAAAATACGATCATTTTTTGGAAATAAAAAAATGCAACTACACCGTGTGCCTCATGACGATGTAGCTGACGCATTTACCGAAGCAGGTGTTAACGTTCATTTTGGGGGACACATGCATATTAATGATACAGGTATAAGAACAACTAAAAAAGGACAGACGATAATCAACATTCAAATACCATCGTTGGCCGCTTATATTCCCGCCTATAAAATACTAACAGTGCATTCAAATACTGAGTTTGAAATCGAAACGGTGGTAATGGATTCCGTTCCGGGATTTAATAATCTTTTCCCTTTGTATGCAAAGGAATATGAATATTTACAAAGCGTCAATGATTCTAAGATTTGGAACAAGGACGTATTAAAGGCGCAAACTTATAAAGAGTTTACCCAATGGCATTTAAAGGAATTGGTCAGGCTTAGGTTTTTACCCAATGATTGGCCGCCAGAATTTTTGGGCACTTTTTCCCAATCTACTGGCAGGGACTTGCTGCTATTGGACACTGCCTTAGATGTCGATGTATTAAATAAAACATTAAAGGATAAAGGCCTGGTTTTAGACGATTTTGGCACTTGGACAGGCTTTGATATGATTTTTGACTTTTACCGTTTAAGAAGTGCCGATGAATTGGCAATACCCGATATTGGTTTAAAACAATTGGAACAATATAAAATAGTGTGTGATAAATTAAAGCAATCAGGCCACAGTCAATTTCAATTGTGGAGTGCTATTTTTAAAAGGACGACTAATGGACAACCATCTAATCATTTTACAATAGATTTAAAATCCAATACCATTCAACAAGTTTCTGCCGAATAATGACTAAATTGATATGGCAGTTTTAAAAATTTAATTTGCAGTATATGTAATGAAGCCTATAGAACCGCCTTCATCATGGGATTTGAAAAATAAATTGAAGCCTCTTTAAGTATAGAAGATTTGGTAATCTAAATTTAGATAAGTGAGATTTAAAACCTACATATTATTATTTTGTTTTATAGCCATCTGGAGTATAAAAGGACAGAACATCACATTTGACCATTATAATGATAGTGATGGCCTATCGCATAGTTCTGTTAGACATATAGTACAGGATAAATATGGGTTTTTATGGTTGGGGACATTTTCAGGGCTGAATCGATTTGATGGCTATGAATTTAAAACATTCACAAGCTCGGATTCCGGAAATAACAAATTATTGAATGATGATATAACGGCACTAAAGTTAGATAATGGGTCAAATAATTTATGGATTGGTACAAGGAATGGTCTTACGCGTTTAAATTTGCTAACAAACACATTTACCACTTTTTTACCCGATGTAAACAATAATTTTAGTTTGCCTGACAAAGAAATAAGGTCCGTTTATATCGATAAATTTAACCGTATATGGGTCGGTACGAAAAATAGGGGACTATACTTATTTGAACAGGATGTCAATAAATTCACTAAAGTTCCACTAAAGGATTTTTATTATATAAAGGCAATATTTGAAGATAATAGCGGGAATATTTGGATTGGAAGTTATGAGACGGCATCTATTGCAAAAATTACCTTAGATGACAATGGAAATATTTCGGAAATAGATGATTATACCATTAAAATACCTAACTCCACCGAGATTAACCCTTATGTGAATTTTATTTATGAAGACGCCAAGAAAGATATTTTTGTAGGAACCCGTGAGGGACTTTATAAATTTGATAAATCGGAAGCTACTTTTAAAAATTTAACCTTTGAAAATGAGGATGTCAAAAATAAATTAGGCACCTATTTTATTTCTGTAGCCAGATCCCCTAATGGTCGGTATTGGGTAGGTACTTTAGGAGGGCTTTTGGTATGCGACACCTTGGAAGAGATTGGTAAAGGGGAATACCAATGGTATTATTCTGTGCTATCCGATAATGCTTCTATTGTCGATAATTTGATCTCATCCCTTTACTTTGACGCCTCCGGAGTGCTTTGGATTGGAACCGAAGATGGTTTAGACAAATATGATCCCTTTAAGAATCAGTTCAAGGTTAACAAAGACATTTCAAAATATATTGACAATCAATTACCAAGAATTAGGGGGTTTACAAAAAGTGTAAACAATGAAGTCATTGTAGCCACAAGACATGATGGACTCTTTATATCCAGGGAAGGGGAATTTGTGCCATTGTATAATAACGGTAGTGACTTGGCGAGTATTTACTCCAAGGATGGCAATACTATATATTGTGGGTTGTGGAACGGGAAGATATTACGTTATAATTACACCAAAACCGCCTCTCAAATTTTGGATCTTGGTTTTAATTCGGCTCCCATTTTTAGCGTTATTGAATTAGACGGTAAACTAATTGTGTGTTCTTTTGGAGAGGGAGTGAAGATTTTTGAAGCCAAAAGCTTAAAACAACTGGATCATATTTTGCATAACTACGAAGTAAATAATGTGGTATCACATTCCGATGGAAAATTGTGGTTTGCTACAGAAAATGGAGTCGTTAACTATAATTTTATTAATAGGAATGTGACATCATTTAATCAGGACCAGGCAACGGGTCTTGGTTTACCTCACGACAATGTCAGTGATATTCTTTCAAGTTCTAATGGACAGGTTTGGGCAGCTACCCGTAAGGGTTTAGGTGTTTATAATCCGGATACAAATGCGTTTATTGAAGTGGTAGATGAAATTAGTGAATTGAAAGGGAGGTGGATTACCGATATCCTTGAGGATACTAAGGGAAATCTATGGTTGAATATGAATAACAATAGAATGGCTAAATATCATGTTGAAACCAATGAGGCTCATATATATAATATAAGTAGTGGCAACAGGTTGGATGTTTTTAGCTCCAGTGGCTTTTATAATTTTAATGATTCTGTTGTTTATCTGGCTGGAAAAAACGGAGTCATTTATTTTGAACCTTATAACATCGATGAGAATAAATGGACCCCTAAACCGGTTATTACAGAATTCAGAATAAATAACAAGCCGGTATTGCCAGGTTTAACGGTAAATGGTCAAGTACCGCTTGAATCCAATATAAATTATTCAAAAAGCATAACGCTTAACTATGCCAACAGAAATTTTTCTATTCAGTTTTCTGTGCCGTCCTACACAAATGAACGCTTGAATAAATTTAAGTATAAGTTAGAAGGTTTTGATGAAAACTGGATAGAAAGCGGAAGTAGTTCAAGAGTAGTACAATACACTAATTTACCATCAGGGACCTATAATTTTAAAATAAAATCCAGCAATAATGAGAATTTATGGAGTGCGTTCTCATCCTATACAATTGAGATTTTACCCCATTTTTGGTTAAGCTACAAGGGGCAGGCGATTATTGTATTTATTTTGGGAATAGCATTTTATTTTACGAGGCAACAGATAAGAAGTAGAATAAAATTAAGACGAGAACTTTTGACCGAAAAAGTGAAAAGGGAGCGAGATGAAAAATTAAACAACGAAAAGTTGAGGTTTTTCACCAATATTTCCCATGAACTAAGAACACCATTGTCACTAATTTTAGGGCCGGTAAAGCAATTGATGGACTATGAAAATAGTACTGATTATCATAAAAATAAGGCTGGCTTAATTCTCCATAATGCTAACAGATTGTTGAGGTTGGTCAATCAAATATTGGATTTTAGGAGAGCAGAGACGGGTGAAATAAAATTAAAGGTGTTCCAAACAGATGTTTTACCAGATACCCAGGATATTTTTTATTCATTTATGGAATTGGCCCAATCTAAGAATATAAACTTGAATTTTAATATAGAAGAGGAGAAAGTAGTGTGTTGGATAGATATGGATAAGTATAAAAAAATCCTGTATAACCTGCTTTCTAATGCGATTAAGTTTACCAATAATTATGGTAATGTGGATCTGTTTATAGGATTTAGTGAAACTAATGAAAAGTTGATTCTTGAGGTAAGTGATGATGGCATAGGGATTCCCAAGGAAAGCATAGGAAAGATCTTTTCAAGGTTCTATCAAGCATCAAACAGTAAAGAAAATACCACTGGTACCGGAATTGGCCTGTCCTTGGTGAAAGCTTTAGTAACTTTACATAAAGGAACTATCAATGTTAGAAGTGCCATAAATGAGGGTAGTATTTTTACGGTAGAGTTACCAATAGCCAAATCTTCATACAATGAGGATGAAATATCAAGTTTTATTGACAGTAAAAAGCAGGTAAAAACCATTGAACAAACATACGCGTCCGAAGTCAATAATTATTCCAAAAAAATAATACAAAATACAGACGTAAAAAACACCATATTGGTCATAGACGATAATCCGGAATTAAGAAATTATTTAATTGATTTTCTTTCTGGTGATTATAAAGTGTATGGCGCGGAAAATGGCAAAGAAGGTTTAGAACTTTGTTATAAAGTCAAACCGGTGCTCTGTGTTGTTGACGTTATGATGCCTGAAATGAATGGGTTTGAATTTGTCCAGGCGCTCAAGAATGACGAGAACATTAGCCATACAGCAATAGTTTTATTAACCGCCCTTGCCGAAAATGAAAATAAAATTAAAGGATTTAAAATAGGAGTGGATGGCTATTTGGTGAAGCCGTTTGATCCGGCCTTATTGAAATCCAGAATAGACAATATTATTAAGATTCATTTTGACCTTAAGAAAAAGTTTTCCGGTGAAGCAGAAAGTGATGTTATAACGCTTGCCCATTCACAGATTGATATTGATTTAATTACAAAAGTTAAAAGTATTATTGAAAAGAACTTAGAGAACCCAGAGCTAACCCCTAATTTTATTTGTTCTGAAATAGGCCTGAGTTCTTCAAAATTGTATAGAAAAATAACCCAACTAACGGATTTGTCACCTAACGAATTTATTAGAACGCTGAGACTGAAAAAATCGGCCAAATTGTTAAAAACCAAAAACCATAATGTGTCTGAGGTAGCGAATATGGTTGGTTTCAATGATCCTTATTATTTTAGCAGGTGTTTTAAAAAGCAATTCGGTTATGCCCCAAGTCGACTAATTAAATGACCTTTTGATACCATATGGACATCAATAAGCACCTCCTTAGTCTTTAGTTGCGCTTTTCAGCCTTCTCCAGTACCTTTTTAATTTTATTCATTTCAAAAACCGGGTCATATTCCGGGTTTTTTTCATTCGGTACAGGCGCGTTCATGGAGAGGCGCCATGCATTTAATTTATGGGACAGTTCCTTTACTTTTTCCGGATGGGAGGCGGCCAAATTATGCTGTTCGCTTATATCTTCCTTTAAATTGTATAATTCATAAGCATGATCCTCAAAATATTCGTGAAGTTTCCAATTACCTGAAATGATTACGGAACCTGGTCGCGTTCTAAATAATGGGTCACGAGCATCATCTTTTCCGGGGTTGTATGCTTGGAGGTAAATTGGAAAATGAAAATATAAGTCACGAGTCAAAGTGTTATCACTATGCTTTAATTGAGGCGTTATATCTATCCCATCTAAAATTGATGCTTTGTCTGGTGCTCCAACAATTTGTTGTAATGTAGGGTAGATATCTAATTGACTTACCGTATTGGTGTTTTTACCACCTGCCTTAACATGGTTAGGCCACTTAACGATAAATGGGACTCTTATGCCTCCTTCATAATAGGAACCCTTTCCAGCTTTTAAAGGTGTTTGGCTTGATATAGATCTTATACCTCCATTATCTGAAGTGAAAATAATCAGGGTATTATTTTCTAAACCTGAATCCCTAAGTGATTTAAGCAGTTTGCCCACATTCTCATCCATAGAAGCTACCATGGCAGCATAATCCGCTCTGTCCTGACCATGGCTCCCTTGTTTCTTTTTAAATTTTTCAACCAAGGCTTCTTTGCCCATGATTGGGGTATGTACCGTATAATAAGGGAGGTAAACAAAAAAACTGGACGCTTTGTTCTTTTCAATAAAAGATATAGCCTCATTAGTCAATCTATCGGTCAGGTATTCACCTTTGGGGCCATCTTCGATAAAATCGATATTATATGGTGAAAAATAACCATCTTTACCCGGGTTGCCTTTACCGCTTCCCCCTACGTTATAATCTATTCCTTGTTCTGCTGGATTCTCACCAACATGCCATTTCCCAAAATTTGCAGTTTTGTAACCAGCCGATTTTAACATTTTAGGCAAGGTATAAACCTCATTAGTTAAATGCTTGGTGTTTTTTATAGGGACTATTTTTCTAGTTCTGCGATCACCGCGGTCTGAGGGACTGACCGTAAAAACACCATGTCTGGGGGTGTTTAAGCCTGAAATGAGACAAGCCCTGCTGGGGGCACAATTGGCGGCTCCGGCATAAGCATTGGTAAAAACCATACCGTCTTTAGCCAATTGGTCTATATTAGGAGTTTCATAATAATTGCTGCCCATATAGCCTAAATCCTTCCAGCCTAAATCGTCTACATTGATTAAAACAATATTGGGTTTGCTTGCGCTCTCAGGCTTTGTATGGATTTCTTTTTTACAGCTTGATAAGGATGCAAAAAGAATAAAGGCATTAACAATATGCGTTGAAATTCTCAATTTATAAATCACTTTGGTTAATTATTTGGTATAGGTAATCTTCGGTTTTGGATTTTTGTTATCGGTTTAATCATAAAGCTATAATTGTAATCTTGTGCCGGCACTCGAAACTCCTTATGAGGTAAAGCCTTTTGAGACCAGCTATCATCACCTCCAACGCCCATTTGTTTATGGTCTATGTTCAGTGTAATATAATGACTTTTTTCCAAGTCATAAGTATGGAGGGCGTCTTCAATATTTTCAGCGCTATAAGGCCAGGCACTAACACTTAAATTATCTGATATGCCCGATATATAAAGACCTTTGCCTTCCTTATTGGTTAGAGAAAACCAACGCACCTCAGTTTTGTTACTACTTTCTTGTGGACGGATATAACTATAATAATCGTTCATCACAGAGGCTTTGTACAGACCTACATCAGCACTTAGTTGCCTGTCATTATAATTTTCATGCGGACCCTTCCCAAGATAAGTGAAATTGTCTAAGGCATTTGAAACTTTTACCTGCATACCATATTTTGGCATAATGGGGAGTCCACCATTTTTAATTACCTTAAAGGAGTTATTTACTGTTAAAGTACCGTCACCATAGATGTTATAGTTTATGGTAATATGACCAATACTGTCGAATACATAAAGAGTAGAAACCTTAACTTGTTCAGAAGACACTTGGGTAACTTTAACGGTTTCTAAAGTTCTTTTTTTCATGGCATTTTTCCATACCTTAAGCTTTTTTGGTGTTTTAGCACCAGCGCGATCGTTATCGGTTACCGGCCTCCAGAAATTTGAAGCCAAAGCGCCTTCTAGAAATTCTATGTCATTTTGTTTAAATGAAACTAAATCACCTGTCTTTTTATTGAATGTGATATTAAATCCACTGCCATTTACCTTTACTGCATTGGTATCTTCAATGAATTTAACCTCAGACTTTTTATCCGCTCTATATGCGGTTAATGGCTTGTTAAATGGTAGTTTTAATTGTTCCCAAGCTATTTCATGGCCTTGATCGGCCCATGACGTCTCGTTTTTAAGTTTAAAGCCTACACGCACAAAATATTCCGCCCCGGGTTTAAGTTTTGGTTTTTTAAAGGGGAGGCTAAGATTAGTAGTTTGATTAGGAGGTAAATCTATTGGCGATAGGATGCCAGACTGTAATGTTTTGCCATCTTCCTGTAATTGCCAAAAAATATCAAATGCATTAAGGTTAGTAAAGTCAAATAGGTTTTTAATTTCAACAACACCTTCAACTAAATTTTTTGCTTTTATCACGATAGGTTGGAATACTTTTTTGACTTCCCAGGACGCTGGTTTAAGTTCCCTATTAGGGCCAACAATACCATTTAAACAGAAGTTCCCCGAATTTATTTTGGTATCACCCATATCGCCGCCAAAGGCATAATAGGGTTCACCTTCAGGTGTTTTTTGTGCTAAACCTTGATCACACCAATCCCAGATATATCCTCCGATAACCTGTTTGTTGTTTCTGAAAATATCCCTGTATTTGAACAGGTTTCCTGTTGAATTCCCCATGGAATGCGCATATTCACACCATATTATGGGTCTGGTCTCACCTTCTAACTCAGACATCTTAGCCATATATTCAATAGGGTTATACATACGGCTGATCATATCTACATAAAGGGGATCCTTAAGTATTTTGTTCTCGACCTTGGCTTTGCCTCCTGTAGTTTGTGCGCCTTCGTAGTGCACAGGCCTTGTAGGGTCGTAAGAACGTATCCAGTTGGCCATAGTGGCATGGTTAAACCCGGAACCTGATTCGTTCCCTAAAGACCAAAATACAATACTTGGGTGGTTTTTATCACGCTCAACCATACGAACCGCCCTTTCTAAAAACGCGCTGGACCAAGCAGGGTTGTTACTTAATTTCCCTCCTAAACCATGGCTTTCTAAATTAGCTTCATCCATAACATAAATGCCATGTTCATCACACAGGTCATACCAGCGTTCATCATTGGGGTAATGCGAGGTACGAACCGCATTTAGATTTAGCTGCTTCATAAGCTTAATGTCCTTCAGCATCGATACTTCACTTATTACTTTTCCCGTAATAGGGTCGTGATCATGACGGTTTACACCAAATATTAAAACGGGTTCACCGTTTACGAAAAACTCCCCGTCTACAATGTTGGTTTCCCTAAATCCTACTTTAGTACTTCGGGACTCCAATATAGTACCATCGGCATTTTTAACATTGAAAACCAATGTATATAAGTTAGGGGTTTCGGCACTCCATTTTTTTGGATTGCTAACAACGGTTTGTAATAAACCAAAATCCGGTTTGCCCCGTTGCTCAAATTTCTCATGGAATACTTTTTCCAGAGGAATGCTTAAGGCTTTGTTGAGTACTGACTCGCCGTTTTTATCAAATAGTTTAGCTTCCAATTGGTAACCTTTGATATTGATATCATCAAATACTTTAATTCTAGGACGTATTTTTAGTAGGGCATCTTTATAATGGTCATCCAAATCTGTCTGTACATAGAAATCATATAGTTGTACTTTTGGTGCTACTGTTAAATAAACATCCCTCTGAATACCACTAAGGCGCCAATGGTCCTGATCTTCAAGATAAACACCATCACTCCATCTATAAACTTTTACAGCTAAAGTGTTTGTGCCCGATTTCAAATAGGGGGTAGCATCAAAATGAGTTGGTAACATGGTGTCTTCGCTATAACCAAGCAGTTTACCATTTAACCAGACATAATATGCCGAACTTACACCGCCAAAAGTCAGTGTTACCTGGCTGTTTTCCCAATCTTGATTCATTTCAAAAGTAGTGCGATAGCAGCCGGTCGGGTTATCGTCTTTTGGCGTATAGGGAGGATTCACCGGTTCAAAAGGGTAAATGGCATTAGTATAAATCGCTGTTCCGTAACCATGTAGTTCCCAATTTGCCGGTACCGGAATAGCAGGCCATTTGCTATCGTCAAAGTTTTCAGTTTCAAAATTTTCAGGAGCTTCAAGAGGGGTAGGGCTCCATGAAAATTTCCAGTTACCATTTAGTGATTTGTAACGGGAAGAGCCCCTTTTATTATTTTCCAAAGCCTCTTTTTCATTTGCAAAGGAGTGTGAACTGGCTTTACTTGGTAATCTATTGATACCGGATACCTGAGGATCCTCCCAGGGCTTTATCGGGTCTGTTATTGTTTGAGTTGATGCACTTTGCGGATTTAAAAAAGCAAAGAAAATTAAGAATAATAAAACTTGTGACTTAACCATCCTATTAGTAAAATTTAGTAGTTAAATTACAAAGTACTTATATAGCGAATGAATAGGTGCGACCGCTTGTCTCAAAAAAGGGGGTGAAATGAGACAGAGGACAAAAAGACAGGAAAAAGGTAAAGATGCAATGACTAAATAAGAGAGGCTTGATCGGCATATTGTGTCGGGGTAAGGCCATATTCTTTTTTAAAGCATTTGCTAAAATATTTCAAATTGTTAAATCCGGTCATATGGGCAATTTCCGAAACGTATAGGTCATCTTTCTTTAAAAGTTGTGTAGCTCTTTTTAACCTGATTTTTTTAATGAATTCAACAGGGGTTTCATCGGTGATGGACAGGAGCTTTCTATAAAGACTCGCTCTGCTCATACCCACTTCAGAAGCTAAAAATTCTACACTTAAAAGGTCATCATCAATATGGTTTTCAATAATTTGGACTAACTTTCTAATGAGTTTTTCGCTATTTGATTCAAGTTCAACTTCAGACGGTTCGGCAGAAATAACCCGACTGTATTTCTCTTTTAAATTACGCTGCTTAAATAGGGTGTTTTTAACTTTCCACTTTACAAATTCAATACTAAAGGGTTTTTCAATAAAATCATCTGCCCCAATTCTTAAACATTTTATTTTTATATCATCGGACCCTCTGGCTGTAAGCATAAAAATGGGGATATGACTAATCTCTGGGTTCATTTTAACACGTTTAAGCATTTCAACACCGTCTTCTTCGGGCATAGAGATATCACTTAAAACAAGTTGGGGCTTATCACTGATTATTTTCTCGTAACCAGCTTTTCCATTACCAGCCTTTAATACATTAAAATCTTCAGCAAGCTCTTCTTCCATCATATTTAGCAATTCCAAATTGTCTTCAACTATAAGAATAGATGGTTTTGATTTTGCCTTATTGCCCGGAATGGCCTCTTCTGCCGTTATATTATTACTGTAATGATAATCCTTTAGTTGGGATAATAAAGAGCTGTCCTGGACTTCATTACTGGTACCTATTTCATTTGGAAGGTAATTTTTCTTTTTGATGGGGAAGTAAAACGTAAATTTGGTTAACTTGTTTTTTTCGCTTTCTACGTTAATAAACCCCTTATGTAATTTAACGAGTTTTTGTACCAACTCCATGCCTACGCCTGTGCCGGATACTTGATGCTTAGGGATGTCTTCGGTTTGGTAAAACCTGTTAAATATAAATGGAATGTCTTTTTTATCTATTCCCGAACCGGTGTCAATGACCTGACATACAATATACTCTGTAGTTCCGGTTTTATCAAACGCATCTTCCTTTACCATAGATTCTACCAATAAATCTATACTTCCTCCTGTTGGAGTGTATTTAAAAGCATTGGACAATAAGTTAAACAATATTTTTTCTAAAATTTGATAGTCATACCAGGCTTTTAAAGTAGACTTGTCACATTTAAAAGTATAGTCTATATGGTTTATTTCCGCTAAGTCATTAAAGGCGTTTTTTATCTTTTTTATATCATCAATGATATTATTCTTGGAAACTTTTAATTTAAACTTTCCAACATCATACTTCCTGATGTCCATGATTTGATTGATAAGCCTATTAATACGAATCGTGTTGTTGTGGATACGTTGAGCAGTTAAGGAACTCATAGTATAATTCTTTTCCCGAACTACCTTTTCTATAGCCCCCTTGATAAGTGTTAAAGGCGTCCTCAGTTCATGCGAAATATCTGTGAAAAATACCATTCTCATATTATGGTACTCATTATCTTTATGTCTGCTTACGGTCTCGGCAACTAGGTTCTTTTTTAATCTGTACCATTTGCGCATTAAATAAAAGGTAACATATAAAGTAATTAAGGCTAAAAGCCAGTATAAACCGATGGCTAAATTACTTTTCCAAAAGGGAGGGGATATGGAAAAAACTAATACGGCCGGATCTTCATTCCAAACCCCATCACTGTTGCTGCTTTTAACCTTGAAGGTGTAATTTCCCGGAGGAAGGTTGTTGTAATTGGCATTGCGGTTTGAAGCGTCCGTATATACCCAAAAGTTGTTCACACCTTCCAACATGTAAGCGTACTTGTTTTTACTTGGAGAAGTGAAATCTAAAGAAGAGAATTTGAAAACAATATTGTTCTCTGTGTGAGACAGATTTATCCTTTCATTTTTACTTAGCTTGTTTTTAAGGTTTTGATTGTTGTCATAAATCAATTTATTATTGGCTTCATCTCCAAAAATCGAAAAATCGGTTATAACCGTATTGGGTATTAATGTGGTTTTATTAAATCTAACAGTATTGATATTATAAAATCCTCCCAAAGTTCCAAAATAAACATTATTGTCAAGCACATTATGCGAATTAAAACTGAATTGTACGCCCTTAATGCCTTCATCGACACCAAAGTTTTTAACCTCCTGTATTCTGGTGTCAAAAAAAGAAATGCTCTCATCACTGTTAATCCACAAATTCCCGTTCCTGTCCTCTTCAATTCCGGAAATGGTCAGGGATAATAAGCCTTCAGATTTTCCAAATGTTTGAAAGGAATCATTTTTTCTATTGTAAAGATTTAAGCCTCCGCCTCTGGTGCCAATCCAAATATCCCCATCCTTGCTTTCTTTTAAACTTAGAATGGCATTAGAAGAAAGTCCGCCTTGTTGTTCCGGAACATAATGTTTTATTTTTTCTTCTACCAGGTTAATCCTGAATAAGCCGTTACCCCTGGTGCCCACCCAAATATTATGATGCTGGTCTAAATGCATAACAAATACATTATCATTACTAAGGCTGGAAATGGCATGTTTTGCAAAGCGCGAAATCTCAGCTTTAGTGTTGATAACATCTATGCCGCCTCCCCAAAGCCCAACCCAGATTTCACTGTCATTAACGGCAATAATATCCCTTACGGATTTACTATAGGTTTTAAGGGTGTCGAGCATGGGGTATGATCCATTAACAGTATAGTTTTTGGTTCTTACTAATTGCCTGTCGTACCCTATAAGTAATTCTTTTTTATAATAATCAAATGTAATGGCACCAATATCATTTGTAGTTCTTAGATACGGTTCATGAGATTTAGTTTTCAGGTGATATCTATGTAGGCCCCTGCCGTTAAATGAAACAAGTAATTGGGCTTTGTTCTCTATTAATATGGAGGAGGCAAAAGTATTTTGGAAAGCCACGCTAAAGGAATGATATTCAAAAATGGAGCTCTTACTTATCAACTTACTGACCCCTCTTTGTGAGCCGATCCAAAGGTTGTCAAATTTATCAATTAGGGTAGTGTTTATTTGATTAGTGATATCAGTTTGGGTTTCATAAAGATCAAAATTATAACTGTTTTTGGTTCTTGTACCTTTAATCAGACCATTATCGGTCCCTATCCATATGGTATGACCCTGATCCTCTACAGTGAGGCTGTTGATTCTAGTATTCAAAGTCTCATTCTGGGGGAAATTACCGGTGTTATAAGATTCCTGAATGTCTAATTCGTAATCATTTTCATGGTAGCCAAGAACATAAATGGCACGATTGGTGGCTGCAATAAAGTTGTTGTTCCCCTTATAAAGAGCAATAGTGTTTTTGTTAAAACCGGTGCTCTTTTTGGTTAGGGAACTATCCAGGGCCATGATGCCTTTGGAGGTAGCAAACCAGTGTCTTTTATAATGATCTTCAAGATATTGGTTTATCTGACCAATGGAACCAAATACTTTCTCTCTGTCTTTATAATTAAATTTGGTGTCTAGTATGGAGGTTTCCGTGGTTTCATGAGGCGTAATTTTAATAAGGCCTGTTTTTGGCAGGAAGGACCATATAGTACCGTCCATGGATTTACCAAGCACTTTTGAAGTCTTGTCCCTGTAATAACCTTTGAACGAATTGTTTGCTCTATTGTAACTAATAAGATAGCTCTCGCTTCCTAACCATAAATTTCCAAAATCATCTTCAACAATAGAGTTAATATTGTTATTGGGTAAGGAACGCTCATCAAATACATTGTATTCGTATTTGTCAACGCCTTGCCCATAGTACTTATAAAGACCGTTGTTTGTGCCAATCCATAAAAAACCTAAACGATCTTCAAACACACAATTGGTTTTCTTGTGAAAAGGAACGCCTTCAATACTTAATGGTGTAAAGGAAGATTCAATGTTTTGTGTAAAACAAAGTATATTGAATAATAAAGAAAAAAAAACTGATAACGCGTTTTTCATTTAATATTTGTTCAAAGGTTCCTAATATAAATATAAGAATTTCGATGGCCAATCAAATCATCCGGATAGAATTACCACCATGAGTTGAGCAATGCAGTTGTATAAATGACCAAAAAGGAATGCTTTTTTATGACATTCCTTTTTGAGGCTATTATACGAGCTATTAATTATCCTTAAGGACATTAATTCTGAAATGGCAAACCGGTGGTTATTTTTTCCCAGGTTAGGTTGCCTACAAAATTACCGGTATGATTCGAACTTGTTGCATCTTGTGCAGAGGTTCCGGAACCATCGTTTAATTTCCAGTATCCTACTAAACCGGATTCATTTCCATTTAACCTTACATCTTTATTTGTATTAATGTCATTTGCAGATTTGGCTACGTTCCACATACGCACATCACTTATTTGACCCACAAATAACCTGGTAGCGTCATTAGCACTTCTGCCTATGTGAAAATTATTGGCATTGGATGTGTTAATAGGGCTTGAACCACTGCCAGTAATATCGGTTTGCAATTCGCCATCAATGTATAATAAAACATCCTCCAAACTAGCACCGTCAGTAGGAACCACAGCCGCTACGTGATGCCAAATACCGTCATTTACAGTTTTTGTTGTATTTATTCCTCCGCCTTGATACTCAACTCTTAATCTGCCACTATTTAAACGCATATCCCATTTTTGTTGATTCGATCCTATACCCCAGGATAAAATTAACGTCTCGGTAGTTTTACTGGCATCTGTTTTTATCCAAGCCTCCACGGTGCGTTGGGTACCGCCGGAAATGCCCTGGAACGTTGGGGTTTCTATATAGCTGGCGCCGTCAAAATTAACTACATAGATGCCATTTACTGAGTTTTCAAAAGCAACAACTGCGTCTTGTAGGGTAGCCAAGGCTGCATCAACAATAGACTGCCCTGTTGAAAGGTCATCGGCGACACTTTGAGCGGTATCTATCGCCGTTTGTAAAGTGGCTTTAGCTCCAACTGGATATTGCCCTAACTCGGAGCCTTCAATAGCAGTATCATGGATAGTCTGTGCGTTAGCTATACCGGCCAACAGCGCTGTAATATCTCGGTCGGGCCCTCCAATACGTGCGGCATTAAATGTTTCAACCGCGGCTTGCAAGGTTGCTAAAGCATCATCAATGTCTGATTGTGTAATCCCTTCGGTACTGCTTGCAATAATTTCGGCAGCATTTATAGCGTTTTGTAGTATGGTTTTAGAGCCTATGGTATAGTCCCCAATTTGGGTACCCTCAACGGCGCTATCATGTAAATCTTGGGCGGCATCTATTTCAGTATTAAGCGCATCAAAATCCAATGGGGGATTTTTAGCATCGTTAAAATCGTTTAAAGCTGATAGTAAGGCTGATAAGGCACCATCTATCATTGCCTGGGTTGCATCAGTATTATTGGCTACTACCCTTGCAGCATCAATAGCCGATTGCAAAATGGCTTTTGAACCCGCTTGATATTCTCCGGGAAAATCCCCTTCTACCGCAGCATCATGTAAGGATTGTGCATTCGATATGGTACTTTCCAGACTGGTACCATCTACAATAACAATACTTGAGTTATAGGTGTCTATAGCCGTTCTTAACCTTTTCGTCGCTAAATCTATAGTGCCTTGGTTAATGGCAGTTGTTCTATACGGTGCATGGATCTCAATAACGGCGTTTAAAATGGCCGTCGAACCTATAATTATATCACCATTCTTTTCACCTTCTTTACTAACATCAGCAGTAGTTTGAGCTTCAGTTAAAGTGGAATCGAATTCCGTATAATCAATGATATTTAAATCGTCATCGTTACACGAATGAAGTGTAATTATAGCTAAAATTAAAACACTAAATAGTTTTTTCATTGTCATTAATTTTTATTTAAAGTTTAGTTAAGTTTAAAACCTGGAGGTAAAATTATAGCAATTAATAAAACGGCTTGTTTCATAAATGGGGACTAAATGTTGCAATGCCATTATTAAACTATTTTTTTACCACTTTGATGGTGGCCATATGGGTGTTATCCTGATTAAAGGCCTTAACAATATAGATGCCATTGGCCAAAGCACTGAAATTGGCACCACTTTGTCCTATTATGGTTCTTTTCATAACTTTAGTTCCCAATACATTGAAAACCTCAATGGATTTTACATGCCTACTGCTAAAATGTAAATGGTCCTTAACGGGGTTAGGGTAGGCATTGAAATTTTCTAAGGTTACCTGATCAATGGCTAGGGTTAAAGGGTTGGCTCCGTTATATAAGTCTAAAACGTCCTGGTCTGATAAAGCTCTTTTAAAAACAGCTATATTATCCCATTCAGATTTAACATCTTTAGAGTCGCCATCACCATTAAGCGAGGCTGTTACAGCTCCCGTTCCAGAGTCTATAGAGCCTCCTCTGTAACTTAGGTAAACTTTAACATTGGTATTGCCTGTTAATCTACCACCATTATCACCTCCAACACCATCTAAATCACCTTCAATATATAATCTAAATAATCCGTCGGTATCATTATAAGTTAGCACAACATGCTTCATACCCTCAAGTAGGTCATCTCTAACAGGAAGCCGGCTACCAAAAGCATTAGCCGTATTACCTATTTTTAGACCATTCATTTGACCATTGGCAAACTTGTGATGTAAACGGCGAAGCGCCCAAACACCTGGATTAGGTTCAGAATCAAAAACAGCTATGGAAATAAACCCGGTATCTTGCACATTGCCTATGGACATACTATTATCACCATTCCCGGAACCTTCATATTTGGCTACAATGGAGAAACTACCATTTCCCAAAACCGTTTCATCTAATATAATATGGCTCTGTCTGTCCATGGAAAGAGTGTTATTTGTCCCGGAACCATCATCTGTTACACTGTTGGCTACCTGTGCTACACTGCCTAAGTCCTTAACCTGTACATTAGTGCCCCCGGCATCTACGATGGTAATCCCTGTTGGTTTGTCAGTTCCAAGGGGGTCAGCCTCTTCAAAAGTCCATTCGAATTCTGCTCCTTGTGCATATGTCAGTATGCTCAAAAGCATAAATAAAATCGTTGGGTAAATTTTTTTCATAATAAATTGTTTAAAAAGTTTAGTAAAAACACAACGCGATAAGTCCTGGTGAGTTAATGATTTAAGGTTTGGTAAAGCTACTTAACAATGTTTATGTAGAGTCCTTTCCCGTTCTTAAGAAAGGGGTATAAATGTTGCAAAAGGGCTTTTTTCCAAATAGTACTAAGGACCAGGATGTCTTGAATAATTTTTTTAAGTTTAATTTTTGAAGAAGCCCAAATCAAGCATGATTTAATGGATTTTAAAAGAAATGTGATTATAAAACAATAGTTATTAATATGTTGTAAATGAAGTTGTTAAAACAGGTTTTTAAAGCGTCTTAAATCACTTTGAAACTTTGTCCTTTTGGCTTGGGGTTTTTAGTTTTTAAGGTCTCAAAAGCATGGCCTGCAACATTTGTAGGTAACAATTAAGATGTCCATGAAATAGCTTATACATAATTTTACCTCACTTAACTAATATTAAATTAAACTTTAAAAACTTTTAATGTATGAATCTCAAGTTTATTATACTATTACTTTGTTTTAGCTGGGTTGGTGCAGTGCATTCCCAGAATACTGTTCAGGGTATAGTAACAGATAATAATGATATACCGCTTCCTGGGGTAAATGTTATTATTAAGGGGACATCCAATGGTACGTCAACAGATTTTGATGGGAACTTCACAATTCAGGCCAATGCTTCCGATGTCTTACAGTTTTCTTATGTAGGTTATATAACCCGGGATATCCCTGTGGGTAATCAAACAACCATCGCTATTAAGTTACTGGAAGATACCCAACAATTAGAGCAGGTAGTGGTTATTGGTTACGGTACCAGTAGTAAAAAGGAATTGGTATCTGCCGTGGCTTCTGTAAGTGGAGAGGCTTTGGAAAATCAACCTGTGGCAAGGGTAGACCAAGCTTTGCAAGGACGGGCCGCTGGGGTTGAAGTAACCTCCAACAGTGGAGCACCCGGTACCGGAGCAACCATTAGGATTAGGGGGAATAGCTCTATTAATGGGAACAATGATCCACTGTTCGTGATAGATGGTTTCATTGTAGGCTCAGGTTTTAACCTTAACAATATTAATGTTAATGATATAGAATCTATAGAGATTCTTAAGGATGCGACTGCATTATCTATCTACGGAACACGTGGAGCAGCAGGTGTGGTATTGGTAACCACAAAAAGTGGTAAGGGGGTAACAACCGGGAAACCCACTATATCTGTGAATCTTTATACGAGTATTGACGAAGTAACTAATCAAATCGAATTGCTGGGTGGCTCGGATTATGTGGATTATGTTAATGAAGCCGGTCAATTTGTGCCGGGAACGCCAATTGATGTAGGTGGAGTACCTGTTTCAATAGGACAAACCGATACGTCTTTGCCACTGCGATTTGATCCAAATCAGGTGCAAACTACAGATTGGTTGGATTTAGTAACACAGTCGGGCCTTAAACAAAATCTGGATGTTTCGATCAGGGGGAATGCCGAAAGCATAAACTATTATAGCTCTATTAACTATTTTAAACAAGAGGGGGTTTTAAGAAATTCCGGCATTGAAAAAATGGTATTTAGGAATAATATGGATGTCGATTTATCGGATCGCTTTAAAGCAGGTATTCGTTTAAATATCTCGAGACAAAGAAGAGAGAATAATAAAGTAAATTATGGGAGTATTGTTAGTAGTGTCCTACCCATAAGAACGGTCTTAGATGATAATGGCAATTATACAGATGAAAACCCAATTAGCGGGTCATTGCAAAGAAACCCTGAAGCTGATATACGATTAAGGGTAGATCACGATTTGGTAACCAATATTATAGCAAATGCATATTTTGAATATGAAGTTGCTAATGATTTAAAGCTGAAATCCAGTATCGGGGCAACTTTAAATTATTTTAAGAACAATCGTTATCTTCCTGGTCTTTTACCGGAACGTTTAGCCGTTAATGTAGGAGGTGAAGGAAGGATAAATACCAACCAATCTAAAAATATCCTACAGGAGAATACCCTAACATTTGTTAAAAACTTTGGTAAACATAAATTTAATGTGTTGGGTGGTTTTACTTGGCAAAAAACTAATAATGAATCAGTAAGCACCCTGGCTGGAGGTTTCCCTTTTGATGTTTTGGAATTTAATGGATTAGGGATTGGTTCCGACCCGGAAACTTACCAAGTGGATTCAGGTTACAGCCAAAGAACCTTAGTGTCTTATTTAGGGCGTATGACCTATTCATTTGACAAAAAATATATACTGACCCTGGTAGGACGATATGATGGCTCTTCAGTATTTGAAAAAGGGAATCAATATGCCTTCTTTCCTTCTGTAGGTTTAGCTTGGAATGTTGATGAAGAGTCTTTCATGGAAAACGTAGATGTTATTAATCGTTTAAAACTAAGAGGTAGTTTTGGAGTCGTGGGTGAGCAGGGTATTTCTCCCTTTAATTCTTTAGATCGCTATAACCCGACTTTTACCTATTTCAATGAAAATTTATATCCTGCGGTGGTTTTGGGGTCTCCCGCATCAAGAGGTTTGGTTTGGGAAACTACGGAGCAACTGGATGTAGGTTTGGAATTAGGTTTATTGAATAACCGAATAAGTTTTGAAGCCGGCTATTACAAAAAGACTACAAAAGACCTGTTACTTAACACAGCCATACCTAATACGGCCGGTATAGGTAGATTAACACGTAACATTGGTAGCGTAGAAAATCAGGGAATAGAACTGTTGTTAAATACAACAAATATTAATAATGATAATTTTGAATGGTCCACTTCTTTGAGTGTGTCAGCAAACAGAAGTAAAGTTTTGGATTTAGGGGGCGAAGATGTGATTACTTTACAATCTACCGGAAATCAAGGTGGTTCTTCTGCTGCCTTAATTGTAGGGCAGCCATTCCCGGTTTTTATAGGAGCCGAGTACCTGGGAACTTACCAGGATCCGCAACAAATTGTTGATGATAACCGTGTAGGGAGGTCCTTTATCGGAAGTCCAAGATTTAGGGATTTAGATGGTAATGGAACCATAAACAATCAGGATGCTCAAGTCCTAGGAAGTCCTGAAGCCGATTTTTATGGTGGATTTAGGAATACATTTAGATATAAGGGCTTATCCTTAGATGTGTTTTTTCAAGGTTCTTACGGTAATGAGGTATTCAATGTCCTTACGCAAACCTCTTTTTATGGTCGTGGAGATCAAAACTTAGACCGAAGGGTTCTGGACAGATGGCGTCAGGGTATAGATGAGGTTTCCAATATACCTCGGGCCGGGACTTCTACCTCATTGTTCAATCCTAACAGTACCGTAAATGTGGAAGATGGTTCTTTTCTAAGACTTAAATCGGTAAGTCTGTCTTACGATTTACCACTTGAAAATACAACGCTGAAAAATACCTTCAGCAGCATTAATATTTATGTTACGGGAAACAACTTGGCACTATTTACGGATTTTAGTTTAGGTGATCCCGAAGTAAATAATTTTTCATCCGGTTCCGGGTTTAATTCCGTTTCGCAAGGTTTTGCTTCAGGGCAATATCCGTATGCCAGAAGTATAGTAACGGGTGTAAAATTGGAATTTTAAAAAACAGAAGTTATGAAGAAATTAATAATATTAACATCAATTTTATTTTTTGGACTTGCTAACACCGGTTGCGATCCGTTTTTAGAAGAAGAACCACGAGGCGTTCTGCAAACAGGTAATTTTTATAACAACGATAACGAAGCTTTGCTGGCTTCAAATGGTCTTTATAGAATTTTGCACAAAGGGTCCTTGTACAGAACCCGAGGACTGGATAATTATTACGTTTCCGGTTGTGATTTGGTGGGACCAAGTAGAAATGTCAATGGAAACATTCACAATTACCTTATAGATGAAGGCGTAGCCGATGGAAATGCTACTTGGGGAGCTTTATATGAAATTGTAAGAAATGCAAGTGATTTAATTGCAAGAGCTGGCGGCAATGAAAACCTCTCTGAAAATGTGCGTAACCAGGTTCTTGGAGAAGCATACTTCTTGAGGGCTTTAGCCTATTTTCACCTGACTAACCTATGGGGGAATGTACCTTATTTTAGAGAATTATTACCCCTTCAGGAATTATCAACTATAGAGCGCTTTTCAAAGGATGAGATTAAAGCCGATATGAAAGCGGATTTAGAATTGGCTTTTGATTTATTGCCTGCCTCTTATGGTGATGCGGAATTGGGTAGAGCCACTAAATGGGCTGCCAAAACATTACAGGCCAAGTTCTACTTGTTTGATCAGGAATGGCAATTGGCCTTGGACGCCTGTAACGAGATTATAGATAACTCACCGCATAGGCTATTGGATGATTTTGCCGAAGTGTTCAATCAAACAGATCCAACAAACCAATACAAAGACGAGCATATCTTTGTGGTTGATTTTACCACGGAAGGTGTGATTGGTGATGCCGGAACTTCAAGAACCGATGATTATACACCTAGAGGCAGTAGGGACGAACCTGCAGTTGCTTCTTTAAGGTCGCAATTTTTAGCAGACTTAGACGCCCGTGGAGAGGAAATGACCGGGTTCGCCTGGGCCGTTCCATTACCGCAATTTGCAAATCAATCTAACTGGGATCCAGACGATTTAAGGTATGACGCCACGATTGTAACGGAGTATATAGGGTACCAATTACAGTTTCCATATTTTAGAAAGAACTGGAATGTGACCAAAACATCACCCAGGTTTGACCATCACGAAAACTACATTGTATTCCGTTTGGCAGATATTTATTTAATGGCCGCAGAAGCCGAAAACGAATTAAATGGTCCTAATAATGCTTACACTTATGTAAATACGGTTAGGGAACGTGCCTTTGAACCCGATAAACCATGGTCAGGTTTGTCTGAGGAACAATTTAGATTAAACATTCGTGATGAACGTAAGTTTGAGTTAGCCGCAGAGGGACATAGAAAAATGGATTTAATTCGTTGGGGCATATTGCTCGATGTTGTCAGATCTGTCCAACACAGACCCTTCAATAACCCGGCCGCCAACATACAGCCAAAGCATGTGTTATTACCTATACCACAGCAAGAACTTTTGTTAAACCCCAATTTATTGAATACTGACCCAACAAATAACGGATATAGATAAATAGGTTTTATAAAAGGACATAACATGCTAGTAACCCGTATTACCATGTTGTTTTTAAGAATAGATAAATAATAAAGACTCATATATGAAAATGTTAAGAAATGTTCTATTAGCGGTTATTTTGATAATATCGGCTTCTTGTAAAAATGAGAAAAAGGAGGACCTGGGTTCAAAAATAGTATCTAGCGATAATGAAATACGAAAGCCTAATATTATTTACATTTTAGCCGATGATCTAGGATATGGGGATTTGAGCATATATGGTCAGAAAAAATTCTCAACGCCCAACATTGATAAATTAGCAAAAAATGGCATGTTGTTCACCCAACATTACTCAGGAAGTACGGTATGTGCTCCATCGCGTTCTACCCTAATGACCGGGATGCATACAGGACATACCGTTGTAAGAGGTAACAAGGAAATAGATCCTGAAGGACAATATCCAATTCCAGACGAAACGTTTACCATTGCAGAAGCCCTTAAAAAGGCAGGTTATACTACAGGAGCGTTTGGTAAGTGGGGATTGGGATACCCGGGATCAGAAGGGGACCCAACAGCGCAAGGTTTCGATAATTTTTTTGGATATAATTGCCAGCGCTTGGGACATAATTATTACCCAAGGCATTTATGGTCTAATAACGATTCCATTGTACTACCTAAAAATGCAGGATACAACAAAGGAACTTATGCGCCACAGTTGATTCACGAAAAGACCATTGAATTTATCGAGCAAAATAAAGAGGTTCCATTCTTTGCATACGTTGCATCGATTATTCCCCATGCTGAACTGGCTGCTCCCGAAGAAATTGTAAAGAAATATAGAGGGGAATTTAACCCCGAAAAGGCATTTAAAGGAATTGATGAGGGACCTAATTATAGGTTAGGACCCTATGAATCCCAGGCAGAACCTCATGCTACTTTCGCGGCTATGGTTGAAATTCTGGATGCTCAAGTTGGGGAAATCATGGCCAAAGTTGAAGCCTTGGGAATTGCGCAAAATACGCTAATAATTTTCACCTCGGATAATGGTCCGCATAGGGAAGGCGGGGCCGATCCCGATTATTTTGACAGCAATGGAATTTATAAAGGATACAAAAGAGATTTGTACGAAGGTGGTATAAGAGTGCCAATGATTGCCTCTTGGCCCGGTAAAATTAGGCCTAATACCAGAACAGATCATATCTCTGCGTTTTGGGATGTGTTCCCAACCTTTACTGAAATAGCAGACGTAAATACGCCAACTAATTTAGATGGTGTGTCATTTTTACCAACACTTACCGGTAATAACGAAGCGCAAGAACAACATGAATATCTCTATTGGGAATTTCATGAAAAAGGGGGCAGGCAAGCTGTTAGAAAAGGCAATTGGAAAGCGGTTAAATATAATGTGCTTAAAAAACCAAATGCCCCTATTAAACTTTTTGATCTACAAAACGATCCGGGTGAGGAAAATGATATTGCCCATTTGCACCCTGAAATGGTTGAGGTAATGGATAGTATTATTAGGCATTCCAGAACAGATTCGAAGGTCTTTACTTTTAGTCAAAAAACTTTTTTAAACGTCAATTAAAATGAATACAATGAAAAATATAAAAAATATAAGTATAACCAAGGTTTTAATGTTAACGGTAGTTAGTGTCGCGCTTGTTGGTTGTGGTGGTGTAGATGATTTAGAGCCGGTATTTCCGCAAGAGGAAGAGATGGTGGATCCTGGTGAACCTCAAGAAATCCCCGAGGTGAAAAGTGTTATTAATTTTGAAAACCCTAAACAGCTCATTGATGTATTTTACTATGATGTAAAACAAGGGAATCGTGTTATAACATCTTTAGATAGGGCGAATGAGATTTACAATATCGATGATGCCAATGGTATGCGTATTCCTATCTTTGGTAATATTGGGTCTCCGGCTCATCCCAGCGAAGGCGTGGTGGTAGAATCTGAATACGCTGCCATATTAACCTCGATAGATTTTGCAAAACAGGTAAGGGGCAATAGACCTTTTTCGCTATTTGCCAGTAAAAAATTGGAAAATCAAAATTCTTTCCCGGCATGGGTAAAAGATGCCAATGGGATTATTCCAGCTAAATATGCCATTTTAATAGCAGACTTTATAGAGTTTATGAATTCTAAAGGACACGATATTGAATATCTAGGTATTGACAATGAGTTTGTTTTCAATGAAGGCAAAATTTCGCCTCAAAAGTATATTGATACTATAGATGAGTTGAAACTATTAGCAGTAGCTAGAGGTTTTGAAATGCCTGTTTTAGTTGGCTATGAAGACTTTGGGCCGGATAAGCGCAATTGGGTGCAAAATTTATTGAATTTAGGAGGGGGAGACAAAATGGAAATATATGGAACCCATTACTATCCGGAATTCAGACCTTATCAGAGATTGTTAAATGATTTATCTTTAATAGGAGACACGCCTTTTTGGTCAACAGAGCCCCATTGGGATAGCAAAAATAATGTGGATGATTTAAATGAAGCCGAAGCAGCTTTAGTTACCTTATGGCAGCAAACAGACAATAATATGTCCGGTTTTATGTGGTGGAATTACGAAATCAATAATGGTATTCGAAGTAAATTAATGAGAATGGCTAGCGTCCCCTTATTAGGTGCCAGACCGATTGATATTAGCGATATTGACGGAAAAGAAATCATTGATCTTGGTAAGTTGAGTACCAGAGCCTTTATGGAAGACAATACCATTACTGTATATGCAGTTAATTTTTCGGGGGACATATTACAGAATTACGGTTTCCAATTAGAAGGAGCAAGTATCAAAGATGGTATAGAAGCTATTCAATGGACAGATATTTCTGGAGCTGATGGGGAATCCAGCTCGTTATCTGCCTTGGGAGATAGCAATGATATTTTTGGACTGACACTACCAAATAGGTCAATTACAAGGTTTGTTTTTACAAAACAATAGTGTTTTGTTAGTTTTAGTTGAATGTTTGACTTTGCCAGTTGTTTGTATATGCAAGTCAATAGTAATTTCCGGAACCCCATGTACTTGGGGTTCTTGGTTTATTTGAGCATATTTCGAAAATGAAAAAAAATAAATTTATAACGCTGGGGATCTTAATAGCATTCATAACCTTGAACACATCTTGTATGGATCAAGAAACCATTAAGAATGAAAGGCCCAATATACTGTGGCTTGTGGTGGAAGACATGAGTCCATATTTAAGCGCATACGGCGATTCCACAGCTGTAACACCAACCTTAAATAAATTTGCAAAAGATGGTATTGTTTTTACAAATGCTTTCTCTAATGGGGCACAATGCTCACCAGCCCGTTCAACTTTAATTTCCAGTATTTATGCGCCCATGTTGGCTACAGATTTTCACAGGGAAGCTCGCGCAGTTCCTAAAGCATTCTTTTTTCCAAAATACTTAAAGGAAGCCGGATACTATTGTACCAATAACAGCAAAACGGATTACAATGCTAAAAATTACCCCAAAGACATATGGAATAGCTCTAATAAAAAAGCCAGCTATTTGAATAGAGAGGATAAGAACCAACCCTTTTTTGCTGTTTTCAACTATGGAGGAACACATACCAAACGCATAGCAACCAGAAATACAGATAATAGAACACCAAGAACGGTTAAGACACAAGATATAGAATTACCACCTTACTTGCCCGATGTTCCCGAAATAAGAGATGATATTGCCTGGTATTATGACGCCGTGACCAATATGGATGACTGGGTAAAGAAAAAACTTAAGGAGCTTGAGGAGTCCGGGGAGGCCGATAATACCATAGTCTTTTACTATTCGGATCATGGGGGCTGCTTGCCTAGAGGTAAAGCCTATGTATATGATACGGGAACACGAGTGCCCTTGATGGTGCGCTTCCCGGAAAAGTATAAACATTTAGCCCAAACAACGGCTCCAAACAGAAACGATAATTTGGTAGGATTTGTAGATTTTGCACCAACCATATTTAATTTAATGGGGGTGGAACACCCCGATTTTATGTTAGGACAAGCCTTTTTAGGAAAGAACATACCGGAACCGAAATCGGAATTGTTCCTGTATAGAGCGAACCAGGAGCAAAGTTATATTCCTTCCCGTGCCATTACCGATGGCAGGTATAAGTTAATTTGGAACTTCAATACCGCATATCCTAACGGAACCAGACAATCTTACCAATGGCAAATGCCTTCTTATCAAGGTTGGGACAAAGCAAACATTGAAGGCGAGGTAACACCTCTTCAAAAGCGATTTTGGCAGCCCGTGCCGGCTTTACAGTTCTTCGATACTCAAAAAGATCCTTATGAGATTTATAATTTGGCCAACGAAATAAAGTATTATGAAAGGGTGACAACAATGAAAAAGAAATTGTTAGATCTAATGAAATCGGAAAAAGATTTAGGCTTATATCCTTGGTCTATGAGACGAAAAGAAGATAGCATACCCTTTTACAATTATATAAGATCTACAAATCAACCTGTAAAAGAGGTAATAGATGCAGCGGCATTTTCCAGTACGGCTACACCTGCGGATATGTATAAAATTAAGGAATACTTAAATTCCAAAGAACCCGCTATTAGATATTGGGCCACAGTAGGGGTATTGCAAATGCTTAAAAGGAATTTTATTAAGGAAGCACCAAAGGATATTATTTCTAATTTTAAAAATAATGATGAAAATAACGAAGTGCGCCTAATGAGTGCTGAGGTTTTGATCAATGCCAATCCCAATAACAAGGAAGCCCTTGAGTTTGTTTTCAATCAGGTTAAAGCAGATTATTTTATTGCCTATGCCACCCTTCAAAATCTAGGGGCTTTGGCCAAACCTTTGGAAAATGAGCTGGTGGCCCTACGACAGAGCAAAAAGCTAAATCAGTTCTATATTAAGTCAGCATTAATTAATACCGGATATTTACCGCACAATGATTTATGGGACTCTAGTTCTAATGTGGAAAAAGGCTATGATCACAGTAAATAGGACCTTCAGTTTTAGCTTTTCAATTTAAATTCCAATTAATCCCAAAGAGAATAATGAGTGCAATAAAATCACTAGTGCCACTGACTTTTGGGCTAATGTCCATGCTATTGACGGGACAACAGCAAACCATTGAAATAAATACTCAAAAAGGCCATGCCATAAAAACAGGAAGCAGTGGCTTCAATGTCCGTATAGCTGATAAGGTCTGGAACTATACCCATCCAGATTTTAGAAAAGCGGTGCACGAATTAAAACCGGGATGGTTACGCTTCTTTTCTGGTACTATGGGTGATGCCTTTAATGCTGCAACGGGACAATATGATTTGGATTATGCCTATATGTTCGATAAAAGCGAACAATACCTGACAGGATATAAGTTCACTGAAATCAAAGGACCTCATAGGTTAACCGATTTGTACCAGTTGCTCGGGGAAATAAACGGAAGATTAATTGTAACCATTAATGCTTTTTCAGAAACCCCCGAGATTACCAAAGAATTGGTGCGTTTTATAAAAAACAATAATATTGAAGTGGAAGTCTGGCAATTTTGCAACGAACCCTATTTTTACGTACCACACAGAGAGCGTTATTGGTGGAACGATGGGTATGATTACGCCCAAAAAATGAAACCTCACGCCGATGAGATTTTAAAAGAATTTCCCCAAGCCCACCTGGCACTTAATTTTACCTGGGATGGTATTTGGGCCTTCATGAAAGAAATCAATGCCTACCAAAAAGAACATGGGGCCTTTTGGAATACCTTTTCCAAACACTCGTATGCCCCCCATATTGGCAGGCAAGAGCCTTTGGTAGATGCATATCGCAGAGGAAATACCAAATTGCTCGAGGCCACCGGAAATGAAGCCATGGCGGAAATTGAAGAATACACAGAAAAGGATATCCCCATGTTAATTACGGAGTTTGGAGTATGGAACCGTCCATTAAATGGTATTTATTCCTCTATTTATAATATCGAGTATGTTATGCGCCAATTACAGCATGCCAATACAACCTATATAGGGGCCCATGAAGTGAGTAATAAATATGTTCCTGAAAAAGACTTCAACCATTTAGTGCTTGAAGCCTTTGAAGATAGGAGGTCTTTAAACACCGATAGTATTTCTACAGGAGTTTTAAAGACTTTAGAAGGAAAGGCCTTCTCAATATTTCATAAGGCTACAAACAATGTCGATTGGGTTTATCATACCGTACAAAATGGGAAGTTTACAGTGCCCGGATTGGAAGGGCAGACACATGAAGCAGGAATTGCGCAAAGTTATAGGGGCATAGATGGCTATGATTATTTGGTGCTAACAAACCGGGGCAAGGACTCCGGATTATACCAAATTCTGGTAGATGGAAAACCATTAAAACAATCCCTGAGCATAAATTATCTTAGTGCTGATAATTTAGAGGCCCAAGACACCCAAATTAAGAAGGAGATAATGCCTCAAGGAAAGTTAAGGCTAAGACCCTATAGCATAACGGTCGCTAAATGGAAAAGAGGGAAACAAAATCCTCCGGCACAACCTAGGATTTATAAGGTATCTGCCACCAGTAAGGGAGTTGATATAGTTTGGGGCCCCATATCTGGAGCCGATAGCTATCAAATTCGTTACGGTAACGATCCTAAAAACTTAAATAAGAAGCTAAAATTGGGCAAGGTCTCGTTTTATTTGGTTAAGGGGCTTTCAGAATCAAAAACCTATTACTTTTCAATAGTAGCAAAAAACCAATCGGGAAACAGTAAACCTTCCAATCCCGTTTCAATGGTTATGGAAACTCCGGCTACCCCTGAAATATTCAAAACAGCCAGACGCGATGACACCGCTACCATAATGTGGAGAAGTGTCCCTTATGCCAATGGTTATCTGTTAAAATATGAAATAGCTACCGGTGAAAGCAGGATCATAGATACAAAAAATGTATTTGGGTATCGGGTTGAAGATTTGCAGATGGATGTACCTTATTTGTTTTCAGTAGCATCATACAATGGTTTAGGACAAAGTACATTTTCACCTCCGGTTACCATAGTACCCAAAAAAAATGTGCCCTATAGTCCAAGAAATGTTTCTGTTAGGGAAATCAAAAGTGGTACAAATTTAGTACAATGGGAGCCGTTGGAAATTAATAAAACCAAGGTGTCCTATACTATTTTAAGAGGAACTGAACCGCATAAGTTTAACGTAATAGCCAGGGGAATTTCAGGGGTTTCATTTGAAGACAAAGAAATTAATGGCAAGCAACAATACTTCTATACAGTCAAGGCAGAAAATGCTTCTGGCGAAAGTAATTTTTATCCAAATATTGCAACACCTATAAAGCAGAATCAGGACTACGAAATTACCATTGAAAGCGTAGGTAAAAACGGAAATGGGGATTATGTGGTAGATGTTAGCTTCAGCAATATACCTTTGGATGGTCTTTACAGTTTTGGAATTATATATAATAACATATCATATCTTACGGTAGAGGAAAATAGAGTTGAAGCAAGTTCCAGCGATAAAAACCAGGGATCATTTCAGGTGATTATACCTTCCAAAGAAATAAGAAAAAATTCGAAGTTGGCCATTAAAGCCTTTGTAAATACAAATGGTAAGGATATTTTTAGCGCTGCTCCGGATAAAATAATAAAGATTGAATAAGTTAAATAATTAGTTTTTTGCCTTAAAACAACACTATTCATTAGTGCCAATCCGGGAGTTAAGAGAGTTAAACATAAACCTTATTTCTTTTTAGCTAAACTAAGATAAAAGTCAAAAAAAATGATGTTATTTGACTATATGAATTGAGATTCCCTTTTTATTGAATACTGTTTTAATTAAAGGAATAATAGTAAGTAATATTTATCTTTAAGCGTTTCTCTTAATTTTCTATAGGCGTTTTTCTTAGCGGTATGAACGGTGTGAGGTGAGATTTCTAATTGCATGGCTATTTCAGGGTTTTTCAAACCCTGCATGGAAAGCTCTACAATTTCTTTTTGCCTGTCAGGTAGTTTGTTTACGGCATTTCTAACCATCCTAAATGTTTCCAGATCAATGATGTTTTTTTTGTAGAACGATTCAGATTCAAATTCTTTTAAAAGAGTCATATCAACACTTTTACTTGATTTCTTAATTATATTGAGACAATTATTCTTTACAATAACGTATAGGAAGCTTTTAACACCTCGAATGTCATTAAACTCCTCTCTTTTTTCCCAAAACTTAACAAGTGCGTCTTGAGCTACATCCTTACTTTGATTGGGATTTTTTAAATACTTATTGGCAAATGAACACAATATGGGGTAGAAATCTTCAAAGAACTCTCTAAAGGCACCTCTATCCCCTTGTTTAATGTCAATAATAATATTTTGTGATGAGAGCATTAGTCAGGTAAAAGTAAGGCGGTAAATATATAAAATATCCATTTAAGAGGTAAATCAAATTCAGATGTTTTGCTTCAACCAAAAAAACAGAAATTAGGATTTTTTTAAATTAATGAATACCCATGTTTTAATTCTGAATTGTATTAAATATAGAACCCAAAGTCAAAAAGAATGAATAAAGAAGAGGAATATCTTAAAATAGCTAGGCTAATTGCAAGTGAATTTAATCTATCAATAAGTGATGAAAACCGTAAAAAACTTTATGATTGGTTAAATGAATCCGCGGAAAATAGAGATATATATAATGAAATAAAAAGAGATGGCTGGTATCAGTCGATGTTAGATTCTAATAACGAATATGAAATACAGGAAGGATGGAATAAGCTCAATTCAAGGATTAAATCTAAATCCAAGGTAGTAAAATTGCTGCCTTCCATTTGGAAATATGCAGCAGCGGTGGTTGTGGTTTTTGGTTTGGGGTATTATTTTAAGGATTATGTATTTAACCAATCGGTTGAAGATGATGTGATACCAGCGATTGTTGATACTAATGAAATTGTACCAGGAACTGATAAGGCTACTTTAACCTTAGAAGACGGTTCCCAAATTGCATTAGAAAAAGGTGCTTCCTTTCAAACCTCAAATGCCAAAAGTAACGGTGAACAAATTATTTATGATGCCGGCGATGGAAGTTCTAAAGAGCTTGTGTATAATTATTTAACCATCCCAAGAGGTGGGCAATATTATATAGTGTTATCCGATGGAACTAAGGTATGGTTAAACTCAGAGTCCCAATTAAAATATCCGGTAGCTTTTATTGATAATATACCCCGGGAAGTAGAATTGGTATACGGAGAAGCTTATTTTGATGTGTCTCCCAGTTTACAGCATAAAGGGGCCAAATTTAAAGTTCTCAACAAATCGCAGGAGGTTGAGGTGTTGGGGACAGAATTTAATATAAAGGCTTATAGTGATGAAACTAATGTTTATACAACTTTAGTTGAAGGTAAAGTTGCGGTAGACTTTAATGGTAAAAAGCAAAACTTATTACCCGGTCATCAATCTAATTTAGACTTAAAAAATAATGAAGTTTCTGTGTCTAAGGTAGATGTAAATGTTGTAGTTGCTTGGAAGAATGGAATTTTTAGTTTTAGAGGCAAGTCCTTAAAAGATATTATGAAAGTAATATCTAGATGGTACGATGTAGATATAGTCTTTGAAAATAAAGAATTAGAACAATTGAAGTTCAAAGGCGTTTTGGATAAGCGTCAGAGCATTGAAGAAATTCTTTCTATTATGAAATCTACAACTATTAATAACTATGAAATAAAAGATAAAACCATCATTTTAAAGTAAAATATCAACTTTCTAAACATATTGCCTATGATATAAACCAACTCACTCACAAAAAAAGGATAAAGTCTTACCCGCAAAAGTATAGAGCTCTATCCTTAGACATTATTACTAATTAATTAAAAGAATTAACTAACTATTTAATAACACACAAATTTATGGAAATTAAATTAACTGGTACGTGTTTTCTACTTAGAAAACGCCTCTTATCATTGATTATGAGAACCTTTATTTTTTTATGTTGTACTACCATATTTGCACTGTCTCCCGGCAATCTTGTTTCCCAAAATTCCAAGATTAAAATAGAGGAAGAAAAGACGTTATCCGTAGACGAGGTTTTTGATCTTATTATGGAGCAAACTGATTACAGATTTTTTTATGAAGAGGGAATCTTTAAAGATTTTCCCAAAGTTCGCGTAAAAAAAGGGATTATAAGCACAAATAGATTGTTAATCAAGAGTTTATCTAATGGAAATCTTGATATTACGGTTACTGACAACAATGCTATTCTTATTAAGGAGAAATCAGCTCCCGTTTCTAAAGAAAAACAGAAATATGAAGTTTCCGGGATTGTCACAGATCAAAACGGTCAGCCTTTACCGGGAGCCAACATTATTGAAAAGGGAACCAACAATGGTACTCAAACAGATTTCGATGGAAAATTTATACTGAATGTCAGCGTTCAAAATGCCATTTTAGTAGTATCCTATATTGGTTTTGTAACCAAAGAAATTATGGTTGATTCCAAAAATATAACTGTTGCTTTAGTGGAGGATACAGCTTTGCTGGATCAAGTAGTTGTAGTTGGATACGGCTCTAAGAAAAAAGTCAACCTTACTGGTTCTGTAGGGGTATTAGATTCTAAAGACTTGGAAGTAAGAACGATAACAGATGCCAGGCAAGCGTTGCAAGGAACAATAAATGGTTTGGCAATTGTGGATAGAGGCGGCGCTCCAGGACAAGAGGAGTTTGATTTAAAAATTAGAGGTATTGGAACATTGGGTAATTCAAATCCACTTGTTTTAATTGACGGTATTCAGAGAAATATAGCTGATTTAGATTCGGATGATATTGAAAGTATTTCTGTTTTAAAAGATGCAGCATCATCTTCAATTTATGGTTCTCGTGCGGCAAATGGTGTTGTTTTAATTACAACCAAACGGGCCAAACAAGATCAAAAACTAAGTGTAGAATATGATGCCTATGTAGGTTTTCAAAAGGCATCAACTTTACCCAAAGCTGTTGGGGTTGAAGACTATTTAAGGATGGTTAATGAGGCTTCTACCAATGTTGGCGGCAATGATATTTTTACAGAGCAATTTATTCAAAGTGCAATAGCAGGTAATGATCCGGATTTTGGATATGTGAACTGGTATGAGGAACTGTTTGAAAGTGGTAACGGTCTGATTTTAGATCATTCCTTTAGAGTTTCTACCTCAGGAGAAAAAACTAGAAACCTTTTCGCTGCCAATTATCTTGATCAGAATGGTATAATGAAAAATGCGAATAATAAAAGGTATTCGCTAAGATGGAATTCAGATACAGATATAGCTAAGAATTTAAAGCTAACCACAGATATATGGTATCTCCAAAAAGACACAGAAGCAGCTTCAGGTATGGAGATGGCGCAAGAATTTGCGAATTATAACCCTCAAATAACTCCTAAATATCCTAATGGTATATATGGAGTAAACCGTAACGGAGGGGTGGGGAATCCTCTGGCAATGCTTGAAGTGAGTGGTACTAGAAACGGTGTAATTAAAAACCTTACTACCAGATTTCAGGCAGAATATCAAATATTAGAAAGATTGACATTTACAGGTATGTTTGCTTATGCCAGTGATTCCTTTAAAGAAAAAACTTATGATGCCACTTATGAGTTTGTGTTTCCAAATGACCCGGAAACCGTTTCTGGAACCTGGGGCCCAAGTAGGGTAGAAGAAGTAAGAAGTAGCCTGGTAGAAAAAACAACTAGATTTTTACTGAATTATAATTTAGAAAGTGAAGATCATAAACTGGGTCTACTGGGAGGTTTCGAACAAATTGATAACGAAATTGAATCCGTGTCAGCCACCAGGCAAGATATTTTTAGTAATGATTTTCCACAGCTATCATTAGGTGATCCTAATTCATCAACCAATGATAGTTCGATCTCTAGTTGGGGCCTAAGATCTTATTTTGGAAGAGTTAATTATACTTATAAAGATAAATACCTAGTTGAAGCGAACTTAAGATATGATGGTTCATCTCGTTTTGCCGAAGGAAATAAATGGGGTGTATTCCCATCATTTTCCGTAGGATGGAGATTCTCTGAAGAATCATTTTTAAGCAACGTTAATTGGTTAAGTAGTTCTAAGTTGAGAGCCTCCTGGGGTGAGCTTGGTAACCAAAACATTGGACCATATCCTTTCTCGGCTTCAGTTGCTTCAGGTCAGGATTATACATTTGCGGGTGTTCTTACACCGGGTTATAGTCAATTGGCTTATGCTAATAACGATATTTCTTGGGAAACAACAACCATGTTAGATATTGGTATCGATTTAAGTCTATTTAAAGGTAAGCTTAATATTATAGCAGATTGGTACAAGAAAACATCAAAAGATATATTGTTTACTTTACCAATAGACCCTATTGTTGGTCTAACGGCTTCAGAAACTAATGCTGGAGAAGTTGAAAACACCGGTTGGGAGATCGAAATCCAGCATAAAAATAGTATTGGAGATTTTAAATACGGCTTTGGATTCCTAATATCTGATGTAAAAAACGAAGTTACAAATCTAGCAGGCCAAAGTCCAATAATCAGTGGGGCTCTTATACTTAAAGAAGGAGAAGCTATCAATTCGTTTTATGGCTATGAAACAGATGGTTTGTTCTCCTCACAAGCAGAAATAGATGCTCATCCCGCACAGCCAAATGCAAATACAGGTTTAGCTCTCGCCCCTGGTGATGTTAAGTTTGTGGATCGCGATGGTGACGGTGATATTGATGAAGACGATAGGTATGTAATGGGAGCTAATATCCCAAGATATACCATGGGGCTTAATCTTAATTTGGAATATAAGAACTTTGATTTAACAGCCTTCTTTCAGGGAGCAGCTAAATATGATTTATTCATTGAAAGTAACCCCAACGAAGGTCCGAATTTTGAATCTTTTACTTCAGAAAGATGGTTGGATAGGTGGACACCGGAAAATCAAAACCCTAATGCCCGTATGCCAAGGTTAACGTATAATTCAACTGTTAACACCGCTTTTACCAATGATTTTTATCAAAGAGATGCCAAATATGTCAGATTAAAGAATCTGCAGATAGGATACAATTTCCCGGATGAAGTCATAAATAAACTAGGAATTCAAAAACTTAGATTGTTCGCAACAGGCACAAATGTCTTTACATGGTCGCCACTTAATGAAGAAGGTTTCGATCCTGAGATGGAAGCATTGGGCAGACCTGTTTTCTATCCACCGGTATCAACCTATTCAATTGGTATGAATTTGAAATTTTAAAAAAAGAAAGATTATGAGAACAAAGAAAATATATTACAGATTATTATCTCTCGTATTGGTTTTGACAACCTTAGGTTGTGAAAGTGATTTTTTAGACAGAACCCCTGAAGATGAGGTGCCTGTTGAAGGTTTTTTTAAGACCGAGCAGGATTTATATTTTGCTGCCAATGCACTATATTCATTTTTAGATATTGTAAATACTTCCTATTTAGAAAATATTACAGATAACTGTACTAATGAGCAATTCTGGGTAAGTGGTTATCAGATAGCCACGGGAGGTGCTACACCTAGTGATGGTTTTTTTCTGCACTTTTGGGAGAATAATTACAAGTATATTCAAAGAGCTAATAGATTAATTGAAAATGCTGATAATGTAACAGATATTGATGAAGCAAAAAGAGCACAATACGTAGGGGAAGCTAAGTTTGTTAGAGCTTATTTATATGAGCAATTGGCAGGTCTTTTTGGAGCTGTACCTTTTGTGACAACTTCAATTGCACCGGATGAAACAGTCAATTTAACAAGAACGCCGGTAAGTGAAATTAGAGCATCTATTGTTAATGATCTTACGGAAGCTGCCCAAAACCTTCCTTTAACCAACTCTAATGAATGGGGAAGAGCAACAAAAGGGGCCGCTTTGACATTAAAGGCCAGAATCTTGCTTTATAATGAACAATGGGCGGAATCTGCGGCGGCGGCTAAAGAGGTAATAGATTCAGGGGTATATAGTCTTCATCCGGATTACACTGAATTATTTACTTATGACGGGGAAGGCAGCAATGAGATCATATTTGCGAGACAGTATGCGGATCTGCCAGATCAAACTCATATTTTTAACCTGGTGATTGGTTCGCCGGCCTTGCAAGGGTGGTCAAGTCATATTCCCACTAAGTCGTTGGTTGATACCTATGAGTGTATAGATGGTCAAACCATAGACCAATCACCACTTTATGATGAAACTACACCATGGACTAACCGCGATCCAAGGTTACACCAAACTATCTTGTATCCGGGCCGTGAATTTTATGATGGTGTTTGGACTTCTACCATGGATGGTTTCGATTTTGGCTCTCAAAAAGTGTATCTGGATGATGATAGAGATGGCGTTGGTGCGGGCTGGAACGAAACACATTCGGGGTATATGTTCTTAAAGTATATTCAATATAGAGATTACGATGAAGAAAGGTTTGCTTTTGAAGGTCATTCTATAGATTGGATTGTACTGCGCTATCCAGAAGTACTACTAACCTATGCTGAAGCCAAATTAGAAGCTGGTCAAGTTGATGGTTCTGTTTATGATGCTATAAATGAAGTGAGACAACGTCCCTCTGTAAATATGCCAACAGTTGGTGGTTTGTCAGATACAGAATTAAGAGAACTAATAAGAAGGGAAAGAAGGGTGGAGCTTGTTTTTGAAAGTCTTAGGTTAATGGATATTAGAAGGTGGCGACTTGCTGAAACAGTTATGAATGAAACTGTGGTTGGAGCCCCATTAGCAAATCCGGCAACTGTTTCTCCTATTATTTACAGAGAAGGGTGGCAAACTAATGTTTTTAACCCTAGTAAGGATTATTTATGGCCTATTCCTCAAAAGGCTATTGACCTAAACCCTAACCTGGAACAAAACCCAGGGTGGTAATAAATGAATGGACATAGGCCTGTTCTCAGGAGCAGGCTTATACTTCTCTTTTAGAAATAATATTAACAGGCACTTATTTCAAATAATTTGCTATGAAAAAAAGTTTGGCTAAAATCTTTTTTCATGTTTGTCTTTATAGTCTTGTATTGTTGCTTTCTTGTTCAGAATCAAAAGAGGTGAACCATCCGATTAAGTCTCAATTTACAGCACTTAAGGCTGAAAGAACGGGATTGGATTTCAAAAACAATTTGGTGGAAACAACCAACATGAACGGCTTGTTCTTCGAGTATATCTACAATGGAGGTGGCGTGGCCATAGGAGATGTTAACGGGGATGATTTACCCGATATCTATTTTATCTCAAATATGCACTCCAATAAGCTTTTTCTTAATAGAGGAAATCTGCTTTTTGCAGATATCACCGGAGAGTCAGGCTTAAAGGGGAAATATGGTTTTCCATACGGAGTAACAATGGTTGATATAAATCATGATGGTTTACTCGACATATATATATCTAAATCTGGTTCTTTTGAAAATCCAGATCATAGGAGAAATGAGTTATATATCAATACAGGCAATAATAGACTAGGGTCACCAAAATTTGTTGAAAAGGCAGCGGACTATAATTTGGATTTACCACATCATTCTACTCAGGCAACATTTTTTGATTATGATAAGGATGGCGATTTAGATTTGTTCTTAATCAATCATGGAGCGACTTCATATGGAGAGGAAATGATTGAGCAGTATTGTAAGTTACCAAGTAAACTTAGAGGAGAAAGGTTATTTAAAAATGAAAACGGAAAGTTTAAAGATGTAACCCAGGAAGCAGGCATCATTAATAATATGCTAGGTTATGGCCTTGGGGTTTCCCTGAGTGATTTAAATAATGACGGATGGACAGATATTTATGTGTCAAATGATTACTACGGAAGTGACCATTTATACATTAATAATCAGGACGGCACATTTAAAAACAGAATAAAGCAGGCAACAAAGCATACCTCACTATTCTCCATGGGGTCAGATATTGCCGATTTTAACAATGATGGATGGACAGATATTTTGGCTGTTGATATGATGGCGGAAGATAATTACGGTATAAAAAGTAGCATGTCCTCTATGAAACCTGAATTATTTAATAAAAACGTAGAACTGGGACTCCATCATCAATATATGTATAACACGCTTCAATTAAATAATGGCGTATCCTATGAAAATGATGTTCCCCATTTTTCAGATATAGCACAATTAGCCGGTGTTTCCAGTACTGGATGGAGTTGGGCTCCCTTGTTTTTGGATATGAATAATGATGGTTATAAAGACATTTTTATTTCAAATGGCATAAAACGCAATTTTAGAAATAATGACTTTGGTATTTATAGGACAAAAAAACAAAACGAAATAATAAATACTGTTGGAAAAATAACGAAACAAGAACATTTGGATAGTTATATCAGTGATTTACTTGAAAAAATGCCTTCAGGAGCTTTAGAAAACTACTTCTATTTAAATAATCAAATGAGCTTTACCAAACTGGATACGCTCGCTATCAATGGAGCTAAGAAGAGTTGCTCTCATGGAGCTGCCTATGCAGATTTAGATTTGGATGGAGACTTGGATATTGTTGTTAGTAATATGGATGATGAAGCCATTATTTATCGCAATGATCAATCTAATAATGTTAAAACCAATTTTTTAAGAGTAAAGTTAGAGGGTAAAGGAAAGAACACTTTTGGCATTGGTTCAAAAGTTGAGATCATCTATGATGGCAAAAAGCAAATACTCGAACAGTTTCCGGTAAGAGGATATTTGTCATCGGTAGAACCAATTCTTCATTTTGGTCTTGGTGAAGTGAACCAAATAGATCTGGTTAAAGTCATTTGGCCTAATGGGCAACAAGAGATCAAAAAAAAACCAAGACTAAATCAGGTGTTAACGTTCAATCAAACCGAGGCTAAAGAAGAACAAGGCAATGTGAAAAAAGAAAAAGGGTTATTTGTCGATGTATCAGAGGCATATGGATTAAGCTTTAGCCATAGGGAAAATATTTATAATGATTTTTTAAAAGAGCCTTTATTACCTCATAAGTATTCACAACTAGGGCCTGCGGTGGCTGTGGGAGATATAAATAATGATGGAAGGGAAGATGTTTTTATCGGGGGAGGTAAGGAAAGCTTGGGGATATTGTTTTTTCAAAATAGTGACTCTAAATTCGTTCCAATCCAAACTCTAAACCATACCGGTTATTATAGTGAAATCATTGATGCTTCTTTCTTTGATGCTAATGACGATGGTTTTTTAGACTTATATCTCGCATCTGGAGGAAATGAATTTCATATGGGATCTCTTAATTATGCAGACAGGTTGTTTTTAAATAATGGTTTTGGTGTTTTTGAAGAGGACTTAGAAGCATTGCCGAAAACAAATGTAAGTTCAGGTGTCGTTTTACCATTCGATTTTGATAAGGATGGAGATTATGATTTGTTTATAGGAGGACGTCTGGTTCCACAAAATTACCCTTTACCTGAAAGCAGTTATATATTAAAAAATGTGACAAATAACGAACGTGTAAAGTTTGTTAATGTTACGAAAGAAGTTGCTTCAACCTATTTAGATAGTATTGGTATGGTTACAGATGCAAAATGGGGTGATGTAACAGGTGATGGAGAGAATGATTTGATAATAGTGGGAGAATGGATGCCAATTACCATTTTAAATAAAGAAAAAGAAGGGTTCGTTAAACATAGTAATAAAGTTCTTGATGCGCATGTTGGATGGTGGAATACCGTTGTTGTGAATGATTATGATAATGATGGGGATTTGGATATTATTGGAGGTAACCTTGGACTAAATTATAAATATAAAGCAAGTAAAGATGAGCCATTTGAAGTATACTCCGCAGATTTTGATTCAAACGGAACACGTGATATTGCCTTGGGATATTATAATGAAGGTGTTCTTTATCCCCTAAGAGGAAGAGAATGTAGTTCTCAACAAATCCCTCAAATTAAGAAATCCTTTAAAACGTACCATGAGTTTGCTTTAGCTCCATTTTCTAAAGTGTACCTTCATAAGGATATTAAGGGTTTAACACATTACTCGGCTACTACATTTGGAAGTACCTATTTTGAAAATATGGGAGGAGACTTTACCCCAATACAACTTCCTGTAGAAGCCCAGTTTTCTAACATCAATTCAATTATTTCAGAAGATTTTAATCACGATGGCTACATAGACCTTTTAGTAGCTGGGAATAATTATGTTTCGGAGGTTGAAACACCTAGAAACGATGCTAGTTACGGACTGATATTGCTGAATAATAAAGAGGGTCTATTTAAAACTGTGCCTACTCATGAGAGTCACCTTTATGTTGATGGTGATATACGAAACGTTAAAGAAGTTTCTCTTAAAGAAACAAAAGGATTTTTATTCATAAAAAATTCAGAGGCTGCTCAACTAATGGCTTTAAAAGAGAATTAGATGCAAAAAAAAATAATTAAAATCGATCAATTGATGAAAAATAAAATTTCAAATTATATAGTCTTAATAATCATAGGTTTCCTAAATCTACATGCTTATAGCCAACAAATACCATATCTTAAAAAGAATGAGAAGGCTACCCAATTAATGATAAATGAAAAACCATTCTTAATGATTGCCGGAGAAGTACACAATTCTTCTGCCTCCACAGTAGAGTATATGACGCCCCTATTTCCAAAGCTAAAAGCTATGAATTTAAATTCGGTATTCGTTACGATGGCTTGGGAACAATTTGAACCTGAAGAAGGACAGTTTGATTACACATTAGTGGATGCCATTATTGAGCAAGCAAGAGCAAATAATTTAAAAGTATGTTTACTATGGTTTGCCAGTTGGAAAAATGGAGAGTCAAGTTACGCACCCCTATGGGTGAAAAAGGATACCAAACGTTTTTTTAGGGTAAGGACCAAGGAAGGTAAGGAAATTGAAACTTTATCCCCATTTTGTGAAGCCACCAAGAAGGCAGATGCTAAAGTGTTCGCACAGCTAATGAAACATATCAAAACAGTGGATAAGGACCAAACGGTTATACTAATGCAACCGCAGAATGAAGTAGGTATGTTTCAACAAATCGATTATAATGAAATAGCATTGGAATTATACGAAGAAAGTGTCCCAGAACAATTAATGGCCTACCTGAAAAAAAATAGGAATCATTTGAACGCTTATGTCTATGATGCCTGGTCTAAGTATAATTTCAGGAAAAAAGGTTCATGGAAAGAAGTATTTGGAGATACTCCGGAGTCCAGGGCATTTTTTACTACATGGCAATATGCAACTTATATAAACTTTGTTGCCAAATCTGGTCGTGAACAATATAATTTACCAATGATGGTTAATGCTTGGATAGTCCAAAAACCGGAAGATTTACCTGGAGTATATCCTAATGGAGGGCCTGTTTCAAGAGTTATGGATATATGGAAAGCGGCCGCTCCGGATATAGATATTCAATCCCCTGATATTTATCTGCCGAACTTTAAAGAGATTGTTGCTATGTACCATAGAGATGATAATCCGCTTTTAGTCCCTGAATCTAAAGCAGTAGTAGGTAGAGCCTATTATGCATTTGGAGAACATGACGCCATATGCTTTTCACCTTTTGGGATAGAAGATGCCGCAGATAATTTTGTGTTTACCAAATCTTATGAAGTACTGAATGAAGTGGAGCATTTAATAAAACAGTATCAGGGAACAGGTAAAATGAGAGCAGTATTGAAAGAGGACAATGAGAAATCTAAAGAAATTACTATGGGTGATTATAAGCTAAAAGTAATTTATGAAAAGCCTAACGAACAATCTTTTGCAATAATTATTCAAGCAGATGAGCATAATTTTATCGTAATTGGAATGAACTTAACTATTTTCTTTTCTTCAGTAAAGAAGAACACCATTGGTTATATAGGTCAGGTCTATGAAGGACGTTATGAAGACCAGAAATGGATCACTACACGTATGATGAATGGTGATGAAACATACCATAATTCAAGATTAAGAGTATTTGGACGTACATTCCAAACAGAAGAAGATATCATTAAGGTAACCAAAAAGGAAGGTGAGCCGGATGCCTACTCACCGGCAACTAAGCAAAGTATTGTCACTCCCGGTATTTATAAAGTAATTACTTATGAAAGATAAAATTAACATAAAATCTTATCTAAAATTAGTCATAGGGCTTTTTCTATTATCTGCATTGGCGTGTAGTACGTCAGATAACCAATTATCGATTTCCAAATTATATAACGATAATATGGTAATTCAACGCAATCAACCGATAAGAATTTGGGGAAAGGCTGATGAAGGAGCTAGAGTCAAGGTCCAATTCAATAATGGTGAATACGAAACTACAGCGGTTAAAGGCAGGTGGTTGGTTGAATTGCCGGAGATGCGGGCCGGCGGACCTTATGAAATGAGTATTAATTCAGGAGGAAATAGTATTGCTATCAAAAATATATTAATAGGCGATATATGGGTTTGCTCAGGGCAGTCCAATATGGAGTGGACGGTAAAAGATACAAAAAATGCTGTGATTGAATTAAGTAAAGCAAATGACACACTAATTCGTCATTTTAAAGTGCCGAGATCAGGTTCAGACAAACCTTCTTCAGAATTGTTAGGGGGGCATTGGGAAGTTTGTGACACAAGTTCTACCGCAGACTTTACAGCTGTAGGATACTATTTCACCAAAAATTTGCGTAAAGAGGTAGATATTCCTATTGGGCTAATAAATTCTTCTTGGGGAGGGAGCCGTATAGAATCCTGGATCAATCCGGAGCTCCTAAATTCTGAATTTAGAAGTAAGGAAGAGCAAATAGCTATTGATAGCGCTGATACCAGATTTGGGAATAACTTAAAGAATGTAAAGAAAAGTTTTCCCCAAGTATCCAATAAAGATGCTGGTATTTTCAATGATGAAATAATATGGTCAGACCCTGATCTTGATACAAAAGATTGGGATGAAATAATAGTGCCGTCGGTATGGGAGAATGCTGGTTTTCACGGGTTAGATGGAGTTGGTTGGTATCGAGCCGAATTTGATTTAACCGAAGAAGAAGTTCATGAAACTATTGAGATTGGCCTAGGTAAAATAGATGATTGTGACAGGTCTTTTGTAAACGGAATTGAAATTGGAGGCTATTGTGACTGGGAATCCCCAAGAATATATAAAGTAGATCCAAAAATTCTTAAAGTTGGGAAAAATAATATAACAGTTAGAGTAGAAGATGGCGGTGGCGGCGGCGGAATTGCCGGAGAGGAAGCTATGCTGTATATAAAAACTTCAAAACAAACCATTTCATTGGCAGGTAAATGGAAGTTTAGGGTTGGAGCCATTGTAAATATGTCTTTTGCAGGAATGTATAACAAAATGGTTCATCCTTTAACTAAATTTCCAATAAAGGGAGTGCTCTGGTATCAAGGAGAATCAAATGCCAATACAATTGATGAAGCCTCTGAATATGAACATCTTTTTACGGAGTTAATAAATAATTGGAGATACCAATGGCATCAAGGAGATTTCCCTTTTATTTTTGTTCAATTGGCGAGTTTTGGAGATACTGGAGTTACACCAAATAATTGGGCAATACTTCGCGATTCTCAGTCAAAGGCCCTAAAACTAAAAAATGTAGGACAGGCTATTGCCATTGATCTAGGTGAAGAACATGACATTCACCCAAAAAACAAACAAGATGTTGGTTTAAGACTATCATTGGCGGCACAAAAGATTGCATATGGTCAAAACATTCTTTTTTCTGGACCAATTTATAAATCCCGTACTGTTCAGGGAAACAAAATAATAGTTGAGTTCAGCAATATTGGTTCAGGGTTAATAGCAAAAAACAGTAAAGACAATCAGTTAAATGAATTTGAGATTGCAAGGGGAGATAACGTTTTTCTTCCAGCTAAAACCGTAATCAAGGGTAACAGTGTGGTTGTGTGGAATGATATTATAAAAAAACCAAAATATGTTAGGTATGCTTGGTCCGATTACCCTGGAACAGTCAACTTTTATAACAAAGAAGGGTTGCCCGCTTCACCTTTTAAGACAAATTAATAGTTGTTTTTACAGTGTTTATGCATTGTTTAGTTTTAGTTTAATGAAAGCGGAGAACACTGCTCTCCGCTTTTTAAAAATGAATTACTACTACATAAAAACCATTAAATGAAATTAGCAATATTGGAAATGGTAATGGAACATTAAAGATACCCCTGTCGTAACAACTCCTTTAAAACTCCGGTATATGTTTCGAATTTAGAAAACCCTTACTATATTGAATCCAAAAAATACATCACCATGTTCCCAATCGCCTTCGGCATTACTTATAAACCCCGGTTCATTTGTCGATTGTGCATTCGAAAACAACAATTGAAACACATGACCACCGGTTTCAATATCTATTCCCAAAGTTAACGGGTTATTATAAATAGAATTTTCATACCGATTCAGGTGATAAACATAATCGGCGTTCAAAGATGTACGTTTACTAAGCTTCATCCGGCCGCCTATACCCAACGCATATTGGTTGTGTTTTTGCTCAGGTTCTAACACCAGATTTTGCCGTATATAGGTAGGGGCTAGCTCTAATGATAGGTTTTTGTTCATACTTCTGGAAATCAGAAGTTGTGTTGTGTAGCTCATTCTATCTCCAAACCGTAATAGCGGATATCGATCTTTTCGCAATTCTGAATTGATATAAATGGCATTGTAACTAACCACATTGAACGGCATGTTTTCGGATTGGGAGAACAATTTGAGTTTTGCGGAAGTGGCATACGTTTTTCGTAAAGACTCTCGGCTAATACCCAACTGAATGCCGTCAAAACACCCGTAGACCAGTTGGATCTTAGTGTTCGCATTATCAAAGCCAAAAAAAGTGGATAATCCGTCTTTAAGCGTTCCAAAACGGTGCGATACGTACATGTAAAGGTCGCCTTTGGCCGCTACTTTGGTCGATTGCAGGTTCCCGATCTTCATGGCCTTAAAAGCGGGCTGTTGAAAATGTTCAACCTGAGTTTCGTTTTCTAATGTATCTAACAGATCGTCTTGTGCATAAGAGGGACTGGATAAAATGGTGACTAAAGTTAATAGGAAAATGGGTTTCATGTGTGTTTAATTTTCATGGATGGTTTGATCGAGTTTTAGTTCTTCAAGCAGGTCGTCGTAACCGATCACTCTGCCTTTAATTGTGGCCGGTGCATTTATTTGCAGGCCGGAAGGAGGACTCTTGCTGTCCGTTTGGCAGTATACCATGTTGTCTAAGGTAAAACCGGAGGCATCCATTGCAGTAACCGTACCGGACAACCGTACCACAGCATTTAGCCAAGGGGTAACATCTTTATGGACTTCGTCCAGTAACTCCTGGGGTGTACCGGAATACTTTACTGTACGCTCCGCAACGGTTTTATGGGGTTTGTAAATATGCTTAATCACAACCAGAACGGTAAGTGTCAAAAGCCCTGTACATAGGAATATAATCAGGTAACGTTTCTTATTTTTTAACCAACTCATAGTGTAGTTTTATATGTATTTGTTCAGCTATTTTTTTCCGTACTATTTTGGGAATGTCTATGCCAAAGTCTTGTGGCAATACAGTAAATGCACCTTTTAAAACAAGGACATCCCCCAAACGTTTAACCTTTGCATTTGTTTCAATGGTTTTATCGATACCCCTGATGTTCAGCACACCTTTTAATTTAAATGTTTGGACCTTTTCAGTGAGGGAAGTACTGTCAAAATCCAAAAGCCTGCCTTTAAATGTGGCCTTTGGAAACGTGTCTGAATCCATATAATTTTCATGGAAATGCTCCTGCATCAATGCGATATCGAAACGAAATGCATGTATAAAGAGCAGGGCAGCTATGGTACCGTTTTCAGAATTCAGTAAAACGGTGGTGCTTTCGTTAACCGCTTCAACAGGTTCGAAAGCTTCAACAGAGCCCTTAAAATCTGTTAGGCCGGATTTGGTAATATATTTTTGAGCCTGTATGTGTGTAACGCACACAAAGAGCAGAAGTATGATGCTATTTTTTATCATTTTAAAGAGTATTAATTTTCAGGAAAGCCGTCTTTGGCCCATTTATCTACAAGTTGCCTGATTTTAGGGCTAAGAATACCACTTGGAGGCATAGGGTTTATGGCATCATTCATACGGTCAATAAGGACGCCATTTTCTGCCGTAAGGCGAACATTTTGGAAGTTAGACAGGTCTAAATTAGCATTAGGTGCAGGCCCGGAATGGCAGGTAATACAGTTATTGGTCATGATGGATTGTATGTCTGATTGGTAGGTCACTACCCTGGTAATCACGGGTAAATCATCAACAGTACCCTCATCAATAATTGCTGTGGTACAGCTTATGGTACATATTGATAACACCCCTTTTAGGAGCCATTTTTTAAGTGGTGTTTGCATGGTATTAGTTTTGGACATTAATATTTTCTATGGTGATCTCTTCCTGGCCTTCAGGAGGCAGTATGACCATTTGCTTTCTATGGGTTATGTCACCTTCTGTAGGGGCGTTGTCGTTGTTCATATCGGCAACCACCGTTACATAATATGTTCCGGGATGCAAATAGGTGAACAAAAACTCATTTTCACCGGTAGTTAGGGAGGGAAATTGCAAAAAGGTGTTAAAGGCTTCAGAATCATCAACTAAGTAACCAAAATCATCTGTAATAGCATCTTTGGAAAGATATACAAGTAGCGACTGGTTTGGCGGTATGTTGTTGCCCCTGTTAATTTTGACAAGTAAATACCCTAATCTTGGTTGATCGATAATTGTAAAGGGGTCTCCCGATTCTTCAGCTAATGAAAAAACATCATTGTTATTCTGCCTGGCTAAAAAGGTAGCAGAATTGGCTTTTGTAATCCCGTCTTTTACATAAAGATAATCTGGGTCAAACCCGGCGGCAAAGTCGGTTTCTACTATATTCTGAGGAAATCCGGTGGCCACTTTAGCTTCCTGCGCCAATTCCGGGTGCATTTTTACACCCTTAAAGGTCATATGCCTGTTTGGAATACGGTCGCCCAGGTTGCTGGTATAGGAGTTAAAATACAAACTGTCTGTTGCTTTGGGAAACCTTAGCTCCATATACATGATATCATCACCGCCTATGGCGTCAACCAGTCGGTAGTAATTACCGTCTGCCCGGTTTTCAGCTTTATCCATTACAAAATAACTTGTTCTGTAAATACCGTTCAGTACACCACCATTACGAGCCATAATGGTTCTTTTACCCTTGTAGTTTGAAACGAAAAAGGAGGTTAATAGATTTCCTGCCGAACCATTCTCATGGATTCCAAAAATGTGAGAAGGCGATATGGCCCGATAGTCCCAACCAAACCAGGGATATTCGGTAGTAATCACCAAATTCGTTCCCACCCAATGCCCCTGCATTTTTTCCAAAAACTCAAAACCCTTTTGATTGATGTCAATCGGATTTACATCAGTTACTGTTCCGGGGTCGGATGGATCGGCAGGCTTGGTTCCTGCTATATTTCTAATCTCATCGGTTGTACAGGAAAACGAGATAGACGCTATAATTAAGAGTGTTATAAAGAATTGATTTTTCATTAGTAGGTTTTTTTATTTGTTTATTCTTTTCCATGTTTCTTTTAATGGCCGATGCATGATATAGGTAGTAACTTCAATAGTGTCTTTATGGATTATTCTGATACTACTGTTTTTGTTAGTATCTTTAATGGTTGCTCCGGAAATAGCATCTACGTAAAGGGCTCCCTTTGGTTTTAAATTTTCGAAAACATAATATGATTTGTGTTCTGACTCTTTATAAATGCTGGTACCATCATTATAATAGAGCACCTTTGCTTTTACAGAATCATTTTCGTTAAGGATCAAATAGGTTGCTTTGTAATGATTACTCTTAACATTCCAGGTGCCATAGAGGTTTTTAATGCCATTGGAGCAGGAAGACATACTAAATAAAATAATAATATATGCTATGCGTTTCATGTGCCCCAAAATTAGAGGGAGCCCTGTTAAAGATTTTTGACATAGGTCAAAATCGTATCAGAATGTATTGTTATGTAATAAGGGTCATTGTTGATAACGTCAATATTTTTTGAGTAATTATTGCCTAGTGTGATGATCTGGTTTAGGTTTTAAATTTTAAGCTATTACGATATTTATAGCATATATGAGAAATGGAAAACTGCATTAACACTGATCCTAATGGCTTTTACTATTTAGCTTGATTTGACAGAAGGTTTGAATGTTTTATTTCCTCATATTTAGCGCTTTAAAACGTTTTGATTTATGGGTTTTTTATAGGATGTGTTATTTTGTAACCCTTTTGTAACCCAAGTAAAAACATTGTGATTTTCGATAAAAAGTAGACATTTAAATCGTTTTTTATGTTTTATTAAAAATTCTCTTATACCCTTAAAAAACTAGTGTTCTATTTTGTAAAGCTCGTTTTGTTACCCTTTTGTCATCCTTAAACCTTTTGTTTCTTATTACGGTCTGTCTTTACATTTGTTAATGAATTTAAATTCTGCGTAAAAGCATAAATGAAAAAATCATGAAGAATAAAAAGTTAGAGCTTTTATTATTTCTGTTGTATCTGTCCGGTGCTATATGTATAAGTCTGTTAATATATGTATAAGTCGGTCAATAGTTAAACGAGATGATTTGAACGCATTGCTTTTATGTTGAGTATAATAATAAACAAAAGAATATTTAAATAATAAAGAGGTTTTAACATATGTCCTTTTATAGACCTTTTAATAGCAGTACCCCGGGCTGGAAAGGGTTCTCCGGGGTATTTTAAGGATGGAGATATAACATGAAAACACTATAATTTCAAAGACATTAGCACTAGTAGGTTGGATAGCGCTAATATTAGTCCTTGGCTTGGACTTTATTTATAAAATACCTCGGGGAAGTGAGAGAGTCCCGGGGTATTTAAAATATCATGGACAACGTCTTATTTAAGAAAAATATTTCAAGAGTATTAGTGCGTTTAGTTTGGGAACTTAGTCAGCGCTAATTTTTTTAGTATGCCCCAAGTTTAAAAGAGGCTTGGGGTATTTAAAAGACTACTGAGGGATTGTATACTCATCAAAAATGGGTGTCGCAAAAGTGAAAAGCTTCAGGGATGATTGATCGAAAAGATATGAAGTACCTCCAAAAAATGAATGCTTAGAAAGATTTAAAGAGAAAATACTTTTTAGTAAATTCCACACAAAGTTTTAAATATGTTTTTTGATAAAGAGATTCGTATTAAGCGCTCAGAGTTAAAATGGTGGTTTTTACTTTTTTTTATTTCCGTAACTTCAAGTTTAGTATCAGGTCAGCAAGATAGGGATAGTATTGTTGAGTCATTAAAAAATCAAATAACAAAAACTACATCGGATTCTTTACGTGTGCATTATCAAATGGAATTGATAGAAACCATTAGAGATTATGATAAGACGCATGCCAGGGAGATTGCTGAAGAAGCTCTAAAAACAATTATTGAAAAAGGATTAACATCTTTTTATTTTCAAAAAAGAAAAGCAGAAGCTTATAACTATCTGGGTTTTTTAAACAGGCAACAATCACATTTTGAAAACGCTTTGGAGAACTATCTTAAAGCACTGAAAATTAGTGAACGTATTCGGGATTCTGTTGGGTTGGCCCGCGCCTATCATAATATTGGAATGTCGTTTAGATGGCAACAAGATTATGAAAGATCTAAAGAATATTTTAAAAAGGCTATCGCCATAAGAAATCGGTTAAAGGACAGTACGCGTTTGGCAACTTCTCATAATATGCTGGGGGTTGCCTATTATTATAGCTTACAAAATGATTCGGCAATGTTTCACTATAACAAAGCCAGAGACATCTATCCGGATGAATTGGGTAAATCTAAAGTAAATATTAACATAGCTACGCTTTACAATGGCCTGGGAGATTATGAAAAAGCCATTCCTATCTATGAAGAAAACCTGAGAATTTTAAAGAAGTACAAAATATTAGCGGATGTTAGTGTTACAAAATTTAATTTGGCGAGAATATATTCTGAAAAGGGACAACAAAAACGGGCTCTTAAATATGTGGATGAGGCTATAGCTATAATGCAACCTATAAGAACATCATATGAAGCGCTTGCCAGACAATATCAGTTAAGAAGCCTTATTAATCAAAGATCCGGGTTACATGTAACGGCTCTTGCGGATTATAAGCAGTATAAAATACTTTCGGATTCGTTAACAAATATGCAACGGGTAAGGCGTATAAATACTTTGGAATTGAATTACAAATTTCAAAAAGAAAAATTGGCAGATAGTCTGCAATATGCTAAAGAAAAGGAGATAGCCATGGCCCAGATAGAGTTACTGAATCATAAAAACAAGATTAAACAGCAATGGATCATATTTGGAGGGGTAGGCGTTTTTCTATTGGTGTTATCCCTGATTTTTCATCATAGGCAAAGAGTGAAATTTAAGGTTTTGGAGAATGAACTGCTAAGTTCTGAAGTGGAGCATAAAAAGAAAGATTTAAAACAGTTGGCCATTGAGATAGCCCAAAATAAAGAATGGGCTTTGGTTTTGGCTCAGAAACTAGCCAATGTGAGGGAGGCAAAAGGGAGAAAAAGAACCAATGCTTTGTTGAGTTTGGAAGAAGAAATTAAGAATAAGATCTATGTAGATAAATCAACAGATATCATTCACGATGAAATTGAGAATTTAGGAAGTTCGTTCTTTGGTAATTTAAAGAAACATTTTCCAAATTTAACCAAGACAGATACCAGGCTTTGTGCATTGATACGTATGAATATGGGTACCAAGCAGATTGCTATGCTGCAAAATATTAACCCTGCTTCGGTAAAAATGAGCCGCAATCGCCTCAGAAAAAAGCTGAATCTTGCTCCAAGCGATGACTTGAAAGCTTTCCTGGCGTCCTTTTAGATAGGTTTTACAGAATAACTTTTTCTTCTGTAACCCTTTTGTAATCCCTGCTGTTCTTTAGGTTAAAAGATAGCTTTGTACTTTCGTAGGTACTATAAAATATTAAAATTAAAAAGGGGGGAATGGGTCTATAATTTATTAGGCTTTTATTTGGTTGGTTGAAATTATTCTCCCCTTATATTTTTTTGTTTTTAGTTGAGACATTAAAATATAAGTCAGATTTAATACAACCTGATACACAAAAAGAAGTACAGAAAGCAGTAAATATCCAAATAACCTGTTTTATCACAAGATTTTATGCTCTTGTTTACACTAAAATATCATTTTAGTGTAATTTCTTTCGATTTGAAAAACTATTAGATAGATGGCCGTCAACCACATCATCAAAAACCACGGCAGGCCGTTCATCCTTGGAAACCGTATTAATGTTTACATTATTGATGAAGAGTCCTTTAACATGGCGTGCATAAATGCCATGGGCAGGAAGCGTGCCAACCAGGTAGAATTCGGGCCACCAATCGCCCAAAGTTTCTAAAGTGTATTCTTTGATCGTTTTATTGGCATCTTCCGCAGTACCGCCTCCGGAAACCGTCATTTGGATATTGTTTAAATGAACATCTCCTATATAATGATTTGGCATGCCCGTAATAAAAAAGGCAGAATTCTTGTCCAGTTCACGATTATCAACAATAAAGTCACTAAACAAGAAACCATGCATGGCTTTCATTGGAAGCATTTCCATGGGCGCATCCACTCCGGCTCTTTGTTGGCAAAAGGTCATAAAAACAGGCCGGGGAACATTTTTCATTACTAAGTTTGAAAATGCCATATTTTTCATTTCACCGCCTTCATTCATTTGAATTTTAAGTCCGGAGTCGTGAATGTCATGAAAGGTACAATTGGATACGGTAACTGACTCGAAATCCGCCCTGGAAGACAGTCCTATACGTAAACCCGCCCATTTACTGGTAAATACACAATTGGTAACTGTAATGTCTTTACACGGATAGTCAGGATGAGAGGTCTGCAAACAAATAGAATCGTCACTGGTATCGAAAGAACTGTTACTGACTCTTACATTAGTGCATCCGTCAAAATCCAGTCCGTCACCGTTTCCGTTAACCCGACTTACAATTTTAATGCCTTCAACTACAATGTCATTGCAATATAACCAGGCCGATGTCCAAGCTGCAGGATTTATTAAAGACACGCCTTCCATATAAATATCTTGACATCTTAAGAACCGGATCATCATGGGCCTGCCGCCTTTCTTTTTGGTGAAATTCTTTGTGTAGCCGTTACCGTCAATAGTACCTTCTCCTTTTATAGCAAAGGACTTAGCATCTTTTGCAAAAATCAAACAACGATCCATATGAGGTTCGTTCTTATACATATTTTTGTGGGTGTCAGTTGCGTAGTCATTAATATCCGGACTGCCCAATAACACGGCACCGTTTTCCAAATAAAGAGTTACAAAATCCTTTAAATAGATGGTGCCGATGACCACTGTTTTTCCTGCTGGAATAATAACATGGCCACCGCCATTTTTTGTGCAGGCATCAATTGCTGCTTGCACCGCTTTCGTGTCTTTTGTTACACCGTCTGCCTTGGCGCCATAATCCAATACATTAAAATCTGTTGCAAAAACATAGGTTTGAAACAGCACTACAGCCAGAATAAAAGTCCTTTTCATGATTATTTGCTTTTGTAATTTGAAACGGTTTCACTATCCACCGTATATCGGTATACTTTAGGGGAGCACTTTCCGCGAGCCTTTACAATTTCGGTTTTCCAAACAGCTTTTAGTTGTTCCAGAACGGCAGCGTGTTTAGGCTCACTGGCTAAATTGTTAAGTTCGGCGGGATCGTCTTTTAAGTTATATAGTTCTTCGTAAACAGGTTCTTCGCCTTCTAATGATCCGTTTGAAAGCGCTCTGTATATGGCTATGTCTGTATCGTAGACTTTGTAAAACAGGTCATTTACTTTTAACCCTAATTCTTTAGCAGCAGCAATTTTTTTAGAAGCCGGAAAAATATCATTTTTGTAGTAGCGAATGTATTTCCATTCCTTGTTTTGAACCGCTTCAATTTTAGGGTTCCCAAATTGGGTCGACCATAAATTCTCCGTATAAACATAATCCCGAACTTCGGTAGGATCACCCTGAACCAAACCCGAAATATCTTTTCCCTGAAATGCTCCAGGAATCTCAATCCCGGCCATGGATAACATGGTTGGAGCTACATCAATACTTTGTACCAGGGCATCACTGGTTTTTCCTTTTTGCTTTTTCTTTAATGAGGGGTCTACAACAATCAAAGGCACATGAGTGGTTTTCTCATAGCATAAGGCCTTTCCTCCCAAACCTTGTTCTCCCATAAATAACCCATGATCTGACGTGAAAATAATAACCGTATTCTTATCTAATTTAAGCTGCTTTAACTTGTCTCTCAGGTTACCAACCATTCTGTCTATACCGGTCATAGCTTGAAGTTGGCGAGTATAACGTTCTATAGTGCCTTCAGGAGTGTCAGAATAATTATAGCCTGTTTGCCGGTTTTCAACTTTTAAAACATCGGCCGGTAATTTAGGGGTTTTAATGTCCTTTTTGGCTATATAGTTTGCGGGGAGCGGAATATCTATATCGCGATAAAGCGTTTTGTAAATAGCATCGTCAGTTTTACGCATTTTCATGGAACCGGTACCGGCGCTATGAGGCAAATTGAAATTAACCGAAAGCATAAAAGGCTTATCAGCTGGCCTGCTTTCCAAAAATTTAATGGCACCTTTCAACTTTCTTTCGTTGGGGTCTAAAAAATCGTTAACACTTTCAGTAATGATCTCAACCTGGGTATCTGCGATGGCATCGTTAAATATTTTATGAACCTCCTTTGGATAAAACCTAATATGCCCGTGACCGGAATACCAATAATCAAAACTTTTTTCCATAACGCCACTGCCATAACCTCCTTTTCCAATAGGGGCGTGGTTTTTGCCAATCCATCCGGTATAATAACCAGCGTCTCGCATGACCACAGGGTATGATTTGACCCAGGCCTCATCAGATACACTGGTACCTGAATTAAAGTTCACGGCATGTTTTCTTTCAAATTGGCTGAGCAGAATGGAAATTCTGCTAGGTGTGCAGATAGCACTGGTAATATGAGCATTGTTGAATAAGATGCCATCGTTCGCTAACTTGTCTAAATGGGGTGTTTGAACAATGCTATTTCCGGTGCAACCCATCATACCATAGGATTGATCATCGGTTAGAATGAAAATAAAGTTTGGACGTTCCTGTGCTGAAGCCGCAATGATAGAACTAATATAAAGTGCTAATACAAATAATTTTGTGATATGTGGTTTATAACAGGTGTTCATTTTACTGTTTCTTTTTTAAGGATTTATTTCTGATCGCTCTAAATTTCTTTTCTTCCTTGATAACATTTTCAGGATGCGGGTCTACCCAACCCGGTTCCATATTTTTTGAATCCCATTCGGTATACGCCTTTTCTAATTCTGTAACTACTTCAGGGTGATTAGAGGCTACATCATGTCTTTCAAGCGGATCATTTTTTAAATCGAAAAGTAAGGTTTTTTCTTTGTAGGCACTCTTATAAAGTTTGTAATCACCAATCCTGGCGGCATATTCAAATCCGCCAACGGAACGCCAAAAGAGTTTTTCATGTGGTTGTGATGTGTTTCCTTCTTTAATAAAGGGTAATAGGTTAACCCCGTCTAATTGGTTTTCCTTACTTGAATCTATGCCGGCAGCTTCAAGAAATGTTGGGAACAGATCCAATGAAATTATAGGGTTTTCATAAACCTGATCGCCTTTTAAGCCTTCGGGCCAGGAGATAAAGAACGGTACTTTTATACCGCCTTCAAACAGCATGCCTTTGTGGCCTCGGTTTGGCTTGTTGTCAGCATGTTCTGCTCGTCCGCCATTATCACTTAAAAAGGCTATTATGGTATTGTCCTTAATGCCATTAGCAATTAAAGTAGAATCAATTCTACCCACACCATCATCAACGGCATTGACCATGGCCGCATATACACTACGTCCACCATATTCAATATGTTTGGTGCGCTCTAAGTATTTTTCAGTAGCATGGTCCGGAGCATGTGGTGCATTATAAGCCAAATAAATAAAGAACGGATGGCCTTTTTCCCGGTTAATAAAGCTGATGGCTTCATCGGTGAAATCATCCGTCAGGTAGCTTAGTTCGTCTTCCGATACTGCTTCACCGTTTCTTAGGATTGTTCTTAACGGGCCGTTAGGAGTTCCCCAAAAATTCATACCACCTCCCGGAAAACCAAACCAGTGATCAAATCCTTGCGCATTAGGATGTAGATCGGGATGGTCCCCAACATGCCATTTACCAATAGCGGCTGTTTTATAACCTTGTTCTTTTAAGGCTTCCGAAATCATTTTTTCAGATAAAGGTGTTCCAACGGTTGCATCATTTTCTCCGTGGTATGGCATGTTACAGTCATGTCCGAAACGTGCCTGATATCTTCCTGTTAATAAACCGGCTCTTGAAGGACTGCAGTAAGGGTGCGACACGTAGCCGTTTGAAAAGATAACCCCTTCCTTGGCTATACGGTCCAGATTAGAGGTCGGAATATCGGTTGCACCGTTAAAACCTACATCAGCCCAACCTTGATCATCGGTTAAAACAACTATAATGTTTGGTTGTTTTTTTTCGGTAGATTCTGTTTTTTCCGGTTCATTTGCAGACTTTTCTTTGGTGGTGTTATTGCAGTTAAAAAGCATAATAAAAGCCACCAAAGGGAGTAGTTTTTTTAGCAGTGAAAGCATGTGTGTAAGTTTAGAAGTTTAGTTGTTTGTGATTTGTCCTGAAAGCAAAATTAAACACTCTTTAAAGATAAAAATGTTAATTATATACAGAACTATGCCACAAATGGTTAAAATAACTGCTTAGTTGGCATCTGTTAGGATTTTCACTAAGTGTATTATACGTTTAGCTGTTCTTTTCTAAAACTTCCAGGAGTTTTACCGGTTATTTTTTTAAAGATTCTGGAAAAGTAAGATATATTGTCAAACCCTACTTTTTCAGCTATTTGCTGCATAGAATCATAGGTTGTGAGGAGTAATAACTGGGCTCTTTCAACACGCTTGGATTGTATATACTTTAAAGGCCTTACTCCAAAGTTTTGTTTAAAGATTCTCGAGAAATGATCCGTGCTTAAATGACAGTAATTTGCCAAATTTTGAACAGAAAGTGCCTCATGTAAATGTTCGGCAATGTAAATTAAAACCTTTTCCAGGTTATTCTTAGTGCTGCTTTTCTCAATCATTTGATCGTCATCATCATCAATGAACCTTGATAGTAAAATAGATAAAATGCCCTGTGTTTCAAGATATTGACTGGAGTTTAGGACTCTGTCTTTCTTGTGGAAATTAAGTAGAGAAGGTTTGTTTACATAGGCTTTCGGATCATTATTCGTTACGGAAATATCCGGATTTAATTCAAGGAGCCTATTGAAATAATGGATGTCTGAGGTGGTGGCCTTTACCTCATATTTAAAGGATTTTAAAGTGTAAATAGAAAGCCCTTCCATAATTTCTTCAAAGAATCCAATATAGTATTGTTCATGATATTCATCACATTTGTATCTGTTATAGGTATAACTGGGAATTAAATACATATAGCCGGGACGTAATTCAAATGCCTGATTTGTATGGTAGGCTTTGGCGCTTCCCGTTGTTACGTAGAAGAGTCTGGAAAAAGGGCTTATAACATTATCATAGTTCCATTTTTCATCTAATTTGGCATACCCAATGTGCAGCAAATCAAGTTTTATAGGTTGCGAGAGTTTTTGCATGGAATGGTTTTATGTAAGTTTCTTTTAGTAGAAATAACTGCTTTGTATAAAAAAAATATAGTAGCTTTTCGTAAAATAAACAAAAAATATCGGAAATGTACAATTTATAACCTGATTTGAACAGATGGCATTATGTTTTTTTCGTTTATATTTGAAAAAAAATTTCAAGAGTAATTTTTTTATGTCAAAAGGTATGAGTTTTTGCACTCTGGTGGTAGGGGTGCTCATGGTATTTTCGTGTGGCGGTCCGGGTATTCCCGATACCGTGGCTATGGAGTATGATAAACTTCCGAAAAAGTTAGATTTTAATCAGCATGTCAAGCCTATTTTATCAGATAAGTGCTTTCTCTGTCATGGACCTGATAAAAACAATATTAAGGGAGGGGTGCAGTTGCATAATGCCGAAGCGGCCTATTCCGAATTGCCTGAGAATCCTGGAAGGGTTGCCATTAAGCCCAAGAATTTAGGGAAGAGCGAGTTTTTTCATCGTATCATGACCGATGATCCCGAATTGATCATGCCGGTGCCTAGTTCACATTTAACTTTAAGTGATTATGAAAAGGCCGTTTTAATTAAGTGGATCGAAGATGGCGCGGAGTATAAAGACCACTGGGCCTTCTTAAAGCCGGAAAATCACGAAATTCCAGAAGTAAAAAATGAAGATCAGGTGGCTAACCCTATTGACAATTTTGTGTTGGAGGAATTGGAACTGCGCGATTTAAAACTTTTAAAAAGGGCTGATAAGGAATTATTACTAAGGAGGGCTTCTATCGATTTGACCGGTTTACCTCCAACAATAGAAGAAATAGACGCTTTTTTAAAGGATACTTCCCCTAACGCTTTTGAAAAACAAATAGACCGTCTTTTAGCTTCTCCAAATTATGGGGAACAGCGTACTTTGGACTGGATGGACCTGGCAAGATACGCAGATACCCATGGTTATAGTGTGGATCGCTATCGAGATGTGTCGCCCTGGCGTGACTGGGTCATTAAGAGTTTTAATGAAAATATGCCATATGACCAGTTCATTCTATGGCAAATGGCGGGAGATATGCTGCCTGATGCCTCAAGGGAGCAAAAGTTGGCAACAACCTTTAACAGGTTGCACCCCCAAAATATGGAAGGCGGGATTATAGATGAAGAATTCCGTTCTGAGTATGTGTCTGATAGAACAGTGGTTATGGGGCAAGGCTTTTTAGGCTTGACTTTGGAATGCGCCAAATGTCACGACCATAAATATGATCCTATTTCTCAAAAGGATTATTTCCAACTATATAGTTTCTTTAACAATGTAGACGAAACCGGGTTGATTTCCTGGGATAATGCAACTCCGGTTCCTGCCATGATGATTCCAACTGAAGAACAGGAGAAAGTAATCGCTTACCTGGAAACGCTTGTTGATGATACAGAGACAACACTTGAAGAAACTGTAAATAAAGAAACGGAAAAGGCTGAAAACTGGATTGCTAAGCAAGGTTATAAAACGATTCCATCTAAAGCTAAACCAAAGGCTTTGGTGGCTGCATTTAATTTTGATAATGGTAAACTGGTAAATAGCATTGGTGGCAATGGTAAAAACAACGTTCGTATGCGCCAACAGTTTGCTGATAATGAGCCTACTGTATTCAAAAAAGGCGCTCAAGGTAAAGGACTTTATATGGATGGTGACACCTGGCTGGATCTTGATAAAATTGGTATTTATCAAAGGGCCGAAGCCTTTTCAATTAGTATAGATGTTTTTCTGCCTGAAGATTTAGAAACAGGGGTTGTTTTTCACAAAATGAATAGTCCGGAACTACATAGTTTTAGAGGGTATCATTTGAAAATTAAAGACAATAAACTAGAAGTATTATTGGCACATGTATGGCCTGATAACGCCCTTGTAGTGGAGTCTTTAGAAAATGTGCCAAAAGAAAAATGGGTGCAACTCACCATGACCTATGATGGTTCCAGTAAAGCAAGTGGAGTTTCTATTTACATGGATGGTAAAAAACTTCGAACTAAGACGACTTTTGATAACCTTTATAAAGACATCATATTTCATGGGTTACAATTATATGAAAATAGCCCTATCATAGAGCCTGGTTTACGAATTGGTGCGGTTTGGAGAGGAAAAGGTATTAGAGGTGCGGTAGTGGATAATTTAATGGTTTTTGAAAAAGAACTTACCGAAATTGAGGTCCTGCAAATTTCCAATGCCGATAAATTAAATGGGATTAAGCAAAAATCTTATGCTAATTTAACCAAGGAAGAAAAACAAGCGCTTTCAGAATATTATCTCTCAGTTAATTCGAAACCATATAATTCAGTTCTTGATAAACTGGAAAAAGAAAGGTTGGTTTTGGTTGATAGCATGGATAATGTGAAACAGATTATGGTGATGAAGGAAAGCGAAACTCCCAGGCAAGCCTATGTGTTGGATAGGGGGCAGTATGATTCACCAACAGATTCTGTGTTCCCAAATACCCCGGCAGAAATATTTGAATTCCCAAAAGGTTTAGAGAAAAATAGAATTGGTTTGGCCAAATGGTTAACGCATCCCGATAATCCATTAACAGCCAGAGTGACGGTGAATCGTTATTGGCAAAATCTTTTTGGAAGAGGTATTGTTAAAACCGCCGAAGATTTTGGAAACCAGGGCGAATTACCTACACATCCAAAACTATTAGATTGGTTGGCATTGGAATTCATTAAATCCGGATGGAATGTAAAAGCATTGCACAAAACCATTATGATGTCCAACACCTATCAACAAAGTAGTACGGCTAGTAAGGAGCTGATGGAAATGGATGGCGAAAACTTGCTGCTGGCCAGAGGGCCTTCGAAGCGTTTATCTGGTGAAATGTTAAGGGATAACGCTTTATATGCTTCAGGGTTGTTAAGTGAAAAAATTGGAGGAGAAAGTGTGAACCCTTATCAACCGCCGGGATTATGGCGTGTTAGTGGTGGAACCTATGAGCAGGGTACAGGTGAAGAATTATATAGAAGAAGTATGTACACCATCTGGAAACGTACGGTACCACATCCAACCATAGCCACCTTTGATGCACCATCAAGGGACTTGTGTACTACAAGAAGGCAGGAAACCAATACGCCTTTGCAGGCGCTTGTCTTATTGAATGATCCAACCTTTGTGGAAGCGGCAAGGGTATTAGGTAAAAAGATGGTCGAGTATGATAGCTTAGACGAAGGTATTTCTAAAACCTATAGAAAGTTAACGGGTCGAACCATTAAACCAAAAGAACTGGAGGTGCTTACGGATTTACAAAAGTCGGAATTTGAAAAGTTCAGAAACAACAATGCGAAGGCACGAGGTTGGATTAGTATAGGGGAATATAAAATTGATCCCCAGGATGATATAGCCCTGGTGGCTGCAAATGCCGTTGTGGCATCTACAATAATCAATTCGGATGCCTTTATAACAAAACGATAAAATAGTTCATTATGTGTGATCATCATGATATATTGAGATCGAACAATAAAGATCTTCAAAGCATTGAAAAGCAAATAGACAGGAGGTATTTTTTAAAGAAGACCTCTTTAGGTATTGGGGCGCTGGCCTTAGGGAGTTTACTGAATACTGAAAAAGCATGGAGTTCCATTGGAAATTCTGGAGCGGGGGTCAATGCCTTTGCAAAAAATAAGCTAGGCTTGCCACATCACTTACCAAAAGCAAAACGGATTATCTATTTGTTCCAAAGTGGCGGTCCGTCGCAATTGGATCTATTTGATTATAAACCCAGGTTGGTGGATATGTTTGGTAAAGATTTACCGGAATCGGTTATTGGTGGGCAACGATTAACGGGGATGAGTGGAAGTCAAAGTACTTTACCCGTGGCGCCTTCACTGTTTAAATTCAAACAATACGGTGAGTCCAGAGCCTGGGTGAGCGAAATCATGCCGCATTTATCGGAAGTGGTTGATGACTTGTGTTTCATCAAATCCATGCAAACGGATCAGATTAACCATACGCCGGCAGTGACTTTTATGCAGACCGGACATCAATTACCCGGTAGACCATCGATTGGGTCGTGGTTAAGTTATGGATTGGGGTCTGACAATGAAAATCTACCAACTTTCATTACTTTGATTTCCAAAAACGGAAAAGGCCAACCCCTTAAAGCAGGTTTATGGGGCAACGGATTTTTGCCAACAGAGCATCAAGGCGTGCAATTCCGTTCCGGGAAAGATCCCGTATTATACTTAAACAATCCGGATAATTACGACGGAACCGACCGGAAAAAAATGCTGGATTATTTAGATAAATTGAACTCCATTCAGCATGATGCCTATGGGGATCCTGAGATTCAGGCCAGAATGACCCAATATGAGATGGCTTTTAGAATGCAAACCTCCATTCCCGAAGTAACCGATACCTCCAATGAGCCGGAGCACATTTTTGAAATGTATGGAAAGGACAGTAGGGACGCTGGAACCTATGCGGCCAACTGCTTAATGGCAAGGAAATTATTGGAAAAAGGTGTGAAGTTTGTCCAACTATATCATCAAGGTTGGGACCAGCATATTGGTTGTCCCGGAGGTGTTAAAAATAAGGCACGACAAACAGATCAGGCTACAGCTGCTCTAATTAAAGATCTTAAACAGAGAGGGATGCTGGAAGACACGCTTGTTGTTTGGGGCGGTGAGTTTGGAAGAACTGTGTATTCACAAGGGCAATTGACTAAGAAAAACTACGGAAGAGATCATCACCCAAAAGCCTTTACCATGTGGATGGCCGGAGCAGGAGTGAAGCCAGGGTTTTCTTATGGTGAAACGGATGATTTCAGCTACAACGTCACTAAAGATCCCGTTCATGTACACGATTTTCACGCGACTTTATTGCACTTATTTGGTGTAGATCACGAGCGATTAACATTTAAACATCAGGGTAGACGCTATAGACTGACAGATGTTCATGGCCACCTGGTAAAAGATATCCTAACTTAAAATTTTTAATATGTCTACAAGAAGAAACTTTTTAAAGAAAACAGGATTGGCAGGAGCTGCATTGGCAACCTCTTCATCGGTTTTTGGAGCTTCAATTATAACAAAAAATAAAGCGTCAAATCATTTGTTGAATGAAACCGATACCATTCTGGGACATGGTGATTACAGATATAAACTCACAAAGAACTGGGCTCAAATGAGTTCTACCAGGATCCCTTTACTCAATTGTCATGAGATGGTAATGGATAGTAAAGGACGTTTGATTATGGTTGGAGACCATCCGCAGAATAATATCCTGATCTTTGATAAATCGGGTAAGTTGTTGGATTATTGGGGTACGGCATATCAGGGAGGTCATGGATTAACCCTTCACGATGAAGGCGGTGAAGACATGTTGTATATCACCGACTCCGGATGGGCATTGGGTAAAAATAATAAAATGGTAAAGCACAATGGCCGTGTGGCAAAAACTACGGTTGACGGCAAGGTGATCTTTGATATTGGGCACCCTGTGACTATTGGTGTTTATAAGCCGGGAGAAGATTTTTGTCCTACCGAAACAGCCATAGGGCCTAACGGGGATATCTATGTAGCCGATGGCTATGGGCAAAGCAGAATCATTCAATATGATTCTAATGGACGCTACATTCGTCATTGGGGTGGTAGCGATAATCCCGATCCAAATTACAAATTAGTAAGTGCGCACGGTGTAGCTATTGATTATCGCGAACCAGGTAACCCTATGGTGGTTTGTACTTCACGTTCACAACAGTGTTTTAAATATTACACTTTAGATGGTAAGTACATTAAAACTGTGAACATGCCTAATATGCAAGTATGTAGAGCGGTTTTTGACGATAACAATTTATATGCAGGGGTATGTTGGTCGCAACCCAAGGTTGGAAAAACCAATTGGAGAGATCATACGGGCTTTGTGACCATTATGGAGGGTGATAAAGTAGTGTCTAATCCGGGAGGTACAGAACCCGTTTATAAAGATGGTGTACTTCAAAAGTCTTATCAAATTGACGAAAAACCAATTTTACATGGTCATGACGTGTGTATAGACGAGGATAAAAATATATACATCTGCCAGTGGAATGCGAACCATTCAGCGCCATACAAACTAACACGCATCTAAAGAATTTACCTTTTATTTTATGAGTGAAACGTCAGACTTTGTACTGTTTTTAGGAAGATTTCATCCATTAGTTGTTCACCTTCCTATCGGGTTTTTATTTTTTGCATTTATGCTGGAACTTCTTGGTAGAAAAAAGCAGTATGAAGCTTTAACCAGTGCGGTTCCTTTGGCTTTATTGAGCGGATTTGTGTCCGCTGTATTGGCCTGTGTTTTGGGGTATATGTTGTCCTTAAGTGGCGATTATGAGCAAGGCATGCTGGATAGCCATTTTTGGTTTGGTATCGTTACAACGGTACTTGTTTTAGTCGCTTGGCTAATCAGGACTGGCAAGATAAAACTTCAAGAGAAACAGAGCCTGAAAGCCAATATTTCAACCATTACGTTAATAGTCATTCTACTGAGTGTTACGGGTCACTATGGTGGTAATTTGACGCACGGAAGTGACTATTTGACCAAGTACATGCCGTTTAATAACACGGAGGAAACCATCTTGACTCCCGTTGCAAAAGTAGAGGATGCAGTAGTCTTTGATTATTTGGTAGCCCCTATTTTGGATGCAAAATGTACCAGTTGTCATAATGAAAGTAAGAAAAAAGGCGGATTGTCCCTAATTGATTCCCTTTCGATTATGAAAGGAGGTAAAGGAGGTGATGCCTTGATAGCCGGTAAATCATTGGAGTCTGAAATAGTCAAAAGGGTGTTGTTAAATCCGCATCATGACGATTTTATGCCGCCTGAGGGGAAAACACCTTTAACAGAAGAGGAAATCGACATAGTAAAATACTGGATCGATCATGCTGCTGCCGGATTTAGTACTAAAGTCGGGCATGTTGAAACATCAGAGCATATTAAAGAAATAGCATCAGTCATGTTGGGATTAAGTAACGATCCGAATAAAGTTGAATTACCTGTGGTTACAAAAGTCGAAGAAAGTGTTTTGCAGGAGATTATTTCGGAAGGATTTACTGTATCTGAACTGGTTTTTGATTCAAATATCTATGCCGTAGTGTTACCGTCAAAAACCATTACGGAGAATAACATGGGGGAATTGGGCAAAAAACTTCAAGTACTGGCAAAAATAAAAGACAATGTGCTTTGGTTGCATCTAGAGGACAATCAGGTTACTGATGACCATTTGGAGATCATAAATACCTTTAGTAATCTTCAGAAATTGAAACTCAGTAGAAATCCGCTTACCGATGCAGGGGTGTCTCAGATTTCAAATCCAATTATAGAGAGTTTAAACCTTTACGGAACTAAAATTACCAGGGCAAGTTTAGAGCCGCTTTCAAAATTAACGAACTTAAAAAATGTATATGTTTGGGAAACGGCTATTTTAAAGGAGGATGTAGATGCCCTTCAGTTAAGATCTGAGTTTCCAAAGTTTGTTCTGGGTATTTAAATGCCGAAATTAACTATAATATAAAACTAATGTCACTTCAAGCCTGTTCGGGCCGACTTGAAGTGACAATAATCTGTTAAACAGGGTTTGAGTTATTTAATTATTCCGGCTCTTGTTCAGTAAGTCTAAACTTGTCAATGGCATGATGATCTGATCTGGCAGCAATTTCGACTGTATATTCTTTAGCTTCGTCAAAGCGTACAAAAATGGAGTGGAAATTATTATCAAAGGTTCCGGTGGTCCATGTCCAGGCATTACCCGTATTCATATAAACCTTAAAGAAGCCGTTGCCGTTTTCGCCTGCAGGATTTGGAGTTTTACCTGAGCCTTTTGGGTAAACAATGCTTCCATCTCTCTTTCCGTAGAAGTCATCGGCATCAGGGAACCTTAGCCAGCTATCGTTGTGTTCCGTCGTAGGATTACTTGGGTCCACCTTTCCAATGTATGATCTCCAATTAAATTGATAGGTTCCAGCTCTAGGGATATTTATTTTATATGTTAATCTGCCGGCGGCACCAATATTGGCTTCTCCTCTCCAGAATTGATTAGGTCCTTCCCAAATGATGTAGCCATCACCTGAAAAATCAGCTATCGTCGTTCTTTCTTTCCAATCATCTATCACTGTAATACTTTCGGTTTCAACTTCTATCACATTGGCAACAAAATCTTCTTCGCACTCACAGGAGGCTGTATTTAATGTAAATCCTGAAGGACAGGTTTTGGTGCATTCGCATTCACAGGAATTTGAGTTTAAGGTGTAGCCAGAATCGCAAGTTTTGGTGCAGGGCTCAGGTTCGCAGGAACAATCTTCAGAATTAAGAATAAAACCCGGAGAACAGGTTCTTGTACAGACAGATTGTTCTTCGGTGTTGGGATCACTTCCGCTGCATGAAATTAAAATAAAGCTTAATAATAGCAAATAAGTGAATTTGCTTTTGAGTAAGTACTTAGTAAAAATCATTTTGGTTATTTAGTTAGTTTGGTTGACTTGAAAATCAAATTATTCAAAAATCATTATTTAATGGGATTTGCATCAAAACTTATGTCTATATTCCTAAAACAAATGTTTATCTTTTCAAAGTATGAAATGAGCCATAATAACTAAACGGTAATACTCACCAAGATGCGTTGCATTGAGCTTGTCGAAATGTTTAATGGCGAAATCATAGATTCACGAATTCATTAATTTGAAATAAAAACCATATGAGTAATTACATTCCTGTGCTGAGCTTAGTCGAAGTATGACAAATAAAAAACAATAAAAATAAACAGATGAAAAGACCCATTTTTAAATGTTTGATTATAAGTGTTTGGAGATTTGTTCTAGTTTTTGGTTTATTTGTTGTTAGTGCAGTCGTTCTTTGTTAATATTTTTGTAAGTATAGTTTTTGTCAAGTTTAAATTTGATGATTTTCTTAGTCTTATTTTAACTTTGAAGCGAGAATTATGTACATATCAACTAAAATACACTAAAGGGCAAATGAAAAAAACATTAAATTCAATAACAATTTTATTATTAGCAATTATCATGGCAGGGTGCAATTCCAAGCCTTCACAGGAAGAAGCTCATGGACATGAACACGTAAATCAGGAAGCAATGAAAATAACGGATGAACAACTAGATCATTTAGGAATTACAGATGTAAACCATTTAAGCGCAGCTTCAAAAAGGGCATTGAAATGGCCCGTGGACCTTGGAAATGAATGGTTTATTGAATTTGGAAAACTTAAACCCTTAAAAGGTGATTTGGCTTATGAAGAAGGCGTTGTAAGACGTGACCCCAGTGCTATGATCAAGCATAATGGTAAATATTATGTTTGGTATTCAAAAAGTACCGGAGAAACTCAAGGTTTTGGAGGGGATATCGAAAATGAAAAAGTGTTCCCCTGGGATAGATGTGATATTTGGTATGCAACCTCTGAAGATGGATGGACCTGGAAAGAAGAAGGTGTAGCTGTTAAAAGAGGTGAAAAGGGAGCTTATGATGATCGTTCCGTATTTACTGTTGAAATTATGGAGCATGAAGGGAAGTACTATTTATGTTATCAAACTGTAAAGTCACCTTATAATGTAAGAGTGAAAAACCAGGTTGGCTTGTCATGGGCAGATTCACCGGATGGCCCCTGGACAAAACTTGAAGAACCTATTTTAAGTCCTGCAGACAACGGTGTTTGGAAAGGAGACAATTTACAAGATAGGCGTTCTGTTATAAAAAAGGGGGATTTTGATAGTCATAAAGTGCATGACCCTTGTATTCTTCCTTATGATGGTAAGTTTTACTTGTATTATAAAGGTGAGCAAATGGGAGAAGAGATCACGTTTGGCGGGCGTCAAATCCGTCATGGGGTAGCAATAGCAGATAATCCGTTAGGGCCTTATGTGAAATCACCTTATAACCCAATTAGTAATAGTGGTCATGAGATTTGTGTATGGCCGTACAACGGTGGCATTGCTTCTTTAATTACTACGGATGGGCCTGAAAAAAACACGATCCAATGGGCGCCGGATGGTATTAATTTTGAGATCATGTCGGTTTTGAAAAGTGTGGATGCACATGCCATCGGATTGAACAGAACAGCTGATACTGAAAAAGAACCCACAGAGATTCTTCGTTGGGGCTTAACGCATGTTTATAATAGTTACAATTATCAAAGTATCATGCGTTTTTCTTCCAAAAGAAGAACATCACATACCGCTAAGGGGGAATCAAAAGGAGACAGTAAATAACATTATAACTATATTATAATTGAATCAACCGTAACATGGTGTTGTGGTTGATTTTTTTTGCCTTTTATTTCGATTTGTTAAATAATGTTATTTTTGTTGAACTACACTGACTGAATATGAGTAAAGAATCCAATGACGTTAAGTCAAATTATAACGTTCCAAATTTAGAACGCGGTCTGTTAATAATTGAACTATTGGCAAATCATACGCAAGGTTTGACCCTGGCTGAAATCATTGAGGCTTTGGATATTTCAAAAACCAGTGCGTTTCGTATTATAAATACCTTAATATTTAAAAATTATCTTCAAAAAAACGAAACTACTAAAAAGATCACCTTATCCAGAAAAATGGTAACCTTGGGTATTTCATCAATGAATGAACAAAGTATAGTAGAGTTATCTATTGATGTCATGCGGGCCTTACGGGATGAATTAAAAGAATCGGTTATGTTGGGTGTTATTTTAGGTTCTAAAAAAGGCACCATTTTAGAGCAGGTGGCTTCTTCATATCCGGTTAAGTTGTTTGTTGAGCGTGGTACGCAATTTAATTTACACAGTTCTGTTGGAGGTAAGTCTATTTTGGCTTTTTTACCTCATGAAGAATCGGATAATATTATTAAGCAAATGACGCTTACCAAATACACAAAAAATACCATTACATCAAAAGTAGTATTTAGAGAGCTGCTCAAAGAAATAAAAGAACAAGGGTATGCTTTTGATAATGGGGAAGATATACAAGGGATACATTGTATTGGTGCGCCGGTCTTTAATGAATATGGGTATCCCGTAGCGTCACTTTGGATAACGGCTCCGCATGGACGACTGCCACATGAAGAATTTCATGAAAAAGGTAAAATAGTCTCAAAATATGCTTTGGAGATTTCTGCTAAATTAGGGTATGTAGCGTCTTAATAAGAGCTGTTTTTTAACCTTTTCTTTTTGTAACAGTTTCTCAACTGTCTTTTCGGTTTTATTTGTTTTACTTTTCTGATTTAAATGCTTTAAAATCAGTGAATAACTTTTTTTGATTTCATGATATTGAAAACAAAATTTTATTGTATATTTGTTTCATATTATGAACTTGTTTCTTATTTGAAACTTTTTTAAAATTAAACTTGAGTAAATCCGGAGGCCGTATTTTGGCAGTTTTATTCGGGTTTTTAAGTCTACGGATAAATGTGGTGTATAAAAGGACATTTGTTTCGTTTCACTAAAAAAAATAAGACTAAGATTGTTTAGTATTTCGGTACTGAACTTTTTAAAATAATTAATAACAACATTTTAAATTAAACTAAAATGATAGCAACGCAATACGAAGGTAATAAGAGGTTTTCGGTTGTAGAAAAAGAGATCGAAGCTCCGGCTGAGGGTGAAGTAAGAATAAAAGTAGCCTACTCGGGAGTTTGTGGAACAGATGTACATATTTATCATGGGATGATGGATAAAAGAGTGGCCATGCCGCAAACCATTGGTCATGAAATGTCAGGAGTTATTGACGCCGTTGGTTCTGGTGTTGATGGATTCTCGGAAGGTGATAAAGTGGTGGTGCGTCCATTAGACGACAGAAAAGCAAAACCATCAGACAAAGGGTTTAATCACATTTGTGAGGAATTGAATTTTATCGGGATTGATAGTCCGGGATCCATGCAGCAATATTGGAATGTGCCGGCATTCACTCTGCACAAGTTAAAAGCGCAGACCGATTTAAAACTAGCGGCTTTAATTGAGCCCTTATCGGTAGCAACGCATGATGTGCGTTTAAGCGGATTGCAACCAGGCGAAACTGCCGTGGTTCTTGGTGGTGGCCCGATCGGGCTGTTGGTGGCTATGGTAGCCAAAGAAGTGGGGGCTCAGGTCATTATTTCAGAGGTGAATCCAACAAGAATTGAAAAAGCAAAATCTATGGGGCTTGAAGCGGTAAGTCCTATTGATGTGGATTTGGTGGAGTATGTACGCTCCAAAACAGAAGGCAGATTAGCTGATGTGGTTTTTGAAGTGGCAGGTGTACAACCGGCATTAGATGTAATGACTGAAGTGGCCGGCATTAGAGGTCGTATCGTTATGGTGGCTATTCATGGGCAACCAAAACCGGTAAACCTGTTCAAATTCTTCTGGAAAGAATTAAAATTAATTGGAGCCCGTGTTTATGAAAAAGAAGATTATGAAAAATCAATCTCATTGATCACGGCCAATGAATTGCCGTTTGAAGATATGATCACAGATGTACAACCCTTATCAAACATTCAAAAAGTATTCGAGAACATCGACAATAATCCTGACGGCATGAAAGTCTTAATGGATTGCCAACTTTAATCAAACGTATGTCATGCTGAGCACAGTCGAAGTGCTGTCAAAGTATGACGGTCAACATTAACTATAAAAAATTAAAAACATAACAATGAGTATTTTAAATAAATTCAGCTTAGAAGGAAAAACAGCATTGGTAACCGGTTGTAAACGTGGTATTGGTAAAGCTATGGCTGTAGGTTTAGCAGAGGCGGGTGCCAATATTATTGGTGTGTCGGCATCTTTGGAATTAGAAGGAAGTGAAGTATCTAAAGAAGTAGAAGCAAAAGGAAAAAGCTTTAGTGCGTATCAATGTGATTTCTCCGATAGAAAATCGTTATACGCTTTTATAGAAGCCGTAAAGGCAGACCATCCTCAAATAGATATTTTGGTAAATAATGCCGGGACTATTTTAAGAACCCCGGCGGCAGAACACCCGGATGAGATGTGGGATAAAGTAATTGAAGTAAACCAAAATGCACAGTTCATCTTAACCAGAGAGATTGGTAAAGAAATGGTTGCCAGAGGGTATGGAAAGATCATTTTCACAGCATCATTATTAACGTTCCAGGGAGGTATTACGGTACCTGGTTATGCAGCAAGTAAAGGAGCTGTGGGCCAGTTAACCATGGCATTCGCTAATGAGTGGGCAGGAAAAGGTGTTAATGTAAATGCTATTGCGCCGGGTTATATTTCAACGGATAACACGGAGGCTTTACGTAACGACCCGGTAAGAGCCGAATCTATTTTATCGAGAATTCCGGCAGGACGTTGGGGTAACCCGGAAGATTTTGCAGGGCCAACTGTATTCTTAGCGTCTGATGCTGCGGCTTATATGAGTGGCGCTATCGTTCTTGTGGATGGTGGCTGGATGGGTAGATAATCCAATTCCAACAATCAATGAATTTCAAAGCAACTTTCAACTATACTAAACTATTGCTGTTAGTTTTGATGGTCACCTTGTGTGGCCATCAAAAACTAGTGGCGCAACAACCTAATATCCTGTTCATTTTTTCTGATGATGCTGGATACGCAGACTTTGGATTTCATGGAAGTAAAGATTTTAAGACACCTAATTTAGATGCACTAGCAGCCAGTGGCGTTAAGTTTACCCAAGCTTATGTGTCTGCTGCGGTTTGTGGGCCATCCCGTGCAGGATTGTTAACAGGTAAGTACCAGCAAAAGTTTGGTTTTGAAGAGAATAATGTTCGGGGTTATATGAGTAATAGCTCGGCTTTAATGGGGCATGAAATGGGGCTTCCGGTAGACCAGATTACAATAGCTGATTATCTGAAAGAATTAGGTTATAGAACTGCTATTTTTGGTAAATGGCACATGGGGCATGCGGATAGATATCACCCAACAAACCGTGGTTTTGATGAATTCTACGGATTCAGAGGAGGGGCACGTAGTTATTGGGAGATGAGTGAAGCTGATAAGCAAAAAAAGCCTGAAGGTAAGTTAGAAAAAGATTTTGAAGATTTTAAAGAACCCAAAAAATACCTAACCGACGATTTAGCTGATGCAACAATAGAGTTTATAGAACGAAACAAAGAAGATCCATTTTTCGCATACTTATCTTTCAATGCGGTGCATACACCTATGGAAGCACGTAAAGATGATTTAGAAAAAGTACCGGCACATTTAACAGGAAGACGTCGTACACTTGCAGCCATGACCATGGGAATGGATAGGGCTATTGGCAGGGTGCTTAATAAAGTTAAAGAATTGGGGCTAAGTGAAAATACCCTAATTGTTTTTTCAAATGATAATGGCGGGCCTTCAGATACAAATCATTCTTCTAATGACCCTTTAAGTGGCACTAAGGCAAATCATTTGGAAGGCGGGATCAGAGTTCCTTTTTTGATGTCCTGGGCAGGTAAGCTAAAAGCAAATACAACCTATACTAACCCCATTTCAACTTTAGATCTGTTGCCAACATTTGTAACAGTTGGAGGCGGTGATACTTCAAAAATTGAAGGGTTGGATGGTGTGAACCTGATGCCGTACGCAACGGGTAAGAACCAAGGAAAACCGCATGAAACGCTGTATTGGAAAAAGGAAGCCAGAGGGGCTATTCGTCATAATGAATGGAAACTCATTCGATTTCCGGATAGACCGGCAGAGCTTTATAACATAGAAGAAGACATTTCAGAAGTAAACGATTTAGCAGCCGAAAACCCGGAGCTGGTTCGTGAACTTTACAAAAAACTATTCGAGTGGGAGCTGACTTTAGAGCGTCCGTTATGGCAACTAAAGCGCTTATATGAAGGGAAAGCTGCAGTAAGAATGGATAATCATAGAAAACCTAAAATTAAAAAATAAATTACATATTATGGGTCAAGTAAAAGAATACCAGTTATTTATTAATGGTGAATGGAAAACATCAACTTCAGGAGAAACCATAGACATTGTTAGTCCTTCAACTGAAGAAGTTGTGGCACGTGTGCAAAATGGTACGGCAGAAGAAGCTGTTGAAGCTTTAAAAGCTGCTGAAGCTGCACAGAAAGAATGGAAAAAAATACCGGCTAAAGAGCGGGCTGATTTGTTATACAAATTTGCTGATGAAATTGATGCTAATAATGAACGATTAGCGGTATTGTTAACCAAAGAGCAAGGTAAACTTTTAAAAGTAGCCCGTTTTGAAGTAGCTGTTACAGCATCATTCATTAGATATGCTGCAGAAGGTGCTCGTAGAATTGAAGGTGATATCATCCCTTCAGATAATCCGAATGAGCAGATCTGGATCCAAAAAATTCCTAAAGGCGTAGTGGTTGCCATTACAGCCTGGAACTTTCCATTGGCTTTGGCAGGTCGTAAATTAGGACCGGCATTAGTAGCAGGTAACTCCATAGTTATTAAGCCTACCTCTGAAACGCCTATCGCTACATTAGAATTAGGAGATTTAGCTAATAAAGTGGGCATCCCTAAAGGGGTCATTAATATCTTAACAGGGCCGGGAAGAGCTATGGGTAACGCTTTGGTAGAAAGTCCAATTACTAAGATGATTACTATGACCGGGTCAACTCCCGTAGGACAAAGTATTGCTCGCGCTGCTGCTGAAAACTTAACACATGTTCAGTTAGAACTAGGTGGTAAAGCACCATTTATTGCATTTGCCGATGCTGATATTGATGCAGCTGTAGATGCAGCGTTACATTCACGTTTTGATAACTGCGGACAAGTTTGTACTTGTAATGAACGTATGTATATTCATGAAGATATCTATGAGGTGTTTATGGAAAAATTCTTAGCTAAAGTCGCTGAGATTAAAGTAGGTGACCCTATGCTGGAAGACACTGATATGGGACCAAAAGTAAATGCTTCTGAATTAAAGCACATGGAGCACTTAGTAGAAGTTTCTGTAAAAGAAGGTGCTACTATTGCTGCCGGAGGTAAAAAACCGGAAGGAAAAGCATTCGAAAAAGGATATTGGTTTGAGCCAACGGTATTAACAGATGTAACTCAGGATATGACCATTGTGCATGAAGAGTCTTTCGGACCAATTTTACCGGTATTAAAGTTTAAAACTTTCGAAGAAGTTATAGGATATGCCAATGACTGTGAGTATGGTTTAGCAGCTATGGTATTTACCAATGACATGAATACCATCATGAAGTGTAATGACGAGTTGGAATACGGTGAGATCTACGTGAATAGAGGTCATGGTGAACAACATCAGGGGTTCCATAACGGATACAAATTATCCGGTTCCGGAGGTGAAGACGGGAAGTACGGCTTTGAGCAGTATTTAGAGAAGAAAACATTTTATGTTAGACATAAAGTTTAATTTAGTTAGTCTGAACAGGTTCGAATTATATGTTTAATTCGAGCCTGTTCGTTTTTTAATGGGAGAACGTGTGAAACGAATTTTGATTGTATTAATTCTGAGTGTTACTTCTTATGGTGTCGCTCAAAATGATTTCAAGTGGTTTGATGAATCCATCGCTTTTGAAACGCGTGCGGATTTATTGGTTCAGGCCATGACACTTGAAGAAAAATGCAGTCAATTCCTGAATAGTTCTCCGGCCATTGAGCGTTTAGGTGTTCCCGAATACAACTGGTGGAATGAATCGCTTCACGGGATTGCGCGTAATGGTAAGGCCACTATTTTCCCTCAAGGTATTGCCATGGGGGCAACGTTCAATCCGGAGTTAATTCAAAAAATGACTACGGCTATTTCTGATGAGGGGCGTGCTAAGTTTAAGATTGCACAAGCCATGGGGAATAGAGGCTTATATGCCGGATTAACTTATTGGTCGCCAAACGTGAATATTTTCAGAGACCCACGTTGGGGGCGTGGTCAGGAAACCTACGGAGAAGATCCGTTCCTGACGTCTAAAATTGGAGTGGCTTATGTAAAAGGCCTTCAGGGGAATGATCCGAAATATTTAAAGGCGACGGCCTGTGCCAAACACTTTGCAGTACACTCGGGGCCTGAAGAGCTGCGTCATCATTTTGATGCATCACCTTCAAAACTGGATTTATACGAAACTTATTTACCGGCATTTGAAGCTTTGGTGACAGAGGCCCATGTAAAAGGGGTGATGGGAGCCTATAATGCGGTATACGGAGATCCGTCTTGCAGTAGTCCGTTTTTATTAGATGAACTCCTTAAAAAACAGTGGGGATTTGACGGTTATATTGTGTCTGATTGTGGGGCTTTGGGTGACATCATGAAAGGCCACAAAAAAGTGAAAACTGCGGAAGAAGCCGCTGCTTTGGCGATGCAAACCGGCGTAAATCTAAATTGTGGCTGGGTTTATAAAAACCTTAAAAAAGCTATTGATAAAGGCTTAATCACCGAAGAATTGATTGATGAACGGCTAAAACAGTTGTATTTAATTCGTTTTCAATTGGGCTTCTTTGACAAAGAAGAAAGTAACCCTTTCAATAAAGTAACTTCGGATGTGATCAATTCCGATGCCCATAAAGCGATTGCTCGTAAAGTAGCACAACAATCCATTGTCCTTTTAAAGAATAAGAACCACGTACTGCCTTTAGATAAAAACATTAAGACCTTGTACGTTACAGGGCCGTTCGCATCTTCCAGCAATATTTTAATGGCTAATTATTATGGCATGTCTGCTAATTTGGTGACTGTTTTGGAAGGTGTGACCGAAAAAGTGTCTTTAGGAACTTCCTTAAATTATCGTCAGGGTGTGTTGCCTTTCAATAAAAATCAAAATCCATTGAATTGGGCGCCAAGGGTGGCAGGACAAGTTGAAGCTACTATTGCGGTTGTTGGAATTTCAAATGAAATTGAAGGTGAAGAGGTAGATGCCATTGCGTCTCAACATAAAGGAGATAGAAAAGATTTAAAACTTCCGCCTGGTCAGGTACAGTATATCAAAGAATTATGTGAGTTTAAAAAGGGGCCGATCATTTTAGTGGTTGGAACCGGTAGCCCGGTGTCTTTAGAAGAGGTTGAGCCTTTGGTTGATGCCATTGTTTGTATGTGGTATCCCGGAGAACAGGGCGGCCATGCAGTGGCTGATGTGTTGTTTGGTGATGTGGCGCCTTCGGGACATTTGCCTATAACATTCCCCAAAAACGTAGAGCAATTACCGGCGTTTGATGATTATAACATGAAAGGTAGAACCTATAAGTATATGACTAAGGAACCCCAATATCCATTCGGATTTGGCCTGTCGTATAGTACAGTTGCCTTTAAAAATACCACTGCAAGTACTAACAAATTAAAGCGTGGTAAAGAGGTGTCGCTTTCAGTAGAAGTTACCAATACGGGAAAAGCAGCTTATGATGATGTGGTTCAGGTGTATTTAGTTCCGGAAAACACGGAAGATTATTTGCCTGTGTATTCCCTAAAAGCATTTAAAAGAGTGCATTTAAAAGTCGGAGAAACCAGGGCATTGGCATTTGAGTTCACAGAAAACGATTTTAAACAAACCAATTTAGAAGGAGCAAAAGTTTGGATGAAGGGCCATTATAAATTAATGATAAGTAATGCCTTGCCTAGTCAAAGAAGTATAGATCTGGGTTCAGCGGTTCCGGCTGAAATTAATTTAACATTGAAATAAAATAGTTTAGTAAAGCAATGAGCACAAAGATTTCAAAAGTAGAAACACGTCTTTTTAAAGTACCGTTACCAGAGGTGCTTTCTGATGCCAAACATGGAGACCATTACCATTTTGAGTTAATAACAACGACGATCACCTTAGAAGATGGTAGTGAAGGTACTGGTTACACTTATACAGGAGGTAAAGGAGGCCATGCCATCAAAGCTATGATTGATTATGATTTCAAAAATTTCCTGATTGGTACGGATGCCACAAATGTTGAAGCCATCAATGAAGCATTACGCTGGCACATTCATTATGTCGGGCGCGGGGGTATTGATTCATTTGCCATTTCGGCCGTAGATATTGCACTTTGGGACATCAGATGTAAAAAAGCCGGTCAACCACTTTGGAAAATGGCTGGCGGGGCAGGAAACACATGTAAAGCTTATTGCGGAGGTATTGATTTAATGTTTTCTTTGGAAAAGCTTTTAGGTAATATGCAAAGCTACCTTGATAGAGGTTTTAAAGCCGTTAAGATTAAAATTGGTAGAGAAAATCTTCAAGAAGATTTAGACCGCATTAAAGCCGTACGTGAGTTTGTAGGGCCGGAGGTGACTTTTATGGTAGATGCTAATTACTCTATGTCAGTTGAAAAAGCAATTAAGGCCATAGAAGGGTTTAAACAGTATGACATCACCTGGTTTGAGGAACCTATTATTCCGGAAGATTTTAAAGGATACGGAGAGATAGTTGACAAAACAGGTTTCCCTTTAGCCATGGGTGAAAATTTACATACCATTCATGAATTTGAATATGCTATGGAACAGTCAAAATTATCATTTGTTCAGCCGGATGCATCCAACTGTGGAGGGATTACAGGTTGGTTAGCGGCAGCCAGATTAGCAGATAAACATGGTATTCCAGCATGTTCTCATGGTATGCAGGAGCTCCATGTAAGTTTAGTGTCGTCCCAACCAAACTCAGGATGGCTGGAAGTACATAGTTTTCCTATAGATGAATATACTACCAGGCCTTTGGTAGTGGAAAATTATAGAGCGGTTGCTCCTGATTACCCGGGTGTTGGGGTGATTTTTGACTGGGAAAAATTATCGGAATTTGAAGAACAATAAAAAATAAACTAAATAAGACATGAGTACCACAAAATCCAATTTCGGAACCTATAACGATCAGGCTGTTGAATTATATACCTTATCAAATGATAACGGTATGGCCGTTAAAATAATGAACTATGGAGCTACAATCACTTCATTAAAAGTGCCTGTAAATGGAGGTGTAAGAGAAGTGGCTTGCGGTTTTGATACGTTCGAGGGCTATTTTGCTGAGGACTATAAGAATAATGCACCATATTTTGGGTGTACCGTGGGACGTTATTGTTCACAAATTAAAGATGCAAAATTCACTTTGAACGGAACCGAATACAGTTTAGCAGATAACTGTGGGCCTAATAATTTACATGGAGGCGCAGTAGGTTTTGATAAAAAAATGTGGTCTGCTGAAGAAGTTGAAGTTGCCGGGGCTACTGCAGCACTTAAAATGAGTTTGTCAAGTGACAGTTTGGAAGAAGGTTTTCCCGGTAATGTTGAAGTATCGGTGATTTTTAGTATTAATAACAACAACGAGTTGCATATTAATTATGAAGCTACGCCGGATGCCGACACACCGTTGTCTTTAACCAATCATACCTATTTCAATTTAACCGGTTTTGCCGAGACTGTTGAAAACCATGTGGCCCGGGTCAATACCAATAGGCGATTGGAAACTGATGATACGGGAGCAGCAACAGGTGTTATTTTAAATCTCGATGGGAAAGCAGATGATTTAAGAACAGGTAAGCGAATAGCAGATGTTCACCAGGCCATGGGGGATGGTTTTGAGCATTTTTATGTGTTTGATAACCCAAATTCAGAGTTACAGCAAACAGCATCGGTATCGAACCCGGCAGGAGATCTGAGTTTAGACGTATCCACTACAGAGCCTTGTATGTTGTTATATACGGGTAAGTACACATCAGATGATTTAAAACGTGAAGACGGTACACAATTTGGAAAGTACAGAGGCTTTTGTTGTGAGACACACCGTTATCCGAACGGGCCCAATATTGAGAACGCTCCCGGCTCCGTTACCAAAGCCGGAGAGACTTTTACAAGTACAACTATTTTTAAGTTTAAATAAGAACCAATTAATATTAACTAAAAACCAATTATTATGATTGAAGGTATTTTATTTGCGATTTTCGCCGGATTAGTACTGGGGCTTTATGCACTCCCGGAAAAATTTACCAAAGATTTTAAATACGAAAACACCTGGAGTTTATTCTTCTTGTTAACCATGTTTGTGGTACCAATTATAGCTTCCGTTGGTCTGATTAAAGGCTTCGGAGACATTTTTGGGAACATGCCATCCGATATTTGGGTTAAAATGGGATTAACCTCATTCCTTTGGGGAATTGGAGTGATGATGTGGAGTAAAGCCATTAACCACATTGGATTGTCTTTAGGATTTTCACTGTTTATTGGAACCATCATTTTAGTGGGGTCGTTGTTACCTTATATTGAAGAAGGCTTACCGGAATCAAACGTTTTAACAACTGTTTTAATTGGATTGGGAGTAGTGCTTATTGGCGTTTTTGCTAATGGTAAAGCAGGTTTTATCAGAGAGAAGGATGAGGAGAAAGAAGAAGAAAAAACAGCAAAAGGTTCTATGGTAGCCGGTATTTTAATTGCGGTTATAGGTGGTTTATTGGCTACCGGGTTCAGTTATGCCAATGCAGCGGGAAGGCCTTATTTACACGAAGCCAGCCAGGCAGCCGGTAATGCGGAATGGGTAACAGCCGTAGCGGTTATGTTCCCCATCTTTTTAAGTGGTGGTATTGTGATGACAGCATTTTTCCTATGGCAATTATCTCAGAAAAAAGCCTGGGGTGATTTTAAAACGCCTGCATTTGGGAAGAATTTTGTGTTGATCTTGATCATGGCAGTATTCCATTATGCAGCATCTGCCTTATTCGCCTATGCAGCTTATAAACTTGGTAACAGTGGAAACACCGTAGGCTATGCTATTTTTAATACGGCTTGTGTGGTTACTGCTATTGTAAGTGGTATTATAACCAAAGAATGGGTGAAAGCGTCGGGAAAGGCCAAGAACTTTTTATATATGGGGTTAACCTGTATGGTAATAGGCATTGTTATTGTAGCCTATGCCAATAGCTTAGCGGCCGGATAAATTATTGTAAAATATATTTTAAAAGAGGCCATCCAAAAAGTAATCTCTATGTCACATTGAGCGCAGTCGAAATGCTTTAAAATCACTAACAATCAATCATAAGTTTCGATTCGGCTCAACCTGACAATAAGAAAAGAGGCTTTTTGGATAGCCTCTTTTTTTATGTACAAAATATACAGTTGGAAATAAAGACCAAAAACAAGTATAGAATAATCACTTTTATTGAAGATTCTTGTTGTTTGTTTAAGTTTGATATTTCCGGTGGAATATGAAGGTGGAGGCGTTAAATAAACATATGTTATATTCTATAGGTCAATTTTTATATAAAAGTAAAGTTGATTGCTGTATTTTGCGGTTGAAAAACTATTTTAAATGAAACTACAAAACCATTTTTACATTTTAACAATACTCTTGAGCATAGTGCTGTTTTCCGGTTGTAAAGAAGCGGACAAAATATATGCCGATATCATTTATGAAAAGCCTGAAATAGTCAAAGATCCGCCGGTTGATTTTCTATCTCCTGAGGAAAGTATCAAAACCATGTATTTGCCTCAAGGGTATCGTATGGAATTAGTAGCCAGTGAGCCCATGATAAATGAACCAGTTGCTATTGAATGGGATGGGAATGGTAAAATGTATGTGGCGGAAATGCTCACTTATATGCAGGACATAGACGGAACCAATCAGCAGGAACCCTGGAGCAGGATTTCCGTTTTAGAAGATCTGGATAACGATGGTAAAATGGATAAAAGCACGATTTTTATTGACAGTATCATCTTACCGCGTATCATATTGCCTTTAGATGACAGATTGATCGTTGGCGAAACGTATAATAGACATATGTGGAGCTATCGAGATACCAATGGTGATAATGTGGCTGATGAAAAAATCAAGTTATTTGATGTTCCAAAACGCGACAATGCCAACTTAGAACACCAGTCGGCTAGTATGCTTTGGGGCATTGATAATTGGCTATACCTTTCAAAAGGTGCTGTTAGATATAGATTCACCCATGGGAAAATTGAAACGGATACACTGGTAGGTGCGCCGCACGGACAATGGGGGCTTACACAAGATGAAGGAGGGCAATTATACTATTCCAGCGCCGGAGGGGAAGTACCTGCTTTAGGCTATCAACAACATCCGTATTATGGCGAGCTGGAACTGGAAGGTAAATGGGAGGAAGGCTTTGAAAAAGTATGGCCCATTATTGGCACACCGGATGTTCAGGGCGGACTAAGACGTCTTAGAGAAGACGGTACACTGAACCATTTTACCGCAAGCTGTGGTCAGGCAATATTTTTGGGAGATAAGTTGCCATCTAATCTTTATGGTGATTTGTTTATTCCGGAGCCCGTCGGGCGATTAGTAAGAAGAGCTAAAGTAGAACGCATAAATGGTAAAACGGTTTTAAAGAATGCTTATAAAGAAACCGAGTTTTTGGCCTCTACAGATGCTAATTTTAGACCTGTAGATATGAAAACCGGACCTGACGGTTGTTTGTATGTAGTGGATATGTATCGTGGCATCATTCAGGAAGGGAACTGGGTGCGTAAAGGTAGTTTTTTACGACCGGTAGTGGCACGTAAAGGTTTGGACAAGAACATTGGTAAAGGGCGCATTTACAGAATTGTTCATGACGACATAAAACCTTCAAAAGTAGAATCGTTACTGGATAAATCTTCAAAGCAATTATTAAAGTATTTGGGTCATGATAACGGATGGTATCGTATCAATGCACAGAAATTGATTGTTCTTAAAAAGGACATTTCGGTGGTTCCTTTGTTGGTTGAAATGATTGAAAAAGATAATTCCGCGTTAGCCAGATTACACGCCCTTTGGACCCTGGAAGGGTTGGACGCCCTAGATGAGGCTACTATTTTAAAGGCCTTGACCGACGAAGATTCCAGAGTAAAACGAGCTGCTATTAGACTATCCGAATCGTTTTTAAAAGGTAGTAAAGAAAACCTGTTAAAAGCTTTTGATAATTTAAAATCCGATGAAGATATTGAAGTAGCTATCCAGCTTATATTGTCTTTAAGTACCCATAAGAATGATACAACAAAGGGTCTAATTAAAGGGGTCATGGAAACACATCCTGAAAATGAAGTGGTGACCATTTCAGGTACCGAGGCCCTTAAAGAGGAGCCTCCGGTAATTGAGCAACTTAAGAAAAAACACGTGCTTAAAAATAACAGGATCAGGAATACCATTATAGAAGGGTATCATAATTATCAAGGTATTTGTGCCGCCTGCCATGGAAAAGATGGTAAAGGTATTGAAAACCTGGCACCAACACTGGTGGGGTCTAAGCGCGTTACCGGTGATCCGGAAATAACTACTAAAATTCTTTTAGACGGGCTTACGGGCCCTATTGAAGGGAAGACCTATTCCGGAGTTATGGTAGGTATGAAACATCAGGATGACAAATGGCTGGCCAGTGTGTTAACCTATATAAGAACAGAACTTAATAATGTGAATCCTATCCCGGAATGGAGACTCAAAAATTATAAGAAGAAGATTGGAGAAAGAGACGGTTATTGGACTATAGAAGAACTGTATAAAAAGTAGACTTATGAAACCCATCAAATTCGTTTTAATTGGTGCTGTTATATTATTTTTTTCCTGTGCAAAGGAAAAGGTTGTTGAAGTTTCAACCGACTTTAATTTTAACTGGAAATTTAAAAAGGGTGATATGCCTGGTGTTGAAAAGGCAGATTTTGATGATGCTTCATGGGAAAATATTAGACTGCCACATGATTGGAGTGTAGCAGAATCTTTCACACAAGAAAATGCCGGAGGGGCTACTGCATTTTTACCTGGTGGCATAGGTTGGTATAGAAAAACCTTCAGGATGCCTGAAAGTGCTTCCGGTAAACTAACCCGAATTAATTTTGACGGGGTTTATAATGATTCCGAAGTTTATATAAATGGCCATTTATTAGGAAAAAGGCCTTACGGTTACATCGGTTTTTATTATGATCTAACGCCTTATCTGAATTATGGGGATAATGAAAATGTCATCGCAGTTAAGGCGGATAGAACAGCCTATTTGGATTGTAGATGGTATCCAGGGTCGGGTATTTATAGAAATGTTCGATTGGAGACTTTAAATAAAGTTCATATTCAGGCATGGGGAACTTTCATTACAACACCTGACATAACAGAGGAAAAAGCCTCGGTTTCTGTTCAAAATACAGTAGTTAACAAAAATGAGGTTTCAAAAACTATTGATTTACATGTTTCAATTATAGACAAAGCGGGTAATCAGGTAGCTGAGGTTAACAAAAGTGTTGACATGAACGCAGATGAGACTAAAGAAGTTGAGCAAACCTTTGAGGTAATTAGCCCTAAACTTTGGGATATTGAAACCCCCAATCTTTACACCGCTAAAATTAGTATTAGAGAGAACAATCAACTTTTAGATACATACATCCAAAGATTCGGAATTAGGGATATTGAATACGATGCTGAAAAAGGCTTTTTCTTAAACGGAAAACAGACTTTGTTTAAAGGGGTCTGTCTACACCATGATGGCGGTTTAGTAGGAGCAGCAGTCCCTAAGGGTGTTTGGAAAAGGCGATTAGAACGTTTAAAAGAAGCCGGTTGTAATGCCATTAGAACGGCTCATAACCCACCATCGGAAGAGTTTTTAGACTTATGTGATGAAATGGGCTTTTTAGTACAGGATGAAGCTTTTGACGAATGGGACAACCCTAAAGATAAAAGGCATAATTTCAATCAACAAAAGGCAGAAGAAATAACAAAAGGCTACACCGAGCATATTCACGAGTGGGCAGAAGAAGATGTTAAAAGCATGGTTTTAAGAGATAGGAACCACCCATCCATAGTGATGTGGAGTATTGGTAACGAAATTGAATGGACCTATCCAAGTTATCAGGAAGCTGCCGGTTATTGGGAAAAGGAACGAAAGGTGAGTATGGATGGGTTTACCAGGGTAGATTATTATTATGATGAACCACCTTATTCAATTCCTGAAATAAAAGAGCGTTTTAAAAATGCTGTGCCGGACAACTACGAACTTACAGCCATGGCAAAGAACCTGTCGAAATGGATTAAGGAAATTGATACCACCCGACCGGTTACCGGAAACCTGGTGATTCCTTCGGTAAGCTATTTTACAGGGTATACGGATGCCCTGGATATTGTTGGATTAAGTTACAGGCAATCGGTTTATGATTATGTTCATAGAAACTATCCTGAAAAATTGATTTTAGGAACCGAGAACTGGGCACAATGGCACGAGTGGAAACCCGTTATTGATAAGGATTACGTGCATGGCGTCTTTTTATGGACTGGTATTTTTTATATGGGCGAGTCAAGAACCTGGCCCATAAAAGGCAGTAGTAGCGGTTTGTTGGATTTTGCAGGTTATAAACGGCCCAGTTACCATATGTTTAAAACCTTATGGAACGAGGAACCTCATGTATACTTCAGTACCACTAAAATGGATGATTCTCCTTATGAGTTTGTGAATGGCGACGTACTACATAAAAGGCGAAACGATAAATACATTCCCATGTGGGGCTGGCATAAGTACAACGACCACTGGAATTATGAGGCGGGTGAATCTACCGTTGTGGAGGTGTTTACCAATTGTGAAGAAGTGGAGTTGTTTTTGAATGGCAGCTCGTTGGGAGTTCAAAAATTAGCGGATAATATGCATGACCACATTATAAAGTGGCATGTACCGTTCAGTTCAGGTAAATTAGTGGCTAAAGGGAAACACACCAGCGGGACCATTGTTGAATACCAATTAAGATCGGCACAATCATTTGGTGCTATAACAGCCACACCGGATAAAACTGTTTTAAAGGCCAATGGATACGATGTTGTACATATAGAGGTAGAATTAACCGATAAAGATGGTGTTCCGGTTAGAGTTGATGATAGAGAAGTGGTATTTGATGTTAAAGGTGACTGTAAAATTCTTGGGGTTGACAACGGAGCCAGAGATAATGTTCAGGATATCCAAACTAATAAGATAGTTACGGCTAACGGACGTTGTTTGCTTATAGTGCAGTCTAATTTAAACGAAGGCTTGCTAGAGATTTCTGCCAGCAGTGGCGAGATCACAAGTGACGTTATTCAAATTGAAATTAAAAAATAAAATTAACAGAAATAATATGCAATCCATGAAAGCCAAATTAGTAGTATTCGGAGTCCTTTTATTATGTGTTTTTCAATTGATAAATGCCCAAAAGATTACAGGAGAATTAAAAAAATGGCATAAGGTCACTCTAAATTTTGAAGGGCCAAAAACGTCTGAAGATGCCAAAGACAATCCGTTTTTAAATTATAAACTGGATGTGACCTTTAAACATGAATCCGGTAAAACCTATACGATTCCCGGGTATTTTGCAGCCGATGGAAATGCTGCTAACTCCGGAGCTACATCGGGTAATGTATGGCGTGTGCATTTTTCACCGGATGAAGCGGGGAAATGGACTTATAAAGTGCGATTTGTAAAAGATAAGTGGGCCGCTGTGCGTGTTTCTAAAAAGTTGAAATCAGCCGGTTTTATAGATGGTAAGGAAGGTGAGTTTACAGTAACAGCTTCGGATAAATCGGCACCCGATATGCGTTCAAAAGGGCGTTTACAATATGTAGGTGAGCGTTATTTAAAGTTTGCGGGAACTGGTGAGTATTTTTTAAAGTGTGGTGCTGATGCTCCTGAGAATTTTTTGGCCTATGAAGAGTTTGACGGTACGTTTCATAACGATGGTATTAAAGACGATTTGGTAAAGACCTGGGAAGCCCATGAGCAGGACTGGAATGAGAGCGACCCAACATGGCAAAATGGTAAAGGCAAAGACCTGATAGGAGCGGTTAATTATTTAGCCTCAAAGGGCATGAATGTGTTTTCATTCATCACCATGAATATACAGGGTGATGATAGAAATGTATTCCCTTATGTGGATTACAATACCTATGACCGTTTTGACGTGTCGAAACTCGATCAGTGGGAAATCGTGTTTGAGCATGGCGAAAAACTGGGAATGTTTTTGCACTTTAAAACTTTGGAAGCTGAAAATCAAGGCTTATTGGATAATGGTGGTGTTGGATTGTATACCAAGTTGTATTACAGAGAATTGATAGCGCGTTTCGGGCATCATTTAGCCTTAAACTGGAACTTGTGCGAGGAAACCGGCGACTGGCAAAATCCGCCAAGAACCTTTCCGGTGGATGTTCAGGGAAGACTAACGCTTGCTAATTATGTAAATTCAATAGATCCTTATAAACATCATATTGTGATTCATAACGGAAATTGGTTTACAGGTATTTACGGAAAGAACAGCAAGTTTACAGGGGCCTCGTTACAAACTAACAAGGCGGATTTTAGGAACGTCCATGGCAGTGTGCTGAGAATTTTAAGGGAAGCGGAAGCCGAAGGTAAAACCTGGGCGGTGGCTTGTGATGAACCGGGGGATGCGCAACATTCATTGGTGCCGGACAAAGACAATCCGGAGCACAATGATGCCAGAAAAAATGGTCTTTGGGGGGCTATGATGGCCGGTGCCTGGGGTACCGAATGGTATTTTGGTTATGCGCATGATCACTCCGATTTAACCTGTCAGGATTATCGCTCCAGGGACCTATTCTGGGATCAGGGGAAAATTTGTTTAGACTTTTTTAATGATAATAAAGTGCCTGTTTGGGATATGGTCTCAAATGATAGCTTAATTTCTTCAGAAGGTGATTTTGTGTTAGCTAATGAAGGTAAAAACTATGTGGTATTCCTGAAAAATGGTGGTGAATCCACCTTAGATTTAAAAGGTAATACGGGAGCATACTCCGTATTGTGGTACAACCCTCGTAAAGGAGGGAAACTTCAAAAAGGAAAAGTGAAAACCATTAAAGGCGGTGGGAAACAATCTTTAGGGTTACCACCAAAAGATAAGGATAAGGATTGGGTGGTTTATGTTCAAAGCATATAAGTCAGAAAAGAAGTAGTTTGAGTCCTTCCCTTAGTAAGGGAAGGTGTCACGCAGTGACGGAAGGGTTGAAAAACCACAGTGTTTTCATTTTGACTAAATCAAAACCCTAGCTCCATCCTGTTCAATGGACTTAAATATAGCCTCAATCACTTTCATATCCTTTAAGCCTTCTTCTCCCGGAACAATAGATTCCGTATTGTGTTTAACGTTGAGGGCAAAGGCGTCCATTTGAGCGGCCTGTTGGTTAAACTTGGGAAAGTCTAAAGTCTCATTTCCTAAAAAGCCTTTGAGCCCACCATAACTATAGGCCGGCATAAGCTGTGCTTTGCCTTTTTGGGCACTCACGAATAAGCTGTTAACACTCATGGCGTAGGAGGTGGTTGAGTTAGAAATTTTCCCGTCAGGGAACTCCATTTGCCAGGTAATGGTTTCGTTCACTTCTTTAAACTTTTCGTTTCCGGAATTAAAAGCCTGGGCTCTTAAGGCAATAGGTTCCTGTCCAAAACTATAACGGCAGGCCTGTATACAATACACACCAACATCCATTAAGGCACCACCACCGGCAAGCGACTTTTTTAGGCGCCATTGGGTTGGGTCTCCTATAGTAAAGGCGAAATCTGCTCGCACATGGTTTATAGTCCCAAGAGTGCCTTCTCTAGACAGGTTGATGATTTTTTTATGATAAGGGTCAAAATGCAGGCGGTAACCAATGGATAGCTTTACATTGTTGTCATTGCAAGCTTTGATCATAGCTTCGCATTCTGCTACGGAAACCGCCATAGGTTTTTCGCAAATAACATGCTTCCCAGCTTTGGCGGCTCTGATAGTAAATTCGGCATGCATGGAGTTTGGCAGTACCACGTAAACAATATCGACATCTTTGTTGGAGGCGATATCATCAAAATTCTCGTAATTATATATGTTTTCCTTAGGGATGTTGTATTCTTCTGCCCATGCCTTTTCTTTTTCTTTAGTGCCGGTTACAATAGCCGATAGATAACAATGCTCAGTCTCTAATAAAGAAGGCGCCAATTGGCCTTTGGAATAACCTCCCAGACCAACCAAAGCAACACCTAGTTTCTTGTTTTCTGAAGACGTGCAACCTGATGCTATAGCTGAATTTAAAGGTAACCCTATACTAAGAGCACTTACGCCAAGGGCAGATTTTTTAATAAAGTCTCTTCGGGGAACTCGATTCTCTTTGGATGTCATTGTAACTGGTTTAGGATTAGTTGCTTAAAGATAAGCGTTTAATTTTGTTTTGCGATCAAAATATCATTTTCGGCATCCGCAATATGTTTTTGCCATGAGAATTCCGGATCGAATTGATAGGGCATAGACGATACATTATAACGCTCCATGGTTTCGGTATACGCTTTCCAATGCTCCATGGCTTGTTCTAAGTGTTTAATTGCTTTAAATTGGGCGCCTTCCTTACCGAAGGTCCTATAGGTTTCAAGAAAAACTCCGCCTTGAATTTTATCGGCAAAATATAATCCGTAGTGTCCCCAGGCTTCAATATCGTTTAATTCAATTTGTAACAAAGCGTTGTCCGGGTATTTTTCTTTTAATGATTTAGTTATCTCTAAAGCTGCATTACTTTCGTTTTCGGCAATATTAGCTAATTCGATAGGTGTAATTTGTGCTTCCTTAAATTTATTAACTACAAAATCTTTGATATTTACATAACTGGAGTCCAGAACCGGTTGATTGATAAATTTATCGATATCAATAAACTTACCGCCAACAGTAGTGAAGCCTTCGGTATAAATGGTAGCATCCCAGGTACCTCTATAAAAACTGGCAAACCGGTTGGCATTCATCGACCCCAGCTTCCAGGCTTTCAGTAACCCGGTAGCATCTTCAATACCAAACTTTTCTTCCAGTGCCTCAGTGAAATAATCATCGGATGTTTCGGCGTTATATAACAAATTACCCCAAACTTTATAGAACAGCCATTGCCTTTCAAAAGCATAATCCCAGGTCCTGTGTTCCGGCTTTGTAATATAATCTTTAGCAGGAATATAAGTTTCAGAACCAATAATAGCACCACCAATATAGTCTTGACTATTGTTGCTCAAATAGTCTCGTATAAAATCCGGTTGCGCCCAGCGAAGTGCAAAAAAATCTTCATTTCTTACGGTATAAACGCCTTTATAATTTTTAGGCTTTGGACTCCAATAAGTGTCGGTTAAAATACCGCCGTGTACAATAGACAATTTTGGAGAGGAATGCCCGTGCGACCAGTTATATTTGAACCCCAGGTAAACATCATCTTTCAAACCAATGTTTTCAATGGCTTCACGTGTTAATATTTCAGTTGATTTACTAACAGTACCATGGCTGGTTAAACCGGCCGATAAAGGAGCTCTGTAAAACAGTTTGACCTCCCTGTCAGCTTCTTTAAGAGCAGCAATCATAGTTCTGTCAATCCAATCCCTTCGTTCTTCTGAGGTCATGCCTCCCATACGTTCTCCTAAAGTAATGCCAATACCAGTTAAGTCTCCATATTCATTGATAGTTTTGGAAACCATTTCCCTGGTATACTCCTCAAGGAGGGCGTTGGTTTCTCCTTCGCCCCAAAAACCGCTGTCCTTTGAATATTCACCAATATTATAGGCTTTACCGAATGCTTCGGAAACAAAAATATTCCAGTTAAAAATGTAGGTTTCAATGCCTCTGTCCTTAGCCATTTTAAAAATGGTTTTAAAGAAAGACTGCCATTCCTTCATCTCTTCTTCAGAAAATGGTCTTGCTTTTGGAAATTTTTTAGATTGTACCATGAACATATACGGATGTAAATTCCAAAGCGAAAGGACATTAAACTTATTCTCGACCATCATATTTAAAAACGATTCCCAGAATTTTAAATCTTTACAGGTGTCGTAATGCAATGCTAAATTTTCGCCGCTTCTGTATGAAAACCAGGGCAGGTTAAACTTAATGGCCCTAAACTTGTAATGAGCGTTAACGGTCTTTTCGGATAAGTCTTCCCAACGCTTCCCAGATCTTAATTGTTCGGTAATATCCAGCAATCCATAAATAAGGCCTCTTGTACCATTGGATGCCACTTTAATCATGTCATCTTGTTTTGTGATTTCAAAGCCATCATTTTTGGTGTTTTCCTTTTTGGTTTGAATGGACAGTTGTGAATTACTTTTATCATCAGTGAACTTTAAGACTATACCATTTGTATTGAGTTGCTCCGAAAGTTTATTGATGCCGTATTGAACATCATCCTTGATACCATCTTCAATATACACCGTCAGGCTATCAGTGCCGGATTCACAAGAAAGAATCATTGTGGCAAAAAGTATATAAACGGCCGCCTTTACTGAGTTGTAAAATTTAAATGTCATATTTAATTGTCTTGAACGGGTTTGTGTTTGGCAGGTATGTGATCTACATCAATAACAATTCTTCTATAGTCAAATAGCGACGCGATCTTATTAGTGTCTTTTATTTCTAAAATCAAATGTATTTGCTTACCGCCGGCACCGGTTGGTATTTGTATTTTAGCTTTATCACCATTAGAGTTAGTAATGTTTACCATTCCGGGATAGGTTCCGGCTTCCTGGTAGACCCACCAGGAAAACTTCAGGCTGTCCCCATCAGGATCTGAGGATGCCGTAGCATCTAAATCAATAATCTCTCCGGCACTGGCTTGAAGCCTGATTATTTTATTTGATTGGTCACCATTGAATGCTGCAACCGGATGGTGATTAGCTTCTTCATAGGACTTTGCACACCAATCCATTCTACATAATTGATCATTATACATGGCTTCCCGCCAGCGCCATACAGGTACATAATTATTATTATATACTTTGCCGTTTTGAGGGTCTACCCAATGATCACTTACTTCCCGATAGGTATAAAAAGGTGCGGCATGTATCTCATCTATTTTTATATCACTATGCCTTGACCAGAAATCAGGTTCTTTGCGAACACTAAAGCGGCCTCCCCATCCGCCCCAAGACGGCTCATCGATGTCAAAAAGCCCTTTGTTAACCAATCCCATCCAGGGAATGGTACCACCACCTTCCATAAACCCAACTACACCTTTTCCCCAGGCATGATAAATACGTTCTGGATATATGGCTCCAAGGGCGCCGTGATCATTCATAACATTCTTTTTTAACCACTCCAGCTGACCTGTGGTACTTGTCTTAAAGGGGTGCCAATAGTTAGGTCCGAGATTAGCCTGCAGGTCACCATCCTTACCTCCTGGTCCTCCATAGGCGTAAGTTTGATAGTTGCTTCGGATCCAATGAATTTTCGGGAATTCATGGCATATCCATGCACCGGCATTGTCCTGGGCCCCATTTTCAAATACACGAAGTTTAGAGACAGCTTCATTCACTTCTTGCATCGTGTGATCTTTTCGAAAATCTACCAGGGCTTGAGCCAAAGTATTTGATCCTGCATTAACCACAACCCAAATCGGTCGCGGATCGTCTCTAAGAAGTGTATTCACTATTAATTTAGAGCCTTCACTGGAGTTGCCTGCTTTTACATCGTCTATACCGTAGCCTTTTTGCCCTGCAGCAACTACTTTTCGTAAATCGTCCGGTTCCGGCCATCCGTTAGCGTGCTTTTTTAAATTTTTAAGGTCCTTTTCATAAGCATTTATAATATCATGAAAAAGCTCGGGATGTGTTACCCAATTATATTTTCCAAGCTTCGAATTGGGTCTGATATATTTTCCTGTAACAGCAATGAGGCCTTCAATATCAAACGCATTGGAACAGGTAATCATATGGATCATCTGCTGCATCTCGTCAGGCTCATTACCCATGTCTGCTAAAATGATCAATCGGTATTTTGACGCTTTGTTCTCAGTATTTTGGCTATTTGAATAAAAGTACCCAAATAGCATGACTAAAAAAAACAGGAGATGTTTCATATTGCCATGATTTTAATTTTATTTATAAATCAACTAACTGCCAGCCTCTTACCCAATCAACAAGCATAGTATTTTTAGAATCGTCAAGTAATGATTCTTTGGTAGGCCACCCTTGCCAGGTAAAAACCTCAGTGTCAAAAAAGAGATACTGTTTTTCTTTAAAAGGCCCCCTTAAAGCTACTTCATAAACTTGTTCACCATTTAAATAAAATATACAGGTATTGGCATCTTTCCACCAAACGGCATAAACATGATAGGTGCTACCGGCAGGCACGGGCATCTTATATTTTAATGGTGTGTTCAGGTCGTTATCCCATCCTTTTTTAAAATAATGGGTGTTGATCATCATAGTATCCTTAACACCTGTGCGTTCTGGTTTAGACGGTGCCCCCAGGTTTTCAATCACATCAATTTCGGAGTACTTACCCTGAAACCAGAAAGCTGAGGTCATTGAGATGTTAGAACACTTTATTTTGGCTTCGTAATAACCATAACGGCAGCTTCGTTTTTTCGAAGTGACACAAGCCGCGGTCACCGTTTCAGCATTTACTTCTGTAGCACCCTTTCTTAGTGTTGATTTCAATCTTAAATTACCATCTTTAACAGACACATTAGAAGGTGTATGGGTGCTGTTTCTGCCGGTCCAGTACGGGTGGTAAGGAATCCATTTTTTGGAATCTAATTGATCGCCGTTAAACTCATCTGAAATGGTTTCGATTTTAACCCATTTCTTCCCTTTAGGAGGTTTGGGTAGTTTACTTGTCTGGGCAAAGGTCAGGTTTACGCTAAAAACCAGAGCAGACAATAATATTATGGAAAGTAATTGTTTCATGACTAGATTATTTCCATTCACTTAATTCAAACGCATTGATCCAGATACCTTTGTCGCCTTTACCGTTAAAGTTGATGGAAACAGGTGTTTTTCCATCGGATGTAAACTCAATAACGCTAATTCCCGGTGCTTCCCATTGCATTTCTTTACCTTCGGTTACTTTTGCGTTCACTTGTTTCTCGCCAATTAATGCTTCAGAAGAAATTATTAGGGATTTTTCATAAGGTAACTTGTGGATTGTAACTGACTTTAGTTTCGCTTTATTCGGATCCATGGAATCGGAATTACTTCTTGGGGCATGGTGCCAGGTAGTTAATTTGTAGGTGCCTTTTGGCAGGTTTTCAAAAACAAGGTTCACACCTTTGTCATCAACGGCAATTAGTCCTTCACCATAAGCATAACCATATTTACCTATGACGTTCATTTCTCCCAGCCAACGTACAACGCCATCATCCGAACCTTTTACGATTTTGGCTTTGGTTCCCTTGAATGTTTTAAACGCATAACTGTTATCTGCTTCATCGGTGCCGTACCAGGGTTGCCAGCCAAACTGAAGTAATTGATCCGGTGCCCCCATATCAACACGCTCGCTTTTAAAGTCATAAATAGCACTGGCATTTTTTTGTATGTCATCATTGCTGTAAGGAACTAATGTCACAGTACTGCTTGCTGATTTTAAGCCTTTGCATTTTGCAGTAACCGTTATCGCTCCGGTTGTATGTCCCGCTCTAATTAATGCCGGTGCCACACCGTATTCGGTAAACATGGGGTTGGCATTAATGTCAATAGCATCACCAATAACCGATGCATCGCCTTTAACCGAGAATTTGATGAGGTGGTCCGTATCAAAAACAGGTGTTCCGTTTCTATCCACTACGGTGGCATAAGCTACTAAAATATCGGTTCCGTCGGCAATAAACTGGCGTCCTTCAGTATCCAGGTGTAACTGGATAGCATAAGGCTTGCCCGGAGTTTGCTTTGAGGTTTCAATGGTTTTTCCATTATTAAAATAGGCTTTGGCCACCAGTTTCCCTGATTTGTAATCAATATTTTTAAAATGGAACGGCGCGTGATCCAAACCATCATAAATGGTATCGTTACTTGGTCTTAGACGCTCAATTAGCTTACCATTTAAAGATAATGCCACTTCATCGGCATTGCTGAATACCGTAATGTCTTTAGTGCCCGGAACCCATTCTTCCTGAATATTCACAAAGGGTTCCTCAAGCATTTCTGCTTTATACCATTCCAGATACGGCCTTGGGTCTCTGAAAATGGTCATCATACCACTTCTTGTACGGTCTCTTTTATCGTTGGCCCTGCTATGGGTTGGGTGGAAGGTGTAATAGGCATGCGCTGTCCATGATATCAATCCAACCATTAAAGGGTCTCTTTTAAATGGTGCTACAGCGTGTGCGCCCCGTTCACCCTCCATGGCAAACATAGGCTCGCTTCTATCCCAAATGAAGGGGCCGTAAAGCATATTGGCATTAATATCCGTTAATCCCGATGCCTGCCATCCCGTCCAGCGAGATCCTTGTGACGCTGTTAAACGAATTGGATCTTCCTGTTTGATGGCATTATGTACTCTGGGAACATAGCCTCTGTGATTGACGCCGGCACCCCACATCACAATAGAGGGGTGATTTCTGTGATTACGTACCATGGTTCTGGCCGAAGCCTCCAGATTATCCCACCAAAGTCCCTGATCTGAAATAGAGATCCAGGTTGGTGCTTCTTCATATACCAGAATACCTAATTCGTCACAGGCTTTTATTAATTCATCGTCTTGCGGGTAGTGAGCGGTTCGCATGATGTTCCATCCGTATTCTTTAAACTGCAACATATCTTTATAATGAAGAGCATTGGGAACGGCATCCCCTAAATATGGGTATTGCTGATGACGATTGGCTCCTATCAATTCTATTGGCTCATTATTCAGAATAAAACCTCTAACAGGATCCAATTCAAACTTTCGAAGCCCTATTTTATTTTCAACAAAATCAACTTCTTTACCGTTGACAATCACAACACTATTTACTCTGTAGAGGTAAGGATGGTCTATTCCCCAGAACTGGACATTATCTTCCAAACTCCCTATTTGATTGAATTGATATTCCTGCCCAGGCCAAATATCAGCATCATCAGTTAAGCGTAGAACTACAAGGCCTTCTTTATCGATAACACGTGTTAGGAGTTGACATTTTACGGTCTGATCGGTTTCATTCTTGACTGATGTTTTAGCAGAAATAACAGCATTTTTATTGATCACATCAATGGTTGGCGTGGTGATGTTAACCCCTGAGTTCAACGTTTCCCAGTTGAAGGTGACGTGAACCGGGTTAGTCTCAACCAGGTATAAATCCCTGTAAAGTCCGCTGAATTTTACATAATCAAATGGCCCCGGATCCGGTGGCACCATGTCGTTTCGTCTGTTATCTGCGAGTATGGTTATCTGATTGTCTTTGCCTTTGTCTACAAAATCGGTGATGTCAAAATGAAACGGGGTATAGCCACCCACAGCATGTTGTCCAATGTGCTTACCGTTGATCCATAAGTCGGTAACCTGATGCGAGCCTTCAAATTCTAAAAATACTTTTTTACCGGAGTTTGCAACCGGGATGGTTTTTCTGTACCAACCCACATGCCTGTGAAAAACCAGTTGTGTTTTTTCATCTTGTAAACCATCAAGTGTTAGAGAGGTGAGTTTTAAGGTGTGTGGTACATTGACAGTTTCCCAATTAGAATCATCCAGATCAACCCTGTAGTTTTTAGCATCCGGATCACCCAAATGAAATTTCCAGCCTTGATTAAGGCTAATTTTGGTTCTGTCCGTGTCAGGGAATCCATAGGGTAAGTTTTGTGCGTTTGTGTTGGTAAAAAACAATGCGATCAATAAGATAGTGAGGGATAGTCGGCGATTCATAATGTATTTAGTTTAGCTGAAGTATAAAAGTCTGAATTTATTCACTTAAAAATATAAACATATGTACATAAAAGTGACACAAATGTTTTTAACCTCCAAAGGTTAAAATTTTCGGGTGTTTAAAATTATGGCAAAGGAAGCTTTTGCTTTTGTAAAATATGAGAATTAAGGGGTAAAATCTGGTCAATATAAGTTTTGTATAGTTGAATTAACTGTGGTTATGTATATATTTGATTTAAATGCTATGGAGCTATTCTATAGTGAAAGTAAATGATTGTAAATTAGCTTTTAAGCAATTAAGAATGGCAGTTAAAACCCAGACCCGTAAACGGTACAATATTTTGGTAATGATATTTGTAACCGTGGTTATTAATTACCTTGACAGAACTAATATTTCAGTGGCGGCTTTTGCCCTCAGAACAGATTTGGGAATAAGCACTGAGCAAATGGGTTGGGTGTTTTCCGTATTTGGCATATTCTACGCGTCATTACAAATACCGGGTGGCATTCTTGCCGATAGCATTAAATCCAGAATTCTTTACTCCATTATTTTGGTGCTGTGGTCTGTTGCTACTTTGGTTCAGGGCTTTATAAATTCTTTAGCAGCTTTAATAGGTTTACGGGCTAGTATTGGTGTTTTTGAAGCACCTTCTTATCCGATAAACAATTTAGTAGTAACCAGATGGTTTCCGGAAAAGGAACGGGCTTCGGCGATTGCAGTTTATACATCCGGGCAGTTTTTAGGATTGGCTTTTTTAATGCCGGTTTTAACATTAATTCAAAATGCCTTAGGCTGGAGAGGTTTGTTTATAGTTTCCGGGCTTATAGGGATTGTTTGGGCAGTAGTTTGGTATCTCTTTTACAGAGACCCGAGAGACCATAAATCAGTTAGTGAATCGGAGTTGGAGTACATTGAAAAAGGAGGCGGTTTAGTAGGTTCCAAGTCGGAGGATGAAGAAAAAAAGAAATTTACCTGGGACGATTTTAAACAAGCTTTTATATATCAGAAACTCTGGGGCATATATTTGGGACAAGTTTGTTTAGGTGCGGTGACCTGGTTCTTTTTGACCTGGTTTCCAACGTATTTGGTGGAGTTTAGAGGGCTTGACTTTGTGAAGTCCGGATTTTATGCATCGGTGCCCTATTTAGCAGCGTTTTTGGGAATACTCCTATCTGGCTTTGCTTCTGATACTTTGACTAAGAAGGGGTTTTCTGCTGAAATATCAAGAAAAGCACCAATAATTATAGGTATGCTTATGACCATTTTTATTGTAGGCGCTAACTATACTAATGATACTTTCTTTATAATATTATTCCTGGCGCTGGCCGGTTTTGGAATGGGCCTGGCAAGTATTGCCTGGGTGTTTGTGTCTTTAATAGCTCCTAAAGAAAACTTGGGGTTGGTAGGAGGCGTTTTTAATTGCATTGGAGGGCTTTCAGTTTTCGTTCCTGCCATTATTGGATATCTGGTGTCTGATGGCGATTTTAGCCCGGCATTAGTTTTTATAGCCATAGTGTCTTTAATTGGTGTGCTTTCTTATATCTTTATAGTTGGAAAAGTAGAGCGTATTGTTCCTAAAAAATAAATTCAAAAATTTAGACTTGTGAAAATCACAGCAGTAAAAACATATCCTGTTAATATAGGTTCAGGGAGCCAATTAGTTATTAAAATAGAGACCGATTCCGGTATTTATGGCTGGGGTGCTTCCGGTTTATCAGGAAGAGAGATGGCGGTTATAGGAGCAGTAGAACATTACAGACCCTTACTTATTGGCAGAGATCCCATGCAGATAGGCGCTATATGGCAGGATTTATACAGAGGTCAGTATTTTGAAGGTGGACGCGTATTAACTGCGGCTATTTCAGCTATTGATATTGCACTTTATGATATAAAAGGTAAAGCTTTAGAGGTTCCGGTTTATGAATTACTGGGAGGCAAACAACGTGATTACGTTGAATGTTTCGCTTCGGTACGTTTTACAACCTTGGAAGAATTATTGAATGAGTGCAAAAGAATGGTGAAAGAGGGTTGGAATATGTTGCGATTAGCACCGGCCGAGTTTGAAGCACAGGAAGATCAAAGCCTTTTTGAACCCAGAGATTCCATAGCGCTTTTAGCAGATTGGATGATCAAACTGAGAAAAGAAGTGGGGACTAAAGTAACCATCGGGATTGATTACCATACCAGATTAACACCGGGACAGACCTATTCATTCATGAAACGTATGCCGCCCGGGACTTTGGATTTTATTGAGGAACCCATCCGGGATGAAAACCCCGAAGCTTATGAAAGCTTACGTAAAATGATCGATATCCCTTTCGCCATTGGAGAGGAGTTTTCAAGTAAATGGCAATTTTTACCGTTTTTAGAACGTAATATTGCGCAATTTGCACGTATTGATGTTTGTAATGTTGGAGGTATTACTGAATCCATGAAAGTAGCTTCTTTGGCAGAAGCACATTACATCGATCTGATGCCACACAATCCGTTGGGGCCTATATGTACGGCAGCCTCTATTCATGTTGCGGCAGCTTGTCCTAATTTTAGCTGGTTAGAAGAAGTGAATACAGGTGCGCATGTGTCTACTAACGACCCTAAATACTATCCGGTGCAGCCTAAATTGGAAGGCCCGAGATACCCCGTACCTACAGAACCTGGATTAGGCGTTGAGTTTAATGAAGACTATGCTCTGGAACAAGGATTTACACCAATTGAAATTCCGCGCTTAAAACGTAAAGACGGTTCTTTTAATAATTGGTAAGATTATATGAAGCGAGAAGATATTACAAGGATAATAGAACAAGAAAAACTGGTTGTTGTTATCCGCTTAAAATACCAAAATGAAGTAGCCGGTGTCATTAAGAATTTAGTTGAAGCCGGTATAAAGATTTTGGAAGTGACGTCTAATACACCTGGTTTTGCAGAAGAAATCACAAAAGCAAGGCAGTTGTATCCTCATGCTTTAATTGGGGCTGGAACGGTAATTAATTCGAAAATAGCTGAAATAGCCTCAAAAGCAGGAGCCCAATTTTTAGTGACGCCTAATACAAATGGAGAAGTTGTTGATGTGGCCCATAAACATGCTATTCCGGTTTTAATGGGAGCGATGACACCAACCGAAGTTTGTAATGCTGCCGAAGCAGGTGCCGATTTTGTAAAACTATTTCCGGCTGATATCATGGGTATTGATTATTTTAAATCGATTAAAGCACCATTGGATCACGTCAAACTCTTGGCTGTTGGAGGTATTGATTTGGATACTGTGGGCGATTGGTTAAGTGCTGGAGCCGCCGGTATAGGTATTGGCGGTGCATTGACCAAATCGGTTACAAGCGAAGAAGCATTAGAAGCTGTTAAAAACAGGGCGGCTCAGTTCATAGCCGAAGTAAAGAAATACGGATAGTATGATAATAGAAAATATAGAACTATTTAAGGTGCCACCACGTTGGTTATTTCTCAAGATCACAACCGCAAATGGCATTGTGGGTTGGGGAGAACCCGTTGTTGAAGGAAAGGCAGATACGGTAGCAGCCTGTATTAAAGAATTGGAACAATATCTTATTGGGAAAGACGCCGGTAATATTGAAGACATCTGGCAGATTCTTTACAGAGGAGGATTTTACAGGGGTGGTCCGGTTTTAATGAGTGCTATTTCAGGTATAGATCAGGCCTTATGGGATATTAAAGGCAAAGCTTTAGGTGTGCCTGTGCATCAATTATTGGGAGGCCCGGTTCGACATAAAATGAAAATGTACTGTTGGATTGGCGGGGATCATCCTGAAGTGGTCCTGGAACAGGCTCATGAGAAAGTAAAAGCAGGTTTTAAGGCTGTGAAAATGAATGCTACAGGTGCTTTGGAATGGGTAGCATCCATTAAAGATGTAAAAAAAGTTGCTAACAATATCAAACTATTGCGTGACGAATTTGGAGATGATCTGGATGTTGGATTAGACTTTCATGGACGTGTACATAAACCGATGGTTAAAAGACTTATTGACGAGTTGGAACCATATCATCCGATGTTTATTGAAGAACCCGTATTGCCTGAAAATAATGATGCTTTAAAACATATTTACCAATATACCAGTATTCCCGTTGCCACGGGTGAGCGTATGTTTTCACGTTGGGATTTCAAAGACATTTTGCATCAGGGTGTGGTTGATATTATTCAACCCGACCTAAGCCATGCCGGAGGTATTTCAGAAGTAAGACGAATTGCTGCCATGGCTGAGGCCTATGACATAACATTGGCACCGCATTGTCCGTTAGGCCCTATTGCTTTGGCATCATCACTACATGTGGATTTTGTGTCTGCTAACGCTGTGATTCAGGAAAGTAGTATCGGCATCCATTATAACGAAGGGTATGATATTTTGGATTACATGGCAAACCCTGAGGTGTTTGATATTAAAGACGGGTATATTGATTTGTTGACCAAACCCGGGCTCGGTGTTGAAATAGATGAAGACAAGTTAAAAGAAGGGGTTAAAATAGGTCATAATTGGGCAAACCCTATTTGGAGGCACGGTGATGGGAATTTTGCAGAATGGTAACTTTGATTATTTAAACTAAAATAAATAGACATGTATAAAAGAGGTATTTTACTTTTTATAAGCCTTTTGGGTTTAATCGCTTGTAAAGAATCCGCTAAAAAGGAACCGATCAAAGAAAAGACAGAAGACGTTGCCAAAACAAATATTAGCGATGCTTTTTCTATTGAAATTTTGGATAATGAAGCACTAAGTATTATAGATTCTACAGCAACTATACAGGTTTTGGCTGAAGGATTTACCTGGACCGAAGGCCCTGTTTGGATTCAAGAGGGCAAGTTTTTATTGTTTTCAGACATTCCCAATAATAAAGTGTTCAAATTAGATTCGCTTAATAAGGTATCCGTTTATTTACATCCGTCAGGGTTTTTAGGGCCCAATCCTGATTTCGCAGAACCGGGTTCCAATGGTTTAACTTTAGATAATGATGGAAACCTGGTGTTAATGCAGCATGGAGAAAGGCGTGTTGGAAAAATGAATGCACCACTAAGCGACCCTAAACCGGATTATATCGCTCTGGTTGATAATTACAAGGGTAAAAGATTTAATAGTCCAAATGATGGTTTTTTTGATGCCGGAGGGAATCTTTATTTTACCGATCCACCTTATGGCTTACCAAAAAGAATGGAAGATGAGACCAAGGAGCTGGACTTCCAGGGGATTTATTGCTTGTTGAAATCTGGTGAACTCAAGCTGTTGGATAAAGAAGTCCCCAGGCCCAATGGTATTGCACAATCACCCGATGGAAAGACCTTGTATGTAGCCGTTTCCCATGGGCCAAAAGTGGTGTGGCATAGTTATGACATTATGGCTCCCGGTAAAGTGAAAAACAAACAAACGTTTTATGACGTGACAGAGCTTATGGGTAAGGAAGGGTGGCAAGGAGCACCAGATGGTTTGAAGGTGAATAGTAAAGGTTACATTTTTGCAACAGGTCCCGGAGGCGTTTGGATCTTCAATAAGGATGCCAAAGTGTTAGCGAGAATATTAACGGGACAGCGTACTTCTAATTGTGCCCTTACATCTGATGAAAAACGACTTTTTATGACCGCTGATGATTATATTCTGTCAGTTAATTTAAAATAAGTCAGATAATTAAAATACGTATGAAAATATTTAAGGCCGGTTTTCTACTGATTAGTTTTTTAGGATTATTTCTTACCGGGTGTGAATCTTCGGAAAACCGGAACAAACAGCCAAACATCATTCTAATTATGGCCGATGATCTGGGTTTTGAGTGTATTGGCAGTTACGGAGGGACATCATACAAAACTCCTAATATAGATAAACTAGCAGAAACCGGAATACAATTTAATCAGGCCTATGCACAACCGCTTTGCACCAATACGCGCGTTAAGTTGATGACCGGGAAGTACAATTTTAGAAACTGGACGGCTTTTGGCATTTTAGACCCTGAAGAGAAAACATTCGGGCACCTGATGCAGGAAGCCGGTTACAGGACCTGTATTGCGGGTAAGTGGCAACTTCAAAGTTACGATCCTCCGGGGTATCCGGGATCGGAATACAGAAGGGATACCGGAATGAAGATCAGCAAGGCGGGTTTTGATAAGTATTGCGGTTGGCATATTGGACATACGGAAGATAAAGGCTCCAGGTTTGCGAACCCAACCATCTTTCAGGATGGAGTATTTCTGGACACCACCGAAGGGAAATACGGGCCTGATATTTTTGTGGATTATTTAAATGATTTTGTGAATAGCCCAAGTGATAAACCATTTTTTGTGTATTATCCCATGGCATTGACCCATGACCCGTTTTCGCCTACACCGGATAGTCAGATCTGGGATGATGAAGAACTAAGAATGGATAACGAACCCCAATATTTTGGAGATATGGTGGCGTATGCCGATAAATTAATTGGCAAAATTATAGATAACCTGGAAGCACAGGGATTAAGGGAAGAAACGCTTGTATTATTTTATTCGGATAACGGGACCCACCAAAAAATATATTCCAAAATGGGTGATAAAGTGGTTCAGGGTGGTAAAGGCTTAACTACACAGGCTGGAATTAAAGTGCCTTTAATAGCTAATTGGAAAGGGCATATTAAACAAGGGCAACAATCTGATGAACTAATAGACGCTATAGATTTTCTGCCAACCGTTTTAGATGTAGCTAAAGCAGAAACACCAAAAGATTTTCATACGGATGGAGAGAGCTTTTTACCAATTTTAAATGGAGAATCAAAAGCCCGAAGAGATTGGGTTTATATGAGTTACAATCCCAAGCCGGGAGCCCATAAAGATCATTTGCATCCGGATGAGTTCGTTATGAATGCCAATTACAAACTTTACGGTGATGGCAGGTTTTATAATATTGAAGATGATGTACTGGAGCAATCCGTTATTGAAGCTAAATCGGATGGCGAGAAACAGATGAAAGAAAGATTTAAAGGTATTATAGACTCCTTGAAAAAATATCCAACCACGGGAAGTATAGAAAGGTTAGATCCTGCAATAGATTCTATTATATCAAAACATGCCAGAATTGATTTGGTAGCCCAAGGGTTTAACTGGTCCGAAGGTCCGGTATGGCAACCCAAGGGCCAAAAGTTATTCTTTTCAGATGTGCCTGAAAATAAAGTATATCAATGGAATGATCTGGATGGCCTGAGTGTTTACCTAACGCCATCGGGATATACGGGGACAGCACCCAGGGCAGGAGGTAAAGGCTCCAATGGTTTAGCTTTAGACGAAAATGGCGATTTGATTTTATGTCAACATGGCGATAGGGTCATTAGCAGGTTAGTGAGTTTAAAAGATTCGTTAAGTCCGGTTTTTGAGCCTGTTGTTGCAGATTACAAAGGCAAAAAGTTTAATTCTCCCAACGATTTATGCTTCGATTCAAATAGTAATTTATATTTTACGGATCCGCCTTATGGCTTAGGGGATGGAAAAAGTGAATTGGGGATTAACGGGGTGTTCTTTGCAAGCAAAGATGGAGAAGTCAAGTTAGTAGATGGGGATTTAGCCCGCCCTAATGGTGTTGTGGTTTCTAATGATGGCAAAATACTATATGTAGCTGAATCTAACGTGCCAAGACCCATCATTTGGGCCTATGATATTGCAAAACCAGGTGTGGTGAAGAACAAACGACTATTTTTTAACCCAAAAAAGGTCATTGATTCAAGTACATCAAAGCAAAACCCTGATGGTATCAAATTAGATAAACACGGAAATATTTTTGTGGCTGCCGGTGACGGCATTCTGATAATCACTCCTGAAGGAAAGCATATTGGCACTATCAATACCGGCAGAAAAACAGGAAATTGTGAGTTTACAGAAGATGGCAGATACCTGTTTATTACCGCAGACGATTATCTTTTAAGAGTTAATCTAAGACCATATGCTAAATAGATTTTCCGTAAAATAGCCGTTGATTTATGTTATTGATTATTTAAATTAGTAGTACTTAAATTTGAGAATGAAGAAGATAATTTTCCTTATTAGCTTAGTAATGTTTGTGGTTTCCTGTAAAAAAGAAACGGAGACCAGCATTGATAGTAAAACATCCTTTAAGTCCTTAACTTCGGATGAAAGCGGTATTTCGTTTTCAAATGATATTATAGAGAATGATACCTTAAACTATTTCACGTTTCCATACATGTATATGGGGGGTGGTGTGGCTGTCGGAGATATCAATAACGATGGATTAGCTGATATTTACTTCACGGGAAATATGACCGAAAACAAGTTGTATCTGAATAAGGGCAACATGCAGTTTGAAGATATTTCTCAGTCAGCTGGCGTTACAGGTGATGACAGATGGTATACCGGAGTAACCATGGCTGATATCAATAATGACGGTTGGTTAGATATTTATGTGGCGGTTTCAGGCTTAAATGGCGAGACCAGGAACCAGCTTTTTATTAACAACCAGGATGCTACATTTACAGAACAAGCTGAAGTCTATGGACTTGCAGACGCATCGTATTCCATACAAGCTACTTTTTTCGATTATGATAACGACGGCCTTTTAGATGTTTTTGTAGCCAATTATCCGTTGGTTCCCGTAAGCCAGGGGAACCGATATTATTATGGTAAAATGCAGGAAAATAAATTTGAAGATTCCGGGCATCTTTATAAGAATAATGGAGATAACACATTTACAGATGTGACAACCCTTGCAGGTGTTCAGAATTTTGGAATGACCTTAGGCATATTAGCGTCTGATTTTAATAATGATGGTTGGCAGGATCTGTATTTGTCAAATGATTTTAACGTGCCGGATTATTTCTATTTAAACAATGGGGATGGCACTTTTAAAGACATGGTAAAAGAAGCTACTAACCATATATCCATGTTTGGAATGGGAATAGATGCTGCCGATTTTAATAACGATAAATTACTGGACTTCGTTCAATTGGATATGACGCCAGAAGATTATAAACGCTCTAAAACCAATATGGCCAGTATGAGTCCGGAGACTTTCTATGAGGCGGTAGATTTGGGGATGCACCATCAGTATATGCACAATACATTGCAGGTCCATAATGGTGTGGATGCTAACGGGCTTCCAATTTTCAGTAATATTTCCAGGTTGGCAGGCATAGCGACAACCGACTGGAGTTGGGGGGTGCTGTTTGCAGATTTCGACAATGATGGTCTAAAAGATGTCATTGTAACTAACGGCATGAAACGCGATGTGAACAATAATGATGTAAATGAAAGAACCAAAGCCCTAGGTTTTTCGGAATTAAATAAAGCTATAGATTATCGTCAATATCCGAGCAACCCAATTGACAATTACGTTTTTAGAAATGAAGGTGATTATACCTTTTCTAAAGCCAATGAATTATGGGGCCTGAAATATGAAGGCTTTTCAAACGGCGTGTCATATGCTGATTTTGATAATGACGGTGATTTGGATGTTGTCATTAATAATTTAGGGGATACGGCTTCCATTTTTAAAAATAAAACGAATGATAACATAGTTCAGAATTATTTAAAGGTAAAACTTGATGGTCCAGAGAACAACCGGTTTGGTTTGGGAACAAGAGTGTCCGTTAAAACTGGTCAAGGAGAACAGTTTCAGGAGTTAACGTTGAGCAGAGGGTTTCAGTCCAGTGTAGCACCTGTACTTCATTTTGGATTTGGGAATGATTCGACAATAAAAGAATTAAAGGTTTTATGGCCTAACGGAAATACCCAGGTTTTGAATGATGTTGCTGTTAATCAGGAATTGACCATTTCATTTACGGAGTCAATTAAGGTTGAGGGAACAAAGGAAACACAACCTAAATTATTTGAAGATATTACGCAAACATCTGGTATTGATTTTATCCATAAGGAAGATGGTTTTGACGATTTCTTAAAAGAGCCGTTGTTGCCGCATAAGAACTCTGCTTTTGGTCCGGCATTAGCTGTTGGTGATATTAATGATGATGGGCTGGAGGATTTCTTTGTTGGCAACGCTACCGGAAATACTGCGGCCATGTATGTTCAAAATCAGGATAAAACGTTTGGTATCATGAACGGGCCCTGGGAGCAGGATAGTATGTTTGAAGATACAGGGGCTTTATTGTTTGATGCTGATAATGACGGTGATCTGGATTTATATGTGGTCAACGGTGGCAATGATGCTACAAAGCCTGAAAGTTTTTATCAGGATAGATTATATATAAATACCGGACAAGGTTTTGTGAAAACAGGATCTGCGTTACCTAAGATTATATCAAGCGGTAATACAGTGGTAGCTTCTGACTATGACCATGATGGTGATATGGATTTGTTTGTTGGCGGAAGAATCATTCCGGGAAAATACCCGTTTCCGGCTAAAAGCTATATTTTAAGGAATGATGGCGGACAAGACAAGGCGTTAAAATTCGTTGATGTAACCGATGAGGTTTTACCGGAACTAAATGAAGCCGGTTTGGTAACTTCAGCACTTTGGGACGATTTTAATCAGGATGGACAAACAGATTTGATTATTGCCGGTGAATGGATGCCTATTCGTTTTTTTGAAAATAGAGGTAATATATTTAATGAGGTAACTGATAAATTAGGTTTTAGCGATTATACAGGGTGGTGGTATAGCTTGCAAAAGGCAGATGTGGATGGCGATGGTGATACCGATTATTTAGCAGGTAATTTAGGACTTAATTATAAGTATAAAGCCAAGAAAGACAAACCGTTTGAAGTGTATGCCAATGATTTTGATGAAAACGGAAGTATGGATATAGTTTTGAGCTATCAAAAAAATGGTAAGTTATTACCGCTAAGAGGAAGAGAATGCTCTTCGCAGCAAGTACCGGCCATAGCCAGGCGTTTTGAAACCTTTGAACTTTTTGCTGATGCATCCCTGGCCGATATTTACGGGCAGGCTATGTTAGACCGGTCGTTGCATTATAAAGCAACCACTTTTGGGAATTCCTGGATAGAAAATCAGGGTCCTGGCAAATTTAAGTTACATAAATTGCCTAATGACATGCAATTTACATCAGTAAACGGGTTTCAAAAGATTAATACGGGTAATGAGTCTTACATGTTAGCAGCAGGCAATTTATACAATGCCGAAGTAGAAACTCCAAGAAATGACGCGGGAATTGGTTCGGTTATTAAATTTAATGAGAGGGGGGAACTGAATTTGTTATCTGCAAATACCACCGGTTTATTCATAAAAGGGGAAATAAGAAACATACGAACCATTCAATTAGGAAAAAATGGTCAGTTAGGTGTGCTATTTGCCCGTAATGATGATACCATAAAATTATTGGAGGTTACTACTACCAAATAGACTCATTACTTCTCGGTAGGTATCTATTCTTTTTAAAGTAATTAAGTATAATTATGCTTCATTTACAAAGCTTAATCTATTGTAGGTTACTATGGTGTATGCCTTGTAAAATTTCTTTCAATTGTTTGCGGAATTATTGATTTTACTGGTGCTTGAATTAATAATCCATAATAATGAACATATTTTCCCAAAGGAAGAAATGCCAAATCTGTTACTTTGAACTAAGCATTTAATGGGAGAAGTGTGTGTTGATGTTTCAGGTTCTGACGTCTCAAGAATCAGTCAAATTTTAATGCCATTTTGAACTGTTAACTGACTTACAAACTAAATTAAATAACTAAAACTTCAAAACGCTTATGAAAGTATTAAAATTACTTAAGAAAAAATGTCAACATCGCGTTTTTATGCTAGCCGTATTATTGCTTGCCGGAGTCTCGGTGGGTTTTGCGCAAAACATAAACATTAGTGGTGTTGTTAGCGATGAATCAGGTCAACCGTTAACCGGTGCCAACATTTTGGTAAAAGGAACCACATCCGGGGCGCAAACCGATTTTGATGGTAACTATTCGCTGTCGGCTGCAAGTGACGCTACACTTGTAGTAAGCTACTTAGGGTTTGTTACCCAGGAAGTAGCTGTAAATGGCAGAACCTCAATTAACATTACACTCGCTGAGGACGCCAGTCAGTTAGATGAGATTGTAATTGTTGGGTATGGTACCCAAAAGAAATCTGATCTTACCGGAGCAGTAGCTTCAGTAAGTGCAAAGGACATTGAAAATTTTACTTTTACCAGTGCATCACAGGCTCTGCAGGGTAGGATGGCCGGTGTTAGTGTGCAATCATCAGGTGGAGCTCCCGGTTCTGGAGCAAACATTGTAATAAGAGGGGCATCATCATTTACTGATATTGGACCGCTTTTCGTTATTGACGGTATGATTACCGGCAATATGAATACAGTAAATCCAATGGATATTGAATCTGTTTCCGTGTTAAAAGATGCTTCGGCATTAGCTATCTATGGATCTCGGGCAGCCAATGGTGTAGTAATTATTACCACAAAGAAAGGTGAAAAAGGAAAAGTAAGCATCGATTTGGATACAAGTTACGGTATCCAGGATGTGATCAAAACGTTTGATTGGGCCGATGTGAACCAGTATGCACAGATATCAAATTCAGCAAGAGATAACGACGGGCAACCCAGATTCCCGGCTAACGATGCTCAATTTGACCCAAGTTATTCCAGCAATCTTTACGATGAATCCTTAAGAACGGCAACTATTAAGAATACAAATATAAGATTTGCCGGAGGTGGAGAAAACACCCTCTTTAGTCTGTCATTTAACGATTATGATGAAGAAGGTATTGTTAAGTATTCCGATTTTAAAAGAACCACAGTGAGAGCTAACGGTAGTTTTGAAAAAGGAAGGCTGAAAGTTGAAAGTACCATAGGATTAACCAGAACAGTTAATAACCCTAATCCTTATTTTAATAAGGAAAGGAATTTAATTCCGACTATTAGAATGAGAAATGATGCTGGGGAATGGAGTGCCGATGATAGAGCAGATAGGGGCATCACAGGAATTGCTTTAGGAGCTTTTTACGGTCCCGGATCCATTTTAAATGAGTTAGCATTTGCTGAACTGGAAGATAGAACCAGGACTAGAAATACCGTTTTAGGTAATATTGCCGGTACACTTAAAATAATTGACGGATTAAGTGTGAAAGTTAATCTGGGTCTTGAAAGTTGGGCAGACAATAACTATAGATTTAGCCCGGACGCTCAGGTTATTTTTGATGGGTCGAACAGGGCTTTTTCAGAGCTAAGCGAAACTAATGATAACTTTTTGTCTACCTTAGTGGAAACAACAGTTAATTATAACAAAACTTTTGGCAAGCATACCATTGATTTAGTGGGTGGGGCAACTGAACAAATAACCAATGTTAGAAGTTTAGGAGCCAATGCCATTGATTTTCCAACGAACGAGGTTCGCGTTGTTTCAGCCGGTGACTTACAAAGTGCCAACTCTAGAGATAATACATCAGTGATTCAGTCATACTTCGGTCGGTTGAATTATACGTTTGATGACAGATATGTGATTACGGCAACCATACGTAGAGATGGGTCTTCACTTTTTAAAGATGGTTTAAGATGGGGATCCTTTCCTTCCGGTGCCATAGCATGGAATTTAAGTAATGAACCTTTTATGGAAAATTTTGATGCGCTTACAAATATTAAAATTCGTGGAGGCTATGGAGAAGTAGGGTCGAACAACGTGCCAATATACAGTACGGATCCGGTTCTTAACTTGTTTAGCGACTATGTTGTAGGTGGTCAGAGAGTTAATGGGTATGCCATTACCAATAGTGTAAATCCTTTTATAACATGGGAAACCACAAAAACAACTAATGTTGGGATAGAGTTTAATGCTTTAAATAACAGGCTTAGTGTAACAATGGATTATTTCCTAAAGGAAACGGAAGATATTTTAGTGGCCACACCATTTACATTTACTACTGGTACTGGTAATGCGGTGCCATCCAATAATGGAAATATTGAAAATAAAGGGTTTGAATTTTTAGCAAGCTACAGGGACCAAATAGGTGATGTTAATTTCAGTGCTTCCGTAAATTTTTCAACGCTTGACAATGAAGTGACTTCTATTGGAGAAGGAACGGCTATCAGAGCAGGATCGTTTACTTCAAATACTATTTTTAGTACTAGAACCGATGTGGGGCAACCAATTGCTTCTTTTTATGGTTATGTGACGGATGGGATTTATCAAACCGATGCCGAAGCAACAGCAGCTAATGACCAGCCTGGTAATCCTAGAGCTGGAGACTTAAAGTTCAAAGATGTGGATGGCGATGGTGATATCGATGAAGACGATCAGGTATATTTCGGAAACGGAATACCGACGTTTGAATATGGAATTAATTTAACGGCAGACTATAAAAATTGGGATATAAGTTTATTCTTTAATGGGGTTTCCGGTAATAAAATATTGAATGGTACCAAGTATAGAGGTTATTTTGATTTCAATGGAAACTATTTTGCTGACGCTTTAAATGCCTGGTCACCAAGTAATACGAGTTCCACTATCCCCAGAAATACGCAAGCTGATCCCGGATTCAATAGAAGGATGTCTGATTTCTATTTAGAGAATGGCGCCTTTTTCCGATTGAGAAATGCACAAATAGGTTATTCGCTGCCAGATAGTATTTTAGAAAAAGTTAAAATAGAAAAGGTAAGGTTATATCTTTCTGCAATTAACTTATTCACCATTACGGATTATTCCGGATATTACCCGGAAGTTGGTAGAAATACCAGAACGGGGAATGTAACCTTATTCAATACAGGGGTTGATGAAGGTTCTTATCCAACACCCAGAACTTTTCAACTTGGTTTACAAGTATCGTTTTAATGAAAAAAAAATAGAATTATGAAAAAAACAAAAATAAAAGTATCAATCACCGCCCTGCTAATGCTGGCAGTAGTTGGGGTGTTGAACATTAACTGTTCAGAAGATAAGCTGAATCAGGTAAATCCAAATTCGATTACGCCTTCCTCATTTTGGAAAACCGAAAGCGATGCTACAAAAGGTATTTATGGAGCTTATGCACCATTTACTCACATATGGTACTACACCAGATTTGAAATCTTTACATCGGATTATAGAGATGACGTAATCAATGGATTTAATACGTCTGAAAGAACTGCTGTTGGTTATTTTAGTGGGACACCGGATAGTAATGCTACTTTTTGGGTATGGCAAGCTATGTTTCAAGGTGTAGCCAGGGCCAACGAGGTCATTTTTAGAGTGCCGCAAATTGAGGAAATGGATGCTACATTAAGAGATAATATAACTGGAGAAGGTTATTTTATCAGAGCGTTCAATTATTTTAATTTATTAAACAGTTGGAGAAACTTACCCTTGATAACAGTTCCTACATCGGAAATACCGGACTTAACGGCTACACCACAGGAAGATCCATCTGTTATTTGGGCTCAGATCGAATCAGATTTACAACAAGCACAAAATTTGTTACCGGCTTCATGGCCGGCTGATCAGGAGGGAAGAGTTACCTCCGGAGCAGCTACGGGCTATTTAGGTAAGGCTTATTTATACCAGGGAAAATATGCTGAAGCTAAAGCAGAGTTCCAAAAGGTAATGACTAGCGGTCAATACCAGCTCATGGATGATTATGCGCATAATTTTACAGAGGAGTTTGAGAATAATGCGGAGTCTTTATTTGAAATTCAGATGGTGTCTGATGGTAATGGTGGTTGGGGAGCTGACAGGAATAATTCCGGAAAAGGTTCAGCATATCAACCGGATTTAGCCCCGGTTGGTTATACCAATCAAAATACCATGCGCGTAAATCAGTGGGCATTGGATTTGTTTTTAGATGAGCAAACCATTAATGGTGAAATTGACCCCAGAACGTTTACAACATTCTTTTGGAATACTGAAGAAACAACAGATTATCAAAGCAAAACCTTACGTTCCAGAACTTTTGAAAGCACTTCTTATGCTGACGCGTTTTCACCTACCGGAACCAATATTTATGGTAATAAATGGCAGGATTGGGAATTTAACGGAAAATCGCAATCGCTTGATGGCGGATGGCATGGTGCCGGAAACAACTTAAGAATGATGAGATATGCTGATGTTCTACTCATGTTTGCCGAGGCCGAATTTATGCTAAATGGTTCTACCCAGGCTGCTTTAGATGCAATAAACGCAGTGAGAGCTAGAGCCGATATGCCGGCACATGTTAGCATTACGCTACAGGATATAGAAGATGAGCGCATTAAAGAATTGACATTTGAGCGTTCCAGATATTTCGATTTATTACGTTGGGGTAGAGTAAAATCCAGAATTGTGGACAACCCGGATTTAAAATCTGAAAGTGCCGGAACAACTGCATATAAGCCGGGTAGAGAGTATATAGCTATTCCGCAGAATGATATTGATAGAAATCCTCTTTGGAGTCAAAATGAGGGTTACTAATAATTATAGTTAGTCATATTCATATATTTTTAGAATTGTTTTAGTTTTTAAAACGGCTCAAAATAACAGTGTATTTTGAGTCGTTTTTTTAATCCTGAGAATTTTAATTAAAACTATTTTGTCTATTTTTAAAGCTACGAGGTTTATTAACATGATAAAAAAGGGATCCTTTCATAAAGTTTATTTGTTTAAAGTTCTAAGCTTTTTCTCAATATGCTTTTTGTTGTTTGTCGGCAATGTATTGTTCTGCCAAACACCTGAACTTAAGTTTGAGCACTTTATTGATGATAAAGGTTTAACTCAGAACACCATTATGGATGTTGTTCAGGACCAGGACGGTTTTCTTTGGATTGGAACTGCCAATGGCTTGTATAAATATGACGGACAACGGTTTACCATTTATAGAAATGATGCCAATCAACCCAATAGTATAATTAATAATGTTATTAATAAATTAGAAGTAGATGAAAATAACGTATTGTGGATTGGCACTGTTGGAGGGCTTTGTACTTTCCACATTAAAAAGCAACAATTCTTCAAAGCAAATAAAAGTTTAGACAATAAAGATATTACCGCAATTTATGCTGACGGATCAGATGGATCGGTTTGGATAGGCACTAGAAAATCGGGTTTGTACCGTATTGTAAAGCCTAATGAAGAAGAAGAAACTTTTGAGCATTTTTTCTATCAACCTGATCAGGCCAATGTTATTAATGACAATACGATTCTTTCGATAGCAAAAGATAGGCATGACAACCTTTGGGTAGGTACGGAAAAAGGGTTAAACCGAATGTATTTATCTACATCGGATTCAAAAAACTTTATGAGTGTTAAGGGCTTCAACAGGCCTGTTGAGGCTATGTTGCTGGACAACAAAGAAAAATTCTGGGTTGGAGAGATGGGGCATGGTTTATTCTGTTTAGAAAAACCAACAAGTATACACGCACTGAGTAAGGAGGAGTTTAAAAAATACAGTTTAAATCTGGACAACTCCTACGAAACCTTTGGAAATATAAGTGCAATTAAAGAAGATAGCCATGGTAAATTGTATGTTGGTGTTTATGGGTATGGCTTATATCACCTTAATACGGAAACCGGAAACTATACGTTGCATGCGCCCAATGATATGTATGAAGAAAGTTTAAGCAACAGGCGGATTAAAACGGTATTTATAGACAAAACTAATGTACTTTGGGTTGGTAATGAGGTTGGAGGCTTGAATAAAAGTGATTTACAAAAAAAGGACATTCTCTTTTTAACCAGGAATACCCTTTCCGATAACACTTTGAGTAATGCATCGGTGAATACTATTTTAGAAGATGATGATTACCTGTGGGTTGGTACAGAGAATGGACTAAACAAAATTAAGTTTGAAGACCATTTTACATTACCGGAAATTGATCATTACTTTTTTGAAACGAGTACCGATCCCAATAAATTAATCAAACAACAGCCTATAAAATCAATTTTTAAAGATTCGGATGGCGATTATTGGATGGGGAAGAATGAAAGTGTTACGAATATGCAGGTACACCCTGGTTCTAAAAAGGTTTCTTTTAATAAAACAGGGATTATATTACCTAATGTGTTTTCTATTTTAGAAGATAAACAGGGAGCGCTTTGGTTTGGTTCTTTTGGGAATGGTCTTGTAAAATGGGAAAAGAAAAAACAGAATAACACTTATGATTTTTCCAACTTAATTCATTATAAGTCAGATCTGAATAATGAATACAGCATTGGTGGCGATTTTGTTAGTTGTTTGTTTGAGGATAGTAAAAATAATGTATGGATCGGAGCCCTGCAGGGAGGTTTAAGTGTATTGGTAAGAGGAAAAGATGGTAATGGTGACCGGTTTATAACCTATCTTAATGATCCTGCTAACCCAAATAGCCTGAGCCATAATTCGGTGTTTTCAATTCATGAAGACAAAGACGGAGATTATTGGATCGGTACTTTTGGAGGTGGCTTAAATAAAATGACCATAAGTGAAAATGGGGACGTTCATTTTGAACATTTTACTGAAGAGGATGGCTTGGCAAATAATGCCGTTTATGGTATTCTTGAAGATGAAACCGGTAAACTATGGATGAGTACTGACAATGGTATCTCTTGTTTTAATCCGAAAGACAAAACCTTTAAAAACCTTAATAAAGGTGATGGCCTGCAGAGCAATAACTTCAGGAAGAATGCTTATTACAAGAATAAGCATGACTATTTGTTTTTTGGAGGCTTAAGAGGACTCAATATGTTTCATCCGAAAAACCTTAAGGATAATGATATCAAAGCAGAACCAAAACTCACAAGTTTTAAAATTAAAAATGAGTTGGTCGAAATAGGTAAAGCTTATAATGGCAGGGTTATTTTAGATCAATTGCAGTCAGATTCAGGGAAATCAATAAAGTTAAAGCATCATGAAAACACCCTTACTTTTGAATTTGCCGCACTCCATTATGCCGCCCCGGAAAAGAATAAATTTCAGTATCAGCTGGTAGGTTTTGATAATAGATGGCAAGACTCTAAGGGACTATCATTTGCGCATTACACCAATCTGTCTCCGGGTGGTTATACTTTTATGGTAAAAGCTTCTAACAATGATGGTATTTGGAACGATATTCCGGCAGAATTTAAATTTAGAATAAGTCCGCCGTTCTGGCATACATGGTGGGCCTATGTGCTGTATATTTTATTAATGTCCGGTGTTATTTTTGCGTTTATCTCTTATTACGGTTTACGAGAGAAGGAAAAAGCAGCCGTAAGAATTCAAAAAGAGATTGAGCATGTCAATAGATTAAAGCTTCAGTTTTTTACAAACATCTCACACGAATTTAAAACACCTATCACGCTTATTTTAAATCCAATAGAAGAGCTTTTGGAGCATATTGGTGATAATATGTCAGTAAAGCCAAAATTACAGGTGATTCAGCGTAATGCCAATTCGTTATTGCGATTGGTACATCAACTTATGGAATTTAGAAAAATTGAAGTTGGAGAGACCAAATTAGGAGCCACAAAATCTAATGTTGTGAGTTTTGTCAGGGAGATAACCAATTCGTTTAAAGCCTCAGCAAATAAAAATGAATTAGAGATTGCTTTTGAGAGTGACTTAAAGACTTTGGAAATATGGTTTGATTGGGATAAACTGGAAAAGATTTTAAACAATTTAATTTTTAATGCCATTAAATTTACTAATCCGGGTGGGCAAATTAAGGTAAAAGTGAGTAAATCAACCGGTACAAATGAAATTAAAATTAACGATAAAGACCTTAATGTTAAGTATTTAAAAATTGAAGTAGAAGATAATGGCGTGGGAATTAGAAAAGAAGAGTTGCCTTATGTATTCCACAGGTTTTACCAGGTAAATCAAACGAGAAAGCGAACCCGTAAAGGCTCCGGTATAGGATTGGCCATTACCAAAGATTTGGTGGAGTTGCATCACGGTATAATAGATGTAGAGTCACAAGAAGGAAGTGGAACAAAATTCACAATTAAATTACCGATGGGCAGTGAGCATTTGTTGCCCGAAGAAATGATTGAAACAACGGTTTCTGAAGTGGTTACCAATTTTGACGTAGAATTAGAAGAGTCCATGGAAACGTTGGAATTGGAGCAGCAAATTGACGAAACTAAGTTAGAGAATACGGTTTTAGTGGTTGATGACAACCCGGATATACGATTGATGGTTAAGGAGGGCTTTTCTCAAAAGTATAATGTTTTAGAAGCTGAAAACGGTAAAGAAGGCCTTAATGTTGCCCTAAAAGAAATGCCTGATTTAATAATCAGTGATATTTTAATGCCCGAAATGGATGGGATAGAATTATGTGGCGCCCTGAAAACCAATATTCGCACCAGTCATATCCCGATCATTCTGCTCACCGCTTTGAATTCTGTTGAACATCGTATTGAAGGACTGGAATCCGGTGCAGATGCTTATATTCCAAAACCGTTTAAAATGAAACTCCTATCGGTTAGAGCGGAAAAACTTATTGAGACCAGAGACCTGATGCGTAAGCGTTTCCAGACTGAAAAAGAATTAACGCCGGAGAAAGTAACCCTGAATTCATTAGATGAGGAATTCTTAAAGAAAATAATGGATTTAATGGAGACCCATATGAGTAATGATTCTTATTGGGTAGATGATTTGGTGTCTGATATGAATACCAGCAGATCCACATTTTTCAGAAAACTTAAAAAGCTTACAGGGCAGTCGCCAAATGATTTTATTAGAATGGTACGTTTAAAAAGAGCGGCTCAATTATTAGAGCAAAATGAGTTAACCATTGCACAAGTAAGTTATATGGTAGGTTTTGCGGATCCCGGTTATTTTGGCAAATGTTTCAGAAAGTTCTTTGGAGATTCGCCTTCTAACTTTATCAAGAAAAAAACAGTTTCTTAATTAAATACGCCTATATAATAGTATTTGATGGTCTTTTAAAGTCAATACTGAAAGATTTGGATCATAGTATTATTATTACCAACTAAAATAGCATTAGAGGCCCCTATTTTAATTTTTTTCATGTCTTTGGCGTTGTCCGGAGCATAAAAACCACTTTGATTTACCGTTATGGGAGTAAAATCTCCTTCGCCATTACCCCGTAAAAATAAACCAATACCCGCATCGTTTCTTGGTGTTTCAATTTCCGACCCGAATAAATTTCCGGATAGCAGAATGTCTAAATTATCATCACGGTCAAAATCATCAATGATGATATTATTTACACTGGATGTTTGGGCCAGATTAGGCAGCTTGTGCAGAACAAAGTCCTTTCCATCAATGTTTTCAGCATAATAAGATGCAAAAGTATAGGCTTTAAGGTTTAGGGCATTGTTTAAATCCGTGCCATATATCTGGCTTAGGTTTGAATCTCCAAATGACTCAAAAGTGGGGAATTTATCTTTTAAGGATGGTATTTGTTCAATAGAACATGACCTTCCTCTAACCGGATATACTTGCCCGTGATCATAATAACTAAGAATGATATCATTGGAGCCGTTTTTATCAAAATCAAGACTATGCACTTGAAAAGGAGTGCTTTCAGTAGCTTTGTATTTATAATTTAACCCCAGGTTTCCTAAAACCAGATCGTTATCTCCGTCATTGTCTATATCGGCACTTTCCACTTTATAGTACCAGCCGTTGGAATTTTTAAGGCCATTATAAGTGTAACTACTGAATGTTCCTCCCTGGTTAATATAGGTCATAACCGGCGTCCATTCACCTACTACGACCAAATCTAAGAGGTTGTCATTATTAAGGTCTATCCATTTTGCCGAGGTGATGAGTCCTAAATTATTCAGTTCGGGAAATCTTTCATCGGTGACATCTTTAAGAGAGCCATTTTGATTTTCCAATAGTTTACTGCTAGTGGGGTGCGGATATGTTCCGGGGGTTAATCGTCCCGCAACAAACAGGTCGATATCGCCATCATTATCATAGTCTGCCTGTTCAACAACAGAACCACTAATTTTGTACCCGGGAACATTGGTGGCTTTTTTAAATTTTCCATGCCCGTCGTTAATATACAGCCTGTCTCTAAGTAGGTTGCTGTTCTTTTCAAATTCGTTGCCGCCACTAACAACAAAAAGGTCCAGGTCACCATCATTATCAATATCGAACAGGGTAGAACCCATATCTTCACAGTTTTTATCAACTGACCAGGCGTCATTTTTTTCTTCTTTAAAGCGGCCATCAGGATTTTGCATAAAAAGGGTCCCTGAATTTCCGGCGGAACCTCCAATGAAAAAGTCGTCTAATGTATCGCCGTTAACATCACCTATAGAAATATAAGGGCCAAATTGAGACATTTTATGAGGCAGAAGGACCTCCTTTAAAAAATCATTATAATCACTTTCCGTATGGGTGTACAGAAGCTGAGCAGTACCGGTGATATCCTTAAAAACCGGAGTTTCTTTATGCTTTTCCTCTTGATCTTGAAGTTTTTTTGGTGCAACAACTACCAGTTGGTCGCATGTTACATCCTTTAAAGTTGTTGTTTTTCCATCAGGCCAGATAATGTCAACACGTTCAACCTGTTCTGTTTCACCTAATCCAAAATGGGCGATGTCTTCACTTTTAGACATATAGCCCCGGTTGTTGGTCAGTTCTACCATTTGCCACAAGGAACCATCTTTATAAAGCTTAACTCTGGAACCATAAAGGTTGGTACGTTTAGGGGACTTTAATTTTACTCTCAAAAAATTTCCAAGATTTCGCTCCGAAGTGTTATTTCGGTATATAAAAGCCTCCTCATCAATGTTACTAATAATTAGGTCTAAGTCACCGTCTAAATCAAGATCAGCATAGCTGGCACCAATTGATAATGTAGGGTAATTAAAACCCCATGCTTCTATTTTATTATCAAATGTAAGGTCGCCGTTGTTTTTGTATATATAATTGTTCAGTTTATCAGTGGGTGCCATTTTGGCCAGGGCCAGTATGTCTAATAAATCTTTACGTTGTTTGCCTTGTTTGTATGCTTCTTTTGTAAGACTATCCAGAATGACTTTATAGCGGTTCCTAACATCGCTATAACGCATGTTGCGTTTAATACCGTTTGTGACAAAAATGTCCTTTAAACCGTCATTGTCGAAATCTGCTATTAAAGGCCCCCAACTCCAGTCGGTGTTAGAAACACCGGCCAATTGAGCTAAATCACTAAATGAGGTATTACCGTTATTACGTTGCAATGTGTTGAACATATATTGATAATGCCATCCTTTGTCAACAATGGCCCAAAAGTCCTCCGGGTTCATACCTCCCATATTGGTCTTTATGCGTTTGTGGTCTTCGGCTACCATATCCACAACGTAAATGTCCAGGTGGCCATCATTATCATAGTCGGCAATGTCACTCCCCATGCTGAAATTTGACATATGTTTGAGTGCTTGGTCCGCAATGTTTGTAAATGTACCATTTTTGTTATTGAGATAGACCAGATCAGGTTTGTCATAATCGTTGGCAACGTAGATATCGGACCAGGAGTCATTATTAATATCGCCAATACTGGCCGATAAACCATGGGAAATATTTTTTGTGCCGCTTATACCGGATAATTCAACAAAACCCTGTGTGCCACCTAAATTTCTGTAAAGCTTATCCTGGTATCTCGGACTTTTATATCTGAGCGGGTTTTTGCCTTTCGCACGGTTCCCATATCCCGGAGGCTGGTTGATTAAATAGATGTCTAAAAGCCCGTCTTTATTAAAATCAAAAAAATTAGCCTGAATGGAATTTCCATCATCATCAACCCGGTATAATGTACCCTGTTCCGTAAAAGTTAAGTTTCCGTTGTTTATAAATAATAAGTTTTTACCGGACTGATCTTTATTAACGGGGTTCTTGCATACATAAATATCCTGGTAACCATCTGAGTTAACATCGGCAAAAGTGACTCCGGTAGACCAGGAGCTAAACTGACTTATCCCTGATTTCTCCGAAATGTCTTCAAAGACCAGGTTGCCCTTGTTTAAGTACAATTTATCATTTACTTGATTTCCGGAAAAATATATGTCGGGTAAGCCATCATTATTTATGTCACCAATGGCAACCCCCGCACCGGTAACAAAACTTTCATTGATGAGATGGTTTTCTTCGGCAGTTTCAGTTAAATTGTTAGCAAAAGTAATACCTGTGTGCTCAGAATTTATTAAAGAGAAATGTTTATCACTCGCCGGTACAGGTGGCAATTTTTTTTTCGAACACGAATTCAAGATCGTCAACGCTAAAATAAGAATTCCAAGTGCCGTTTTTGTCATGAATTTTTTTAGTTTATAAATTTGATTTTTAAATAATAAATAATAACATTGTATGCAGAAACCTTTATAATAGTCCTGAAAAAATGCCGGAATGCCAAGATACAGGTGCTAAATTTGTCAATAATGTATTTTTGGTCTAAAACTATAAAAATTATGTAAATTAATGATTAAGGAAGGCAAATATGATGAAAAATTATTAGTTAAGGAACTTAGTTCAGGCAATGAGAAAGCATTTAAAAAACTTTTTGATATCTATTATCAGGATATTTATGTTTATAGTAAAAGTATCATAAAGTCGACCGAATTTGCCGAGGGTATTGTTCAGGACACCTTTCTAAAAGTTTGGTTGAACAGAGAAAATATAGACCCTAAGCAGTCCTTTAAATCCTATTTATATACTATTGCTAAAAACCATGCCTTCAATTTTTTACAAAAAGCGGCAAACAATAAAAAGCTAAGGGAAGAGATCTTTTATAAGGGCAAGCGCTATGCAAATGCTGCTGACCGAAGGATTCTGGAAGCTGATATTGAAAGAATTAAAAATGAAGCCATATCCCAATTACCTCCTAAACGCAGGCTTATTTTTGAAATGTCCAGGTACCAGGGCAAAAGCTATAAAGAAATCAGTGAGGAATTAGGTATTTCCATAAGCACTGTTAAAAGCCAGATGAGCAAAGCCCTTGAAACCTTAAGGCATTTAATTCAGGTTCACGGTGATATGTCCTTGATTATAGCCCTGTTTTTCTTTAACCGGTGAATGACGTTGTAATTCTTTATTTTTTCTATTGAGATTTTTCTGAAATTTAATCATTGAAGAATTGTTGAAATAGCCATATTCTACGCCTATCATTTAAAGTAGATTAATTTTTTTTCCTTAAGAGTAGTACAAACCACTTTCTCAACTGTATTATATTATGTGGAGCAGGGAATAACAAATCAATTTAGTAACCAGAGTATGAAAGAACTTCTTCAAAAGTTTATTTTAAATGAGTGTACCGAAGCCGAGATAAAAGAGGTAGTGGCTTATTTTCAAAAAGCTAACACTTCCAATGAGCTTCCAAGTGTGGAAGAGGTTATGCAGTTGCTTCAGGATATTCCTGAAATAGAAGAAGAAACCAAAACCAGAATTTATCAGAAAGTTTTGGCTGCTGCTGAGAAGCAAGGCGTTAAAAAAAGGAAACGATTTATATGGCAGTATGCTGCGGCAGCTATCTTTATTGGGTTTCTATGTATTGGGTATTTTTATCAACAAGGATTTTTTGGAAACGGTGTAGATGAAACCATACGTCCGGAACAAGAGTTTATAACATTGGAGTTAGAAGATGGGCGAACGAAAATTATCTCGGAGGATGGTACGGTTCAGGTAACCGACAAGAGTGGAAAGATTATAGGAAAACAAGAAGGCAATCGTTTGGTATATGATAATGCTGCGGCACCGGAAAAACTAACTTATAATACGCTTAGGGTACCCTATGGTAAAAGATTTGAACTACAACTGTCTGATGGTACCAGAGTACATTTAAACGCAGGTACCTCGCTAAAATACCCGGTTAAGTTTTTAAATGGGATGGAGCGGAAGGTCTTTCTTGTTGGCGAAGCTTATTTTGATGTTTCGGAAGACACAGCGCATCCTTTTATAATCAACGCAGATGATTTGAATGTCAAGGTTCTGGGAACCCAATTCAATGTGTCCAGCTATCCCGAAGATGCCGAATCTCATGTAGTACTGGTTGAAGGCTCTGTAGATCTTTATGCTCAAAACGAAGCCCTCGGCCATACGGTGTTGGAACCTGGGTTTAAAGGAAGTTTTAATAAAGCGGAACTAAACATCGCAACCGAACGGGTTGTGACAAGTATTTATACATCCTGGATAAATGGCGGATTGGTTTTCAGAAATATGCCTTTTAACAACATTCTAAAAAAGTTAGAGCGCCACTATGATGTGTCTATAACAAACAATAATGAAGATTTGGCCTATGAAAAATTTAATGCCAGCTTCACTGAGGTACCTATTGAAAAAATTCTGGAATACCTCAAAATCACCTATGCCATCAGTTTTACTATAGATGGAAAAAACATTACCATTGAATAACCATATATCAACTATAACTAACTAAACTAATTATTGCCTATGACAGAATAAAACACACACCATTTAAATAACCAACACATCAAATTATTCCGGACTTCAGGAATAAAAAAATCGGAAAATGGTGACGCATTCCCCGATTTTATAGGTGTGATTAAACTAAATTAATTAATCACTTTTTAACATTACAAAAGTATGAAAAAACTACTTAATGGATTAGTACGCCCATTTTTATTATTAAAATTTGATTTAAAGATGAAGCTTAGTTCTCTTTTTATAATAATTACTGCGTTTGGGTTACACGCTAATTCTTCTTATTCACAACGAACCAAAATTTCTTTAGATTTCGATAATATCTCTATCGGTCAATTGATAGATGAAATAGAAAGTACCACAGAATTTCGATTTATTTATAAAATAAAAGATGTTGACTTAGACCGTATTTTAAGCATTAAAGTCAAGAAAAAGCAAATAGGTACGATTCTGGCGGAGATGTTTAGTACATCCGAAACAGATTATAATGTTATAGACCGGCAAATATTTCTTACGAAAAAAATAGCTCCTGACATTCCAAAAAAAGTTGGAGATGTTATTGAAACATTGCCTCAGGAAATTGTCGTTAGTGGAACCGTAACAGATGAGTCCAATCAGCCATTAATTGGAGCCAATGTTTTAGTAAAAGGTACTACAACTGGTGTGGCTACAGATTTTGACGGGAATTACAGTATTAAAGTCAATCAAGGAGATGTATTGATTTTTTCCTATACGGGATTTTTAACACAGGAAGTAACAGTTGGAACCAATACAACAATTAATATCCAGCTGGTAGAAGATGCTCAGTCGCTAGAAGAGGTTATTCTTATCGGATATGGATCCAGAAAGAAAACGGACGTAGTTAGTGCTGTGAGTAAAGTTGATAATGACTTTATAGAACAACAACCAGGGGCAGATGCTACCCGAGCTCTTCAGGGAAGTGCTTCCGGTGTAACGGTTGTAGCTTCAGCGCGTCCGGGTCAACAGGCACAGGTTAGAATTCGGGGTATTGGTAGTATTAACGGTAACAATCCACTATATGTCGTAGATGGTGTTATTGGGGCAGCTTTACCCCCTCCAGCCCAAATTGAGTCCATTCAAGTTTTAAAAGATGCATCTTCCACAGCCATTTATGGTGCCCGTGGCGCCAGCGGTGTAATCTTAGTAAAAACTAAAACCGGTCGTAAGGAACAGGCTGCAAAAGTAGAATTTAATGTTAGAACGGGGGTTGGTGTAAATAACGCCAAATATGATTTTATGACCGATCCTGAGTTGATTGGTCAAATGATATGGCTGGAACAGACTAATGACGGTATTCCTGTTAACCATGCACACTTCCAGTTTGATCCTAATGATATTTTTGGTACCACAGTAAATGATTATTTATTCCCTAATGGAGCATCTATAGGAGATCCTGCCGCAGATCCCTCTTTATATGTAGAAAGAGACTACCCCATTACCTTAACCAATAAAAATGGAACGGATTGGTTGGATGAAATATACAACTCGGCGCTCTTACAAGATTATACAATTTCCGTTAGCGGAGGTTCCAAGAAAACTACTTATGCTATGAGTGGGAACTTCTTTAATGAGGAAGGTGTGTTTAAATACACTGGCTTTGAGCGATATGCGTTTAGAAGTAATGTTGATTCTGAGCTTACAGATTGGTTGACCATTGGTCAGCGATTAGGAGTTACGCTAAGCGAGAGTTCAGGAAATAGCTCTAGTTTTAACTCCATTATAGTTACAAGCCCATTAATTCCTGTTCGAGACATAGCCGGAAATTTTGCAGGGGGTATTGTTGGTGGGAATCTGAATGACGGACCTAACCCATTGGGGGTTAATTTCCGGGAACGAAGAGATTTAAGAAAGACATTGAATGTGAATGGTAATTTTTCTGTCGAGGTTAAGCCTATTAAGGATTTAAGGGTTAAGTCGCTTTTTGGTTATAATATGAGTTGGTTCAGCAATCATAATCCCAGGTTTGGAGATCCGGAAAATACTAATGGTACTGAAGTTAATAGCTTATCTGAGGTAAGATCTAATTTCACTACATGGAACTGGTCCAATACTTTGAGTTACTCAAAAACTATAGATGAAAAGCATAGCTTTGATATATTGGTCGGAGCGGAAGCAACCCAAAATGAATTTGATGAAATATCGGCAGGAAGAGCAGGATTTGTTGCTACAGACGAGGATTTTTATGAATTGAGTGCGGGTGCCGATAATGTTACTAATGGTTCCAGAACTTCAGAGGGGTCTTTATTTTCTATATTTTCCAGACTATTTTATTCTTATGATAGTAAGTATATGATTGAAGGAACAGTGCGTCGTGATGGGTCGTCTAACTTTCTTGAAGCTAACAAATATGCAACCTTTCCGGCAGTATCAGCTGGTTGGGTAATTTCTAAAGAACCTTTTATGGAAAATACCGGTGACTGGTTACGTCAGTTAAAATTAAGAGCTGGATGGGGACAGTCAGGAAACGACAATGTTGGAGGAAGCCTTAATGGTTATACAACATTCGGTTCTGGTCTGGGTAATTCTTATTATGGTATTACGGGAAGTGATAACACCATTTCTTTGGGGTATCAATCCATTACCAAAGGAAACCCTGATGCCGTATGGGAGACCACGGAAACTACAAATTTTGGTTTGGATGCTACATTGGCATTTGGTCTTGACTTGAGTATAGATGTTTGGGATAAAACAACAAGAGATCTATTATTTCCGGTGGCAATTCCAGATGTAGAAGGTATAGCACGTGCCCCGTTCGTCAATATTGGAGATGTTGAAAATAAAGGACTTGATATTGAATTGAACTTTAATAAGCAAGTAAACGAAGATTTTCGATATAGCATAGGGCTAAATGTAACTACTTATAAGAATAAGGTGTTAAATCTTTCTGATAACCCGGATGAATTTATTTCTGGAAGGGTTCAGCGTAGTCAGACATACACAAGGGCTCAGGCTGGTAGAGCATTTCCGGAATTTTTTGGTTATGTAGTAGACGGTATCTTCCAGACACAAGCCGAGGCAGATGCACATCCGGCCAATGGATCCTATAATGAGCCTGGGAACTTAAAAATCAGAGATGTTGATGGTGATGGAGAAATTACACCCGATGATCGTACCTGGATAGGGAATCCACACCCTGATTTTACGGCCGGTTTAAATCTTGGTTTCAATTATAAAAATTTTGATCTGTCAATGATCTGGTATACCAGTGTGGGCAATGATTTACTTAACTATTATGGAAGGTTTACGCGTTATGGGTTATTCCAGGGGCCTAAATCTAAAGATAGACTATTTCGTTCATGGGGTAGCCCATATCTGAATGATAATGCCGATGCGGTACTGCCTAAGGCATCCAGTAGTACAAGCTTTGAACAGAATACCCATTCTGATATGATTGAAGATGGTTCTTTCCTAAGAATGAAAAATATCCAAATAGGTTACAATGTACCACAACCGTTTCTGGATAAGTTTGGCTTATCAGACATGAGGTTATATATAATGGGAACTAACCTAATCACTTTGTTTGACGATTATTCCGGTCTTGATGTCGAGATTGCTCCTCCAACTTTCCCTTTAACGGAAATCGATAGAGGTTTTGATCTTGGAACATGGCCTACTCCAAAACAGTTCATTTTTGGTTTAAATATTAGTATGTAAAAAATAAAAAATTATAATATGAAAAGATTGTATTTAAAAATTAGCTTATTAACAATCCTTGGTATTGTTTTTAGTGCTTGCGAAGATTTTATTACAGATTTTCCAAATGGAGTTGTAACACCTGAGACATTAGCAACAGAAGAAGGTGCAGATTTAATTTTAATAGGAGCTTATTCATTAATTGATGGATACTCACAAGGAGGTGCCGGTGGTGCCGGTGGAGCCTCTGTGACCAATTGGGTTTGGGGTGATGTGACCTCTGATGATATGCACCGTGGCGACCAAACCGGTGGTTGGGCTCAAATTAATTTAATTGAGCGTTATGAGACAGATCCGTCCAATCCATGGGTTGCTGATATGTGGCGAGGCAATTTTGATGGTGTTGCCCGGGCTAATGATGTTTTAAATGTTCTTAGAAATGCTGGAGATAGAATTGCTCCTGAAAAGGCAAGGCAGTTAGAAGCAGAAGCCCGATGGCTACGCGCCTGGTTTCATTTTCAACTGAGAAGTAAAATAGAAAAAGTGCCTTATATTACAGAAGATGTTGTAGCAAGAGAAGTGCCTAACGATAGAGAAATTTGGGACGATATAGAAGCCGATTTACAGTGGGGCATAGATAACAACATGGATGAAGCACCCTCTGATGTGGGGCGTGCTTCCCGATGGGCTGCGAAAGCTTTAAAGGCTCAGGTTCACATGCATCAAAAAGAATTTGCAGAGGCAAAACCATTGTTGGATGATATCATTAATAATGGGCCATTTCAATTAATGGATCATTTTTATGATAATCATGATGAAGAAAAGCAAAACAATGCGGAAAGTATTTTTGAAGTACAGTATACCGTAAATGATGGCGCCGGAGACCATAATGCCGGGGCTGATCACAGAACCCTATACCCCAGGGGGTCAGATGTGGGGCTTTGCTGTGCCTATAGTGCTCCTAGTTTTGACCTGTTTAATGCATTTAAAGTTGACTCAAATGGATTACCATTACTGGATACTTTTCAAGATGATTTGTTACTTGAAGATTACGGTTTATTGGATACAGATCCGTTTACACCTACTGATGAATTATTGGATCCCAGGGTAGATTGGACTATAGCAAGGCGCGGCATTCCTTTCTTAGATTGGGGCCCTATGAGTGGTGGTGACTGGATGTTAGATCAGGCAGGTATGGGACCGTTTTTGAATAAGAAAAATATGTTCTATAAACGTAATTTCAGAATAATATCTGTTGCAACACCAACGTGGTCAGCCGGATTAAATGGTAATAATTGGAGAGTGCTTAGGTTAGGGCATGTTATATTATGGCGTGCTGAAGTAGCTGCGGAAGAGAATGACCTTGCGACTGCGAGAGATATGGTTAACCTAATTAGGCAACGAGCGCAGGACGATATTGTGATGGGCAAAGTAGCTAACACAACATTTGGGTCCGGAGATCCCATTGTAATTGATGAAAGTCAACCAGCGGCGAATTATTTATTAGGTTTATATTCATCATTTCCCGATAAAGACTATGCGCTTAAAGCAATTAGACATGAAATGCGTTTAGAATTTGCGTTGGAAGGTATGCGTTTTCAGGATTTAGTTAGGTGGGGGATAGATAAAGAAACCATCGATGCTTATTTGGCATCGGAGTTATCGGATAATAAATTGCTTTGGATTCAGGGAGCAACTTATACGGCTGGTCAGGATGATCATTTCCCTATTCCTCAAGCACAATTAGATTTACAGCCAGGGGTTTTAACTCAGGACCCGGCTTATTAGTCCTGATGAATGATATAACTTTTTAAAATTGAGTTAGTTTTAGTTTAATTAAGTTTGTTAATAAAGTGGCTTAAATTTTTAAGTCACTTTATACTTTTGGTGAATTTGATAAATTCTTGTTTAGGAAGGCTTTATGTCCATTCTTATTTGGTTTTGTTGCTAAAAATGTTTGGTTTTGAACCAAACCGGGCAATGCCCAATGGTAAGCTAATGAGACTATATACTTGTCCTATGGTCGTAAAAGTTATAACAGAGTAAGTTTTAACTGGTTCGAAAATAAAAACTACTAAATCTATTTAATATGAAATCTTTTAAACTTTTTAATTGTATGCTCGCATTTTTTTTCACGGGCAGCCTAACTTTAAATGCACAGGAAGGGTTTCCATTTAAACTTCCTAAGGAAAAACCGGATAGGGAGTTGAGTGCCGCTATGGAACGAAATTACACCCAATACATGGCACCGCGTCCGGAGCATAATGAACTTTATACACAGTTTAAATATACAGAGCTTAAAGGTTTTGACTATAATGGTTATGATGGAACAATTTCGCGTAGAGACCCTTCAAAGGTTATTTTTGAAAATGGAAAATACTATGTATGGTACACCTACAGAAATACGCCAACCAAACCGCAAGGAGCAAAAAAAAGTAATGATAGCATACCTTCTGCTGATTGGGATTTATCAGAAATATGGTATGCAACCAGTACCGATGGGTTTACTTGGGAAGAGCAAGGTGTTGCAATACCTAGACCACCTAAACCCAATATAGGGTGGCGTTCGGTTTCAACAGCAGATATATTGAAGTTTAAAGGTAAATACTACTTGTATTATCAAGGTTTTATGGAGGCCAGCGGAAAACGGGGTGATGACTGTCCGGTGGCGGTATCCTATGCAGATTCACCTGATGGCCCCTGGACACCCTACAATAAAATTGCTGTTAACAACGGAAAAGAAGGGGAATGGGACCAATACTCCATTCATGACCCGCACCCTTTTGTTTATAAAGATAAGATATACCTGTATTACAAATCAGATTTTGACGGGGACCCAAAATTGGTTAGAATGTCCGGGTTGGCTATCTCAAAAAACCCACTTGGTCCTTTTGAAAAGTGTCCATTAAATCCTGTTATTAATTCTGGTCACGAAACCGTTATGTTTCCATTTAAAGAAGGTATGGCAGCCATGGTGCTTAAAGATGGAAATGAACACTTTACTATTCAGTATGCGGAGGATGGTATTAATTTTGAAATTGCCTCAATAGTTGAAATGATGCCAGGTGCTCCCGGACCGTTTGTACCGGATGCATTTAACAGTAATGGTAATGGACGAGGTATAACCTGGGGGATTTCACATTTATCGCCTGCATTTTCATGGAAGCATGGTATGAGTATATTAATGCGTTTTGATTGCGATTTAAGTCTGGACGTCCACGACGCTGAAATGAAAAGACATGAGGTTTACCACATGAACCCTGAATATTTTTATAAACATGGTCTAAGTGGTAAGCAATTACAACGTATAAAAAAAGCAAATGAGCAATTAAAAAATAAAAACCATAACTAAAAATTTAGACCACTTTATTTTTTAATCGGAAACCTGAACTTAAAGGCGTTTGTTGTAATTTTATCCGTGTAAATGCGTTATAGCATAAAATAAAATTAGTGCTGGAAAATTATAACTTAGGAAGCAAGTTAATTTTAGCGATTCTATTCGCGGTTTTACTTTATATGGTATTGCGCTATGCCATTAAGTTAATAGAAATGGCTTACGTTATAAAACACAAAAAACCACTTTATACGCATTTTTATTTATTCAAAAGGAAGTTAAGCCCATCTCAAAAGTCAATTTTAAAAAGGAATTTTACGTTTTATAATAAACTCCCAAAAGAGTATAGGCCTTATTTTGAACACAGGTTAGCGTCGTTTATAAAAGACAAAGATTTTATAGGAAGGGAAGGGGTTAAGCCAACAGAAGAAATGAAAGTGTTAATCTCAGCAACTGCCGTAATGTTAACCTTTGGTTTCAGGGATTTTTATATTGGTTTAATTTCTAAAATAGTCATCTATCCCGATGAATTTTATTCCAGAACCAATGATGCCTATCATAAAGGGGAATTCAACCCTAAATTAAAAGCATTGGTGTTGTCTTGGAAAGATTTTAAAAAGGGCTTTGAAAACGGAAAAGACAATTTGAATTTGGGGATTCACGAGTTTAGTCATGCCATTCATTTAAACAGTATTAAAGAACGGGACATCAGTTCTACTATTTTTAGTGATTCTTTTAGTGAATTATCTGAAATATTATCTGAAGATGAGGGGTTAAGAAAAGCACTTATGACTTCAGATTATTTTAGAGACTATGCTTTTACAAATCGGTTTGAATTTGTGGCCGTGGCCATTGAAAGTTTTATAGAAACACCTCAGGAATTTAATAACCAATTTCCGAAAATTTATAAGACCATACGGCAAATGCTAAACTTCAACTTTGCCGGTTACTAGATTTTCACATGACATTTATCATACTTTAAAACCCCACTCTTTAATAATTTTAAAGGTAGCTAAACTAAAAAAGACATGTCATGATACGTAAAGCACCAATTTCAACGATAATGACCGAGTCTGTCATTACATTAAAAAAGACGGACAATTTAGAAACCGCCGAATACCTGTTTAAACATCATCACATAAGACATATCCCTGTGGTAGAAGGAAAAACGGTTATCGGGATGCTTAGTTATACCGATTTATTGCGCCTAAGCTTTTCTGATATTACCAATGAATACGATAGTGATGCTGATGCTATGGTGTATAACATGTTTAGTATTAATCAGGTTATGAAGAAAAAGGTAGCAAGTGTATCACCGTCAAACTCCATTAAAGAAGTAGCTGAAATATTAGCAAGTAAAGAGTTTCACGCGTTACCGGTTGTAGAAAATAATGAGTTGGTTGGTATAGTAACCACCACAGATTTGATCAAATACCTTTTGAAGCAATTCTAATTTTTGTTTAGCTGAATACATTTACTAAGCTTAAATTTATACGTTATGAGACATCATATTCCGGTTTCCTCTATTATGACAAAGAATGTCATTGCTTTAACACGGTCTGATGATTTGGAAAGGGCTGAAAAGCTTTTTAAACGTCATAAGATCAAACATATGCCGGTGGTGTCCGGGGAGGTTATTATAGGGATGTTAAGTTATACTGACCTAATGCGAATTAGTTATGCTGAAGTCTCAGAAGAGAATGGCCATACCGTAGATTCCGTAGTATTCAATATGTTTACTATAGAACAGGTGATGGCTAGGGATGTGGTTACCGTAACTAGTCAAACATCTATTAAAAAAGTAGCGCAAATATTAGCTGAAAGAGAATTTCACGCACTGCCCATAGTAGATAATGGCATACTGGTAGGCATAGTTACCACAACCGATTTATTGAATTATTTTATAAAACAGATTTAAGAATTAGCTAAAGCCTTTAAGTCTTTAATAGTTTCGATCTGGTTGCTGCTTTTAAAAATATAACTTCCGGCAACAAAAGTATCTGCTCCGGCCTCAACAAGTGCTTTTATGTTTTTGTTGGATACACCGCCATCAATTTCTATACGTGTATCCAAGCCTTGCTCATCAATCATTTTTCGAAGTTTCTCAACCCTGTTATAAGTCATATCTTCAAATTTTTGTCCTCCGAAACCAGGGTTAATAGACATCAGTAAAACCATAAAACATTTTGGCAAAATATCTTCTAAAACCGAAACGGGCGTCGTTAAATTTAAAACAACACCGGCTTTACAGCCGGTAGCTTCAATTTGGCTAAGTGTTCGGTGTAAATGAACGGTCGCTTCATAATGTACCGTAATGATATCCGCACCAACTTTTGCAAATTCTTCAATGTATCGCTCCGGTTTTTCAATCATCAAATGAACATCTAAAGGTTTTTTTGCATGTCTTTTTATAGCTTCAATTACAGGCATACCGTAAGATATATTTGGCACAAAATGGCCATCCATGACATCAATGTGAAACCAATCGGCTTCACTTTGGTTTACCATTTCTATATCACGCTGAAGGTTTGCAAAATCTGCTGCCAGTATGGAAGGTGCAATTAACTTGGAACTCATTAGAGGTAGTAATTTTAAGTTGATGCAAAAGTACATGAATTTTTTCATTTGAAAACTTATAAAAAAACAAATGAAAAAAATTATAGACTTACAAAGCAATGCCCTGAGCCGGTGGAAGGATGGTTCCTGAAAGGAAGCTAAATTTTATATTTTTTTGAGTACAAAATTTAATTTTTTACAGATTGGGGGACTAAAAACAAACCCCCGGTAATCAGCCGGGGGTTCTTTCATCAATCAAAAAACGAACAGTTATGTGTAACTGTTGTTGCCGTAATTTAGGAGTTATTTGAGTATTATCCTAAATAAGTTTTCAATATTTTACTTCTAGACGTATGTTTTAATCTACGAATAGCTTTTTCTTTTATTTGTCTTACACGCTCACGCGTTAAATCGAAGGTTTCCCCAATTTCTTCAAGCGTCATAGGGTGTTGGTTCCCTAAACCAAAATACAAACGAATAACATCTGCCTCACGAGGTGTTAAAGTTTCTAAAGCACGCTCAATTTCGGTGCGTAACGACTCGTGTAATAATTCTTTATCCGGGTTAGGAGATTCCCCGCTATTTAACACATCGTATAAATTAGAATCTTCACCTTCAACCAGTGGCGCATCCATACTTACATGACGCCCGGAGTTTTTCATAGACTCCTTAACATCATTAATGGTCATATCCAACTCTTTTGCAATCTCTTCTGCACTTGGCGGACGCTCATGACTTTGCTCTAAAAAGGCAAATGTCTTGTTAATTTTATTAATGGAACCGATCTTATTTAAAGGTAAACGTACAATACGGGATTGTTCGGCCAAAGCTTGTAAGATAGACTGACGGATCCACCAAACCGCATACGATATGAATTTAAATCCGCGTGTTTCGTCGAAACGTTGTGCTGCTTTGATCAATCCTAAATTACCTTCGTTAATTAAATCCGGTAACGTAAGACCCTGGTTTTGGTATTGCTTTGCTACCGATACCACGAAACGCAAGTTAGCTTTAGTCAACTTTTCCAAAGCTATTTGATCACCAGCTTTAATACGTTGTGCTAACTCTACTTCTTCATCGGCTGTAATAAGGTCTACCTTGCCAATTTCCTGTAAATATTTATCTAACGATGCAGTTTCTCTGTTGGTTACCTGCTTCGTAATTTTAAGTTGTCTCATCTAAAAATCTCCTGTAATTAAATTATGAATATTTGGGCATTCAGTAGTTATACGTATATATGTCGGATAATGTTACAAAAAGTTTCAAAATATTTCCTATTTTCTGTCTTTTGGACACAAAATCTTTTAAAAAGTCACATAAATCACTGTTTTTATTAACATTTGTTAATTTAAATAACTGATTTTGAGATGATAAAAAGCCTGTTCTTAAAACTTATATGAGGTTGAAATTTCAAATCAAGGAGTTATTAGAAACCCGGAATTTTTATAGTGAATTCTGGAGCAACTTGAGAAGTTAGTGTAGTAGTTTTTTTGTAAATAAGTTTGTGTAACATATAAAACCCATTAAATAAAACCCATCAAAAATCGCTTTTGATGGGTTTTACTAACTAACAGAAAAACTAACTCAAATTACAATGAGAAATATGAAATTTATGCAATCTCTTCTATGGTGATTAAACCGTTAATTCTTAATTTTTTTCCGGAATGTCTAACCTTGTTAAAAAACAATTTGGCATTTTCTTTAGCTTGTATAAGCTCATTGATCCTGCCATTATCATATTCACATAAGTCGTATACATTGCCTTCTGTAATAGATAGCCTTTTAAGTTTATGATAGTTTATTTTAACATCGAGCACTGCATTTATAATATCTGCGGCATCGGACGCATTGAAAGTACCGTCAATAAGGTCAATGTTTTGTTGTTTCGTTTTCTGGGATGTCATTTTTGTTAAAGCGTTTTCCATGATTTATCTGTATTTAATTTAAAATGTGTTTTGAATAATGTATAGGTAAAGGGGCATTCCCAAAGTAATATTGAAGGGAAATGTTATAGCCAATGCCATGGGGATGTACAAACTTGGGCTGGCTTTTGGAACTGCAATTTTCATAGCAGCGGGTACGGCAATATAAGAAGCACTGGCTGCTAAGATGGCGAACAACAGTCTGTTACCCGTTCCGGTTACAAAAGTACCGCTTGAAAAAGCAACTATGCTGCCATTGATTATTGGGATGATTATAGAGAATAAAAGCGCAAACCGCCCTTTCTTTATAAACTCGTTTAGTTTTTTACCGCTTGTTATACCCATATCTAATAAGAATACAGCAAGGAATCCTTTAAAGATGTCGGTAGTGAACGGTTTAATGCCTTGGGCCTGAGTTTCATTTGCCATAAAGCCTATAACCAGGCTTCCCAGTATTAACAGAACACTTCCGTTAAAAAGCGTATGTTGTATGACCGTTTTGAGTGGAATGTCAGACTTTTTCTTTCCGCCTTTAAAAAGCATGATGAGTAGCAAACCAATCATAATAGAAGGCGCTTCCATTAGGGCCATAACAGCTACCATATGGCCGCTAAATGTTATTTGTTCCAGTTCTAAAAATGAAATGGCGGTTACAAAAGTAACAGCACTGACAGATCCGTAAGAGGCGGCGATGGCACCAGCATTTTCTATACTAAACTTTCTTCTTAAAATAAAGTAAGCATAAACCGGAATAGCCACTGCCAGAAATATTCCAAAAAGCAAGGACCAAAGAATTTCCATGTCAAATTCACTATGAGCTAATTCCTGCCCGCCTTTAAACCCTATGGCGAATAATAGGTATAAAGAAATAAACTTTGAAGAGTTTTCGGGAATCCTCAGGTCGCTTTTAAGTTGAACAGCAATGGCTCCCAGAAAGAAAAATAATAAAGCCGGGTTTGTAAGGTTGTCTATAAGTAAATGTAAATCCATATGACTTTTTAGGACTGTTTTAATTTTTGTTATTTAATTGAGCACCAATAACAGCACAAAAGATTATAAATCCACACACTATTAATTCCTTTAAAAACAGGTTGTTGCGTGTTGTGGACAGAAACAAAATGCCTATAAACATTGAAAACATCAATATTTCATTTAGTGTCCCTGGTCTTTGTTGTGACTTTTTTGAACTGTTATTGAAAATTTCTTTCATTTGATTTATTTTTTGCAAAGTTTAGTATTTTTATTTATATATTTTTATTTATATTTATTATATAATATATAATCTTTTTTTATGAACTATACTTTGCATCAGCTGGAAATATTTCTTAAGGTATCTCAATTACAGAGTGTTACGAAAGCTTCGGAAGCCCTTTATTTAACACAACCGGCAGTGTCCATTCAATTAAAAAAATTCCAGGAACAGTTTAAAACACCACTTTTTGAAGTAGTGGGCCGGAAGATTTATATCACGGAATTTGGAGCGGAAATTGCTAAAGCCGCTGAAAATATTGTTAATGAAGTCAAAGCTATTAATTATAAAGCGTTGTCCTTTCAGGGTGAGCTTGCCGGAAAGCTAAAAATAGCTATAGTCTCAACTGCAAAATATGTTATGCCTTATTTTTTGTCGGATTTTATGAATGAAAATAAGGGGGTAGATCTTATTATGGATGTGACCAATAAGGCAGAAGTTGTGCGAGCTTTAGAAAATAATGAGGTTGATTTTGCCATGGTATCTACTATTCCAAAGCACTTAAAAATAAACAGGATCGAGTTGATGGAAAATAAGTTATTTATGGTCTCCGGCAGGGACTATAAGCACAAAGGCAAATATTTATCGTATTCGGAATTTAAAAAACTGCCGTTGATATACAGAGAACAGGGGTCTGCCACCAGGTTAGCCATGGAAAAATTTATCGATTCCAGAAAAATTTCAACTTATAAAAAGATGGAATTAAAATCTAATGAAGCCCTGAAACAAGCTGTAATCTCTGGTTTAGGGTGCTCTATCATGCCATTAATAGGTATTAAGAATGCTATTGCTATTGGTGAATTACAAATTATCCCTGTAAAACAATTACCTATTATTACCAATTGGAACTTAATTTGGTTAAGTTCCAAGAACTTATCGGATATAGCCAAGGCCCTTGTAAACCATATAGAAACCAATAAAGAAGCCATTATTAAAAAGCATTTTGATTGGTTGGACAAGTACTGAGCATCTAAGAAAATGAAGGCCTCTCAAAGTGAGAGGCCTTTTATTTGTTGAAAAAAGAAATTAATCTTCTTTCTTATTTTCCCTGGGTTTTCTATCGTCTCTGCGATTATCTCTATTACGATTGTCGCGTCCTCGATTATCCCTGCCTCTGTTATTATTATCTCTTGGAGGTCTTGGTTGCCAACCTTCAGGCTTTGGCAAAATGGCTTTTCTTGAAACCTTTTCACGTTTCGTCTTAGGGTCAAAACCAAAGTATTTTACATCAATGGTATCTCCTATGTTAATAACATCGGTAACACTATTAGTACGTTCCCAAGCTAATTCAGAAATGTGAATCAAGGTATCATTACCAGGTGCTTCAACATATTCCACTACAGCACCAAAATCTAATATTTTGGTAACTTTCATTTCATAAACGCTGCCAACTTCCGGTTTAAAGGTTAAAGCATCAATAGCGGCTAAAACTTTATCAATACCTTCCTGGTCGGTTCCTAAAATTTCAACAATCCCTTCTTCCGTTACAGGATCTTCATTTATAACAATCGTAGTTCCGGTTTCTTTTTGTAATTCCTGAATCACTTTTCCACCAGGACCAATAAAGGCACCAATTAAATCGTTTGGCAACGTAGCAGTCACCATTTTAGGAGCATGGGCCTTAACATCAGCATTAGGTGCAGCAATAGTATCGGTTAATTTACCAAGGATATGCATACGTCCGTCTTTAGCTTGCTGTAATGCATTTACTAAAATCTCGTAGCTTAATCCTTTGATTTTGATATCCATTTGACAGGCAGTGATACCATCTTCAGTACCAGTTACTTTAAAGTCCATATCACCTAAGTGATCTTCATCTCCCAAGATATCGGAAAGGACGGCATAACGTTCGCCATCAGAGATCAACCCCATAGCAATTCCGGAAACCGGTTTTGTCATTTGCACACCGGCATCCATCAATGCCATAGTTCCGGCACAAACTGTTGCCATAGAAGATGATCCGTTAGATTCTAATACTTCTGATACAACACGTACAGTATAAGGACAATCCTCAGGTACCATTCGCTTTAAAGCACGTTGTGCCAAGTTTCCGTGACCGATCTCTCTTCTTGAAGTACCTCTTAAAGGTCTTGCTTCACCTGTTGAAAAAGGAGGGAAGTTATAGTGTAAATAGAAACGTTCCTCAGTTTCTAATGATGGATTATCCACCATATTAGCTTCTCTGGATGTACCTAAAGTAACTGTTGCCAAAGCTTGCGTTTCGCCACGTGTGAAGATAGAAGAACCATGGGTTGATGGTAAATAATCAACTTCACACCAAATAGGACGAACTTCTGTAGTTTGACGACCGTCTAAACGGACACCTTCTTCCAGTACTAAGTTACGCACCGCTTCTTTTTGAACTTTGCTAAAGTACTTAGAAACCAATCCGCCTACCTCTTCTAATGCTTCTTCGGTATATTCGGCTTTTAACGCGTCTTTTAATTCAGAAAATGCTAAACCTCTGTCACTTTTAGAAGAAGCACTTTTTGCAATCTCATAACATTTATCGTAAGCAAATGCTTTTACTTTTTCAAGTATGGCTTCGTCTTCCACCTCAGGTTCGTATTCGCGCGTTTCTTTAGCACCTACCTGAGCTATTAAACGCTTTTGAGCTTCAATCTGAACTTTAATAGCTTCGTGAGCTACTTTAATAGCTTCAACCATTTCTTCTTCAGATATTTCACTCATTTCACCTTCCACCATCATCACAGAGTCTTCGGAAGCCCCAATAATCATATCAATATCACATTGCTCTAATTGTGAAAAACTTGGGTTAACAATAAACTCACCATCAAGGCGTCCAACTCTAACTTCAGAAATTGGTGTTTCAAAAGGAATATCAGATAACTGAATAGCTGCAGAAGCTGCTAAACCGGCTAAAGCATCCGGCATAACATCTTTATCTAATGACATTAGTTGAATCATCACCTGTGTTTCGGCGTGATAATCTTTTGGGAATAACGGACGCAAGACACGGTCTACAATACGCATTACTAAAATCTCTTCAGTACTTGGGCGTGCTTCACGCTTAAAAAAACCACCGGGGTATCTACCTGCAGCAGCAAATTTTTCACGATAATCTACCGTTAACGGTAAAAAATCAACATCGGCAGCTTCATAGTTAGATACTACCGTACATAGTAACATCGTGTTACCAGATTGCACAACAACACTACCATGAGCTTGTTTTGCTAATTTTCCGGTTTCAATAGAAATTTCTCTACCGTCACCAAGGTCTATGACCTCTTTAAATACGTTTGGAATCATAAATTTTTTTAATTCTAATTAAACAATGGTCGTTGTGTTGTGTAGTTGTTGTGTATGACCAATGAAAAACTATAATTAGCTTCTTATTTACGAGAGTTATACTCTTTCGTGAGAGTTATATTTAAACAAAAAAGAGGCTGTGAAAGCCTCTTTTAATTATTTTCTTAATCCTAATTCTTTAACTATGGCACGATATCTTAAGATATCTTTCTTAGTTAAGTAATCTAGTAACGCTCTGCGCTTACCTACCAATTTTACTAAAGAGCGCTCAGTGTTATAATCTTTTCTGTTATTTTTTAAGTGCTCGGTTAAATGGTTAATTCTGTACGTAAACAACGCAATTTGCGCTTCCGCAGTACCGGAATCATTTTTTCCTTTTCCGTGTTTTGCGAAGATGTCTTCTTTAATTTCTTTTGTTAAATACATGCTAATATTATTGTAAATGATTTTTATGTATTCGAAAGCCTTTCTTTCGAGCGGCAAATATACGCTTTTTTATTGATTTGCAAGCGTATATGGTCAAAAAGAAAAAGCGACCAAAATGGGTCGCTTTTTTTTATGCTCTTAAAGGTTGGTTCAATATTAAATCTAGATACTGATTCACCTTGTTTTTCAAGTCTCTACGTAGAGTGATAAAATCTAAGAACCCGTGTTCCAACAAAAACTCTGAAGTCTGGAAGCCTTCCGGTAAGTCCTGACCTGTGGTGTCTTTTACCACACGTGGCCCGGCAAAACCAATTAGAGCTCCGGGTTCACTAATATTAATGTCTCCTAACATGGCAAACGAAGCCGTTGTACCGCCTGTAGTTGGGTCTGTACACAAAGAAATATAAGGAATTTTAGCCTCGGCTAATTGCGCCAATTTAACGGATGTTTTTGCGAGTTGCATTAATGACAAGGCCGCTTCCATCATTCTGGCACCACCGGATTTAGAGATCACCATAAGAGGTATATTATGTTCTAAGGCATAGTCTGCTGCTCTCGCTATCTTTTCACCTACAACACTTCCCATAGAACCGCCGATAAAGCTAAAATCCATACAGGCAACCACTAAATCTTTGCCTTTTGATTTTCCAACAGCTGTTCTTACAGCATCCTTTAACTTGGTTTTTTCCTGGGCTGTTTTTAAGCGATCCGGGTACTTTTTAGTGTCTTCAAATTTTAAAGGGTCTTTAGATTCTAAACCGGAATCCAGCTCTTTAAATTCATTATTATCAAAAAGTATTTCAAAATATTCTTTACTTCCTATTCGGACGTGATAACCATCTTCGGGACTTACATAAAAGTTTTGTTCTAACTCTTCTGTATCTACAATTTTACCGGTGGGCGTTTTGTACCAAAGCCCTTTAGGAGTATCTTTTTTCTCCTCGGTAGATGTGGTTATTCCTTTTGTTTTTCTTTTAAACCAAGACATATTGATTTACAATTTAAATTTTAGCCTGACGACAAAATTAAACCTTTTTTTAATTTTGTGGTAACACCATTGTATTTTTATTATAATGCACGCATATTACTTTTTGAAATGTACGCAAAAGAAAAGGTTCTGAATTAATCAGAACCTTAGTATATAAAATTTAAAAATATTGATTTTATAAAGTGTTTACGTTGTTAAGGTCTTCAAAGGCCTTCTTTAAACGCTCTACAAACGATTTTTCTCCTTCACGAACCCAAACTCGGGGATCGTAGAATTTTTTGTTAGGGACATCATCGCCTTCCGGGTTTCCTATTTGAGCTTGCAGATAATCTGATTTATTACTCATGTAGTCACGTATACCACACATGAAAGCATATTGTAAATCTGTATCAATATTCATTTTAATAACACCATAGCTAATGCCTTCTCTAATTTCTTCTACTGTAGAACCGGAACCACCATGGAAAACAAAATCGATATGATTATGGCCTACGCCATATTTTTCAGAAATATACTCCTGAGAATTCTTTAAGATCTTAGGCGTTAATTTTACGTTACCCGGCTTGTAAACGCCATGAACATTACCAAATGCAGCAGCAATGGTAAATTGGTCACTTACCTTGCTCAATTCTTCATAAGCGTAAGCTACTTCTTCCGGTTGTGTATAAAGTTTGGAATCGTCAACATCGGTATTATCAACACCATCTTCTTCGCCGCCGGTAATACCTAATTCTATTTCAAGAGTCATGTTCATTTTACTCATACGCTCCAGGTATTGCTTACATAATTCAATGTTCTCTTCAATTGGTTCTTCGGAAAGATCAATCATATGCGAGCTGAAAAGTGATTTGCCGGTTTCCGCAAAATGTTGTTCACTGGCTTCCAATAAGCCATCAATCCAGGGCAATAATTTTTTAGCACAGTGGTCTGTATGTAAAATTACCGGAACACCGTAAGCTTCTGCCATGGTATGTACGTGTTTTGCTCCTGCAATGGCACCTTTAATAGCGGCATTTTGCCCTTCGTTACTTAACCCTTTTCCTGCATTAAATTGTGCGCCACCATTTGAAAATTGAATGATTACGGGAGCATTTAATGCTGCTGCAGTTTCTAATACTCCATTAATAGTGTTTGAACCTATTACATTTACAGCCGGTAAAGCAAATCCTTTTTCTTTTGCTAATTTGAAGATCTCCTGTACCTCATATCCCGTAGCAACTCCTGGTTTAATATTATGTCCCATTTCTGTTTTAAATTTAATTTAGTAATTAGTGGCTCCAAAAGTAATTAAATTTTACATAATTACGGCTGATTTTTTGCATTGATAAAGAGAAAATAACACTAAAACGTTATAGTGTGAAATACTAATAAGACTACTAGAAAGGATAGTTAATACCTATATTATAAACAGCATTGGAGAAGTTATAATCTTTAAACCATCTACCGGTATCCTGATAAACCGGGTTATAAGTTTTGAAACCAACATCAAAACGAAATACAAAAAAACTAAAGTCATAACGGAGGCCAAAACCGGAGCCTACAGCAATGTCCTTTAAAGATTTAAGATCTGTAAAGGTAGCATTCTCATTTTCAACATCGTCTAAAACGTTCCAGATGTTTCCGGCATCAACAAAGAGAGCCCCGTTTAAGTTTTCAAAAATGTTAAAGCGTTGTTCAATGTTAAAGGCCAGCTTTAAATTGGCTTCATTAAACTCGTTAGCAGATTGAGAACTTCCCGGGCCTAAGCGATAAGCTGTCCACGCCCTGTTGTCATTGGGACCACCAGCAAAGAAACTCTTGGAAAATGGTATGTTGGTGGAGTTTCCGTAAGGAATAGCAATACCGAAAAAACTTCTGAAGGCTATGACATTCTTTCTTCCTAAATCCCAGTGTTTTGTATACTCGAATTCGGTTTTAGCATATTGAGAGAAGGCTACATTAAATAGTTCATAGCGGTCATTTTCATCTTTTTTAAGCCCTAAAAGTTTTGATGTATTTGCCAGTAAGTTACCCGCAAATTCTACTTTAAAACGAAAGATTGAAAAGTTTTCATCAAATAAATTGGTTCTTCCATCATTGGTAAAACTGAAACTGGATGAGAGGATAAGGTTGTCTTCCGTTAAACGTTCTTTTCTTTCATCTATACCGTTAATGGTTCTTAATTGATCTTCTGAAATTTCAGATGGTGTCGGGGAGCCTAAGGCATAATCTATAAAAGCATTGGCGCCCTCCGGTTTAGTTAAATCATCTATGGTATAATTAACGTCCTTAGCAGTTTGATTTAAAAGATCAAACGAATTCTGATAAACATCGAAATAATTATCAATATTAAGATTTCTAACATACTGGGCATTAAACAGGTCCAATCGATTTGTTTTTTTGCTATTAGGAAACCAATTGAAATTAATGGTTCCACTAAGCGTTTGTTTGTCTAGCCCAATGTTAGTTTGCCCCGTAGTAGCCAAACTGATCCTGGTATTAGGCGACATATGTTTTGGTATAATGCGTTCCGTATAAAATGGTGACAGTAGCCGGGGTATGGTAAGTTTAACATCAAGCCCCAATTCATTAATATCGAAAAACGGATCATCGGGATTGTTCTTGTCTTTTGAGGCACCAACAGAACCAATGGCCGAAACTTGTAGGGTTTCAGCCCCTCTGAAAATGTTTCTGATTTGAAGGCTTGGATTTACTGAAAACCCAACGGTTTGAATATTGCTTTGCGAAATATCGGTACTCATGCTCAAGCTAAACTTCTTTAAAGGAGCCAGCTTAATGGTACTGGAAAGTGAATTATCTAAGTTCTCCTCATATTCAATATTCGGATATTTAAAAGTACGTAACTGATTAATATGTCTATAAGTTAACGTTCGGTCTCTATCTCTGAAAATATCTCCCGGTGTAATAAAAATGGCATCCGTTAAGGCTCTTGGCTTGTAACGCATTTTCCCGTAACTATACAAGTTGTATCCTCCAAATCTAATGGAGTCCTGAAAAGGTTGATTACGTTTTTCAAATGTGTAATCCGTAATGATATTAACTTCTCTGATATCATAAATTTTAAAAGGTTCTCTTCTGATAGAATCCGGTGTTGTTATAGCTCTGTCACTTATTAAAATATCAATATCTACATCGTCATTCTCACTATTTCTAATAACATCAAAACTTATATTTTCCTGGGTAAAATGATAAACTCCTGAATTTCTAAATACATCGGTTAACCGGTCCCTTTCGTTAACCAAATCAACATCTCTGTATTGCGCATTTTTTTTAAGGATACTTTCTTCCTCAGAAAATTTATAAATAGAGTCTATTATTTTAGAACTGATAGTTGAATAAATAGAGTCGATAATTTTTGGTGCTCCGGTTGTAATATTATAGGTTACGCTGGCACGTTTGTTATCTGTTTTGTTTAATTCATAAGAAACATCATTATCAAACCAACCGTTTGCCTTATAGTAAAGTTCCAGTCTTCTTTTCGTTTTTTTCGTTTTGGCTTCATCTAAAACTACCGGAGCCTCACCGGTTCTTTTGAGCCAATTATTAAACCCGACTGATGATGCCTTTAAATTGTCAATCTGCTTTTTAGAAAGTTTTCTCGTTAGTCGTTCTCTGCGTTTTGGATTTTTGTCCAGCCAAACCTCAAATAAAGAATCTCTGTTTTCCCGGGCTAAATTGTATAAATGTAACCGTAACGGGACTCCTAAAATTTTTCGATTGGGGCTTTGTGATATTAAATTGTTAATGGTTTCGGTACTTTCTTTTTTGCCATTTATCAGGACCGTATTGTCTGTTAACAGATATTCGTCTTCTGCTACCCGCTTTGTAGCTTCACAACCCGTAAAACATTCAATAAATAATAAGAAAACTAATATTTTAGAGAGAAGTCTTTTCAAATGGAACTACAATTAATTTGGGTTACACTTTTTTAGTTAACAGAAATAGTGTACGCAAAAACTTGCTCAAAAATACACTATTTCATCTGTTTAAAATTTTTTGATTTCTGAAAATTTTCAAAAAATTTGGATACAATCAGTAATTCACATGAATTTTAATCATTTCTCACCTAAATCCGCAATGATTTGAGATTATGCTCATTTGAATTGTTTAATTAAATAATTTTAAACTTAGATAATTATAACCGGATATTTTCATTTTCTTTATAACATAAAACCGATTACATGCTATCTAAAAGTCAGATAAAACTAATAACGAGTTTAAAGCAAAAAAAATATAGACAGCAGCATGGTTTATTTGTTGTTGAAGGTGTTAAAACAATAAACGAACTGTTGCAATCTAACTTAGTGCTTCATGCCCTATATACGACTGAAACCTTCAACATTGATGCCAAAAATGAATTTTTAATTTCTGAGGCAGAATTAAAAAAAATCAGCTTTTTAAAAACACCTAACAAAGCATTGGCGGTTTTTAAAATTCCTGAGTCAAAACCAATAGCCCAAAACGGATTGATTGTGGCACTTGATGATGTTAGGGATCCCGGGAATCTGGGAACTATCATAAGACTTTGTGACTGGTTTGGCATTTCAGATTTGGTTTGTAGTAAGGAAACAGTAGATTGTTTTAATCCGAAAGTGATACAGGCCACTATGGGCTCTATTACAAGAGTTAATATTAGTTATGTTGATTTGGTCGGCTTTTTAAATGATACTGAGTTACCATCTTTTGGAGCTTATATGGAAGGCGATAATGTTTACAGATCGGAACTCCCGGATAAAGGGGTTTTGATTATGGGGAATGAAGCTAACGGCATTTCAGGTAGTGTTGAAGCCTTAATAAAAGAAAAAATTTCAATCCCGAGATTTGGAGATATTCAAGTCACCGAAAGTTTAAATGTTGCCTCGGCCACAGCCATTTTGTTGAGTGAGTTTAGGAGAAGCTAGAAGCTTGAAGTAAATAAAACTGAGAACTGTAACTGTTCACTGAAAACTGAAATCTACTGAAACGTAAAGTTTATAAAAACAGCTCTGGTTTTCATACTGGCTACGTTACTGGTCCAGGGACTTAAAGGGTCTTTATCTCTAACCAACTCGTCATTAATACCAAAGACACCGCGAATGGAAGGGGTGAACTTAAAATTGTAGAGATATAGATCTATACCAAAACCAAGTTCGTAAAAAATATTGTTTTTTGTAGTTCTAAATTGTCCGCTACTGTTATCTTCCGGATTGGTTTCGTTACTGGATAAATTTAAAGCCGTTGAAAAACCACCTACAATAAAGGGCTTGAAGTTATTAATTCGTTTGGTTGAAACCTTTAATAATAAAGGGACATGTATGTATGTAGATTTAACTTCTCTGGTTAGATCGTTTTCAGAAACCGTCATGCCGTTAAAATGACTTTGACTATAAATTAGTTCTCGGCTGGTGATCATTAAACCGGGCTCTAAGCGTAAATCCAAAAAACTGTTAATACGCAGGTTGCCTATTAAACCAACATTAAATCCAGGGTTTCTTCTAACATAAATATCGCGTAAATCTTCGTTGTAATCAAAGTTAAAATCGTAATTGCTAACTCCTAAATAATACCCCCAACGCAGGAGGTTATTATCCGTAGACCCTCTGCCTTGATTAGCATCATAGGTTACTTTTTCCTTCTTAAATAACTGAGCACTAGAGGTTTGTAGAGCAAATAAAAATAATATTAATGCAAAAAACTGCTTCATATTTATTATTTAGATGATTTATAAATTGTTGCCACACCAAGGGTTTGTGGAAAATCTTCAACATTAATAAACCCAATTTTACGTAAAATATTGTTCAGAGCTTCACCATATGGAAAAACGGATGCCGATTCACACAAATATCTATAAGCACTTCTGTCCTTAGAGAACATTTTTCCAATTAATGGTAATATGTTCTTAGTGTAAAATTTATACCCCTGTTTGTACGGTGACTTATTAGGAACTGAGGTTTCTAAAATAACAAAAGTGCCGTTAGGTCTTAGTACTCTGTAAATTTCTTGTAAGCCATTTTCCAGGGTTTCAAAATTTCTAACCCCAAAAGCAACCGTAATGGCATCAAAAGTATTGTCGTCAAAAGGCATATGTTCACTATCGCCCAAAACCATTTCAATCCTGTCTTCCAAGCTTTTCTTCTTAACTTTTTCCTTACCAATATCCAGCATGCCACTGCTAATGTCTAAACCAACAATTTTAGAGGCATTGGTTTCGGCTAAATTTATGGCTAAATCACCTGTTCCGGTAGCAATATCAAGAATAGATTCGGGGTTGGTTTCTTTAACAAGCTTAACTACTTTTTTTCGCCATTTGACATCGATTCCGAAAGAGATCACGCGGTTTAATCCGTCGTAATCACCCGAAATATTATCAAACATTTTAGTAACCTGTTCTTTCTTGCCTAAGCTGCTGTCTTTATAAGGTTTTATTTTTGACAAACCAATAATTTTTGGCAAACCTACATAATTTATTCCTACTTTAAAAAATGAAAAAGAAATACCTGAGTAAATATTGTAATGTGCCATTTTGATATGACCATGTGTATTTTAAAGTATATTTCTTCAAGAACCACCCTTCGACCAGCTCAGGGCATTGCTTTGTTAATACATAAATTTTTTCATTTAGTTTTTGTGAATTTTTAAATGAAAAAATTAATGTACTTTTGCTCTACTTTTTATGATTAATCAGAAATGAAAATAATTATTGCTGGAGCTGGTGAAGTTGGATTTCATTTGGCAAAATTATTGTCTTACGAATCTCAAGAAATTACCTTAATAGACCCCAATAAAAAGAGTTTGGCTTACGCAGATGCACAATTGGACATTAGAGTTGTTCGAGGAGATGCTACATCTATTGCTGTTTTAAAAGAAGCGCGTATAAATAACGCAGATCTATTTATAGCCGTAACGTCAAGTGAAACTACTAATATTACGGTTTGTGTATTAGCCAAACAACTTGGAGCTCATAAAACCATTGCAAGAATTACAAATACTGAATTTATTCATCATAAGGATGAAGTTGGCTTTACAAAATTTGGGATAGATGAACTTATTTCTCCGGAGGCATTAGCTGCCGCCGAAATTGAGTTGTCCTTAAAGCAGTCGTCTTTCAATGAAAATTACGAATTTGAAGATGGTGCTTTAACCATGGCGGGATTAACACTTTCCAAAACGGCATCTTTTATTGGGAAATCTGTTAAGGAAGCCGCCCAAATTTTTCCTGAAATTCACTTTGTACCCATTGCCATTCAGCGTTTCGGTACACAATACACTATAATCCCAAGAGGCGATACTAAGTTTAAGCGGGGCGATAATGTAGTTTTTGTCACTTCTGAAGGTGGTGCTGATGAACTCTGCAGGCTTACAGGAAAAGTGAATAGGGAAATTAAAAATGTAATGATTCTTGGAGGAACCAAAATTGCCTATAAAACTGCCAGGGACCTCAGTGAAAAAGGGCTTAACGTAAAACTTTTTGAAGGTAACAGGGACAGAGCATTTGAAATAGCCGAAGAACTCACTAAAGTATTGGTAATTAATAGTGACGGTCGCAATGTTGATATGTTGGATGAGGAAAATATAGGGGAAATGGATGCCTTTATTGCGGTTGGCCCAAATTCCGAAACCAATATTATGTCTTGCTTGGTGGCAAAATCCAAAGAGGTCAAAAAAACCATTGCTTTGGTTGAAAATATGGACTATTTTGACCTGTCTCATTCCATTGGCATAGAAACATTGATCAATAAAAAACTGTTAGCGGCCAATAATATTTTCAGGTATATCCGTAGAGGGGAAGTGGTGGCCATGACCAAGCTGAGTAACCTGAATGCCGAATTGTTAGAGTTTGAGGTCAAAGAAACATCAGCTGTTTGTAATAAAACCATAAAATCTATTGATTTTCCAAGAACCGCTATTATCGGAGGTGTTATTAGAGATGGCGTAGGTATGATTGCACTTGGTGATTTTGTTATTCAGCAAGGGGATAGAGTAGTGGTATGCTGTTTGCTAAAGTCTATTAAACGCGTTGAAAAATTGTTCCTTTAGTTCCGGCAAATGAAGCTTAATTATAAAATCATCTTTCACTTTTTGGGTTTACTACTATTGTTTAATGGCGGTTTTATGCTGCTGTCTGCTTTAGTAAGCTTACTTTATAAAGACGGTGTCACGTTCCAAATTTTTCTTGCCGGTATCATTACATTACTGGTTGGAGCAGTTGGTATGCTATTTACCAGAAAGCACAAAAAGGAAATAAATAAACGTGAAGGATATGTTGTGGTTACTTTTGGTTGGCTGATTATGTCCCTTTCCGGAACATTGCCTTATGTTTTAACTCAAAGTATTCCGGAGTTTACCAATGCTTTTTTCGAAACCATGTCAGGGTATACCACTACCGGAGCTTCTATTTTAAATGATATAGAAGCGATGCCGAAAGGTATTTTGTTTTGGCGAAGTTTGACCCATTGGATTGGCGGTATGGGAATTATAGTGTTAGCCATTGCCATTTTACCATTACTGGGCATTGGAGGGATGCAGCTTTTTGCAGCCGAGGCCCCGGGGCCAAGTGGTGATAAATTACACCCTAGAATTACGGATACGGCCAAACGTTTATGGCTTATTTATTTTGGGTATACAGCTGCAGAAACCATTCTGTTGAATGTGGCAGGAATGTCATTTTTTGATGCCATCAATCATGCTTTATGTACGCTTTCAACAGGTGGGTTTTCAACTAAAAATGCCAGTATCGCACATTGGAACGGTCAGCCTGTTATCCAATATATTATCATGTTGTTCATGTTCCTGGCCGGGACCAATTTTGTATTGAGTTATTTTGCATTTAAAGGCAAAGTGCAAAAAATAATCCAGGACGAAGAGTTTAAACTCTATTTTAAGTTTATAGCTGTTTTTACCATTATTGCTGCGGTTATCATTTATTTTAAAGCAGATGTCAGTGCGTCTTCTGTGGCACATCCTATGGTTTTAGGTGAAGGTGAAAGTGCCTTTAGGCATTCGCTGTTTCAAGTATTGGCCATCATCACCACTACCGGTTTTGTTACGGCAGATTACACCATGTGGACCCCTTTTTTAGTAGTGTTCTTTTTTGGTCTTATGTTCTTAGGTGGCTCAGCAGGGAGTACTTCCGGTGGTGTAAAAGTGGTGCGTCATTTGATATTGATCAAAAACGGATTTTTGGAATTCAAACGAACATTACATCCAAATGCTATTGTACCGGTGCGCTATAATAAAAAAGCTATTAACAGGTTTATTGTATTTAATGTACTGGCATTCTTTATTCTGTATATGCTGTCATTTATAATTGGCAGTTTGGTGTTTTCTATGTTCCAGATTGATTTTAAATCTGCCATTGGTCTGTCGGCATCAACATTGGGTAATGTTGGGCCAGCATTGGGTGATTTCGGACCGGTGAATAACTATGCTTCTTTACCGCCATTGGCAAAGTGGTGGGCGTCTTTTTTAATGCTTATTGGACGTTTGGAACTCTTTACAGTACTTATTTTATTTACACCTTTCTTCTGGCGGAACCGATAAGTTATACAAAACCTAATTTTTTGGCTTCTTTAACCAGATTAAAGTTGGGGTCATTATTAGAATCAAGAAGTGTTTTAAGTTTTGTTTTTCTTACTTCTATGGCACGTGTGGAAAGCGGTATGAATTTTGAAAGATTTTTGGTTTTTTCACCCATGGATAAGTGATATAATATTTGTCGATCAAAATCATCAATGGTTACACCGTTAATAGTAGTTTTCTTTGAAAGGCTTTCAATGGTTTTACTATAAAATTGTTTTCCGTTTAAAACCTGTAGTACGGCAGTTTTCAAATCGTTTGAATCAATATCGGCTTTAACCATAAACCCTTCCGGGTGTAACTCCTCTAAAATACTTAGTATTCTTGCCTGATCCGTAATTGAAGTTAATATTATTATTTTAGAATTGGGATTTTCTTTCCTGATTAATAAGCCCAGATCTTCACCGCAGATAAAACGTTCGTTTTCCGAAATTGGAAGTTGAAGATCCAGTATAAAAATGTCTGTTTTTTCATCTTGTATTTTGTCTGCTGCTTCATCACAATTTTCTGCAAAATCAATGTTGAAATTAATGTTAGTTATTTCTTCAATAATGTTTTTATAAGCATGAGCTATGATTTTATGATCTTCAATTATTAATAAGTTTAACTCTCTTATTCCCATGAGGTACTATATTTAAAATAGTGCGAAGTATTGTCAATATCCAAAAGTATAAATAGTTTTACGGCATTCCATGAGCGTAAGAAAAATATGTGGTAAAACCACATCAAAGCAATTGTTAAATTATTGTTATTTGTACGTTGTTATTTAAAATTTAATAAGGGCTTTTATTTTTTAATGTAACAATTCAATTTTAAAGCTGCTGAACCCTGGTTTGGCAGCTTTTTTTTAATGATGAATTTACTTTATTATACTTGTTTTTATTTGATCTTTAAGTAGTTAGTGTAACAAAATTATTGATTATGCGTCATACTTATACAAACTAATAAAATTATTCATCATGGAAACAGTACTAATTGAACAAGATTTTGAACCGGAAGGCTTATTAAATTCATCGTATAAAAAAATCGTAAAGCGCAATTTTTGCAACAAGAATTCGCATTCACTTTTTGGTATTAAGCAACGCATTAAAAACAGACAATACCAATTTACTCCGGGTATGGCCATTGCTTTAAAAGTTTGTGCCTTCGTAATTATTCTCATCCTTATATTTTCTTAGTAAAATATTTTTAGGAAGTTCCCTGTTTTAAAAACAGGGCGAGCTTTCCGTATTCATTTTGTCATTCCTACCTTTCAACTTTAGCCCGTCCTGAACCGGGACGAAGGGCTCAAGATAAACTTTGGCAGAAATCCACAAAAGAACTTAGAGAGCTATTATAACCCTTTAGGCAAAACGTTTGTACTGAATCAAGTTGAAGTACAACATTTTCCGGTTATTTGCCGCTTCCGGGAGCAGCCTTTTTTGTTTTATTGAGTTTAAGGGAATGTGGAAAAACCACAATTTTAAAAGGCGGAAATAGTTTGTGTTGAAATTATAAGTAACTTTAATAATAGCTTATACATCAACCTTTTAAACTAAACACCTTATGAAAAAATTGCCCGCACTTTTATTGTTATCCCTGATACCTACTATAGGGTTTTCTCAATCCATTTATGTACAAACACCAAATAACACGAATGTTTATGTATATGATAAAGGCGCCGAATACAGTGCAACAGAAATTCAGGATTTGGAAGATGAGTGGAATGATGAAATTGACGATAAAAACTGGCATGCCGAAATTATAGGCCCTGCTTCCAGGCTGTACAATTGCCATTATTATGCTTTCCATGTTTCGGAACCCGGTGGGACCACGGCAAAATACTGGATGGACCATGATGAAGCACCTGATGATTCTATGGGAGCCGTGAGAAAATATTTAGATGCTGTTTATGGTGGTGATAATAGTTACAAAAAACTGGCTTATTCAAAAAAACACCTGGCCGATAAGGTTTTTTATAATCTTCACCAGGATATATATAATATGGGATCCGGCCACAGTGCCGATTTTTCACCGGATCCACAGGGAAGGGGCTGGGATTGGGTTTCTAAATGGACCGACAAACCTTTGTTCAGGCATGCACTGATTGGACATGTATATGCAGGGTTTGGGACCAGCGACACGGCTTTCTCTTATTTTGCAAAGTGTGCAGGGCAAATTGACTGGGGAAATCCACAGATAACAGGAGGGGTTGATACTATGTGTTCTAACGACCCCGAGGTGACCTATTCGTTTTCCGGGAATATTAAAAATACTGAGCTAATATCCATTGAAGTAAGGCATCATGATCAGGGAACCAATGCAGCTAGCGAATTTCATTCTGTGACAACAACTATTGACAATGGGCAAAGCGGGACTATTTCTATTGACCCTAAGAATGGCCAAAATGGAGAATATGATATTGTATTTGTACTGGATAACGGTTGCGTTACAAAAGAAGTCAAAAAAGAAAGTGTTAAAGTGATTGATGCGCCATCAGTGTCTACAGCTACTATCGTTGGTCCATGGGAGATTTGCCTTAATCAGCCGTTTTCGGTTTGGATTGATGGTGTAGTTTGTACTAATATGACTGTGAACTGGAACCCAAATAATGGTCAGGTCCTTTCTCAGAATGGTTGTAGCGCCCAGATAGAACAATTTTATAATGATGCCTATATTTTTGCCACTATTACAAACGAATGTGGTGAATCTAAAAACATGACCTTATATATTCCCGTAGGATCAGGATGTGGTTGGGGATATTACATGGTTTATTCTGATGCGCCTAATGACATAATAAAGATTGCTTTAAATGCGGAAACCGATATTAAGACTATTAAAAAGCAAGGACTGCATGATATGCAATTTTCGTTGCGTAATATGAATGGGCAGGACGTACTAAAATCAAGTGCAAAAAGAACGCTTTCCAGATCTAGCCGGGATGCCCTTATAGATACCTCCGGATTGGAAGCCGGTGTTTATATTTTAAGAATGGTGTATGGACAAGGGAAAGGCGTTGAATACAAAAAAGTAATAGTGGAGTAAAAAGGATTTTTTGAGCATAGACTAACTCAATTGTTATTTATACCTTGTAGTTGTAGTTTACCACAAGGGATAAAAAGTAAAAGCCACTAAAATTTAGTGGCTTTTTTAAATATAAATTTATTGTCTTAGCTTACAGCTTCTTTAATTCTTCTAATGGCTTCAATAATTTGATCTTGCGAAGCCGCATAAGAAATTCTAATACAATCCGGGTTTCCAAAAGCATCACCGGTAACTGTGGCAACTAAAGCTTCCTCTAACAAATAAAGCGAAAAGTCCGTAGCATTATTTATTTTTTTATCTCGTAATGTTTTTCCAAAGAAGTGGGTTACATCGGGAAATACATAAAAAGCACCTCCGGGGGTATTACTTTTAAAGCCTTCAATATCATTTAGTAAGCCTAAAATTAAATCACGGCGTACATTAAACTCGTCAATCATATATTTAATACGTGATGGCGGTTCGTTTAATGCCGTAATTACTGCACGCTGAGCAATACAGTTGGCACCACTGGTTGTTTGGCCTTGCAATTTGTTACAGGCTCTGGCTATTTTTTCAGGGGCACCAATAAATCCAATACGCCATCCGGTCATGGCAAAGGCTTTAGAAACACCATTTACAGTGATGGTACGATCGTACATTGCTTCAAACTCAGCAATACTTGCATGGCCCTGGCCGTAATTAATATGTTCGTAGATCTCATCTGAAACCACATAAATATCAGGGTGTTTTGCAAAAACGTCAACCAAGGCTTGTAGTTCTTCTTTACTGTAAACAGACCCACTTGGGTTACATGGTGAGCTAAACCACATCATTTTTGTCTTAGGCGTTATGGCAGCCTCTAATTGTTCAGCAGTCATTTTAAAATCAGTATCTATAGAAGTTTTAACTTCTACAGGAACTCCACCAAATAATTTTACAATATCAGAATAGCTTACCCAGTACGGACATGGCAAAATGACTTCGTCACCATCATTAAGCATCACCCCGGCAACATTAAAAAGAGCTTGTTTGGCACCGGTAGAAACCACAACTTGTGAAGGCGTATATGTTAAGTTATTATCTCTTTTAAATTTAGTGATAATAGCATCTTTTAAATCGCCGTAACCATCAACAGGTGTATATGAATTGTACCCTTCGTTTATAGCATCAATGGCAGCTTCTTTTACAAAATCGGGTACCTTAAAATCTGGCTCTCCAAGACTTAATCCGATAATATCTTTTCCTTCTCCTCTAAGTTCTCTCGCTTTAGCTGCCATAGCTAAAGTTGCAGACGTTGACATATTTAAAATTCTGTCAGATAGTAAGCTCATTTTAATTAGTTATTTATAAGGTAAATTATATGTTTTATGCAAGGCCAGGGTTTCTTCCCAGTATTTTTAATTGATTGTAGTGTTCTGCTACAGCCTTCCAGAATGTGTTGTACTCATTGTATGGTAAACTGAATTCCTGTGCGGTCTCCTTGACTATTTTAGCTATTTTTTTGTAGTGAATATGGCTGATATTAGCAAATAAATGGTGTTCTACCTGTCTGTTTAATCCACCGGTATAAAATCCAACCAACCAACTTTTAGGAGAAAAATTTGAAGTAGTAAATAACTGATGAATAGCCCAGGTATTTTTCATATTACCATCTTTATCGGGAAGTGGCATTTCCGTGTTAGGCATTACATGTGCCAATTGAAAAATTACACTTAAAATTAATCCCGCAGTGTAATGCATAATAAAGAAACCAATTAAAACTTGCCACCAGGCAAAACCTAAGACTAGCGGTAAAACAATCCAAATAGCATAATACACAATCTTTCCAATGATTAGTTTGGTCCATTGCGTAGCCGGATTAGGAAATTTACCGTAGGCCAGTTTTCTCTTTAAATATTGATACGTCTGTGTAAAATCTGTTGTAATAGCCCAATTTGCAGTTAGGAAACCATATAAAAAGAAGGCATAAAACCTTTGGTATTTATGAAATTTAAACCATCTGGCATGTTTGGAAAATCTAATGATTCTACCGGCATCAATATCTTCATCATGTCCTTGAATGTTTGTGTATGTATGGTGTAAAACATTGTGTTGTACTTTCCAATTATAATCGTTTCCGGCTAATATGTAAATACTGCTTCCCATTAATTTGTTAACCCATTTTTTACTGGAAAATGAGCCATGATTAGCATCATGCATAACATTCATACCTACACCTGCCATACCAATACCCACAGTGATCATTAATAACACCTGTGCCCAACCAGGAAGATCTTTTATAGTAAGGATTAGAACTACCGGAACTATAAATACGGCAAACATAAAAATAGCTTTGGTATATAATTCCCAGTTTCCGGTACGTTTTATATTATTGTCTTTAAAGTAACTGTTAACGCGTTTATTTAAGGTCCTAAAAAACTTTGCAGAATCTATTCTGGAAAATGAAAGGGTTTGTTTCGTCATACTATGAATTTATCTTATCCTTAACAAGGTTTATAGTTTACAACGGGCAAAGATAGGTATAAACCAACTTAAGTAGTAACGTTTTTTTATAAAAATATGCACATAAAAAACATATTTTTGTTGAAAATTTAACAGAATGCAACTCATCTTAAAATATTTTCCGGATCTTACTGATGACCAGATTTCAAAATTTGAAAAATTAGAGGCACTTTATCAAGATTGGAACTTAAAAATAAACGTGGTATCCCGTAAGGATATAGATGAACTTTATTTGCGCCATGTGTTGCATTCTTTGGCTATTTCAAAGTTAATAACCTTTAAGGACGGTACGAAAATAATGGATGTTGGTACGGGCGGTGGTTTCCCGGGAATTCCATTGGCAATTATGTTTCCGGAATGCTCTTTCCATTTGGTCGATAGCATTGCAAAAAAGTTAAAAGTAGTCAATCAGGTAGTTGATGGTTTGGGATTAACCAATGTAAAGACCACCCATAGTAGGGTGGAAGCAATAGATGATACATACGAATTTATAGTAAGCAGGGCCGTTGCTGCCATGCCAACTTTTGTGCATTGGGTAAAAGGTAAAATTGCTAAAAAACAAAACCACGATTTAAAAAATGGTATTCTTTATTTGAAAGGCGGTGATTTGGAGGAAGAGCTTAAAAGTTATACCACCGCTTCTATCTATAATTTATCCGATTATTACTCTGAAGACTTCTTTGAAACCAAGAAATTGGTGTACTTACCGTTGAAGTTTAGGGGCTAGTTTTGAACAGCTTTTTCTAACGCCTGAATGTTGTTCACAAAGAAGTAATATTGGTTTTGATACCAATAGGTGTTTTTATAAATATCCAGGTTATTGGTTTTGCCGTCAGGGTTTAAAATGGCATTCGCTTTATTTAAATGAAGTTTCGCTTTTGAGAGGTCGTTCATTTTATAATACGTTAAGGCTAAACCTAAAAGGGCATCAAAATCCATAGAATCCAATACCAGTGCATTGGAAAAATCTTCAATGGCATTTTGATATTTTCCCAGGAGCATAAACGAAGCCCCTCTATAAAAGTGGGCAAAGGTATTGTTACTGTTTATTCGAATCGATTTAGTGAGATCTCTATTGGCTTTTGCATAGTAATTAATGTCCATATAGAACACACCACGGTTGTAATACGTATTCGCATTAGGTGAAATATAGATGGCTAAGGTGTAATCCTCTAAGGCCTTTTTAAGCTTATTAAGAGCTTTATACGATGCAGCCCTGAGCATATAAACTTCCGGAAAATTAGGAGCTATTTTCAAAACCTTATTAAAATCTTCTATGGCACCATTATAGTCTTCTAAATCATATTTTACACATGCTAAACTGTATAGGGCATCAATAAAATTAGAGTCCAATTCATACGCTTTGGCATAATCGTTCCTGGCACCGACAAAATCTTTTAAGCTGAACCTGGAATTTCCCCGGTTAAAATAACTATCAGCATCCGGTTTATTTAGAATTATTTTGGAATAATCTACAATGGCTCCACTATAATCCCCTAAATCATTTTTTACCAAAGCCCTTTGAAAATAGGCATCAAGGTGATTAGGGTCTATGGCTATAGCCTGGTCAAGAAGGTTTACCTTTTCATTTAAATCAACAGTTCTCAGGGCTTTTCGGTAAAGTTTATTGGCTTGACCCAATACCACTAATGGAAATACAATCAAGGTAAATAAGATAATCTTTTTCATTTATTTAAGGCATACAGCGTTAAAAATGCAACTGTGTCAATGAATAAATTTAAACATATTTTAAAAACACACAATTATTACCATCATATTTCTTGCCAAAGTAGAATTATTTTTACAATTTGTTAAAAAATGTTAGATTTGTATCGTTGAATTATAATTGCTATTACTCTCAAACAAAAAAATAAGACCTTTTAAAGGTCGTTATAATACATGGGGATTGATCTGCTCTCGAATCAAATAAAATTCCATCTATTGCTTCTATTTATGGGAATTGCTCACTTGGCTTTTTCCCAAACGGCTGATTTTAAGGTTCAGCATATTCAGGATGAAGTAGGGAATACAGGCGGAACCAATACGTCATTTACAACGCTCGGTTCTTTAAATAGCGTTGTGGAATTAGCTAATAATAATCGTAAAACACACGGAGGTCCAAACACGCATTCAGGAAACAAAGAAGGTGACGACATGTCCGGGGCCAGGCAACTTACCGGCGTTAATACCTTAACTTATTACAGAGCTTCAGGATCTGATAGTAGAGATGCCAGGTTTAATAGCTCTTTATGGGAATATATTGGAGCAGCCAATGGTAATAATGAATTTATTGTAAGAGGACGGTATGCTATTGCTCTCAATGGTACTACCAATAGCACGACCCAGGCTATATCAGGTGTTGTTAATGCCAATAAGTGTATTCCTTTCATTACGGGAATTATTAATAATGCTACCGGTAATGATGCGGATTCAGGTACGGCAGTGGCTTATTTGGAAAATGCCACTACACTAAGAGTACAGAAGGGTTCCAATGGAAATAATGTAACGATTTATATAACTGTTGTGGAATTTACCGGAGCAAATTGGACGGTATTACATGGTGATTCAGGAGCTGTAAATGCTGATACCGGGACTATAACTTTGCGGGATGGATCTGCCGGTACGGGTTCTGCAACAAATGTATCTTCCTGGAGCGATGCCGTAATTTTTGGGCATTTTAGAGCCGATACCGGAGCCAGTGGTGCCAATGACAACATATCAGATTTATGGCCGGTTTTGGAACCAGGGTCAAACAATCAAAGTGTAGATTGGGTTTTTCATAGCAATCATGATTCTGCAGGTACTAACAGGCATTTTGTACATGTCTTGACGAATTCAGGGCTTAATGTTACCAGGTTCCAAAATACAACAAATAGTGCAGGACAAACAACTATTGACATAACAGCTGCGGGGCTTACAGATGTAAATCAAGCATTTATTGTTGGGTCAACAACATCCAGTGGTAACGGAACCGCTTATGGGAGGGGGTGGAGAAATTATTACTTAAATTCAACTACAGAGGCGGCTCATTGGGTGCATAGAAGTGGTAATACAGTATCTCATGAAATACAAATTGTTGATTTAAGTGCTTTACAAACTACATATCCTGGCCCTGAAATGAATGTATTAGGAAACGGCATCAGTATTTTAGATGGAAATACAGCTATTTCATTAAGTGATCATACCGATTTTGGAGAAGTTGAAGCTTCCGGGGTAACCTCAGTAACTCGTACTTATACCATTCAAAATTTAGGAAGCACAGATTTGACTTTAGACAACCCCAGCCCATATATAGTAATTATAGGTAGTACGGCAGATTTTACTTTGGTTGCTAATCCGTCCACTCCAATTGCCGCAGCCGGAAGTACCACTTTTAGTATTACCTATGACCCCACCACATCAGGGACACATTTAGCAATGGTTTCTATAGCAAATAATGATTCTGATGAAAACCCATACACTTTTCTTATTCAGGGAAAAGGCGAGTATTGCAGCTCCAACGGAAGTACAGATTATAACACCAGTGTTACATTCGTATCGTTTAATACCATTAGTAATGCAGACAATGAGATACCAAAGGATAACGCCTATGAAGATTTTACCAATTTATCCACTAATGTTTATAAAAATTCAACACATGATTTAACGGTAAGGGTAAATACAGACGGGAATTTTCAGGTGTTTACCATTGCCTGGATAGATTGGAATAATGATGGAGATTATGATGATGCCGGAGAAGCATATGATTTAGGGTCTGCCACAAACGTGGTAGACGGCCTGACATCAAATTCCCCATTATCAATAACAGTACCTGCAAATGCTGAAATTGGTTTAACTGAAATGCGTGTTGCCACAAAGTGGCAAAGTTATCCGTCAAGTTGTGATTCCGGTTTTGATGGTGAAGTAGAAGACTATTCCATAAATGTTATTGATTATTTGGTTGATTTCGACGGCGTTGATGAGTATATTGACTTTGGAGATAATCATGATTTGACAAGTTCATTTTCCTTAGAATCCTGGGTGTTACAGGAAGCAACCGTTGCTAAGGGCACAATTATATCTAAAGGAAATACGGATCTGACTTTAAAAACAGGCTATCATTTAACCATAGATAATGGCTATCCTAACTTGACCTGGTATGACAATGCCAATAGTGAAGTGCTAAACGTAACGTCACCATACGCTATTCCGAATAATGAGTGGCATCACATTGCAGCCACCTATGACGGTACTACGGCAAGATTATATTTAGATGGTATTGAAGTGATATCAGGGGCTCCTTCAGCAGCTCCATTAGATGTACCGCAACATTTTAAAATAGGAGCAGAAACGGCGAATTACGCAACAACACCGATAAACGTTAATTTTTTTAATGGTGCTATTCAGGAAGCCCGGGTATGGGATGTAGCCTTAACAGCTACTCAAATAAGGGAGATGATGAATCAGCATATAGAGGAAAATACCACTAATGTTAAAGGTATGACACTACCGGTAAATATTTCCGGAGGGTTGTTATGGACTAATTTGCGGGGGTATTATCCATTGGATTCCAATACCGCATTTGATAGTTCCGGTTATGGTATAGATGGCACACCTCATGAAATCAAATCATCACAAATAGTATCGGCACCATTGCCGTATGAAACCGATGGGGATTCCAGCTGGGATACCAATACAACCTGGTTGAATTATGATAATTTATACATTCCTAACACTACGGGACTGGATGGTACCACTTCTATTGATTGGAATATTGTTGATTTAACCAATGATGTTAGTTCCGGTGACAGAAATATCAGCCTGCTGGGGCTTATCTCTACTACAGGGACTTTAACAGTTTCTGATCCCGGAGAAGATCAGGATGAGACAAACTCCGGTCGGGCTTTGACTATTTCCGGTTATTTAGAGTTAGACGGCGTGATTGATCTGGTTGGGGAGTCTCAGTTAATACAAACCGATGGGAGCATTATTGACGCAGATAGCGGCGGTTATATTGAAAGAGATCAACAAGGCACAGCCAACGGATTTAATTATAATTATTGGTCATCCTCTGTAGGGCCAAGGTCCGGTAATACCGCTACACGTGGTACAGGTGTGTCCAGCACTAACGCTAATCACACTATATCAGGAGTCTTGCACGATGGAACCATTTCAGGGCTTTACCAGGATCTGACTTTTGATGCTTCTCCTAATGCCAGTGATGGTACACCGCCACCTCCGGGGTTTGCCAGAACTGTCAGTTCTTACTGGATGTATAAGTTTTATGGTGATGATGACGATTATAACGCCTGGGAAAAGATTGATGAAACATCATCGTTACTCCCGGGAGAAGGGTTCACAATGAAAGGGACTTCAGGCTCAGTTTCAATTGTCAATCAGCAAAATTACGTGTTTGAAGGCTTGCCCAATAATGGGGATATAATTTTAGAACTTGATAAAACTTCGGGAGATGTTGATCGCCTAATTGGTAATCCATACCCATCAGCTATTGATGCTACAGCGTTTATTCTTGATAATATGAGTACGGCAGATGGCGGTAACAATGCAACGGGAACCATATTCAATGGCGCTTTATATTTTTGGGATCATTTTGGAGAAGAGAACTCGCATAATTTGAAAGATTATGTTGGTGGTTATGCTACGCGAAATTTAACGGGTGGAGCGGCTGCTATTTCGAATGACGCACGAATTAATAATACCTCCAATGGAGGGAGTGCTGCCACAGGAACCAAAGTTCCGGGGCAATACATTCCTGTAAATCAAGGCTTTTTTGTTAGCACTGCATTGGATGGCTTTGATGATAACAATGGAACACCGATCGATGTTGTAGATGGAGGAGATATTATGTTTAAAAACAGCCAACGTGTGTTTGCAACAGAAAATGGTTCAACATCTTTGTTTTTAAAGCCTGCTAAGAGAAAAGGTGTTACTAATAAGGAAATTGAAAATACTAAAGATGATACTCCTATAATTAGATTGATTTACCATTCTCCTTCCGGGTACCATAGGCAATTGGTATTAGGGGCTCATATGAAGGCGTCATTAGATTTTGATTTAGGATATGATGCTTTTATGGTGGATGTCAGTGAAGAGGATATGTACTGGAATATAAATGGCGACAAGTTTGTAATTCAGGGAGTTGATGAATTCAATGAATCTCAGGAGTTTTTGTTAGGGCTTATAGTTAAAAGCAGTGGGATTGCCAGAATAAGGGTTGATGCTCTGGAAAATATAGAACCTAATCCTTCTTTATACATAAAAGATAATGTAACGGGAGAAACCTTTCAGATAAATGAGGAACCATTTGAAATTTACTTGGAAGAGGGAGTCTATAATGACAGATTTAAATTGGTATTTCAAGCGTCAGGTCAATCTTTAGGTTCAGATGAGATCAATACGCTTTCCAATGACTTCATTACTTACTATGATACAGAGACTTCTGAAATCAGGGTAATCAACAAAGTGAATACTTTTGTTTCATATGTTAAAATATATAACATGCTTGGTCAGGAGGTTAAACATGAAATGTATCGCACCAGGAAAAATATTTTCATACCTGTAAGCGTTAGCAATGGCGTTTATCTTTTAGAAATTAAAACGGAGAATGGTATCTTCAAAAAGAAAATTATTTTAAAGTAATACTAGTGTTTCAACCTGGCTAGTAACGATGTTTTCTTCTTTAATAAAAACTCTTTTTCAAGGGAATTATTCACGGAATTCAGGGCCAGGTCTAAATAGTTTAAGGCTTGATCAGGGCTATTTGTTGCGTTATAATAATCTGATAAAGCACCAAAATAAAGGTAAGATCGGGATTCAAAATCTTCCGGTTGTAACTGATCAAGATAGTGCTTTGCCATGTTGTAATTTTTATTTTGTAAACAAACTACCGCCATAGTAAGGAGGTTGGAAGGCATGGGTTGTAACGCGTTTAAACACTGATACCAATGTAAAATTTTATCCCAGTTAGTGTCTTCAAAACGGGCAGCCCGTAAATGTTCTGCAGCAATAGCGGCTTCATAATGATAACATGAAAATTCATCGGTTTCCACCGCTTTATTCATCATGACGTTGCCTAATTTGATCAAAGGAAAATACCATTTGCTTCTATCCTGATTTTTTAGATCTAACAGCTCATTTTCGGTATTGGTTTTGCTCTCTAACCTGGAAGCATGAAAATACATTAAAGCGCATAAAGCATAAACATCAGGTGTTCTGGTTAAGGTGTTTTTCAACAAAAGTTGGGAGAGTCTTATGGCTTCTCCGCATAGTTCTTTTCTGATCAGGATCTCCTTTTTGTTTGAATGAAATCCTTCATTAAAAATTAAATAAAGAACTTCCATGACATTTTCCAGGCGTTGCGGAAGTGATTTACCTTGTGGAATTTTAAACTTTAGTTTGGATTTTTGAATAGCCTTACGGGCCCTTGACAAGCGTTTTTTTATGGTGTCTTCTTTGGTAAGCAATGCCGATGATATTTCCTTAATACTAAACCCGGAAACCGTTTTTAAAGCAAAAGCGATCTGATCTCTTGAATCTAATTTAGGGTGGCAAGCGGTAAAGATCATTCTAAGTTGTGCGTCTTCTATTTCAGAATCTAAAAAGAGATCATTTATGGCAATAGCGTCCGTTCCCTGATTGATGTTTGGAAGGTGTTTTTGCTCAGCTTTAAGTTTCCTGAAAATATCTAAAACCCTGTTTTTAGCTGCCTGAGTCAGCCAAGCTTCAGGATTGTCAGGTTGTTTGCTTCTCCAGGAGATACTTGCCTTTATAAAGGTGTCCTGAACGGCATCTTCAATAATTTCAAGATTTGATAATCCAAAAATTCTCGTTAAAACAGAAACCATCTTTCCGCTGTGATAACGGAAAAGATGGTCTATGAGTTTAGGTTCCATTAGCGATCAAAAACCATGATTTCACGAATTTCTACTGTACCGCCCAAATCATAATCCGGGTAGTCTTCGGCAATTTCCTGAACGCTGTCAAAGTCTTTGGCTTCTACCAGATAATACCCGCCAACTATTTCTTTAACTTCCGCCGAAGTTAAATCGGTCACAGTTCTGTTTTTCCCAACAACACGTCTTATTTGTGGTGTTAAAGCATTACCGCCACGAAGGATACCGGCCTGGGACATTTTATCATTCCAGGCAAACCATTTGCCCATCCTGGTTTGCAATTCTTCCGGAGACAGGCCTAAATCAGCGTAATCTGCTCCAACAAAAATCATCATAAATTCTTTCATAATTGAATATTTTTAAGGTTTATATTATTAAGACGTATGTTAGAATGGATAAGGGGACACTTATTTTCAAATTTAATTGAAAAAATAAACTTTTTAATTTTTACCTGGTAAAAAAGGATGCCATTTTAGAAGAAAAGAGACATTAGAATATAAAGATATTTGTTCTAACACGCTCTATTAAGGATATTTATGGACAAGATGCGTAGTAAGTGCGTAGTGCTTTTTCTACTTGTTAGCTTAGGTGCTTAAAAGCAAAATAAATAGTTTTGTAGGTAAGTGAGATATTGTAATAAAATATAATATTTGATTGTAAAAAAAGATTGACCCCCATTAATCTTATGTACCACACTTTATAATATGTTTTTTTCTAGGCTAACGGGAGCGTGGTTTAGTAAGGCTTTAAGGGGTATTAAACATTGAAACACGTTTGTTTTGATTAGTAGCAATGTTGAAAAAAGCAATTAGGAATAATTCCTAATTGCTTTTTTATTGAAGTATTATGTGTACTGTTTCCTCCTATGCTCCTAAAAATGGATACCTGTAATCTGTGGGCGTTACAAACGTTTCTTTGATCATCCTTGGTGAGACCCAACGCAACAGGTTTTGAGCACTTCCGGCTTTATCGTTAGTCCCGGAAGCCCGGGCACCACCAAATGGTTGTTGGCCAACAACGGCTCCTGTAGGTTTATCATTAATGTAGAAATTACCGGCACTATTTTGTAATGCTTTTGTGGCTTCAACTATGGCGTATCTGTCAGTAGCAAGAATAGCTCCGGTAAGCGCATATTCACTGGTCTCATCAACCAGTTTTAACGTTTCGGAATAGGCATCATCTTCATAGACATAAATAGTGATCACCGGCCCAAATAATTCGGTACACATGGTAGTGTATTTCGGATTTGAAGTAACAATAACCGTTGGTTCAATAAAATACCCCTTGCTTTTGTCATAACCGCCACCAACTATAATATCTGCGTCAGCATCGGCTTTTGCCTGATCAATATATTTAGCCAATTTATCAAAAGACCCTTCGTGAATAACAGCCGTAACAAAATTGCTCATATCTTCGGGAGATCCTATTTTAAAAGAGTTTACGTCCTCTATGACAAAGTTTTTTACGTCTTCCCATATGCTTTGTGGTATATAGGCTCTGGAGGCCGCACTACATTTTTGTCCCTGAAATTCAAAGGCGCCTCTGGAAATGGCTGTAGCTACCTGTTTGTCATTAGCCGATTTATGCGCAACGATGAAGTCTTTGCCACCGGTTTCTCCAACAATTCTCGGGTAGGTTTTATAGTTATGAATATTATTGCCTATTTGTTTCCACAGTTCTCTAAAGATGAATGTAGAACCGGTAAAATGCAATCCGGAAAAATCAGGACTGGCTAAAACCGTATTGGTGATCATTACAGGGTCACCAAAAACAACATTTATGACACCTGCAGGTACACCGGCTTCTTTAAATACATCCATAATGACTTTGGCAGAGTATATTTGACTGTCACTGGGTTTCCAGACAACCACATTACCCATTAAGGCCATACAAGCTGGTAGATTACCGGCAATAGCAGTAAAGTTAAATGGTGTAACAGCATAAGTAAACCCTTCAAGGGGCCTGTACTCAATCCGGTTCCAGGCATCAGAAGTACTTTCCGGTTGTTCAGCATAGATGTCAGTCATAAACTGCACGTTAAAGCGCAAAAAATCTATTAACTCACAAGCCGAATCAATTTCAGCCTGGTGAATGGTTTTAGACTGCGCTATCATGGTCGCGGCATTTATTTTGGCTCTGTATGGTCCTGCAATAAGTTCGGCAGCTCGTAAAAAGATACCGGCACGTTGTTCCCAGGGCATTTGAGACCAGGTTTTTCTGGCCTCTAAAGCTGTAGCAATAGCATCCTCTATATGGGATTGTTCTGCTAAATGATAGGTGCCAACAATATGTTGGTGATCATGAGGAGGAGACATCATCCTGGTAGTTCCGGTTTCAACATCATTTCCATTTATATATAAAGGCACATCAATTTTACTGTTAAACATGTCTTTGTAAGCCTGTAAAACAGCCTCCCTTTCAGGAGAGCCCGGAGCATAACTTTTTACAGGTTCATTGACCGCAATTGGTACGTTAAAAAAGCCTTTTCCCATAATATGTCTATTTTTATTAAAAAATTTTCAGTGAATTGGGTGCAAATTTACGAATATTTTAATTATTAATTAAAAACAGAACTTCTTAAAATCTAGTTAATTTTTATTTATTTTTTGTAAGTTGCTACACGATATTAAGACTACAGATTTCATGTGTACCGTAACAATTATCCCTAAAGGAACTAATGATTTTGTGCTCACTTCAAATAGAGATGAAGCACCAAACAGAATATCGTCTTCGCCGGAGTTTTATACTATTGAAGGCGTTAAGACACTGTTTCCTAAAGATGAATTATCAGAAGGAACCTGGATTGGTGTAAGCGAAAAAAACCGATTGATTTGTGTGCTTAACGGCGGTTTTATTATTCATGAAAGGCAGGCCGAATATAGAAAAAGCAGGGGTGTGGTGGCTAAGGATTTCATGATTGCAGAGGATGTAATTTCTCTTGTGGGTAAGTATGATTTAAAGGGCATTGAACCATTTACTATGGTGATAGTGGATTGGACTGCCGGTTTGCAGCTTTTTGAATTGGTTTGGGACGGAAGCAAAAAACATGTTTCGGAATTACCATTAGAACCCAAATTATGGTCGTCTTCAACGTTGTATACGGAAGCCATGAAAAAGGAGCGACAACGGTGGTTTAAGATATTTAAAGCTGAAAATGATTTGAATGCCGAATCTATATTGACGTTTCATAAAGAGGCTGGAGGCGATAATGAGGATTATGGTGTTATTATGGACAGGTATTTTGTAAAAACCACCAGTATTACACAGGTTGAAAAACAGGGTGATGCCGTAGACATGTCCTATGAAAATCTTCAGGACGGAACTATCGCTAATAAAACATTTAGTTTACCGCAGATAGTTAATGAATAGTACCGGAATTATTTTAACGCTGGCCTATCCGGAAACTATTGTGATGGTTTCTGAAGAGTGGTTTTCTCCTTTTTTACGCTATTTAGGTATTGGCAAGAAAGATTATTTACGTGCTGGCCATGCGGCTTTAGTGCTGATTAATAAGACTACAGGTGTTTTGGAATACCATGATTTTGGGCGTTATATAACCCCGGAACCAACCGGACGTGTACGCGGGCGAGATACCGATAATGAACTTGACTTCCCTTTAAAAGCCAAGATTGACGGTGATGAGATAAAGAATTTAAATACCATTTTAGAGTTTTTGGGAACACATCCCAAGTTAACCCATGGTGATGGTAAATTAGTAGCGTCGGTTTGTAAGGCAGTGGATTATGAAAAGGCCAGAAGACATATAACCATGATGCAGGAAAAGCATTTTATTCGTTATGCTGCGTTTATAAAAGATGCCTGCAATTGTGCCCGTTTTGTAACCGATAGTTTGATTGCTTCGGTAACGGATCAGGTTATTAAAAAACGACTTGTTAAATCAAAGTGGTTTACACCCAGTACAGTTGGTAATGTGTTGTTGGCTGATACCGAAAACCATGTTTATGAAGTTTCTCAAGCAGGAGTGCTCTCTGAATTTACGGGCTCACAGAAAAGTGAAAATTTACGTTGTTTTTTGGATAAGCTCAAAGATCATGAAGTAAATTTGGTTGGGACTTTAGAACCAAAGCCTAATGATGAAATTCATGAAGCCGCACAATGGCTCTCCGGTATAGCAGCTGGTGCCTGGTTTGAATTGCATGAAACGGAAAATGAACTGGAATACCGTTTTAGGCGACTCTCACCTTACGGTCATATTGATGTGGATGCCCTTTTTAAAGTTGAAGATAACATGTTTACTTATCAGGAGCGGTTTGAGTTTGTACATTATTCCAATTGTAAATTCTTTCATATACAGCAAAACGGCACTGTTTTTAGGTTTGAAAGAATTGAAAGTTAATACTATGACATTCTGAATCTTTTGACTGTCGCTCAAGACAGGCTAGAGTGAAGAATCTCTATTTTAAAATTGGGTAATCTTCCTAGTTTATAGCAAAAGGCGCACTTAGCTTAAATGTCGGGATAGCTACATTAAACTTTTTGGTAGTAGTAAAGTTTACCATACTGTAATACCCTTGCATAGCACCAAACGGTGAGGTTAATAAACATCCGGACGTATAAGTATGAGATTCACCAGGTTTTAAAACCGGTTTTTTACCAATAACTCCTTCGCCATCAACAATCTCAACATTATTTAAAGCATCCAGAATCTCCCAATGACGTGCCTGAAGTTGTACGGAATCTTTACTTTGGTTTTCTATAGTGACTTTATAACCAAAAGCGTACTGTATTTTATAGTTTCTATAAAATGAGCCTTCGAAAGTGGTTTCCACCGAAATCTTTATGCCTTTGGTTACCTGTTGTACCATGAATTAATCGAAAAAGAATTGCGCGACGCTTTGCGTCGTGGTTTCCTATAAAATTATCATTCCCATGAAAATGGGAATCTCAATAAGAGATTAAAAAACTTTTATTGACTGATATACAATACGTTTAAACAGCAAAAATAGTATTTTTTAATGGCTACAATTAAAAAATTAGTTAAAATGCTGTTTTAATCGAAAAGAATTCCCCGATGTACTGTATAACGTCGGAGTTTCCGTCGAAATTGCCATTCCCTTGACAAAGGGATCTTATTAAATTATTTAGTTACTGATATTAACAGAGCTGGCTTCTCCCAACCCGATAATTTTGTCATAACGCCCGCCCAGATCTCTGTAATACACCAATACTTTGTAGTTGTTTTCGGTTTGGTAAAAGTTGCCGCCAATAGCACCTTCATTAATGGTGTCGTCATCCAGTGTCACGTATTTGTAATTGTAAAACCCTTGTTTTAATAATATAGAAGCCCTGTAGACCCTTCCTGAAGGATCATAGGTCATTTTATTACTTTCGTTAATAACGTAATTGTTAAAATTGCCGTATACAAAAACGCTGGTGTTAGTATCAAAATCGGGGTTTGGCCGCAATGAAAAATGGATCCAAACATAATCGGATTCTATACTTACATCCACATTGTTGATATTTGTAATTAGGTAGTTCCCGTTAATGTCCGGGTTATAGGTATAAGGCCTGTTACTGCGTTGAATGTTAGTGAATAAGTAATTGTGATACAGGTCTTGTAATTCAATACGCTGTACACCGTTGCTGGCGGCTCTTACATCTTTATTCTCAAAATATAAGTACTCGTTGCCACCCCAAAAACTGGACTCTATATCGTATTTGTAAATAAGCTGATTACCAACCGTGTATTGCGGTTTTAAGTTTGAAATAGCCGTATTCAGATTATTGTTTTGTACTACCAAAGTTTTTACAGTTTGCATGGGATTATTAAGCTGCATACCTCTTGGGGCAATGATGATATCTACGCGTTGTTTTTCTTCAATGTATTGAATGTCCCTGGAACGTTTTAGGCTTAAGCCAACGTCGGCCCTGTCTTCGTAGATCATAAATTTTCTTGAAAACACCAACTCGTCATAACTGTCAAAGATGCTAATTACATAGTTGCCGGATTTTTTTAGGCGTCTTGTAAACTGATTAGGGACCGTTAATTTATAATGCGAATAAATTTGAAGTGTATTATATGAATTTTCATAATTTCTGATGCGTTGGTTGTCAAAGCCATCCAAATATTCCGTTTTAGCTAAAATAGAAGGGGTCCAGTCAAAGTTACAGTGCTGAATTTTATAATAATAATCATCTTCATTCCCATTTAAAGCGTCAAATTCCAATACCAGGGGATCGCCCAACCTTAATACCGGTAATTGAGTTTCGGGCGTACTTCCCTTAAAATTAACGGTTTTTATAAAGTCAGGAGGGGTCACCTCATTTAGTTGACCATAACCAATATTTATACTGAAAAAAAGGATAAAAACCGGAATGAATTTTATTGACATGTACAAGTAGTTTGGTGTAAATATAATCAAATTTAATGCCTAAAGTCTGACATATGTTAAAGCTCATAAATTTCTACGTATTTTATTATGAAAACTGCATATTAAATTTGTACTTTTGCACCGATTTTTAGACAACTAATCTCAATAGAAAAAATATGTCAAACGACATTCGCATTAAAAAAGGTCTAGACATTAAACTTAAGGGTGCAGCCGAAAAAACGTTAGATACGGCAATAGTAAGCAATTTTTGCACCATTAGACCTGAAGATTTCCACGGCGTTATTCCTAAATTGATTTTAAAAGTTGGAGCTAAAGTAAAAGCAGGAGGTCCTGTTTTTCATGATAAGTCTAACGAAAATGTAAAATTTGTTTCTCCGGTTTCAGGAGAAGTATCGGAAATTGTACGTGGTGAAAAAAGACGAATTTTAGCCATTAAAATTCAGGCAGACAAATCGCAAACATATCAGGACAACGGAACACTTGATGTAAATGCTGCAACCAGGGAAGAAGTATTGGATAAATTACTGAACTCCGGGTGTTGGCCATTTGTAAAACAACGTCCGTACGATGTTATTGCAAATCCGGACAAGACACCTAAAGCTATTTTTGTTTCAGGTTATGCCAGCGCCCCTTTAGCTGCCGATTTGGATTTTACACTACAAGGAAAAGAAGCTGAATTGCAAGCGGCGGTTACCGCTTTAGGAAAACTAACAGAGGGAACCGTTCACATGTCAGTAGGTAAAAATTCTAATTCACCGTTGGCATCTGTTTCAGGAGCAACCATTCACAAAGTGTCTGGCCCGCATCCGTCAGGAAATGTAGGAACGCTGATCAATAAGATCGATCCAATAAACAAAGGCGAGGTTGTTTGGACCGTCAGTGCTCAGGACCTAGTCATTATAGGTGAGTTATTGTTGACCGGAAAATTCAATGCCGAACGCGTAGTTGCTTTAGTGGGGTCTTCAATTGAATCTCCCAGGTATTTTTCTACGAAAATAGGTAGTGAGGTATCAACCATGGTTTACGATAAGGGAATCGCTAAAGATGCTAATGCCAGGATTATTTCCGGTAATGTGCTTAGTGGAAAAGAAGTGCAGCCTGATGGCGCCTTAGATTATTACAGCAATGTTATTACCGTAATTCCGGAAGGTGACGATTATGAATTGTTCGGATGGAACAAACCGATCTTCAATAAAGTATCGACTTCCAGAGCGTTAACGTTCTCATGGTTAAACCCTAGGAAAGAATACGATTTAAATACAAATACTAATGGGGAGCACAGAGCATTTGTGGTTACCGGTGGTTATGAAGAGGTGTTTCCTTTAGATATTTATCCGTTACAGATCTTAAAGGCCTGTATGTATAAAGATCTGGATGAAATGGAAGCTTTGGGAATGTATGAAGTTGCTCCTGAAGATTTTGCGTTGACAGAATTTGTTTGTGTGTCTAAACAGCCACATCAAAAAATAATAAGAGACGGTTTAGACTTAATGCTTAAAGAGATTGGATAATGGGACTAAAAAGTAAATTTCATAAACTTAAATTAAAGTATCAGGGCACTAAAATGGCACCTGCCTTTAATGCCATTCATACATTTTTGTACTTGCCGAATGAGACCACTCACGGAGGGACCCATATAAAAGCTGCCGACGATTTAAAGCGTACCATGAATATAGTTATTATGGCTATGGTACCGTGTTTGATCTTTGGAATGTTTAATGCAGGTTACCAACACAATGCCGCTATTGGTGATTTTACAAGAGGTATGTCATTTTTTAGTGGTGAATTTTGGACCTTAGAAAATCTGGGGATTGGAGCTCTTAAGATCCTGCCTTTGGTAGTGGTATCTTACGGGGTTGGTTTAGCCATAGAATTCTTATTTGCAGTAATCAAAAAACACGAAGTGGAAGAAGGGTACCTGGTGACAGGGATGTTAGTACCACTTATTGTACCGGTTGATATTCCGCTTTGGATGTTGGCGGTTGCAGTCGCTTTTGGTGTTGTAATTGGTAAAGAAGTTTTTGGAGGAACGGGTATGAATATTTTAAATCCTGCCTTAACTATTAGAGCCTTCTTATTCTTTGCATATCCTACCTGGATGTCCGGAGATAAGGTTTGGGTTCACGGGGCAGTTGAACGTGCCGGAACACCTGATGCTATTTCCGGTGAAACTATCTTAGGGAGTTTAGCACAGAATAACCCGGTTGACCATAGCATCATGGATATGTTCCTTGGGTTTATCCCGGGGTCAGTCGGTGAAACCTCTACTTTATTAATATTGCTGGGAGGCTTATTTCTGATCTTCACGAAAATAGGAAGCTGGAGAATTATGTTATCGTCAGCTTTAGGAGCGATTGCCATGGGATTAATTTTCAATTGGGTGGTTGATGCCGGAGTGATTGCGGAAAGTAGCAAGTTTTACGGATTGATGAGCACTGTATGGTGGCATCATCTATTAATTGGTGGTTTTGCTTTTGGTACGGTGTTTATGGCAACAGACCCCGTTACTGCGTCGCAAACCAATAAAGGAAAGTGGATTTACGGTTTCTTAGTCGGATTTATCTCCATTATGATTCGCGTATTCAACCCGGCGTATCCGGAAGGTGTGATGTTGGCCATATTATTAATGAACGTATTTGCGCCAACTATCGATCACTATGTGGTACAAGGAAATGTTAAGAAAAGAATGAAACGAATGAAAGTTAAAAGTGCCTAAAGTTAAAAGTACCTAAAGTTTTTAAATTGGAAACTTTAAGTGCTTGAGACACTTGAAACTTAAAACTTATAAATAAATATGAGTAATAAAACAGATTCAAATGTATATACAGTACTATTTGCCATAGGAATGGTAATAGTAGTAGGTGCTTTACTAGCGTTTGTGGCGTCTTCATTAAGACCAAAAATTGATGAGAATAGACGTATAGAAAAACAACAGAACATCCTTTACGCTATGGGCGTCAATGAAAACGACGAGAGTAGTGCCATTTTTATTGCTGATAAGGAAGTAGGATCCGAGTTTGAAAAGTACGTTATTAATCAACTGGTGATTACAAATGGGACAGATGTTGCAGAAGATGACCAGGCTTATTTAATTGATGTAAAGAAGGAGCAATCTAATGCCAAAGAAGGTTTAGATAGAAGGTTGCCGTTGTTTATAGGTAAAAAAGACGATCAAACATATTACGTAGCACCAATCAGAGGAAAAGGGCTTTGGGATGCCGTTTGGGGATATGTGGCTATGGACAAAAATATGGTGGTTCAAGGTGCTTACTTTGATCATAAAGGTGAAACTGCCGGTTTAGGAGCAAACATTAAAGAACGTTTCTTTATGGACGATTTTATTGGTGAGCACTTAAAAGATGCTTCCGGTAATTTTGTGGGTATTGCTATTTCTAAAAGTAACGGAGACCCTTTAAACAGTGATAAAACAGATAATGAGGTTGATGCTATTGCCGGAGCAACCATTACCGGAGACGGTGTTGCAGCTATGATCAAATCAGAGCTTAGGCTATATGTACCTTATTTTAACTCTTTAAATAATTTCTAAACTATGGGACTATTATCAAAAAAAGACCAAAAATTAATATTGGATCCTTTAGCGGATGACAATCCGATTACTATTCAGGTACTTGGTATTTGTTCGGCATTAGCGATTACAGCGCAGTTAAAAGCGTCTATTGTAATGACCATTTCGGTGATCTTCGTATTAGGATTAGGAAACGTGGTGATTTCGCTAATTAGAAATATAATCCCTTCCAAAATTAGAATTATTGTACAGTTAACGGTAGTTGCCGCTTTGGTAATTATTGTGGACCAGGTATTAAAGGCGTTCTCTTACCAGTTGAGTAAAGAGCTGGGAGCATTTATCGGATTGATTATTACTAACTGTATTATCATGGGACGTTTTGAAGCGTTTGCTTTAGGTAACGGCCCCTGGAAATCATTCCTGGATGGGGTAGGTAATGCCCTTGGATATGGAATCATTTTGATCATTGTAGGGTTCTTTAGAGAATTATTAGGTTCCGGAACCTTATTAGGGTTTAAAGTTTTAGGAGATCCTATTGCAAAAGAAGGATTGTACAAGTATGGATATGAAAACAACGGATTTATGTTGTTAGCACCTATGGCATTGATAGTTGTAGGTATCATCATTTGGGTACAACGTACCAGAAATAAAGCATTAGTAGAAGATCATTAATCAGTATACAGTTGCAGTCGCAGTTGGCAGTCAAAACTGAATACTGTGACCGGGACTGAAAACTAAAAAGATATGGAACATTTAGAATTATTTTTTAAATCAATATTTATAGATAACATGGTATTTGCTACATTCCTGGGAATGTGTTCTTACCTGGCAGTATCTAAAAAAGTATCAACGGCAGTTGGTCTTGGAGCCGCGGTAATCTTCGTATTATTAGTAACGGTACCATTGAACTGGTTATTAGACCAGTATATTTTACAACCGGGAGCTTTAGGAAAATGGTTAGGTGAAGACTATGCGTCTTACGATTTAAGTTTCTTATCATTTATCATGTTTATTGCTACTATTGCAACCATGGTACAATTAGTAGAAATTGTAGTAGAGAAGTTTTCGCCTGCATTGTATAACTCACTTGGGATCTTCTTGCCGCTTATTGCCGTAAACTGTGCCATTTTAGGAGGGTCGTTATTCATGCAATCTCGTGAGATTCCTACCATTGGTTTAGCTACCACTTACGGATTAGGGTCCGGCATTGGATGGTTCTTAGCCATTTTGGCTATCGCCGCGATCCGTGAGAAGATAAGATACTCAAATGTGCCACCGGCATTAAGAGGATTAGGGATTACGTTTATTATTACCGGCTTAATGGCTATAGGATTTATGAGTTTTGGAGGTATGTTAACCGGTGGCGATGAAGAGCCTAAAGAAGAGAAAACAGCTAAGGTTGAGGCGTTGGATAAGGAAAAGGAAATCGCTGATAACACAATAAAAGTAGTAGAGTAACATGATATTATTAGCAGCAAGTACAACAGGAACAATTGTAGCAACGGTTGCAGCGTTTTTAGTGTTAACACTGGCGTTGGTTGGGTTGTTATTATTTGTAAAGCAAAAATTAGCACCATCCGGTCCGGTTAAGATCAAGATCAATGGTGAAAAAGAAATTGAAGTACCTTCAGGTGATAGTTTGTTATCTACTTTAGGAAACGAGAAGATCTTCTTACCATCGGCTTGCGGTGGTGGCGGAACTTGTATCCAATGTGAGTGTCATGTGCATGCCGGTGGCGGTGAAGCGCTTCCAACGGAAACACCTCACTTCACTAGAAAAGAATTGCAACACGGTGCCCGTTTAGCTTGTCAGGTAAAAGTGAAGCAAGATATGGATATCAGTATTCCGGAGGAAGTATTCGGTATCAAAAAATGGGAAGCTGTAGTGGTGCGTAATTATAACGTAGCATCCTTTATCAAGGAGTTTGTAGTTGAAATTCCAGAGGATATGGGTTACAAAGCGGGAGGATATATTCAAATTGAAATTCCGCCATGTGAAGTAAAATATTCAGATATTGATATTACTGCGCATCCTGAAGAGCATGAAACACCGGATAAATTCCAACAAGAATGGGACAAGTTTGGTCTTTGGCCATTGGTTATGAAAAATACTGAAACCGTTGAGCGTGCTTACTCTATGGCTTCTTACCCTGCAGAAGGAAGAGAGATTATGTTAAATGTACGTATTGCAACACCGCCATGGGATAGAGCTAAAAACGGTTGGATGGATGTGAATCCGGGTGTGGCATCATCCTATATCTTTAATTTAAAGAAAGGAGATAAATGTACTATTTCAGGACCTTATGGTGAATTCTTCATCAACGAAAGTGATGCAGAAATGTTATATGTTGGTGGTGGAGCCGGTATGGCGCCCATGCGTTCGCATTTGTATCATTTATTTAAAACCTTAAAAACGGGTAGAACCGTTACATATTGGTACGGGGGTCGTTCTAAGCGTGAGTTGTTCTATTTAGATCACTTTGAACAATTAGAAAAAGAGTTTCCAAATTTCAAATTCTATTTAGCGTTATCTGAACCTTTGGAAGAAGATAACTGGAAAGTGAAAAAAGATATTAATGATGCCGAAGGTGACGGTTTTGTAGGATTCATCCATAACTGTGTTATTGATAATTACCTGAATCATCATGATGCTCCTGAAGATATCGAGCTATACTTCTGTGGCCCACCGTTAATGAACAAAGCGGTTCAGAAAATGGGAGAGGATTTTGGTATCCCGGATGAGAACATCAGATTCGATGACTTTGGAGGCTAGATGCGAAGTATCACCCTGAGCTTGTCGAAGGGTCTCATAATAAAGCAAAAAACCAACTCATTTGAGTTGGTTTTTTTATTAATTAAATAATCTGTAATGCTTTTTGTGACCTGTCTTTTTTAACCACAAACAATTTCCGGTAATCCATCACATTTGGAATATCATCAAGTTTACATAAAAGTGTTATAACTTCTGAAAGTCCGTTGAACAGAACATCCTTATCAGTTGGGTTATCAGGTTTTTTGTTTTTATGATGCATCGGTAACTGATAGCCACAAGCTTTCAAAAACGTCATTTCAATTTGTAATAACTCTAAGGGGGAATAGCCATTAAACCTTCTTCCAAAACTTTGATGTACTTTACCAACATAATTCAGCTTTAAAACGCCGTGGTAATCAGACAGGTGTTTCCAGCTATCGGTATTGTCTAAAATATTACCCACAGCACATTGCTTACAACATTCCGGGTTCAACATGTTGTTATGAAAAGCAGTATATAGCTTATTAATGGCACTTTCAAAACGAGGTGTGGTTTTCATAACTTCTGATTTTTCCTTTTAAGTTACAAAAAGATTAGCTTTTAGTTGCAAAATTTAAGTTAAGATTTGAATAATGCCATACGAAGTAAGATCAGGTTGACGTTATGAAAGCATGAGAAAAATAGTTTTAACCCTGTCTATATTGGCTTTGGTAGTGTTTACTGCACTTCAATTCAAACCTGTAAAACGAACCGCCAATGCCATCATTACCACTGTTAAACCTGTCAATTTATTAAATAAAGAGGGCCTGACCATTAAAAGCAGGGTGAAGGTTCCCGAAGGCTATAAACGGGTTGACTATCCAAAAGGATCATTTCAGGATTATTTACGTAACTATAAACTGAAAGCTTATGGAAGTAAGATCATTAATTATGATGGCTCAGAATATTACTGGCAAATGGGGCATATAGGTATTTTAGATATTCCGGTCCCAAAAAACGGATTGCAACAGTGTGCTGATGCTTTGATAAGGGTTAGAAGCGAATATTTATGGGATCACAACAGAAAAGAAGACATCGGTTTCAATTTTACCAGTGGTCACTATTGTTCCTGGATAAAATATGCCGAAGGTTACAGACCAAAGATTAGAGGTAATAAGGTAGACTTTCATAAAACAGCTTCAAAAGACCATTCAAAAACCAATTTTTATAAGTATTTAAATTTAATTTACACCTATTCGGGTACTTTGTCACTTTTCAATGAATTGCCTGAAATTAATGATGCTAAAAATCTTAAAATAGGTGATATGCTTATTATTGGTGGCACACCGGGGCATATTGTAATAATTTGTGATGAAGTAGTAAATGCTAAGGGCGATAAACTTTATTTACTGTTTCAGGGAAATACACCGGCACAAAGTGTTCATTTAGTTAAGAATTTAGAGGACAATGTTATTTCACCCTGGTATCATCTGCAAAAGGATGCGGTTATACCGGTTTCTAACTATACCTTTTACAATTCTAAATTTGTAAGGTTTAAAAAGTAGATAACTATAAGGCAAAATAAAACCCAACACGCTCATGTTGGGTTTTATTTTTTAATTACTATACTAATTTCCGGTTGCGGGGGATGAATATTCAGGATGTGTTATAGTTCGTTTTGTGCTCAACTGCTTCATTAATTCCTCAACAGCGCGTTCTAATTGAGGGTCTTTGCCTGTAGAAAGTGCCCTGGCATCCTGTCTTACTTCAATGTCCGGTGCAATACCAATATTCTCACCGATCCATTTGTTATTAATCGGGTCAAATACGGCATTATCAGGCGCTGTAAGAGCACCGCCATCCACCAACCTGTAATGTACCGATGATTTAACCAAACCACCCCATGTTCGCATGCCTATTAGTTTACCGGCCTTTTGTTGTTTGAATACCCAAGGAAAGAAATCACCTCCGGACCCTGCCATTTCATTTATAAGAAGCACTTTGGGCCCTAATATACCGGCAGGCAAGGTCATGGGTTTGCCGTTTGGCACTTCATTGGTTATGCCGGCTCTTAAACTCCTGGTCATTAAATCAACCATATAATCATCAAGTAATCCGCCTCCATTAAAGCGTTCGTCTATAACAGCGCCTTCTTTATCCTGCTGGGCAAAATAATACCGATTGAAAGACACAAAACCCGGTCCACCTGTATTTGGAACCCAGATATAGGCCAAACGACCATTAGATAGCTTATCTACTAAACGCCTATTGTCTTCCACCCAGGTTCTTTGCCTTAGAGAATTCTCACTCCTGATGGGTTTAACAATTTCTTTCCAGGACTCTTTAAATTCCGGCTTAGTGTTTATATGTAATATGGTTTGCTTGTTAATGGTACCGTCCAATAACTCGTAGATATCACTATTGGCATCAGTTTGCACACCATTAATTCCAACAATATAATGGCCTTCTTTTATGTTTAATCCGGGCGCATCTAAAGGGCCACTCAATCCGGGATTCCAGCTTTCCGTGGTATAAATACGTTTTATTTTCCAACTGCCGTTATCAACTATTAAATCTGCACCGAGTAATCCAACCTGATTGCTTTCAACCTTGGGGAAGTCACCGCCAAAGACAAAACTATGACCAACTGAAAGTTCCCCGTTTACCTGGTCTAGAATATAGTTAAGGTCTGCTCTGTGTTTAACAAAAGGTACTAAAGGGGCGTATCTTTTGTATACCGTTTTCCAATTGCGCCCGTGCATGTCGGGGTCATAAAAATAGTCACGCTCATAACGCCATGCTTCTTCAAACATTTGCTCCCATTCGGCTGCATAATTAAGTTTCATTGACAGCTTTACTTTGATAGCTTTCCCTCCCTTTCCGCTTGCACCGGAGGTACTTATTCTTTTTAAACTTCCCGAAACCCGAGCAAGCATGTGCTTGCCGTTATTGGTAACAGACACCTGATTAGCACCGGAAAGAAATTCTTTTGATTTTTGATCTTTTAAAGTGAATTTATGAATGTTATTACCTCGCCCGTTTGGAATAGGCTCTCCAATAAAAGCGGCCCCCTTAGGTCCGGCAATAATAAACCGATATCTTCTGGCTGGCATAGGTAATGCTAATATGCGCCTGTTTAAACCGTTAAAATCTATAATGACCTTTTTACTTTTATCATCCTTTTTCTCTTTGGCATCTTTACCTTTTTTATCCCCTTCATCCTTTTTTTCTTTTTTCTCGTCCTTTTCTTTATCTTCTTTTACGTCTTCTTCGTCACTTTTAGGTTTAAAAGGAGAATCATCTTTGGCATTTAAATTAACTACATACGCCGCGTAATTAGGCCTTGAGGTCATGGCGCTTGTGTTAGCCCATCCGGAACCCAGAGCCACATCTGTACTGGCTAAGAAATATAGCTGCTTCATATTTAGATCCCAGGCAGGTGAAAAGGAATCGGCAAAAGGGTCTGTGATTGGCGTTGCAGTATTTTGAGTCATTGACCAAATGTATAATTGCCTGAAATTGTTACTGCTGGATTTGGAATAGGCAATCCAGTCAGAGTCCGGTGACCATGTCATTCGAATTCTGGTACGCTCCAAATTGTTATTTCCAACATCAATGGTTTTGATTTTTTTGGTTTCCAAATTCACGACTCTTAACCTCACATCGTCATCAACAAAAGCAATGTGCTTACCATCCGGTGACCAGGAAGGATTCCATGCCATTTTAGATTCACCAATGCCTATACGTTCCGGTTCAGATAATCCGTCCTGCGATGTTAACATAAGTGCATATCCTTTTCGATCTTCATCAGAGAACCAGGCAATTTTATCGCCCTTAGGAGACCAAATTGGGGCTCTGTCAGCGGTTTCAGAACTTTGAGTCATATTTCTGGAATCTCCAAACTCTACCGGAACCGTAAAAACCTCACCTCTTGATTCTACTATAAGACGTTTGCCATTAGGAGACAAAGAGGCTGAACGCGATGCATTGGAAACGTCTTTCCATTTGGTTTGTGCCCAGGGAAAATCGCCAATGACGTTTATGTTAAGTTGAGAAGATTTATTGGTATTCAAATTTAAGATATGTAAATAACCATCTCTTTCATAGGCAATGTTGCTACTATGTCCTGAAATCCATTTAATGTCTGATCCTTTGAAATTAGTGACCTGGTTTAAAGCTTTGGTTTTAGTGTTAAAAGACCAGATGTTTGACACCAGATCACGATCTGATAAGAAATAAATGATGTCGCCTAACCAAATGGGTTGTATGTCTGTTGAATTCACATGAGGTAGAAGGTCTTCAGCTTGAGTCTCTAAATCTAAAATAAACAAAGGCGTATTTTGGCCACCTCTGTAGGCTCGCCATTCGGTATCCCATCTGCTGATCTTATCAATAACCACTTTTTTGCTGTTTGGAGAAAAGTGTCCGTCAAAAGCCCATTGCTTTGATATAAGTTTTGAAGGGCCACCTTTAACCGGAACTGTCCATAACCTGTTATAGGGACTTGGAGCAGTTTCTCTGCGACTGGCATAAAGGATATGCTTACCGTCATTGGTCCAGCCTCTTACACTGGCGCCACTGGGATGCCAGGTGAGACGTTTAGGTTCACCGCCTTTAGCAGATACTACATATACAGCACTGCTTCCTGCTCTGTTAGAATTGAATGCAATCCACTTTCCGTCAGGTGAAAAGTAAGGGTTAGACTCTATAGCGGCAGTGCTGGTAATACGTTTAGCTTCACCGGAGGCTAAGGAAGATATCCAAATATCACTTCCATAGGTGTATGTAATTTGATCGTCACTTATATCGGGCTGCCGTAAAAGCCTGGTGCCCTGAGCCATACAAAGACTCGATAAAAATAGGAGTGTAATACCGAATAAAATAGATTGTTTCATTTTTTGATTGATTAAAAAGTTGATTGCAATATCCTTACAAGGTAAACATTTTTCATAGGGGCTAATCAGAATTAGCCAATATTTGCAAAATATTAACACGAATGGAATTAAGGCAGTTTTTATTTCCTCAGGCTCCTAAAAAATTAAGGGTACAAAAAACTTAAATACCAATATTAAAAGCGCTACAGATATTAAATTTAAAATAACACCAACACGGGCCATTTGGTGAACTTTAACAAAACCACTGGCAAATACAATAGCATTAGGAGGAGTGGCCATAGGTAACATAAAGGCACAACTACTTGCCATGGTTACAGGAATTAATACATAAAGTACCGGGATCTCCAAACCAATGGCAATACCGGCAACTACCGGAGCTAAAACGGCTACCAGGGCTACATTACTCATCAGTTCGGTCATAAACAACATTAACAGGATAAGCAGGGAAACCATGAGCAGCACACTAATATTACTATTGGCAATACCGTTTGCAACAACATTAACAATACCACTCACCGACATGCCTTTGGCTAAAGCCAGGCCACCGCCGAATAAAATTAGGATTCCCCAGGCCAGTTTTTGTGTGTCACTCCAAACCAGAATAAATGCTCCTTTTTTTAAGTTGAAAGGAAAGGTAAATAATGCCAGTGCCCCAAAAAGACTGATCATGGTATCGGATAATGCCAAATTAGGTATCAGAGAATTGATAAGCGATCTGAAAATCCAGAGGAAAACAGTTATCCCGAAAATGACTAACACATGTTTTTCTTTTGCTGTTAATTTACCAAGTTTTGAAAGTTCAGTATCAATAACGTCGTTGGAAGCATTGAATTTCAGTCCTGTGTTAGGGAACATCCATTTCACCATAACGAAGTAGATAATGGCAATTAACAGACATGAAACGGGAAACCCTAATAGCATCCAATTAAGGAATGATACTTCTATATTATACTCATTTTCAAGTAGTCCGATTAAAACGGAATTAGGGGGTGTGCCAATAATGGTAGCTATACCACCGGCATTGGCTGAAAAAGCAATACCTAACATGACACTAATAGCGAAATTCTGATCTTTTTTAGTAAAACCATCGGCGTCATTAATAAGTAAATTGATGACTGATAAGGCAATAGGAAGCATAACAACGGTACTGGCTGTATTGCTTATCCACATGCTCATAAAAGCCGTAGCGATCATAAAGCCTAAAACAACTTTATTGGGTGTGGTTCCCGTTTTTTTAATGATGTTTAGTGCAATTCTTTTATGGAGGTTGACCTTTTCTAAAGCTAAAGCCAAAACAAACCCGCCAAAAAATAAAAACACGATAGGGCTACCGTAGTTAGCCCCTACATCAGCTATAGGTATTACCTTAAATAAAGGAAATATTAAAAGAGGCAATAAAGCAGTGACAGAAATAGAAACCGCTTCGGTGATCCACCAGCAAATCATCCAAAGGGCTAAAGCAATAACGGTGTCCGCCTTGTCAGAAATAAAATCGAATGATGATAATTGGAAAATAATAAAAAGAAACGGACCTGCGAGTAATCCGATTTTTTTTGAAAAAGGGTATTTTTTCATGTTTTATATACTATTCAATGATGTTTTTAATTGAAACCCTATAAATACTACTCAATCCATTTGTAGGTTGTTCAGCAAATGCTATAAACTCATCAACCGAACTAAAGGTTTCAGGGTAATTGGTCCTTAAGCTGGAAAAATATAAAATGTGAGTTTTAGAATCATAATACGGACAAAAATCTAATTTATTTGAGTTAATAGGAGCTCCAAAGTTTTTAGCCGGTTGCCAAATGTCGTTAGCGTCTTTGGTGCTATAATAAAGGTCACCACCACCATGTCCATCAGGCCTTCCGTAAGAACTGTAAAAGATTAGTGTTTCTTCAGGGTTTACATAAGCATTAAATTCATAAGATTTTGAGTTAATAGTGGAATCCAACACTTTTGGATTTTGATATTGTCCATTTTTGTATTCACTTCTGTAAATATCTTCCAAACCAAAACCTTCAGGTCTGGTTGCCGTAAAATATAAATTACCGGAATTTGTCACGGAAGGATAGTATTCCTTCCCTTTAGTATTGATGGTAGAATCTAATGCCACCGGTTTTTGCCAGGTGTTGTTTTCTTTTTTACTTACCCAAATATTATAATCTGTTCTGGTAGAGTCATCATAGATAGGCCTGTTAGAAGCAAAGAAAAGCAGCTTTCCATCCGGAGAGAAAAAAGGTTCAATATCCTGATAAGTACCACAAAAGGGCAGCATGGTTTTATCACCCCATTTTCCGTTTTCCTTTTTCAGGCTAACTAACATTCTTCTACTTTCTTTTTGATTACCCAACGTATAAATTATTTCATTTCTGTCGGGAGATAAAGCAAAATCACGTTGGGTCAAATGGGTTGATATGGCATCAGGAAATAAAAGCTCTAATGAATCCGGAGCTGTTTCAAAGTTTATAAGGGTCTTTTGAGGTTTTGAATGACTACAATTAATTAAAATACTTAATAAAATTATGAAGGCTGAGATGGAGATGCATTTTTGGTAAATAGGATCAAGGACTTTGACAAAGTGTTTAATCATATGTGTAAGGTTAGTACTCTTTAATGTAAATGGACTACAAAAATATTAAAGTTAAACAAATTTTATTCAATTATATAAAAGCCTAAATTTGCAATATGAGTAAACCACTTACCGAGCAAGAACTGCATAATTTAGCAATGAACCATGTTGGTAAAGACCTGGAGCAGCGTGGTTTTGAGTTTATTGCAGTAAACAGTCAGCTTAAAAAGCATCCGCAATTTGTATGCATTGATAAAAACGGCCAATATTATTTCGTTATTGTAAAAGCGGTATTGCTACCCAATAACCCAAACAATTATGATGTAGTCTGGATGGAATCGTTTAAGAAACATGCCAGGGAAAAAGATGCTAAAGTACTTTATGCCGGAGTTGGGCTGGGAAATCCTAATGGTGAAAGTTTGCCTCTTTATTTAGATCAGGATTATTTGTTAGAATACAACGGAATACAAGTTGTAGAAACTAATTTAAATTAATATGAAAAGGGTTCTTTTATCCTGTTTTCTGGGACTGGCAATATTAGGCTGTAAAGAAGAAATTAAGAACACTAAACTTTCCGGAGCCGTATTTGGCACCTCTTATTCTGTTATTTATGATTCTGAAATAGACTATCAAAAACAGTTTGACAGCTTGTTTTATATCCTTAATAAATCCTTGTCAACATACCAGGTGAATTCGGATATTTCAAAATTAAACAGGAATGAAACGGTTGAAATAGATGAGCACTTTGTTAGGGTTTATGAGGCATCCAAGAAGATTTTCAGACTTACTGACGGTGCTTTCGATCCTACCATCGGTAATGTTGTAAATGCCTGGAGCTTTGGTGCGGATAAGGCTATAAAAGACCTGGATAGCTTAAAAATTGATAGCCTGATGCAGTATGTTGGGTTTGATAAAATTAAATATGTTGACAGTTTTATTCAAAAAGAGAATCCTAATGTCTATTTAGAGTTTAACGCTATTGCCAAAGGCTATGGAGTTGATGTTATTGGCGAGTTTTTGGAAAGTAAGAACATTGAAAATTATTTGGTGGAAATTGGTGGTGAGATTAGGGTGAGAGGCGAGAATAAAGAAAAACAATCCTCTTGGAAAGTCGGTGTTGAGAAACCGCATTTTGATGGCAAGCAGTCTATTTTAAAAGCCATTAAATTAAAAGATGCAGCCATGGCAACTTCAGGGACTTACAGAAAGTTTAAGGTAGATGAGAACGGAAATAGATATTCTCATATTATTGATACCGGGACAGGGTACCCGAGTAAAACCAACTTGTTGAGTATTTCGGTAATTGCCGATGATTGTATGACAGCCGACGCTTATGCCACCGCTTTTAAAACTATGGGTATTGAAAAGGTAAAAACCTTTTTAAAAGACCATCCGGAACTTAAGGTCTTTTTAATTTTTGAAAATGAAAACAAAGCATTCGAAACGCTAGCTTTAAACGGTTTCCCTGATGCCTAGTTAAAAGTCATTTCGATCCCGATAACTATCGGGAGAGAAATCACGTAATTATGAGATACTTTATTCGGTTTAATATGCCAATTAGTGTTTATAAACCACGGGAATAATCTCTCCTTTTGCCAAGCAATATTTTGTGATGGCTTCATCAGAAAAATGAGAGGTATAATCGACTTCTTCCACTTGAAAACCAATACTTCTAAGCTTATCAAAATAGTCACGGCCATAAACCCGAACATGATCATATTGTCCAAATATTTTGGCGCGTTCTTTTTTATCAGTGATACTGTTGTCTTCAAAAGTGACGACTCTCTTTAAATCCTGTGGAATTTGAAAAATGCCCATACCGTCGGCTTTCATGACTCTATATAATTCCTTCATGGCTTTGGTGTCATCAGGGATGTGTTCCAAAACATGGTTGCATAAAATAAAATCAAACGAATTATCTTCAAATGGCAGGTCACAGATATCGGCTTTGACATCTGCCAATGGCGAATTTAAATCGGTGGTCACATAATCTAAATGCCCCAACCTTTTAAACCGCTTATAAAAGGCTTGTTCCGGGGCAAAGTGAAGTACCTTTTTAGAAGCACCTGAAACAGGTGCAGGTTTAAAAAAGTCCGTTTCATTTTTTAAATACAACCAAAGCAACCTATGTCTTTCCAATGACAGTGTAGAAGGAGACAATACATTATTACGTTGGTTACCATAGCCATAAGGTAAAAAGGTTCTAAAGCTTTTTCCATCTATGGGGTCAGTAAAGGTATTCCCTTTTAAAAAGAAAGCTAAAACGGGCCTGACTATATAGCTCATCCTAATAAGTAAAGGCCTTGGAATGACGTTGAGTATTAATTTAAAGAGCCTTTTCAAAAGCGATTATTTATAATCTTCGCGCACCGGGTAAAAGGTATCGGTCACTACACAATCGGTTAAAGCCACAGCACTGTGAACAGCATTTGAAGGAATGATGGTAATAGTTCCGGGTTCCAGTACTTGAGTGACACCATCAATGGTCATTTCCAGTCTGCCAGAAATCATTTGGGTCGCTTGTTCTTGGGGGTGTGAATGTGCCGGTAAAACGGCTCCCTTTTCAATGGTTACAAAACCAATGGTCATATTTTTTGAATGCACATATCGCCCCTTGATACCTTTAACAAGTGTTCTTTCGGGTATGTCGGATATTTTAATATTCATTTTATAAAACTAAGGCTTCCTGGCGAAATTCGGCTTCTTCGTCGCTTTCAATGCCTAAAGCTTCATAGATATAGGCAAAGGTTGAAAGCAATTCCGGTTTGCCATCGATAAGTGCTACATCATGTTCAAAATGGGCACTTGGTTTTTTATCAAGTGTAGTGATGGTCCATCCGTCTCTATGCTGTTTTATGCGATGTGTCCCCATATTGATCATAGGCTCAATAGCAACCACCATACCTTCAACAAATTTTTTGCCTTTTCCGCGTCTGCCGTAATTTGGCATTTCAGGATCTTCGTGCATTTTTGCACCTAAACCATGACCCACCAGTTCTCTCACCACACCATAGCCATGCGCTTCACAATATTGCTGAATGGCATAACCTACATCACCAACACGATTGTTAGCTTTAAATTCTCTAATACCGACATATAATGATTCTTTTGTTACCTGAAGCAACTTTTCAACTTCCGGGGCTATATTTCCTACAGCGAATGTATAGGCATGGTCTCCGTAAAAACCATTTTTTAAAGCACCACAATCTATAGAAATAATATCACCTTCCTCTAAAGGCGTTCCGTTGGGAATACCGTGTACCACTTGTTCATTCGGACTCATGCAAAGGGTATTGGGAAAATCATATAAACCTAAAAAACCGGGTTCTGCACCATGATCTCTGATGTGTTCCTCGGCTATTTTATCTAATTGTAGCGTGGTAACCCCGGGCTTGATTTCTTTGGCTAAGATCCCTAAGGTTTTAGAAACAATCAGAGCGCTTTCGCGCATTAATTCTATCTCTTCTCTTGTTTTTACAATAATCATAAACGTAGCTATCGGATTGCAAAGATACTTAATTTTAACGATTCTGCTTTTTAATCTCATCAATGACTTTTGACAGCTTTTTTCTCTCTTATAATAAATAAATTAGTATGCTAAATTGAATAGAAATGTATAAAGTTGTCACCATAGAAGAAGCTGTTAAAGTTATCAAGAGTAATGATAGAGTTTATGTACAGGCAGCCGCCGCCGCCCCTCAATTATTAATGAAGGCCATGGCAGAAAGACACGAGGAACTCAAAAATGTTGAGGTGTGTCATTTGCATGTTGAAGGCGAAGCACCTTATGCGAATACCGCATACCGGGATAGCTTTCATGTTAATTCCTTTTTCATAGGAAAAAATGTGCGCCATACATTGTCAGAAGGAAATGGTTCTTATACCCCTGTTTTTTTAAGTGAACTTCCATTATTATTTAAAAGGAATATATTGCCCCTGGATGTGGCTTTAATTCATGTATCTGTTCCGGATAAGCACGGGTATTGCTCTTTAGGTGTTTCGGTAGAGGCTTCCTTAGCAGCCATTGATAATGCTAAAGTTGTAATAGCTCAGGTGAACAAACAAATGCCGAGAACGCATGGAGATGGTATTATTCACTGTAGTGAAATAGACTTATTTGTTGAATGTGATGAACCAATCCCGGTACTTGAATCCGGGACACCTTCAGACATTGAAGATAAGATTGGTGGTTATGTTGCGGATTTAATTGAAGACAGGAGCACATTGCAAATGGGTATAGGTAGTATTCCTAACGCCGTTTTATCACGTCTTACAAATCACAAAGATCTGGGCTTACATACAGAAATGTTTTCTGATGGTGTCATCGATCTAATTTTAAAGGATGTTGTAAACGGTAACTATAAACACATAAGCCCGGGTAGAGCATTATCCACGTTTTTAATGGGATCTAAACGTTTGTATGATTATGTTGATGATAACCCTTTTGTTGAGATGCGGGAATCCGATTATGTAAATGATGTTTCCATAATAAAACAAAACCCCAGAATGGTGGCCATAAATTCAGCTATTGAAGTAGACGTTACTGGCCAGGTATGTGCAGATTCCATAGGATCGAAAATGTATTCCGGTGTTGGAGGTCAAATGGATTATATCAGAGGGGCTTCTTTAAGCGAGGGCGGAAAAGCTATTATTGCATTGCCATCAATTACTAAAAAAGGCATTAGCAGGATAGTCCCTGCTTTAAAACCAGGAGCAGGCGTTGTTACGACACGTGCACATGTACATTACGTTGTAACCGAATATGGCGTTGCAAATTTATATGGGAAAACAATAAAAGACCGGGTGAAGGCTTTGGTAGACATAGCACATCCGGATCATAGGGAGGCCATTAATAAAGCTTATTTTGAACTTATTTGAAGAAGTTGAAGAACCCTTTTTTCTTTTCAATTCTGGGATGTGTTGAATCTGTTAACTCCTGATAGATTTCGCCCCAACCCGGAAATCCACCAAAATTTCTGTCGTCTATAAATATGTCGGCATTGATCTTCCGGCTCACATCATTGATGAACCGTTCTTCTGGGAAGCTACTGTTTACCGCGTAAAAATCAATCCCGTTTTCTTTGCAAAAAGCTACGGCTTCATGAAGTTTTAAACCATGTCTGTAGGTCCATAAAATTAATCTGTGACCCTCGTTTTGTAGTTTTTTTAAAGTTTCAAAAGCAAAAAGTTTGGGCTTGCCTATTTTTGGGTAAGCATCTTCAACTATAGTGCCGTCAAAGTCAACTGCAATTATTAAGTGTTGGTTAAAATTCATTTAAATAACAGATTTGAGTTCTTACAAAAGTACAATAATTTTTTCGAGAGATTTTTTTGATGCGGCGGTAAAACAAAACCCCGCTTTTTAAGCAGGGTTTTAAAACGGGTATAGTAGTTGGGTATTATTATACTAAAGCATGTTGCGTCATAGCTTCGGGTTGTTCAACACCCATAAGCTTTAAAATGGTTGGGGCCATATCCCCTAAAATACCATCTTTAATCCCTGTTAAATCGTTATCAATTAAAATAACAGGAACCGGATTTGTAGTATGTGCTGTATTAGGCGTGCCGTCCGGGTTGATCATAGTTTCACAATTACCGTGATCTGCTATCAATAATGTTGAATACTCATTTTCCAGGGCCGTTGTAACCACATCTTTTACACAGGCATCAACTGCTTCACAGGCTTTTATGGCGGCTTCCATAACACCGGTATGACCAACCATGTCACCGTTGGCAAAGTTTAAGCAAACAAAATCGACATCACCTTTTTCTAATTCAGGAACCAGGGCATCTCTTAATTCATAAGCACTCATCTCAGGTTTTAAATCGTAGGTTGCTACTTTTGGTGAGTTTCTTAAAATACGTTGTTCCCCTTCAAAAGGCTCTTCCCGGCCGCCGGAGAAGAAGAACGTAACATGCGGATACTTTTCAGTTTCGGCAATTCTAATTTGTTTTTTGTTATGCTTTTCTAGAACTTCACCTAAGGTTTCCGTTAAATTCTCTTTATTGAAAATCACCTTAATATTTTCATAGGTGTCATTATAATTGGTAAGTGTAACATAATGCAGCCTAAGTTTTTTCATATCGTGTTCAGGAAAATCTACCTGTGATAGCGCTTCTGTTAATTCACGGCCCCGGTCTGTCCTGAAATTAAAGAACACAATGACATCATCCTCTTTTATGGTGGCTATCGGTTCATTAGCTTCATTAGCCGCTACTATGGGTTTTATGAATTCATCTGTTACATCATTTGCATAATTAGCTTCAATAGAGCCGATAATATCAGTTGATGACTCTCCTTTCCCGTTTACAAGTGCATCATAAACCAACTTGATACGTTCCCAGCGCTTGTCTCTGTCCATAGCGTAATAACGGCCTGAAATACTGGCAATTTCTGTGTTTGTATTTTCAATGTGATGCTGTAACTGCATTACAAAACCGGCACCGGATTTAGGATCAACATCTCTCCCGTCAGTAAATCCGTGAACGTATGAGTTTTCAATACCAAAATCGTTAGCAGCATCAATTAAACCTAATAGATGATTAATATGGGAGTGAACACCACCGTCACTTAATAAACCTAAAAAATGAACATCTTTATTATTTTCTCTGGCATAGTTAAAAGCATCGACCAGTACTTTTTCGCTATTAAGTGTTTTATTCTCAACTGCTAAATTAACTTTAACCAGATCCTGATAAACAATTCTACCGGCACCAAGGTTCATGTGCCCAACTTCACTGTTTCCCATTTGGCCTTCCGGTAGCCCCACATGAAGTCCGTCTGTTCTTAAAGTAGCATAAGGGTATTTTGTGTAAAGCGAATCGATAAAAGGCGTATTGGCATGGTCTATTGCTGAGACTTTCGGATCTGGAGAGTTACCCCAGCCGTCCAGTATCATTAAGATAACTTTTTTGTTCATTTTTTGTTAAATTTTAAAACTAGACAAAGATACAGAAGTTTAAGAAAACTAAGGGTATAAAAAACGCTGAAAAGCCCTAATTTTTAAGGCTTTTTCAGAAAGTTATTAAAGAAAACGTTTTCGTTAACAGTTTGTGAAAAAAACGTTAAAAATCTGTTATAAAAAAAAATCATTGTAACAATCTCGAAAAAAAATCGTCTCTTTAATATATCAAAAAGCGAATCATATAATCAAACTTAAAATCTTTCATCATGAAAAAAACAATCATTACCACTGCATTTGCATTGTGTGTTGCCGTTGTTTCGGTAAATGCAACATCAACTACTTCAACTATTGATAATAATAGTACTTCTGAGTATTTCTTTAAAGTAAATTCATTTTGTGTATCCATCGCAAAAGGTGATTTTGATACTGTAAAGAAATTAATTGAGAGAGGCGCCGATGTTAATGAACGATCTAACGGAATGACTCCTGCCATGTATGCAGCGAAATTTAACAGAACTGAAATTTTAAAGCTTTTAATTGATAAAGGCGCGAATTTAAAATTGAGATGTACCAGTAAAAATTATACTGCTGTTAAGTATGCTGAATTACATGGAGCAGATGAAGCTGCAGCTATTATTAAAGAAAATTTAAAGAAGAAAAAGAAGAAGTAATTATCATAATTTTAAGTAATTATTTTGAGTTAGTCAGTAAAAAAGCCTCGCAACGCGAGGCTTTTTTTATTGGTTTTTATATTTTCTTATAGCTTCTTTAATTTTTTCAATTCTATTATCCGGATCCGGATGCGTGCTCTGGAATTCGGGAACTCTATTGGGGCCGGCGGCAGCTTTTAAAATTTCCATAACGTCAATCATTTCCTCAGGATTATAACCGGCATCAATCATAAATTTCACGCCCAGTTCATCACTTTCAAGTTCATCATCCCTACCGTTTGTCAATAGGGTTTGTTGCCCGATGCCGCTCACCAGACCACCCATATCCGCCCCGACAGATCCTGCAGTTACCAGGCCTTGCCAATATTCACTTTCGGCAATACGCTCGGCACTGTGCCTGCCCAGAACATGGCCTATTTCATGCCCTAAAACACCTGCCAGCTGATCTTCATTTTCTAGTTTTGAAAACAGAGCGTGTGTTATAAAAATCTGACCTCCGGGAAGTGCAAATGCATTTATGGTCCTGGGATCCGCTAGCAAATGAAATTCATATCGGTAAGGCGTTTCTTTGGCAATACTGCTATTAACCAGCTTATTTCCAACATTATCAACCAGAGTCTGGTATTGATTGTTAGGATGTAAACCCCCATGTTGTTGTGCCATTTGAGGGGCACTTTGTAAACCAATAGCAATTTCTTTATCAGGAGTCATAGAGATGGTTTGGGTCCTTCCGGTATACGGATTTACTTCCTGCTGACTGCATCTTTTAAGAATGAAAAAAATAGCGATGGCAGCTCCGATTAATAACCTGACTTTAAGATTTCTTCCTCTCATGACGTGAAAATTAGAGTACTAAATTTACAAAATATAGTTATTGTTAATGTTAAATCTCATTGAAAGTATTATTTAGACACTGATTCTGGTAAAAGTCACTTATTTTTGTTAAGTCAGGTATTCATTAAACACCCCATTCTATGGCTTATGTCTTTAAGATTTTAGAGAAAGAAAAAATAAATTCAGTAGTTCCTCTGGTTTATGAACTTAATGAAGGTAAAATTTCAGAAAACATTTTGAAACAACGTTTTTCCGAGATGATTACTCAAAACTATGAATGCGCTGTCATCTATGATGGTGATAAATTAATTGGAGTTAGCGGATTATGGTTTTGCACCAGGCATTATTCAGGTAGAAGCGTTGAACCGGATCACGTATATATTGATAAGGATTACAGGGGTAAAGGCTTGGGCAAGCAATTTTTTAATTGGATTTATAACTATGTAAAAGAAAAAGGTTATGAAGCAGTAGAGCTAAATACCTATGTGTCAAATGCGCCATCACACAAGTTTTATTTTAATGAAGATTTTAAGATTTTAGGCTATCACTTTTTAAAAAAGTTGTGACATTTTCTTGCAAATGATTTGATAGATTGTCTATATTTGCAATCGCAAAGGCGGGAGTAGCTCAGTTGGTAGAGCGTCAGCCTTCCAAGCTGAATGTCGCCGGTTCGAACCCGGTCTCCCGCTCAACAGACTTCATCAAAAGGTGAGGTCTTTTTTTATGCATTTAGGTTTGTTAAAAATCTCATACCAAGGTGAGAAGTTTACCCCTGAGCTCAGCCGAAGTGTAGAAATGTTCTGGAAGACATATCACTTTCATTTCAAACCATTTAATTCAGATTCGGGTGCTACTTCATATGGTGGTTTGTTTACTTCAAAAATGCGGGCAGTTAGAGATCCTTTCAGAACAATGGAATCATTTTTCACATGCAACCAGCTACCTTCCCTTAAACCAATTACGGGCTGGGTATTAAAATGATGAAACTCTTTTATTCTTGTTTCCCGGGTTTCCCCCATATGCGTGCTATTATCATCCGGGTCTAAATAGTGTGGGTTTATGTTGAACGGAACCAATTTTAAAGCTTCAAAGCTGGGCGGATAAACAATAGGCATATCATTGGTAGTTTTGATGGTTAATCCACAAATGTTGCTGCCGGCACTGGTGCCTAAATACGGGATGCCTTTATTTACAGTAGTCTGTAAGGCTTCAACCAATTTATTTTTATAGAGTTTATTGGTTAAAACAAATGTATTGCCACCACCAACAAAAATGCCCTTGGCATTTTTTACGGCTTCAGCGGGATTCTCAAATCTATGAATGCCCTGTACACTCTTGTTAATTTTCCGAAAACCTTTTTGTGCTATTTTAGTATAGTCATCATGTGATATACCACTAGGTCTTGCATATGGGATAAATAAAATTTCTTCTGTATCTTTAAAGAAAATAGCTAGTTCATCTAAAATATAGTCTAAATAACCACTTCCGTGAATGGTTGAGGTACTGGCAATAAGGATGTTTTTCATCTGTTTAGTTTAAAAAGCCGGCTGTTTTAATGAGAAATTGCCTAAATACTAAATCTCACTTGTTGAGTAAAATTAGTCAATTGTATGTTTTAACAAAAGTTTAGAACGGTTTTTCATTTTAATTAAGATTAGAAAACCGAACTTTATATTTTAAACCAATCCATATGAAACAAATAGTTCTTTTTTTCGGGCTTTTATTTATAATGTTCCATACACAGGCTCAAACCATTAACAGGGTTGAGGTAGATGGAATAATATATGCCGATGCCAATGATGTTGAAGGTGTAACAGTTTTTAATACGTCTTCGAACGTCGGAACTATTACTAACAAAAAAGGGGAGTTTAAAATGGAAGTTGCCGTCAATGATATCATACAAATTTCGGCGCTTCAGTTTAAGGCCATTTCAATAGCGATTAGTGAAGACGTGGTTAATTCAAAAAAACTAAGAATCCATTTGGTTGAACAAATCAATAAACTCGATGCGGTCTTACTGTCATCAGGACTCTCAGGAAATATTGCTACGGATATAGAGAACGTTAATTATTTAAAACCTATTCTTTTAGACATGGGTAGTATGAACGTTGATTTTGAGTATCATGATGATAAAAAGTTTGATACAAAAGCAGTTGAAGCAGACTTAAAATCAAGAACTAATAAAGGCGAATTGTACAACGGGTTCGACCTGAAGAAAATTTCTAATCTAATTTTTGGTTCAAAAGATAAAAAATACAAAAAGCCTGAATATTTTAATGTTGAAAAACCAGTAGAACTGGTTGATGTTTATTCCCATGAATATATAAGTGAACTATTTGAAATTCCTTTAGATGATGTAGATAGCTTTGTGGCTTATGTTGAAACTCAGGACCTGGACAGAGAACTTCTTAAAAGAGGAAATGAAATTAAATGCCTGCAGTTCTTATACGAAAAAAGCCAGCAGTTTTTAAAGAATGAGGATGCTAAAAAGTAGAGGCTTTCCAGTCTTATTTTTTCTGTTTTCTGTTAGTGTATCTTATTCGCAGTCCGTTGAAATTTTAGGGAAGGTTGTGAGTAAAACGGATGTTGAAAATATCCATGTCATCAATAAAACGGCTCAAACATTTACAATTACAAATAAAAAGGGCGAGTTTAAAATAACAGCAAAAGTTAACGATACCCTCCGGTTTTCATCTATTCAGCAAGGGATTAAAGATGTGATAGTTTCAAAAGGCGTTATTACGTCAAAAACCATGTTGGTGCCTTTAGATGAACAGGTGAATCAGTTGGATGAAGTAGTGGTTGGAAAAATACTTACCGGAGATTTGTTCTCTGATATTGAAAATGCCGAAACAGATGATCCTATCAATTTCTATGATGTTGGCATTCCGGGTTATACGGGTAAAATAGCGACACAAAGTGAAAGGCGCCTTAACGAAGCCATCACAGGAGGAGGCATAGTGCCTTTGAATCCTATTATAAATGCCATTACAGGCAGAACAAAAATGCTTAAAGAGCGTATTAAACTGGAAGAGCGTGCCAATTTGTTGCGCAAGATCAAATCGGATTTGCCTGATGATTTTTTTAGTAATTATCCGCTGGACGAAGATTTAAGAGCGGATTTTTTCTTTTTTTGTGAAGAAGATCCTGATTTCACTAATCGATGCAAAGGAAAATCCGATTTGGAGGTATTTCAATTTTTAAAAGAGAAACTCCAACAGTACAAGCAAAACCTACAATCTGCCAAAGATTGATCTTTTTGGAACACTTTTTGAAATTGTAGTTAAAAAAACTTCGAAGCTTAGCTTCTGGGTTACCATTAAAATTGTCATTTCCGTGAAATCAAAGATTCATGAATACAATTATTTGAAAATAAGATCCATGAATAAAATGGGAATCTAGAATAAAGAATTTTTGATTTTAATAACGAATATTGAAAATAAAGACGTCGATTGGTTTACTTTTTAGGTAATTGGTTTCAAAAAATTCTTTATTTACATTAGCAAAAAAAAAAATTAAGGTGGCGTCCGATCATTGAAAAACCTTAAGAATAACAGATGAAATTTTTAAAACCGCTTTTTTTCCTTGTAATAATACCGTTGTTTGCTTTTACGGGCATTCATAAATATTACATTAGCGTTACCCAAATTGAGTATGTGCAAGACAAACAATCGGTTCAAATCATTACCAGGGTTTTTATTGACGATTTTGAAAATGTATTGAGAGCACGTTATGATGAATCTATAACTTTAGATGAAAAGGAAGAAACTACATCCACCAATTTATATATTGAAAAGTATTTAGATACTAAGATTAAGGTAAAGATCAATGAACAGGAGGTGAGCTTGGTTTTTATTGGTAAGGAGTATGATCTCGATGTTATGAAATGCTACCTTGAAATTGAAAATATTGAGAACATAAAATCGTTTGAAATAAGCAATAAGGTTTTATTTGATATGTTTGAAGACCAGCAAAACATTATTAAAACTAAAATAAATTCCAGGCAAAAGAGCTTTATCCTGATCTCTCAAAACGATAAGGCGGTGTTAAATTTTAATTAAAAATAAGATAAACCTAACCTGAAATCCTTATTTTCGTTCAATTTTTAAAATAGGGGTAGGATTATTATTTCAATTAGTAACCTTTTTATTAGTTAAAACATAAAATTTGAAAATGGAAAGACTTAAGTATTATTTATTGTCTGTGGTTTTTATTTCTGCAGCTGTTTTTGCCCAGGAACAAGAGACAGAAGACGTTAAAACAGGGCATACAAACAATAACAAGTTTAAACAGTTGTATGATGAGTTTTCATCGCCTAATATGTACAGATCTGCTTCGGGAGCCCCCGGAAGCGCTTATTATCAACAACAGGCGGATTACAAAATGGATATTGTTTTAGATGATAAAAATGCAAGAATTTCCGGTTTCGAAACCATTACTTATACTAATAATTCACCGGATCATTTAAAATATCTTTGGGTGCAGTTGGACCAAAATGTACGGGCCAAGGATTCCAAATCACCTCTAATTGAGGGCAGCGGTTTGGAGCCGGTAATGAGACCGGGTGAATTTACAGCCAAGTATATGAAAGCACCGTTGGAAAGAGGTTTTAACATTCAAAAGGTAGCAGATGCTAACGGTAAGCCTTTACCGCATATGATTAACAGAACTATGATGCGTGTGGAGTTGCCAAAGCCTTTAAAAACAGGTGAAAAGTTTTCGTTTTCAATTAAATGGTGGTATAACATCAATGACCATGTTAATGAAGATGGCCGTTCCGGCTATGAGTATTTTCCAAAAGATGGCAATAGAGCTTATGTAATAGCCCAGTTTTATCCAAGGATGGCGGTTTATAATGATGTTGAAGGATGGCAAAATTCCCAGTTTTGGGGACGCGATGAGTTTGCATTGCCGTTTGGGGATTATGAAGTGGATATTACCGTGCCGGCAGACCATATTTTAGATGGTACCGGAAGGCTTATAAACAGAAAAGACGTTTTTTCAAAAACCATGATGAAACGGTATGAGGCAGCAAAAAAATCTTATAATAAACCTGTATTAATTGTTACTCAGGAGGAAGCTGAAGCAGCAGAGAAGGGGTTTTCCGAAAAAGCAAAAACATGGAAGTTACGAGCTGAAAATGTCCGTGATTTTGGTTTTGCCACCTCAAGAAAATTCATCTGGGATATGATGGCAGTTAAAATTGGCGGAAAAGATGTGATAGCCGTATCGTTATATCCGAAAGAAGGAAATCCGCTTTGGGAGGAATGGTCAACAAAAGCGGTTGCCAGTACCTTAGAATCATATTCAAGGATGACCTTTGATTATCCGTATCATAAAGCCATCTCCGTTCATGCAAAACAACAAGGTATGGAATACCCTATGATTTGCTGGAATTATGGACGTCCGAAAGAGGATGGTACCTATAGTGACCGTGTAAAGTACGGTATGATGGGCGTTATCATTCATGAAGTAGGGCATAACTTTTTTCCAATGATCGTGAATAGTGATGAGCGCCAGTGGACCTGGATGGACGAAGGCCTTAATACATTTGTACAATATGTGGCGGAACAGGATTTTGGAGAAAAATATCCTGAGGCTTTATCTCCACAACATGATGCCTTTCCATCAGACAGGGGGCCTGCACATTTGATTGTACCTTATATGGGAGGCAACCAGGATTTTATTGCACCTATTATGACCAAAGGCCTTAATACCTATCAGTTTGGTAATAATGCTTACGGAAAACCTGCTACTGCACTCAATATTTTGCGTGAAACCGTTATGGGGCGGGACCTGTTCGATTATGCTTTTAAAGAATATTCAAGACGCTGGATGTTTAAACACCCAACCCCTGAAGATTTCTTCAGGACTATGGAAGATGCCTCTGCTTTTGACCTGGATTGGTTCTGGAGAGGTTGGTTCTACACTACAGATTGGGTAGATATCGGTATAAAAGATGTAAAGAAATTCTACGTGTCTTCAACCCCTAACAGATTTGTTAAAGATATTATAGAAAAGCGAGGGATGAAGGTCGAGGATTTGCCGCCTTTAGTGTATATGGTTGAAGAGGGAAGCGAAGATTTCAAAGAGGAGATGAAAACGTCCACATTATTGGAGAATTCAACACCTCTTAAAGAATATGTTATGGATAATTTCACTCCGGAAGAACAAAAAAATATCAAAGCTCCTAATTTTTTCTATAACATAACTTTTGAAAAACCCGGAGGTTTGGTGATGCCTATTATTGTTGAATATACTTATGCCGACGGAACCAAGAAAACAGAAACATATCCGGCTCAGATTTGGAGAAAAAATGACAAGGAAGTCACAAAGGCCATAGCTTCGGATAAAGAAATTGTAAATATTACTTTAGATCCGAACTTGGAAACAGCCGATATTGATACCAATAATAATTCATGGCCTAAAGAAGTTCAACCAAGTGATTTTGATAAATTTAAGAATAAAGTAAAAGGTTAATAAAGACTCCCCGATGTTTATATAGGGGTTTCAGATAGAATTGTCATTCCCGCGACGGCGGGAATCTAAAATTAAAGCCGACTTTTTTAAGTCGGCTTTTTTTATTCTATAAAACACGCACTATATTTCTTCAGTAAAAAACGAAATTTTGTACTTTAAAAAATGCAAAATTTAGTTTCACTTCAGGAACCATCCTTAGACTGGCACAGGGCATCGCTTTATAAGTCCGTAATTTTTTTCATTTGGCTTTCTGAATTTTTAAATGAAAAAAATTAATGTACTTTTGTGCTGTGATATATCAACCTACATTTTTATTTATTAGCGGGGCAGAGATAGCGTTTATTCTGTTCATCGTTATTATGGTTTTTGGAGCCGATAAGCTTCCTGAAATTGCTCGTGGTTTAGGTAAAGGCATGCGTACACTTAAAGACGCTACTAACGATATTAAGCATGAGATAACCAAAAGCGCTGAAAACCACGGTATTGATACCAGTATTACCAAAGACGTTAAAAAAGAACTGGATAAAGTAAAGGATGACATAGATGACTTTACGGGTTCGGTTAAACGTAAGTTTTAGATTAGTTCTATATAATATTCCTGTTTTTCGTCTATTAAATCATACGTTTTGTCAGAAATGACCACTTTTTGACGAAAATTATTACGCGTAAACGACTATTTTCTTTTGTAAGTTTTTATACCTATAATTTAGCCTCACCAAATCTTATATACTTAACCTATGAAAACGAGAATATTAACGTATTTTCTTGCGTTTACGGCTATGGCCTATAGTCAGCAAAGTGAAAGAGACATTGTCAATAAAATTGACAGTATAAATTCTGAAGCTTTATCGTACTATGGCAAAAATCAAATAGTACAATCTTTCAAGGAATTTAATAAAGCAAAAAAGTTATCAGACTCTATTGATGATAGCTATGGAAAGGCTATTGCCTGTTTTAATTTAGGTAATATTTATAACCTGATGCAGGAATATGAAAATGCAGAGCATAGTTATATAGAGATGTTAGAGGCATCAAAGAAGACAGATGATAACAGCTTAATAGCGAAAGCCTTTCTCAGTTTGGGAGAATTCGAAAAAAAGATAAACCCTCCTCACGTTGCTTTGGATCATTTGGAAAAAGCGCTTGCCCATATTTCTAAGGATGACTATTTGGGAAAGAATGATTATGACAAATCCCTATATGAATCTATCCTGTTAAAAACCAGGATCAATTTGTGTGAATTATATCTTGAAACAGGTGACCTGGATCAGGCTTACTTAAACTTGTTGAGAATAGGTGACAGGGTAAACGATAAAACGGATTTGGAATCGTATTATATAAAAGGACACTTTAACTATCTGTATGGCCTGTATTATGTAGAGAAGGAACTTTATAACAGTGCCAGTCAAAAATTTGAATTAGCTGTTACGATCCTGAAACAGAAAAGTTTAGAAAACAAAGATGAGGTTAATTTACTTTTAGCTAAAGCCTATAAACAATTCTCTTTATCATTAGCAGAAGGAAATAATGAAGAAGAAGCTTATCAAGCGTTACTAAAACACAACCAATACCAGAATAAATTCATTAACGAAAAAAGGATCAATTACGAAGTTATTACAAGGTCAAAGCTCCTTATAGAGGATTATAAAAATGATGCTCAAATAGCTAAAACCGAAAAAGCACTTTTATTACAAAGAGCGGATGATATTAAGACCATAAACCTTGTCATAACGATTGCTTTGGTACTGCTGGCAATTACACTAATATTATTATATAAAGGCTATGCTTCCAAAAGAAAATTAAACACTGTTTTAGGCGAGCAAAACAGTCTTTTGGAATTTGCAAGGAACGAAGCTGTTAAATCATCTGAATTAAAATCAAAATTCATATCCAATGTAACTCATGAATTGAGAACACCATTATATGGCGTCGTAGGTATAACGTCGTTATTACTTAAGAATAATAACTTAAGTGCCTGTGACAATAAATTATTGGAGTCTTTAAAATATTCCGGAGATTATCTTTTAAACCTGATTAATGATGTCCTGCAGTTTGGGAAAATAGAGTCTGAAAAGTTGGAATTAAAGCATATTTCCGTAAACCTAAGGGAGTTGATAAAAAATAATGTTAATTCTTTCAACTACCGACTCCAGGAAACTAATAACAAGATCATTACGTCAATTGATGAAAATGTCCCTAATTATATAAAATGCGATAGCGTTAGGTTATCTCAGGTATTGATCAATTTGATCGGTAATAGTATTAAGTTCACCGAAAGCGGTTATATTCATGTTCGTATCAAAACACTTAATTTATCTGAAGATAATGTTGCTTTACATTTTGAAGTGGAGGACGAAGGAAAGGGAATTCCCGAGGAAAAATTCAATACGATATTCGAAAATTTTCAACAATTGGATGATGAAAATAATACGAATTACCAGGGAACAGGTTTAGGACTTTCCATTACCAAAAAAATAGTTGAGTTATTTGGTAGTGAGATTGAACTTGAAAGTGAAGTAGGCGTAGGAACAAAGATCAGTTTTGATATAACGTTCGATATTGATCATGATCAAAAATGTCAGGAAGAACTGGATGAGTCTTCAGGCAAGTTGGTTGATCTTAAAGAGAAATATGAGATCTTAATAGCCGAAGACAACAAAATAAACCAAATTGTGACAAAAAATCTGCTGAGCAAGCAAAATTATAATTGTGAAATTGTTGAAAATGGCCTGGAAGCAATAAAAGCTTTGGAAGAAAAATCGTTTGATCTTATTTTAATGGATATTAATATGCCGGTAATGGACGGTATAGAGGCCACGAAAATGATTAGAAAGAGCGATGCTAAAATACCTGTATTAGCCCTAACGGCAGCAGATATTGAGTATGTTAAAGAGAATTATGATGATATTGGTTTCACAGGCATATTAACGAAACCATTTGATAACGATGAGTTCTTTCAAATGATCGAGACGAGTATACAACGCAGTAAAAAATATGGTAATGGCCTGGAAAGAGTGTCTTAGATCATAATTTTATACTAATTGTTACTGCTTCCCTTTCCTCCTAAATAGGAGCGATAACATTTAAAATGTGTGACTGTGTATATTCTTATTCTTTTACGTAATATTACTTATGCTGTTTAAATAACCATGCCATCATCATTTTATCATTATAAGCAGCGATCCAGGAAAAATGACCTGCTTCTGGGTATTGAGTAAAGCCGGGATAAGCCCCTGCTTTTGTTAAAGCTTCTAACATGTTTTGAGACAAAGCAGCACCTACCGCACCGTCTTTGGCACCGTGAAATATCCACATGGGAATATGAGCTATTGCAGCAGCTTTTGTTATATCTCCGCCTCCGCAAACAGGTACGGCTGCAGCAAATAGATCCGGATATCTTGAAATGGCATCAAACGTTCCAAAACCACCCATTGAAAGACCAGTAACGTAAATTCTATTGGTATCTATGGGTAAATCTTTAATGGTTTTGTCAATTAGTTCCTTTAATAGCTGCATCGGTTTGGTGGGTTCTGGTAAAAGTGTCATGTTTTGGTAATTAAAGTTTCCCCAAAATGTGTCACTAGGACATTGAGGTGCTATGACAACAGACGGGTATAAGGACATATTTTCACTAGTGGCAAAATTCCTCACGCCCCACTTTAACTGGGCTTCATTATCATTTCCACGTTCGCCCATACCATGTAGAAAAATAATTAAAGGATATTTAGTATCTATAGCGATATCTGACACTAATTGTCTATATTTTAAGGTATCGCCAGTAGTATTTGTGTATTCTTCATAACTGAAAAGAGATGATGATTGCGCATACGTACTATTAAGGATTCCAAAACAGCAAAGCAACACCGGAATAAGAACGAAATTAAGCTTTGATAATGTCATGTTTTTTTGTTTAAGTTAAGTATCTTTTTTTCTACTTATAGTCAACCCATCCCTAATTGGTAAAATAATCGTTTCGATACGTGGATCTTCCTTTAGTATTTTATTGTATTCTATTAAAGCTTTGGTATCTATGTCATCAGATTTTAAATTTTCAATAACTTTTCCACTCCAAAGTACATTGTCTGATAAAATAATACCACCCGGATTCAGCTTATCCATAATGATGTTAAAGTAATTAGGGTAATTCCCTTTGTCGGCGTCTATAAAAATGAGGTCGAAATTTAAATCCAGTTTGGGAATAATGTCCAGGGCATTTCCCAAATGTTGTATAATTTGATTGCCGTAGTTGGATTTATCAAAATATTTACGCTGAAAATCAATAAGCTCTTCATTAATATCAATGGTATGTAATGTTCCGGAGGGTTGCATGCCTTCCGCTAAACATAAGGCGGAATACCCCGTATAAGTGCCAATCTCTAAAATGTTTTTCGGATTTAGCAATTTAGAGATCATACTCAACAGGCGCCCCTGATAGTGCCCGCTAAGCATTCTGGGTTGTAATATTTTTTGATTGGTTTCCCGGTTCAGCTGCTGCAATAATTCAGGTTCGTTCTCAGAATGGTCAACTACATAATTATCTAATTCTTCAGGTAAAAAGTGCATTACGATAAAATTCTGTTTATTAATGTTTCCTTAGCAGTATTGTCATCACCACAAAGCCATTGGATCACATTATTTTCCCAAATGGCATTATATTCTTCCTGGTTTATGATGTCCCGCTTCATAGCCAAATCTAAAATTTTTCCCGGATAGGACGATTGTTTGTCGCTTTCCATTTCACCAAGCGGATAGGGGTCATCCAATCCCATGATGACCTGTTTAGAGCCGTGATTTCTAATAAGCAGTTCCAATCCACCGGTATCATGAACCAGAGTGTCGAAGAAAATATTTTTATGCCCAACTGCCTTTCTGGGGTGGTGTTTTCCCTCAAACAGATCGGGTCTGCCATCAAATCCTTGAATACGCCGTCCTAGGTTTATTTGGGCCAATTGTCCGCCATGGGCAAAGCAAGTGCGCATATTGGGGTATTTTTCCTGGTAGCCATTTAGAGTTAAAAAATGATAAGCGTCGGCGCATTGGGCTAACATCCAGATAAGGTGGAAACGCCAGGACGTATTTTCCAGTTTAATGAATTTTTCACCATCATAGGGATGAATTTCTACTGCCAGATTGTATTTATTGGCCAGTTCAAAAAGGGGTTCGTTCTCTTCGTCATAAATACAGCGCCAGGTGCCGATGGTATCCATATAATGGGTAGGTAAACAAAGGAGTTGTAAGCCATGTTCCTCAACACAACGCTCAATTTCCCAACAGGCACTTCTTAAAAACCCTGGATGTACCACAAAACCACAGGTAAATTTACTGGGATGTTCATGTTGAATTCTGGCATTAAAATCGTTTTGAAATCGCAATGCTTTTTTCATTTCTTCAACACGCAGGCCATTGCCGTAAAGTTGTGACAGATTGAGTACAACCGCATGGTCTATATGATTGCGTTCCATCCATTCTAGCTTTTCATTTAAGAAAAAACTGGAATCGGTAACCGGTCTGCTCCAATCTTTTTGAAGCATGTATTTTCGATCCTTATCTACCCAAAAAATGCCTTTTTCTCGCATGTAATCTGGAATTTCTTCCGGGTAGGGAAGTAAATGCGAATGACCGTTTATCCTTAACTTGGGCTTTTTCATTTATTGAATTGATCTATCTGTATTTTTTAATAAATTTCGTCAATCGTCAATCTTTTTCGGAGGTTCCATTTTAGTACCGCATTTTTTGCATGTGCGCTTTTTTTCACTGCTATAGAACTTGTCAAAGATCACGGGCATATCCGTTTCAATGTCATCCAGCTTGAATTTTTTACGGTATAACAGGTTGTCACAATTTTCACAATACCATTCTAAGGCATCTTTCATTTTTTTAGATCTCGGGTATTCAATAACCAGACCTACCGTATCAGCACTTCGCTGAGGTGAATGCGGTACTTTTGCCGGTAATAAATAAATATCCCCTTCTTTGATGTGCACATCTTCAGGCTTTCCTTTATTAATTATTTTCAATACCATATCGCCTTCTACCTGATAGAAAAACTCCGGTGTTTCATTATAATGGTAGTCCTTTCTGCTGTTAGGTCCGCCAACAACCATCACAATATATTCTCCGTCTTTCCAAACACATTTATTACCAACCGGCGGCTTTAAAAGGTGTCGGTTTTCTTCAATCCAGGCTTTAAAATTTAAAGGCGAAACTAATTTACTTTTACCCATAATATGCCCCTCTTAATCTCCCCAAAAGGGGAGAAACTCAAACCGGGTATTTGAGTTTTGTTGTTTAGACAAATATTCTACATAAAGATAATATATCTTATACAATTTTCCCTCCCTTTTGTGTTGAGCTTAGTCGAAGCATTGGGAGTGATAGGGAGGGCTTTTTACAAACTTTTTGTGCGTCCACCATCAACCGGAATGTTAATTCCGGTAATATAACCGGCCGCTTCACTTGCTAAAAAAACGATGGCACTGGCGACTTCTTCCGGACTGGCAAAACGTTTTGCGGGCGCATAGTTCTTCATTATTTCAGCCATGTCTTCGGGTGTTCTACCTTCAATATGGGCTTTAATGTTAATAATTTCATTCAGGCGTTCGGTCTCAGTAAAACCGGGTAATACATTATTAACGGTTATACCAAAAGAGGCTACCTCTCCCGATAATGTTTTGCTCCAGTTGCCAACGGCTCCTCTGGTAGTATTGCTTACGCCTAATCCGGGGATGGGTTCTTTAACCGAAGTGGAAATAATATTGACGATTCTTCCAAAACCTGCTTCTTTCATAAACGGAATGGTTGCCTGGGCCAATACATGATTACATTTTATATGCATGGTAAAGGCGTTCTCAAACTCATCTAAACTGGCGGTTAAAATGTCACCACTCCTGGGGCCACCGGTATTGTTAATTAGAATATGAAATCCGTGATTGTTTTCAATGAAGTTTAATACCTTTTCCTGTAAATCACGTGGATTGGAAAAATCGGCAACGATGTAGTTATGATTCCTGTGTTGGGGTAACTCGGCCAACACTTGTTTTAGTTTTTCTTCGTTTCTGGCAACCAGTGTTACGTTAACGCCTTCCTGTGCCAGGATCATTGCGGTTGCTTTCCCAATGCCCTGTGTGCTTCCGCAAACAAGCGCATGTTTATTGTTTAAGTTTAGGTTCATATTTCTGCAGTCCTGAACTTGTTTCAGGATCTTTTTAATTAGTAATCGATTTTTATTTTATGAGATGCTGAAACGAGTTCAGCATGACAACAAGTTGTCAATACTTTATACACACATTTTTCGCCTGTGTAAAAAACCGTAAGGCTTCAAAACCACCTTCACGACCAACACCACTGGCTTTTACACCTCCAAACGGCGTTCGTAAATCACGTAGCATCCAGGTGTTGATCCAAATAATACCTGCCTGCAATTGGTTACTCATGCTCATGGCGCGCTTCAAATTATTGGTCCAAATAGTGGCTGATAACCCGTATTTAACAGCATTAGCCATTTTTAATGCTTCTTTTTCACCTTCAAAGGGCATGATAGTCACAATCGGACCAAAGATTTCTTCCTGGTTGACCCTGCAATCATTGCTGTCAATTTCAATGATGGTGGGCTCAAAATAATAGCCGTTTTCATAACCATCAACCGTTACTTTATGGCCGCCACAAAGTAGGGTTCCGCCTTCATTTCCGGCAATATCTATATAACCGGCTACTTTTTCAAGATGCGATTTCGACACTAAGGCTCCGATATCGGTGTCTGGGGCAGACGGATGTCCGACCTTTAGTTGTTTCACTTTTTCAACAAAATCCGTTTTAAATCTGTCATAAATGGAGGCTTCCACAAAAATCCTGCTTCCACAAAGGCAAATTTGCCCTTGGTTTGCAAATGATGAACGCACCGTGGTTTCCAACATAGCGTCATAATCACAGTCCGAAAAAATGATATTGGGGTTTTTACCTCCTAACTCTAAAGAAAGTTTTTTAAACATAGGAGCTGCTGTTTTAGCTATATGTGCCCCGGTTGTTGTACCGCCGGTGAATGAAATGGCTTTAATGCCTGGATGTTCAATAATGGCTTGTCCGGTGGTATGGCCTGATCCGTGTACAATATTTAAAACCCCTTTTGGCAGGCCTGCTTCCGTGCAAATGTCTCCCAACAGAAAAGCAGTCATGGGTGTCACTTCACTGGGTTTGGCGACTATACAATTTCCTGCTGCAATAGCAGGTGCAATTTTCCAGGTAAATAAATAGAGTGGGAGGTTCCAGGGTGAAATGCAACCAACCACACCAATAGGTTGCCGCAAGGTAAAATTCATGGCATGCTGGCCAACACTTTCGTGACTTTCACTGGCAAATTGGGTGATGGCATTTCCAAAAAAACGAAAATTACTAGCGGCTCTTGGAATATCTACAGATCTGGCTAAGCTTATGGGTTTACCATTGTCTTTACTTTCGGCTTCTGCAAAACGCTCTAAGTTGGCTTCAAGTAATTCCGAGATCTTAATCAGGAGTCTGCTACGGGCTTCCAAAGTAGTTTGCGACCAAGCTGGGAAGGCTTCTTTAGCAGCCAGATAGGCCTGTGCTACGTCTTCCTTTGAAGAATCAGGGATGTGCCCGTAAATGTCGCCATCAGCTGGACTGTAGTTGTCCAGCCAATTATCATTAACCGGATCTACAAATTGACCGTTTATGTAGTTTAATACTTTATTCATTTTGTCAGGTCGAGCGCAGTCGAGACCTATTCCTTTTCTGGGTTATATTTTGAATGAGATGCATTTCTACATTCCGCTAATATTTGCAATAAATTATATTCTCCTTTAGCGAGAGCAAATTTCTTTTGAGCACTCCAGTTTTTAATCTTTTTCTCGAAAAGAATAGCTTGTTTTATGTCATTGAACTCCTGATAAAAAATCAATTCTAATGGTCTTCTTTTGTATGTGAAACAATTTTTATTCAACCCTCTTTGATGTTCTTCAAAACGCCTTGAAATATTATTAGTGATACCTGTATATGTCAATCCATCTGAGCACTTCAATATGTAAACAAAATAGCTTTTCATTGTAAACCTCTCGACTGCGCTCGAGGAGACATCGTCTTAATATTAAACCTTTTTATACGCTACCACTTTAATCTCTACCAACAGATCCGGGTGGGGTAACTGATGTACTGCCACAGTGGTTCTTGTCGGGCCGGTCTCAGCATCAAAGAACTCAGCATAGGCTTTGTTGTAGCCGCTAAAATCATTCATATTAACTAAAAAAGTAGTAATATCAACCACATCTTTTAGAGAGGCTCCTTCGCTTGCCAGGTTCTTTTCTATATTTTTTAAAACTTCCCGGGTCTGAACTTCTATATTAAGCTGTTTTGTTCCCATGTCATCTATAGTATCAGCACCGGCAATGGTGTTATCAGGCCTTCGGGAACTGGTTCCCGAAACATATATAAAATCACCAACCCGTTTGGTGTGCGGGTAAGCGCCTCTTGGTGTTACTTTATCGCTCATAAATTCTATTTTAACCCGGCAATTTTATCCTCTTCTAAAATGTCCCGGGTTTCGGTTTTTACTTTTTTCAAGAGTGTTTTCAGTTCTTTTGCTGTTACATCGAGTGGCGTCGGGATGGTTCCGTCAGTAAGCATATTTAAAATAGCCTTGTCCTGGGCTCTGCCTTGTAACATGGCATCACGATACCCCAAATCTTCATTAAAGGTTACCAACGAATACTTTGAGGCATAATCGCCGGGGAATGCCTGTTCCAAAGCCATTTCTAATTTACGCTTTTCCTGGAATATGGAGTTCGCCACATGGTCTCTCATTTCGTAAAAATTGTCGATGGCCAAATCTGCTATGGCATCGGTGTCTTTTTTACGGGAACTTTCATAAACTTTAAAGATAGTTTCCCAATCATTCAAATGCTTATCCAACACCTTATCAAACTCAACCACATCTTCAAAACTGGCATTCATTCCCTGACCGTAAAACGGCACTATAGCATGTGCTGCATCACCCATTAGCAAGGTATTACCTTTATAATGCCATGGTGAACATTTAACAGTTCCCAGAGGTGAGGTTGGATTATTATTGAAATCATCCAACAAATTAGGCATTTGCGCCAAAGCATCCGGAAATTCTTTTTTAAAGAATTCTAAAACCTTTTCATCGGTATTTAAGTTATTGAAATTGTAGTCGCCTTCATCGTAACTTAAAAACAGGGTAACCGTAAAACTACCGTCCAGGTTTGGCAATGCTATAAGCATAAAACTGCCCCGGGGCCAAATGTGAAGGGCGTTTTTAAAGATCCTGAAATCGTCTTTACCCTTTGGAAGTATGCTCAGCTCTTTATAGCCATGGGTTAAATAGTCTTGTGAAAAGCTGAACAAAAATTTCTTCCCTAAATAATAACTTTTACGCAAAGCCGAACCGGCACCATCGGTTCCTATAATAACATCGGCATCTTCTACAAAGTCTGTTTTGGTATCATAATCTTTAAAAAGAGCCGTAGTCTTTTCAAAATCTACCGATTTGCATTTTTTGTTAAAATGAATGGTGACGTTCTTATGTTTTTCTGCTTCATCCAGAAGGAGTGCGTTTAGGCCACCACGTGAAATGGAGTTGATGTATTCGTGTGCTCGTCCGCTATAAGGCGATAAAAAAGTATGGCCTTTGGTATCGTGGATCATACGCCCGTTCATAGGGATACAGAGTGCTTTTACCTGGTCTTCCAGACCTACCAGTTTCATGGCTTTGATCCCTCTGTTTGAAAAAGCCAGGTTTATGGAACGGCCGGCACTGATAGTTACTTTTCGTAGATCGGGACGCTTTTCATAAACCGTAACATTATAGCCTCTTTGGCCCAGGCGTAAAGCCAAAAGCGAACCGCAAAGTCCGGCGCCGATAATGAGTATGTTTTGTTGTTTATCTTTCATCTTAAAGCGTATCATGCCGCACAAAATGAAACATCTTTTATTAAGGAGATGCTTCGACTGCGCTCAGCATGACATAATTTATTTTAAAATTCCTTTCAGACGTTCCACTAAATTATATACATCTTCAAACGAGTTATACAAAGGCACCGGCGCACAACGGATCACATCAGGCGCTCTCCAGTCACTGATCACGCCGGCTTCGGTCAACCTGTTATGTAATGTTTTATCGGCGTTGACTACCTGGATGGATAGCTGACACCCACGTTCCTCCGGATTTTCAGGCGTGATGATCCTGATCACATCTTCCCCCAGTTCTTTTAATAAAAACTGGAAATAGCCCGTGAGCCTTTTCGATTTTTCTACCAGTTTTTCAATACCAACCTCATGAAAAATATCTAAGGAAGCTCTGATAGCTGCCATGGATAAAATAGGCGGATTGCTTAATTGCCAGCCTTCCGCCCCCGGAAGTTGATCAAATGGATCCCGCATATTAAAACGCGTTTGTTTATTGTGGCTCCACCAACCGGTAAACCGGTTCAGATCTTTACGGTGAGCATGACGCTCATGTACAAAGCACCCTGCCAGGCTTCCCGGGCCTGAGTTCAAATATTTATAAGTACACCAAACCGCAAAATCAGCTCCGGAATCGTGTAAATTGAGTTTAACATTTCCGGCGCCGTGGGCACAGTCAAAACCGACGGTACAACCATATTTATGTCCCAGTTCAGTAATACGTTTTAGGTCAAAATACTGGCCCGTATAATAGTTAACGCCACCGATCATGATAAGCGCAATAGCATCGCCTTCGCGTTTTAAAATGACTTCCAGGTCTTCGTAACGCAGTAATTCTTCTCCTTTTCTGGGCTTCCATAAAATTAATCCGTCCGTATCATCAAACCCGTGATGCCTTAGTTGCGATTCTACGGCATATTTATCCGAAGGAAAGGCATCGCTTTCAATGAGTATTTTATAACGTGTTTTGGTGGGTTTGTAGAACGACACCATCATCAAATGCAGGTTGACAGTTAGAGTATTCATGACTATCACTTCAATAGGTTTGGCCCCTACAACACCTGCCATACTTTCCGTTAGAAATTCGTGGTAAGGCAACCAGGGATTTTTAGCATCCGTATGCCCTTCAACACCCAAATTAGCCCAGTCTTCCAACTCCTGTTCAATATAGGCTTTGGTTAATTTTGGCTGAAGCCCCAACGAGTTACCTGTCATGTAAATCAGCTGGTTTCCGTTGCTGTCTTTGGGCATATGAAATTGATTTCGGTACGATGCTAAAACATCATTTTTATCTGATTCCAAAGCAAAATCTAAACCTGATCGATACGTTGGCAATTTGAATTATTTTATCGGTTTCTAACAAAAGTACGTGAATTTTTTGAATACAAAATGTAGTTTTTTACAGAAGAAAAGGAAGCATTATAGAATGGGCCTCATCATCAAAATGAGAACTGATTTTTAGAAAGATTTTTTCGTATATTTAAAGAAAACAATCAGGTATGGCAAAGACAAAAGAATATTCAAACGGTGAAGTGACCGTGGTTTGGGAATCGGAAAAATGCATCCATTCCGCAATATGTGCTAAAGGGTTACCAAAAGTATTTCAACCCAGGGAACGCCCCTGGATAAAGATCGATGCGGGAACTACAGAGGCCATCGTCAATCAGGTCAAGGAATGTCCGTCAGGAGCCTTAAGCTATTATATGAATGCTGAAGGCGATAAAACATCGGAAACTTTGGAGACTAAGGTTGAGGTGTTGGAAAACGGACCGTTATTGGTTTACGGCACCCTAACGGTCACTCATAAAGACGGTTCGTCTGAAGTTAAAAATAAGACCACGGCGTTTTGCAGGTGTGGTTTGTCAAACAACAAACCGTATTGCGATGGTGCCCATGTAAGAGAAGGGTTTAAAGGCTAAATTTGTTAAAGTTTAGATCCCGATTTTCATCGGGATAAGTTCAACTAATAGATTTTAGTTCGTTTAAAAAACTCCTAAAATCTAAGTTTCACTAAAAGGAAAAGCGCTTCAACCATTGATTGAAGCGCTTTTCATATATATAGACGCTAGTGCGGAAAATTATCTTATACTTTATATACGGCTATAGTCGGTATTTGGATGACTACTTTACAACTAAAACCAAAAATATTTTTTTCAAAAGTTATAGTGCAAAGGTTATGCCAAAAATTATTCATGAGTCACTTTGATTTCAGATAATTTTACACTGGGTTTCCCGTTATCCCTCGTATGGTCCAAAGCGATTTTAATACCGTTAAAATCCTGGTAGTTCTCAAAGGTGTTGGTTAGAGACGGTTCCGCGCTGTTACCTCTTCTAAACACCCATTCTTTTATTATAAGGTCTTTATCAAAATAAATATCGTAAGCATCACCGGGCGTATAACCGCCTTCATTGGGGTAGGTAATGGTAATTTTGTTCATTAAAGTTTTGCTTATGGGTGCGGTTTCTTCAACGGGTTTGGAAATGGTAGCCGTGTTGTCCCATACTAACTGAAAAGGAATTAACAGCCAAAACTTGTCATTTATAAAGGCACGGTCTGCTTTTAAGGCCGTGCTATCCATAGCTTTGCGGTTGTAGCTTATGGTATCGGTATCCGTGGTGAGTTTTACAGCATCAGTTTTTGGGTTCCAGTACCACAGGCGCCCTTTGCCAAATTTGAATTGAATTTCGGTGACTTTGTCCCAATGCTCAAAACCATGGGCATTCGCAATTTGTTCTGCAATGGTTAGGGTAGGGGCTTCCTCCTCTGCTTTGTTGGCTTTTTGTTTACAGGAAACACAAAGGGCTATAAGGCTTAAAATTAATAGTGCTTTTTTCATGAATTTTAATTTTTTTTGTCTGTGAATTTTCAAAAAAATGAAAATATCCGGGAACTCACATAAATTTTAATCATTATTTATGAATTTATACTGATGAAAATTCAAGAGCGTTTCATATTTTAGAATTTCTGTAAAGATATGATTTAGTTATGAGTAAAAACGACAACTATTTTAAAACTAATAAAACTACCTGGAACGAAAAAGTAAAAGTACATGCTAAGAGCGACATGTATGACCTGGAAGCTTTTAAACAAGGGAAGTCCTCTTTAATGCCTTATGAATTAAATGCTTTAGGGGATGTGAATGGCAAATCGTTGTTGCATTTACAATGCCATTTTGGACAGGACACTTTGAGTTGGAGTAGGATGGGCGCCCAATGTATAGGTGTGGACCTGAGTGATGAAGGGATTGCACTGGCAAAGGATTTAAATGAAGTGCTACAGCTTGATGCCCGGTTTGTTTGCTGTAATGTGTTGGATACTTCAAAATTTGTAAAAGATACTTTTGATATTGTCTTTACAAGTTATGGCGTTATTGGTTGGTTGCCCGATCTAAAGCCCTGGGGCCAAATGATCGCGGAACGGCTCAACCAAGGTGGTACGTTCTATATGGTGGAGTTTCACCCCATGGTCTGGATGTTTGATTATCTGGATGATAAACCCGTTATGAAATACGGCTATATGCAAGATGAGGTTATTTATGAAGAGTATGAAGGCACTTATGCCGATGAAAGCTCTAGCATGGTTAGCAAAGAATATGGATGGAACCATGGAATGGGTGAGATCGTATCGGTGCTGACCGAAGCCGGATTGCATATTGAGTATTTAAAAGAAAACAATGAAAGCCCTTATAATGTGTTACCAAATTTAATTGAAAACGAAAACAGTATGTTTGAGACCAGGGATAAACTATATCCGTTGATTTTTGAGATTAAGGCTACTAAGGTTTAATAGTAAAAGAAACTCTTTGACAGTGCATAACATTCCGGTTAAAAGTGTTGACTCCATGAAGGGACTCCCCATTATTATGTGCTTTATTTAATTTTCTTTTTTATCCAAAATTTCCACCATTTCGGACTAGCCCGTCTTTCATTTTCCGCACAATTCTTTGATTCGTAAGTTGAATTCTGATCCGTACTTTCAATCTGTGCTAAATGTTCTCGTGCCGCTCCACCTTTAACTCTTGATGCTTTATCGCATATTCTTGCGATTTCAGGGTTTTGTTTTGCCATTGAGACTAATGACCATAAAGCTGCACTTTTCATTGCTAAGGAAACCAACTCATTTCCCTCTAATGGTACCGGTAACTCATTAAATTTTAGTTTCCCTGCTTTTGCAAGTAAGGCAACCTGAATGTCAAGATCGACAGGGCCATCAATGGTTAGATTTTTATAATTCATTGGAAAGAGCCACTCTGAAAATAACGGTAGATAACTATTCCGTTCTTCTAAGCTTGTTTTTGGAAACCAAACCTCAAGGCGCTTACGAACTTTATCTTCCCAATCGAGGACGGATATAATTTTTAGAATAAATTTTGCGTCTTTGGTTTCTTCATAGGCAGACCAATTACGATCCAATTGTTCCGGTGAATCAATCGGGGAGAGGAATATATCTTCATATTTTTCAGTCACGATGGTAATGGTTTATGTTGCATAACTGTACGGTCATGATTTTGTTATGAAATCATCCGCGGGATTATTCCACTTACAAATGAACCGTTGACTAATATTTTTATTTTGGAGTAGCACAAAACCACGATGAATTATAGCCACTGTTCTACAACGTTTTTAATATTCAACTATTTTTTTGATTTTCCCTTCGTCAAAGTACTTCTTCCATGCTCCAGTTTTCTTATAATTCAACATCTTTCCTTCAGAGGCTAAAAACCATTTACAAGCTTTATAGGTATATTTATACTTCTTTTCATAAGTCAAGATATTCACGGAATTTTTATTCTTCAGGAATTCGTTAAAGTCTTTTGCGTCAGTATCGATACTAATCGCTTTGGATTCACGAAGTAAATTGCCTTTTCCATCATACATTTTCCATGTGATTGGATTTCCGAAGTTGTCATAATGAGCTTCGGTTAGAATTTGCCCGCTTTTATAATAATTAATCCATTTTCCTGTGAGGAAAGTATACACATAGTTATTTAGCTCATAGATAGCAAGAGTCCCTACTTGCTTTTGTTTGCCACTCTTGTATTTTATATCGACTTCTTCAGTACTGGCTGGGGATTGTGCAAAGACAATTTTTTTAAATCCTTTTGTATGTTGACCTATTGATAAGTTCGATATTGCTAGAATAAATATAAGGACTAAAATACTTTTCATGCTAATGTCGTACAACGTTAGTATATCCAAACTTATTAAAAAAAGTCCTACAAACCAACTCGTAAAGGCAGTTATGTCTTACCTTTTTAAGCTGGAATTACAGTTTTTTATAATAATCTGTTTTGAAGTGACTACGGCAGATCAATGCGCTTCTTTAAGCAATTCCTTAGGAAATTTAGACTTAAACCTGTTTAACCTTGGAATGGAAATCCGTTGTATATAAGGGTGGTTGGGGTGTAGGCGTTCGTAGTTTTGGTGGTAATCTTCGGCTACCCAAAATTTCTGGAACGGATAGACTTCAGCAGCAATTGTGGCATTTAACTTTTTAGCTAAAGCAGCTTTTTTCTTTAATATAATTTGTTTTTGCTCGTCATTTTGGTAAAAAATAATAGAGCGGTATTGCGAGCCGCGGTCAGGGCCCTGGCCATTCATCTGGGTGGGGTTTTGGGAGGCAAAATACACATCCACTAACGTTTCAAAACTTACTACTTTAGGGTCGTAAATAATCTCTACGGCTTCGGCATGCCCTGTGCGCCCGGTATTGCTGGCTTCATAGGTTGGATAATCGGTATGCCCTCCGGAATACCCGGAAATAGATTCTTCAACGCCTTTGACACTTTCATAAACAGCTTCTACACACCAAAAACAACCACTGGCAAAATAAGCTCTGGCTTTACCGTTTTCCAAAGGGACTTCAACAGGTTTCGCATTTATAACATTTGCTTGATCTTGTTTTGACTGTGCCGAGTTTTGACAACTGAATACTAAAGCTATGGCTAAAAGGACTATTAAATTTTTCATATCGGATTTTATTTTCCTAAATAAGACGTATAAAAATACAAAACCTTAAAATTTGGAGGGATACTTATGTTATTTCTAGTGAAATTCTGGAAGAATTTGGTACTTTGACCAAGTTCAGCAGAACCATCGAGAAGTAGACGTTGTCGAATGTGTGTCTTCGAGAGCCTCAGACAACGTAATCGTACTTTCGTGTCACACTGAGCGCAGTCGAAGTGCTCCAGAAGACATGCTTTAATAATACCGCATCAGAATAAACATATATGAGATCGCCACATCACGCCACAAGCGTGATTCGCAATGACAATAAAAAAAGCCCTCACAAAGTGAAGGCTTTTAAATGCTATATTGAAAATGGTTTAGAGTTTAGCAAATAACTTTTCCATTTTTGCTTTTTGCTCTTCGGCTAAGGCAGCATCTACTAAAATTCTGCCACTGTGCTCATCCGTAATGACCTTTTTGCGGGAAGCGATCTCTACCTGCACCTGAGGCGGAATGGTAAAGAACGACCCACCGGAAGCCCCTCTTTCAATCGGTACTACCGCCAATCCGTTTTTCACACTGCTTCTGATTCTGTCATAAGCCGCTACCAAACGGTCTTCGATTTGTGTTTTATAGGTTTCAGACTTTTCAATTAAAGCCTGCTCTTCTTTTTCGGTTTCTGCTAAAATAGCATCTAATTCCCCTTTTTTGTGCTTTAAATGCGTTTCACGCTCTTTTAAACGCTCTTTAGTTTCAGCAATTACTTCTTTTTTCTGCTCGATCTGAGCTTTGAATTCCTTAATGTGCTTTTCGGCTAATTGAATTTCTAATTCCTGGAATTCAATCTCTTTGGTAAGTGAGTTGTACTCCCTGTTATTTCTAACATTTTTTTGCTGCTCACCGTACTTTTTCATTAAAGCTTTTGACTCTTCAATCAGGTTTTTCTTGGAGCTAATATCGTTGTCAATAACTTCTAAACTGGCAACAAGTTTTTCTAATCTAATGTTCAGTCCGGCAACTTCATCTTCAAGGTCACGAACCTCTAAAGGAAGCTCCCCGCGAACATTTCTAATTTCATCTATACGAGAATCTATGAGTTGTAAATCGTATAAGGCTCTTAAACGCTCTTCTACAGTTACTTCTTTCTTTTTAGCCATACTTTAAAAATACTTAACGGGATTGGTATTGGTGTTTGATAAAACGACTGCAAAATTAGTAATTTTTTTTGTAAGATACGCCACTAAAAGATTTTTTGTGAACTGTTCGCTTTCATAATGTCCAATATCAGCCAGAAGCATAGCATTTTCGGCCGTAAAAAAGTCGTGATACTTTAAATCAGCCGTGATAAACACATCGGCACCGGCCGCTTTAGCAGCGTTGATAGCAAAACTTCCTGAGCCACCTAAAACAGCTACCTTTTTAACAGGTCTTTTTAAGAATGCAGAATGCCTGATACAACCGGTTTTCATACGTGACTTCACAAATGCCAGAAAGTCTGCTTCCTGCATGGGATCTTTAAGGACTCCAACCATACCCATGCCGATATGCTGGTTTCTATTTTCTATGGTAACTACCTCATAAGCCACTTCTTCATAACTATGGGCGTCCATAAGCGCTTTTATAACTTTTGATTCCACATGTTTTGGAAATATGACCGATACCTGGGTTTCTGCTTCCTGATGAGTTTTGCCTTTCTTACCCAGGGTTGGATTGGAATCTTCATTGCCTTGATAGGTCCCGACACCATCCGTATTAAAACTACAATTACTGTAATTTCCAATATGGCCGGCACCGGCTTCAAATAAAGCGTTTCTCAAGGACTCCGCTTCGTTTTTAGGAACGTAAGTCGTTAGTTTTTTAATGGTTGCCGACTGTGGAATGAGTATCTTTTTATCCTCCAAACCAAGTTTATCACAGATCATGGCATTAACACCTTGTAAGGCATTATCTAAAGCCGTATGTATGGCATAAATGGCAATATTGTGCTTTATGGCTTTTAGAACAACACGCTCTACGTAGGTTTTACCCGTTATTTTTTTAAGTCCTTTAAATATAATAGGGTGGAAGCTCACTATTAGATTGCAGTTTTCAGCAATAGCTTCGTCTACAACGGCTTCCAAAGTATCTAAAGTGACCAATACGCCGGTTAATTTTTCGTTTTTATCACCTACTAAAAGGCCTACATTGTCAAAATCTTCAGCGTAAGCCAAAGGGGCCAGGGCCTCTAAATGATCAATGACGTCTTGAACAATCATAAGTTATTTTATTTGCTTCAAAGATAAAATATTATACATTCACAAGTTCATTATTATTGTTTTTTAAAGGCTTGGTGTCCTCTTAAATGATTTAATATTGATTATATTCGAACCGACGTATTTATTAAGTTTTCGCTGTGATGAAGTTCATTAGAAAAATACTTTTACCTATAGTGCCCGTCTATTATGCTGTGACAAGCTTAAGGAATAAATTGTACGATTCCGGTATCAAAAAATCTACTTCATATACGTTGCCAATCATTTGTGTTGGAAATTTAAGTGTTGGCGGCACCGGGAAAACCCCTATGATCGAATATCTGATTAATCTTTTGAAAGACGACTATGACCTGGCTACCTTAAGTAGAGGTTACAAAAGAAAGACCGAGGGGTTTCAATTGGCAAATGAGGATGCCAATGCGGAGACGATCGGAGATGAACCCTTCCAGTTTTATAGCAAATTTAAAAACGATATTCTGGTTGCTGTGGACGCCAACAGAAATAATGGCATCAAGAACTTGCAGTCAAATGACAATGCACCGGAAATTATTTTATTGGATGATGCGTTCCAGCATAGGAAGGTAACAGCAGGTTTTAATATTTTATTGACTACTTACAGTCAGCCTTATTTTAACGATCTTGTATTGCCAACAGGTAATTTACGCGAGCCGAAAAGCGGTGCAAAACGAGCGGATGCCATTATCATTACTAAATGCCCTGATACTATAAGTGATGACGAAAAACAGGAATTTATAAAGAAAATAAATCCCGAAAAGCATCAGCAGGTGTTTTTTAGTACTATTAAGTATTCGGAAGAAGTATTTTCTGAAACGGGTTCGAAAAACATTGAAGAGCTATCCGCATTTACTTTGGTTACAGGCATTGCCAATGCATCACCTTTGGTTAGTTTTCTAAAACAGCAAGGCCTTGATTTTAAGCATCTGAATTTTAAAGATCACTACCATTTCACGCAAAATGATATTGATGAACTGCGTGAAGAACCATTGATTGTCACCACAGAAAAGGATTTTATGCGTTTAAGTCCCTACGACTCCTTAAGAGAGCGGTTGTATTATTTACCGATTAAAGTGGTTATTGATAATGCAAATGCTTTTAATAGTATGATAGCGGACTATTTAAAGAGTTAAGCCGATTTATCTTCTTTTGAAGCCAGTGCATTATAAAGTTTTTTCTCAAACTCTTCCTGTTTGAATGGCTTAGGGATGATATCCGTAAATCCGGCTTCGTCAAACTCATGCATTTTATCTTCAATAGTAACGGCTGTTAAGGCAAAAATGGTCAGTTCCTTATCAAAAGTCCTTACAATTTTAGTCGCTTCAATACCACTAATTCCCGGCATGTGAATATCCATTAAAATAAGATTGTAGTCGTTGGTTTTGATCATTTCTACAGCATCGGTACCATTATCGACAATATCACATTTAAGGTCCATTTTGGTCAGGATCTTTTTGGTGATCATTTGGTTGATCTTGTTGTCTTCAACCACTAAGATCTTAACGTTGGATAAGTCCAGTGTGTTGGTCTCCTTATCAAAGTAAGATGTTTTTGTTTCAGAAACTTCTTTAATAGATGTATATTCCAAAGGAATGTCAAAAAAGAAAGTTGTTCCTTTTTCCAGTTCACTTTTAACATGAATTTCACCCTTTAAAATATCTATCAAACCTTTAACAATGGAAAGTCCTAAACCGGTACCACCGTATTTTCTGTTAATTTGAATAGAGCCCTGAGAGAAACTTTCAAACATATTGTCCTGTTTCTCCTGGCTAATGCCTATGCCGTTATCTTCAACTTCAAATCTAAGGGTATAGATATTGTCTTTAATTTCCATTTGATACACCCGGATCCAAATATCACCGTCTTTAGTAAACTTAATGGAATTACCAATTAAGTTTATCAGGATTTGAGAGATCTTGATCTGATCTGCCACAAAGTTTTCCGGAAGCTTTTTATCATATTCAAAATGGATCTTAATATTATTGTCTTCTGCCGAATTATTCAGTGCAAGAATGATGTTGTTTATCTTTTTCTTTAAATTGAATGGTTCCGGTTCCAGGTTAACTTTATTCGCTTCAATCTTATTAATCTGAAGAATATCGTTAATGAACGTCAACAGATAATCGCCCGAGAATTTCAACGACTTTAAATGCTGAATTTGTTCGGGTTTCGGGTTTTCTTCAAGCAGCATATTACTTAACCCGGTCACGGCATAAAGCGGTGTACGTAACTCATGGGTTACCGTTGACAGGAAATTAGCTTTGGTTTTTGAAGCTAATTCGGCTTTTTCCTTGGCAATAATAAGCTCCCCGTTCTTTTTATGAAGCATATTATTGGTCTTTAACCTGATATTATTGTTTTTATATAATGATAAGGTTAAAAGCGATAAAATTGTGATTAAAGCCACACTTAAAATGGAAATTAGGGTTCTTACACCGTCATCTTCCTGTTCTTCTTTGGCTTGTGCTTCCAGTTCCTTAATCCTGTCGTTCTGTTCGTTCAATAAGAATTGGGTTTCCTGCTCTTTGGTAGAACTTACCCTTGTTAAATTTCTAATGGAATCTGAAAGTTCCAGGTGATTCCTTAAGTGATTTCTTGAAAGCTGATAGTTGCCAATGCTATTATGCAAATCACTGGCTATGAAATAGGCTTCATTTAAAACAGAAGTAAAGTTGTGCTGTTTTGCAATTTGTAAGCCTTCGTTAACCAGTTCAATGGCTTTTTCATTATCTCCCAGTTTATGATAAACCAAACCATGGTTTAAAAGCCCTTCACTTTGTGTTTTTAATAAACCGGTCTTTTTAGCCTGAGCCGTGGCTTGCTCCAATACGGACCTGGCTTTTCTGTAGTTTTTTAACAGAATGAAATTTTTACCTTCTAAAAGCAGGGTTTCCGCTATGCCTTCTTCCAGTTCTTCCTGTTCAAAGAGGTTTTTTGCCGATTTAAAGTAATCCGAAGCCTGATAGTAATCACCTTTACTGACATAAACTTCACCTAAAGTTTTATAGGAGTTAGCTAAATTGGCATTATCATTGGTCTCTGTGTGCATTTTTATCGCCTCATTCAAAGACTGAATGGCGTTATCCTCTTCCTCAATAATAAGCTGAAGCTTTCCTTTTATGGTATAAATAATACCAATACTTTTCTTGTTATCAGCTTTTTGAGCGAGTTTTAAAGCTTCATCAAGGTTTCTCTGAGCTTCAAAATAGTTGAATTTTTCTAATGCGGATTGAGATTGCTCAATACGATGATTAATGTTATTCTGCTGAATTTCAGGGTCGTCTTCGATGCTTTTTTGAGACCATACAACAAGGCTCAATAACATTGTCAGAACGAAAATATATTGCTTAGGTTGGGACATATTACTTCAATATTACCGACAAATATAATTATTTTATCGATAAAATACACTTTTTTTCCGATAAATTGCATATTAAGTCAATAATTCTTTTCGAATATCCGGTTTCATTATCGTACCAACCAATGATTTTTACCATGTTTCCAATAACCGATGTCATTTGGGAATCAAATATGCAGGAATGGGTATTTCCTATAATATCAATAGAAACGATCGGGTCTTCTGTATATTCTAAAATACCTTTATAACTATGTTGTGACGCTTCTTTAAACGTATTATTGATCTTTTCAATAGTAACAGCATCTTTTACATTAAACGTAATATCTGTTAAAGAGCCGTTTATAACCGGTACTCTGATGCCACAACCGCCTATAACACTGGATAATTCGGGAAAAATTTTTGTTAAAGCTTTGGCTGCTCCCGTAGTTGTTGGTACTATGGACTGCCCTGCAGCACGTGACCGACGCAGGTCCCTGTGCGGTTGATCGTGTAAACTCTGGTCGGTGGTATACGAATGTACCGTTGTAATATACGCTTCATTGATCCCACACAGTTTATTGACAATATCAAACATGGGTGCTGCATTATTGGTAGTACACGATGCGTTGGAAATAATACGTTCCGTACCATCTAAAATATGGTCATTAACCCCTAAAACAATGGTTTTTATGTCGTCTTCAAGCGGTGGAACACTTAAAATAACCTGTTTCGCTTCATTTTTCAGGTGATATTCCAAATCTGAAGCGGTTTTAAACTTTCCGGTGGATTCAATAACGAAATCAACCTTATAAGGGCTCCAATCAATATATTTCGGATGTTTTTCCCTTAATAACGGAACGGTTTCGTTACCAATAATAATGTGGTTTTCATCTGAGGAAACAGGACCGTCAAAAAGGCCGTGAACACTGTCGTATTTAAGCAGGTGGGTTAATGTTTTAACATCAGCCAGGTCATTGATAGCAACAACCTTTATGTTTTTATAATCTTGAAGTAATCTAAAAACACGCCTGCCAATTCTACCAAAACCGTTGATGGCTACAGTAATCATTTTTAATGAATGTGTTTTTGTGCTCTATAGGATGAACGTACCAAAGCACTACTTTCTACATGGCGGAACCCTAAACTTAAACCGATCTCTTCGTATTCTTTAAACTGATCGGGATTGATAAATTGTTTTACCGGCAGGTGTTTTTTACTGGGTTGAAGGTATTGTCCGACAGTAACCACATCCACATCATGGGCTTTTAGATCATGTAATGTTTCAATAACTTCTTCCCTGGTTTCACCTAAACCAAGCATAATACCGGACTTGGTGCGTCTTTGGCCCCGTTGTTTTAAATACTTAAGAACGCCTAAGCTTCTGTCGTATTGTGCCTGGATTCTAACTTCCCGGGTTAATCGTCGTACCGTTTCTATATTATGGGATACTACTTCGGGAGATACATCAACTATCCGGTCAATGTGTTGTTCAATGCCTTGAAAGTCGGGGATCAACGTTTCCAGTGTGGTCTCCGGGTTCATTCTTCGGACTGCTTTTACTGTTTCCGCCCACATGATACTGCCCATGTCCTTCAGGTCATCTCTGTCAACACTGGTTAATACCGCATGTTTGATATTCATGATCTTAATGGAGCGTGCTACCTTTTCGGGTTCATCCCAATCCACAGATTCCGGACGTCCGGTTTTAACACCACAAAAGCCACAGGAACGGGTACAGATATTACCCAGGATCATAAAAGTAGCGGTGCCTTCACCCCAGCACTCACCCATATTAGGGCAACTTCCGGAGGTGCAAATCGTGTTTAATTTATATTTATCAACTAAACCCCGTAATTCGGTATACTTTTTCCCTGTTGGAAGTTTTACACGAAGCCATTTTGGTTTCGGTTTTCTTTCAGGTAATATATTAGATGTGATTTCCTTTTGCATAGTCAAAAAATGAAATGCAAAAATACGTGATTTTTTTCATTTGGAGATTTATCTAGAACTAAATGAAAGAAAATCATGTATTAACGAAGTGGTTCCTGAAGTGAAACTAAATTTTGTATTGTTTTAAACAAAATTTAGTTTTTTACAGAAGAAAGATACAAAGTATTCTTTTATAATGTAGTCAGGTACCAAATGCTAAATCCTATTAAAAATAATATACCGCACCAACTTAATACATGCATCTTTTTATCAGGATGCCATTGCTTTGGGGTATGCTTTCCGGAGATCAATTTATAATTGATAATGGCATAAAACGGCGCTGTTATAAATGAAAGAATCGTAGCAATCTTAACCAGTAGGCCCATTTCCGAAGCGAAAAAGAAAAAAATACAAATGGTACCAACGGCTAATAACAGGATCCATGCCAGGTAGCCGTGTTTATAATCCCGGTTAAAGAGTAGTTCCAGCGTTCTGTCCATGGCTCTTGGTGAAGCATCCAAACAGGTAAGTGTGGTACTGAACATGGTTGTAAACGCTGCGATACCAATTATAACATAAGCCCATTCCCCTAAGCTGGAGGTATACATATCAATGAGTTGCCCTGAAAAACTTCCGGCTGCATTACTAAAGGTCTCTCCCGTTCCAAACATCACCAGGCAACCTAACAGCACAAAGCAAATACCTAAAATCACGGTACCGATGTAACCGACATTAAAATCGAACAAAGCGGACTTAGACTCGTATGCTTTATCGTCTTTTTGTTTTTCAACTGCCCACAACGAATGCCATACCGATATATCCAAAGGTGCCGGCATCCATCCCATAAAAGCAATTAGAAAAGCAATCTGGGTGGTTTCCTTTGGTAATACCTGAGTTAACGATATACCGGAACTATGACCGTACAATGCCATAATAACAGCCGAAACGGTACTTATGGATAAGATTACAATAATGATCTTTATTAAATGATCCAACAGTTTGTATTTACCAATAATGAGCAGCCCCAGGCAAACAATAAGTACAATGACCGTCCACGTTTTGACCGCCAGTTCAGCATCAAAACCCAAATTCCCAAATAAAGAAGAAGCCAGGCCGGCCGTTACAATAGTAACTGCGGTTTGAATGGTAAACATGGTGGCAAAAGTCAAAATATAGTAGGCAACCAGTACACCTTTACCTAATTTTTTATAGCCGTCTAATAAGCTTTCTCCTGTGGCGGCGGCATACCTTGGCCCGTACTGAAAAAACGGATATTTAAATAAATTGGCTAATAACAGGGCCCACAGCAGACCTAAGCCAAAATCGGCACCCGCCCGGGTAGATTGTACCAAATGTGATACGCCAATGGCCGCTCCTGCAAACAGTAGTCCGGGGCCTAAGTTTTTAATTTTTGCGATCATTTGGATTTCTGAATAATGTCAGCCAATAGTTTTTTAGCCCTTAATAATTTCACCTTGACATTGTTTATAGGCTCATTTAGCTCTTTTGAAATTTCTTTATAGCTCAACTCCTGGAAAAACCGCAGGTTTATAACCTTTTGGTAATGCGGTTTTAATTTTTTTATATCCCGTAATAATTTTGCTAAATGTTGCTCCGTAATTAATTTATCTTCAACGGAAGGCGATTCATCTAAAATTTGAAGCACCGATTTTTCATCATTCGACATGATTTGAGAAATAGATTTCTTTTCTCTTCGTATGAGATCAATATGAATGTTTTTGGAAATGGTAATCAGCCAGGTTTTGAATTTATAAGATTCGTCAAAAGTCTCAATTCTGTCAAAAGCTTTGGAAAAGGTTTGAATGGCAATGTCCTCTGCATCATTTTCATTTTCAACACGTTTTAACTGAAAACCATAAACGTCATCCCAAAAAGTATCCAGCAAGTAATTAAACGCTTTTTGGTCGTTTTCTTTGGCGCGCTTAATAGCTTCGTTTATTTCCAATGGTTAGGTTTTGAAATCAGATTGTTTATAAATATAGTTAATTGCGCTATAATTAAAAAAACTTCCAGAAAGGGGAGGAGCCACAACACATCTGTTTCGTTTAATTTTTTAGCCGAGGGCCAGTAGACGGCATATTGGGTGATGAGCCTCAACAGGAACAACGCCAGCACCATTTGCCAATTAAAAAGTGTGGCGAATAATGCAATAGCCAAAGTCCAAAAAAGAAATTGCGTGCAGTAAATTAGGGTTAATAAGATTTTGTGTTTTAGTTTGTAGTGTTTTGCGGTTGAAACATGCCGTCTTTTCTGTTTAAACCAATCTTTGAATGCGGTTTTAGGGTTAGAAGTGGTCATACTTCTTTTAGTATAGCAAACAGCTGTATTCTTTGTTGTGGCAATTTGGTTTACAAAGAGGTCATCATCACCGGAGCGTACCCGGATATGGTTTATAAATCCGTTAGCACTAAAAAACGCTTTTTTGGTATAAGCTAAATTTCTGCCAACACCCATATAAGCCAAACCTGATTTTGCAAATGAAAAATATTGAATAGCCGTCACTAAGGTTTCAAACCTGACCAGTTTGTTTAAGAATGAATTTTTAATTTTTGTGTAAGCACCATACCCCAAAACAATACTTTTTTGGTTACTAAAATAGGAGCTCATTTCCCGGATCCAGTATTTGGAAAGCGGCTTACAATCGGCATCCGTAAATAAAAAATAATCGTTTTCAGAGGCTTTAATGCCAAGTGTTAAAGCGTATTTTTTATTGCCCCAAAAGGCCTCCACATTCTTTACATCAACGATCTTAATGTTGTTGTGTTTCCTTTTGAAAGCTTCCATGACCTCCAGGGTGTTGTCATGTGAAGCATCGTTGATTAAAACGATCTCAAAGTCAGGGTATTCCTGTGAGACAATTGAGGGTAAAAAGTTTTTTAAATTTTCGGCTTCGTTTTTAGCACAAATAATAACCGAAACCGCAAGTTTTTTAACAGATCGCTTTTTGGGTTTCGAAAAAGAAAACCGTCCGAAGAGCGCAAGATAAATGATTACTTGAATACTAACTATAACAATAAATGTATAGTAAATAAAATCAAGTAGGCTCATGCAGGGTTAGGAGTGTTGAGGTTCGTTACAATCGGCATATTGGTCCGGGGTTCTTCCGCAAAAACCACAGGTTTCCCCTTCTTTATTAAGCATTGGGTTCTGACTGGCACAGGTACCTGCAAATTTGCCATCTTTTTTTGCCCAAATTTTAATGGCTATGCCCGCAATGGCAACACCTAAAATAGCGACTGTAATTAAAAAAAGTTTCATATTTGAATTTTGTACAAAGGTAATACTTTTATCAATTATTCGGTTTAAATATAAGCAACAAAAAGCCTCGTTTTAATTATTAAAACGAGGCTTTTCAATATGAAGACGTTTTATAGCCTATTGCAAGCTTACTTCAGCTACTTTATTTTCCAAAGAGGCTATATCGTTACCACCTTTAGGTTCAATAGTTATGTTTAATGCCAGGGCGTTTTCCGCATAAGGGATATTGATCAACTGCCTGTCGGATTCACTTAAAATGCCTAAACTCACCATTTTACCTTGTAATTCCGCCCAAATCTGATAGCATTGTTCTTCCGGTAATTCAGGTAAAGAAACCACATCGATCATAGAGGTTTTTTCTTTAGGATTAATATAGGCCACCGTTTTAAGGTCTTTCGCTCTTTCATTACCATTAATAATGTATTTTGCAGTTTCCGGATTGTTAAGCTTTAACAACTGGCGCATCACATTATCTAACATCTTGTTGTTTTGCTCAATATCATTTCGTAAATCAAAAATCTCATCAACAACAATTTGATTCTCTGCGGCAAGTTTTTGATTCTGGCTGTAGAAAAGATACGATGTACAGGCAAAAATAAGAGCAGCAACACTGGCTGCCACAGTATATTTATACCAGGGTTTTTTAGTGATACCGGTAGTCATTTTTACAACCGGAGCATCATCCAGCGCTTCTAAAACATTATTTAGAATATGCTTAGGAGCTTCCACGGCGTTACTTTTGGCAACAATTTCCAGGTTGTGCTGTAACGTATTGTACGCATTCTGCACTTCCGGATATTTTGAAATATAAGTTTCAACCATTTCCGTTTCGGCAGAAGTAGTTTCCCCAATTAGATAGTTTTCTAAAAGGCCAGAATTTAAAAAAGTAGTTATTTTTTCATTCATGACTTTATGTATTAAGGATTGTAAATCTTTTTCAATTCGCGCAATCCAATTTTTAACCTCGATTTTATAGTGCCCAGCGGAATATCTAATTCATCACTAGCTTCTTGTTGGGTCATGCCCTCAAAAAAGAGCGCATTTATGACAATCTGATACTTTTCATCAATGGTTTTCAGATGCTTTTTCAGATCTAAAACATCCTGATTAATACTATCAGCTGTAAATTTATATACGACAGAAGTCTCAATTTGGACTTCTTTACCGGTTTTGTTTTTTAAAGACCTAACTTTATCAATGGCCGTATTATAAGCAATTCTGTATAACCAGGTAAATAATTTGGCTTTGCTGGAATCGTATTTTTTAGAATATCTCCAAATTTTCACAAAACTTTCCTGAAGCACATCCTGAGCGGTCTCGTCGTCTGTTATTATCTTTTTGATAACACCATACAATGCATCCGAGTAGTTCTCATATAATAAAGAGATAGCTTTTTTATCACCTGTCTCAAACAAATGCACTATTTCTTTTTCAATAGATGATATCAAGATAAATTAGGTTTAAGCGATGGGTTAATGATACCAAAGGTAGAAATTTCTTTGAGATTACAAGATATTTACTTCGGCTTCCATTGAAATGTTGAACAATCTTTTAACGGTTTTCTGGATTAATTTCGAAAGTTTTAAAATATCGGAACCTTTGGCATTTCCATAGTTAACCAATACCAAAGCCTGATTTTTATGTACCCCATAATCTCCAAAACGTTTGCCTTTAAATCCGGCCTTTTCAATGAGCCAGCCTGCAGGAACCTTTACTTGGGTGTCTGAAGCCGGGTAACTTGGTATATCCTCAAAATTTTGAAGCAACTCATTAAACAACGCTTTTGAAATTACCGGGTTTTTAAAGAAACTACCGCTGTTACCAATCTCATTTGGGTTAGGTAATTTACTTTCCCTAATAGCTATGACTGCTTTCGAAATATCCTGAATAGTGGGGCTACCAACCCCCATTTTTTCCAATTCGGAAGTAATGGCTCCGTAATTGGTACTAAGTTGGTGCTTTTGTGAACTCAGTTTAAATATAACACTGGTTATAATGTATTTGCCTTTTTCCTCCTGTTTGAAAATAGAGTTTCTGTATCCGAAATTGCAAGCTTCTTTTGTAAAAGTCTTTAGGGTTTGGGTTTCTACAGACATGGCTTCACAAGACACAAACGTGTCTTTTAACTCCACACCATAGGCACCGATGTTTTGAATAGGGGCCGTACCAACATTTCCCGGGATAAGCGATAGGTTTTCAACACCGCCAAAACCGTTTTCCAAACACCAAAGTACAAATTCATGCCAGTTTTCACCGGCTTTAGCTTTAACTATGGCCGATTGATGGTCTTTAGAAATAATATCTATGCCTCTTAGGTTTATATGAATGACAAGGCCGTCAAAATCTTTGGTGAGCAACATATTGCTGCCACCGCCAAGAATTAACTTATTCGGGTAGGCTTCAAGCTTTAAAACGGCTTTTAATGCTTCAATATCTGAAACAGAAACAAAGTGTTTGGCATGGACATCAATACCAAAAGTATTGTAAGGCTTTAAAGATATGTCTTGCTCAATATGCACTAGTCTTTGTAAACTTTTAAGGCTTCTTTTATAATATTAACGGCTTTAACCAAACTTCTTCTGTTAAGTACGTAAGCAATTCTTATTTGGTTTTTACCGATGCCTTTGGAAGAATAAAATCCGCTGGCCGGTGCCACCATAACCGTTTCATTAGCAACGTCAAAAGACTCTAAAAGCCATTGGGCAAAGTGATCGGCATCTTTTACAGGTAGCTCGGCTATGCAATAAAAAGCCCCATTAGGCGTAGCAACTTTAACACCGTCAATTTTATTTAACTCGGTAATGAGTGTATTTCTCCGGTTGATATATTTATTCTTTACCGCATCAAAATAACTTTGAGGCGTATCCAAAGCAGCTTCACTGGCAATTTGTGCATAGGTTGGCGGACTTAGTCGTGCCTGGGCGAATTTTAAAACGGTTTGAACAATGGTTTCGTTTCTGGATACCAAACAACCCACTCTGGCACCACACATACTATAACGCTTGGAAACAGAGTCTATCATAATGGTATATTCGTCAAGGCCTTCCAATTCCAATATGGAATAATGCGAATGCCCATCATAGGTGAATTCACGATATACTTCATCGGAAATTAAGAACAGGTCGTGACGCTTTACAATATCGGCCAATTGTTTTACTTCTTCTTCGGAATATAAACATCCGGTTGGGTTTCCCGGATTACAGATCATAATGGCCTTTGTTTTGGGCGTGATCAGTTTTTCAAACTCCTCAATGGCCGGTAAAGCAAAATTGTCATCGATCTTTGAAATAATCGGCACCACTTTCACACTTGCTGCCGTGGCAAAAGCAATGTAATTGGCGTAGAACGGTTCACAGATAATGACTTCATCATCTACATCCATAATGCTTCCAAAAATAAAAGCAATAGCTTCGCTGGCACCGGTGGTTACAACAATGTCTTTATGAGATATATTTATGTTATGATACTCATAATAGGCGGCAAGCTTTTGTCTATAAGTTTCCGAACCTTCAGAACGTGAATATGACAAAACCTCTATAGTATTTTCTTTTACTGCCCGTAAAGCTACCTCCGGCGTTTTAATATCGGGTTGACCAATATTAAGATGAAAAATATGCTTACCGTTTTTTATAGCCTGTTCTGCAAACGGTACTAATTTTCGTATAGGAGACTCCGGCATTAATTGCCCCTTTTTAGATATTGTTGGCATCTAATTTTAATTTAATGTGCAAAGTTGAGAAAATTATCTTAAAGTTTTTTTAAAAAAGATGCTTAAATAGTTGGACTAATCAAAAGATTTGTAAATTGATTATATAAATGATACGTACCTTTTAATGCAAAAGTTTTTTATTCTTTTTTTATTCTTTTTTTGTTCGCTTAATTTTTCATCAGCTCAGAACAGATTTATCATTCAAAACAAAAAACAATCAGACAAAATTGGCTTCAAACTCATCAACAATTTAATGGTGGTCCCTGTGGAAGTCAACGGGGTAGAGTTATCGTTTATTTTAGATACCGGTGTTAGTAAACCTATTATTTTCAATTTCTTAAATGTGTCTGATACGTTAAAGATAAAAAATACGGAAACTTTCTTTATACGTGGGTTGGGAGCCGGAGAGCCCGTAGAAGCTTTAAAGTCATCCGGCAATATTTTTAGAATTGGTGATGCTATAAAACTGGATCAGGATTTATATGCCGTTTATGGTTTAGGGATGAATTTTGGACCCAGACTGGGCGTCCCTATCCATGGTATTATAGGTTTGGACCTGTTTAGAGATTTTGTGGTGGAGATCAATTATATATCAAAATACATTAAGTTGACAGAACCCCATAAGTATAAGTATAAAAGCTGTAAAAAATGTGAACGCTTTAACCTGGAGTTTTACAACGATAAACCCTATATAAATGGTAAAGTTTCTTTAAATAATAAAGTAATCCCTGTGAAGCTGTTGATTGATTCCGGAGGGAGTGACAGTTTATGGTTATTTGAAGATGATTCATTGGGCATAGATTCAGGTGATAAATTTTTCAGGGATTTTTTAGGCCATGGTTTAAGCGGAAGTGTTTATGGAAAGCGTGGAAAAGCAGCCTCATTTTTGTTGAAAAGTTTCGAACTTAAAGAACCGAATGTGGCGTATCCCGATGCTACGTCCATTGTTTTTGCCAAAAAAGTTAAAGGTAGAAATGGAAGCATGTCAGGAAATATTCTAAAGCGGTTTAATATTATAATGGACTATAGAAATTCATTGATTACGCTAAAAAAGAATAAAAATTTTAATGAAAAGTTCAGATACAACAAGAGTGGTATTGAGCTGGCTCATAATGGCGTTAGATTTGTTAAAGAGTACGAGGCGATCAAGTATAGATTTAATGAAAATCAGGGAAACAGCGCTAACAATGATGGGGTGCGAATAGTTTTTGACAGGCAATATAAAATGGCATTAAAACCTGCTTACGCTATTGTGGAGCTCAGAGAAGGGTCACCGGCGGAAAAAGCCGGGTTGCAAAAAGGGGATGTTGTTTTGTCAATCAATGGTAAATCCACGCACCAACTGTCTTTACAGCAAATTATGATCATGTTCTATGGCCATTCGGGAAAGTTTATGAAATTGAAGGTGGAAAGAGATACCCGTGTTTTAAGCTATAGTTTTAAATTAGAGAGTTTATTGGAATAAAAAAAAGGCTTGAATCTTGGATTCAAGCCTTTAATTTTTTAAGTATAAACGTTTACTGTTGTACTACACTTTTATTTCTCTTTTCAAGGATACTTGCCTTACTGGAATCAACCACCAAACCTTTGATTTTAAGGGCAACGGTTGGTGTGTTAGCATTAGAAATCACAGTAATGGTCTTTCTTATAGGATTTACTCTATTAGTGTCATACTTTACCTTGATCTCTCCGGTTTTACCAGGCATAATAGGCTCTTTTGGCTTTGAAGGGATCGTACACCCGCAAGATGATTTAACATCAGATATTATAAGTGGGGCGTTTCCGGTATTAGTAAATTCAAAAACTCGAACACCATCAGATCCTTTCTCAATAGTGCCATAATCAATGGTTTCAGTTTTAAACTTTATTTCAGCTACTTTTTCCTGAGCCGTAACAGAAAAACTGATTAACCCGATAAATAAAATTGTAATTAAATGTTTCATTTGTTTAAATTTTTTTTCCTAAAAATGTCCAAAAAAATTGAATACATTACTCATTAGCTTTTGCTTTTATGTTTTTGTATTCGTGAATCTTCGATTTCAGGAACTCACATAAATTTTAATCATTCTTTATTTAAAAGTAGAACGAAGAAAATTTAGGTTCGTTTCATTACTTTTATCTTTTAAATTCTTCGTAAACATAGGTACTTTTTCCACAATCAGCAAAAATATTAGACAAAATACACGTATGTTAACATATTTAACTTGGTTAAAGGTACGTATTACTTTCTCGGTTCTGCATTAAAAAATAGTTAAATTGTAAGTTTTTTATTAACAATTAAAGCCTGATAATAGTTTTCACAGAAAAAGAAATATAAGTACTTTTGCGCACAAAGTCAAAAACTGTTCCAAAGTATGCAAATTCCGTCTAAATATGATGCCAGTCAGGTAGAAAGTAAGTGGTATGATTACTGGATGAAACACAATTATTTTCATTCGGAGCCCGATGAAAGAGAACCCTATACCATAGTCATTCCGCCTCCAAATGTTACTGGCATTCTGCATATGGGGCATATGCTTAATAATACCATTCAGGATGTATTGATTCGCCGTGCACGCCTCCAGGGTAAAAATGCCTGTTGGGTTCCGGGTACGGACCATGCTTCTATAGCTACCGAGGCTAAAGTGGTTGCTAAATTAAAGGAACAGGGCATTGATAAGAACGATTTAACAAGAGACGAGTTTTTAAAGCATGCATGGGACTGGACCCATGAATATGGTGGTGTTATTCTGGAGCAGCTAAAAAAACTGGGATGTTCCTGTGACTGGGAACGTACCAGATTCACCATGGATGGGGATATGAGCGAAGCGGTGATCAAAGTGTTTGTCGACCTGTATAACAAAGGCCTTATTTACAGAGGCTACCGTATGGTCAATTGGGATCCGGAAGCAAAAACAACCTTATCTGATGAAGAGGTTGAGTATATTGACAAGCAAGGGAAGTTATATCATATAAATTATCAGGTTGAAGGTTCTGAAGAGGTGTTGACCATAGCCACAACCAGACCGGAAACTATTTTGGGAGATACGGCTATTTGTATCAATCCGAATGACGAACGTCATACCAGTTTAAAAGGTAAAAAGGCTGTTGTGCCTATCTGTAATCGTGTGATCCCTATTATAGAAGACGATTATGTGGATGTGGAATTTGGTACCGGATGTTTAAAAGTAACACCGGCGCATGATGAAAACGATAAGGTTTTGGGCGATAAGCATAAGCTAGAAGTTGTTGATATCTTTAATGAAGATGCTACACTGAACAGCTATGGTTTGCATTACGAAGGCCTGGACCGTTTTGAAGTTAGAAAGGCCATTGTAAAAGAGCTGGAAGGTTTGGGACTGATCTCTAAAATTGAAGATTATAATAATCGTGTTGGAATTTCAGAGAGAACCAAAGCCATTATTGAACCAAGATTAAGTGACCAGTGGTTCCTTAAAATGGAAGACCTGGTAAAACCGGCTATTAAAGCGGTTTTAGGGGAAAATAACGATATTCAGTTATTCCCAAAGAAATTTGAAAATACCTACCGTCATTGGATGGAAAACATCCGCGATTGGAACATTTCACGTCAGTTGCTTTGGGGACAACAAATCCCGGCATACTATTATGGCGATGGCAAAGAAGATTTTGTGGTTGCGGAAACCATTGAAGAGGCCGTAAAACTAGCTCAGGAAAAAACTTCCAACTCCGGGCTTCAAGCTTCGGACCTAAGACAGGATTCTGACGCCCTGGATACCTGGTTCTCCTCCTGGTTATGGCCTATGAGTGTGTTTGACGGCATCAGAAACCCTGAAAATGAGGATATAAAGTATTATTACCCTACCAACGATTTGGTTACGGGGCCGGATATTCTGTTTTTCTGGGTGGCGCGTATGATCATTGCCGGTTATGAATATAAAGGGAAAGAGCCCTTTAAAAATGTCTATTTAACCGGATTGGTACGTGATAAACAACGTCGAAAAATGAGCAAGTCGTTAGGGAATTCACCGGATGCGCTAAAATTGATTGAAGATTATGGCGCCGGAGGCGTACGTGTTGGTTTATTGTTGAGTTCTGCGGCTGGTAACGATTTATTGTTTGATGAAGCCCTGTGTCAACAAGGAAAAGCTTTTGGTAATAAAGTTTGGAATGCCTTTAGATTGATCAATGGTTGGGAGGTAGCTGATCTAGAACAACCAGATTATGCTAAAGTGAGTATAGATTGGTACACTAATAAATTCCGGAAAAGTTTAGCATTAATTGAAGACCACTACAGCAAATACCGCATTAGTGATGCGTTAATGGAAACGTATAAATTGATCTGGAACGACTTCTGTTCCTGGTTGTTGGAAATGGTAAAACCGGCTTATCAGCAACCGATCGATAGTACTACTTACAATGCTGTTATTGGTTTGTTAGAAGATAATTTAAAGATATTACATCCGTTTATGCCTTTCTTAACAGAGGAAATCTGGCAATATATTACGGAAAGAACCCCGGAAGATGCTTTAATTGTGGCTAAATGGCCGGAATTAAAACCGGTTAATGAAAGGTTGATTGCTGAATTTGATTTTGCAACAGAAGTGGTATCAGGTATCAGAACCATTAGAAAGGAAAAGAATATAGCTTTTAAAGATGCTATCACGTTTTCAGTCATTAATAACGAAAATGTAGCTAATACTTTTGATGAGGTAATCAAGAAGTTGGGAAATCTTGAAAGTATTGAATATGTAAATGAAACTATTGATGGCGCCTTGACATACCGTGTGAAATCAAATGAATATTTTATACCAATGGCTGGTGCTATTGATTTAGAGGCTGAAATTAAAAAGCTTACAGACGAGTTAAATTATACCGAAGGGTTCTTAAAGTCCGTACAAAAGAAACTGTCTAATGAGCGTTTTGTAAACAACGCACCGGAACAGGTAGTGGCCAGTGAAAAGAAAAAAGAAGCCGATGCCTTAGCCAAAATAGAAACTTTAAAAGCCAGTTTGGCGAGTTTGGAATAGGGTTTTTAAAAATACAGGAAGAAACCAAACCCCTAATAAACCCGAAAGGTATTAATGTTTTTAGTTTTTTAACCCGGCGTTTAGTTGCATGCTAAGTTCATTCAATGAACGGGTAATGTCTTTAAGATAATATTTATATTTTTTTATCACTTTTTCTTTATCGAAGAAGATAGCACCATTAGTAAGGTCAAAATCTTTCCAGCCCATATCATATTTACTGTTAAGCTTTAGTTGGATTCGGGTGGGTTCAAACTTGTATTGTTCCTTTTCAAAACTAATATTAATCTTATATTTTACATTGTAATACTGCTTGTTTAAATTCACAGCATTTTCTTTAATAAGGATTACAAGGATGGCCTCATTTTCAATTTTGCTATCTACAAGTAGTCGATATTTAGTTTCATTTTCTTCAATCCATTCTAAGGTTTTTAGGTACAATGCACTTTTAGACAAAGAATCAATTTTTGATATCGAAAGTTTTGGAGTTAATCCCTTGTAGTTGATGGCAAATTCATCCTGGCCGTAAACTAAAACAGTTAATAACAAGTTTAAACAGAGGATTAAATTTTTAATTGTTTTATCTACAGTCATTATTTTGTGATTCGGAAATAGATTATAAAGAAAATGATTAGCAAACTTGTCACATTTAAACGAAGGTAATCGCATATTATTGAAAGCTAAGATTGAAACTATGAAAATCCGTACTGCTTACACAGTTAATTCAATTAAATTGCCTTCAATATCTTCAATGACGCTTTCATAATAACCATCCCCGGTAGTTCTGGGTTCACCAACAACTTTATGTCCGTTTTCTCTAATTAATTCGGTTAAGGTATTTACTTTTTCTTTGCTTCCAACAGAAATGGCAAAATGGGTTAAACCAAAGTTCGTATTTTTCATAAATTCGGACATGTCAGGTTTGTGCATTAATTCTATTCTGGCACCGGTTTTAAATGATAAAAAATAAGAACTGAACTGCTTTATGGGATTGTAGTATTTCTCATTTGAACTTAATTCAAAGTACTTAAGGTAAAACGCCTTCATGGCCTCTATGTCCTTGGTCCAGATAGCTATGTGTTCAATTTTCATAGCTCCACTGTTTTTAATGAAATACCTAGTAATTCAAGTGCTATCCTATTTAGTTCAGAAGGCGTAGCGGAAAGGTGATACACTCGTTGCCAATGTGTTGTGGAGTCCCCCGGATCCATTTCTTTTAATGGCGCATTAGACTCCAGTTCGAAAAAATCGGTGCTATTGTTATAAATAGGAATGGCTTCACCCTTAAAAGGTTCTTCCTGAATACTCACATAAGAGTTTGAATATAAGGTGTCATGTTCCTTTTTGTATGCAACAATAGTGAGTTTGTTTTTTGCTTTGGAGTAGCAACCGTAAATATTGGGGGCAAACTCCGGTGGAACTCCAATTTTGCTTCGGTATTGTCCGTCCGCTTTAAATAGAACCGTATTGTTTTTTACGGTCAATCGCTTACTGTCCATGGTTGCCAGATAAGTTAGAACATCTGATTTTTTTCCGTTGTTCTTAAGCGGTATAATTACGATTGAATCGTCACCGGGATACATACCCGCACTCCATAAACCAGGTAAACCGGTGGCTTTGGTCCAGGCCACTGTATCTAAATTGGTGAGTTTGTGTTTTGTTTCAAACGCCACATGATTAGTAACATGCTTCAGTTCAATGTTTAGATGGTCTTCGATTGTTTCTTTTGAAAGTATGGCGATCTTTCTATTTACCTCCAGGTTAAATGTAGTACCAACAAAGTTGGTAAGCTGCATCTTTTTTGATAATGTTACATGCTTTGCATCTTGATGGATCAGATCATAAGGTGCTGCATCCATGGTGGCCGGAACGTTCCAGTTATCATCGTGAATGGGCTTTATTTGTTGAAAGTAAAATGAGAACTGACTTCCCAGCGGGCCAATCCACAACCGTTCTTCACCACCAATGCTTTTGGCAGGATCTTCAAGTGCCTTTTCGTTTATCCAGCCATTGCTGACGCCTTCAACATTGTCATAAGTACTGGTGAGTATTCTGCCTTGATGAAATGGCGAGATAAGAATTCTGGCATCTCCTTCATTAGAAGTTAATTCTATAACCTCATGTTCGGACTCAAGAAGATTCAGGTAATAGTTATAATTTTTTTTGGTAGGAGCGGAGCAGCTTATTGTTAAAAACAGAAAAGAGAAAATATAAAATAAGTGCTTCATGGAACCAGCCTTGGTTTATTCTCTGTACAAAAAGTACTTATTAACCAGTTCTATATATTTTCTTTTGGCTTCATCTTCCGTGATGTCCTTAGCCTGGAATAAAGCGTTCGTTTTAAAAGCATTGATCAAAGCTTCCCTGCTTCTGGGCCTGCCGTAATCATTAGTAGCTTTTTTGTAATAGGCATACAACTTTAAAAGCGTGTCTGCCGGAAAAGGCTCGGTATGAGCGTTTACTCTGGCAACTGCTTCCTGAAATTCTATGTCTAACTGGTCCTTACTCATTACATTTCCGCAATAACTGTTTCACCTCCACGAACTTTTTGATTCAATGCCACCTTAATATTGGTATCCAACGGTAAAAACAAATCTACCCTGGAACCAAATTTGATAAAACCGGCATCCGCACCTTGCTCAGCCCTATGGTTTTGTTTGGCATAATTTACAATACGTTTTGCCAGGGCACCTGCAATTTGCCTGTAAAGCACTTTACCGTAGGTTTCGTTTTCAACTACTACGGTGGTACGCTCATTTTCTTCACTGGCCTTAGGATGCCATGCCACTAAATATTTCCCCGGATGGTATTTACTAAAAATAACATTGCCACTAATAGGATAACGCGTTACGTGTACGTTTATTGGCGACATAAATACGCTCACCTGAAGCCGCTTTTCCTTAAAATATTCTTTTTCTAAAACTTCTTCAATAACAACTACTTTGCCATCAACAGGTGCTATGACCTGTTTATCGTTTAAAACCGTTTGCCTTTTGGGATTTCTAAAAAACTGAAGGATCAGGATCAATAAAACCAATAGGGCGATTAGCACCAACGTTCTTAACCAGGCAATGGTAATAACACTATCAACCAGTAAAAATGCAGCAACAATGATAACGAATGTTATAAATATGATCTTATGGCCTTCTTTATGAAACATATTGTAAAAGTCTTAAAAATAAATATATAAACGGGGCAGCAAAAATAATACTGTCTAATCGGTCCAACAGACCACCATGGCCAGGCATAATGACACCACTGTCCTTAACGCCGGCTTGTCTTTTGAATTTAGATTCTATTAAGTCTCCCAGCGTACCAAATACACTAATGATAATGCTTAAAATTAGCCAATTAGTAAAGCTTAAGGTCTCTGTAAAGTTAGTAATAAAATAACTTGCTACGCATGAAAAAAATAAACCGCCTAAAAAGCCTTCAACGGTTTTCTTGGGCGAAATTTTAGCGAATAGCTTTTGTTTACCAAAGTTCTTTCCAACCAGAAAAGCAAACGAATCGTTTACCCAAATAAGAATAAACGACCCCAGCAGAATATTTGAGTTGTAAGTGTTTTGATAGTTAGCTATCAATATTAAAAACACAAACGCGCTTGATAAATAAAAGGTTGTTAAGATGAATCTTTTTGAAGCAAAGAGGGGTATGGTTTTTTCTGAAAAGAGATCTTTAATTAAAAAGAGCTCAACAAAAATGGTGATTACCATTAGTATTTGGGTGGCTTCATCTAATCCAAATTGGGTGTTAAGTACCAGTTTCCAATACACAAAAACGAAATAGATGATAACAAAAACAGCATAAGGGATTAGGCTTTTTAATTGAATGAGTTTCTTAAACTCGGCTAAACAAATCAAGCCAAAAACAAAAAAGAGAATGATTAAGGCCTGTTCGTTTTGCAAACAAATAATTAATAATGAAATATAAAGCAAGCCGGAGAAGCCTCTGATAAGAATTTCCTTCACACGTTTAAATTTTAATAATTACAATATTATAAATTATAAAATTAAGAATCCCGATAGCTATCGGGACAACCACTGCGTTCTAACATTAAAAATTTTAAGCATTCCTTTTTGCAAATATATTTTTAAAATTTTTAAATGTTCGTTTTTTTTTACAGATCTTCTAAAAGCAGTAAGTAAAGATTTTTTGCACTGCTACCATAACTTAAAAAATCTTTTTCATCACCAGATTTAAAATGTTTTATGGTGGTGATGTTAGTAGGGATTTTTTGCCTGTTCTTTGATTTAATACCGCGAAGGCCTTCTCCTATGTTTTCAACTATTTGGCTGGTGGTAGCAAATACAATAAAATTAAAAGGCAGTTCTATTAATTTTTTCTCGAAAATCTGTTTTGAGGATATTAATAAGGACCCGTCATTGGCTATTAAATTCTCGCAAGTGGTAAGGAAAAAAGTAGATTCTGTAATTCTTAAAGTTGGGTCCAGGTTTGAGTCTTTGAATTTATCTTTTAAGTTTTCATCAAGAAGTAACACTTTTTTATCATGCCATTTGTTTTCTTCAATGATATTATCCAGATTTTGAAAAACTTCGTTTAAGTCTTCACAATACAGGAACTTTCCACCATTAGCTTTAAAGTTTATGGTAAACCTTTCGTCTATTGGCAGCTTAATTTCCGGCATGTATTTGCCTCTTTCTTCAGATTTTAATTCCGCCTTTGAATGTTCAGATTTGGAACCAAAAATTTTTCTAAAAAGACTCATTTAGTGACTGCTATTAACCCAATTCTTTTTGTTGATTATCAAAGATAAAAAATCTTAAACTAACCTTAAGGTTAATTTAAGATTTTTACTAAAAGCTTAACAAAATATATGTATTTCAGCTTATTTGCCCGAAACTTCTGTCGTTTCAGAGCCTTCGGTTTTTTCTTCGCTTTTTACTTCTGCTTCTTCTTTTTCAAAAGCACGTTTACCAAAAATGCGTTCCAGGTTATCTTTAAAAATCACTTCTTTATCAAGAAGTTCTTCGGCAAGTTCCGTAAGTTTATCTTTGTTAGCTTCTAAAAGTGCCACAGCCCTGTCATACTGCTCTTCAATGATATCCGAGATTTCTTTGTCAATTAATTCGGCGGTCTGTTCGCTATACGGCTTTGTAAAACCATATTCGCTTTGGCCGGAAGAATCGTAATAGGTAAGGTTACCAATTTTATCACTAAGCCCGTAAATGGTCACCATAGCTCTGGCCTGTTTGGTAACCTTTTCCAGGTCAGATAAAGCGCCTGTAGATATTTTACCAAAAATAACCTGTTCCGCAGCTCTGCCTCCCAGGGCGGCACACATTTCATCTAACATTTGTTCCGGGCGGACAATCAGTCTTTCTTCCGGTAAATACCAGGCAGCTCCCAAGGAACGACCTCTTGGTACAATAGTAACTTTTACCAAAGGTGCTGCATGTTCCAACATCCAGCTTACAGTGGCGTGGCCTGCTTCATGGAAAGCAACCGCTTTTTTCTCGCTAGGCGTAATGATCTTATTTTTCTTTTCCAAACCACCAATAATTCTATCGACAGCATCAAGGAAGTCTTGTTTGTCAACCTCTTTTTTACCATTTCTGGCCGCTATTAGAGCGGCTTCATTACAAACGTTAGCAATATCGGCTCCTGAAAAACCGGGGGTTTGTTTTGAAAGAAAATCGGTATCTAAGTCCTTAGCCTTTTTTAAGGGTCTTAAGTGTACTTCAAAAATTTCTTTGCGTTCGCGAACATCGGGAAGGTCCACATAGATCTGCCTGTCAAAACGGCCGGCACGCATCAACGCTTTATCTAAAATATCGGCTCTGTTGGTAGCAGCCAATACAATCACATTGGTATTGGTACCAAAACCATCCATTTCTGTTAAAAGCTGATTTAATGTGTTTTCACGTTCATCGTTGCTTCCGGACATGGCATTCTTTCCCCGGGCCCTACCAATGGCGTCAATTTCATCAATAAAAATAATGGAGGGTGATTTTTCTTTGGCTTGTTTGAACAAATCACGGACACGCGATGCTCCCACACCCACAAACATCTCCACAAAATCTGAACCTGATAATGAGAAGAAAGGTACTTTGGCCTCACCTGCAACAGCTTTTGCCAGGAGGGTCTTTCCGGTTCCCGGAGGCCCTACAAGTAAAGCTCCTTTAGGGATTTTTCCACCTAAAGTGGTATATTTTTCAGGGAATTTCAAGAAGTCCACAATTTCCTGAACTTCCTCCTTAGCACCTTCCAAACCGGCTACATCTTTGAATGATGTCTTTACTTCCGTGTTCTGGTCAAAAAGTTTTGCCTTGGATTTTCCAATGTTAAAAATTTGTCCGCCTGCGCCACCACCGGCACCACCGGACATTCTCCTCATAATGAAAATCCAAACGCCGATCAACAGGATAAAAGGGAGTATTCCGATAAGCAGATTTCCAAAAGTATCGGTTTCGGTATCAAATTCAACAACCGGTTTAGTATCTAAATCTTCAATGATTTCGTTTAAACGGTTTTCAAAGTTTTGAAGGTCCCCAAATTCAAACTTATAGTTGGGTAACGCACTTACCGACGGGATAAACGGTTGCTGCTTTGAGCTTTTGTGTTCCTCTTTAGATTCGGCCTCATCTGTTAAATACACTCTTGCAACACGGGTATTCTTTACAATATCTATTTTTTCAACATCGCCATTGGCTAAAAATTTGAAAAAATCTGAGGTTGTAGTTTTAGAACCACCGCTACTGCTGCTGTCACCAAACAGTTGAAATCCTAAAAAAAGAGCAATTAAAATACCGTAAATCCAGTAAGGACTAAATTTTGGTTTCTTCTCTTTTATATTTTTTTTATCGTTTGCCATGTAATCTTTTTAATAACTTGTTTCTATTACTGTTGTTTTAGCATCCCCCCAAAGACTTTCAATATCATAATATTCTCTAACATGCTTTTGAAATACATGTACAACAACATTAACGTAATCTATTAAAACCCATTCTGCATTGTCTACACCTTCCGTATGCCAAGGTTTGTCTTTAAGCTCTTTACTTACTCTTTTATGTATGGAGTTAACTATGGCGTTTACTTGAGTGTTTGAAGTCCCTTCACATATTATAAAGTAGTCGCAAACAGTATTCTCAATATCTCTTAAATCTAAAATATTTATTTCTTGCCCTTTAACATCTTCAATGCCACTTATAATTACTGATATTAATTGATCTGCGCTTATTTTTTCTTTCGCCATTAAATTTATTTAATTTGTACAAAGTTATTATTTTTTTAATTCTTTATACTTTAAAAAAATCATAAGATTTTAAAGCTTAACAATAACCTTTTCATGCATATAATCAAACTTAATGCCATCGATTCTACAAATAGTTATTTGCGCAGGTATCTGGCTAAGAATAAGGTTGAAGATTATACAGTTGTCATAGCAGATGAACAGACCAACGGAAGAGGGCAAATGGGCACTTCCTGGAATTCAGAAGCGTCTAAGAACCTCACTTTTAGCATGTTTAAGGATTTAAGCATCCATGTTGTAGAGTTCCCTTTTTATATTAGTATGGCTATTTCTCTGGCCATTTTAAAGGCATTAAAATCGTTTAATATTCCGGATTTACGTATTAAATGGCCAAACGACATTTTGTCAGCAGACAAAAAGATTTGCGGCATTTTAATCGAAAATGTCATAAAAAATAAATTAGACTCCACCATTATAGGTATTGGAGTTAATGTAAACCAGACCAGGTTTGATGGACTTCCGAAAGCGGCATCTTTAAAAAATATAACGGGTGTTCATTACGATTTGGATGAGGTCTTACATCGTATAATGACCCATACAAAGGCATATTCTTTGCTTTTACAGGAGGGAGCATATGATACGGTTAAAAACGAATATGAAGCTAATTTGTTTAGAAAAGGCAAACCTTCAACATTTAAAGATGCTGAAGGGAACCTGTTTTCCGGATTTGTAAAAGGTGTTACCAAATACGGTAAGCTTATGGTAATTTTAGAAGACGAAGTTGTGAAAAAGTTTGATCTAAAAGAAGTACAGTTGCTGTACTAGTATTTGGTCATTGGGGGTTTGTGTTTTTAATATAAACGGATGGTTGTGAGCCTAAGGGTCTCAAAGTCAAATGGCTTTTGGGATACTTGTTACCAGTGTTTCAATAAACTTGGTGATCGGGCCTTTGATCATCATGGCCATCATGGGGTTAAAATCACCCGAGAATTGTAATTGTACTTCGCTGGAAGCATCCCCGGTTGCAACAATATGTCCGGTTAAAGAAAAATCTATTTTTCCACCGGCAGCACCTAAAACAATTTTGTTAGGAGGCGTCACTTCTTTCTTCTTAAGTATGATTTCCGGCATACCTTTTAAAGCAAATACAAAGGTGTCGTCTTCTAAAACTTCAAATTTACTGATGTTTTCAGGCATTAAAGCTTCAAAGTTTTTAACATCGGCTAAAAACTCAAAAACAGCTTCAGGAGATTTTTCAACGTTTATTTTTGGTGATTCTAAATGCATAATACTGTTTGGTTGTTATTTGTTAAGCGGTTTAGTAGGAGCTTACATTAAAATTAGATGCCATTCCATTCGCCCGGATTGGTATTCCATTCCGATAAGGTTTTTAACTGGGATTCGGTAATATATTTGGTCTGTAATGCCTGGTCTAACAAACTATCATAATTACCTAAAGTTTGTAACCTGACATTAGCATCTTCAAAATTTTGTGCAGCTACATCAAATCCGTAAGTGAAAATGGCAATCATGCCTTTTACATTAATACCGGCATCCCTTAATGCTTTCACAGCATTTAAGCTACTTTTTCCGGTGCTGATCAAATCTTCAACTACAACAACATTCTGCCCGCTTTCAATAAAACCTTCAATTTGGTTTTTACGGCCGTGACCTTTAGCATCCGGTCTGACATAAATAAATGGCAGGCCCATATATTCAGCTACCAGCATGCCAATACCAATAGCCCCAGTTGCAACTCCGGCAATAGCATCGGGTTTTCCGTATTGCTTTTCAATTTGTTTAGCCATCGTTTCCCTTACGTAGTTACGAATAGGAGGAAAGGACAAGATAATTCTATTGTCACAATAAATAGGTGATTTCCATCCGGAAGCCCAGGTAAATGGTTCTTTTGGGCTAAGCTTTATAGCTTTTACCTGCAATAAAACTTCGGCTGTTTTTCTGGCAGTGTGTTTGTTAAAAATCATGTTGCCAAAAATACGGATTAATTTAATTTTTTATAAGATGTGTATTATGAATAAAAATATTTTTTTCAACAATGGTTGGTTTGCGACTAAAAATGATATTTTTACCAAGGCGTAATGTTAAAAACTACATATGCATAAAGTTTTTGTTGGTGATAAACCTATAATTTTAACTACCAAAGTTGAACAGGAAACCCACTTTAAAAATTATTTACTGGATACGGTAAATATTGGAAAAGTAATTAAAGAGCTCAATAAATCTTCGTTGCGTGAAGTTAGGCTTATCCATAAAAATGAAGACAAACTCTTAAGCAAATTCTTAAAAAAACTACCTAATGTTATTGCCGGTGGCGGAAAGGTTTTTAATGATAAAGGAGAAGTGCTATTCATTTATAGAAATGATAAGTGGGATTTACCTAAAGGAAAAGCCGAAAGAAAAGAAACCATTGAAGAAACCTCCATCAGAGAAGTTGAAGAAGAAACCGGTGTTGAAGGTTTGGAAATTACCAAGCCTTTGGAGACTACCTATCATATATTTAAACGTAACGGACGCCACCGAATTAAAATCACCTATTGGTTTGAAATGAAAACCACTTTTAACGGCAAGCTTTATCCTCAGGAAAAGGAAGGTATTACAAAAGTGGAGTGGTTAGATAAAAAGCAGTCTGTAAAGGCCCTTAAAAACTCTTATGCTAATATCAGGGCTTTGGTGTAGCACACAATCTTAATTTTCTTCACAGTAATCGTTTCATTTTTTTGTAAGTATTTATTGGTTTTAAATGCACTTTATCGATGAATTATATCATTTTGTTTAATTTTTAAATAATAATATTAAACATTAAATTATTTTTGTTTAAATTTAATGAAAATTAATTAAACAAAAAATCATGAAAGTAGTTCTACATCAACAGACTCCCAAACTTCAATACCTACTTACTTCATTGTTTTTGTGCCTCTCTCTGTATGCTTTTGCAGGTGATAATTGTGGTCAAATAGAAAGTTTTGAATTTACCAATGGCGATGAAACCGTTAGTTTAATGGACGGAGAAAATTACATTATTTCAGATTTACCCTCCGGATTTTATATTAATACAAAGGTTAGTGGAAAATCTAAAAGTGTACGTTACATTGTTGAAAATCTGGATACGGGCGACACCTTTAAGATAACAGAGAACCTGCCACCCTTTACTTTTCCGGCCGGTAACAAACCATGGTATTTGGGACATGGGAACTTTAAGCTAACTGCTAAGGTGTATAAATTCTATTTTGGAATTGGGGAATGCGATTCAAAATCCATAACATTTACAATAAGACCTCCATGTACTGCCGATGCAGGAACATTGACAGCTGATGCTGAGATGGTTACCCTAACAGGCGGCGAAGCTGTGATAAGCGCCACCCCTAATGGAGATATTTACATACCGGACGGCTACAGTAGTTTATTTGTGTTGACCTCCGGTGAAGGTTTGGTTATTGAGCAGGTGGGAGGCAGTCCAGAGTTTACGGTTGACATGTCAGGCTTATATACCATCCATACCTTGGTCTATGACGGCAATGTCGGTAGTCCAAATTATTTAGACCTGGGGGTTGTAGAGTTCGGAGTCACTACCGGAGTAGATGTATTGAATTTAGTAGGAGCCACAGGTATCTGTGCCTCGCTGGATGCAGCAGGAGCACCGATCATGGTCAAGGAGTGTATGGCCGATGCGGGCACCTTGACAGCCGATGCTGACATGGTAACCTTAACAGGCGGTGAAGCTATGATAAGCGCTACGCCTAATGGAGATATTTACATACCGGACGGCTACAGTAGTTTATATGTACTGACCTCTGGTGAAGGTTTGGTTATCGAGCAGGTAGGGGGTAGTCCTGAGTTCACGGTAACAAGTTCAGGCTTATATACCATTCATACCCTTGTATATGACGGTAATGCCAATAGTCCTAATTATTTAGACCTGGGTGTTGTAGAGTTCGGAGTTACTACCGGAGTGGATGTATTGAATTTAGTAGGAGCCACAGGCATCTGTGCCTCACTGGATGCAGCAGGAGCACCGATCATGGTCAAGGAGTGTACAGCCGATGCAGGAACATTGACAGCTGATGCTGAGATGGTTACCCTAACAGGCGGCGAAGCCATGATAAGCGCCACCCCTAATGGAGATATTTACATACCGGACGGCTTCAGTAGTTTATTTGTGTTGACCTCCGGAGAAGGTTTGGTTATTGAGCAGGTAGGCGGGAGTCCTGAGTTCACGGTTGACATGTCCGGTTTATATACCATCCATACTTTGGTATATGATGGTAATGCCGATAGTCCGGATTATTTGGACCTGGGTGTTGTAGAGATTGGAATCACTACTGGGGTAGATGTATTGAATTTAGTAGGAGCCACAGGCATCTGTGCCTCACTGGATGCGGCAGGAGCACCGATCATGGTCAAGGAGTGTATGGCAGATGCCGGAACTTTAACAGCCGATGCTGACATGGTGACCCTAACAGGTGGAGAAGCCATGATAAGTGCCACCCCTAATGGAGATATTTATATACCTGACGGCTACAGCAGTTTATTTGTACTGACCTCCGGTGAAGGTTTGGTCATTGAGCAGGTAGGCAGCAGTCCAGAGTTTACGGTTGACATGTCAGGCTTATATACCATCCATACGTTGGTATATGATGGTAATGCCGATAGTCCAAATTATTTAGACCTGGGTGTTGTAGAGTTTGGAGTGACTACAGGAGTCGATGTATTGAATTTAGTAGGAGCCACAGGCATTTGTGCCTCACTGGATGCTGCAGGGGCACCCATTATGGTCAAGGAGTGTGCAGCTGATGCCGGAACCTTAACAGCTGATGCTGATATGGTTACATTGACGGGAGGTGAAGCCATGATAAGCGCTACCCCTAATGGAGATATTTACATACCGGACGGTTACAGCAGTTTATTTGTGTTAACCTCCGGAGAAGGTTTGGTTATTGAGCAGGTAGGTGGCAGTCCGGAGTTTACGGTTGACATGTCCGGTTTATATACCATTCATACCCTTGTATATGATGGCAATGCTGATAGTCCTAATTATTTAGACCTGGGCGTTGTAGAGTTCGGAGTCACTACCGGTGTAGATGTATTGAATTTAGTAGGAGCCACAGGCATCTGTGCTTCACTGGATGCTGCAGGGGCACCTATTATGGCTAAAGAATGTATGGCCGATGCAGGAACATTGACAGCCGATGCTGACATGGTGACCCTAACAGGCGGCGAAGCTGTGATAAGCGCCACACCTAATGGAGATATCTACATACCAGACGGCTACAGTAGTTTATTTGTGTTAACCTCCGGTGAAGGTTTGGTTATTGAGCAGGTAGGTGGCAGTCCGGAGTTTACGGTTGACATGTCCGGTTTATATACCATCCATACTTTGGTATATGATGGCAATGCTGATAGTCCTAATTATTTAGACCTGGGCGTTGTAGAGTTCGGAGTCACTACTGGGGTAGATGTATTAAATTTAGTTGGAGCCACAGGCATCTGTGCCTCACTGGATGCTGCGGGAGCACCCATTATGGTAGAGGAAAGTGAAGCCTGTTTGGCAAATTCCGGAACCATGTTTTCAAGCCACCCCATAAGTTGTTTTGATGGGGGTACAGTAATGATTACTGCCCAGGCTTATGAGCCTGCAGATATACCGGCAGGGTATCAACAATTATTTGTACTCACAGAAGGATTTACATTAACAATTCTCGCCGTTTCAAATGAACCTGATTTTGATGTGGAAAAGCCTGGTTTTTATAGGATTCATAGCTTGGTTTATAATCCGGATACTTTGGATTTAAGTGTTGTGGAGTTTGGTGTAACAACCGGCTATGATGTTGTTAATCTTGTAACAGAGAATAATATATGTGCCTCTTTAGATGTCCACGGGTCCCTTAATTTGGTGATTCGTTCAAGATGGTTTTGCGACTATTTTAGTAAGATCTTCAACAACAGATCGGATAGCTTAACGCTTGATGAACTTCCTTCCGATCTAAATGCTATTTTAAGTAATGACGAAGCAGGTAAATTTAACAATGGCGAAGTAAAATTATTCCCTAATCCGGTTGTTAATAGAGTAAACGTTAGTATGACTTTATATGGCGATGAAGAAGTCAACTATACTATTACAGATGTTAGTGGCAGGCAAGTTAAATCCGGTAAGTTAGAATATCTGGGCAGCGGTGCCGAAACCATTACGACAAATACCCTGGGTGACGGTATATATATGATTAAGTTAATTTCACAATACAGGCAGTTAACCAAAAAGATAATAGTTAATAAATAGAAAAAGGAAAATTGCATTTATGAATAAAGGGTTGATGTTAAATATCAACCCTTTATTATTTTTTAATGATTCATTTACTTTTCACAAAATTCCTAAATAAAAAATCAATTATTGTAGTGCTGACCCAATTTTTGATAAATCTATGATTAATTTGTCATTAATTTCTTTAAGATATTTAAAAAATTAGAGAAAAATAAGTAATTTAGACCTGTAAGCAAACGCTTATAATTGCTATGGGATTATTTTTTTGAAGTTAGTTGTAATTTTTTAAATATCTAAAATTACATTTAACTTGAAAAGTTATAAACTAACATTTGGTACTATTATCATCATTAGTGATAACTTAGCTGAGGTTATCACAGATGAAGGTATTGAAATGAATGAGACTTTGGTCAATGAGTTTCATGAATTTTTGTTGCAAAACCTTGCCGCCCCGTTTTCAATTCTTATAAACAGAAAATATTCTTATAGTTATACGTTTAAAGCACAACGTCTTATCGGAAAATTAAAGGAAATTAAAGCCATAGCCGTTGTTATTGCTACAAGCGGAGCTTTAATGTCAACAGAGACGATGATAAACCTTAATAATGACAGTGATTGGAATATTTATATATTTCAAGAAAGGGATAAAGCTCTTGGGTGGATAGCTAACCAATGATTATCTGTTTGAAACTCAAACGTTTTAGTGTTGTTACCTATTGAATTCTAGTAAATTACTTGCCGCTTCCTTTATTAACATTAAATTTGCACCTTACAAAAAATAAGCCATGACAGAATTTATCCGAAAGCGCGCTAAAAATGCCAAAAATGATATTTTAAGTGGAATGACCGTGGCACTGGCTTTGGTGCCGGAAGCCGTAGCATTTGCTTTTGTTGCTGGTGTAGATCCGTTAGTAGGGTTGTATGCAGCTTTTATGATTGGGTTGATCACCGCTGTTTTTGGAGGTCGCCCGGGAATGATCAGTGGTGCTACCGGAGCATTGGCAGTGGTCATGGTCAAATTGGTGGCGGAAGGAAATGCCATGGGAGCACCTGAAGACAACCTGGGGCTTTATTATTTGTTCGCAACAGTTATTTTAATGGGTGTCATACAGATGTTAGCCGGTGTTTTTAAACTGGGTAAATTTGTAAGGCTTATTCCGCACCCGGTAATGATGGGCTTTGTGAACGGATTGGCCATTGTTATTTTTATGGCCCAATTGAAGATGTTCAGAGGTGCTGACGGGAGCTATTTTTCGGGTTCTGAGTTATATACAATGATTGGTCTCGTGGCTTTAACCATGGGTATCATGTTCGTCTTACCTAAATTCAAATGGACTAAAAAACTACCTGAAGCTTTAATAGGTATCCTGGTGGTTTCTGCCATCGTGATTTTTGGGAAACTGGACGTAGCCACTGTTGGTAGTTTTATTAGAGAGGGTGGGGGCGAAGGCTTAAAAGGCGGTCTACCACAATTTCAATTAGAGCTGTTTGCCAATGTTCCGTTCAATTGGCAAACCATTAGATTTATTGGCCCATATGCTGTGATATTAGCGGCCATTGGATTAATAGAATCCTTAATGACACTTAACCTGGTTGACGAACTTACCGAGACCAGGGGGAATGCCAACAAAGAATGTATGGCACAAGGAGGAGCTAATATAATCACAGGTTTATTTGGGGGTATGGGAGGCTGTGCCATGATCGGGCAATCCATAATCAATATAAAAGGTGGCGGACGTGGCAGGTTATCAGGTATTGTTGCAGCTGTTTTACTATTGGTGTTTATCCTGTTTGCTTCGGCTTATATAGAGCAAATTCCAATTGCAGCTTTGGTTGGTGTGATGTTTATGGTAGTTATTGGTACGTTTGCCTGGAGTAGTTTCAGGATATTAAGAAAAATCCCGGTAACCGATGCTGTTGTATTAATAGCGGTTTCTTTAATTACCGTTTGGAAAGATTTGGCTGTTGCCGTAATTGCTGGTGTCATCATCAGTGCTTTGGTGTTCTCCTGGGAAAATGCCAAGCGTATTAGAGCACGTAAGCGCATGAAGGATGATGGTACCAAAGTCTATGAAATCTGGGGCCCGCTTTTCTTTGGTTCTATTAAAGCGTTTAACGAAAAATTCGATGCTAAAAGCGATCCGCAAAATATTGAAGTGGATTTTGTAGAATCCAGGGTGAGCGATCATTCAGCCATTGAAGCTATTTTCAATTTAGTCCATAAATATGAAGCCGAAGGGAAATCCATCAAACTGAAGCATTTAAGTGAAGACTGTAAGGTCCTGTTATACAAATCCAGTCCAAAATTCAGGGAGGTTATTGTAGAAGATATTGATGATCCGCGCTATCATTTAGCCGAAAACCCTGAGGCGTTTACCAAAGGGCTTTCAGAGTATAAGTTGTAGTTTTAAGTTCAAAGTTCAAAGTTCAAAGTTTAAAGTTTTGAGTTCAGAGTTATAAGCTTATTACATCTGGTGACTTAGCGTCTTTGCGAGAGCAATTATGACCAACGTATAGGGCGTTTTAAACGTTCTTTTACCAATTCAAAATTCTTTTTACTGGTACGTTCCCAACGGTAAATGTGATACTTTTTATTTTTAGTGGCTTCCCATTTAGCTTGTTTTTCCTGCACTTCTTTAACCCAATTAAAGCGCTTTTTGATAATGATGGCACCTAATTCATCCCGGCAACCAATTTTTTCAAGGGCATTCAGAGCCGCAATAGAAACGTTTTGAACCTTGTCGTCAATAGTTTTAAATAAAACGGGAATTGAGGAGCTGAAGCCTAGTTTTCCTAAAGCTTCGGCAGCTAATTTTCGGGTTTCGTAATTACCATGTTCCAAAGCATATTCAATTCTTTCGGCATAACTATGCTGCATCCATTTGTCAATATCGTTTCCAGATGGCTGAGCCATTTTAAGTTTAAAGAGAAAGTATTTAATATGATGTAACATGAAATCTTATTCTTACTTTATAAGTATGGAACAGATAAGAAATGTTACAGGAAAGCAGCCTAATGCTTAGGGAGGTTTCTGGTTTGACCACTTAAGAATTTCCAACCGTCATCTCGTTTTATGAGGGTGCCGGATTCAATAATTCTAAAGGTCATTGGCTGATTATTTTTGTCAACTTCAACACACTTTACAATGCCGGTATAGTTGGTAACAGAATGCGTTATGGGAACTATTTGAACTTTTTCCCAGGAAAAGTCTATGAATTTAACATCCCCTGAGTTTTCCAATAAGATATCTTTAACGGTATCGTAATCTAATGCCTCGGTATAACGTGGGGGCACCCAGAAAAAGTCTGAAGAATGGTCTAAGTATTTCAGCCCTTCATTGATACCGCCTTTAACTATAGCATCGTGGTAATTATTGAGCATGCCCTGAACCTCTGAAATGATGGCTTCTTTTTCTTGTTTATTTAGGGAGTTCTGAGCAAAGCCATTGAGCATTGTTAAAAGCAGAAAACCATATAAAAGAATTTGTTTCATGTCACTCTTACACTGTCCGGAACTAATTTAGTATAATCTCCGTTATTTCTAATAACATCTCGTACAATAGAGGATGCAATGTATGATGTGTCCGCTGAAGTTAGTAAAAACACCGTTTCAATAGGAGCTAAATCTCTATTGGTGTGGGCAATGGCCTTTTCAAATTCAAAATCTGCGGGATTTCGTAAGCCGCGTAGAATGAATTCAACACCGATTTCCTTACAAAAATCTACTGTTAAGCCTTCGTAGGTCATGACTTTAACTTTAGGTTCATCAGCAAAAGCTTCTTCTATAAATGCTTTACGTTCTTCAAGTGAGAACATATATTTTTTATCGGCATTAACACCTATGGCCACAATAAGTTCATCAAAAAGTGTAACACCCCGTTTAATAATGTCGTAATGCCCCAAAGTCAATGGGTCAAATGATCCGGGAAATATGGCTCGCTTCATTCCAAATTTGATTCAGGATTCTTTAGATACAAGATAATCAATTCTCTAATTTGTCTATTAAGTTAGAAATTTTTTGTTGTAATTTTTGAATTTTGCTGTCAAATTCATCAATTTTTTTTGAGAGATAAAGTTCAGGTCATTTTTGTTTTAAAGAAGTCACGTTTCAATTTAAGGCTTCCTCAATAGCATTATCGAACAAATCAGCCAAAGGAATACCTGCTTCGGCAGCCTGTTGCGGCAAAATACTTTCTTTGGTCAAACCGGGAACAGTGTTTACTTCCAATAAATGCGGATCTCCATCTTTAAAAATATATTCACTTCTTGAAAAACCGGTCATTTTTAAAGTTTCATAAACTTTTTTGGCCACGGTATTTACTTTTTCCTCCTGCACTTTGCTAAGTCTTGCAGGGGTTATTTCCTGGGATTTTCCCAGGTACTTCGCTTCATAATCAAAGAAATCATTTTCACTTACAATTTCAGTGATCGGAAGCACTTTAGTTTCCCCTTTATAGGATATCACGCCCACAGATACCTCGGTGCCATCCAAAAACGATTCAATAATGATTTCATCATCTTCGTTAAAAGCAATATCAATAGCGCTTTGTAAGTCTTCGGCTTTGTGAACCTTTGTCACACCAAAACTACTTCCGGCCTTATTCGCTTTAACAAAACAGGGTAAGCCTACTTTGTTAATAATAGCTCTTTCGTCAATAGAGTCTCCAAGATTCAAATAATAAGATTCAGCTGTTTTAATACCGTAAGGTTTTAAAATGCTTAAGCAATCACGTTTATTAAAAGTTACTGAGGCCTGATACATAGGGCAACTGGTATGAGGAATGCCCAATAATTCTAAATAAGCCTGCATAAAACCATCTTCGCCCGGTGAACCGTGAATAGCATTGAAAACACAATCAAATGTGATGATCTCGCCATTAACATTCACTGAGAAATCGTTTTTATCTACTGGGAACTCAGTATTGTTGTCATCAACATAAACCCATTTATCTTTAAAAATATGAACTCGGTAAGCATTGTATTTTGAAGTGTCTAAAGTTTCAAAAACCACATTGCCGCTTTTTAATGAGATCTGGTATTCACTGGAATAGCCTCCCATGATAATGGCGATGTTTTTTTTCACAGAATTAAATTTTAAGTATTAATCTAAAACCTACAATAAATCGTATCTATTATTAGTTAAGCTAAAATATCATATATATTGCAAAAGAAAAAGCAGTTCTGTTTTTATATATTTTTTCGGTGAAAACTGAATTTTGTTTAAAAATCAACAAAATTTAGTTTTACCTCAAGAAACGCTTTGCTAATACATGATTTTTTTCATTTGTCAGCGAATTTTCAAATGAAAAAAATCATGTACTTTTGCGGTATTCAAAATTCTACACATGAGCCTTGTTAAATTCTTAGTTAGTAAAACATTTTTCAAACAAATTTTGTTGGCTGTTGTTGCCGTAATCGTATTGTGTGTTTTAATGTTATGGTGGTTAAAAGGCTATACCAATCATGGTGATTTTGAAACCGTTCCGGACTTAAAAGGCAAGTCAATAAGCGTGGCGCAACTGGAATTGGATGAGAATAATTTGGTGATGCAAATTCAGGATTCAGCCAATTTTAATCCGGATTACCCCAGGTTTTCAGTAATAGAGCAAGAGCCTGTTGCCGGAACCCAGGTCAAGGAAGACAGAAAGATATACTTAACGCTTAATCCGTCCGGATACAGAAAAATTGAAGTACCGGATCTAAGAGAGCGTACCTTTAGGCAGGCCAAGCCCAATTTAGAGGCCCTGGAATTTAAAGTAGGGAAGATAAGCTATGAAGATAATATTGGTAGAGATCTGGTTTTAAAGATGTATCATAAAGGAAAGCTTTTAAAACCGGGTGATAAACTTGCAAAAACATCTGTGATAGACCTGGTGCTTGGAAACGGAAAGCGTCGAAGAAAATAATGCCCGCACTATTTAATGGAAGACCATACGCCACAATTGCCCGATGAAGATACCCTGTATGAGCATTATGCTTTTAAGGTTGAAAAAGGGCAGACTCCCTTGCGCATAGATAAATACCTGATGAATTTTGTAGAAAATGCTACCCGAAACAAAATTCAGGCGGCTGCAAAAAATGGTAGTATTTACGTTAATGACACCCCGGTAAAAGCCAGTTATAAAGTAAAACCGAATGACGATATCAGGGTGTTGTTTACCCATCCCCCGTATGAAAATTTACTTATTGGCGAAGACATTCCGCTTGATGTGGTATATGAAGATGATGACTTGTTGGTGGTCAATAAACCTGCCGGTATGGTGGTGCATCCGGGGCATGGTAACTATTCCGGGACCTTAATAAATGCTTTGATCTACAGGTTTGATAATTTGCCTAACAATTCCAGTGAACGCCCGGGATTGGTTCACAGGATAGATAAAGATACCAGCGGGCTTTTAGTGATTGCCAAAACCGAAAAAGCCATGGCTGATCTATCACTACAGTTTGCAGAAAAAACCAGTGAACGGGAATATGTAGCGCTGGTTTGGGGTAATGTTGAAGCCGACGAAGGTACCATTGAAGGCAATATTGGCAGGCATCCAAAGAACCGGTTACAAAACACCGTGTTTCTTGGTGATGAAGCTGAAAAAGGCAAACCGGCCATAACGCATTACAAAGTCCTGGAGCGTTTGGGCTATGTGACTTTGGTGTCTTGTAAGTTAGAAACCGGGCGTACACACCAAATTCGCGTGCATATGAAACATATTGGGCATACCTTGTTTAACGATGAACGTTACGGTGGCGAAAAAATTTTAAAAGGCACTACCTTTACCAAATACAAACAGTTTGTAGAGAACTGCTTTAAAGTATTGCCACGTCAGGCATTACATGCTAAAACACTTGGATTTACACATCCCGGAACAGGCGAGTTTATGCAATTTACTTCAGACATTCCGGATGATATGCTGCAGTGTATTGATAAGTGGAAAGGGTATTCAAAGCATCAGGAAGTAGACTAAAACGTCACTTCCAGTGATTCTGAATTTATCATAATTGTTTTGAGGAGTAGGGAGTTGCATTCTGTCATTCCTGCCTTTCGGCTTTCGCTCAAGATAAACTTGGGCAGGAATCCACGGACGGCGCTCGTTTACAACAAATGTTATTGTTTTAAGTCGTAATAAAATAGCGTCCGAGAGAGTCGAGCGCTAGCCCTTAGTTTAGCAAAGTCATTTATTTAGGGTTTATTATTGTTATAATGCAACTCAATAATAATAAATGGCAACCAAACTGATAAAGGTGAATTAGTCGAAAGTTTCTACAAATTCAAGATTGTAATCTTATTTTCAAAAGTCTTTTAGTAGTTGTAACTTTGGTTTTATTATGAAAAGATTTCCGTCTTCACGGAAATGACAAAGAAGCCTATATTTATGAAACTAGTACTGTCACCTGCCAAGTCACTTAATTTTGAAAGTGAATTACCAACCACATTAAATACCGAAGCCTGTTTTTTAAAACAAGCGGAACGCTTAAATAAACTGTTAAAAAAGAAATCTGCCAGAAGTTTATCAAAACTTATGAGTATTTCAGATGCGTTGGGGCAGTTAAATTATCAACGCAATCAGGATTGGCAATTACCCTTTACGGCAGATAATGCAAGGCCTGCTGTTTATGCGTTTAGCGGTGATGTTTACAGAGGGTTAGATGCTTATACCATACCGCAGGACAAACTGGAAAAACTTCAGGATACGATTCGTATCATTTCAGGGCTATATGGCTTGCTTAAACCAACTGATTTAATTCAACCATACCGTCTGGAAATGGGAACCAAATTTCCTGTAGGGAAAAACAAAAACTTATATGAGTTCTGGAAAAAGACCATTACATCAGCTTTAAATGATGAATTGGATGATAATGAACTATTCCTGAACCTGGCCAGTAATGAGTACTTTAAAGCCATTGATGCCAAGGCTTTAAAAGTGCCGGTGGTTACAGCTAATTTCAAAGACTTTAAAAACGGACAATATAAAACCATTATGACCTTTGCCAAACTGGCCAGAGGCTATATGACACGCTATATTATTGATACCAATGCCAATACGCTTGATGATGTAAAAGGCTTTAATTATGAAGGCTACGGTTTTAGTGAAGACATGTCGTCTGATACTGAGCTGGTTTTTATTAGATAGTCTATGTGGTACTATTTAATTCTTTTCCTTCAGGGCTATTGTATTTATCATATGATTAAATACAGAAATCCGTACTATTGGGTATTTTTGATCTTATTTCTTCCGGTTGTTGGGTCTATTATTTATTTGGTCACCCAGGTTTACAATAAGCGCGATGCTGAAAAAATTACGAGTGAGATCACACATATCATCAATCCAACTAAAAAGATCAAAGATTTGGAAAAGCAGTTAGCGTTTTCAGAATCGTATCAAAACCGGGTGAATTTAGCTGATGCCTATTTAGAAAACAGTGATTATGAAAATGCTATAAGGCATTATAAAGATGCCTTGGATGGGAATTTTCAAAACGACTTTTATGTTATCAAAAATATGATAGAGGCGTTTTACAAGTTAGGAGATTACAAAGGTGTTTTAGAATATGCCGAAAGTATAAAAACGCATTCTGAATTTAAAAAGTCCAGAACGCAATTTTTGTACGGATTGGCACTAGAAAAAGAAGGGAAACCAGATGATGCCGAGGACAATTTAAAATGTATTGATGTTCGTTTTTCGTTTTATAACGAACGTCTAATTTATGCGAAGTTTTTGTTAAGCAGAAATAAGAACACGGAAGCCAAAGACATACTGGAAGCTATAGCTTCTGAAGCCCAACACATGACCAGGCCCAATAGGCGCTTGTATAGAACTACTATTTTAGAGGCTGAAAAAGTATTGCAAACACTATAATTAGAACATCACTTCAGGTGATTCCTGTCAAAATAGGACGAAGACACCTTGATTATTTGGCTTCAGCCTTAGCTTTTTTGGCTTTAGTTGTAGCTTTTTTTACCACTGTTTTAACCTTCTTTTTTCGCGGACGTCTTACACCGTAAGTACCATTTGTTATTTTTCCGCGTCTGGATTTTTTATCGCCTTTTCCCATAATTAATTGATTTTCATCAAAATAATAAAAATATTTTAAATTTAGTAAGACCTGTATAGTTTTTGTATATAAAAATATATTTCATATATGATTTAAAAATGATCAATGTCATGTAATTTTGTATTCCATAGTTATAATTTTACCCGAGATAAAAAGAAAAAAAATGAAAATGTTAACTAAACTAAAATTATGTACACTACTATTTTTTATGGCCGTAACGGCATTTGGTCAACCCAATACCGTAATTTCCCATGAAGAGAACAGTCAATTGGTTCGGGACCTAAGTGGAGTAAAATGGACCATGAAAATGATGCTTCCCGGGGAAGGGGTTAAAAAAGGATTGCATAAAATCCCACCTGAAGATATTGAAACCCATGTGTGGAACCACGCCAAAGTTCCTGGTGATGTTTACACCGACTTATGGAAAGCAGGTGTCATTGAAGACCCCTATTTTGGAAGAAATAGTGTCAAAGCCCAATGGGTACAACAATACGAATGGTGGTACTCCTATCAGTTTAACGTAACAGAGTCTGTAGATAATAAGGTGGTTAAAATCGTATTTGAGGGTGTGGACTATGCCTGCGATGTCTGGTTGAATGGTCATCACTTAGGAAGGCATGAAGGTGCTTTTTCTGGTTTTTCATTTGATGTTACGGATTATTTGCGCATCGCAAAAAAACGATTACCAAGTACCAATATGCTTATGGTTAAGTTGGATCCACCTCCGCAGGTGAATGCTTTGGTTGCCGGTAAAAAGACCCCTTGGTTTGGGGATTACTGGAGGGATTTGGCGCCTTTTGGGATCCATAGAAAAGTGAAAATGGTATCCTCAGGAAAAGTACGCTTTGAAGATGTGTATGCCAATACTTCCATCAATAAAGATGGCTCGGCCAACGTGAAATTGGAACTGACCGTTGAAAATACCGAAGCCAAAGCTAAAACCATGAACTTTATCGCTACGGTTGAAGGCAAAAACTTTAGTTCGGATGTAAAGACGGTGAAGTTTTCGGCTGTAGTAAGACCTGGAATCCATAAAGTGGAGCATGATATTCATATTAAAGATCCGCAATTATGGTGGCCCTGGGATATGGGAAAACCCAATTTATATAAGCTAAGGATCTCCTTAAAGGATGGGGAGATCAATCAGGATTTTAATGAAACTACCTTCGGTATCCGTGAAGTCACTTCCAAATGGAATCCCGGGTTTGTAAAAGATGTTGATGTAAGTTTCCCGAGGTCTACCTATATCAATGGTAAATTCCACTTCATTCGATCTGCTTGTTGGGGAGGTCCGCCAGACATCTTTGTTGGTAGAACCAATATCCATGAATACAAAAAACTGATTCAGATGGCTAAAGAAGCCAATATGAATAATATTAGAATCTTTGGGTGGCATCCCCCTGAGATCCCTGAATTTTACCAGTATTGTGACGAAATGGGTATTACCGTTTGGCAGGACATTATTCCGCTAGGAACCGGTAATATTCCAAATGATGAAAAAGTACTTGCCGAAATTTTTAATGAAGGCGTTCGTGTGATCAAGGAACGCAGAAACCATCCGTCGTTGATTATGATGGAAGGTGGTGAAGAAATGATGTTAAGAACACGGGATCCTAACTTTGGAAGGGCCTTTTTGGAACGCTTGGGAGATTCGTTACAGGCTTATGCCAGGTTACCTTATGTACCGGATTCTCCATTGACTTGTGAAGTGTCTCAGGAAGCCGGATTTAAACCAAAAGAAGCAAAACATGCTTTAAGGTACTTCTATGGCATGGGGACCTTCCTTCACGAAGATTGGTTGCAAACCCTGGAATATCCCATTATACCTGAATTTGCCATCACTTCCGTACCTTCTGTGAAAAGTTTGAAGAAGTTTATTCCTGAGGAGGAGTTGTGGACGCCAGGATTAAGTTGGGGGCATCACTGGGCCGATTTGGTGCGCTTGCGTATGCAAAACTGGGATGTGTTTGGTGACGAAATGACGGGGTCTTTAGAGGAATTTGTGAATGCCTCTCAAGATACTCAAGGGATTATATTCCAAAACGGGATTGAATATTTTAGAAGACAAAAACCAAACTTAAGTGGTATCGCACTGTGTCATTATATAACCTATTGGCCGGATATGAAATGGGGTATTATAGACAATTACCAGGAGCCGAAACGTTCTTATAATTTTGTAAAAAAGGCTTACCAACCCTTATTGATTAACCTTGGGTTTAAAAAGCGTAGGTGGTCTAAAGAAGAACCGTTTATTGGTGAATTATGGGTGATCAATGATTTGTTTAAAGACTATAGCGGCTGTAAGGCAAGTATTGTGCTTAAGGACGATCATGGTAAAAAACTAAAATCTCAAACCTTTAAAATTGGTACGGTTAAAGCGAACAGTGCTTTAAAATTTGAGGATATCTCTGCCGATGTTTTAAGTAAGGTAGATAAGCGTTTCTTTGTGGAGCTTGAGCTCACGGATGCTTCGGGAAATGTGGTTTCTAAAAACGATTATTTCTTTTTAATTGGTGACCAACAGGAAGCTACTAAAAAGTTCAAAAAATGGCGCGATGAACGTCATAAGCTCGAAGCTAAATATGGGTATCCGAACTATTACCGTTTCTTCGATGACTATACCGGAGATAGCTACCAAAGTGGTACACAAATACCAAGGGCTAGAGGTTTTGGGGATAAGAAATAAATAAGTAAATGTCTCTTCGAGTGATTTTGAGATACGAGAAATTGTATCGAGAAGTAATTGATCAGACCATATCAAATCCGTTAGGTCTCCGTCAAACCAAGGTTCTCGATACATTTTTTTCTCCAATGCTTTACGAAAAAAACACTCGAACTGACAAATGGAAAAAATAGCCACCTTGTCACATCGAGTGATCACACCAAGCGTGATTATATCAAGAAGAACATGGAATATTTGTGTATATTCATGTACTAAAAAGCCACATGTTTATACACAAACATCCATACCCGCCATTTATACAAGAGGATACCACCAAATTGATCGTAGGAACCTTACCGCCGCCCCGATTTTCAACGGGTGACTTATTGGAAAAGGACGTAAATTTCTGCTATGGTAGTTATTACAATTCCTTATGGCTATACATTGATAAGATCCACAATTTAGGTTTGCGTTATGATAATTCACTGGAAGCCATTGAAGAACGTAAACAGTTTTTGATCAAGCACAAAATAGGCGTTTGTGATATTGTTGCAAGTGCGGAACGCGAAAAGGTGGATGCCTCCGATTTAGGAATGACCAATATTAAACTGCGCGACGTTGTTGGTTATTTAAAACAGTATCCAAATATTGACACTATTTTATTTACCGGCGGCAATAGCAAAAACGGCCCTGAATATTTTTTTAGAAAACATATCAAAGATTATGGCTTGAAATTAGCATTGGTGAATAATGACATTCCAAGAATCCATCAATTTTCCCTATGTCATTCTGAACGTAGTGAAGAATCTCGTTTAATAAAAACCGTCTCCCTAACCTCAGCTTCCGGTAGTGCCAACCGAGCCATTGGCAGTATGAAGTTATATCAGGAATTAAAAGCTAAAAATCCCGATTTCACCACTTTTGATTTTAGAGTGAGGCAGTATCGGGAGTTTTTTTAGGTTTGTTTGTGAGTTTTTAATCCTTTATTTTAAATCTTTTTTCAGCTTTTCCGGGTGTTGCCTGGTATCAAAAACTGTAATGATTTCTATTTCATTCTTTTCAACTAATACCCTGTAGTAAAATGTGGTTTACCTGGTAACAACACATTTATAAAGATTGTCAAATTCAGATGATTTAGGGCAGCTGTCTGGTTGTTCAGAGATTTGTTCAATTTTTTCCTTTAGTTTGGAAATAAACTTGTTCCGAGTCTTTAAATCCCAATTGTCTAACAAATATTCCGAAAGTGCTAAAAGTTTGGATTCTGCCAATGCAGATAGGAATACTTTCATTCCACTAAGAAATTTTCTTTAGGAAAGATTCATAGGAAACTCTTTGACCATCTTCTAATTCCTTAATGCCTTGTTTAATTTCCTTTTGTTCAGATAAACTTAATTCATTCCAAAAATCAGGTGTTTCCTTTTTAACAAAATCAGCCACACGCTGAATAAACTCAGAATTCTCATTTTCCAAGATAATTTTGAGTAACATTAATTTTGTTGTTTGAATGTCCATTTTTCTATTTTATTTAAACAAATTTACAAAAAAAACACCTCATCTTATTATGAGTTCTAAATTTCAGATTTTCACCACCTTTGATTTTAGGGTGCTGCAGTATCAGGCGTTTTTTTAGTTTCGTTACACTGGTTTTAATGGTAACGAGGTAGGATTGTGCTATGATTATTTTATTGTTTTTTCCGATTTGTAACATGTTCACGTACCCAAATTAAAATTAGACTGGAAGCAATGGCCATGGTTGCCGCTATTCCGTTAAACAAGATGTCTATAGGGTCGAACACACGATTTGGTAAAACCAATTGGATAGTTTCATCAAATGCTCCTATGCATATGGTAAGTGCCAATGCGAAAAAAGCAGGTTTAAGCATTAGTTTTCTTTGATTTGCCCTTTCGGTAAGGGCTTTATGTATGAAAATGGTTAGTATACTATATTCTATCAGGTGACTGCGTTCGGGAGCGCCTAGCCTAAAAATAAACATAACATAAACCGCAATGATTCCCAAAATAATCGTTAATTCAATTTTGCTTGGTTTCGTTTTTAATCCATGCATTACCACTGCTATTGCAATCAGTAACATTCCAAAAACAAAAAAGACAGCCTGTACGTTTTGATCTCTTGATTGATTTGCTAAAGGTTGTCCAATGAAAAGTGTTGAAAAAATAGCTGCAAAAACAGCAAAGGCCCAAAACCAAAGGCGTTTTTCACGTGTAGAAGTAAAAAAAGAAGACTTTCTTTTCATTTGATTCCCTCATATTTAGGGTAGCATAGCATACCAACAAAAATAATGGAAATTGAGAATGATTCAGCATCAATACTCACAACTCTCAGGCTTGTCCTTTACATAATAAGACTTGTAGTTTTTAGCTTTTTTATCCATGCAGCCACAAAGGTCCAATAGCTTTATGTTTTTAAAATCAATGGGATGGCTTTCCGCTTGTAAAGCAATATAACCCTCAGTTAAAATAGTGCCTTTTTTAGCGATCCAGTCGTCTCTGTTTTCAATAATTTTAGCATGTTCCCAATCTTTGCCTTGTTGATTTTCATTAATAAAACCACCATTTATTTGAGGCTTTTCAAAACGTAGCACAGATTCGCCATTAATAATGAATTCCATGGATTCGCCACCCATAATCGTAGCATCTACATGCACCCACTGGTCCCCATGATAGGTTTTGGAATTTGATTTTATACAATGGTCAAAATTAATAGCGTCGTTCATAACAACAGCGGTTCCGGGTGTGCAAATATTACCGGTGGTTCTGTCTTCTTCGCCCAGTCCGCCTAATAATTGCAATTCTACAGATACCGGAAAGGTTTGCCCGATTTCATTACTTGTCGCTGACTGTGAATGCAACATGACGCCGCTGTTCCTGACATTCCAATGAGACCCTCCCGGTATTTGTTCACCGGTAAAACGATAATCAAAACTTAGTTTGTAATAAGAGAAGGGCGTTTTGTAGTACATGTGCCCAAATTTATCATCAAAGTTTTCATACTTGTCATAACTGATTCTTAGCATACTGTCCTGAACAAAGAAGGTTTCCTTGTAATTGTCGTTTAACTCATGCCCTGAAAATTTAATATCCCAACCCGTTAGATCCTTTCCATTAAACAGAGAAATCCATTGCTCAGTGTCCGGATTTGTCTGTTTTTTTGCAGATTGACAGGAAAGAAAAATGGAAACAAGTAAGATGATGGTTAAAAAGCGCTTCATGATTTTTAATTTTAAAAAAATAAAAACCACTCTATAGTCATAAAGTGGTTTGATAGCATAAATAAACTTTAAAAAGTTATTATTTTGTTGCTTTTACAGATACGGTTAACTCGATGTCATCATTAATAAACTTATCTCCTAAATCATCAAAAAATGATTTTGAGCCATACTTTACATCCCATTTGGAACGGTCTATGGTAAAGGTTTCACTGGTAAGTGTTAAGGCGTTGTCTGCTGTAGAAACATTCACTGGAAATGTTATGTTGTTGGTTTTTTCCTTTAAAGTTAAATTACCGGAAAGCATGGTTTTACCTTCACTTTCTTCAACACCGGTAATTTCAAAGGTCGCTGTTGGAAATTTTTCAACATCAAAAAAGTCAGCGCTTTTTAAATGCCCAACTAATTTAGCATTGTATTCATCATCAGCAGGCATATCCAGGTCAACAATAGAGTTCATATCAATAGTAAAACTGCCGCTGGCTATTTTGCCATCGCTTACATCAAAAGCCCCCTTAGCAATATTAATAGTGCCGTTGTGTTTCCCGGTGGGTTTAAAACCTTGCCATTGAATAGAAGATTCCGCAACATTGGCGGTGTATTTTTCAGAAGACGCTTCAGCAACGGCTGTTTCTTCGGCGGCTTTGGTTTCAGCTTCTTTAGCTTTGTCTTTGCAACCAAAAACCATGACGGTTATAGTTGCCATAATACAAATAGATAAAAGACTTTTTTTCATGATTTAAATTTTAGTGTTCTATGGGTAAAGTTAGTTAATTGCTTTTACAAAAAAAATTAAAAAATAATTGGTGACATTTTGACATTTTTATAATAATGGCAGTACTTTTGCCAATTCATTTTAGTAATGGCTTAAATTAAATTTAGCGATGAGCAAAAAAGATAAAAATACAGATATGGAACAAGAACAGATGGAGTCTGCACAGACTGAGACTGTTGAAGTAGAGGAGCAAGTTGAAGAACCGGTAGAGACACTAACCGTTGAAGAAAAGCTTCACGAAGAAGTAAAGCAGGAAAAAGATAAGTTCTTGCGATTATTCGCTGAGTTTGAAAACTATAAAAAGCGCACATCAAAAGAGCGCCTAGATTTGTTTAAAACGGCCAGTGAAGAAGTTATGGTTGCCTTACTACCTGTTATTGATGATTTTGAGAGAGCCTTAATGCATATTGAAGAAGATAAAGAAGCTGAAGAATTGCGTAAGGGCGTGGTGCTTATTTATCAAAAAATGTTATCAACCTTGGAGCAAAAAGGACTGGCACCAATAAAAGTGGAAAAAGGAGACGATTTTAATGCAGACGATCATGAAGCGGTGACTCAAATCCCTGCTCCTGCTGAAGATTTAAAAGGCAAGATCATTGATGTTATTGAGAAAGGCTATAAGTTAGGGGATAAAGTAATTCGTTTCCCTAAAGTGGTTATCGGGCAATAAAAAAAGAACATGGCAAAAAGAGATTATTACGAGGTATTAGGCGTTAGCAAAGGCGCCAGTGCTTCTGAAATTAAAAAGGCATATCGGAAAAAAGCGATAGAATTTCACCCGGATAAGAATCCGGATGATAAAGAAGCCGAAGCAAAATTTAAAGAAGCTGCTGAAGCCTATGAGGTATTGAGTGATGCCGATAAAAAAGCCAGATACGATCAGTTTGGTCATCAGGCCTTTGAAAATGGCGGCGGCTTTGGTGGCGGTGGCATGAATATGGAAGACATATTCAGTCAGTTTGGTGATATTTTCGGTGGTGCTTTTGGTGGCGGATTTTCCGGTTTTGGCGGTGGTGGCGGCCAACGCAGGGTCAAGGGAAGTAATCTTCGTATTCGCGTAAAATTAACACTGGAAGAGATTGCCAATGGTGTTGAAAAGAAAATAAAGGTTAAGCGTAAAGTTAAAGCACCTGGAACCACGTACAAAACCTGTTCTACCTGTAATGGTACCGGACAGGTAACCCGTATAGCCAATACGATTTTAGGTAGAATGCAAACGTCATCACCCTGTAATGTCTGTGGAGGTACAGGTGAAATCATTGATAAGAAACCGGCTGACGCTGATGCCCAGGGTTTAAAAGTTACGGAAGAAACGGTTTCAATAAAAATACCTGCCGGTGTGGTAGATGGTATGCAGCTTAAAGTGTCGGGAAAAGGGAACGAAGCTCCGGGGAATGGTATTTCAGGTGATATTTTAGTGGTTATTGAAGAAGAGGTGCATGATAAATTACAGCGGGAAGGCGATAATTTACATTACGATCTGTATGTGAGTTATCCGGATGCTGTTTTAGGAACTTCCAAAGAAATAGATACGGTTACCGGAAAGGTGCGTATTAAAGTGGAAGCCGGCGTGCAATCCGGTAAAATATTACGCTTACGCGGAAAAGGGATCCCCAGTATTAACGGTTACGGAAAAGGTGACTTATTGGTGCATGTGAATGTATGGACCCCAAAAACATTGAGCAAACAACAGCGGGAATTTTTCGAAAATATGAGAGAAGATGAACATTTTGAGCCTAAACCGGAAAGTTCGGATAAATCATTCTTTGAAAAAGTAAAAGATATGTTCTCTTAAGACCAGTGTTTTAAGTACTGATCAGGTATTTCTTATTAAAACCTTTAAACGATTAAAATACAAGTTATAGGCTATAAATGTTAAAAGTATTGAAAAAAGAACTATATTTGATGTATCACTAATTTATATTAGTGGTAATTTTTCTTTTTCATAGCAATTTTTTTCCCATCCTTAATATTGTTTTAAGGATGGGTTTTGTTTTAATGAAACTCTATGTTGGGGAGCCTTTAAAGGTTCCCAACATCGTAAGTTGAATTAACCCCGCAATAGAGCGGGGTCTGTTTTGTATTTTTCTGTATAAGAATTTATATGTAAGGGCTTGCATTGAGTTTCCCTCTGAATACCTAATGTTTATTAAATGATTAATTTGTAACTATTCCTAAAAGTCTCAGACAAACATTTAATATATTTACAAACCAACAAGACTGTTTAAAAAAGTATGAGCAACTTATTAGAAGTTCATGAAGTTTCTAAAAATTTTGGAGACTTTAAAGCACTCAATAACGTATCAATACAGGTTCCTAAAGGGAGTATTTTTGGGCTTTTGGGGCCTAATGGTGCAGGAAAAACGACCTTGATCAGAGTCATCAACCAAATTACTATGCCGGATTCCGGAACCGTACATTTAGACGGTGATTCCCTGAACCCTTCACATATAAAAGATATTGGGTATTTACCGGAGGAGCGCGGACTGTATAAATCTATGAAAGTAGGAGAGCAGGCCTTGTATTTAGCACAACTAAAAGGCTTAAGTAAAGCCGAAGCGAAACAACGCTTAAAATATTGGTTTGACCGTTTGGAAATAGGGGATTGGTGGAACAAGAAAATACAGGAACTTTCAAAGGGAATGGCTCAAAAAATACAGTTTGTAGTAACCGTTTTACACCAACCTAAACTATTGATCTTTGATGAACCTTTTTCCGGTTTCGATCCCATAAATGCTAATTTAATTAAAGACGAAATCCTGCGCTTGCGTGAAGAAGGCGCTACAGTTATTTTTTCAACCCACAGAATGGAATCTGTCGAGGAATTGTGTGATGATATTGCTTTAATTCATAAGTCGAACAAAATACTGGAAGGGAAACTGACCGATATAAAAAGACAGTACAAAACCAATACGTTTGAAGTAGGCCTGGAGGCTGAAAACAAATCGGCTTTAAAATCGAGTTTGACCGAAAAATTTACGGTTTCCGAAGCTAGTTTTAAGTCGTTAAATGATGATCTAAAATTAAATATTAAGCTTGAAAATGGTGGATCTGCCCAGGACCTGATCTCATTTTTAAACCAACGGGCACATATTAACCATTTTGTAGAAGTCATACCAAGTGCTAACGATATCTTTATTCAAACCGTACAGAATAATTAATTATGAACCACCTTCCACTCATCATAAAACGGGAATATTTAACCAAGGTTAAAAACAAATCGTTTATAATAATGACTATTTTAAGTCCTATTATCATGATAGCACTTATTGCGGTTGTGGCCTATTTATCTAATCTTAATAGTGAAAAAGTAAGGGTCATATCCATATTAGATGAATCCGGTTTGGTTAAAGACGTTTTTAAAAGCACGGATAAGACAACTTATGATCCCCTGGAAGGGATGTCCTTAGACGTTGCCAAAGAACTGGTGGATGAAAGTTCTAGTTACGGGTTACTTCATATAGAAAAGTTTACGGATCTGGACTCTGTTTCAAAGCATATTAAGTTTTATTCCGAGGAATCACCATCATTACCGCTAATTACAGACCTGGAAGAAAAACTTGGAAATCACTTTACCAATTTAAAACTTGAAGAAGCCGACATTGATATTTCAAAAATAGAAGCCTCCAAAGTCTATATAAATATTGGACAAGAGAATTTTTCAGGTGAGGAATCTTCAAAAGTGGATAGCATCATTAAACTTATTTTTGGTTGTGCCGCGGGTTATTTGTTGTTCATGTTCATCATCATTTACGGGAACATGATCATGCGTAGTGTTATTGAAGAGAAGACCAGCAGAATTATTGAGGTGATCATTTCTTCGGTAAAACCGGTGCAGCTTATGTTAGGGAAGATTATCGGAACATCCCTGGCGGGCATTACACAATTTGTTATTTGGGTGATATTCGGAGGCCTTTTAATGACCATTGTTTCTCTTGTTTTAGGAATAAGTTTAATAGATTCTTCAATGCCGCAACAAGAACTTATGGAAATGGCATCACAACGTGAGGGCGTGGAATTCTATTTCGAATCATTTAAACAGGCTTTAACTAATATGCCTTTAATGAACCTCATTGTAGCCTTTATTTTTTTCTTTATTGGTGGCTATTTGTTATACAGCTCCTTGTATGCTGCCATTGGAGCCGCCGTGGATAATGAAACCGACACCCAGCAATTTATGTTGCCCATTTTAATGCCCTTAATTCTGGCAGTTTATATTGGTATTTTTACCGTTATTGAAGATCCGCATGGTACCGTTTCAACGGTATTTTCATATATACCTTTAACATCCCCGGTGGTGATGCTTATGCGGATTCCGTTTGGTGTTCCCATATGGCAACAATTATTATCACTATTAATTTTAATAGGAACTTTTATGTTTACAGTGTGGTTCGCAGCAAAAATTTACAGGGTTGGTATATTAATGTACGGTAAAAAACCAGGTTATAAAGAACTGATTAAGTGGATGAAATACTAAGTTAATGGAGACAATAAAAGAATTTTTATCTAAAGTACTCATTGAAAATGCTGATGAAACCATTAGAATCACTGTAGGTACAGTGGTGCTTTTGATCGTTGTACTTTTTCTAACCCATTTGATGTTAAAGGCTATAAGAGTCTTTACAACCAGAAAATTAAAGGAAGAAGATAAATACAGGTTTAAAGCTGTCTTCTCCTTTTTAAAATACCTCATTTTTTGTGTGGTAATTGTAGTTGCTTTAGACTCTTCCGGAGTTCAGGTAACAGCTATTTTGGCAGCCTCTACAGCATTGTTTGTCGGTATTGGTCTGGGCATGCAGAAGCTGTTTCAGGATATTATTTCCGGTATTTTTATTTTAGTCGATAGAACGGTGGCTATAAATGATGTTATTGAAATAGATAAAAAAGTGGGAAAGGTTACCGAGATAAATTTACGAACTACGAAAGCGGTGACCAATGATGATAAGATCCTTGTAATTCCTAATCATAAATTTTTAACCGAAATTTTATACAACTGGACCCAAAATAATGTGGTGACCAGGGAATTTGTTGAGGTTGGTGTAGCTTATGGTACGGATGTTGATTTAGTGAAAGCATTGCTTTTAGGAATAGCGGTTCAGGAAGAAGCTATTTTAAACAATCCCGAGCCTATTGTATTATTTGAGGATTTTGGCGATAGTGCTTTAAAATTTAAATTGCATTTCTATATAAGCGATAGTTTTAACGTACCACTTATAAAAAGTGATTTGCGTTATAAAATAGACAAAACATTTAATGAGAATAATATTAAGATACCGTTTCCGCAAAGAGATGTGTATCTGTATAATCAAAACCCATAAGAATGCCTAAAATATTAGTAATTGAAGACGAAGCGGCTATTAGAAGAGTACTTGTTAAAATTCTTTCCGAAGAAAGTGACACCTATCAGGTAGAAGAATCCGAAGATGGTTTGGCCGGAATAGAAAAAATAAAAAATGATGATTTCGATTTAGTGCTTTGTGATATTAAGATGCCAAAAATGGATGGTGTTGAAGTACTGGAAGCCGTTAAAAAGATAAAACCTGAAATTCCTATTGTCATGATTTCCGGTCATGGTGATCTGGATACGGCTGTAAATACCATGCGTTTGGGAGCCTATGATTATATATCGAAACCACCGGATTTAAACAGGTTACTGAATACGGTTAGAAACGCCTTAGACCGAAAAGAGTTAGTTGTAGAAAACAAAATACTAAAGAAAAAGGTCAGTAAGAAGTATGAAATGGTAGGCGAGAGTGAAGGCATTTCTCAAATAAAGGACATTATTGAAAAAGTAGCACCAACAGATGCCCGTGTTTTAATTATAGGGCCAAACGGTACCGGTAAGGAAATTGTAGCGCATTGGCTGCATGAAAAGAGTGAACGTTCCAAAGGTAATATGATTGAGGTAAATTGTGCTGCCATACCAAGTGAATTGATTGAAAGTGAATTGTTCGGTCATGTCAAGGGTGCTTTTACAAGTGCTGCTAAAGACAGAGCCGGAAAATTTGAAGCGGCCAATGGCGGTACTATTTTTCTGGACGAGATTGGTGATATGAGCTTGTCGGCGCAAGCAAAGGTGCTCAGGGCATTGCAGGAAAACAAAATTCAACGTGTTGGAAGTGATAAAGACATCAAAGTGAATGTACGCGTCATAGCAGCAACCAACAAAAATTTAAAAAAGGAAATAGAAGACGGTAAATTCCGGGAAGACCTGTATCACAGGTTAGCGGTCATACTTATTAAAGTACCGGCTTTAAATGAAAGACGGGATGATATTCCGTTATTAGTAAATCATTTTGCTGATAAAATAGCAGGAGAGCAGGGAACCGCTAAAAAAGCATTTTCAGACAAGGCCATCAAGTTGCTTCAAGACTATGACTGGACGGGTAATATTCGTGAACTACGAAATGTAGTTGAACGTTTGATCATTCTTGGAGGTAGTGAAGTCAGTGAACAGGATGTAAAACTTTTTGCGGCAAAGTAAAATAAAAAGCTGTTTGTCATTCTGAACGCAGTGAAGCATCTTTCACAAAACTAATTAAGAGATTCTTCACTGCGTTCAGAATGACATTTTTTAAATGTTATTCAATTCCGCTAAATAGGAATTGGTTACTTTTTTAATATTATCAATGAAGTAAGCTTTAATGTCTTCAGGTTCCTCACTTAATAATTCATCTTTACTTTTATTGCTGACAGAAAGCTCAGAACTGCTTCCGTACCTTCTTAAAAGTTCATTATAAGTTTCAATATTTAAAGATAGGGCTTCTTCATATTTTTTAATAAGTTTTTCTTTTTCAAGGTTAGAAGCCTTTACTTTTTGCTCCTCCAGCTTTTTGGCAATAGCTTCCTCTTTTCGTTTTAATTCAAGCCGCTGTTGCTCCAATCGTTCTTTTTCAATCTGCAAGGCATTTAATTCATCGGCTTTACCTGCACCGGCTTCAGCTGTAAATTCATTTAAGGCGGTTATGGTTTGTTGCCCAATTTCTTTGGCTCTTTTTACAAAGAAGCGACCATCTTCAAAAGTTTCGGCATGTGCTACTTTTGACAATAACTCTGCGCCTTTATAAGCCAAATTATAAGCGGACTCGCAACCGCATTGCTTTAAATTGACTTTTGCCTTTTCAAAAGACTTTAAGGACTTTTCTGAATAATACTTTAAATGATCTAAATTATTTGATTCGTAGGCATCCTTTACATTGGAATAGGCATATATCAGATTGGAATCGGCATCAGAACAAAAATCCTGTGCAAAAATCTGTGAAACCGTTAAAAGTGCGAGTAAAAAAATGTAGGCTTTTTTCATCGTAATTTGGGGTTGGTTAGTAAGTAGGTTCGTTCAAAAGTATAAAAAACATATTTAATGGGCGTGCATTTCATCGAAATTATAAAATTAGAGTGTTTAAATATTAGATACTTTTGTTTAACTATTTTTTTTAAGCTTTACTATATTTTGATATTATGATTTGTATTTCATTGCAAAAAGGCAAACCTTTTAGTGGCCCTGTTGACCCTAAATCGACACCTATTAATGAGACAGGAGATTTCCCTTTTTTTCTCGTTGTGGTTTCCTTGATATTAATCATTCTTGCTATTAGAACATTATTAAAAAAATATAAATGATTCTTTTACATTAGAGTTTGTCTCCTTAGATATTTTATAATCCCGGTGTAATAGAAGTTCTGTTCTCTAGGCTGTTTTGGTGTTATGATGATGTACTTTTTCTTGCATTTGAGATACTACGGGTTTTAGTATCTTTAGGGAAAATATAATTTAATCCATATGAGTGAATATAAAGTAACTTCAAATATTTCCTTAAAAGACAGGCCAACCAGGGTAATTATTGATGATGCCGAGAAAGAATTAAAGCAAATAAGAAAGAAACTGGGAAAACTTCAGGATACTATGTATGCCCACGGTAAGTATGCCGTTTTGGTGTGTTTACAAGGTATGGATACTGCTGGAAAGGACAGTTTGATCAGAGAGGTTTTTAAAGACTTTAATGTTAGGGGCGTCGAGGTGCATAGTTTTAAGGTACCTACGGAATTAGAGTTGAAACACGATTATATTTGGAGGCACTATATTGCATTGCCTAAAAGAGGAAAATTTGGGGTTTTTAACAGAACCCATTATGAAAATGTATTGGTTACCAGGGTACATCCGGGTTATATATTAAGTGAAAATATACCAGCGGTTCACTCGGTAGACGATATCAATGATGCCTTTTGGGATGCTAGATTTGAACAAATAAACAACTTTGAAAAGCATATTGCTGATAACGGAACCATCATTTTTAAATTCTTTTTGAACCTGTCTAAAGAAGAGCAAAAGTATCGTCTTTTAAGACGCCTGAACAAACAGGAAAAGAATTGGAAATTTTCTCCGGGCGATCTAAAGGAACGCAAACTTTGGGATAAATATCAAGTGTGTTACGAAGAGGCTATAAACAGAACATCAAAGCCATATGCCCCCTGGTATACCATTCCGGCAGATGATAAGCCATCAGCAAGATATATGGTGGCTAAAATTATTTACGATACACTTAAAACATATACTGATATAGCTGAACCTGAGTTAGAGGATGATATTAAAGCCAATATAGAACTATATAAACAGCAATTAAATGATGAATAGATTAATTTTAATTTTCGTTTTGTTATTAACAACCCCAAGCTTTTCTCAAAACGATTCTGAAGCATTACCTTTTAGCAAAATAGAGGCGTATCCCGAAACCTACAATTCTAATTTAATAGTAGCCAGAATGGTTGATGGCCTTGGATTCAGGTATTATTGGGCTACAGAAGGGCTAAGAGCCATTGATTTGGCTTATAAACCCAGTGAATCCGGTCGTACTTCACAAGAAACCATTGACCATATTTACGGATTATCACGGTTTATAAGAAATAGTGTTTTAGAACATAATAAAGACGAAAATAAAAGCGAATTAGATTTTGCTGAAAAACGCAAACAAACACTTTTAAATTTGAAAGTGGTATCGGATGCGTTTAAAAACTCGAAAGAAACATTTAAGTTTGAAGCTACGTCGGTTCCTTTTTGGAATATTATTAATGGCCCAATATCGGATGCTTTATGGCATTGCGGACAAGTGGTTATGTTAAGGCGTGCTTCCGGGAATCCGTTTAATTCTAAAGTATCGGTGTTTCAGGGTAAGCTCAGAGAATAATTACGTTCTTTTTGAAGCGACCTTAATTATCAGAAAGATCAGAGATAGAACGCCGATAAAAATTGTGGTTCCGATCATTTCTTTAGCAGAAATATTAGATAGGAAATACAGGATTATTATGACGGATAGTACAGGTACTGTGAAACCTCCCGGAATTTTAAATGCTGTATCATGTTTTTTTTGTGATCTTCTTAGTTTGATGACCGATAAGGCCACGCCCAAATAAACTAACAACATAGCACTACTGGCTATAACAGCAAGCGTTTTAAAACTACTGGTGGCGGCCAATATAAAACCAATGATTCCATAACAGATTATTGCTATATGGGGCGTAGCGAACGTTTTATGAATTTTAGAAAGTGCTTTTATCGGGATAACACGATCTCTTGACAGGGCGTACAATATACGTGGGTTATTCAGTATGGACCCACTTAAAAACCCGAACATAGACACAACCGCACCGATAAACAGCAGGGAGAAGCCTATAGGCCCAAAGGCCACTTTTGCTGCTTCCGCCAGGGGGGCTGCTTCAAAATTTGGTAATTCATCTCCTAACAAGCCCTGGGATACGGACTGAATTAAAAGATACATTATTATGACTACCGAAATACTAATAAAAATAGCCCTGGGGATCGTCCTTTTCGGATTTAAAACTTCACCTCCAACCACCAATCCGGTTTCTGCACCCTGAAAAGCAAAAAATAAGATTAACGAAGTTTCTCCTATGGTTTTTATTTCCGGAAAACCATCCATTTTTAAGTTGGTCATATCGGCACCAATCCATCCAATAGTTACTAATATCAGCAACGGTGTAAGTTTCGCTATAGTATTGAACTTCACCAGGCCAATACCTTGTTTAATGCCTATAATATTAACATACACAAAGCCTGAGAAAATAAGAACAAGAAAAGACAGGCGAACATAACCATTTTCAAAAAAAGGAACCGCAGTAGCTAAAATATTCACCAGGGCATTTGAAACGGCAGCATCAGCAAACAAAGCTGCTCCAATAGCAAAAATGCCTCCTAAAAAGCCTGCATAATTTCCAAAGGCTGTTTCTATATAAGTATAGGGGCCTCCGGTATTGGTTACTTTACTTCCCGCTTCAGCAAAACATAGCATGACAAGCGCTATTAAAATACCGCAAAAAGCATAGGCAATAATACTGGAAGCTCCCATTTTGGATGCTATAATGGCCGGAAGTGCAAAAATACCGGCACCTATAATGATATTTACAACGTTGGCGGATAAACCGATGACACCAATACGCCTTTTTAGTCCTTCTTCTTGTTGTTTCATAGATTACTCTTGTTATGCAAATAGCTCAAATATCATTTATTTGTTTTAAAACTGAAAATAAATAAATTGTTCACCACTGCCCTGGGCAATAACCAATAAAAATGTCATAATGGCCAAACATCGGAGTACATGGTAATGTTTTTTTCAACTTGTACATCTTTACAAGATATAACACAAAGAAGCATTGAGAAAAGTAAAGGCTTTAAAGTGGTTTTCATTGTGGTTGGTTTAGTGGTTAATTATTTTTGGTTTAAAATGTATTTAATAGAGGTACACATAAAAAAGTCCAACAATTTAGATGGACTTTTTTATGAATCATATGGATTTTAAAAACTTAGTTTGATAATTCTTTTTGGAGCGTATACATGTAAGACCAATCTTTGTCTACACAAGCTCTGAATTTAGCTCTAAGCGCATCCGTTTTAGATTTACCATGGGCTTTTTCATAAACCTTCCAAACCCCATCCCTTTCAACATCTAAGGCCGCAAAGTTTTTAAATGGGATACCGATAAAGTAATGAGGAACTTCCGGTGCGCCTCCCATAACGTTATACCAGGTACCTCGCCCGTCTCCTTCGGCTTTTTTAACCGCTTTACTAATTTCGGATACGACCTCATTAAAATCGGTAGAATTATTAACCTGTACGCTATAGACCCATACCAATCCGGTATCTTCAGGCATCGGAGCACTTCTGCTGACATCGGGTTTAGAACGTGCTATATTATAATGCACACTTTCTACATGAGGCATAATCAAGTTAACAACAATCATTCTGCATTCCTTTCCTGCCGGGTCGCCTTTTTCATCCATTTCAGCCCAATTAGCCATGACACTGGTCATAGTGTAAACATTGCCTTCTCCCTGGACACGTCGCCACATATTCCAGTTGTCTTCTCCCTTATTTTCCAGATAACATTCTTTCCATGCTTTGACACCTTCAACAAATTGGGCGTCATGGCCTGTTTTTACGGTAATCTCCGATAGGTTTAATAAAAAGGATTCATTTTCCTGTGCTACTACCAGTAAGGGGAGTAGTAACATTAAATACAATAATTTTTTCATTTTGGTTGGTTTTAAATTATTAATATATATACACGTGTCAGAACGATTCTAACATCATTATGTATTAAAATTAATCTAGGGCAATCGGGTTAATTGTTGCTATTAGGGAAGGGAGAAAGTAGTCTGCTATTATAGATTTCGATACTAAATATAGGGTTTTTTTATATGTAAAAAAAATGCCCAACATGTGTTGAGCATTTTTAACTAAGATTTAACCTTGGATTATTTAACCAATTCTTTTTCTTTTTTTGAAGTAAAATCTACTTCAATTTGATTCTTGATAATATCATCAAATGTTTCTCTTCTTCTAATTAAATGTGCTTTGTTTTTGTACCATAATACTTCAGCGGGTCTATACCTGGAGTTGTAGTTACTTGCCATGGAAAAGCAGTAGGCACCGGTATTTTTAAAGCATAGAACATCCCCTTCGCTAATTTCATTAATACGCCTGTTGCTTCCAAAAGTATCGGTTTCACAGATATAGCCTACCACGGTATAGAAACGTTCACGCCCTTTAGGGTTTGAAATGTTTACAATATCATGGTGAGACCCATAGAACATAGGTCTTATTAAATGGTTAAAACCAGAATCAACTTGAGCAAAAACCGTTGACGTGGTTTGCTTAACAGCATTCACCTGAACTAAAAAGTGTCCGGATTCGCTTACAAGGAACTTACCCGGTTCAAAAGCCAGTGTTAATTCTTTACCGTATTCTTTGCAAAATGCGTTGAACCTGGCCGATAGTTTTTTACCCAGTTCTTCAATATTGGTTTCTATATCACCCGCTTTATAAGGGACTTTAAAACCGGAACCAAAATCAATAAAATCTAAATTCTTGAATTGCTTAGCTGTTTCAAATAATATTTCACTGGCATACAGGAACACTTCAATATCTAAAATATCACTTCCGGTATGCATGTGAATACCATTAATGGTCATGCTGGTATTCTCTACAATACGTAAAATATGAGGAATCTGATGAATGGAGATCCCGAATTTAGAATCGATATGACCAACAGATATTTTAGCATTTCCTCCTGCCATGACATGCGGATTGATACGGATGCATACGGGTATATCAGGATGTTTTGTTCCAAATTGTTCCAATATGGAAAGGTTATCAATATTGATCTTTACACCTAATTTAGCGGCTTCTTCAATTTCATCCAAAGAAACGCCGTTAGGAGTAAAAATAATTTGTTCCGGTGTAAATCCGGCAGCCAAACCAAGTTGTACTTCTTGTATGGAAACGGTATCAATACCGGAGCCCAGACTATTTAAAAGTTTTAATACGGATATATTTGATAATGCTTTGACCGCATAATTTATTTTTAAACTTTTTACACTTTTAAAAGCATTAGTAAGCCTTTTATATTGCCCTTCAATTTTTTCTGCATCATATACATACACAGGGCTTCCAAAATCTTGTGCTATTTTAAGCAATTGATTTTCCGTCATAGTTTTCAAATTTTTGCCAAAGATATTTTATTCAACCGAATAAAAAATAAATAACTAAAAAATTATACAAATTAAACAATTTGTTAATTATTTAACTTTAGAAAAAACTTTATAAATATTGATAGTTTTCGCATTTAAATATTAGCGAAAGTAATTGCTATTACATACATTTGCTTTTCTTAAAATATTGAGCAAATTATGAATTTACACGAATATCAAGGTAAAGAAATATTAAGCAGTTTTGGAGTGCGTATCCAACGCGGTATTGTTGCCCAAAATGCAAATGAGGCTGTTGTTGCTGCAAAACAATTAACGAATGAAACCGGTACCAGCTGGCATGTAATTAAAGCACAGGTACATGCTGGGGGACGTGGAAAAGGTGGAGGCGTTAAGCTTGCTAAAAATTTACAGGAAGTAGAAACGCTGGCAGGCCAAATTATAGGTATGAACCTGATCACGCCTCAGACCTCTGCAGAAGGTAAAAAAGTACACCAGGTCTTGGTAGCTGAAGATGTTTATTATCCGGGAGAAAGTGACACAGAGGAATACTATATGTCTGTTTTATTAAACAGGGGAACGGGACGCAATATGATCATGTATTCTACTGAAGGCGGTATGGATATTGAAACAGTTGCAGAAGAAACACCGCATTTAATTTTTACGGAAGAGGTTGACCCATCTGTTGGTTTATTACCATTCCAGGCCAGACGTGTTGCTTTTAACCTTGGTTTATCGGGAACTGCTTTTAAAGAAATGACCAAATTTGTCACGGCACTTTATACGGCTTATGTGAAATCTGATTCGTCTTTATTTGAGATTAATCCGGTTTTAAAGACAAGCGATAATAAAATTTTGGCAGTTGATGCTAAGGTGACTATTGATGACAATGCGCTTTACAGACATAAGGATTATGTAGATTTAAGAGATTTACGTGAGGAAAACCCAATTGAAGTTGAAGCTAAAGAGGTTGGCTTGAATTATGTTGATTTAGACGGAAATGTTGGTTGTATGGTAAACGGAGCCGGTTTAGCCATGGCTACCATGGATCTAATTAAACAAGCAGGAGGTGAGCCGGCCAACTTTTTGGATGTTGGAGGTACGGCAGATGCGGCTCGTGTTGAGGCTGCTTTTAAGATCATTTTAAAAGATCCTGCTGTAAAAGCTATTCTGATCAATATTTTTGGAGGTATTGTACGTTGTGATCGCGTAGCCCAAGGTGTTATTGATGCCTATAAAAACATGGGTAATATTAACGTGCCTATTATTGTGCGTCTACAGGGAACCAATGCCGATATAGCAAAAGAATTAATTGATAATTCCGGTTTAGCGGTATTAAGTGCTACTGAGTTCCAGGAAGCGGCTGACAAAGTACAGGAAGTATTGTCTTAAGGCATTTTTATATTATATAATTAAAGGAGCAACAGGTGTTGCTCCTTTTTTTGTTCTCACCTTGCATTTCATCGATTTTGCAGTAACACCCGGTCCTTTTTAGCGTTTTTCGAGTTTTTGACCAGTTTACCTTAAAGTTAATTCTATATTAAGTCTTTTTGAATTGGGTTTTAAAGTGTTAAAATGTTGATTTTCAAATTATTAATGCAAATTCATCTAAGAGAAGTTAACTTGAAAAATGGCCGGTTATTTTGTTTTTTTAAGTCAAAATGAGATGAACTAAATAAAAACTACGATTAAAAACGCCCTGTTTTTCGATAAGTTACATTATATCCACGATTATTAAAATGGTCTTCTGTGTACCTTTATAATGTAATTAATTAATCCCCACGATAATGATTAATAGAGTCGAAAAATTGAGTCTTTTATCTGAAATGATCGCTTTTGCAAAGTATGATAAAGACATAAAGGAAATAGAGTATAACTTTTTATTAGGTGTTGCAAAACAGCTTGATATTTCGCGAGAAGATTTTGAATATTTGATAGAGCACCCTGTAAGTTATACCCATTTAAAGTCACATAGCGAACGCATTGTTCAGTTTCATAGGTTAGTGTTGCTAATGAATATTGAACAGGAATACGGAGGAGAAAATAATTCTTCCGGAGTTATAAAGCTATACAATTTTGGTTTACGTATGGGATTAAGTCATGAATCCATTACCAAAGTATTGTATTTAATGGAAAGTTTTCCGAATAAAATAGTACCCCCTGACGTGTTGATTGATATTTTTAAAACACAATACAATTAATAAAATCTGCTAAGTATATTATATTAGTGTTGTGGAAACCCTTTTGGGTAATGGAAAAGCTAAAAGTTTAAACTTTTAGCTTTTCCAGTTTATTTTGGTAGGCCTTAATTTCATCACGTAATTTAGCTGCAACAATAAAATCCAAAGCTTTGGCAGCTGCCTCCATTTGTTTGCGTTTTTCCTTTATCTTTTTTTCTAATTCGGGTTTGCTCAGGTAGTCGCTTTCCGGTTCGGCAGCTTTTAAAGCGTCCATTTCATATTTATAGGTACTTACTGAATTTTTAGCCAGGGCATTATCGAGGCTTTTGTTTAAAGCTTTTGGTATTATATTATGTTTCGTGTTGTAATCCATTTGTTTGTCCCGCCTGTAGTTAGTTTCATCAATGGTCTTTTGCATACTGTTGGTTATTTTATCAGCATACATAATGGCTTTTCCGTTAATGTTTCTGGCAGCCCTGCCAACAGTTTGTGTCAGTGAACGCGCCGATCTTAAAAAGCCTTCTTTATCGGCATCCAAAATTGCAACAAGAGATACTTCCGGTAGATCTAACCCCTCTCTCAACAAATTAACACCAACCAAAACGTCAAATAGACCTTTGCGTAAATCCTGCATGATTTCTACACGTTCTAAAGTATCCACGTCACTATGAATGTATCTGCAGCGAATTTGAATTCTATCCAAATACTTGGTCAATTCTTCTGCCATGCGTTTGGTAAGCGTGGTAACCAGGGTGCGCTCGTCTTTTTCAACCCGTAGCTGAATTTCTTCAATTAGATCATCTATTTGATTTAAACTTGGACGTACTTCAATCTCGGGATCCAGCAACCCCGTTGGGCGAATAACCTGTTCAACATAAACGCCATCGGTTTTTTGTAGTTCGTAATCAGCAGGTGTGGCACTTACATAAATGACCTGATTTTGCAACGCTTCAAATTCTTCGAACTTTAAAGGTCTGTTATCTAAAGCCGCCGGGAGTCTGAAACCATATTCAACCAGATTTTCTTTTCGGCTTCTATCACCACCGTACATGGCATGAACTTGTGAAATGGTGACATGGCTTTCGTCAACAACCATTAAAAAGTCATCCGGGAAATAATCTAGTAAACAGAACGGTCTTGATCCGGCTTGTCTGCCGTCTAAATAGCGGGAATAATTTTCAATACCTGAGCAATACCCTAATTCACGGATCATTTCCAAATCAAATTCTGTGCGTTCCTTTAGGCGTTTTGCTTCCAGGTGTTTGCCTATTTCTTTAAAATAATCATGTTGCTTTACCAGGTCGTCCTGAATATCCTTTATAGCATTTTGTAACACCTCAGGAGAGGTAACAAACATATTTGCCGGGTAAATATTCAGTCGATCATATTTTTCAATAACCCGGTTTGTTTGAATGTCAAAAGATTCTATCTCTTCAATCTCATCACCAAAAAAATGAATACGATAGGCGTTATCGGCATAACTCGGAAAAATATCCACCGTATCACCCTTTATTCTGAAGTTTCCGTGGTTAAATTCTGCTTCCGTTCTTGAGTATAAACTTTGAACGAGTTGGTGTAAAAGCTTCGTTCTGGAAATTTCCTGATCTCTTTCCAGCGTGACCACATTTTTCTGAAACTCTACCGGGTTGCCTATACCATACAAACAAGATACCGACGCTACTACCAGTACATCTCTTCTACCGGAGAGTAGGGAAGACGTGGTGCTCAATCGCATTTTTTCAATTTCTTCGTTTATAGACAGATCCTTTTCAATATAAACGCCCGAAACCGGAATATAGGCTTCGGGTTGGTAATAATCATAATACGACACGAAATACTCAACCGCATTATTTGGGAAAAACTGTTTGAATTCAGAATATAATTGCGCCGCCAAAGTTTTGTTATGAGCTAAAACCAACGTAGGTCTTTGTACTTTTTCAATAACATTGGCCACGGTGAAGGTTTTACCTGAACCTGTTACGCCTAATAAAGTCTGGTATTTTTCGTTGGTATTAATGCCTTCTGCTAATTGTTCTATAGCTTCGGGTTGATCACCGGTCGGACCAAAATCTGATTCAATTTTAAACTGCATAGGCCTTCTTTATAAGTCTTTTTTAAAAGTACTTAAAGAAGTTGGATTTTGGAATACGTATTTAAAAATTTATGATTTAACGTTTTAAGGTAAAATGCCCTGAGTACACTCTGCCATCCTCTAAAAACACTTTAAACCAATAGTCGTCCGTTGGCATTTGATTGCCGTTAAATGTACCATCCCAACCGTCTTGTAAGGTGGAAATTTGCTTTATAAGTTTTCCGTAGCGATCGAAAATCAGAATTCGGCTGTTAGTTTGGAAGGATTCATTAACACCGATTATTTGCCAGTAGTCATTATAGCTATCGTTATTTGGTGTGAAAAATTTCATGTATCCTAATACGGATATATCTAAAGTAGCCACGCCACAGCCATCTTTATCATTTACAGAAATAGTATAAAAGCCGGGTCTGACATTAGTGAATTCCGGTTCGTCCTGGTAAATAATAAAGTTGGAATCTTCTTCAACTAAAGCATATTCATAATTTCCCTGCCCAAGATTTGTGGGGTCTATAGTGACCGTGTTATTGTTTTCGGTAAAATCAACAACAGTTATATCTTCTTCCGTAATAGTTGCTATCTCTGAAGCGTTTACAAAAATATCCCTGGTTCTTGAACATCCGGTGCCATCCGTTTTTGTAAGCGTTACATGGTATGTGCCTGGAGTAGAAACAAAAATTGTTGGGGTTGTTTCCGGTAATAATTGATTTACAGTACTTCCGTCTAAACTCGTCCAGCGCCATTCATAAGTGAACGTTTCAATAACACTAGCCTCTACCGGATCCAGTTCAACAGTGAACGTTGGGTCTGAAGTACAAACTATATGTTCTGAATCTATATAAAACTCCGGTAAGGGATTGACGATCAAATCTATGGAAGTACTTGCAAAACAACCGGTATTGATCGGGTTGATAACTTCAACGTTAATGGTTTGATTTTCTGAAACCAATGGGTTTGGTAGTGTAGGACTGTCTAAAACAAGAACGCCATTTTCATCAACATAATCAAAGTAGATCTCCATATTGGTTTGCGTACCTAAAATCGTTCCGACAAATGAGGACGTGTCAAAAGGATAAAAACCGTCATCATCAATATCGCCGTTAGCACCGTCACAGACTTCCTGTGGATCCACCGGGTCGGCAATAACAGGTTGTTCATCTACAATAAATTCTAAGGTAGTTACATCATCGCAAGCACCATCAGGATCCTGCGTTGTGTTATTGGTAACGGTAATAGTTATAGTTTGAGTTTCGGTTACAAACGGATTTGGAAGTGTGTTTGACGTAACCGGTGTTCCTGTTATATCAACATAATTGTAAGTAACCGTTACATCTGCCAGTGATTGTCCGTTTAAAACGGTAGATTCTACCAAAGCGGTATCGAACGGATAAGAAATGACTGTGTCCGTAGTGTCAGAATCACATTGTCTCGCCATGGTTACCGGATTAGCAAAGGGTAAAGCCTCAACATTTAAAAGGTTTGGAAATTCTTCAAGCCCCAAACAATTGTTCCCCAGATCACTTTTTACGCGCACCCAAATACTTTGGGAAATAGGTGAATTTATGTTTTGATGATTAACAATATCCGGTATTTCATTAGTTTCTAATTCGGCATCCATTTGTGTCTCAAAAAAATGGACCGTTACGTTGAATGTTGAAAAAATTACGTTAGAAATATGATCGTGAATATGGGTCAAATCAAAAGTGGCCACATTACCGCGAACGGTAGAACCGGTTTCGTCACACTGGAAAAGCGGGGCCGGACTGTAACTGCTTAAGGCGACACTGGATGGCGTTACTTCTAAGGTTAAAGGAACTTCTCTGTAGCAACCATTAGGGTTTTCTGCTCGCACCCAAACGGTTTCAGGAGTAAATCCCGGCGAATCCTGATAATTATCCGGTGTTGGAATAGGATTTACAGCATTTTGAGCATCACCTTGCGTCAAATAATAGGTAAATACTAATCCTTCGGCAATATAATTTGGATTGATCTCTTCCTTAATTTGATCCAATGTTAAATTGAAAAATGCCTGCCCGTCATTCGATGCATCGTCGCACTGTGAATATGTATTTGGGTTATTGACCACCGGTAAAGTGAAAACTTCAACATTAAATGTGGTTTCTGCAACACAAGTGTTATAGGCGTTATTGGTCATTCTAACATAAACAGGTTGTACGTTAGGAACCGTATTTGCAAAAGCTATTGGTGTAAGTATTTGATTGGTATAACCTGCATCGGTGAAGTAGGTTAGCGTAAAGTCCGCTGCACTTTGGCCATTTAAAATTTCGGTTTCTTTTTGGGTTAAATCGAACACTTTTAAGCCATCAATATCAGTCCCTACAGAAGTATCGTCACATTCCTGAAGTGGTGTAACCGTTAACAAGGGGAACGGACTTTCATAAACTTCCAAATCGAAACTGGAGGTATCAAAACAGGTGGTATTTGCATTGTTTTCAACACGTGCATAAATCGTTGTATTACCGCTTTCAAACGGACTGGTAATGGGGTTTACGTCGTTATCAGCATCGGCCTGACTGGTGTGATAGGTAATGGTCATTCCGGTAACCGTAGTTATGGCATTATTTTGGGAATTCAGGTCAAAAGGCATGGTACCATTATTGTCATCATCACATAATAACATAGTCGGTGCTGTATTAGCTATAGGCAAAAGAATAACAGTGAGTTCCGCAGGATCGGAATATAATCCGCAACTATTTCCGGACAACTCTAAAAAAGCCCTGTATTCGTAGGTATCAAAAGATAAAGGTGTGTTGGTAATAGTTAAATCTGCTGTTTGTGAACCGCTATATGTGGCATCATCAACAATAGTGCTCCAATTTAAACCTCCATCGGTGCTTACTTCCCATTGAATGGTATCATAGGTTGATGATACCAATGATATTACGGTTGTTGAAAGCTCACAGGATTCTGTATCTAATGGTTGCGTTGTTATGGTAATAGGCGCATAATCCAGATAATTGCTATTTGGAATGGTATATCCGTCAGAAGCATTGGTAACTAAACCATTAGTGTCAGTAACTACCGGATTATCACCAAGCAGATCATCTGCATTACCATCGGAAAAACCGGCTTCAATAACATCACTACAGGTGTCACCATCACTATCTAAATCCAGGTAAGAGAAAATTGTGTCGGTGTCCAAGTCATTAGGAGCGTATCCGATTAGATTACTGTCCGGAGCTGTCTCAGCAGCATCTGCCCATCCATTTATACCGTAGATCGGACCATCTTCTATGCCGTCCAAATTGGTATCGGACAAAGTACCTAATTGCCCGGATTCAATCAAATCATAAATACCATCGTTATCACTATCCAGATCATAGAAATCATAAACGGTATCCACATCGGTATCTATTGGTAATGCATTAAGATCATACACGTCGTCTAATCCATTGGTATCCACATCAATACCTGATAAAGCAACTAATATACCCTGGTTTTCAACAAAATCAGGGATGCCGTCATTATCACTGTCTAAGTCCAGCTCATCTTTTACGCCATCATTGTCATTATCCTTTTTAAAACAGGTTAAGGCAATATTTGCCTGAAAGTTTGACGTATCAGTTAAATTACTTAATCTATGAACGAATTCGAATCCATCCACCTGATTAGCAAAAAATGCAAAAGGAGTGGTTCCACCGGGTGTTGGATTATATTTAAAATGAATCTCAGAACCTGAAATTTGAGTGACACCGGTTTCCCAAAGACCGTCAAAGTTAGAATCTACTACCAGTCTGCCGTCCGGATCTACCAAAGTTATGTTTTTATTTGCCGGAAAGATCCTAACAATGTAATATTCGCCATCTACGGATGTATGGGTATAAGACGTATCTTCAGATAACTTAACATTTACAGATTCGGTAAAAGTCATTGAATACGCTCCTTCCGCACTTGCTGCTGCTTCTACCGTACTGGTAAAATTTCCTAAATTATCGCCAACAAAAGTATTGGTGCCTCCCGAACTACTATTGGTAGTATAGGTACCACTTGTTATAGTTGGATTGGTGGTAGTATCCTGAAACTCTAAAACCGGGTTATTTAAATTATTCAGGTTGATAGTTACATCTCCCCTGGATTCCGTACAGTTTAGAATACCGTCGTTATCATTATCAATATCTAGATTGTCGATGATTCCATCATTATCAATATCATCCGGACAAATACTAATTGGTACTTCCACAGATTCAAGAAAACCACCATCACATGGTAATTCTCCAACCAGTTTATATTTTCCGGGAACCGTTGGAGTTATGAAGGGGTCTGTGACCGGTAAAACAATATACCCTGATCCGTCATCAAATTGCCATTCAAAGCTTTCAAAGTTTTGCGCATTTGCTACTGTTAGCGTTAAGTTATTACCAATACAATTTCCCAAGATGGCATGCTGGACATCAAAATTAAACTCTGGCTTGGATTGAAATCCGGAATAAAAACTTCCTGATGTGGCGGCACCATTTACATTAAAATAAGCTACGTATAATTCATCATTACCTTGAACAGATATATTACCGGATAACCCTGTGATTCTGTAGGTTTCATAATCAGTATTCCCGGTAACAGCACTAGGGCCAACCGTTGCAAAATTGGATAACGGTTGATTATTTACGGTAACTGTTGCACCTGCTTTGGTAACTATAGTGACACCACCTACATAATTTAAACTACCTATTCTGTCAATGTTAGCAATGTTGTCAATATTTCCCCTGGTTTCACAGCTTAAAGGAGGCACGAAAAACATCCCCTGATTAGCCTCTCCAGTTGAACCAACACCCTGATACATAAAAACATCCTGGGAGGTTTCAACATACATGTTTCCAGCTGCACTGTAGTTATTTCCTTCAATTACATGATATTCTCCTGCATTTAATGTAGTGACAGGAGCATTACCATTGATGCTAACACTAGTATTATCGATATGAGCTACAACCAATACATTTTCCCAATCGTTGGTGCCATCTCCTCTAACAAAGATGTATTCATTTCCAACTTTGGATAATCCGGCTATTTGATCTATGCCGTAATCTCTTCCTCCTCCGTTACCAAAACTACCATTGGCAGAACCACAATTAACTACAATGGGTTTATCAGAAGTAACTAAACAACCAATGAGGCCATCCATTAACGACGGTATGTTAATATCTCCTTTGATAGCTATAACATAGCTTTCATGCTCATTTAAACTAACATTAATTGGGGTGGTACCTGCATAATTTTCAATGATTAAACCGGCAGCAAGATTACTAAAAGTAACAGCCGTATTATCTTCTGTAGCCATTACAGATATAAAACTGACATAGTTAGCCTGTGGATTTTCACTGGTGTAGGTTCCTATTCTAAAAGTGGTATCTAAAGCAGAAAGTCCTTTACTTACTAAAGCTCCTGCCTGTGCACTACCGGCATTCATTCTTACTGATACATAAATGGGAGCTTCGGCTTCAATAATGTAGCCTTTATTATTAGTGACCGTACTGCTATCATCATAATCCTGAAACAATTGAGTGTCATAACCAAATCCGATACTTACTACCTGAGGTGTGGCATTTGAAACGCTACCCGTAATGGTTGTTCCACCAACTTCGGTTATAGTGTATGGCACCAGAGAAGTAGTAGGTGTTGATATGTAGATATATTGATCTTCAGGGTTTGCATTATTGGGACCACTTGTTAAAGGCGGGATATAATGCTTTTTGCTAAGTTGTGAATATCCAATACCAGAAATAAGAAATGCTAAAACAAATAGCAGGTTTCTTGTATGGGAGCTAGTTTGCATTGCAATTTTTTATAGTTTAGTTGTTGGTAATTCGACTGCTTTGAACAGAACGAACCCCTAAAATAAATATTTAATTTATTTTAGACCCTAATACTCCTTAAAGGTTTAAAACTTTTAGATAAAAAGAATAAAACCACTAATTACTGGTAAGAATAGATAAGAAAAGTTCTCTATCGCTTTAATGCGAAGTGTCCCCTGACATCAAATGACTCCCCTTCCTGAACCACTTTGGCAACAAACCAATAATCATCTGATGGCATGTTTTCTCCATTGAAGGTTCCGTCCCAGCCAATAGAATTATGGGGTAACGTTTTGAGTAGTTTGCCGTGTCTGTTATAAATAAATACCACAGTTCCCGGGATTTCTTCGATGCCTATGATATGCCAGGTATCGTTAAATGTATCATCATTAGGCGTGAAATATTTAGGAACATCTATAACTACCACGGTTTCCGAGATATCCATACAGCCGTTCAAATCCCTTATAGTTACTAGGTGAGGGCCATAAGTTACGTTTTCAAATACATTAGACGTTTGTGGTTCACCATCATCTAGAATATAAACATAATTTCCAATACCGCTTACATCCACTGTAATACTGTTGGGATCAGCAAAATCTACGGTAGTCGTAAAGTTTATTTCGGCCTCCTGGGATTCAAATACGGTGAAATTATGTGTGTAATCACAATCGCTGCCAATTAAATTAGGGGTGGTTACGGTCACCCAATAATCACCAATTTCCGACGGATCGTTTAGAATGATTTGTGTTGTTGTAGCACCTGTAGACCATACATAAGTGTCATCCGGATTTCCGGTATAAGCATCAATTACTAATGGCAGATCGTTGATACATAATGGAACTAAATCATCAATTGGAATTATGGGCAGTGGATTCACTCTTGTTGAAAAATTAGTTATGTCATAACACCCCGTATTATTATTTTCAATTCTGGCATAGATCACTTCACCATCAAAAGCTGAATGCACATTCGCTAATGAATTTATACCGTTTTCAGCGTCAGCCATGTTACTATAATATGTGACGGTATGCTCGTTCGGATCCTGTGATCCAAGAATATCATTTCTGGTAGTAGAAATGGTGAATTCAAAAAAGCCATCGTAATCATCATCGCATGAAATTAAATCGGGCGTACTATTTGCCACCGGATTAGGGTTTATTTGAAGGTTGAACGATGTAATAATCGGGCAGCCTGTTGTAGCATCAGAAACTCTTACAAAAAATTCATGAAGGTTTGCAGTATAGTTAAATATATTTGCCAATGCTCCTGTGTTATTTGTAGCATCCGGTAAAGAGCCATGATATGAAATATTTACCAGATTAGTATCATTCACAACCATACTATCTACTTGAGCCAGATCATAAGTATCGGTATCATTGTCACAAATTTCTATGGTACCAAGATTATTAGTTTGGGGTGGTAAATTAACAATGAGTTCTAAATCAATGACACTGTAGCACCCTGTTAAATTATTCCAAACTTTAATATATACCGTTTGTGTATTGGAGTTAAAATTTGTTGGATCAGCTATGGCCAAAGTATTGTCAAAACCATCTGACGGATTAATGTCATCAAAGTTTTCAAAATAATGAACAACAAGGTCATCAGTGATTCTGTCTAAAAATTCAAAATCGGCATCCTCCAGGTTGAAACGGGTAAAGCCATCATAATCTTCATCACAGGCTATTAAGGGTGCAGAAACTTGTGTAATACTCGGAGCTTCTATGATAATAATACCTAATGATTCAACAATATGACATAAAGAATCGGAACTTTCTATTCTAACATATATGGTTTGCGGGTTTTGTATGTTAGTGTATTGATCACCTAGCGGATTGGTATTAGTATCGGCATCATCAAAAGTTTCATGGAACGAAATGCTTAGGTTATCTGTAGAACCTTGCGATATTTCAGTTCTTTTGGCGTCTAAATCAAAAGTGTGAAGCCCATCGTTAGACGAATCGTCACAAACCAAAAAGTCTATTACAGGATTGTATATAGGTTCCGGAGATACTTGTAATATCATCGAAGATGTAGCGTAACAAGTATCCGGATCTGCCGTTAAATTTTCAACACGGATGTAGATCGTTTGTGGACTTGACGTATTTTGATATACATTATTTTTATCAATCGCATTGACTAAGTTGCCCGTTAAGGCATCATTTTCATTTTCAAAATAATAAACTTCTTTACCGGTCTGAGTTCCTAAAATATCGTCGTCCATTTCAACTAATAGAAAGTCCGCAACTGTTGTGCCCGTGACTTCACATATTTGAAATTCCAGATCTGAAGGTATCAGCGGTAATGTATTTACAATTATTTCAATGGTATTTATATTATAACAACCGGAAACAGAACTTTCAAAACGGGTATAAATGGTTTGGGTTTCAGCATTGAAGCTATTTGGGGTTGGTATTGGATTTGTATTGGCTATTGCATCATTTTCAGTTGTAAAGAAATCTATATTTATGCCTGTAGTGCTAGCAATCATTTCAGGAATCTTGTCCTCAAGGTTTACTGTGTAAAACCCGTCCTGGTCATCATCGCAAATTACAAATGGCGAAGGCGTTGTGGTACCCGGAGCCACAATAACTTCTATATCAAAAGGATTAACCGTAGAACAACCGGAATCTATGTTTGCAATTCTGGCGTAAATGGTTTCAACAGGATTGGTGTTGGCATAAAAGGCCGGTAATGCATTCATGTTATTTTGGGCATCAGCATCAGATCCAAAATACGTTACCGTAAAACTGGGGTTACCACCGGTTACCAAATCATCCAGGGAATGCAGGTCTATACTAACAATGCCATCATCATCTGTATCACAATAAGGCACCGGATCAGTAGGTTCAAATAATAAAATAGGGTTTACCAACAAAGTAATTTCAGATTGTTCAATACAACCGGTGACCGTATCTTCCATTCTTATATAAAGTACGGTAGGGCTCAATGCCGAATATAAAACCGATTTATCAAGCGCATTTACATTATTATCCAGATCATCTTGTGTTTCATAAAATGTAACTGTTATCGGGTTTGGTAAATCGTTGCCAATAAATGTTTCTACAGTGAACAGGTTGAAGTCTAAAGTGTCATTTTCATCATCATTAACATCACACAGGGCAAAATCTCCGGTATCTGTTCCTGTTAATAATAAATTGGTATGAACTTCTAAGGGAACAATAGAGGCACAGCCTGTGACGTCATCTACAATTCTAACATAAAGGTTTCTTGAACCGGGTTCCAGAGCGGGATTTGTGTACTCGTAATTGGCCGGGTCTGCAATAGGGTTACTTCCTGTATCGGCATCATCGAAACTTTCGTGAAAAGTAACAGTAACACCTGTTAAGCCACCTAAAATATCACCCGTGACCTGTGTTAAATCAAAAAAAGCGTTCCCATCCTGGTCTGCGTCACAAGCATCCAAAAATTGCGTATCTCTGTTTACTATGGGACTTGTAGTTATATTAACGGTTAAAGTTGTGGTGTTAATACAGCCTGTATCCGTATTCAATATTCTGACAAAAACAGTGTCTGATGGTGTATTAGCATTTACATACAAACCGGGTATGGCATTATTGCCCGTAGAAGCGTCTAATGCATTATAATGATAACTTACGGATAAGTTACTTAACCCTCCTGTTATTTCATTGTCTTTTTCGGTCAGGTCAATAACTGTAAATCCGTCCGGGGTATCATCACTATCACAGGTTTCCAGAGGTGATGGTGGGGTAGCATCCGGAGCCGGATTAACAATGAGATCAAAGTTGGTATAAGCGAAACAGTTACTGTCTAAATCATCAATTCTAACATAGATGGTTTGCGGATTTGACGTATTAGAGATGGGGGCATTTATTGCACTAATATTATTTCTGGCATCGGCATCAGAAAAATGATAGGTAAATGTATAATTGCTAAAAGGAATATTAGCAATTAACTCAGTGTTTTTGGTTGTTAGGTCAAATACTTCTGAGCCATCATTACTGGAATCATCACACAATTCGTAATCTGTTATCGGATTAATGGGTTCTTCCGTATTAAGAACCACATTAATTTCATCTTCTTCAACACAACTATTGGAGTTTAAAGGTACCGTAACTTCAACTCTATACGTTCCATCCTGAATGGCATTCAGAGTTGGGTTAGTTTCACCGGGAATTAAAGTGTTGTTTAAAAACCAGGCATAAGATGCCAATGGGTTCTGTATATCTGCATCTAAAAGCACCGATCCGGCACAGGTTTCAATATCGTCTCCTAAATCTAAAACTTCAAAACTGTTACCTTCAATAAATACCGCCGAATCAAAATTACCATCTCTTTGGTCTGCAATAATTAACTTGACGTGATATTGTACATAAGGAACAATAGTTTCCGAGGCCATTAAAACGGTTGTTCTACCATTATAATTGGTGTCTCCAACATTATATGCATCAAAATATTGATCGTTTTGCGCGGGGCATACGCCAAAAATTTCATTATGAACCGTAACTGAATTAACAGGGCTAGTTGTACTAGGCACTAATGCAATGTTTCGGTACGGATTGCCAGTCCCGGCTTCTGTTATAAGAAAAACAAAATGGTCTGTAACATTCTGGCACGGCAGGATATCAAAATATTCTTCCGAAGCATATAGGTAGTTAAATTGAAATTGGCTGGAAATTGAAACAAAATCAAACTCAATAGAGGTTGCATTTAAAGTATTGGTAATTCCCAAAGCTGCTTCTAAATCCGGATCAGTTCCCCAAACGGTTGAGCCCTCACTAAGCGTGGGAGTTCTAACCCCATTACCCCCGGAATTGGCACTACCGGTTGACAGCATGATACCATTTTGAAAAGGGAAATTAGAGGAGCCTCTTTCAAAGTAGGCGTAACTTGGAAAGCCTGTAGAATTTCCGTTTACGGATGAGGTTATATTAGAAATTTCTACACAACCGTTAACTAGGTTGTCTTCAATGAGTTGTTGTAAACCTACGGAACTGTCCACCGAGATTTGCTGCGAAAATACCATACCGCAACTGCAGATAAGGGCAATTAAGAATAGATAAACAAATCTCATAGCTGTAGGTTTTTTTGTTCCGATTTTTTAGGCTCAATATTCCGGGTTTTTAGTCCGAAATATTTTGCGGAAAAATAGGTCTTTTTTAGATGAAATGCAAAAAAAATCGGATAAAATGCAATTTTATTGGTTTTTAAGGTGTTAGTATTAGTTTTTTAAAGTAAAATGATTTTTAAAAATTCTACCGTCTTGTAATCTAACTGAAAACCAATAATCATCTGACGGTAATTTCTCTCCGTTAAACATACCGTCCCATCCTTCACCTAACGGATTTAATTCTTTTATAAGTTTACCAAACCTGTCAAAAATTCTAATTTTTGTGTTAGGCTGAAACATACTGGAAACGCCATAAACCTGCCAGGTATCATGCGATCCGTCATTATTAGGCGTAAAAAATTTTGGAAATCCTATTACCGAAACATCTTTACTCACGGTTCCGCAATCATTTTTTATATCTCTTACGGTAACAGTATAAATGCCCGGAAATACGTTATCAAATAGGTTACTATCCTGATAATCTGCATAAACCACGTTGTTTTCGTCCAATAACCGATATTGATATATGCCTTCACCCGATGTAATAACGGTTATAGTATTGTTTTGTGATGCATCATCTACTTTTATATCATCTATGGTCGCAATATTTGATGCTTCTACTGTAATTGTTCTGGTTTTCGAACATCCATTGCCATTGGTAACGGTTACTTCATAATGTCCTGTTTCGTTTATTTCAATTTCATAGGAATCTTCTCCTGATAACCAATTATAAGTATAGTTGTTTGGCGAATCGTTTAAAACAGCTGCATTTAAAGTAATGGGTACCGGAAACTGATTTAAGCAATAATATGTCAAATCTTCGATGTCAATGTCCGGAAGTTCATTTACAACCAGGGTTACTTCACTAATGCCATAACAGTTATTGGCGTTTTCAACCCGGGCATAAATAATTTGAGTATACGGTATGGTATTGGTAAACGTATTTCCTAAATTGTTTTGCTCTAAAAGCGCCTCTTCATAGGTTTGATAATAAGCTATATCCAGGCCGGTAATAAGGCCGTTAGTCACTTCACTATCAGCATCACTTAGGGTGAACTGGTGAAACCCATCTTCTAATCCGTCATCATCACAAGTAGTCAATGTGGCGTTATTTGAATCTGTTGTACTAACATCCAGTATAAGCTCAGAATAACTCAAGCAACCTGTTCTGGTATCAATAACGTCAACATAAATAGTTTGTGGGTTTGTTGTATTAGAAAAAGCATTGCCGTCAACTTCAACAGTTCTGGCTGAGTCTGTATAAAATCTGGTGGATAAGTTATTATCACCACCTGTCAAACTTATATTTGCTTCATTTAAATTGAAAAGCGTAAAACCATCAACATGGCCATCTTCGTCACATTGTAAAATGGTATGATTGAAAGCTATAGGGTTAGGGTTTGCTACCAGGTTTAAAGCCACAATACTTTTGCAATCCGGATATAATACATCTTCAACTCTGACAAAAACCTGTTCATTAAAAGGTGTTACATTGTAATATGAATTGGGTAATGGAGAGGCTCTGTTCTCTGCATCCACCTGAGTGCTGTGGTATGTTATGTTATAATCTGAAGGGACTAATCCGTTTAGAATTTCATTATTTTTTTGTGTCAGGTCAAAATCTGTGCGCCCATTTTTGTCATCACCATCATTCATATTATCGCACAGAACGAAATCAGAAGGTACTAAAATACCCGGCCCCAAATTTACACTTAAATCAAAATCGGTCAATTCAAAACACTCGGTGATGTTATTAGTAATTCTAACAAAAATTTTCTGCGGATTGCTTATATTGGTATACGGGCTAACCAATTCATTTATCCCAATGTTAGCATCACTTTCAGAAGCATGATAAGTAATGGTAACATCGGTTTGTGTTCCGGTAATTAACGGTGTATTGTCAGATATGTTAAAGCTTGTAAAACCGTCATTGAACGGCGCAACTATATCACAACTTTCCATATCGGTTGGGTTCCTTGGCCCAATGCTATTGGACTGATCTGTTGGTGGATCCGCAAATTGTGCTGTTCCTGTCCATTCCAGATTAAAAGGACTATTTCCTATCGGCCGGTCAATCACTATAAAATAGGTTTCCCCGGCCTGAACATCTAACCATCTTACAAAGCTATCTCCATCCGGACCAGGGCCTTCAGATGTATCTGTAGAGGAAGCATTCATTCCGGTTAGGTTGTTACCCTGATTAGCCGCTTGAGGGTTTGTACTGGAACATCTGATAGCTTGTCCGATATCCGAACAAGATACATCAGGGCCATAAACGAAAAAGTCATAATCTTCAGTTATTGCTGTACTTTGCGGTGTTAATGTAAAACCCAGTGTACCACTGGTAACCAAAGTTACCTGCAGCCATACGCTGTTATTCTCTCCTAAGCTACCGCCACCTCCGCCACAAATATTTGTACCGAATAATTCCTGAGTTCCGAAGCCACTAACATCTAAATTAACATCTGAGTTTCCACAGGTTATAATGGCATCAACGCAGTCATTAGGCTGTTGTGCAAAGCTGTTTAAGCCAGCCACAATGAATAAAAAGTAAAGAAAAGGTTTTTTGAACAAATCTAATATAGTTTAATATTTTAAAGTAAAGTGGTTTTTAAAAATCCTACCGTCCTGTAACCTGACAGAAAACCAGTAATCATCTGATGGTAATTTTTCTCCGTTAAATAATCCATCCCAACCTTCACCTAACGGACTTAATTCTTTTATTAGTTTTCCGTATCTGTCAAATATCTGGATTTTTGTATCAGGCTGGAACATGCTTGAAACCCCAAGTACCTGCCATGTGTCATTAAAACCATCATTATTTGGCGTTAAATATTTTGGAAACCCAATCACACTAATTCTTTCAGGTACTGTAGCTCCGCAATCATTTTTAACATCTCTTACGATAACAGAATAAAACCCCGGAGCTACATTCTCAAATACATGGCTATCCTGGTATGAGGCATATACTAAACCGTTTTGATCAAGCAAACTGTATTGGTATTCGCCTTCCCCGTAAGCCATCACCGTCACAACATTATTTTGAGAAGCGTCTTCAATCTTAATATCCTCAATAGTGGCAATATTAGAAGCCTCAACGATTATGGTTCGGGTTTTTGAACACCTATTAGAGTTGGTAACCGTAACGACATAATCTTTAGCTTCATTGACGTCAATACTATAAGTGTTGTCTCCGGTAGACCAGTCATAGCTATAATTTGTAGGGCTGTCATTTATCAAACCGGCATTCAATGTAATGACAGACGGGAAATAGTTAAGGCAATAATAAACAAGATCTTCGGTATCTATATTTGGAAGTTCATTAACCGTAAGTGATACTTCACTAATACCATAGCAATTATTAGCATTTTCCACCCTGGCATAAATGGTTTGATTATAAGGCGTTGTATTTGTAAAGGAATCACCTAAATTATTCTGTTCTAAGAGGGCCTCTTCATAAGTTTGGTAATAGGAAACGGTTAACCCCGAAGGTAATCCGCTGATTACTTCACTATCAATATCTTTTAAATTGAAGCTATAAAAACCATCTTCAGAACCATCATCGTCACAGACCTCAATCGATGTGTCATTGGAATCTGTCACACTAACATCTAAAGTAAGTTCGGCATATGCATAGCAATTAGTCAGCGTATTAAGAACTTCAACATAAATAGTTTGCGGGTTGGACGTATTGGCAAATGAACTACCGTCAATCTCATTAGTTCTGGCTGCATCCGTATAAAACCTGGTAGATGTGTTATTATCACTTTCATTTAGATCAACAATAGCTTCATTTAAATTAAAAAGTGTAAAGCCATCGGCCATACCATCTTCATCACATTGTAAAATAGTATGATTATTGGCAATGGGGTTAGGGTTAAATAAAACAAAAGCATCACCTTCGATAGCGCAGTCACCATTATTTGGGTCTATATAAACTTCATAATGGCCACTTTGGGTTACTATCAAATCATAATCCGTTTCCGGTAGCGGTGTTTCATCCAGTGTCCAGCTGTAGGTTGCACCGGGGATGTCAACTGAAGTAAGCCGGTACGAATCCCCTTCACAAAGGTTCAGGTTTGTGGCACTTTCTCCGTTTTTAATAATATCAACTTGTTTATTAAAGAATGAGGCAATAAATGGAGGGAGGCCCTGCGATGACGTATTAGGGAACAGGTTTACAGCATTATGTTGATAGTTGCAGGCAACACCTAAATTGTTTGGGTTATGAATGACTCCCAGATATGGTAAGCCTTGAGTATAAGTAGCACTTAAGGCCCTGTATATTTTTCCGTTGGGACCAAGTTGCAGGGCACCTCTATACAAAATCCTGTCATCCAGAATTGCTTGTGATCCCTGAATATCCGGGGCCATCATATTAAACTGAACTAAAACAGACGTGTGATTGGAAGGGATCTCATTGTTTGATCTGTTTTCCACATCAAAAAAGTTGTTAGAGGCGTGTACATAGAGTAATTGACTGTTAGGAGAAAACTCAATGCCATACGGAAAAGGACTACCTTCACTGGCAATGGCTATATCTTGTAGGTTAGTGACCTGTCCCGTAAAAGCATCAAAATCAAAAACCTGCAAACCACTGCTAACATGGGCAGCGGCCATTTTTGTTCCGTCCGGTGATACTTTTAAATAACCCCGTCTATCGGTAATTATTGAAGAAAATGTAGACTTAACAGAGGTTGGGCTTACCCCCGAATCGCTAACTTCAAAGGCGTGAAAGGTATTGTATTCAGCCGTAATACCATCTTCTGAAGCCATGGTAATAACCCAAATGGATTTTGTGATACAATCTTTTAAAACAGCCGTTAATTTTTCCGAACAATGCTGAAGCAGGTTTACATTTTTTTGAGTGATGCCTCCCAAACCACCATCAAGCGTCATATCCACAATAGAATAGTTGAAACCATTATCGGGATCTAAACCAACTGTAGTATCCACCGTAAATATGTAATAAATATTTTTATCATCAGGTTTGGGTACTATAATGGCGGATTGGGTACTGGAGTTGTCGCCAAATAACCCCAAGCCATTCATCATTTGGCTATGATTTCTATTCCATACTATGGTACCGTCAGTATAGAACAACAGGTTTCCGGCCTCATCTGAAATAGATGAACAGCCTTCATTAGTGAACAATTGGCCATTATCAACCGAAGTAATGGAGTTACTTGCCAGGTTAAACTGAATGCCCGAACCAAAACCAAAATACCAGTTAGATGCCTGTCTTTGAGCAAAGACGCACATACTAAAAACACACAATATGAGGGATGCGGTGATTTTTTTCATTCTTCTTCAATAGCCAAGGCTATCAAAGATATTATAAATCGCGCTTTTTTAATAATCTATACGATAAAAAGATAAATAAGGCTGTCCAAGCCAAAACTATAGCCATTTCATGCCAATGTACTGCATAATCGTAAGCTAAATTTGCTTTTTCAGGAAATTTTGTCATAGCAATTCTTTGAAAAGGCTGGTCTATTAGCTTATACATAGATTTTAGCGGGAAGAAATTTTGTATTTTTTCAGCGGTGTCTACGTTGAACTTCCAGGTGATTAAACCAAATATTATCCACTCAAGGATATATAGAATAAACAAAAATGCTAAAGCAAAAGCCGATCGTTTTACAAGCATTCCAAAGAATAAACACAAGCTGAAAAAACCAATAAGTTTTACAAAATATGCCATTAAAAACTCGGTTTCCTGCAAAATTATGGAAGCTTCGTTATAGCTGGAATAATATAAGCCAATACACAAGGAGATCAAGAATATCAATAGGGTTGAAACCAATGAAAAGAAAATGATGGTATAAAATTTTGAGAGGATAAATTCCTTTTTGCTCAAACCATCAATGAGATTTTGTTTTATGGTTTTATTACTGTATTCATTACCGATCATACTAACCACTACTATGGCAAAAAAGAACTTGAACTGAGAGGCAAAAAATGTGGTTAAATGCCAGATAACAGGAAAATTGAAGATCCCTAATTCCCCTAACTCAAGTGTAAAAAAACCAAAAACATTAATTCTTAAAGACGATAACAGTATAACAAAAAAGGGTAAAATAAACGATACGAAAATCAGTATTTTACTGGTTCTGTTTAATAGTAATTTTTGTAATTCTAAATTTAAAAGTCTTAACATGTTACTAAATTTGGTTGGTTTGGTTATCTGTTAGTTGCAGGAATTGTTCTTCTAAGCTTTCTTTTCGTTGGATCAGGTGCGTGAGTACAATACCATTTTCAAAAAGATATTTGTTAAAGGCATCAGACTTCATGGGTTCCGTTAAAAAAGCAGTAATCAAATCATCTTCCACTTTAATGTTCCCAAAGGATTTATGGTTTTCCAACAGTTTAACCAGGGCCTCATTATCATTACATTTTAACTCAAAGAAACCGTGGCTTGAGATCATTTCGTCTACTCTGCCGGAATACAATTTTTCTCCTTTTCTTAAAACGACCACATGGGAGCACACTTTTTCAACCTCATCCAATAAATGTGAGGCCAACAAAATGGTAGTGCCTTTAGCGGCAATTTGTTTAATAATCTCTCTGATCTGGTGAATTCCCTGAGGGTCTAAACCATTCGTAGGTTCATCTAAAATTAAAATTTCCGGATCATTTAAAAGGGCAGAGGCAATAGCCAGTCGTTGTTTCATACCTAATGAAAAGGTTCTGAATTTACTGTCTTTTCGATCTAAAAGCCCAACAATCTCAAGCTTTTCATCAATTTTACCATAATCAACACCTTTAATTTTACAAACCAGTTTTAGGTTTTGATATCCGGACATATACGGGTAAAAATTGGGACGCTCTATAATAGCACCTACTTTTTTCAAGGCATCATGGGTTGAGGTATTGCCGTCAAACCAGTGAAAGTCGCCGTGCGTTTTGTTGACTACATTTAAAACAACTCCCAAAGTAGTTGATTTTCCACTGCCGTTAGGCCCCAGAATACCATAGACATTTCCTTTGTTAATGGTAAACGATAAATCTTTTACTGCTGTTAGATACCCAAATTTTTTGGTGAGATTATTAATTGTAAGAATGGATTCCAAATTGTAACGTTTTTTATGTCAAAATCCATTTGACATTGGTTAGTTATATGGGTAAGACGAGCCTGTTCTTATTTTGTTACAGGATAGCGATAAAACCTTTAAAATTACCTAATTTTACATCATGAAGGATTTAAAAATATCTAAAAAGAAACCAACGTATCCGGTTAGCGAGAAATTAAGCAACTACCTCACTGAATATAATAGAAATATAGAAATCCCTATTTTTTATCATGATTTATTACGCTTTCAGGGTTCGGTAGTGGTCTATGATGAAAATGATAATGATACGTTATGGATTAGAGTGTATTATAATGATTATGAGCGCGAAGAAATAGAGCTGTCACTAAAGAAAGTTTATACTATTTTACATTCCGACGGAAATGAGGAAGTGCATCCTTTTTTAAGTGTTGATGCTATTGATTATTGCACGTTTGGAAATTCAAAACCCTTCAGAATAAAAATCAGAAATATTTTAAATGACAACTATACGTATTTTTATATAAAAACAGCTGATGCTTCCCGGATTTACGGTTTGGAACTTGAGCATATGCTGTCTCCCTATAACCTTAATTTTTTAGTTTATAGGGATACTTTAATTGAAGAACATATTGCGGGAATTCCCGGAGATGTGTTTATAAAGGATATGCTGCCTAGTTGTAATAAATCTGAAAAAGCTCAAATAGCCAAGGAGTTTGTGAAATTCAACGAGCGTTGTATGATCAGGCTTTTGGGTGATATGCGCTCCTACAATTATGTTATTGTGCCCACACATGATTTTGATCATGTAGTGTATAAGATCAGAGCTATTGATTTTGACCAGCAATCCTATGAAGGCAAGTTTAATATTTACAGGCCACAATTCTTCAAGGAAAATCTGGAAATGGTTCAAATGGTATCGCAAACTTTTCAAAAGTTGTCCATAGCGCAGTATAAAACGGAAGAGCGTTCCATTTTGGTTAAGCGTTTAAAAAGTTTTCACGACAGGATTGAGTCGTTATTATCCTGTATGAAAGTGGATACGATATCTACCAAACAACATATTGAAATGCTTAGAAGCGACATTTTCAGGTATTCCAAAGACGAAAAGTTTAATAACTGTAATAGTATGGGGCAAATACTAAAATGCGGATTGGAATTTTTAACAACAAACTACGAGAATGTGAATCCGTTGAAACTGGGCTAATACTAATTCCAGTTTTCGTCAAAATCTAAGTTGGTGTAATCATCAACATCAAAGTCGTCTTCAAATTCATTGAAAACATCCTCATCGGACTCTGATTCAAATAAGCGATCAGGAGCGGTGTCGGGAATTTGCCCGTGAACAAACATGAGGTTCGGATAATCCGTACTTTCTGCTTCTTCAACGATTTCGGCAAGTTCTACATAGAACGTCCACATGCTTAAAAAGTCGTAGACATATATAAGTTTTGGTTGTGCTTCATGAACCACATCATTGATCGTAGTTTCATTCATTAGACGCGCAGAACCATCATCGCTTAAATCGAATAACGAAATTTCTTCGCCCTGATTCCAGTGCTCATCACTTATATAGAACGATGCCATCTCACTACCTTCAAACCCAAAAGATTGGGTGATGATATTGTGTAAATCTTCTAAAGAGTCACTTTCTCTAATCTCTAAATCACGAAAAATATCGTCTTCCGTATCATTATCAAGTATTACTCTAAATCTATAAATCATGATGCAAAATTATGAGGCAAAGTTAAGCTTTTTAGATTATTTGCTAAAACGATGCAGTGTAAATGTCATGGCGCTTAATAAGAAAAAAGCACCCACCTGATGGGCCACACCTAACCAAACGGGAACTTGTAAAAGTATGGTGAAAACACCCAATAAAAATTGAAGCCCGACCATGATCATTAGTGCCTTAATTCCCTTTGATTGAAGTTTTGTTAAGTTTAGTTTTTTTGAGTTTTTCCATATAAGAAATACCAATAAAACCACTACATAGGCTAAGATTCTGTGAACAAACTGAACGCCGCTTTTACCTTCAATAAAATTTTTATAAAGCGGGTCTTGCTCTATATAAACCGTTTCGTGCATAAACTTGCCTTCGCTCATCATGGGCCAGTGATTATGGATAAATCCGGCATCTAATCCGGCAACAAAGGCTCCGTAAATAATTTGCAATAACAAAATGGCAAGGCTAAACCTGACCAGGTTTCTAAATTTAATATCCACAGGTTTCTTATTGGGATATCTCAGATCAAGTGCTACCCAATAGGTATATGCAAAGGTTATAAATGCCGTAGTAAGGTGTGCAGCGAGCCTGTAATGGCTTACATCCGGATTGTCTACCAATCCGCTTTTAACCATATACCAGCCTAAAAACCCTTGAAAGGCACCTAGTCCAAGTAAAATGATTGATTTTTTGATGGTAGGTTTTGAAAGTTGTTTGGTTATTAAAAAGTACAAGAACGGAATAAAAAATACAATACCAATGAGCCTTCCAATGACCCGGTGCAACCATTCCCAAAAATAAATGTCTTTAAAATCCTGTAATGTAAAATGACTGTTCAGCTTTTGATATTCAGGGTATTGTTTGTACAAATCAAAAGCTTCTTGCCATTCTACCTCATTCATTGGGGGAATAGTGCCTGAGATCAATTTATAATTTGAAATGGAGAGCCCCGAATGCGTTAATCTTGTAATACCACCAACCACCACCATAACAAAGATGAGGAAGCATCCGGTTAGCAGCCAGTAAATAACTTTTTTATTGTCTTTGTTCATCATTTTAAGAAAGTATTTTTTTAAAGCACAGGCTATTGGCTATGTCCTTGTACGGTCCGTAATTAGGAATAACCTGGTAACGCTTTTTTTTATAAAAATTCACAGCTTCAATCTGCCGTTTCCCGGTTTCTAAAACACAAATGTTATAACGGGCTTCTTTAGCCCAGGTTTCCAATTCCTTTAATATTAGTGTTGCTACTCCCTTACCTCTATACTCCGGAAGCGTGAACATGCGTTTAATTTCAACAGCATCGTCATCAAATTTTTTAAAAGCACCACAACCTACAGGAATAGAGTCATGATAGGCAATCACCACATGGTTTAGAACATCAATGTTGTTGTATTGCATATAAAAATCATGCTCCGTCCCGTCAACGGTTTTTAAATAGCCATTCAATAGGTTTACCAGTGCAATAAAGGCTTCATTTTTGGAGTTTGTTCTTACCAGTTTAATCATTACCAATGACTTTTAATCCCAGTTTTTTACCTTTTTCCAGCATAAGATTGTAAGCCGCTTCATATTCATTGGGAATATCGCCTTCAAGAATGGCTTCCTTTATAAATTCTTTTATAACACCTATTTCTTTTGAAGGTTTTAAGTTGAAGGTTTTCATGATCTCTTCACCGGAAATAGGCGGTTGAAAATTCCGAACATGATCGCGTGCTTCAACTTCAACAATTTTATCGCGTACGATTTTAAAATTGTTATGATATTTTTTGAATCTCTTAGGGTTTTTGGTGGTAATATCGGCTTCGCACAATGTCATAAGATCGTCCACATAATCACCGGCATCAAAAACCAGGCGTCTCACGGCGGAATCAGTCACAATATCCTGAGCAAGTACTATGGGGCGTGAGCTCATCAGTACCATTTTCTGTACAAATTTCATTTTATCATTCAATGGCATTTTCAATCGCTTGAACAACCGATATACCATTTTAGCTCCTACAAATTCATGCCCATGAAATGTCCAGCCTACTTTTTTGTTGAATTTTTTAGTTGGAGCCTTGCCTATATCGTGCAATAAAGCAGCCCAACGTAACCAGAGATTATCAGTGTGTTCAGAGATATTATCAACCACTTCCAGGGTATGATAAAAATTGTCTTTATGACGTTGACCCTCAACTTCTTCAACACCTTTCAAAGCAGTAAGCTCTGGAAGTATATGATCTAATAATCCCGTTTTTTCCAAAAGTAAAAAGCCTATGGACGGTTTTGGGCTCTCAAGGATCTTGTTCAATTCAGCAACAATACGTTCTTTGGTAATGATCTTAATTCTTGAAGCATTTTTGGTGATGGCATTTAAACTATGGGCTTCAATAGTAAAATGTAATTGCGTGGCGAACCGTATAGCTCTTAACATTCTTAATGGGTCATCACTATAGGTAATGTCCGGATTCAAAGGTGTTCTTATAATCTGGTGTTCTAAATCCTGAATACCATTAAAAGGATCTAACAGTTTACCAAAAGCATCCTCATTCAGGCCTAAAGCTAAGGCATTTATAGTAAAATCGCGTCGGTTTTGGTCATCTTGTAAGCTGCCATTTTCAACTACGGGGTTTCTGCTATCTTCTGAATACGATTCCTTTCGGGCACCAACAAACTCAATCTCAATATCATCATACCTGAGCATGGCCGTACCATAAGTCTTGAAAACCTGAACTTTTGGTTTGTTTGGTAAGTTTTTGGCAACTTGTTTGGCAAGCTTAATACCACTGCCTATGGCTACAATATCAATATCTTTGGCATTACCACGTTTTAAAATAAAATCGCGCACAAACCCACCGATAACGTAAGCTTCCAGCTGAAGTTCTTCAGCCGCCAGGGAAATGGTTCTAAAAACGGGATGTTGTAATGCTTCTTTATAATTCATTTTCTTGTGGCCACTAATGCACGAATGTTTATAAAACAATTCGTTTATGATCTAAAAATTCTTTACTAAAATTTGCCAAAATGGCTAACTTACATTGTGATACTTTCAAGTAGTTTATACATTGGGCTGTATGTTTGTCATTAAGTTTTTCAATTGATTTTATTTCCAGTATGATTTTATCAAAAACAACAAAATCAGCATAAAATTTATGCGGCAAAATAACATCTTTGTAATGTACTTTGTACTCTTTTTCCCTTACAAACGGAATGTCTAGTTTTTTAAACTCATATTCCAAAGCATCTTTATACACGATTTCAGAAAAACCACTGCCTAAGTTATTATATACTTCAAATAAGACACCGACTATGGTATAGCTTTTATCTTTATAAATAATGTTAGACATAAATTATTCGTGAATTCGTGGCGACAACTTTATTTGCGTTTAATCTTTACAATACCATCATTGCTCAGTTTAATAATGGACGAAGGTTTAGCACAAATTTTTTCGCGATGCAAATTTACAACATAGTCTACTCCTTTTAAAACATCAGGAGTTATTTCTTTGAAAGATTTAGGTGTTGGTTGCCCACTAATATTAGCAGAGGTTGATACAATGGCCCCGTTGAACTTTCTTGATAACCAATAGCAAAAATCGTCATCGGGGATCCTGATGGCAATAGTGCCATCGTCAGCAATTAAATTTGGTGCTAAATTTTGGGCATCGTCATATATAATGGTAGTGGGTTTATCTGTAACATCGATAATACTATGTGCAGCGAATGGGATTTCTTTTACATATTTTTTCAGCATTCTGTCATCGGCCACCAGGCAGATTAAGGCCTTACTGTCTTCGCGCTGCTTTAATTCATATACTTTTTTTACAGCTTCTTCATTTGAAGCATCACAGCCAATACCCCAAACGGTATCTGTAGGGTAGAGTATGAGTCCGCCTTCTTTTAAGACCTGTATGGCTTTTTGTATTTCCCGGTTGATCATGATGACATGGTATGATGAAATTCCTTTTCCGCTTTTTTCAGTGCAGAAGCTATTATTTGGTGCATGTCGTAATATTTGTATTCCGCTAAACGCCCGCCAAAAATAACATCAGGTTCATGTGCTGCCAAATCCCGATATTTTTGATATCTGCTTTGGTTTTCTTTATTATTTATAGGGTAATACGCTTCTTTTTCATGCGTCCATTGTTCCGGGTATTCTCTTGTTATAACCGTATGGTTTTGTTTGCCAAACTCAAAATGTTTATGTTCAATTATCCTTGTAAATGGAACCTCCAGGTCACTATAGTTTACCACAGCATTGCCCTGAAAGTTAGTTTCGTTTAAATGCTCATGTTCAAAACGTAAGGACCTGTATTCTAATGCCCCGTACTTATAATTAAAATAGGCGTCAATGGGCCCGGTAAAAACTATTTTTTTTGCTTTAGCGCTTAATTCCTCCTTGTGATCTAAGAAATTTGTGTTTGTAAGCGTATCTATGCCATTTAATAGGCCCTCTACAATTTTGTTGTAGCCACCAATCGGGATCCCCTGGTAAATATCATTGAAATAATTGTTGTCAAAGGTATATCGTATTGGGAGCCTTTTTATAATGAATGCGGGAAGCTCAACAGCTTTTCTTCCCCATTGCTTTTCTGTATATTCCTTGATCAGGGTTTCATAAATATCTTTTCCTACCAAAGAAAGTGCTTGTTCTTCCAGGTTTTTTGGATTTTTATAGCCATATTTTTTTACCTGATCATCAATTATTTGTTTGGCTTCAGCAGGTGTTTTTACATTCCAAAGCGCATGAAAAGTGTTCATGTTAAAGGGCAGGTTGTATAATTTACCCTTTGAAATTGCTAATGGTGAATTAACATAATTGTTAAACGTTGCAAATTGGTTCACGTAGTCCCAAATGGCTTTGTCATTTGTATGGAAAATATGAGCGCCATATTTGTGGACATTGATACCATCAACATTTTCACAATAGACATTACCGCCCAAATGCGGTCTTTTATCAATGACAAGGCAGGTTTTATGCCTCTTTTTTGCCTCATGGGCAAATACGCTGCCAAAAAGGCCGGCGCCAACAATTAAATAATCATACATTTGCATCGCATATTAACCAATGGTTATATTATGCAATAATATTACTAAATAGTTAAAAAAAATAGTTTGTTAATGTATTATATATCTAAAAACTATAAATCGTTGTTTAGTGCAGCAGGAAAAGCCAAGACGGATTATGAATATGTTTTAAATAAAATGGGTTTTATAAACCTTGGTTTTAAACAATCCAGTATTCCTAATTCTACCATTGGTGCCATAAAAAATTTCTTCGGTATAACTTTGGCTTTGATAAAATTACCATTTGGGGCCATTTTATGTACACAATATCCCATTAATAAATACAGAAAGTATATTCTGTTGGTAGCTAAAATAAAACGGTGTAAAATTATAACACTGATACATGACGTGAGGTTTTTAAGAGGAAGAACCAGGGACAGGGAAAAAGAACTGACCAAGTTGAAAAAGTCTGATGCTATTATTGTTCATAATTTGGTTATGAAGAACTGGTTTTTGGATCATAATATAGACAGAGACATCATCTCTTTAGATCTATTCGATTATATCTCAGAACTAAGGCCGGATCAAAATGACCATGTCACTGCCAATGGTAAATATGGAATAGTCTATGCCGGAGGCATGAGTGGTGAAAAGAATTCCTATTTATATGATTTTGACACCCTAAGTAATTCCAACTACTACTTAAATTTATACGGCAAAGGTTTTGAAGAGGACCAAAGAAAAGTAGATCAAAAAGATTCGATACTTACCTATCATGGCGCTTTACCTTCAGATAAAGTAGCTTTTAGTATAAAAGGCCATTTTGGATTGGTATGGGATGGCCCTTCAACCAAAACCTGTACCGGACGATTTGGGGAATATTTAAGATTTAACAACCCACATAAAACGTCTTTGTATCTTTTAAGCGGGTTGCCTGTAATTATTTGGAATGAGGCTGCTTTAGCACCTTTTATAGTTGATAATAATTTAGGAATAGGGATTTCAAATTTAGAAACATTAGAAGCGGTTTTAAGTGGGTTGTCTAAAGCGGACTATGACAAGATGAAGAAAAGTGTTATTGAGTTTCAGGATAAGGTGATGTCCGGATATCATGCTGAAACAGCAACACGTAAAGCCGCGGCATTACTTAAAGGGTCTATGGATTAAATATTGTGTTTATGTTTAATGAAGTACATGGGGATTATCTGGATATTGAAGACAAGCTTTTAAGCATTATTAATAATTTTGAATCTGAAGGTGAAATTTTCATCTCCGGAAGGAATACTATCAAACTTTTTAAGGTTAATGATCTTGTTATTAATGTTAAGGCCTTTAAAGTGCCTAACCTTATTAACCAAATTGCATATAATTTTTTTAGAAAAAGTAAGGCGCAACGGTCTTTTGAATATGCCAATAAGCTTTTGGAAATGCATATTGGAACCCCCAAACCACTGGCTTATTTTGAATTTAAATCCAGACTGTTGTTCAAGCAAAGTTTTTACGTGACTGAACATTTAGATTGTGATTATACCTATAGAGACCTGATAAAGGATTTTGACATTCCCGGCCATCAAAAAATTCTGGAAGCTTTTACCCGGTTCACCTTTAGTTTGCACGAAAAGGGTATCCATTTTTTAGATCATTCTGCCGGAAATACCCTTATAAAAGGGCAGGGTGGTACGTATGAATTCTATTTGGTAGACCTGAATAGAATGCGGTTTGTACCTATGGATTTTGAAGCCAGAATTAAGAATTTTTCCAGGTTAACCCCTCATAGATCTATGGTTGAAGTGATGAGTCGCGAGTATGCCAAATGTTCCGGTGAAGATTATGATAAAGTCTTTAAACTAATGTGGAAGGAAACGGAAGACTATCAAAAAAAATATCACAGAAAAAGACGATTAAAAAGGAAACTTAAGTTTTGGAAGCAATAGTTTATTCTCTATTTCTGCGCAATAACCAGAGCTTTACATACCTCATAAATATCACATAGGCCTGTATATAACCTATGGTGAATCCTACAACACCATCTCTAAACCCACTTTGAACGACATAATGTTTAAAGAATCCCCAAAATGGCTTAATTACAAAATGATACGGTGTTAGCACACCTGTTTTTTTGTCATAATCTTTTGCCTGCCACCAGGCGTAACGGTTCATTTTTTCAATATACTTGTCAAAAGTAATGTATGTATTGTGATAAAACTTTTCTTTTAATTTGCCAACCTGGCCCTTTACAATAATTTCAGCATGGACATGTTTGTCTTCATACTTACAAAAATCGCGTTTAAAAAGTCTAATGACTTTATCATTCCTCCAGCCACTATAATATACCCTTTCCCCCATGAAATGATTGTTGCGCCCTATCCAAAACGCCATTATATCTAAGGGAGGATCATTTAAAATGCCTTGAATTTCATTTTTAAGTTCAGGGGTTACGCGCTCATCAGCATCTACTAACAAAATCCACTCATGCTCTGCCTGAGGGATGGCCCAATTTTTTTGAGAAGCAGAATAATGATAGTCTCGTCTTAAAACTCTTGTGGCAAGTTCCTGTGCTTTTTCAAAAGTTCCATCGATACTGTAACTGTCAACAACTAAGATTTCGTCAGCAAAATTTACGGAGTCAATGACCCCTTCAATATTGTGAATCTCATTTCCGACAGGGATTAGGGCTGTGAGTTTTTGCATATGTAGCTAATTGTTGGTGAAAATAATTATTTTTACAACGATTTTATATTTTTTTATGTCAAAACCCAGTATTTCAGTTATTATAAGCACTTACAATTCCGAAGCATGGTTAGAAAAAGTACTTTGGAGTTATGAAGCTCAGGTTTTTAAGGATTTTGAGGTGGTAATTGCAGATGACGGTTCTAAACAACCGACATTTGATTTAATAGACAAAATGAAATCTGAGGTGCATTACCCCATCATTCATGTCTGGCATGAAGATAACGGGTTTCAGAAATCACAGATTTTAAACAAGGCCGTTGTAGCTTGCAATGCTGATTATATTTTGATGAGTGATGGCGATTGTATTGCCAGAGAGGATTATGTTAAGATCCATGTAGATAGAAAAGAAAAAGGCTATTTCCTGTCCGGTGGCTACTTTATGTTGCCAATGAACATTTCCAGGTTAATTTCTAAAGAGGATATTTTATCCCAAAGGTGTTTTGATGTGAAATGGTTAAAACAGAACGGGTTAAAATCGTCTTTTAAAAATAATAAGTTGACAGCTAAGGGCTTAAAAAGTAAAGTTTTAAATGCTGTAACACCAACAAATGCCAGCTGGAATGGGCATAATGCTTCCGGTTGGAAAGCAGATATTTTAAAAATAAATGGTTTTGATGAGCGTATGCAATATGGTGGACAGGATAGAGAGTTAGGAGAACGTTTATTTAATCTTGGTATAAAATCAAAACAAATTAGGTATAGTGCCGTATGCCTGCATTTAGACCATCCAAGAGGTTATAAAACTAAGGAGTCCATTGATAAAAACCTTGCTATCAGGGCTACTACCAAAAAAGAAAAACGGGTTTGGACAGACTTTGGGATAAAGAAACACAAGACATGAAACATATGGCTTATATGGCTGTTATTTCTTTAATCCCATGCTTTGGAAGTTCAGGTAACTTAATGTAATTGCCTATAATTTTGTTGTATTCCGGAGGATAAAACTCATATCTGCCATCAGCCGGATAAAATGTCATCTCTCCAAAAATTATTTTACCATTTACAGAGTAAAAATCTACACGAACAAAAGGAAATTTATTCGAAAGTATTTTCGCCAATTTTATCATTTCGGTAAAATTTTCCGGTTGCGGAACTTCCTTTTGTGTCACTTTTATGGGGTCACAAAATTCAACCCTGTTCCAATCCAAATCATAAAAGGCCCTTTGGTGGTCTACCTCTCTGTCTAAATCCACCTGAACAAATTTTGGTTCCCCATGGAAACAAAAGAATTTGTAATCAGTAAGGTCCTTTTTACCAATTTCAGATAAAAACTTTTCGGCTATTAATCGCGGTTTTACATTTTTATAAGCCCATTCTAGCCCACCTCTATAGTATTGATTTTTTCTTAGCCATTTTCTCATGAGAAAATAAGCTTTTCTTTTATTCAGTTTAGACTTTTCAGGAACAATTAAATTAAAATTATAGCCATGAACCCCTTTTATAACGAACTTATCCGGCAATTTTTCAAAGTCTACTTCAGAGGCACTGTCATAAACATCAATTAATTCATTTAGGTATTGCGCCCCTATTTTATCTTTTACATAGTCCCTAACTGAATATTTGTCTACCAGCTGCGTTAATATTGGAGGATGGTAATAAACCTTTAACCAGGAAATTTTTTGATTAAACTCTATTGGGTTATCAAGATCCAGTTTTTTGCCGGAATAATATTCGTAATAGATTTTTACGTACAGATCCGGTGGTAAAAACTTGAGCTTTTTAATTAATCCATAGATCGTTTTTTTAAGGACATTCATTATAACCCAATAAAGTTTATATGTTTACATTTACAAGCATTGGTTAAACTGCCACATCATGCTCACGTAAAGCATCGTTTAACGAAGTTTTCTTGTTGGTACTTTCTTTACGTTTTCCAATGATCAATGCACAGGGAACATTATAGCTGCCGGCAGCAAATTCTTTAGCATAACTTCCGGGAATAACCACAGAACGTGCCGGAACTTTACCTCTCATTTCAATAGGTTCATCACCGGTAACATCAATAATTTTAGTACTCATAGTCAACACTACACCTGCACCTAAAACAACTTCTTTTTCTACATGAACCCCTTCAACAACAATACAACGGGAACCAACAAACACATTATCCTCAATAATCACAGGGGCCGCTTGCAATGGTTCTAGAACACCACCAATGCCAACACCACCAGATAAATGCACGTTTTTGCCTATTTGAGCACAACTGCCAACGGTAGCCCAGGTATCAACCATGGTACCTTCATCAACATAAGCCCCAATGTTTACGTAACTGGGCATTAAAATGGTACCACTTGAAATATAAGCGCCATGTCTGGCTACAGCATGAGGAACCACTCTGATCCCTTTTTCTTTATAACCGGTTTTTAACGGGATTTTATCGTGAAACTCCAACGGACCGGCTTCAATGGTTTCCATTTGTTGAATTGGAAAATAAAGTACCACGCCTTTTTTTACCCATTCATTAACTTGCCAACCCCCTTCAACAGGTTCTGCTACTCTTAACTCGCCTTTGTCTAATAGATCAATTACGGTTCTTATAGCAGACGTAGTCTTTTCTTCTTTTAAAAGATCCCTGTTATCCCAGGCCGCTTCAATTATTTGCTGTAATTCTGTCATCTGTATTTAATTTTTGGCAAAAGTACATGAATTTTTTTATTTAAAAATTGACAAAAACCAAATGACAAAATTTACAGGCTACCATAGCGGTTACTGAAGTAAAATCAAGTTTTACTGGTTTTTTACAAAATTTGGCTTTTACAGCAGAAATATAATCGGTATCACTTAAAAAAGGCATTTAAGAATCGTAATAAGAATTAAAAAAACAGCCGCGTTTTTTATCTGAAATTGTATGCATTTTACGGAAGCCTCAAAGTAAATTTCCCTTTGAAGCAAAAATTAATATCGATGAACTACATTTTTGGTGTTTTTAATCGGTTAACACAAGCACTTGAACTATTCGTCGATGTTTTCGATACGATTTTCTAATAAACGAAAATTCTATGTTCTACAACTATTTTTTTGCACGTAACCTTTAAGCTCGATATATATTTGAACCATCAAAAACAACCCAAGTCAATGAAAACAAGATTTTACATATTATTCGTTTTATTACTTTCTTTTTCTTTTGCAAATGCGCAAAGTACTGACAAGACTGTAACAGTTGAAACTGATAAGACTATTTCTGTTTCTGAAGATAACAGTGATAAGGTTGTTGCTAATGATACCTTAAACACTTCAAAAGAAGAAGTATTGTTGATTAGCGAGGAGGAGTTAAGAGAATCTATTGCTCGTACCGCTAGTGATATCAGAACGTATTTTAACAGAGTAAGAAATGTTGAAAACATTACATTACTGTTCCCAAAAATAAATAAAGCAAAAAAAGCTTAATATTTATAGTATTAATAAGTAGGTTTAACTTTAAAAAGGCTGTCTGTAAAAAGGCAGTCTTTTTTTATTGAAAAAAGACTTCAGGGTTTCCTCAAGATATCTGTTGAATCCGGAATGGTCATCCCGAACTTGTTTCGGGATTCGGGATCTAAATAAAGCGTTTACATAAATTCTTTACTATTTTTGTGCAAATTAATTTGATGGCCAGAATATTAGCAATTGATTACGGAACCAAAAGAACAGGCTTAGCTGTAACAGATGAATTACAGATAATTGCTTCCGGTCTGACTACAGTTAGCACAAAAGAGCTCATAACGTTTTTAAAAGACTATACCAGTAAAGAGCAGGTTGAATTATTTTTGATAGGAGAACCAAAACAAATGGATAATACGGCTTCTGAAAGTGAAGTTTTTATCCAGAAGCTCATTGAGGTTTTAAAAAGCGAATTCCCTAATATTCCCAATCAGAGAGTTGATGAACGTTTCACGTCCAAAATGGCATTTCAAACCATGATCGATAGCGGATTAAAAAAGAGTCAGCGAAAGAATAAAGCTTTAATAGACGAAATTAGTGCAACGCTTATCCTTCAAAGTTATTTATATTCCAAATAAATACCGTCAATAAAATATAGTATTGTATTTTTGCAGCATTAATAGCTCATTTACTTATGATTTTACCAATTGTAGCCTACGGCGATCCTGTTTTAAAAAGGAAAGCAAAAGAGATCTCTCAGGATTACCCTAATCTGGAAGGCCTTTTAGAAAACATGTTTGAAACCATGTATAATGCTTATGGCGTAGGTTTGGCGGCCCCTCAAATTGGGTTGCCAATCCGATTGTTTTTAGTAGATACAACGCCTTTTTCAGAAGATGAAAATTTCACGGAAGAAGAAAAAAATGAGTTAAAAGACTTTAAGCGTGTCTTTATCAATGCCACTATTTTAGAAGAAGAGGGGGACGAATGGGCTTTTAATGAAGGCTGTTTAAGCATTCCCGATGTTAGAGAAGACGTGTTCAGGCAACCGGTGATTACAATTGAGTATTATGACGAAAACTTCAAAAAACATACTGAGAAATTCAACGGATTAATAGCCAGGGTCATTCAACATGAGTACGACCACATTGAGGGTATTTTGTTTACAGACAAACTATCCAGCTTCAAAAAAAGACTGATAAAAGGAAAACTCAACAATATATCCAAAGGAAAAATTAATGTGGATTACAGAATGCGTTTTCCGGATCAAAAAAAGAAACGATAATATTTGCAATACCGTAATAAACGGTTGATATTTGCGCCTTTCAAAAAAATAATATGAGTTTAGAAAAAGTACTTTCAATTTCAGGTAAACCGGGATTATACAAATTAATAGCTCAAACGCGTGGTGGTTTTGTAGCAGAATCATTAATTGATAAAAAACGTATTTCCGTAGGTATCCAAAGTAATGTAAGTGTGTTAAGTGAAATAGCTATTTATACGCTGGCAGAAGAAGTGCCTTTAAAAGACGTCCTGAAAAAGATCAAGGAAAAAGAAAATGGTGAGAAAACATCAGTAAAGCCAAAGGACAGTAAAGACGAACTCGAAGAATACTTCTTTAATGTTCTGCCGGATTATGATGAAGACAGAGTGTATGCCAGCGATATTAAAAAGGTCATTCAGTGGTATAATTTGCTTCAGCAACATGATATGCTGGGCTTTTTAGATGATGACAATGATGCTGCATCAGACGAAGAAGAATAAATGTTCAAAACCTCCTGAAACGGGAGGTTTTTTTATATCTATGTTGTAAGGTTTACTTTGGTTTTTCGACACACATGTCATTAACAAATAAAGACTGGCTTAATGAATTCGCTATGGTTTTTTGACGATGTAAACCTCTTTAAAGTACTGTGCCCGCATAAATATAAAGCCTATAAAGCGGCACATGATTTTGATTCCTATAAAAAGAAAGACTACATCTATTTTGAAGCAGACTCATCCAATAAGGTTTACCTCATAGAGAAGGGTAAGGTAAAAATAGGGTATTATAATGAAGACGGCATTGAAGTGGTGAAATCTATTTTAACCCGTGGCGATCTGTTTGGCGAAACAGCTATTTTAGGTGAATCCAAACGAGAAGAATTTGCACAGTCAGTTGATAATGCTACAAGTATATGCCCTATAGGTGTGGAAACCATGCACAGCTTAATGCGGGATAATCAAACATTCAGTTTAAAGATCTATAAGCTTATTGGGTTTAAATTACGCAAGCTGGAAAGACGTTTGCAAATATTATTATTTAAAGATGCCAAGACCAGATTGATTGAGTTTTTAGAAGAATTGTGTGCAGATTACGGATATGACTGTGAAAAAACAGGAGATAAAGTCATTCATCACCCCTATACCCAAAGAGATATTGCTTCCTTAATAGGTACTTCCAGGCCAACACTTAACATATTATTAAACGAGCTAAAGGAAGAAAACATCATAGAGTTCAGCCGAAAAGAAATAAGAATCCACAAAAAAATTGCCTAGTGTTAGGTAGCTAACATTTTATAAGACCTTCACCATTTAATTTTGAAGTATTAAATAACTTTAAAAATTAAGAGTGATGATAAAAAAAGTATTTCTGGCGGTTTTGACTATAGGGTTTTTAACCGTTTCATGTAGTGATGATGACAACCCGATAAAAACATCAAGATTGACCTTAAATCTGGATGGTTTAGAAGCGTTAGGTCCGGATTTTGTTTATGAAGGCTGGATTATTGTTGATGGCTCACCGGTTTCAACAGGCACATTTTCTTCGGTTAGTTTTCCGCAAACATTTAATGTTAACAGGTCTCAGTTAAGAAAGGCAACCACCTTTGTACTCTCCATTGAGCCGGCTGTTGATCCGGACCCGGCACCGGCAGCTACAAAAATTTTGGCAGGTGATTTTTCAGGAAATGAAGCCAGTGTAAGTTCCAGTGGCATTGTTGGAGATTTTAGTACTTCGTCGGGAAAATACATTTTGGCAACGCCTACAGATACCGATGATACCAATGAAGCCAGCGGTGTTTGGTTTTTAGATAACTCCGGTGGAAGTCCTGTAGCCGGGTTAAATTTACCCGCATTATCGGCCGGTTGGAAATATGAAGGTTGGGTGGTGTTTGATGGTACACCAATAACCACAGGAACGTTTACCATGGTAGATACCGCCGATGATAATGCCGCAACATCTATGTTCAAGGGCGATGCAAATAACGGACCGGCATATCCAGGAGAAGATTATTTACAAAATGCGCCTGCAGGTTTAACATTCCCAACAGATCTGAAAGGAAGAACCGTGGTTATTTCGGTGGAGCCGGATCCTGATAACAGTGCCGCACCATTTACCTTAAAGCCATTAGCCCATATGGTTCCTAATGATGCTATGAACCATACAGTAATTATGATGGGAGACGGACCGGTAAAAGGTTTAACCGGAATGGTTTCCAGATAATGTAAATTGTTATATAGAAGGATTAATTGTTTTTTTTAGATTTGAAGCATGGTTTCAATAAAGAGACCATGCTTTTTATTTGTAAAACATGCGTTTTAAAAAACCCAAATTAAAAGATATACTGTTTTTAGTGATTGTTGCCGTTTTGATCATACCTCAAACCAGGAAACCTGTTCAAATATTTATAAATAAAGGGTTGGCCCTTATTAGTCCATCTGTTTTAAGTGATGAAAAGCAAAAAGACTTAACAACGTATAACTGGGAACTGAAAGACAATCAAGGTGATCTTTTTAATTTTAACCAGACCAAAGGACACATAGTTTTAGTAAATTTTTGGGCTACCTGGTGTCCACCTTGCATTGCGGAAATGCCAAGTCTCCAGGAATTATATAATGATTATAGCGACAAAATTGATTTCATTTTTGTAACAGATGAAAAGTTTTCCGTTGTAGATGCGTTTCTGGAAAAAAATGATTATACCTTTAAGGTTTACAGGCCGGTTTCAAATGAGGGTGCGTTGTTTAAAGTGAATAGTATCCCCAGAACCTTTTTAATTGATAAAACCGGGAAGATCATTATTGATAAAACCGGGGCCGCTAATTGGAACAGTAGTACTATTAGAGAAACCATAGACAAATTAATGCAACAGTAAAACAAAAGCCATTGAAAATAGTAGTTTTAGACGGATACACATTAAACCCGGGCGATTTAAGCTGGGATGCCATAGCTCAATATGGAGATTTAATGGTGCACGACAGAACGCCGTATGATACAAAGGAAATTATTAAAACTATTGGCGACGCTGAAATCGTTTACACTAATAAAACGCCTTTGCCTAAAGAAGTCCTTGAAAAGGTGCCATCCGTTAAGTATGTAGGGGTACTTGCAACGGGCTACAATGTAGTTGATGTTGCTGTTGCCAAAGCATTAGGCATTACGGTTACCAATGTACCCAGTTACAGTACCCAATCGGTGGCGCAGTTTACCATGGCGTTGTTACTGGAAATGTGTTATCATGTTGGAAACCATAGCAATGCGGTCCATAATGGGGATTGGGTGAATGCCATAGACTTTTGCTTTTGGAATTCGCCGCTTATGGAACTGGACGGAAAAACTTTGGGTATCATTGGTTTTGGAAGCATTGGTCAGGCAGTAGCTAAAGTAGCCCAGGCTTTCGGGTTGCGTATTTTAGTGAATACCAGGACCAAAAGACCGGAATTTGAGACGGATGCTTGCAGGTTTGTAGTGCTGGATGACTTATTTGCCGAATCTGATATCATTAGTTTGCATTGTCCGCTTTTTGAAAGTACTAAAGGTATTATTAATACCAATAATATTGCGAAAATGAAGGATGGTGTTAAGATCATCAATACGGCCAGGGGCGGATTGGTTATTGAAGAAGATTTAGCCGAAGCATTAAATTCGGGAAAGGTTTCGGGAGCTGCGGTTGATGTGGTTTCGGCCGAGCCTATGAAGGCAGATAATCCATTGTTAAATGCCAGAAATTGTATTATTACGCCGCACATTGCCTGGGCGCCAAAAGAGGCCAGAGCAAGATTATTACATACCGCCATAAAGAATCTGGAAGCTTATTTGGATGGTAACCCTATCAATGTGGTGACTGGCTAGTTTTTTGAGATCTTTGAAAAGATACCATCAAAAATAAGTTCAACAGGATCAGGGAAAACGCATAAACAGCATCTTCAACGGGTATGGTGAACAGTCTGATATTTAAATTTTCGGCATTGTTATACCAAACAACCTCATCTTGAATATAACTTCCGGTTAGGATACCATTTACAATAAAAAACGGTATAAGCATTACCAAAAAGGTAATATAAAATTGACTTAATAACTTCAGCTGCGTTTTAAGCGTAATATAGATCAATATAATGGCCAGTGTAAAGTTTATTAACGTGTACCATTTGTTGTAATTGTAAACTATAACAATGGTAAATAAAAAGACCAATATATAAGCGATCATTTTGGTGTAATTATCGGGAAGTCCCAGGTTAGGGAAGTAGTATAACAGCGCATAATGCGTAAACACACAGGCATAAGGTATACAAATAAAGAAGAGCCATTCTTCAACAGGCAAATAAAAAAGTTCAAAACCTAAAAGGTATGCACTGTTAAACCCCCAAAACCCATTGGCTGTAAAAACAATATCCCAGGGAATAAAAACAAGCATGGAAATAAACATACTTTTAAGTAAGGACCTCCATAGTTTGTAGAATTTTAATTTAGGATGGAAACTAAATAAAAAAGGGATACTTATCGAGCCTAAGTTCAGTAACAAATACAAGTAATTCATGCAATTACTTTTTAAAGTATTTAAAAGGAACAAATAACATCCCAAAACATTCGCCGTCTTTCTTTCCTAAATGCTTGTGATGTATTTTGTGCGCCCTTCTAATACCCTTTGCATACCAATTATTGGCATTTCTAAATAGCTTAAAGCGCTGGTGAATAAAAATATCGTGAACTATAAAATAAGAAACGCCATAAGCAAAAATGCCCAGGCCAATGGGTAAGCCTGCCCAAAAATCGGCAAATTCCCAAAGTAGAATGAAACTAATACTAACTACGGCATAAAATATAAAAAAGACATCATTACGCTCAAACCAACTATCATGGTCTTTTTTGTGGTGGTCCCTATGTAAACTCCATAAAAACCCGTGCATAATGTATTTATGGGTAAACCAGGCCATAAATTCCATGGTGCAATACGCTGCTAAAAAAACCAATATCCACAAAACAGTTTGCATGACTTTAAATTACAATAAATTTAGTTGATATTTAACATAACTGCGCATTAAAAGCTCAATTTTTTTTGGATTAGACACTCTTATTCTGGTGCTTTTTATTTTGAGCGCCGGCGTTTTCTTTAATTTTTTTAGAAGTTGTCTGTAATACCGGTAAGCCATAAATACCCCGAATTTAGCTTCCATGGGCAGTTTTTTAATACCGGATAACCCCTTGGAAAAATCAGTCTCAATATCATCAATGATCTCTTTTTTAGAGGCCTCACTTAAATTATTAAGGTCCGTATTCGGGAAATAACTTCTGTTCAAATCATCGAAATCAGCTTTAAGGTCTCTTAAAAAGTTAACCTTTTGAAAGGCAGAACCTAAAGACATCGCCGTATCTTTCAAAGCTTCGTATTTGGCATCATCTCCTTTAACAAACACTTTCAGGCACATTAAGCCTACAACATCGGCAGATCCGTAAATGTATGCTTTGTATTCTTCATCGGTCAAATAATCTGTTTTATGCAGATCCAGGCGCATACTTGTCATAAAGGCATCAACCAAACGCCTGTCAATATTATATTTATGGTAGGTGTGTTGAAAGGCATTCAGAATCGGGTTTAAACTTATTTTATCCTTTAAAGCGGATTCCAAATCTTCAGAAAACCTGTTGAATAGTATTTCTTTTTCGTAATCGTGAAACGAGTCCACAATTTCGTCCGCCAGCCTAACAAATCCGTAAATATTGTAGATATCATTTCTAATGGAACTGGCTAGCATTTTAGTTGCCAAAGAAAAAGAGGTACTATACGTTTTGGTAACCATTTTACTGCAACCGTAGGATACGGTATCAAATAATTGTTTCATTGTTGATGATGTTTTGTTATTAATTCTGATACTAATTTTCCTGAAATTAAGGAGGGCGGTACACCGGGACCAGGTACAGTAAGCTGCCCTGTAAAATACAAATTTTTGACCTTTTTACTTTTAAGTTTGGGCCTTAAAAAGGCGGTTTGTGTTAAAGTATTAGCCATCCCGTAGGCATTCCCCTTATAGGAGTTATAATCTTTTTTAAAGTCTTTTACACAGAAAGATTCTTTAAAAAGAATATGATCCGATACTTTTTGAGAGGTGAGGTCTTCAAATCTTTTGATTATTTTTTTAAAATACTGTTCTCTTAAGGCTTCCGTGTCTTTTAATCCCGGTGCTAACGGAATTAAAAAAATACCTGCTTCCTTGCCTTCAGGAGCAACATAATGATCCGTTTTACTGGGGAAGCTGGCATAAAATAGCGGATTTTCCGGCCATTTGGGATCATCATAAATAGCATGGGCATGTATGTCAAAGTCTACATCAAAAAATAAAGTATGATGATTGACATTTTTAAGTTTTTTATCGAAACCTACATAAAATAACAGGGAAGAAGGGGCAAAGGTTTTTTTCTTCCAATAATTCTTGGAATATTGCCTGTATGGCTTTTTCAGAAGGGTTTCGGTATGCCAGTAATCGGCTCCGCTTAAAACAATATCGGCACTGTAAACAAACTTATTTGAAACGACTCCTTTTGCTTTGCCTTTTTCCACTTTAATGCCTTCAACGGGAGTACCGGTTTTAATAACTACTCCAAGTTCTCTTGCTAAAGATTCCAAAGCGAGGATCACCTCGTACATGCCTTTTTTAGGATGAAAGGTGCCCAAACCGAAATCGGCATAGTTCATAAAATTGTAGAACGACGGTGTATTACTGGGTTTGGCTCCCAGAAACAACACCGGAAATTCAAGAATTTTTGCCAGTTTATCATTTTTAAAGGCCTTGCGAACATCCTTTTTTACATTACTGAAGAACTGGTTTAATCGTTTTACGGTTGAAACCGATACCAGCTCCAAAGGAGAAACACCGGGTTTGTACACCAGGTCTTTAATAGCTATGTTATAATTTCTTTTGGCTTTTCCAATAAATTCATTGAGCCTGGCGGAACTGCCTGATTCAATGTTCTCAAAGGTGTTGCTTATTTTTTCTAAAGAATCCTCAATGGTAATAAATTCATCTTTATCAAAGTAAACGCTATAGGCTGGATTGAGTTTTTCCAGGGTGTAGTAATCCGAAGGTTTTTTATTAAAATCAGCAAAAAAGCGTTCAAAAACATCAGGCATCCAATACCAGGTGGGGCCAATATCGAAGGTAAATCCATCCTTTTGCAATTGCCTGGCCCTGCCGCCAATAGTGTCGTTTTTTTCCAGTATGGTTACGGCGTAGCCTGCTTTAGCCAGGTAACAAGAAGCTGCTAAAGACGAAAAGCCGGAACCGATTATTATAATACGTTTTTTCATTTTGTTTAACAAATATATAAAAAAGTTAAACAAAATAAAATTTAAATACTATAAAATCGCTACCAGGTCTTCAATAGTTGGATAAATAGTGACTTTTTCAGGCGTTTTGATATCATCGGTTCTTAAGAGCTTCGGGCCTAATAATAAGAGGTCATGATTGTTGTCTTCTAACAATAGTTCATTGAACTCACTAATGTAATCAGGTATTTTATCTATTTCCGGATTGACCGTAAAATATGAGATAAAGGTAATCTCATTAAAGAACTCAAGAACACTGGTTAAACTGTCTAAAGGCACACTTTCTCCTAAAAATATGGTATGGTAGCCTTTACTTCTTAATTGGTAGTTAATGAACAATAGACCAATGTCATGTATCTCATTTTCAGGTAAAAACAGGATGAATGTCTTTGATGCCGGTTTGGGCTCTAAACTTTGAAGCCGTTCTATATTTAAAAGGATCTTTTGCTTTATATGTACGGAAAGAAAATGTTCATGCGCCGGTGTTATGGTACTTGTTTGCCATAAGATGCCTATTTCGTTCAATAGAGGCAGAAAAACAGTGTAAAAGATCTCACTAAAGGTCTTGTTTTCAATGAGGTTGTTGTACGTATTGTAAAACAGTACCTGATCAAAATTGATCATAGCCATTTTTAAAGCGTTAATGGCATGATCCTCAACTTTAGATCGTGAGGCAATTTCTCTGACCTTAATAGGGATTTCTTCTTCTTTTAAATCGGCTATTTTTGAAATTTTATAACCGTTATTATTTAAAAAAGAAATATTGAGCAGTTTTTGGAGGCTACTTATACTATAGTTTCTTATGTTAGTATCCGACCTGTTAGGCTGCAGTAAATTATAGCGCTTTTCCCATATTCTAATGGTGTGTGCTTTAATTCCGGTAAGATTTTCCAAATCTTTTATACTAAAATTAACCTGTATATTGTTCATCAAAATTAGATATAAGTTAAACAAAAGTAATGAATTTATATGATATAATCTAATAAATAGAGAAATTAACATTTGTTAAGCGATAAAAAACAACAACGATGTTGCCGTAAAGAAGACGATCTTTTTAATACCTGTATTTCTTTGTAAACCCGGAAGTAAAGCCTATTTTTGAGGCGTTTATATACAAATTTTCGGTACCAGTTTAAACTATGTTCACAGCCCTTTCTTTTTTTAAAATAAAAACAAATAATTTATTATTTGTATTAGCCATTATCCTGTTAGTTTCCTGTAACAATAAAGAAAATAAGTACGTTGAAGCTAAAAAAGAAAGTGTTTTTGTGTCTTCGGAACTAATTCCCGATGATCATTTTTTAGGCGATAAGGCCTGTGCCGTATGCCATATAGACGAAGTTAAGGACTGGCAGGGGTCTCACCATGACAAAGCAATGCAAATTGCTACCGATGCTACCATATTGGCCGATTTCAATAATACCAGCTTTAAGAGCCAGGGGGTCACCTCTCGTTTTTTTAAAAAGGATGATGGTTATTATGTAAATACGGAAGGACCGGATGGCGAAAACCACGATTATAAAATTGAATATACCTTTGGAATTACACCGTTACAGCAATACATTGTTAAATTTCCTAACGGACATTACCAATGTTTAAGAACCGCCTGGGATACAGAAAAGAACAAATGGTTTGACCTATACCCGGATTTTAAAGTAGTGCATTCGGAATGGTTGCACTGGTCCAGGGGTGGTCTTAACTGGAATAACATGTGTGCCGATTGCCATTCCACCAATGTTAGAAAGAACTACAAGCAGGCAGATCACAGCTACGATACCAAATACGCCATTATCAACGTGAATTGTGAGGCCTGTCATGGCCCGGGAAAAGCGCATGTAGAGCAGGTTAACGAACTGGGTGATAATTATGTAGCTACCGAAGGCATGTGGATGACCGCTGATACTGAGCCAAAAGAATTAGTGGACCAATGTGCCCGGTGTCATATGAGAAGGGAGCAATTCTCCGGTCATTTCAATTTTGAAGGCACTATGATGGATCATTACTTCCCTCAAATCCTCACTAATAATTTGTATCATCCGGACGGACAGATCCTGGATGAGGTGTATGTATACGGATCGTTCGTTCAAAGTAAAATGTATCAGCACAATGTGACCTGTACCAATTGCCATGATCCGCATTCTTTAAAATTAAGGTTTGAAGGGAATGCCCTGTGTCTGCAGTGTCATGAACCTCCAAAGTATGATACACCTTCCCACCATTTTCATGAGGTAAATTCAGAAGGCGCCCAGTGTATCAACTGCCATATGGATGGCAAAATTTATATGGGGAATGATTACAGGCGTGACCATAGTTTCAGAATTCCAAGGCCGGACCAAAGTTTAAAATACGGGACGCCAAATGCCTGCGTGAGATGTCATACGGATAAGTCCAACGAATGGGCCTGGGAGCATTTTAAAAAGAATTATGGTGAACCGGATTATACACATTTTTCCGATTTACTGGCTCCGGCATTTACCGGGGAAGCAGAGGGATACCATGATCTGTTAACCATGGCGAGTGATACTATTTACCCGGATATTGCCAGGGCATCAGCGGTTAATTTGATGACCAATTATTTTAACCGGGAGGTGATCAATGATATGCTTCGCTTTTTAAAAGACGAATCGCCTATTGTAAGAGGTGCTACCATTGATGCGCTTAGCGAAATAACCAATGAGGATTACGTAAACTACTTTTTACCCTTGTTGAAAGACCCAAAACGAACGGTTAGGATAAAAGCGTTTTTTGCTTTAAGCTCGTTGGATGAACTTCAGATCCCGGACGAATATAAGGACGCCTATAAAAAAGTTAAAAAGGAGTTTGAAGTACACTTAAGTGTGACCTCGGATTTTGCCGGAGGACGTGCCAAACGCGGTGGCTACTATTTAAAGAAGGGCGATTTATTGAATGCTATAAAATCGTTTGAAAGTGCTTTAGAGGTTGATAACCTTAATAACATTATAAGAAGCAATTTAGCCAATCTATACTATAGAAACGGGCAGGTTGAAGAAGCCGAAGCAGCGTTTAAGACCATTATAAGTCAGGAACCGGAATTTGGTCAGACTTATTATTCCTATGCCTTATTGTTAGGCGAGCAAAACAGAACCGAAGAGGCTATAGAACAAATGATATTGGCTATAAAATATATGCCGGAAAATATCAGGTTCTACTACAATTTAAGCCTATTATACGATAAAGTCAATAACTTTAAAAAAGCTGAAGAAATCGCTGTGAAAGGCTTAAAACTGGCACCACAAAATGGCGATCTGTTATATGTACTGGCCTATATCTATCAAAAGAACGGACAAATAGGCAAGGCCAGAAACATAGCCCAACAATTGGTACAGTTATATCCTAATAATCAGCAGTATGTTGGCATGTATAACCAGTTAAGGCAGGTGCAGTAGATAATTGTAAACTGATTATTTTTTCTCTTTTGCTTTATATCCAATAGGATTTCTTGGAGGGTTTTTCTTTTCAATTAGCTTTTTAATTGCATTAAAAACGATCTGGAATTGCTCATCGTATTTTTTCTCTAGTTGCTTTACCTGTTTTGCCAGTTCCTGGTTATCTTCAAGAATTCTTCTCACATGGACAAATGTTCTCATAATTGCAATGTTTACTTCAACTGCTTTCTTACTTCTTAAGACACTTGAAAGCATGGCGACGCCTTGTTCTGTAAATGCCATTGGTTTTGCCCCTCCTAAAACACCTTTGTTAGGTATCACATTTTGTGATACCATCAAATCGATTTCCGATGCATTGAGTTCGAACATGAAATCTTCAGGAAATCTATCCAAATTTCTTCTAACCTGTTGTTTCAAGGCTCTGGTTTCAACTTCATACATTTGAGCCAGATGTATATCCAGAATTATACGGTCATTTCTAAGAGGAATTATGTTCTTGGCTATGTCCTTGTCTCCTTTTGTTAATTTCATATAGTAAATGTAAGAAGAGGTATCACAATTTGTGATACCCCTAATTAAATGTAAGTGTAGTTCATATAATTAACCAATGAGTGTAATGGATCATTGCTATTATTAGCTTTTGTTTGCAGTAAATTTAAGAAATATTCCTACAAATCAGGACGTCACCAAGACAAAAATCCCGGGTATTTATATAAAGTTTGAATGACTTCGAAGTTATACTTCGACAAGCTCAGTACGGGAAAACTTCGAAGAGCAGGGTTTCGAAAACCTGGCAGGTCTTTGCTAAACAAGACTATTGAGCTTTGAAATGCATTATGGATTATGGCAAATAATTATGAGTTAGCTATATAAAAACAAGGTATCACATTTCGCTAATGTTCCAGGTACGAACTTCTCCATACACACCCGCAGCAATAAACTGGCTGTCCGCCGAGAAACTAACATGTTTTGGCGTTTCATTCCTTAGCCTTGTTGGATAATCTGTAAACGCCCCGGATTTAAGATCCCAAACTCTTACAGCTCCATAAATACCTGCGGCCATATGTTCTCCGTTTGGAGAAAAACAAACACCATTTGGGGTCTCATTTTTTAGTTTAACCTCATAATCGGTAAAACTATTTGTATGTAATTCCCAAACTCTTACAGCGCCGTAAACACCTGCCGCCATGTATTTGTCGTTTGGTGAAAAGCAAACAAAAAGAGGCGTTTCATTTTTTAAATTGGTTTTGTAATCTTTGAATTTCTCCGTACCGGTTTCCCAAATCCTTATAGCACCGTAGACTCCCGCGGCAATATATTTTCCATCAGTTGAAAACGTGGCAAAATTTGGGGTTTCATTTTTTAAAATAGTGGAATAACTACCGGTGTTTTCTTGTCCGGATAAAACATTAACAAATCCAAAGAAAGGCACCAATAAAAAGATCGATATTTTTTTCATTTATTTATAATTATTGTTAATTAATACTTTTATTTTTCTTTTTTATAAGTCCGTAAATAATGTTAATCGGAAAAATTAGTTGTCCAAAAATCATAGACAAAATAATCAGCGTAATTGCAAAACTTAGAGTGTTGTTGAATTCGTATGCCGTAATGTCTATCCGATAAAATTTAGTCAAAATATATACAATTATTGTGCCACCAAAGGTCAGCCTCATGCGAGCACCATTTAGCCATTAAACCTTGACATTCTTATGTTAAAGAAAATGGCTTTTTTTTAATATGCTATGTTATCGGTTTTTTCTTTCATTTCATTTTTAGTCGTATATTTGAAATGCGAACATATTTCAAATTTATTATCAATGGTGAAGTTATTTCAATTATGTCTGAAACAGAAAATCATGGGGAAGCATACGGGTGTAAGTCCCGAGACCTATCTAAGCACCGCTTGGAATGTGTTCGCAGTGACTTCCCTTCTTTTTAAATTCATTAACCTTAAATTTCATTTTTATGCGAACACAAAATGGGCAATTGGTATGTATTCATGATAACTTGGTACAGACCCCTTACGGTTTATTTATTACCGAAGTAAAACAAGGAGAACCGCTTTCTCCAAAACAGATCAGATTTTTAGAGCACATTAGCTATGTATTTGACAGGTCAAAACGGCTTTATTTCACTACCGCTCCCGAAAAGAAACTTGTAGATAATATCAAACTTCACGGTATTGAGGAGGTCATTACCTCTTTAAAAAGGATTCATGATCTCGCTTTGTATAACACAACTGTGTGTTTTAATTCCGAAGAGAAACAGGCCCTTTTTAATTTAAAACTCTTGTGGGAAGGGTTGGAGCAGGTAGCAACATCTTAAATTTTATAGAGGGCTACCTTGTGTTGGTAGTCCTCTGTAATTTATCTTTACACGGTTTAAAACTTTACATATTTTTTAAAAAAATATTATCTACAACAATTAGTTATTTTAAGTAAGTTTCCAGAATGTGCTTTTTCATTTGAGTCATTGGATAATTGTCTTGTAAGTGGATATATTGTACAAAAACACCATCTAATAAGGCACTTAATGAATAGGTGTCAATCAACGGATCAGGGCTACCAATTTCTTTAAAAAGCTGTGTCTTAATAGAGATCATTTTTTCCAGATATTCCTTAATTGTGTGTGACAGAAGTTCCAGTACATCTTCCTGATAAGACAAAGCATTCACTAGTTTCCAATATTCAAAGTCTTCCTGCATCATATCAAAAATGTATTCAACCAGATATTTTAAGCGTTCTCTCGCCGATAAATCCAAACGCTCTATTTTTTCAATTACTTTTTGACCTCTCAAAGTGGCATCAGCCAATATTTCTTTAAGTAAGTCATCTTTGCTACTAAAATAATTGTAGATTAAACCTTTTGATACTTTGGCATGTTTTGCAATATCATCAACTTTGGTGGAGCTGAAGCCATTTTTTGAGAACAATACCAGGGCAGAATTCTTGATTAATTTCCTGCTTTGATCTCTTATATGTTGATATTGTTCAGATGTTCTTGGTGACATATAAAACTTAGTTTAATTCTTCACAAATGAAACCGTCAATTTTAAGATGAAAGCAAACTAACTCATTTATATTGGTCTCGCTTTGCACTCTCAGAATGTGGTCACAATCTTCAAGGTCAAAGTCCCAGATACAATTTGGTGCTATCATTCTTAGGATGGAGTTGACATGTTTAATGTCTTCTTGTTTTATGGATGTTTTAAATACTGATATATTCATTTTTTAATTGACTAAATGGTCAGTCAAAAATATAAATGTCTTATCAAATTTCCAAATTATTATCAAAATTGTTTTGAGGATTCTTTTTAAATGCACTAAAACCTCGCATTACGGGCTTGCTATGCGAAGTTTTAAACTTCGCATACTTCTGTAAAATCAAAGCTTTGGTTTTGTAAACTCTGGTTCGAAGTTATACTTCGCCAAGCTCAGCATGGCAAAACTTCGAAGAGCAGGAACCTTGTGTAATGATGACCAATGTTGGGAGTAGTTATTTTATATTTAAAGATTTTAGAAATTCCTCCGCTGTCATTATAGGTAGTAAAGATTTCTTAAAGTCCTTTCCGTTTCTTGTTATTATAATTTCGCATTCCGATTCGGTTGCACTAAAATATTGTAGAGCATCTTCAAAATCCTTTATAGAAGAATTAAGACCTTTTTCAATAGTTTGTTCGTCCAAAGAGCATATTTCACAAATTATCTTAAACTTTCTTAATTTTTCCCTTGCTATTTTTTTACTCTCAAATTTTTCCAGAAAATAGTTTACGGTTGCAAATGAAATAGGTGATACAACCATGGTCAGTTTTTCTTTTTCAGCCAAGGTTGCAATTTTGGCAATTGGTTCATAAAAAGGTTTCCTCTCTCCCAAAAAGTCTAACATTATGTTAGTGTCTATAAAAACCCTTTTACTCATTTATACTTCTCAATTAAATAATCAGAATATTCTTTTTTATAGTCCAAATCCGATGGGATTTCAGTTCCGGTCGTGATACTTTTGATAAAAGGTGAAATCTCAAATTCAGATGTTTCATTTTCTGAAGTCAAAGACTGTAAATAAGCCTCAACTATTCGGGATAAGCTCATTTTTTTATTAGAAGCATATGCCTTTGCTTTTTCAATAACCCTTTGATTTAGCTTTAAAGTTAATTTTGTGTCCATAATAAATTATCTTATACGTACAAATATATAAAAATAATCCGTACTACTGAGTTTTGGGATGACTTTTCGAGGTGAGCGTTAATTACATACAACGCAGATATAAAAACAATTGATTTCATATCTGTTATGCATATTTCAGTAAATTTAAGAAATATGCTTTCAAACAAAGCGTTTACTTTTATCAAAAAGAACTGTAGATTTGATAAGTGAAACATTTTAAAACCATACAAGCGTATTGTAAAGCGATTAATATCTCGCAACCCGGGCATCCGTATTTTGATATCCGCAGTTTTGAAGAAAACATGCCTACGGTGGTGGCAAAAATGCCTCCTTTTAAGCATGAGTTTTATGCCATAGCTATAAAAGTGGAAGGCTCCGGGAAAGCCATTTCAGGGCATCATACCAATTTCCCGGAAGGCGCTACCGTGTTTTTTAATTCGCCGTTTCAAATTATTTCCTGGGATATTTTACCGGATTGGGAAGGCTACTATCTAATGTTTTCAAAAGAGTTTATTACCCAATCAAAGCACCTGCAACAGCTGTTAACCGAATTTCCCTTTTTAAAAATAGATAAGTCCATTCCCTTTGAAGTCAAACCGAAAGAGGTTTCAAAACTTCTGACCATTTATGAAGCCATTTATGAGGAGTACCGGAATTTAAGTAAAGATTCCATTAATATCATTGAAGCTCAGGTATTGGTATTACTCAATTTTGTAAAACGGTTTTTTAATGCACAGACCAATAGGGAAGAAGCCGAAGCAGCTTTCAGAAAAGCCGATATCCATTTATTGTCAAGGTTTCAAACCCTGATTGAAACCAGTTTTTACGAAACTGCTTTGTCAGTTAAAAAGTCGCATTCACCAAGTTATTATGCCGCACTATTAGCGGTTCATCCGAATCATTTAAATGCCACGGTAAAACAAATTACCGGGCATACGGCCAAAACCCATATTAACAATCATATACTGCGTTTAGCGCAGTCACGATTACTACAAACGGACAAAAGTGTTAAGGAAATTGCCTATGCCCTGCACTTTGAGTCGCCTAATAACTTCAGTAGTTTTTTTAAGAAAATGACCGGCCAAACCCCAAATGCCTATAGAAAAATCAACAATCTTTGATTTTTATACCTCTTGATTTGATTTCATAACGCGTCCGGAACAAGGTTGCCGCATCTTTGTGGTATCAAAAACGAACCACATGAAACACGGTATCATGATCCTCGCAATATTAACATTGTTTGGATGCAAAAATCAAGAAGCAATGAATCAAACGGAACGTATTAAGGACACTGTAACACAATTATTTGTGAATACAGATAATAGGAATTGGAATGGCGTAGAAGCACAATTCGCTTCAAAAGTAATCCTGGATTATTCATCCCTGTCCGGAAATCCGGCAGCAGCACTAAAACCGAAAGACATTACCGGTGCCTGGAAAACCGTATTACCCGGTTTTACCCATACCCATCACCAAATAGGAAATGTGCTGGTGGATATAACGCATAATAAAGCCCATGTTTTTTGCTACGGAACCGCTACGCATTACCTGGAAGATGATAATGGCAATGTCCGGACGGTAGTGGGCAGCTACGATTTTGACCTGGAAAAAGTAAATGAGGACTGGAAAATCACCACCATGACTTTCAACTTTAAGTATCAGGACGGAAATTCAAGCCTAGCCCAAAAAGCTATTGAACATGTGAAATCAAAATAATAATGAAACCAATTGTAATACTAGTGTGTTTGGGCATGCTAATGTCCTGCACAAAACAAAATCAACAAACCATGACCACAGAAACAGCAAATAAAAATAAGGTATCGGTAAAAGCATTTTTTAAAGCTTTGGAAGCCGAAAACGTAGACGACCTGGTACATTTATTCGCGGACGATGCAAAACATATCAATCCCTATCATTCCGGATTGTTTCCTGAAGGAGCCCGGGGGAAAGAAGGGATCCGTAATTACTGGGAGCCTGTTTTTCCAAACTTTGACGGGATGGCCTTTCCAATAGAAGCGATCTATGCCATGGAAGACCCTAACATGGTCTATGTAAAGTTTACCGGGAATATCAAATTGAAGCACAATGCCGGGGTGTACAGTAATGATTATTATGCGACATTCAAGTTCAATGAAGCCGGTAAGATTATAGAATATGTAGAAATATTTAATCCTATTACAGCCGCTCGAGGCTTTGGATTATTAGATAAAATGAAATAAGAACCATGAAAAAAATACTCATAATGGCAGTAGCACTTTCGGTTTTTGCGGCTTGTAAAAACACTGTCAAAATAGCAAACGGATCTTTAGAAACAACTGAAAATAAAGCACACATGAAAACAATACATTTTAAAAGCGAAGGATTAAACCTGGTAGGAAACCTGTTTTATCCGCCAAATTATGAAGAAGGAAAGCGCTACCCGACGCTGGTAGTATCCGGAAGTTGGACCACGGTCAAAGAGCAAATGGCCGGTTTATACGCCGAGCGTTTTGCTAAGGAAGGTTTCATTACATTGGCATTCGACTTTAGAAACTATGGTGAAAGCGAAGGTGTCCCCAGAGCCTGGGAAAATCCGGAAATGAAAATCCAGGATATTAAAAACGCCGTGGCCTATTTAAAAACTTTACCGGAAGTAGATGCCACTAAAATAGGTGCTTTTGGTGTGTGCGCCGGTTCCATGTATACCTTAATGGCAGCCTCCGAAGATGTTAATATAAAGGCCGTGGCTACTACAGCCTCCTGGTTGCATGATGCCGAAGCCGTAAAATTATTTTATGGCGGGGATGAAGGCGTAGAGAGCAAAATAAAAATGGCTCAGGAAGCAAAGAAAAAATATGCAGAAACCGGGGAGTTTACTTATATAAAAGCCATATCAACCACAGATGAGACAGCCGCCATGTTTGGTGAGTTCGATTATTATTTGAACCCCGAGCGTGGTGCTATTCCACAGTGGAAGGCCGACCAGTTTGCCGTGGCTACCTGGGAAGATTGGTTAACGCTGGATCCGTTTCCATCGGCCTCAAAACTTAAGAAACCATTGCTTATGATACATTCCGACGGCTGTGTTTTACCGGATTACACTAAAAAGTATTTTGACGCTGTGGCGTCAACCGACAAAGAACTGGTTTGGGTGGATACTGATTTAGGGTCACCAATGCATCAATTCTCTTTTTATGACCAGAATGAAGAAGTGAATTTAGCTGTGGAGAAAACAAGTGCATTTTTTCACAATCTTTAATTAGCAATACTGTTGCTAAATGGATAGGGAATTCTAAACAGAATTCCTTTTTTATTTGATAAAAACCGAAAGGGACAACCCATTTTTTATGTGTGAATTGTTGTTTTTATGGTAACACGGCCCTGAGTTTCAATGCTAACTTTTAAATGCCTGCCAACTTTTATTATAATTTTTGTTTATATGAATCATTATAAATATAAATAAAAATATATAGTTGTTGTTTCATAATTTTATGAAAAATTAAAAAAAATATTATAACATTATGAAAACGAAAACGCTTTTATTTATTTCAACAATTCTCCTATTTACAAGTTGTGCCGTCATACGACCGGGAGAAGCAGGTGTAAAGATGACATTGGGTAAATTCTCCGGCGACGTTGCTACCCAGGGCACTATTTTTTATAATCCTATTACAAGCAAGGTCATTAAGGAATCGACTCAAACCAATAATATTAAGCTCATTTTAAACTTACCCAGTAAAGAAGGACTTAGTGTTAAATCCGAAATATCCATCCTTTACCGTTTAGAACAAAACAAGATTCCGTCAGTACTAGAAAATTTAGGACGGGATTATGAGTCTATAATCACAAGTGTATTTAGGTCGGCGTCTTCTGATGTTTGCGCACAGTTTTTCGCCAAGGACATGCACTCGGGGATGCGAGCGACGATTGAAGAAGAGATCAAATCAAAAATGAAGGTAAATCTGGAAAAGCAAGCAGATGGTATTCAATTAATTGCGGTATTGATGAAAAGTATACAGCTTCCCAGGGGTTTAGCTAATTCCATAGAACGCAAGTTACAGGCAGAACAAGATGCTATGCGTATGGAGTTTGTGATTCAACAGGAAAAACTGGAGGCCGATAGAAAAATTATAAATGCCAAGGGAGAAAGGGATGCACAAAAAATATTGTCTGAAGGCCTGACAAAAGAGATTATTAAAATCAGAAGTATTGAAGCCTTCAATAAGCTATCCGAATCTAACAACAGTAAAATTATAATTACCGATGGTAAAACACCATTTTTAATTGAAACGGAAGAATAAAAAGTAAACAGCTTAAAAAAGAATCCTATGAAACTGATAGAAAAAGCATTAGAGTTTGAGAAAAGAAGTACGGCAAGAATGAGCACCAGTGATCGTATTTTGGCGTCCAGAGAAGCCAAGTCCATAGTACTGGCCATCAACACTATTTACAAGAAAACGAAAGACCCTTATTTAATGGAAATAATGAAATTAGTGACGGTGAAAAAACGTAAAATAGATAAAAGGCTTAAGGGACGTTCTTTAAGTACCGCAATCTGAATTTTGTTGGTAGGTCGAATGGCCTTGACCGGTAAAGGTTGTTCGACCTTTTGTTTTACTATGGAACTATTCTGTGATCACCAAAGACTTTGTTCACAAGAACTTATAACAATTGAAAAGCGAGGTTCAGGCCTCGCTTTTACTATTCCAAATAACGCCACATAAAGTTTGGATGGTGTCCGTCACGTCGCACCATTTTCACCCAAAGCAGGGTCATATGTTCCAGGTGAAGGGCCTGGTCTAAACTACCGACATCTTTGGCATAAAACCCACTATCCGAAATGGTCGCTGCGACTTTTGATTTGGCTTTTTCATCATTTCCTGCAAAAAACATTACAGGGGATTCTTTAGCCTTTAAATAGGCCGGGTTGCTAAAATTTTCAAAACCATAGATCGTAAATGCTTTGACCACCCGGGCACTGGCTGCCCACTCCTGTACTTGCTCTGCTCCGGAAATGCTACTCTCTAATCCATGAGAAATGCCCGGCCCAACCGGATTGGTACAATCAACCAAAGGCTTGCCTTGAAAATCCAAAGAAGCCAGAATGCCCTCATTTGCTTTAAAGGGTGTGGCTAAAAAAATGACTTCTGCCATATCAACAGCCTCTTTTAAAGGCAATACGCTAAAAAGAGGATTGCTGTCCAGCGCTTTTTTTACACTGTCCGATTCCGGATTGTCATTGGCCACAAGGATCTCATATCCTTTTTGTTGCAGGTTATTGGCTATGGCAAATCCTACGTTTCCAATACCTATAAAAGCTAGTTTCATATGTTATCGATTTAGTTGTTCTACGACCATTTTTGCTACTGCGGCACCCGAGTTTTGTTGCTGTCCCGTTATTAGATTGCCATCGGCAATAGCATAACTTGAAAAGGGCGCAGCCACCTTAAAGTTAGTATTTTTAATGGTCCTGGCCTCCGTTTCTATTCTGTATGGCTGGATTTGTATGCCAATGGCATTATCGGCGAAATCCTCTTCAGCATCAGCAAAACCTGTCCACGTTTTTCCGGCTACCAATAAGTCGCCATTAGATAATTTGGCACCCAATAACAGGGTAGTGGCATGACATACGGCTGCACTTGGTTTTCCAAGCTCGTAAAATGATACGAACAACCGCTCCAGCCCGGTATTATTTCTAAAGGTGTACATGGGGCCTTGTCCACCAACTAAAAATATGGCATCAAAATCGCTTGGATCTATGTCCGTTAGCTTTTGTGTGTTTTCCAATATAGTATGAAACCAGTTCTGCTGCATATAACCTAATGTTATAATATCATGGGCAGCGTATCCGCTTTCATCTGTCGGGTCTGAATAGCTGTCCATTTCAATAGTACCACCCGCTGTAGAAACTAAAGTTATTTCATAACCGGCCTCTTGAAATACATGCAGGGGGTGTGTTAATTCTGCAGCCCAAAAACCAATGGGCCAGTTGGTTTGTTTGGAAATGGCCGGACTGCTTGCCACCATTAAAATGTTGCCTTTAAAGGGTGCGCCATGGAAGTGCACATATTGTTCTGTTTCTGTTACTGCTGTTTTCATCGGTATCATTTTTTATACAAAGTTATTTTGAAACAACATTTGTTTGACAAATGATTATATTTGTTAGTAACTAACATTTATGTAAGTATGCCACAGTTTTTAAGCAATAACAAGAAATATTATACACCCGTTGAGTACGTATTTTCAAAAATTGGAGGGACCTATAAAATGCCTATCCTTTGGCGCGTCAAAGACAGGGCCTGGAGGTATTCCGAATTGAAAAAAAGTATTTCAAATGTGTCTGACAGGATGCTTAGCAAGAACCTTAAGGAGCTCTGTGATGATGGCTTTATTTCAAAAACCATTATCCCTGAAGTACCGGTAAAAGTTGAATATACCATGACGGAAAGAGGCCAGGAAGCTATTCCCATAATATCCGTGTTGAGAGACTATGGTTTTAGTTTGATGAAGCAGGATGGTATCAAAGATTAAATGCAAATGCCGTATTAGATAATGCTTTTTAATTTATTTTAATGGACCTAATTTTATATTACATCCGGAATGCCTGTTGAGCATATTATGTTGAAGATATTGTTTTACATATTGAGTTTTCAATTTTTGTTTGTTTCCTTTTTTCTGTTTCAAAATAAAAAAGGAAAAGCACTAAGCAATAAATTGTTAGCTGTAGTTTTCCTAATGATGAGCATATCGGTGCTGAGCCTCTACTTATTCGTTTTTGACATAAAGATAGGTTTACCACAGTTGCTGTTCATTGATGATACATTTATGTTGGCATATGGCCCTTTATTATTCCTTTTTACGCAATCCGTATTATTTAAGCATTATAAGTTAAAAAGGACAGATGCCATTCATTTTATACCTTTTTTTATAGCCGTTTGTTTAGTTATAACAACCATTCTATTTGTTGATACTAGATCGTTATCACAGACCATTAATGACTTTTATACGCAACAAATACCGCCAAACTTTCGTATTGTTGAGATCTTAATTCTGACTCATATTTTTTATTATTTATACCGATCCAAACAATACATCCAAAGGGTTTTACACAAGGTTAAGGGCAATTATTCAAGCTTCAATCAAGCTGGTTTTAAGCTTTTAAAGTTCATACTTAACAGTTTTATTGTATTATTCCTGTTATCATTAATGCACTCCATGTTACCCTTTATCGGGATCAAAAAAGGGCTGATAATCACATTACCGGCACTTGTTGTTTTTATGTTTTATTTCATTAATTCTATATTGCTGAGAATGCTAAATCATGTTTCAAATGAAAGTGGTGAAATAACACGGGCTTTCTTTAAGGAGAAAGAAAAATATGCAGGATCCAGGTTATCCCAAACAGAACTTGACGCATTTAAGAAAGAATTAGGGGACTATATGAAAGAAAAGCGCAGGTTTTTAGACAGTGAATTAAGTATTAATGATCTGTCTGTTGAATTGGGCATACCATTAAAAGTATTGTCGCAGGTAATCAATGAAGGCTATGGGTATAATTTCTTTGATTTCGTAAACAAATACAGAATTGATGTTGCCAAATCCCTATTGATGGGGCAATCGGATGATAAACTTACCGTTCAGGAAGTTATGTATGATTCCGGTTTTAATTCTAAATCGTCTTTCAATACGGCTTTTAAAAAGTTCACTAATCTAACTCCAACTCAATTTAAAAAGGGTTCGACTTCCTGAAATCGGTCTGTTTTGTGTCTTTTAAGATTTAATATTGCCTTAAAAATCTCATGCCATTAGAAAATCAATTCGGGATACGGGTTTTTAAAACGTTGGGAACCCTTTTAAAAACAAATATATACGCCAAAATTATAGAAATACTCCTGGTATTTTTGGTAGCACTTCTTTTTATTCAATGGCTTATATCTGATGAAGCATCTGATCTGATCTATAATCAATTTGTTGTATGGCTGGCAAACATTATTATGCTGTTCATGGTTTACATGGGTTTAAGGCTAAGGGGAGAACCCTTAACCCATTTTGGGTTTAGCTTTAAAAAATTCAATTTAAAGTTTGCACTTAGAACCCTTTTACAATCCATGCTGGTGTTCGTTATTGCTTTACTGGGATTTGTTTTGGGGGCTATTGTCATGGCAAACATTGTGGGCATTCCTGAAAGTCCGGACATGGGCGGCTATGATTACCTAAAAAACAACGTTTGGATGCTTTTTGTGTCACTGGCAGGTATATATGTGGCTTCTTCTTTTGGAGAAGAGGTCATTTACAGAGCCTTTCTTATAAATCGTATTTCAGAACTGGGGCTTAATAGCAGATCAGGAAAAATAACAGCTGTCATCATAAGTGCTTTGATCTTTGGTTTGGTGCACTATAGCTGGGGTATCGTGGGTATTGTTCAGACGGCATTTATGGGACTGGCTTTAGGGTTCAGCTATCTGTTTTTAAAGAAAAAGATTTGGGTATTAATTCTTGCACATGTTTATATGGATACTATTTTAATACTGCAGTTGTACTTTAGTTAGCATCACAAATAGCAAAGTCCTGAAGTGATCCATTGAAATGATCACGACTTCTGGAAACCAATGCCATTAGACTAACACATAAAAAGACCCTATAACAGAGAATATAGGGTCTTTTGCATCGTGTCTGTGCACACGAGAAGATTCGAACTTCCACATCCTAAACGGATACTGGCCCCTCAAGCCAGCGCGTCTACCAATTCCGCCACGTGTGCTTATGAAGTACGCAAAAGTAAAAAAAGTTAAGAGATTAACCTTATTTTTTTAAATCGATAAGGGACTTAACTTTATTAGAAGGAAATTATTATTTTGGTTGTAGATATTTTAATGCATATTAAACAGGTCATTTTAGTCCTTTTGTCATACCCGGGTTCCTATGTTGAGCGCTTTAAAGGTAGTTTCTGTTGGTTTTATACGAATTGCGTATATAATACTTTTTGTATTTGTAATAGCCGCACAGGGCGTTTTTGCGCAACAACCGGAAACAACAACAGCCGATGAGTTCTACGGACAGGCTCGAAAGTTTGGTGATGCCGGAGATTATGACCATTCCATTGTCTACTATCAAAAAGCGGCATCCGATTATAAAAAAGTATCCCAATGGTCAGGTTATGTGAAGTCGTTAAATGGTTTAGGGGCCTGTTATACTTTGTTGTCAAAGCATGAAGAAGCTCAAAAACAGCTGCAACTGGCTTTGAGTGTTGGCCTTGAAACATTAGGAAAGCAGCCGGAAGTGGCGGACACTTACCAGAACCTGGGGTTCGATTGGAGCAGGAACGGGGATTATGAAAAACAGTTTGAGAATTATAAGGCAGCTTTGGAGATCAGATTGGATAAATTGGGCGATAATCACCCTAAAGTGGCCCAGACCTATAGCAGTTTATCTGTTAGCTACAAATACCTGGGGGATTATGAAAATGCTTTGCACTGTGCAAAAAAGGGGTTGGATATTCATCTCGGGACCTTAGATTCCAATGACTTTGGCCTTTCGCAGGATTATACCAATATCGGAGCCATATATTTAAGCAAAGGGGAATACAAAAAAGCTCAGGACTACTTTCAACGGTCATTGGATGTCATGAGTAATGCTGTTGGAGAGCAAAATCAATTTAAAGCCATTGGTTACTCCAACTTAGGGAAATCGTATGATGCACAAGGTTACTATGGTAAGGCCATAGAAGCTTATCAAAATGCCCTGGATCTGTTGATCGGGTTGTTTGGCGAAAACCATGTGTATGCTGGTATTTTTTATAATAATCTTGGGAGTGCCTGGTTGCATAATGGTAACGCTACAAAGGCCATTACATATCATAAAAAGGCACTGACTATTTTTTTATCGGCATTACAGGATAACCATCCGTATGTGGCTGTAACCTATATTAATTTGGGTAACTGTTTTGGCAAAATTAAAGACGGGACAAAGGCTATAAGCTATTTTCAAAAGGGATTGGATATCCAGAAGAAAGTACTTGGCTTAAATCATCCGGAAGTTGCCAATACCTGTAATATCATTGGATCGTATTATGTGAGTGTTAAAGATTGGAAACAGGCCTTATCGTCTTTTCAACAAGGCTTAACCGCTGTTGTTAAGGATTTTAAGAGTGAAGACATTTATTCAAACCCCAACCTGACCGAGATCGGTTCAAAAAAGAATCTTTTAGCGCTTTTAAGTGCCAAAGCAATGGCGTTACAAGCCAAATATTTACATGATACACATCCTGAGGTTTCAGACCTTGAAAGTAGTCTTGCTACATATGGCAAGGCTTTGGAGTTGATAGACATACTTAAGTCAGAGATCACTTCTGCCATGTCAAAACAGGAACTCATTGAAAAGGCCATGCCCGTTTACGAAAGAGCTATTGAAGTTGCTTTCGAATTGTTTAAAATAAACAGAGACAAAGATCTCTTGAAACAAGCCTTTGAATATTCCGAAGCAAGTAAGGCTTTTATTTTGTTGCAGCAACTGAGGGATTCTGAAATTAAACAGTACGGGGCTATTCCGGATAGTATCATTAAGCAGGAAAGGACACTGAAAATCAGATCGGCGTTTTATGAGGAGCAACTCTATAGTGCGATCCAAAAGAAGGATTCGGTAAAAACAAAATTGTATCGGGAAAAATTATTTCAGGCCAGGTTAGATTTTGAAGCGATCAAAAATAATGTTGAAGCGCAGTACGCCCGGTACTATCAATTAAAATATAGTGCTGACGTATTTTCCGTGGAAGATATCCAAAGTAAACTGTTGGACCAAAACAGTGTGCTTTTAGAGTTTTTTATTGCGGAAGACAACCTATATCTCTTTAGTATTACAAAAGATGATTTTCGCACATTCATCATCGAGAAAACGGAAACATATAAAAAACTCATAGGGGATTACAGGCAGGGATTGACAAATCAACAAGCAGTACTTGAAGCCGGAAGAGAAAGTAAACAGGCCTTTATTAATGCGGCCTTCGAATTGTACCAAATGTTACTACAAAAGCCACTTCAGGAGCTGAACAGGCCTTTAAAAAAGATCATAGTAATACCTGACGGCGAATTGAGCTATCTGAATTTTGAGGCATTTTTAACTAAACTTCCTGCTGACCTGAACGGATTCAGATATAAGGATTTGGACTACCTGATAAAAAAATATAGCCTTAGTTACACCTATTCATCCAGGTTTTTAATGACATCTGTTAAAGTGGCACAATTGAAAGCTAAAGAAAGTGATGTGTTAAGGTTTGGAGGGTTTGCATCCGAATATACGGAGCCGTTTTCTTTATTTCCGGTTGGAGAAGATGGAGAAGCGGGTGCTGATACGTTAGATTGGAACATAGCGGCTTTGCCCGGTGCTAAAAAGGAGGTACAGACTATTGCAGAAAAATTTGATGGTGAAGCAGTATGGTCGCCCATGACCACCGAAAAAGCATTTAAAGAGACAGCTCATAATTATAAAATATTGCATTTGGCAGTACATGGCCTTACAGATGACGTAAATCCTATGTTCTCAAAACTGATGTTCACACAAAAAAAGAATAGCCTTGAAGATGGTTTTTTAAACGCTTCGGAAATTTACAATTTGGAGCTCAATGCCGATTTGGTAGTATTGAGTGCCTGCGATAGCGGCTTTGGAAAAATTAATAAAGGTGAAGGCATTATGAGCCTTTCACGGGCATTCGCCTATGCCGGGTGCTCCAGTTTGGTGGCCAGTTTATGGAAAGTCTCTGATGATACCACAGTGCACTCCATGGTTGATTTTTATGATAACCTCATGGCAGGACTTCCCATAGACGAGGCTTTGCAAAAAGGGAAATTAAATTATCTTCAAACTATTGAAAACCCATTGTACGAGCATCCGTATTTCTGGGCGGGTTTTATAGTTCACGGTAATACCCAACCCCTGGATATTCAGGTATCGGGAGCATCCTGGTATGTATATGCTATCGCTGTGCTTTTAGTGGGCCTGATTGTTGTGCTTTTATTCGGAAAACGAAAAAGGACAACCCTTCCATTATTTTAGATTACTCATCAGGTTTTGAGCTTCTTCGTATTTATATCCTTCAATGCGTTTTAAGGTTTTTTTGCCTAGGTCTTTTTCTTCAGCTTTAAAATAAGCCAGGCTCAAATACCATAAACCCTGCTCCATGAACGGACTCTCGGTGTCAATAGCTTTTTGAAGATGCAGGATGGCTTTATAGGGGGCCGGGGTTTCCAAATATAAATAGCACAGCCCGGTATAAAAATGAGCCATGGAACGTGTTTCATTTTGACGTATTAATGAATCCAGAACTTGTATGGCTTCCCGGTAGTTTTGACTTTCATATTGGAAAGCTACTTTGTTCCAAAGCGCCATATTTTGGTCAAAATCTCCCCGCATTACCGGCGGTTTGTCATAAGGGACAGAAAGGTAGTCATCTATCAACAACGCGGAGGATTTTCCCTGATAGACAAATATAAATACCGGAATCATGAGAAGTAAAACAGCGGCGGCAATCCGGGGGATATAATACCTTAAAGTTCGAGTTTTTTTTAAACTGGCAGGCTGATCCTCCGGGATATCCAGTTTTGAAAAGACACTGTCTTTGGTCTCCTGTAGATAATTTTCAAGCCCTTTTCTATCGGCTCCATACGTTTCATAATAAAAGCGGATACCATCAACTATGTTTTTAGAGGCATCAGACTGCTCTAAATGGTGTGCTATTTTAGCATTCATTTCGGCATCCAGAATACCATCCACATAGTCAATGAGTAATTCTAAATCAGGGTGTTCTTTGTAATCTGAAAAATCATCCATATACAAACGCTTTAATTATTGGCGTGATTTTTTATTTCAATGATCAATTTCTTTCTAATGATCGATTTCTTATTATCCACAGTCTTTTTAGCAATTGAAAGGCGTTTGGAAATCTCTTCACTGTTATAGCCCTCGCAATGAAGCTTCCATAGTTCGTGTTCATTTTTGGTTAAACAGACCCTGTACATTTTTGTAATATCATCGCTCTCAAGTTTATGGAATACCTCAGGCTTTACTACTTTTCCATTCACTATAGTGGCGGCATTTCCAACTGATTTTAATCTGTTGTTTTTAGTATTCATATCCACCCAGGCATTTGAGGCTACTTTAAATAAATAGGCTTTAAAGTTTTTTATGCCCTTTTTGTGCTTTATCATCTTGAGCCAGGTTTCCTGCACCAGCTCCCTGGCAATGTCCCTGCTCCTGGTTTTACCAACCAAAAACATAAACAAAGGATCATTGTATCTGTCTATCAACGCTTTGAGCGCAGCGGTGTCTCCATCTAAGTATTGGTCCCATAAGTGGTCACTTTGATCAGGTTTGGTCATTAGATAGAGGTATCAGTTAATAGACTACAAATTAAGCAAAAAATTCCCGATGTATTTTTTTATTCCCGGTATCGGGAAAAAATGACCCTTTTTGGAGTCTAAGGTTTATACAAAGATCAGTTTTAGTATAACTCCGATTAAAAGGCAAAAAGGAATACCATGAAATATGCAGTTTTTACAGTGATAATTTTCACCATGATATTTAAGGGAATGGCACAATCCAATACCACTGGTTCTTATCCGAAGGCAAAGGTGTATTTGCAGGATCACAGGATTCTAAACGTGAAGGATTTGGAGATCACCCAAACGGATGCCTCATTTATTGAATCAGATGGTGATACAAAACAAACAATAGCTGTTGATAAAATAGACCTTATTAAAATACCTAAAGGAAATTATTTGTGGGAAGGGGCCCTTTTTGGGGCCGGCACTATGGCTCTGGCATCATTAATTATTGATTTGGATACGGATTATCTGGGGCGCCCCAGAGAAAAAGATGCCGGGTTTTATCTTGGTATGACAGGCGGTGGTGCTATACTGGGAGCGCTGGTAGGGGTGTTTGTCCCAAAATGGAAACCTTTATACCTGGGAAAAGCATCTGCAGGATTGCGTCCCTCAATTCAATTCGGATTTTTAACAAAGGAAAGTTTCTCAAATATTAAAATCACTTTAAAAATATGAAGACATATGCTCGCTTTACAACCCTATTGGCACTGCTATTTTGTATAACCTGTTTTGGACAAAAATGTAAGTATTCCGAAAAAAGGGTACGGAAGGCCAACAAGCATTTTGAAAAGGAAAAAATGATAAAGGCCACCAAGCAGAAGCCGTTGTTCTCCAAATTCAGTCAGGCAGCATCAGTTAATTTTGTAAGATCTGAGGAGCATTATTACCTGTCATTGGTCCTGGTACGTGAACTGGGTAGAAGAATAAATATTTTGAAGGAGAACCCTTTGGTTGTCAGGTTTCAGAACGACAGTATTATTACTCTATTCCCTGATAAAACATTAATGGGGAAGTTTACCTTACCGGCCACAACGGAGATCAATAAACCTTATTATGAAATAAGTCCGGAACAACTACAATTGTTCATCTCCCAACCGGTAGTTCATCTGAAAGTATATTTTGATTCGGACAAAGTTCCTGAGGATAAAATGGGAAAAGACAAACTCGGGACTTTCTTTGATTATGAAATATTAAATAAACGCCTGCAATCGAGCCTAATGGAGCCCGCAAATTGCATCAGTCAATAATGTTTAACTCATTTAATTATACACCTATGAAATCCTTTTTTCAATATTTTTCCATTTCGTTTACCATGTTATTGTTTGCCTGTTCGGCTGACAACGCAGGGGGAAATTGCAGTATTAGTTGTGGCGGATTTGGTACCAGTCAGCCTTTTGTGCAGACCAATCATCCTTTTGTTTCGGAATCCGAATGTATAAAAATAGCCAAGGAAAAAGCCGGTAGTGCCTGTAAAGCATCCTATTGCCCGCCAACAGGAGATTCCGATGATTGCTACCAGGTTTATCCTGAATGAGGCATGCTACAAATTTAAAGGGATTGTTAATTGAAACGAACAAAAGGGGGGCTTTATATATTTTTTTTGAATTATTGTATTAAAAAGAGGTTGTCCAAAAAGTAAATCCTATGTCACATTGAGCTTGTCGAAATGCCTTAAATCAGAGATAATCAATCAATAGGTTTCGACTGCGCTCAACCTGACAACAAAAAATGTAACTTTTTGGACAACCTCTTTTGTTTATGGTTGGGTGCTAAAAATCAGATTAGATTTTAGGATTTATTTTAAAGACGAAGGCGTGGTCTCCTGTTTTTTCAGGTAATTGAATGTGCAGACCGTCGTCTTTAATTTCAAAGTTGAGGTTGCTTTCACCGCCTAACAAGTCAATAGATTTTATCTCTTTTGATAATAGATCATTGCCTTTTTTGAATGAGGTGATCACTAATTCGCTTCCTTCCGGCCAATCCAGAGCAATGGCGTAAAGCGTATCGCCTTTGGTTGTAAACCGAATATCTTTTGCCGTATTGTCGTCATTACTGCGCTCGCTTAAATGCCCTTCAACCACTTTGGCATCGCCTTCGCCGTAAATTTCAAATGTACGGGTGCCGTAAATGGCTTCACCGTTAACTTTTAACCATTGGCCCATTTCCAATAGACGTTCTTTTACCGGCTCAGGAATCGTACCGTCCGCTCTGGGTGTAATGTTTAAAAGTACCGCGCCATTTTTACTAACAACATCCACTAAAAAATCAATTAGTCTGTTGGTTGATTTGTAATCCGGGTCACTGATGTGGCACCAGGCTTTCCAATCGATAGAATCATCAGTTAACCAGGGGAAATCCTTCTTCTCACTCATTCTGGCACGTTCCAGGTCGTAAACCGCACTTCCTTCAGCAAAATCATAGAATTTATAGGTAGACACTACTTCCTGTCCTTTCTTTTCAGCTTCGTTGTAATAATACTGTAAAAACGCTTTTCTGTGCGCTTCACTAACTATGTCCATTTTGTTGTCAAACCAAACTAAATCTGGGTCATATTTATCAATGATCTCTTTTAATCTGTTTAACCAGTCATCATTGAACGCTTGATCTGCCACGGGGTAATATTTTTCAATACCGTTGTCTATATCGTGTTTGCTTCTCGGCATGACATTATCTCCTTTTTTCAATTTAGGACCGTAAAGACCGGCGTACTTTGGGTCTGAAGCATCTGTAGTTTCATCCCAGGTTGGATACCAGCCAAATAGCCATTGGCGGTGATAGGTAGCTATAAACTTCATGTCACGTTTGCGAATTTCTTTAGCTAACTCGCCCATAATATCACGTTTTGGCCCCATATCTTTGGCATCCCATTCGGTCAGTTCACTGTCCCACATGGCGAAACCATCGGCATGTTCGGAAACCGGCCCTGCAAATTTAGCACCTGCTTTTTGGAATAGATCGGCCCATTCCGCCGGATCAAATTTTTCGGCTTTAAACATCGGGATGAAATCCTTATAACCGAATTTATCCAACGGACCATAGGTTTTTACGTGATAGTCGTGAATCTCATGCGCTTTTCCATTTCTGGCTTCCGGGTTATCCGCGTTAACATACATCCAGTGGGCATACCATTCGGTTTCATAAGCAGGTACCGAATAGGGTCCCCAGTGGCAGTAGATACCAAATTTGGCATCTAAAAACCAATCCGGTGTTTTGTGTTGTTTTAACGATTCCCAGTCGGCTTCATACGTTATGGTGTCTTTTTTTGTTGCATTATCAGTTTCCTGTTTTTTTTCTTTTGATCCGCAAGACACTAAAATGACGGAAAGAAGCATTAATACATAGTTTTTCATAATAGTTATTTTTAAAATCCAGTTGATATTTATGTTGTTAATTCCATATGGAATGTATCCAAATACTTATAAATGCACTTTATACACCAAAACATGTTCGTTTGGAACTGTATTTGGAGCTTTCAGGGTTAAGCCTTCATTTGTTTTAGACCATGTAATGGCTTCATTACTGCCAATGACTTCAACTGATGTTATATTTTCATCAGCTCCAACACCATCTGATGCAAACGTTTTTAAAAGAAAGGTTGCACCTGGCTTGGGGATTGCTAACTGCGTTATGTAAATAACGTCTTTTGATTTGTTTTGGGTAAACCTAAAATCAGTTGTTTTATAGGTAACCCCATCACCTTGCACACCTCCAAAATGATTTTTTTTAAGTTTTGTACCGCCTTCTCCATAGGTTACATACGGGCGGGTTTCGTAAACCGCTTCTCCGTTAACATCCAGCCATTTTCCTATTTCCAAAAGCCCTTCTCTTTGTTTTTCGGGAATTTTACCATCGTGGGTAGGGGTTATATTTAGCAATAGACAACCATTCTTACTGGAAATATCTACCAGTTCCTGGATAATTATTGTTGGTGTTTTCAGGCGCAAATCTTTTCTCCAACTCCAACCTGCCCAGGCATAAGAGTCGTCTGTTAGCCAGGGGAAATCTGTCTTTTCGTCAAACCTGCCTTTTTCAAGATCTAAAACACCAACACCTTTTGCCAGGTCATTATTCTTATAGGTCAGTACAACCGGCTTGTTCCATGCTTCACCTTTGTTGTAATAATGAGCAACCATTTCCTGACGGTCTTTTTCAGGAAGCACGAATAATCTGCTATCAAACCAAAGTAAGTCCGGCTGATAGGTGTCCACAACTTCATAGATCTTAGTCTTCCAGGTGTCAATAAACTTTTGCGAAGGTGCATATTTAGGATTTATTTTACCGGTAAATTGACCACTGGCTTCATGACCTCCTTTTAGGCTATGAAACGTTTCAGGGAGGGTTCTTTCTCCATAAAAGTCTTCAAAACCAACGGCGGTTGTATCAATTAAGCCACTCCAGGTATTATACCAACCCCATTCCCAGGAATGATGAAATGTAGCTACAAACTTTAATCCTTCAGCTTTAATAGCTTTTTCCAATTCACCTACAATATCCCTTTTCGGGCCATAATTAACAGTATTGTACTTATTGACTTTACTATCCCAGTTAGAAAAATTGTCGCAATGTTCAGCCACGGGCCCAACATATTTTGCTCCGGAGGCTTTAAAAAGTTTAGCCCACTCCGTAGCATCAAAATGTTTGGCGGTAAATTTGTCAATAAAATCGTGATAGTGTACATCTTCACCATAGGTTTCCAAATGATGCGGTCTTATATCTTTACCCCAACCTTCATCTTTTACTTCATACATTTGCCTTGAATACCATTCACCCTTTCCCATATAGGAATATACTCCCCAGTGGAAATAAATACCAAATTTGGCATCCAAAAACCACTCCGGCGTTTTGTGTTGTTTTAGGGACTCCCAGTTTGCTTCGTAAGTTACCGAAGGCCTACTTGTAGCAGTATTTTGGTTTTTCTCATCGGATTTACAAGAAATACCTAAAATGGCAATCAAAAGTAATATGTAGAACCTCATCTGGTTTTTATTTTTCAAATGCCTTCTTTTTTGCCAACAGGATATGGTCGCAAACCAATACCAATTCATCACGTTGGTTAAAGATCTCCACATGCTCGTTCACATGTCCTAAATGCGGGTGTTTAGAGTCTTTCTTTTCGCTTATGGTTACAACCACTCTGATGGTGTCACCAATATGTACGGGTTTAATGAAACGCAACCGGTCATAGCCTTTTGAAAATGCTTCGGGATTGATTTCCGTAGCGGTCATGCCGATGCCAACGGCAAAGGTCAAAGTCCCATGGGCAATACGTTGCTTGAATGGTTGGGTGGCACACCACTCTGCATCCATATGATGCGGGAAGAAATCACCGGTATGCCCTGCATGTACCACAAAATCGGTTTCTGTAATGGTACGCCCTAAAGTTTCTCTTTTATGGCCCAGTTCATAGTCTTCGTAAAATTGTGATTTTATATGCATAATTTTTTCTTTTAAATATTATAAATGGGTGTAACTCCGCCGTCATTATTCGAATCGTAAGCGGCTTCAACAATGGCCATGGAATGCACTACATCCTCAACGCTGGTATGAAGTACATCAGATGTCCCTTCGACATAGCGCATCAGAGAGGCCATAGTACCAACAAAGGCATCGGGGAACCAGGAACCTTCCAAATCAACTTCCTCCCATTTTGGAGCTTCGCCTTCCTTTATAATACAATACTGAAAGAGGTCAGGTTTTCCGTTAGGATAATCCAATAGCAGGCCAATTCTGGCCTTAATAGCCCCTTTGGTACCTTCCCATTTTACAAAGCTTTCCTGGTTCTTTTCTCCAAAATTATGGTCGTGATTCGTATTGATAATGGCCCGCATGGAATCGCTGTAATCCATAATGGTCGTGGTCCTGGTAGACGACATGGTTTTTGCAGGATTCTTTAGGGTTTTGGAATATACCTTTTTAGGGTTTCCTAAGAACGACCTTATTAAATCTATGTAGTGAATACTGTGCTGTTGAATTTCCAAACGCGGATGATTCACCACATTAGGGAAGTATTCCCATGGCGTATAAATAGATAACCGGACTTCAAAGTCGTATAACTCGCCAATAAATCCATTTTCAATTAAATATTTTGCAGCCATGATATAAGGTGCGAAACGCATCTGGCAGTTGATAGCGGCTTTTAATTTTTTTCTACGACAGACTTCCAGGATCTCCAGGGTTTGTTCATAATAATCGCCCATAGGTTTTTGGATCAACACCGCAGCTTCATCCGGTAATAATTCAAGTGTTGCTACAAACTGATTGGGCATTAATGTTAAGTCGAACACAGCATTTTCCGGGGCATCTGCAATCATATCCTGAACAGAATCATACACATTGGGAATGTTAAACGTTTCTGCTACATCTATAGCACGTTGCTTAGTCCTATTGGTGATCCCGGCAACGTTAAAGCCTGCTTTTTTATAGGCAGGCAAATGGGCATCACGAACAATACCACCGGCGCCAATAATGTAAATGGGCCTGTTTTCTTTAGGTAATTCCGGTTTATAAATTAATTCCATAACTACATATTTTCTATTTGATCGATTTCTTTTTGAGCCCTGTCCAAAATGGTTTTAATAGCTTCCGAAGTATTGATGACGTCTAAAACTAACTGATCAATCACATTGGCAATATCTGACCAATTGCTCTTTCTAGGTAATGATCTGGTATTTTGATGTAAAGCTTCTAATTTGTAATAATATGGTACTTCTTTGTTCACATCGGCGTCGTACCAGGTGGATTTTCTACAGCCGATAGCCCCTTCTAAAGTCAACAGTTTATCATTTTGGGCATTAACCGCAAACCTGATAAATTCATAGGCCAGATCCTTGTGTTTACTGCCACTGCCAATAACGTACATCCAGTAGGCATTTAAGGAAGCACCTTCGCCATTTGGTCCTGCCGGAACATTGGCTATATCTACTTTCCCTTTTACCTTAGAATCTTCTAAAAACTCGCACATAGAAGCAAACCCAAACCAATTGACCATCATAGCTAAATTGCCATTGGCAAACGCCATACCTGATTTTACCGAGTCAAAATCACGTGAATCCGGGTGGATAGCATTGGTGTTTTTCAGGGCCTTTCGATAGAATGCCATGCCTTCAATGGCAGCATTTGAATTTAGTTTTATCTTTTTATTGTCATCAAATAACTCACCACCCCGTGTCCAGAGTTGTAAACAAAAGTCAAAAACCGTGTTATGACCGTCAGGGTAAGCAGCAAAGGTGGTGCCGTATAAATTTTGTTCCGGCCTGTTGAAAAATTCAGCAATTTGCATGAGGTCCTCCCAGGTTTTGGGAATTTCCAGCGGTTTGCCATATTTACCGTAATAGTCAACACCCTCTTCTATCGATTCGAACAGGTCCTTTCTGTATATCAGGCATTCAGGGCCATTGTGAAAAGGAAGGGCAACGGTTTTATCATCAAACTCCTGCTTATAAAGTAAGGATCTTGACCATCCGTCCGGGAAATCTTCCGGAGGATCGTTTTCTATATATGGTGTTAAATTTTCTATTGCTTCCGAAGCATAGGCTTCAGTAATCCAATCGGTATTTATTAAAGATACGTCCCAAGTGCCCTTTTTTAAACCTTCGTCTTTTAGGATAGTATCGTATAAAGGATGCAAATCAAGAGGAACAGCTTCCAATGTTAAATCACAACCGGTTTCCGAACAAAACGCATCCCAGATTTTAGCTATGGTTGATTCAAAAGCATCAAATTTTCGTACCGCAATTCTGAATGTTTCTGCCATTATTCCGGAATTAATTCGTTTATGATACTTTGCGTATGCTCACCCAGTGCAGGGGAACCTAAAGGTGATTTCAAAATATCACCGTCAATTCTAATGGGGCAACGTGTGGTTTCGTATTCAAAGCCATCTCCCATTCTGACATTCTGGATCATATCCAGGACTTTAAAGCCTTCCAATTCAAAAAGCTCCTCCCAATTCATAACACTGGCACACCAAATATCGGCAGGTTCTAAAATAGATAACCAATGTTCGGTATTTTCCTGTAAAAGAGTAGTTGCCAGTAAATCTTTAATTTCATCCCTTCGGTCATACCAACTTGCAACCTCCTGAAACTCAACCAGCTTGCCGTTGCCCAGTAATTCCCCTAAAAAAGGAATGGAGCCCATAGCCAGTGCCAGGTATCCATCAGCTGTTTGGTAAACCCCATAAGGAGCTCCTAAATAAGCATGAGCACTATTGCTTTTAGGACGGATAGTTGGCTGACCGCCATCGTGATAAAATGTGGTGATAGATTCAAATTGGAAGTCTAAAATAGATTCCAGCATACTCACGGATACTTTACTGCCTTCCCCGGTTTTAGAACGTTTTAACAAGGCCGCTAAAATACCTTGCACTAAATGGGCTCCTGATAAAATATCGGCGATGGCCAAACCAATAGGCGTGGGGCCATTGCCCTCATTGCCGCTCAACCAGGTCAAACCGGATAAAGATTGCAATAATAGATCCTGACCAGGTTTTGATGCCCATGGGCCTTCAGAACCGTATCCTGAAATTTCGCCGTAAACTATTCCTGGGTTTATTTTTTTAATAATGTCATAATCCAGGCCAAGTCTATCAATAACACCCGGACGGAAATTATGAACCAACACGTCGGCTTGCTCTATGAGTTTTAAAACACGTTGTTTGTCAATGTCGTTTTTTAAATCGGCCTGAAAGCTTTCCTTGTTTCTGTTGATCGCTCTAAAAACAGAGGATTCTCCATTTAAAATAGTATTTGAAACATATAATTGACGGCAAATATCACCAGTTTCAGGACGTTCAACTTTAATCACGCGAGCTCCCAGATCGGCTAATCGCAATGTTGCCGAAGGCGCTGATAAAAACTGGCTTAAGTCTATAATTAATATATCTTCTAATGGTTTCATATGTTACTATAGATTAAATTCTTTGATAATGTCTTCAGTATGCTGACCTACTCTTGGGGCGGGCTTACTTGCAAAAACACGCTCATCATTCACCCGAATAGGACAACGTGTAGTATGCACTTCCTCACCCGAAAGTAATTGTAGTTTTTGGTCCCATTGTAATACTTTATAGGCATCATGATTCAATAAGGTTTTATAATCAAAAACATCTGAGCACCAAATACCTTCTTGTTCCAAAATATCAAGCCAATGGGCCGTAGTTTCTTTTATTAGGAAGGAACGCAGGATATCCATGATGTCATCACGTTTTGTGAACCAGGAATCTGAATCTGTATATTCGGCTAATTTATCGCATTGCAATACCTCGCCAAGTTTTAGCAGGGATCCCATGGCTAAGGCCAAATAACCATCTTTGGTTTTGTAAATACCGTAAGGCGCCCCCAGATAAGCATGTGCAGACCCTTGCTTAGCCCGTACCGGTTGTTGGTTTCCGTCGTTTAAATAGGTTGTGATCACTTCAAACTGAAAATCTAAAGTAGATTCCAATAAACTGACTTCAACCAAAGCTCCTTGCCCGGTTTTTTCTTTTCTAATAAGGCTTGCCAAAATACCATGTGCCAGATGCGTTCCGGTTATTAAATCAGATAAAGCAGCACCTACCGGAACAGGATTATCGTCTTTATTACCGGTTAAGTTGGCGAAACCCGACATACACTGGATTAAAAGATCCTGCCCCGGTTTTTTAGCCCAGGGCCCAACAGTGCCGTATCCGGTAACGGTGGCATAGACCAATTTTGGATTTAGTTGTTGAACTGTGTTGTAATCCAAACCTATTTTTTCCATAACACCCGGACGAAAATTATGGGTCATCACATCCGCCTGTGCAATGAGTTTTTTTACACGTTCTAAATCGTCTGGGTCTTTCAGATTGGCAGCATAAGAATCTTTATTTCGGTTTACAGTATGAAACACTAAACTGCTTCCGTCTAAAAATAAATTTTTTAATGCAATTTGTCTTCCGGCTTCTCCTTCAACGGGTCTTTCAATTTTAATAACGCGTGCTCCAAGGTCGGCCAATTTTAAACCGGCCGAAGGCCCTGCCATAAATTGTGCAAACTCTAATACTAAAAGTCCTTCTAATGGTCGCATTTCTTTAGATTTCTAACGATTTTTTATACAATTCATTTAATTGAGAAAGTAAGGCTTTTTCATCGCCGCCGTTGATCAGGTACTCCCTTATTGGAGCACCGGCTCTATCCTGAAAATACATATGTCCGTTATAACGTGGTCTTAAAAATGCCCGGTCTAATGCCGGTAATGTATTTTTAAAGAAATCGGCTGATGCTTCGTTGGTATGTGCATCGGTCCAGGCTTTTCTGTGTCCCGGTTGTCCGCCATTATCAAAGAATACCGTTTTTTGACAGGCTTCAGAACCCGTATACTCTACATATTTCATTACGGTTTCTATGGCTTTCGATTGAGCCGAAACGGCCAAACCGGTACCTCCTAAAGTTGAGATAGCACCAACACCATTAATTTCTACCATATCATGGAAGTGTAGCAATTTACGGGCATAGCCTTCTCTGCTGTAATTTGTATAGCCATAGGCCCAGGGACAATAAGCGTATGTATCAGTTTGAGTCATAGCTTCATAGATTTGAATGGGGTTCCAGTCAAATATTTGAGTATCCATTTCAACTGCCAATGTTCTTAACATTTTTAATGCTCTCACACCAATTTCTTCACTAACAACGTAGTCAGAAGATGTACAAACCTCTTCGCCTAAATTACAGCACATCATGTAGAAATTCATTAAAGTGTCTTGAGGTATCCCTGGCATAATGACCAGCCCTTGTTTGGCAAGTGCTAATAAATCATCATAGGTTTCAGGTAATTTTAACCCCTTTTCTTTAAATATGTCCGGACGACTGGAAGCCACTGGTGTAGCGGCATCAACTGCCAGAGCCCATTGATGTCCGTTAGACGAATAACTTTCGTGTGAACGCCCCACCGTATTATCTTCGAGGTCTTTCAAAAAATCTTTAGGAAGGTATTCATCTAAAGGTAAGATTACATTATTTTTTCCTGCAAACCCTGCCCAGGGATGATCAATGATCAGTAAATCGTATCGTTTTGCCAATTGATCAATGGGTTCATCTGCGAACGCCTGTAACGAACGCTTCTCCCAAACAATATCTACATTTGGGTTTAATTCACAAAAACGTTGCGCTGTGGCTACCACAGAAGTAAATCCTCTACTGTGGTTCCATGTAATTCCTTTTAATTGTACACGCTCTGTACTCATTTTATAATTTTTATTATCTATTGGTTGAAAACTTGTAATTTATTGCACCTGCTTTAGTTTCGATAAATTTCATTTTTGGACCGATGACGATGACCAATGACCGAAGTATTGAAATACTGGCAGAAAGTTCAGTCCTCCGTCTTCTGTCTTCTGTCTTTCTTCTATTCTCCATTTCTCATCGAATTTCACTCTAAACTTAACCTTAATATATTTTTAAGGCATATTGATTTCATTTTTAATGACCGTTTGTAACATCTGTTCCCAATTTACTGCCATAAGCAATGATGATGAATGAGACCACCAAAACCACTAATGCGATTACCAATGTAAAATAGGTGCGTTTGGTAACTTGTTTCCATTCTTTTAGTACAATGCCCACTACATAGCTGAAAAAGATAAGCATAGACATATGTAATACCCAACTGGCAAATTTGTAAGCCCCCATTTGTACATGTCCAATACCGTAGAAAAAGAACTGCCCATACCATAAGGCCCCGCTTAAAACGGACATTCCCAAGTTTAGATAGTAGTTCTGTTTGCCAACACCTTTAATGTCAACAAGCTCTTTTAAAGTTTTGTTCTTTATACCGACAACAGTAAACCATATAAAGTTGGTTATGAATGCGCCTCCGGTTGAGAGGATCAGGTTGGCATTTCCTTCAAAGTTTCCGGCACCATAGTCACCTGCAATCTGCGCCACAGGGTCTCCAACTTCTAAAGAAATACCAAAAACAGCCGATAATACTCCCGCAATAATGGTCAGTGTTAGCCCTTTTTTCATGTTGAAGGTGAGAGGTTCACCACCATTGGCGTTATTATTTTTTAGATCTTTTTCCTTTCTGTATCCCGCAACCCCACAAATAATGATACCAATTAAAGCCATAAACATACCGAAGAAAATGGTGTAACCTCCCGGCCCATTAAGTTTTTCCATAAAAGTACCGTGCATAATTAAGGGTACAATGGTTCCTAAAATGGCTGATATTCCAATAGAAATGGTATAGGTTAGGGAATAACCTATGTGACGTATGGCAAAACCAAAACACATGCCGCCAAAACCGTAAATGGCACCTAAAAGTGTGGCGTTAAATAATACTTCGGAAGAGGCATCATTAAAAACATCCATTAAGTTAGGCACTGTTAAAAAACCAATTAGGAATGGAAAAATAAACCATGCAAAAGAGGCCTGAACGATCCAGTAGGAGTCCCAGGACCATTTTTTTACTTTCTGAAATGGGACATAGCAGGTAGATGCGGCAACACCTCCTACAGCATGAATTAAGGTTCCTAAAATTGGATTTGCCATAATATTTGGTTTAGTTGATTTATATGCAAAAATATATTTTATATATGAAGTAAACAAAAAATTGGAATAGTTTTATTAATATTGTGTAATTCAATAAACAAAATGGCAGATAGTAACACAGTAAAATATAATGCCCCGGCATTAGATAAAGGATTAGATATTTTAGAATACCTATCAAAAGAGGGTATTCCTTTAACCCAGGCAGAGATCGCCCAGGGTATTAACAGAACACCTAGTGAAATTTACAGGATGCTGGTTTGTTTAGAAGAAAGAGGCTATGTTGTAAGAGGCGTTAATGCCGGGAAATACCGGCTTTCATTAAAAATGTATAGCCTATCTCATACCCATACGCCTTTTGATGAATTAAAACGTGTAGCGCGTTATCCCATGCAATTGCTTTCCGAAAAAACAAGACAATCCTGCCATTTGAGCATTATGAATAATGACCAGTTGTTGGTAATCTCCCAGGTTAGAAGTCCGAGTGCTGTTTCTTTATCTATAGAAGAAGGTACGCACTTTCCATTGTCTATGACTTCTTCCGGAGTGACTATTTTATCCATGTTTTCAAAGAAAAGACGCAAAGAAATTCTATCCAGAGATACCCATTTCAAGGCATGGGATAAAGACAAACGAGAAGCCTTGAATACTGAAATAGATAAGGTGGCAGAAATGGGATACCGTTATTCCGATAGTAAGCTGACCAGTGGTGTTACGGATATTGCTGTCCCCATTGGGAACAAATCCGAGTTAAGAGCCGTATTAGCTATTTCAGTGTTTAGCTCAACCTTACACGAAGAGTTGAATGTAGACACCATCATTTCTAACCTCAAACAGACCCAGGAAGATATCAATAAATTAATTGGAGGTTAGTCCGGGCTTATTTATCTGGGTAAGGCTTTAATTCTTGTAATTATTTAATTGTATAGTTTTTGTCAAGTTACTTTATTAATTATTTTTATATGTAAATGGTATTTTTACATATAAATTAATAAAAACTAAAACTCGATTAAAATAGATTAGCATTAAATGAAAAACATTAGTCAGGAAGAGAAAGATTATCTACAGGGAGATGGTAATACTTCAAATGAAAAAATCATATTGGACCTTACGGGTAATAATTGGCAAATGGAGGGGATTCGTCCCGGAGAAGGTGTTAAAATTGGCTTCCATGAATTAAATTTTGATATTACGGGAGACTCTTTTAACTGGATTTATGCCAAGGTTCCGGGTGATGTGTATACCGATTTATGGCGAGCGGGCAGATTAGATGATCCGCACTTTGGCAGAAACAGTTTAAAAGCTAAATGGGTTCCGGAACATGAGTGGTGGTACAAGCGTCAGTTTGATGTTCCCAAAGAAATGGAAGGAAAGCATATTCAATTGGTTTTTGATGGGGTTGATTTTGCCTGTGATGTGTGGCTTAACGGGGCGTTTTTAGGAACGCATGAAGGCATGTTCTCTAAATTCAAATTTGATGTGTCAAATACGATTCGTTTTGAGCGTTTACGTTTCGGAACCAATGTGCTAATGGTGCGTTTACATCCGGCGCCAAGACGATACAGTCAGGTGGCGGGTAGAAAACCAGCCTGGCATGGTGACTATTGGGTGAGTTTGCCGCCAACAGGTATCTGGAAGCCCGTTTATTTGGAAGCCATGGGAACGGTGACGGTTGAAGATACTTATGTGAAGCCAACTATAGGTTCTGAAAATTCAGCTAAACTGGATGTAGAAATCGAATTAGAGAATCATGAGGATACAGATAAAACAGTTGAGCTAAAAGTTGAAATTGAAGGAGAAAACTTTGATTCCAAAGTATATGAAACTACTAAAGAAGTTTCGGTACCAAAAGGAACAGGTAAATTCGAATTAAATTTGGATATTGATGAGGCGAAACTATGGTGGCCCTGGGATTTAGGGGACCAAAATTTATATACGGCTAAAGTGACGGTTACTGAAGATGAGGTGCTTCATGATGAGACTACTACCTCATTTGGGATTAGAGAAGTAAAAATGGAACATAATCCCGGGTTTACCAAAGATCAGGTAGAAAATCCATGGACCGTGATGATCAATGGGAAACGCCACTTCATGCGTTCCGGAACCTGGGGTGGCCCACCGGATATTTTTATGGGACGAGCTCATAAAAGCAAATACAAAGAACTGATCCGGTTAGCTAAGGAAGCCAATTTTAACAACCTGAGGATTTTTGGCTGGCATCCAGAAGAGATTCCCTATTTCTACCAATTGTGTAACGAAGCCGGTATTACGGTTTGGCAGGATGTGTTACCGTTGGCAAGCTTATCATTGCCAAAAGACGAAGCATTTAAGCAAGCTGTATTTGCGGAAGCCATAGTGTCTGTAAAAGAGCAACGCAATCACCCTTGTATTGTATTATTGGAAGGTTCCGAGGAGTTGTTTATGACGGCTTCAGATCCTCAACACAACTTGAATTTTGTAAACGAATTGGGTGAAGCTATCAAACCATATACACCATTACATTATATTCCGTCGTCTCCTTTAAGTGATGAGGTTGGATTGAACTTAGGTTTCAAACCAAATGAAAGTTATCACGCCAACGACTTGTTTTATGGAGAAGGTGAGTTTGTGATGGAAGATTATTTTCCAAGCCTGGATTATGCAGTTATTCCGGAATTAGCGATTTCGTCTTGTCCGAATGTAGATAGTATTAAAAAATTCATTCCGGAAGAGGAGATTTGGCCTCCGGGGCCAAGTTGGGGACATCATTGGACGGATTTCGATGCTTTAAGAACCTTGAACTTTGAAGTGTTAGGCGATCAATCTAGGGATGGTTTTGAAAAATTTGTGGAAGCCACTCAAATAGCACAAGGCGTTATTTTTCAATATGCCCTGGAACACTTCAGAACCAGAAAGCCCAAAACCAGTGCTATTTGTATTTGTCACTACATCACGTTTGCACCCGATATGAAATGGGGTATTGTGGATTATTATCAGGAAAAGAAACTGTCATTTGATCATGTTAGAAAAGCCTATCAACCGGTATTACTTACCATGAAACATTATAACCGACGTTGGTTACCCGGAGATGCCTTTAAAGGTGAGCTTTGGGTGGTTAATGATTATTATCAATCCTTCAGCAATTGTAAAGCAACCATCAAATTCCTGGATAATAACAAAACGGTTATCAAAGAGGAAAGTTTTAACTTTGATGACATAGTAGGTGATAGTTCAGCTAAATTTGCGGATGTATCCTGTACGGTTCCCGGTGATTTGGGAGATAAATTCTATGTAGAAATGACCTTAGCTGATGCTTCCGGAAATATCCTTTCAGAAAATGACTATATGCTATTGGTAGCTGATAAAGTGAAAGACAAAGCCGAATTAAGAGCCATTGGGCTGGATGCGTTTGACATCAAACAAAAGTATGGATGGGCCAATTATTTTAGGTATTATCCAGGTTTGGGCGCCGAAGAAGGCACCAAAGAAGCCGATGAAGCTATGCCAACCGCCAGAGGTTTTAAATAAAAACGTATGTTTAGATTTAATAAAAATGATAGATTAGGAATCATAACCCTTAGCAAGCCGCCCGCTAACAGTTATGACATTCATTTCTTTAAGGAGTTCGAACAGCTCTTAAGCACTATTGAAACCGATTCCGATATAGCCGTGGTATTACTTAAAAGTGATATTCCGAAGTTCTTTTCGGCCGGAGCCGACATCAAAGTGTTTCAAAGTAATACCGTGGAGCAGAATAAGGAGATGGTAGTGATGGTCAACAAAATAGCTGCCGGTATCAGTACGAGTTCAAAAATATTTGTCGCTTTTTTAAACGGGCATACCTTGGGAGGCGGATTGGAATTAGCCTTAGCCTGTGATATTAGATTGGCATCCCATAAAAAGTTCTTATTGGGCTTACCCGAAGTTAAATTAGGCTTAATGCCCGGGAATGGAGGTATTCCCCGTTTAGTAAACGCAGTTGGTGTTTCAAAAGCATTTGAGCTGGTAGTTTCAGGTAATACTATTGATTCGGAAGAAGCTTATAGAATTGGATTGGTCAATCAGCTTTATGAGGAAGCGAACGCCGAAGCACAAGCTTTGGACTATGCTATTAACCTATCGAAAGGGCCTAAAATAGCTATGGCTACCATAAAACAGACATTTTCAGAAGGTATAGGGAAAGGTCTGGAGGATTTTTTGGAACTTGAAAAGAAACAAGTGGGTACCCTTTATGATACCTATGATGCCAAAGAAGGCTTTTTGGCTTTCGTAGAAAAGCGAACACCTGAATTTGAATAATAAACAACTAAACACTATGAGTCAAACTAATATTAAACATTATCCCTGTTACATTAACGGGGAATGGTTAGATAGTTCTGTAAGAGAAGTTATTGAAGTTGAAAACCCGGTTGATAACAACGTGTTCGCAACCGTAACATCTTGTACTAAGGAAGATGTGCAACATGCTTTGGAAACTTCGGAAAAGGCGCAGAAGGCCTGGGAACTTACTCCCGCAAATACAAGGGCCCAACATATTTATGAAATTGCCAATAAGTTAAAGGCAGAACGAGAAAACTTCGCTAAGCTTTTGGTGATGGAACAAGGAAAAACTTATGCAGAAGCCTTAGGGGAGGTTGATGATACGGTCACCTATATGACCTATTCAGCGGAAGCCGCTCGTAGAATTCAAGGGGCTATTTTCCCGGCTGAAGCAAAAAATATCAGGCTTTCAATTCACAAAGTGCCTTATGGTGTAACAGTTGGACTGTGTGCCTTTAACTATCCGTTGGCATTAATTGGAAGAAAAGTGGGGCCGGCTTTGGCAACAGGAAATACCATGATCATAAAGCCGCATGAATTAACACCTATAACGGCATCGGAGTTTTGTAGATTGGTGGATGAATCCAGTCTTCCAAAAGGGGTTATCAATATGGTGTCCACTAAAACAGCCGATGCTGCTTCGTTATTAGTGGAAAGTCCTATTACGAAGCTGATTTCTTTAACAGGAAGTACAAGAGCCGGAAGGGCCATGTATAGAGCTGCTGCTGAAAATATTACCGGATTGATTTTGGAATTGGGAGGGAAAGCACCGTTTATAGTCTGTGAAGACGCTGATATAGACAAAGCTGTTGAAGCTGCCGTTATTTCCCGTTATGCAAATTGCGGACAGGTTTGTATCTGTAATGAAATGGTTTTTGTAGATGAAAAGGTAGCGGATGAGTTTACTGAAAAAGTAGTGAAAAGAACCCAACAGATTAAAGTAGGGGATCCCTTTGATGCTGCGGTCGCCATGGGGCCCAATGTAAGTACCTTAGGATTGAATAGAGTGGACGATTTGGTTAAACAAAATATTGAACAAGGCGCAGAATTATTACTGGGAGGTGGCAGACCCGAAGGGGCCTATTTTGAAAAAGGAAACTGGTATACACCTACCATTTTAGGCAATGTAAAAGGCGACGGTGCGACGGTAAGTCAGGAGTTATTTGCCCCTGTTATGCCTATTGTGAAGGTTGGCGGTTTTGAAGAGGCCGTAGCTTTGGCTAATGACAGGGAAGAAGGGCTGTCTGCTTATTTGTATTCCAATGACTATAGGGTACATCAAAAGGCTATTGATACTATGGAAGTGGGGACTATTTTTATCAATCAGCAAATCATAGGAAATATTCAAGGCTATCATTCGGGGCATAAGACGTCCGGAATTGCCGGAGAAGATGGTATTTATGGTGTGGATCATTACCTTCAAAAGCGTACCATTTATTTAAATTACGAATAGAAGCATTAAACAATTAATTTATAGTGATACACCTCCCTTAATCCCTCCTTGTTAGGAGGGAAACTGTTACCTTGAAAATTTATTGAGTACGAGTTGTTTCCCCTCTAAAAAGAGGGGAGTAAGGTCTATTTCTTTCAGGTTAAACTATGCCTTAAGCTGGAGACAAAATTCCTAACAGACCATTAGTACAAAGGTTTTGGACATTCGTTTTATCGGAGGTGTTTTATAGTACCTAATTTTACAAAATAGATTATTTATTATGAGATACCTTTTTACTTTTTTATTAGTAGCTTTTGTTCAAATGTCAAAAGCTCAGGATTTAACCATTCCACCTAAAAATTATGTGGATTCTGTTAAAATTGAAAATGCTGTAAAACGAAAGAATGATAACTATCCACTTTCCGATCAAAGCAATTCAAAGAAATGGAAATTGCTTAAGAAGTTTTCAGATGAATTTGATGCTGAAACATTGAATACCGACAGGTGGTATCCTAATAACCCGAAATGGAAAGGCAGACAACCAACTTACTTTCATGGTTCCAATGTGAGTTTAGAAAATAGCGAGTTGGTGTTTAGAGTGAATCAGCATGGTAATGAAACTTTGCCCGAAGGATATACCCATTCTACAGGCTTTATAAAGAGTAAAAACAAATTTTTATATGGTTATTTTGAAGCAGAAGGCAAACTCATGGATGCTCCCTGGGTTTCCGGGTTTTGGATGACCAATGTCTCTAAAGATTGGTGGACAGAAATAGACATTTGTGAAAATGCACCGGGTCTGCATTATAACAGACATGATTTAAATTCCAATATCCATGTATTTAGGGCTCCTAAAGATAAAGGAGATGTTAAAAAACACTTCTCAAGAACTAAAAAGTATTACTTCCCATTGGAATTACAGGCAGATTATCATGTTTGGGGATTAGAGTGGACCCCTGAATTTATCCGCTTCTATATTGACGGTATACTCTTTAGAGAAGCTGAAAACACGCATTGGCATCAGCCTTTAGAGGTTAATTTTAATTGCGAATCTAATAAATGGTTTGGCGCTTTGCCTGATGATAACCGTTTGGACGGTGAATATCACGTAAAATATTTCAGAGTTTGGGAATTAAAAAAGTAAAATACTTGTCAACCTGAACTTACCTTTGCTGAACTTGCTTCAGTATTTCAGGTTTTCAAAACAATTAATTGAAAATCAAATGAGAAAGATTCTGAAACAAGTTCAGAATGACAAGTTACTTCTTTACCATCTTATAAACTTCAGCTCCGGCTGCTAAAAAAGCCCCGGTACCATAAACTTCGGTTTTATCGGCCCAGGCTTTTCCCGGAGCAGCTCCAATGGGTTGAACATAGCCTAACATACCATCTTCTGTAATGTGGCTGCACAGGCTGTTCCAGGCTTTTTCTATATGAGGCTGATAGGTCTCTTTATCTAATAGTCCGTTATTGATTCCCCAGGCTAAACCAAAGGTAAAGAATGAGGTGCCGCTGGTTTCCGGAGTAGGGTACACATCCTGACTTAATAAACTCATGGCCCAATGCCCTTCCGGGGTTTGAATTTCAATAAGTTTTTTAGCCATTTTCAAATAGATGTCTTTAAAGTAGTCGTATTCTTTTGATCCTGTTTCGTATTCATCCATTAATAAGGCTAAGCCTCCAAAAACCCAACCGTTTCCCCTGGACCAAAATATTTTTCTGCCGTGAGCCAATTCACCAATATAACTGTTGTCCCTGTAAAAGAGGTCTTCATCAAAGTCATATAAATGTTGTCTAGTGGCTTCAAATTCACCCAGCATCCAATCTGAGTATTTTTTATCACCTGTAACATTGGAGAGTTTTGCACAAACCGGGGGCGCCATAAATAAGGCATCACACCAGGTCCATCGCTCCAAATGCTTGTAATTGTCTAGTGTTATGGGTTGTTTGCTAGGGTTAGCAATAATAAAATCGAAACTTTTTTGCGTTTCTTCAATCATGTTGGCGTCACCATATTTTCTATAAAGTTCAATGAACATTTGTCCGATGGCATGGTCATCTGCGTGATAGGGTCTTCTATGAAGCTTCCAATTCTGTTCATCACCAATACTTTTTAGCCATTTCCAATATTTATTCTTTTTTGTGGTTTCGGCGTGTTTTACCATACCAACATATAAAGCACCATTGGTCCAATCTGCAATATGATGCGGCTCTTTTTTAGTATAAGGCTCTCTGAAATGTTCAATCTGCCAATCAGCAACACGTTTCATTTGTTTTTTCACCGAAGATGGTTTTATGGTCTGTGCATTCAAAAGAAAAGAAGTAGTCGTAAAAATACTTAACAACAAAAAAAGTTTTAAAAGTTTCATAGGAAAAAGGATAAATTAATGTCTAATATTTCGCTAATATATAAAAAAATACAATCGATTGTATTTTTGCTAAATTCAAACGGTTTGAAATCAATGGAAAGCGCAAAACCTGTTTTTGTCTTTAAAGACGTGTTCTGTCTTCAGTGGAACTGGTAAAATTTACGTCTGATGTTCTTTTGCAATTTAGAGAGATTATATAAACGGCTGTTTTTTAGTTTTTTAACCTGCTATTGAATGGAGTTCATGCTAATCTGAATATGGACTTACTACCTCCTGGTCAAGAGACTATTTGGTTATATTTAAAAGATTAATTGCATTAATAAAAACATTTGTGATACTATAAAACGTAAAAGAAAACGATTTTTATACTTCAAATTACTAACCAAATATCATGTTAAAAAAAATATTCAATTTATTTCTAGTATTGCTAATTGTTTCTTGTGGCGAGAAGGATGAAAAACAAGAGGACGCATCAAAAAAACCTAACATCATTTTTGTAATGTCCGATGACCACACATCTCAAGCTTTTGGAATTTATGGAAGCCGATTGGCAAGTTTAAATCCAACACCAACTTTAGATAAAATTGCTAACGAAGGGATGATCTTCGACAATTGTTTTGTAACCAACTCTATTTGTACACCCAGTAGGGCAACGATTATCACAGGACAGTATAGTCAGACCAATGGTGTTTTGGATCTAGAGGGGCATATTGAACCTGAAAGGCAGTATTTGCCGCAAGAGATGAAAAAACTGGGGTACGAAACAGCTATCATAGGTAAGTGGCACTTAGAAAGGGAACCGGCTTCGTTTGATTACTATACTGTTTTGCCCGGGCAAGGAAAATATCACGATCCAACATTTATTGTACAAGGTGATCAACCATGGCCTAAAAATACTATTGAAACAGATGGACATTCCAGTGATATGATTACAGACCTTTCATTGGATTGGTTGAAAAACAAGCGAGATAAGAATAAACCATTTTTCTTAATGCACCATTTTAAAGCGCCGCATGATGATTTTGAATTTGCACCAAGATATAAGGATTATCTGGAAGAGACCCATATTCCGGAACCGGCCAGTTTATATGATAATGGGAATAATGGTTCTATAGCCACCAGAGGAGAGCATGATGAACTAATTCATGATATTGGGTCTTCGGTTTCTAAAAGAAACACGATCAGGGGCATGTGGATGCGTCTGTGGAGTGGACAATACACTAAAATCTCCAACCCGGATTTTGACCCTTCAAAGCGCATTAAGGAAGGGATGAGTGACCGTGAGTTCACGCATGAAACCTATCAGGAGTACTTAAAAAGATATTTACGCTGCGTGAAAGGTGTAGATGATAATATGGCAAGATTGGTTCAGTTTTTAAAGAACGAAGGACTTTACGATAATACTATTATTGTGTATACCGGCGATCAAGGATTTATGTTAGGTGAACACGATTATATAGATAAGCGTTGGATGTATGAAGAGTCCCTGAGAATGCCATTCTTTGTTAGATATCCAAAATCTATCAAAGCGGGTTCCAGAACAAATGCAATCATCAATAATAGTGATTTTGGACCCACCTTAATTGAGATGGCAGGCGGTAAAACCCCAAAGTATATGCAGGGCAACAGCTTTAAATCTATTCTAGAAACCGCTGAAGAACCGAAAAACTGGCAACAGTCGTCATACTACAGGTATTGGATGCATATGGCACATGCACATGCCAACCCTGCACATTTTGGTATCAGAACTAAAAAGTACAAGTTAATATTCTTCTACGGTAAGTATTGGGTGGATACCGATAAACCGGGAGCCGAATGGAATAAAAAAAGCTGGGGCAACAGATTTACGTTCCATACACCGGTGGCCTGGGAATTTTATGACCTGGAGAATGATCCTGAAGAAATGAATAACCTTTACGGCGATCCTGCCTATAAGGATATTATCGCAGACTTAAAAACCCAGTTAGCAGACAAACGTAAAGCGTTAAATGAGGAGGATGGCGACAAGTTTCCTCATATTCAAAAGGTTATTGATGACCATTGGGATGATTAATTAACAACATAAAGATAGTATGCCATGAAAAAGGCAGTCAATACGTACACACTAGTTTTTATATCCTTTTTTTTAATCTCTTTTTTAGGTTGTAAAGAGAAGGAAAATAACCATACAGAAATTGTTGAGTTACCGGCACCCAGGTTTCCTTGGGAAGACACATCACTTTCAATTGATGAAAGAGTAGATGCGCTTGTAAAAGAAATGACTTTAGAGGAAAAGTGCTCTCAAATGTTGGATGTTTGCCCTTCAATAGAACGCTTAGGGATTCCCGAATATAACTGGTGGAATGAAGCTTTACACGGTGTAGCCAGAAATGGTAGGGCCACTGTTTTTCCACAGGCTATAGGCCTTGGAGCTACTTTTGATGAAGATCTAATACTTCGGGTTGGAAATGCTATTTCTGACGAAGCCCGGGCAAAATACAATGAAGCTATTAAAATAGGTAATCGCAGTAGGTATGCAGGACTAACATTTTGGTCGCCTAACGTGAATATTTTCAGGGATGCCCGTTGGGGGCGTGGTCAGGAAACTTATGGAGAAGACCCGCATTTAACCAGTAGAATTGGGGTGTCGTTTGTAAAGGGGCTTCAAGGCGATGATCCAAATTATATTAAGGCGGCAGCATGTGCTAAACATTACGCGGTACATAGTGGACCTGAAGAGTTGAGACATGAGTTTAACGCCGTAGTTTCAAAAAAAGATCTATATGAAACCTATTTGCCTGCATTTAAAGCACTGGTTCAAGAAGCTAATGTGGAAGGGGTTATGGGGGCTTACAACCGAACTTTAGGAGAACCTTGTTGCGGCAGTCCGTATTTGTTACAGGATATTTTAAGAGATGATTGGGGGTTTGATGGTTACATTGTGTCCGATTGTTGGGCTATTAATGACTTTCATTTGTATCATAAAGTCACTAAAACAGCAGAGGAATCGTCAGCTTTAGCTTTAAAATCAGGAATAAATATTAACTGCGGAAATGCTTTTAATGTGTTAAAAAGTGCTTTAGATCAAGGACTAATTACAGAAGCATTAATTGATAAAAGATTAGAAGAAAACTTAGTAACACGTTTTAAATTAGGATTGTTTGATCCGGTTGGCTCCGGCCCTTATGATAGTTTAGATGCTTCAGTTGTAGATTCTGAAGCGCATAGAAAAATAGCCAGAGAAGCTGCTCAAAAATCAATTGTATTGTTGAAGAACAAAAACAATATTCTTCCGCTGGATAAAAATATTAAAACCCTATATGTAGTTGGTCCACATGCCTCAAGCGAAGAAGTGTTGTTAGGTAATTATTACGGGTTAACAAGCAGCACACAGACTATTTTAGACGGGATTGTTGGTAAGGTAAGTCCGGGAACAAGTATTAATTATAAATACGGGATGCTGCCTTTTAGAGATAATGTAAATCCCATTGATTGGTCTACAGGTGAAGCGGGAAAAGCAGAAGCCTGTATTGCGGTTATGGGTATTTCGGCATTATTAGAAGGTGAAGAAGGCGAAGCTATTGCATCCAGTGAAAAAGGAGATAGAACAAAGATTAAATTACCTCAAAATCAGATAGATTATATTAAAAAGATTAAAAGTAAAACGGATAAACCATTAATTCTTGTTTTAACAGGAGGTAGTCCAATCGCCATTCCGGAATTACATGATATAGTTGATGCGGTTTTATTTGTTTGGTACCCTGGTGAAGAAGGAGGCAATGCTGTAGCCGATATTATTTTTGGCGATGTGCCACCTTCGGGAAAACTACCAATCACCTTCCCAAAATCAGTGGATCAATTACCGCCTTATGAAGATTATAATATGAAAGGCAGAACCTATAAATACATGGCAGAAGCCCCTTTATATCCTTTTGGTTTCGGATTGTCCTATACCTCATTTGAATACAAAAATTTAAGTATTGATGATGCTTTTAATGTAACTGTAGAGATTTCAAATACAGGGAAATTAGCTTCAGAAGAGGTAGTGCAACTATATATAAGCTCACCTAAATCCGGGGCAGAAGACCCCATTTTTGATTTGAAATCTTTTAAAAGAGTGTCTTTAGAACCTGGAAAAAGTGAAAAGCTGACGTTCAAATTGAACAAGGCTACTTTCAACCAGTTTGATGACAATGGAAAAGAAGTTCTTAGGGACGGGGAATATACTATTTATGTCGGCGGTTCATTGCCATCACAAAGAAGTGTGGATTTAGGAGCTTCAATACCGGCAAGGATTAAAATGGATGTAAACAGGTGATATGTACATTTGTAATATAAACTAAAACATATGTAGGGTTTATTTGTTTTTACAAAACCTAGCTTTGTAAAAACACCACTCATGAAGCAGCTATTAGTTTTAGTATTCCTTTTTAGTTTATCAACTTTTGCCCAACCTAATATTATTTTAATTGAGTCTGATGATCAGAGTAATCTGGCGGTTGGTGCTTACGGATTTGGAAAAATCAATACACCTAATATTGATTCTTTAGCAGAATCCGGCGTGTATTTTACCAATGCATACAATATGGGCTGTTGGTCACCAGCCGTTTGTATACCCAGCAGAACCATGTTATTTAACGGTGTACACTTGTGGGAAGCTTCTAAAATTAACAAAACCAGAGTTCCGGGACCGTCACTTACCGAAAGATTAAAAGGCAGGGGCTACGAAACTTACTTTACAGGGAAATGGCATGCCTGGGGAAAATCGGCTAAAGAAACATTTGACCACTTCGGAACTATTACACCAGGGCAGTTAAAAACATACAATGCACCCGAGGGGCACTATACGGATATAGTGGGGAACGAAGCGGTATCTTTTATAAATGATGCTGCAAAAAAGGATGATCCGTTCTTTTTATATGTTGCCTTTAACGCGCCTCATGTACCCCGTCAAACGGAGCAAAAGTATTACGATATGTACCCAAAAGATGAGGTTGTATTACCGCCTAGTGTGAAGAAAGGCCCGTTACATCCTCAGATAAAATATAATTATACCTCAGCACCCTTAAACCCTAATACCATGCGAGGACGTTACCAGCAAAATAATGCCATGGTAACGCATATGGACGATAGAATAGGCGATATTTTAAAAGCATTGAAAGAAAAAGGCCTTTATGAAAATTCTATCATCATTTTTATGTCCGATCACGGTATCAGCTTTGGAGAAAACGGCGTAGCCGGTAAAGTGTGTTTATATGATGTGAGCGCCAAAGCACCTTTAATAATTAAAGGCCCTGGCATACCAAAGAATATAAGGCTACGACAGCGTTTGTATTTGCAGGATATTTACCCAACTATTTTAGATTTTGTAGGTGCGGATATTCCCGATTATATGGACTTTAAATCCTTAAAGACTGTCATAGAGAAACCATCTGAAGATGACGTCTATAATTCCATTTATCTGGCCATGTTTGATGATCAAAGAAGTATCATTCAGGATGATTATAAACTGATCATGTATCCGAAGGCAAAAGTAGCAGAACTGTATAATCTTAAAAAAGACCAATGGGAAACCAATAATTTAATGGTAAAATCGAATTCAAAACCCATTGTAAAAAAGCTTTTAAAAGCGTTTGTACAATGGCAACAAGAAACCGGTGATGCCTTAGATATCAGGTTAGCGTTTCCGGAATACTTTAACTAAAGCAAAAATGAAAAAAAGTCTGATCTTATTAGCAGTCAGTATAATGTTACAGAGTGTAACATCACAAAATCCTTTAGTAACACATATTTTTACTGCAGACCCTACAGCTCGTGTATATGATGGAAAATTATACGTATATCCATCCCACGATATTGTACCTCCGAAAGGTACGGAAGCACCGCGGTTTTGTATGCCTGATTATCATTTGTTCTCTTTAGAAGGAGGTAATACATGGAAAGATTATGGTATTATTTTAGATCAAAACGATGTGCCTTGGGGAGCGAAAAATTCTTATGGCATGTGGGCACCGGATTGTATTAAAAAAGGTGATACTTATTACTACTATTACCCGGCAAAACCAACTGATGGTTCGGCGTTCAGGCGTATCGGTATTGGAACGTCTAAAAGTCCGACAGGGCCTTTTAAATGGGAAGCATCTTATATAAAAGGTGTTAGTGGCATTGATCCCGGTTTATTATTGGATGACCATGGTAAGGCATACTTATATTTTGGCGGCGGAAAAGAATTGTTTGTAGCACCGCTAAAAGACAATATGAAAGAAATAGCTGCCGATCCCATAAAAGTGGAAGGGTTACCTGCCGGGTACAAAGAAGGGTCCTTCTGTTTTAAAAAGGACGGTAAATACTATTTTACGTTTGCGCATGTGTTTGCCGATGAAGGCTATTCGATAGGATATGCCATCAGCGATAACCCCTTAGGGCCGTTTGTTTACCAGGGAAAAATAATGGATAATATTAGTAACGGTACCAATCACCATTCTGTAGTGAATTACAAAGGTAGATGGATATTGTTTTATCACTATTGGCAAATAAGCGGTTATAATAAATTACGCTCCATGTGTGCCGATTATATGGAGTTCAAAAAAGATGGTACCATTAAAAAAGTAAAGCCCACCATGCGCGGTATTAATTCACCTACTATTGGCGAGGAAATTCAGGTTGACAGACATAACGGTATACATAATGCTAAAACAGCTTTTGTTGGAGGTGATGAGCCTTTGGGTTGGATGGTTTGTGATACTAAAATGATGAGCCATGTACAATTTAACAGCGTAGATTTTGCCGATGGTTCTGCCACTAAAATGCAGGCCAGAGTGGCTTGCGGACAACGTATAGGCCATTTTGAAGTACGAATAGGGAACTCTAAGGGGAAATTAATTGCCAAGTTCCCAATTGAATATACCGGTGGTTGGAGTTCCTGGGAAACTATAGAGACACCATTGCTTGAGAAGGTTACCGGGAAGCAAAACATTGTGGTTGTTTTTCACTCTGACTGGGGGTCTGATAAGGCCGTAAATTTAAATTGGTTAAAATTGATTAAATAATGATGAAAGTAAAAAGATTAGCGATTGTATGGTTCGCCATTTGTTGTTCGTTTGGTTATGCACAACAACCTAATGTCATAGTAGTATTAGCAGACGATATTGGTACCGGTGATATTTCGTATTATAGAAAAATGCACTCCAATAACATTATTGTAGAAACGCCAACACTTGATAAATTATCTAAAGAAGGGATTGTTTTTACCGATGCCCATTCTCCGGCAGCATTGTGTGCACCAACGCGTTATGCCATTATGACCGGAAATCACTGTTACCGTAGCTATGCGCCCTGGGGTGTTTGGGGGTGTTATCAGCCATCACCTATTGAAAGGGATCAGCTTACTTTGGGGAAACTAATGAAGCAAGCCGGTTACAGAACCTCATTCTTCGGGAAATGGGGATTCGGGATGGATTTTGGTAGAAAAGATAATCCTGATGTTGTGTATAGTAGCCCCAGAAAGGAACATGAAACCGACGTGGATATTTCAAAAGTGATTGACAGAGGCCCCGTCCAGAATGGGTTTGATTACAGCTATATGTATCCTGCCGGGATCCAGGCAGAACCTTATGCAGTGTATGAAAATGGTGTTATGGAACCTTTAAAAGAAGATTCCGAAATCATTCTTATTACCAAAGCATATGGTAAAAACCTTGGTTTTAAGTTAGATAAGAAAGAAGGACTGGGTGATAGTAACTGGAATCCGTTTAATGCCAGTGAATTGTTGGTTGATAAGGCTGTTAAATTCATTGAAAGAAATGCCAAAACAAAAGAGCCATTCTTTATGTATTACTGTTCTCAGGCGGTACATAAGCCCCATACACCTTCAAAATCTTTAAACGGAACCAAAATAGCGGGAACCACACCTTCAAATCATTTGGATATGGTTAAGGAGTTGGATGTTCAAATGGAAATGTTGATACAAACCTTGAAAGCACAGGGTGTTTATGATAATACCTTGATCATTTTCACTTCGGATAACGGAGGATTACAAGTTAAGCCAACCATTCAATTCGGACATAAATCGAGTAACATTTACAGAGGCGGAAAAAATCAGGCCTATGAAGGCGGGACCCGAGTGCCGTTTATTGCCTGGTGGCCAGGCAAAATTAAGGGAAAACAAATATCAGATACACCGGTTTTAGGAATTGACGTTATGGCTACTTTAGCAGCAGTCACCAGTCAAAAGCTCGGGGAAAATCAAGCTATGGATTCTTCCAACTTATTGCCAATTATGCTTGGTAAAAAGAATGTTGAACCGCATGACTTTTTAATCACTCAAAGCGGCACCAGCAAGCGTGTTATGATTACTGATGATGGGTGGAAATTAATTATTCAGGTTGATAAAAAGGATAAAACCGATGCTACAAGAACGCCTTTTGCACTGTTCAATTTGAACAATAATGTTTCGGAAAATGAAAATCAAAACCTTATCAACAAACCAAAATATCAAGCTAAGGTTAAAGCACTTTTTGAGAAATACAATAAGACGCGAGATAGTAAAGTAAAAACTAGGTCTGAAATATACTAGAATTGTCATTCTGAGGTACGAAGAATCTCATCCATTAATAAAAATAGAGATTCTTAACTATGTTCAGAATGACATGCTTTGGATAGTCTCGTTTTTTATTTCAAGATTTTTTCCAGCCAGTTTTCTGCCAACCTGGGCCACATTTTAGCAGCTTCATTTCCCGGGCGTAGACCATAACCATGTCCGCCGTTTTGTATAAAATGGAGATCCACAGGAATTTTATGATCTCTTAAAGCCGTGGTCATGACTAATGCGCTATTGCCGTATTTGTCATCTGCCGTAGCGAAAATGAAAAAAGGTGGTGCATTTTCAGGAATTTTAATTTCCGGGGTCAGGCTTCTGTTTTCGCCTTTATCTAAATAGGCTGGATATATTAAAACAGCAAAATCAGGCCGGCATGATATAGCATCTATGGCATCACTTTTTTTATAAGAATCCGATGTGAACAGGGTAGCGGCCCTGGCACTCAAACTACCACCGGCTGAAAACCCAAGCACACCAATTTTATCAGGGTCTATGTCATAGGTTTCAGCATTATGTCTGATCATTCTAACAGCTCTTTGGATATCATTTAAGGCTCCCAGTTGTTTTTGTGGTACCCGGTAGTGTAAAACGAAAGCCGTATAGCCCAAACTATTTAACCACTGTGCTACCTCGGTACCTTCCAGGTTTGTAGAAAGTACGCCATAACCACCGCCGGGGCAAACTATAACAGCACCTTTAGATTTATGGGCTTTTACAGGTTTAAAAACTAAAAAGTCCGGATTGGTTACTTTTGAATATCTGATAACCTTGTTCTTTTTGTTATCGGATATTTCATGAGCCTGTTTCGGCTCTGTTTCGTTAGGGACATCGTTAGGCCATAAGTAAACATTGGATTGTGCTATAACTACTTGCGTGAAAATTAACGTGATTAAAACGAATACTTTTTTCATCTGTTTATTTTTATTGTTTCTTAATTTGTCATACTTCGACTAAGCTGAGCACAGGAATGTAATTCGCCATTAAACATTTAACTCCACAGTTTTTATTATTTTATTTGGAGTCGTTGAACCTTTGGTTTCAGTGGGTATTACCGTTTGATTATTATGGCTCATTTCATAGGAATACACTACTTATTTAGTTTCTATTGAAATAGTTTTATCTGCTAAGCCATCTGATGATGTAGTAATATTGATGGTCCCCCCAGTTTCTTCAGATTTAACAATCAACAAGCATTTACCGCTAAAGGCTTTTCTCTGAGGCGCTCTAAAAGACGCTAACGAGGTTTGGTCACCATTACCAACAGCGGCTAAAGTACCGGCACCTTCAACTTTAAAATTAATTAAGTTATCAGCTTTCGGGCATAAATTCCCGTTTTCATCCAATACACTAACACTAATAAAAGACAGGTCTTTACCATCAGCAGTAATGGAACTCCTGTCAGCTTCTAATTTAATTTTAGCCGGCTTTCCGGCTGTTTTAATTTCTTTAGTAGCAGCTTCCTTACCGGCTTTATACGCCACCACTTTTATTGAACCGGGTTGGTAGGGAAGATGCCAGGATAGCCTGTATTTTGTTTTATACATACCTTTTTCAAACTCATGATATTCCGAAGGAATTTCAGTGAAATCTTTTCCTTTGACTTTTTTACCGAATGATTTTCCGTTTACAAACAATTCCACTTCGTCACAGTTGGTATAGGAAAACACAGGGATCATGTCACCTTCCTGTCCTTCCCAGTTCCAATGTGGCAGTACGTGTACCATAGGCTCAGAGGTCCACTGACTTTGATACAGATAGTAGCGGTCTTTTGGGAATCCACATAGGTCCACCGGTGCAAAATAGGATGAACGTGATGGCCAATCGTCATTCCAATACCCGTTGGTGGAGTTATCCCTTCCGCCGTATGGTGTTGGTTCGCCTAAATAATCAAAACCGGTCCATACAAACTCTCCAAGGGAGTTAGGTTGTTGTTCCAGAGCATCGAACTCAATATCGGGAGCATAAGCCCAGGGTGGGCCAACCGTAACATCGTAACTGGACACGTGGTTGGTTTCATGTTTTTCTTTAAACTCAATCGGCAAATGATAGATGCCACGACTACTGGTTTGTGATGAGGTTTCGGAACCGTAAACGATCATTTCAGGGTTTTCTTCAACAATTTTTGAGTAGGTGGTAGGCCAGTAGTTCATACCCACAATATCCACATAGTTTGCCAGTTTATTTTTAAAGGGAGCCGGATAGTAGTTAAAACCAACCGTAGTTGGCCTTGTATGGTCTTCATCATGGCAAATATCGGTTAAATGCTTAGTGAGTTTCCAGCCATCAGGTTTTCCCTGCTCAAGAATTTCGTTTCCAATACTCCACATAATAACGGAAGGATGGTTCCTGTCACGTTTTATCATATCACGTAGATCTTTTTCATGCCACTCATCAAAGTATTTATGGTAACCGTTAGGGACTTTACCAATTTTCCACTCGTCAAAAGCCTCATCAATAACTACAATACCCAATTTGTCACATACTTCTAACATTTCGGGGGATGGGGGATTATGACTGGTACGAAGCGCGTTAACGCCCATACTTTGCATAATTTGCATTTGGCGTTCCGTAGCTCTGTAATTAACGCCTGCCCCTAAAGGCCCTAAATCATGGTGCATACACACCCCATTAAAGATTACTTTTTTTCCGTTTAAAAGAAAACCATCCTGTGTGTTAAATTCGATGGTTCTGACGCCAAAAGGTGTTTCGTATGCATCAACAATGTCATTTCTAATTCGTATCGAACTATGAGCCGTATATAGATAAGATTTATTAATATCCCATAGAGTTACATTTGAAATTTGAGCCGTTTCCGAAACCACTTTTTCAGAATTGGCATCAAGGATAACTGTGGATTCACTTTCAGTTACTACATGTCCACCGGCATCTTTTATAACCGTTATCAGGATAGCTTCCGTACTGCTACCGGATGTGTTTTTAATGGTAGTTTCAATGTTAACATCTGCATTACCTTCAGCAACCTTTGGAGTCGTAATGTAAGTGCCCCATTGGGGGATATGAATCGGGTTATTGATTTTCAATCTGACATTCCTGTAAATACCGGCACCGGCATACCAGCGCATGGATAGATCTTCAGGGGCTAATCTGACGGCGATTACATTGTCACCGCCAAAATTGATATATTCCGTTAGATCAAACTCAAAACCAATATAACCATAGGGCCTTTCACCAATATAGTGTCCGTTTAAGTACACTTTAGAATTACTCATGGCACCATCAAATTCCACGGATATTTGTTTGCCTTCTAAAGATTTGTCAATAGTAAAATGTTTTCTGTACCACCCAATGCCGTGAACCGGCAATCCTCCTGTTCGGGCATTGTATTTGCTATCAAAAGGGCCTTCTATAGACCAATCATGGGGTAAGGTGACTTTTTGCCAGTCAGAGTCATCAAAGTTTATCGTTTCTGCTCCCGGATTACTGTCTTTCTGAAATAACCATGCTTTGTTAAAATCCTGATCAGGAATTGCGCTTGAAATGGGGTCTTTAGATTTACATGAAGTGATCAATAATGTTGAGGTAAAAAATAAAATGAAATTCAGCTTAAAAGAATGCACTGTAAATAGGTTTTTGATTATCGTAATTTTATTCTAGTAAATATACTTTATTACTTTATTAAAACTTAAGATTTACATATATGACTTAAAGATAAACACATTTGTTATGTTAAAACCTATGCAAAGGAAATCAAAGAAGTTCTAACAATCATTTTATGAAAAAGGGCAGAAGTTTGGACATATGTTGTGTGAATTAATACAAAAGGCGTATTGAATATTGATAAAAAATATGAATTTAGCGTTTGTTAATTACCTCAGAGAGGTAGAGAAGTTATCTAACCAAAAAACGAAATGATTTATGTCTTTTAAAAAACACTATGTCTTAATGCTACTTTCGGTTCTTGTTTTATCGTCTTGTGGTAAAACGAATAAAACAGATGTGGCTAATGTAACCGAAAAGGATACAAAAAATATTTATGAACCTAATTGGGAATCCCTGGCCAAGCATAACGCAGACCCTGAATGGTTTCACGACTCTAAGTTGGGGATTTATTTTCACTGGGGAGTTTATAGTGTGCCGGCATATGGCTCAGAATGGTATCCTTATAGATTGTATCGTGTAAACGAATACCCTGACTATAAGGAGTATCATGAGAAAAATTACGGTAAGCTGGAAACGTTTGGTTATCATGATTTTATCCCAATGTTTAAGGCTGAAAAATATGATGCTGAAGATTGGGCTGATTTGTTCAAGGCTGCCGGAGCTAAATTTGCCGGGCCTGTGGCACAGCACCATGATGGATTCGCCATGTGGGATAGTGAATTAAATCCCTGGAATTCCGCTGATATGGGACCTAAAAAAGATATTACCGGTGAAATATTGACGGCTCTTAAAAAACGTGGATTAAAAACCATGACGTCTTTTCACCATGCCAGACTGAGACAACGTCATGATGGCGATTCAACTAAATGGGACACTTATAATAGTCATTTTGCCTATCACCCGGATTATCCTACGTCTTCTGAAGATGCCGATTTAAAAAAGTTCTATGGTAATATGCCACAAGAAGACTTTGACCAATATTGGTTAGATCAGGTAAACGAGGTAGTTGATAAATATTCTCCGGACATCTTATGGTATGACGTATGGTTAAATCACGTTGCAGAAGATAAAATTCAGGAAATGTCCGCGCACTTCCTGAACAATGGACTGAAAACCGGACAAGAGCCTGTTTTGATTGCAAAACATGATGACTTACCAAAGAGCATGAGTGTTTTAGATATTGAGCAAGGCGGAAAGAAAGATGTATCTGAAAAAGTATGGATGACCGATATAACCGTAAGTGACAAAGGAAGCTGGTGTTATACTCACGGACAAGTATATAAAACACCTAAACTTCTGCTTAGAAATATGATTGATGTTTGGAGTAAAAATGGGGTGGTATTGTTAAACATTTCTCCAATGGCTGATGGAACCATCAATAAAGAACAACGTGACCTGTTGACTGAGGTAGGGGATTGGCTAAAAACCTATGGTGAGGCTGTTTATGGTACCAGACCATTTCATATTTACGGTTTTGGACATGCTAAAGCCGAAGATGGCGCACATGGCGGACAATCGGCTAAAGTGGAATACACAGCCGGCGACATACGCTTCACTACTTCTAAAGATAAAAAATCGCTTTACGTATTCCTGCTTGGAAAACCGGAACCAGGTACAGAAATTAGTTTGGGTAAATTAAACGACATTGGTTACGGCCCGGCTACTCCTGTTAAGCGTGTTATTGAGTTAAAGTCCGGAAAGGAAGTTAAATGGGAAAGAACAGAACGCTCACATTCGTTTGTAATCCCGGAGGATGTTGAGTTAAGTGAATTAGCCAATGTTTTTAAAATGGAATTGTTATAATTGTTTTTTAGTTAGTCATATTGTTTAGTAAAAAACCTCGCTAATTAGTAGCGAGGTTTTTTTGTGAAAAATAACTGATTTAATACTACTCAATTTACTTCTTATCAGAAAAACATCGTTCGTACTAAACCTGATTTGGGGTTTATTATAAGGCTATTATAGACGTTAAATCTAAAGGATCGTTCATGTCCTTTTGAAGTTGAACCAAATCTTTAAATAACGCCTCAACTTTATCTTTATAGGCTTCGTTATCCGCTAAGTTATTCATTTCTTCCGGATCATTGGCCATATCGAATAAGAGTACTTTTTTAATTTTAGGATAGATGATCAATTTAAAACCATCTTTTCTGATCATACGTTGCAGGTCTATATACCCGTTATAGATAGCATCATAACTGCTTTCAGATTGCTTTCCGGAAGCCAAATCCAAAACACTGTTAAAGAACACATACCCGGGTTTTTCAATATTTGCTATGTCTAAGCCGGTAGCCATGGCATCCTGTAAATAAATAGCTTCGGTGACTTTTTTATTCTCAGGAATGTTTGGCCCCGTGATCATGAACGGTGCTCTAATACTATGGTCAAATTGTGATTGCTTTCCAATGAGTCCGTGTCTTCCGGCAGCTAAACCATGATCAGCCGTAAAAATAATATAGGTGTTATCCATTTTTCCGGTGGCTTCCAATCGGTCTAAAATTTCACCGATCTGAACATCTAAATGGCTAATAATGGCGTAATATTCCTGAATGTGTACTTTGGTAGCGTATGCCGTTCTGGGAAAAGGTGCTAAGGCTTCATCCCTAAGGTTAGGGCCACAACCCATATCATCTTTAAAAGGATACTCCGGTAACCAGCTTTCAGGCAGGCTTATATTTTCTAATGGATATTTATCTATAAACTCCTGCGGCGCTTGCCTGGGGTCATGTGGAGCGTTAAATGCCAAATACATGAAGAACGGGTTATCACTTTTTTCGGCTTTATCAATAAAGCCTAAAGCGTCATCTTTTAAAACCTCACTCCAGTGTTTACCGCCTTCCCAGAAACCTCCAAATTTGGGGTCAGTAGGAGACCAGGTGGTATCTTGTTCACTTAATGGCCTGTTATAGCCAACAGGCATTAAAGTAGCCGGATCTGTATCCGTGCCCTTAATGTCTTTGAATTTTTGGACCATTTCCGAATGTTCCCAGGCATCATCAGGCATACCGGGTCTTATATGCACAACGTTCTGAAATACACTGTCTGCCTTAGCATCTATATGCCATTTACCGGTCATATAGGTATCATAGCCGGCACCTTCCATAAGTTTACTCCAGGTTTTATCCAGTTCTTTATTGTTTATCCAATTTTTTCTAAAATTATTTACGTCCCAAACCGTTCTGCCCGAAAGAAGCATGGCTCTGGAAGCTGCGCAAATAGCACCATTCCAGGCACCCATATTGTATGCATTTGTGAAAGTGGTACCATGAGTCACCAGTCTGTCCAGATTAGGGGTTTCAATTTCATTGTTCCCTAAGGCGTTAATGGCAGAATAGGTCATGTCATCAGCAAAGATGAAAACTACATTTGGCGGACTGGGAGTTTCTTCTTTTGAAGTTTTACATGCAAAAATTGACAGTAGTAGAAATACTAATAGAAGTCTTTTCATTTTAAATTTTATTAAGATCGGTTTTGAACTTGATAAAATTAGTTAAAAAACCCGGTGATCAGGTGTAAAGTATGTTCAATATTCAGTAATAAATGATTTATTCTTCAGCTTCCTGGATCGTTTTAGCCTTTTTTTGATTCTGACTAACATATTCGCTTGGAATAACGCCGAACTGTTTTTTGAAACACTTTGCAAAGTACGAGGCCGTGTTGAAACCGGTCATGTACATGATCTCTTTTACCGAATAATCACTTTGTTCAAATAGTTGAACGGCTCTTTTCAATTTTATATTTCTGATGAACTCGCTTGAAGACAGCCCCGTAATTTCCTTGAATTTTGAATACAGATTACTTCGGCTATATCCCATTTCTTTGACCAGCATTTCAACATTAAAATCGGTATTCATCATATTATCCTCCACAATGCTGATGGCCTTTTGTAGGAACATTTCATCCAGGGATGTTACCGTAACTTCTTTAGGCTGCAAGGTTATTTCTCTATTGAATCGTTTTCTAAGATCGTCTCTGCGTTTTAAAATGTTGCCCATTTTTAGCTCTAATAATTCAATATCGAATGGTTTTCTGATGTAGCCGTCGGCACCAATTTTTCTACCTTCAATTTCACTTTCCTGAGACAATTTAGCGGTTAGCATAATTACCGGGATATGACTGGTTTCCTTTTGGGTTTTGATATTTTTACACAGATCATAACCATCCATTTCCGGCATCACAATATCGGTTAAAATAATACTGGGCATCAGTTTATTGGCCAATTCCAGCCCCGTTTTTCCATTATCGGCTTCATAAATGGAATAATGTTTACTTAAAGCCTGTTTTATGAAAGTCCTGATATCATTATTATCATCAACAACTAATACAATGGGGAGGTTAGACTTGTTTGTAGATAAGTTTTGGTCAATTATTTCATCATTTATACTGATGGCTGCAGATTCGGTTTCAGACGAACGCACATAGAAATCCACATCATCTACATCTTTACAGGTTATTTCAGGGATACCTTCATAAACCCGTTTCTCCATTGGAAGCTTAAAAGTAAAAACGGTTTCCACGTTGGGTTCACTTTGTATATCAATACTTCCCTGGTGCAAATCAACTAAACTTTTAGTAAACGAAAGCCCAATTCCCACACCTTTTTGTTTCTTCTTTCCTGCTTTATTATCTGTATAGAATCTTTCAAAGATGTTTTTGATTTTGTCCTTGTCTATACCCATGCCGTTATCAATGACTTTTATGACAACATGTTTGTTTTCATCCTCAAAAATCTCAATTTTAATTTCGCCTTTTTGCGGCGTAAATTTAAAGGCATTCGACAAAAGGTTTGACATAATTTTTTCAAGAGCTTCATGGTCAAACCAGGAATCAATGGAATCTTTATGAGCGTTAACACTGAATGTAATTTGCTGTTTTTGGGCCAAGAACTGAAAAGGTTCCGTTAGTTCTTTTACAAAATGAATGATGTCACTTTTTCTTAAAACCAGGCGCATTTTTCCCTGGTTAACCTTTCTAAAGTCTAATAGTTGGTTTACCAGTCTTAGCAAATATTCGGTGTTCTTTTGCATGAGCCCATATTGTTCCTGAGCCGCTTTATTGTCAATTTCATGCCCGTTCTTTTGAAGGTACCTTAAAGGCCCTTTTATTAAAGTTAAAGGGGTGCGGAACTCATGAGAAATATTGGTGAAGAATTCCAGTTTCACCCGGTTCAGCTCATCATTCTTCTCTTTCTCAATATGCTCTAATTCTAATTGGTGTTTTTTAGTGGTTTTAATAATGGTAAACCTTCTATACATTAATAGAAGTCCAACAATTAAGGCGCTATACAGGAAATAGGCAAAGTTGGTTTTCCAAAAAGGCGGGAGGACATAAATTTTTAATTCAGAGGGCTCAGAATCCCAAATACCGTCATTATTAGATGCTTTTACTCTTAACGTGTATTGACCGGATTCAAGGTTGGTATACGTTGCAAAGCGTTTGTTGGCATTGGTATAAACCCAGTCTGTATCAAACCCCTCCAGCATATAGGCAAACTTGTTTTTGCCCGGAGCGGCATAGTGTAATGCAGCAAATTCAAAAGAAAAGCTGTTTTCGGATGGTTTTAATTCTAAATGTTCCACATTATTGATGGCTCTATCCAATAAGACCCTGCCGTTAATTTCTTCTCCAATTTTAATTTCTTTATTTGAAATTGAAAGTTTGGTAATTATGGTGTTAGCCTCAATGTCATTGTCAATAATGTTTTTCGGGAAAAATGCGTTAAATCCGTTTACGCCTCCAAAGAGCATTTCGCCATTAGCTCTTTTTACACAAGCAAGTTCTTGAAATTCATTGCTTTGCAGTCCATCATTAACATCATAATTTTTAAATGTTTCAGTCTTAGGATTGAATTTAGAAAGCCCCTGGTTTGTCGATATCCATAAATTACCTTCATCATCCTCTAAAATACCCTTGATAACATTGCTTGGAAGTCCGTCAGAAACGGTATAAGCCTTAAATGTAGGGTCTTTTCCATCATCGCTTGGTATTAATTTGTTTAAACCTCCTCCAAATGTACCAAACCATAATTGACCTGCTTTACTTTCATAAACAGCCAGAATGTAATTATGACTAATCGTATTATTGTCATTAGGGACATTTTTAAAAATTTCAAATCTGGGGTCTTTTTTCAGGGCTTCTTTTGGTGATAATTTTGATAAACCGTTTCCGGTGGCAAACCAAATATTACCTTTACTATCTTCGATGATATTTCTAATGATATTATTGGAAATACTATAAGGGTTGTTTTTATTATTGGTTAAAATATCTTCTTTGTAAGAATCCGTATTCTTAAAATAGGCATACCTGCGAATACCGCCCCTGTAGGTTCCAACCCATATATTCTTATAACGGTCTTCCATTATGGCGAAAACACTTTGTTGCGAAGTGGAGATGTCCAGAGAATCAAAGCTTTTTACATTTTTGGGATCGGTTATGTCAAGTTGATATATATTTGGGGACTCTTCTGAGCCGACTATTAATATTTTTTTATCATTACGTTCTATTTCTGTAATAGCAAATGGTCTTGATGTACGAGGAAGGTGTTTATACCCTGTATACAGGTTGTCATTATCGTTTAATAACATGTTTAAACCGCCTCCTTCAGTGCCAATCCATAAAGTTCCATTACTGTCCTCATACATAGCCCTGATCTTATCATAGCTAAGGCTTTCAGGATCCAGTGTTTTCTTTACATGCTCGAACTGTTTTCTATTGGGGTCATATTTGTTTATACCGCCCCCGTTCGTTCCAACCCATATGATTCCTGTCTTATCTCGGTATAATGATTCAATAATATTTTTACTGATGCTATAAGGGTTTCTTGGGTTGTAGGTGTAAATTTTATCTAGAACAGGTTTTTTATTTTTATGAAAGTTCTTAAAACGATATAACCCCTTATTAGTGCCTCCCCATATATAATCTCCATCTACTAATAAGCAATTATAAGAACCGGAACTTACAAAACGTGCCTTGCTTTTAGGCAGGTTAAGATCTAAAATGTACATACCCCAGAAAACACCAATTATTAATCTACCGTAATGGTCCTCTGCAATACTTAAAATGGAAGCTTTTAAATGCAGTCCAATGTCTTTGTTTACATGCTTAACTTCAATATTATTGAGATGGTCAATAAACACCTTATGCAACCCTTCCTGGGAAGCAACCCATATTTGGCCTTTGCCGTCTTCAAATACGGCAGCTGTATTATACAATGGGATATTCTTAAAACTGCGAGATTCAGCGGGTTCGTTTAAATCAAGAAAGCTTAACCCGCTATGTGTAGTAATCCAGAGCCTGTTTTTTGTATCACAGTAAAGATCACTTATATAATTATTGTTTATACTTTTCGGAGATTTTTCGTCATGGGTAAAGTGATAGAATTTCTCATCGGATTTATCAAAAAAATTGAGGCCATTACCTGTGGTACCTATCCATAAGTTGCCTTGCTTATCACCGGTGATGGTATAAGCTAAATTACTGTTGATACTATTCGAGTTATCCCGTTCCGGAGTATAAATTGTGAAACTGTATCCATCATATTTATTAAGCCCGTCATGAGTTGCAAACCACATAAAGCCTTCTTGATCCTGATAGATACTGTTTACGTCATTTTGAGATAGACCGTCGTCTGTTGTTATGTGATCAAAATAAACGGAACTTTGAGCCAAACAATTGTTAAAACCGTTTGTAAGGATTAGTGCAAAGAGCGCTATGAAATAGGACTTAGACATAGGATAAAAATAAGAGAATATCTTTTGTTCCCAAAGTTACTACTATTAACCATTAAAAAACAACGATGTAACGTTAAAATGGGGCTTTTGGGGCATTCAATCGTAGGTAATTAAAGTAAAAGGATAAAACCAAAGACATTGCGAAGTATAAAAACACCTTACTTTTATTAAGGTAATTCCTTAATTAAGATTAAATAGTTATTCATAATTTGGCAATACAAATGGTATCATAACCGTTTTATAAATTAGTAGCCTACAACAAATAATGACTCAAACGGGTTTTAGACGACTTACCAAATCCGGTAGCCCCTGTTCCAAAGCTTATTAAAGATATCACATACTTAAATAGTGAAGAAAGTCGTTTTTTTATCCTTGTTAAAACACCCCTTTTACTGGCAAAAATACCCCGTTCCCTAAAGGCCTTATCAAATGCTTTGAGGAGGCCTTTTATCGTCGTAAATTTGTCTTATCAAGAAATTTCTTTACTGATTATCAGGCTTCTAGATGTAGAATTCTGATTCAGTTACATGCGCGCATTTCGAGTTACAGCTAGCATCTGGCTCATCAAACCGATGTCTAATTAATACGAAATGTCATGAAACTAATACGTTTTATTTTTGGGCTTTTAATGTTAGTAGCCCTAAGTGTGTCTTGTACAGAACAAGACCTTAATGAAGATGATACCTTAACCACGGAAACCGAGGTTTATGCTGAAGATGAAAATGATAAACCAAAACCGCCACCACCAGGAGGAGGTTAAGAGCCTATTGAACCCTAAACGAAAGTTTAGGGTTTTTTTTTTAGTTTTGTATGGAACTAATTTCTAGCCTTTGACTGATAAAACTTTCTTCGGAATACTATTGCTTTTATCAGGTACTGTTTGTTTGGTTAGTTGCGAGCACATAACCTCTTCGTCAACTGAAAACCAATCAAATGATATTCCCGATAGCATAGTTTATTATATTAATCAATATAAAAATTCGTCTGCACCCTTAATTAAAAAGAAACAATATTTACAAAGAGCATATAACCTTAGTCAAGGCCTGCATGATACTTTAAAGTTTAATTATTTAACAGATATTTCCAATTTAATATATGATAATGATTCGATTTTGTTTAAAAAGATCAATGCTGAAAAGTTAGCATTGTCCACAAAATTAAAGGATACACTTCGAATTGGAAAAACACATTATTTGTATGGACATTACTATTATTATGTAAAAGAAAACTTGGATAGTGCTTATTATTTTTATCATGTGGCCAATAAGTCATTTACCACTCTTGGGAAGGATGTGCTTTCCGGTGAAATGTTATATACTATGGCGTGCATCAAAAATGACCTAAGGGATTATACGGGTAGTGAAAAATTGACGTATCAGGCAATAAAATTATTCAATGGTTTAAATAAAAAATCTTCGAGACATCTTTATTATTGTCATAACCTTGCAGGTATAAATTTTCAATATTTAAAAGAGTTTGATAAATCTCTACTTCATCATCTAAAAGCCTTAGAGTATCTTGATAAAACAGAATATAAAGATGATTATCAGTCCACAAGTTTTAACAACATAGGTAAGGTTTATGAAAAGATGGGAGAACATACTAAAGCTATAGAGTATTTTCAAAAAGGTCTGATGAATGAAACTCTAAAGATTGAAAACCCAAGATCATACGCCAGATTATTAGATAATTTGGCATATAATAAATTTAAAAATAATGATACAGATACTATAGAAATTTCTTTACTTTTTAAAGAAGCCCTAAAAATTAGAGACAGTTTAAAAATTATTGCTGGAATAGCAACCGCTAAAAGACATTTAGCCGAGTATTATTCATACTATAATGATACGTTAAAAGCCATTACATATGCTAAAGATGCAGAAACAATGGCTAAAAGTGTTGATGATAACGGAGATCGTTTAAAAGCATTAAAATTGTTGGCAAAACTGGATAAAGCCAATGCCGGTAGTTATTTGGAAACCTATATCCGTTTAAACGACAGCATACATGACCAAGAACGTGCTGTAAGAAACAAATCTACCAGGATCGAATATGAAACCGATGGGTATATAGCAAAAACCGAGCGTTTAACCCTTCAAAACATACTCATGGGTATTATTGGAGGCGCTTTGGTTTTAGTATTTGGGCTTCTGTATTTTATAAAGCGGCAACGGGCCAAGACCAATGCACTGCTTTATGAGCAGGAACAACAAAGAGCTAACGAAGAGATCTATTCCTTAATATCAAAGCAGCAAGCTAAATTGGAAGAAGGGCGCAAACAGGAACGCCATAGAATTTCAGAGGAATTGCATGACGGCATCTTAGGTAAACTGTTTGGAACCCGGGTAGGTTTGGGCTTTTTCTCCATTGATGGTAAAAAAGAAGAGGCAGACGATTTTAAGTCTTATTTGGAAGAACTACAGACCATAGAAAAAGAAATACGGGATGTGTCCCATGCCCTTAAAAACAACATATTAAGATCGGACGATAGTTTTGTATCGGTCATAGAACAATATGTGAGTACTCAGGGCAAAATACATGGATTTAACCATGACATTCATGCTGATACAACCATTCCCTGGGACAGTATAGACGATAAACTCAAGGTTATTTTATACAGGATTATCCAGGAGTCCGTTCAGAATATGGTTAAACATGCCCACGCCGATACTATTTCCATTATTTTTAACATGTCGTCTAAATTCTTACATTTGAAAATAAAAGATGACGGAAAAGGATTCGATATTTTTAAAAAGAGGACCGGAATCGGGCTTAAAAATATGGAATCCAGGATTTTAAAATATAACGGAACCTTTACGGTAGACTCTAATTTAGGAGAGGGGACAACTATAACAATTAGAGTTTTAGTATAATAATAATGTGACATGGAGCAATCTTTTAATGTATTAATTGTAGATGATCATCCTTTAATTGTAAAAGCTTATACAGGGGCTTTTAAGCAAGTTGAAAGGCAGGGTAAATATAGTTTTAGTATTGATTCGGCCGCTACTTGCGATGAAGCGGCATTAAGAATTAAAGGCTCTTTGAAAGGGAGCCGTTTAGGCATAGTATTTTTAGATATAAAGTTACCCGAATCCCGGGATGGTAAAATTATATCAGGGGAGGATCTGGGGGTTTTGATCAGAAGGAAGTCCAAAAAGACCAAGATAATAGTATCTACAACGTTTAATGATAACTCCAGATTAAACAGCATTCTAAAAAGCATAAGCCCTGAAGGTCTTTTGGTGAAGAATGATCTAACGCCGGAGGTTTTGGTGGAAGCTATTAAAGGGGTCATTACAGAACCGCCATTTTATTGTAAAACGGTATTAAGACTATTGCGAAAACTGTCGTCTAACGACTTTACATTAGACAGTATAGACAGGAAGTTATTATATGAATTGTCAAAAGGTGCCAAAATGAGTGAGCTACCGGATATTTTAATGCTGTCCATTGCTGCCCTGGAGAGAAGAAAACGTATTTTGAAGGAGATGTTTGATGTGGTAGGTAAAGGCGACAGGGAATTAATTAAGGCAGCCGAGGACAAGGGGTTTATTTAGTTTTAAAGTATATTAATAGCAAAAAGCCCCGGACCTCTCAATATCCGGGGCAATAGCATAATTATTTTAACCCTATTAATAAAATAATTATTACGTTAATAGCAAGGAGTAAACAAGGTTTCCTATATAATAGTCTAGCCCTGTTTTTTGTTATTTTTTTTAAACAAGCGCTTTAGAAAACCTTTATTTGTTTGTTTCGATCTGTTGATGGAATCTATTTTCTTTTGTCTTTGTTTGTTTATTTTTTTGCGGGCCTTGTCAATAGAATCGTTTCGCTTTTTTAGTAGCCGTTCTCTTTTTAATTGAACTCTTTTAATAGAGTCATTAAGGCGTTTTGTGATTCGCTCTTGTTTAATCTGAACCTTTTCAAGGGAATCTCTTTTTCTTAAAACACGCTGAATGATCCCTATGGGCTTTTCTTCTAAGGGTATATTGTTCTTATAGTAAACCGTATCTTTCTTTATATGATCAATCCACTGGCCGGTTTTAATATTTTTTCGGTAGTTACCTTGTAATGTGATGTTCCCAAAAGAATCATATGCCGTAAAATGCCATTCCCTGTAACCATGCTCCCAATATGTTTTGGTTTTTACAAGTCCGTTTTTGTGCCAGGTTTTCCAAACACCGTGCTTTAAACCATGTACAAACTCACCCTGTTCTGCCAATTGGTTAGACTTATAATATTTGGTATAGTTCTTATGTAATAAAAACCCACCGACATTGGAAACGGATTGATGTATTTTACCGGACCGGTACCAATAGTACATTTTATTAGAACTGTAGTGGTTTACTTTTTTAGAAGTGATATAACATTCTATATCGAATCCGTTTTCCCTAATGATCCTCTTTTGTACATCAGAAGAAAACGAAAAACATATTAAAGCCAGTAGGAGGGGAGCTATAGCTTGTTTCATCAGCTTTTATTATTAAACCATAAAATTATAGTTTATTACCCAGTAACAACTAAGGTTTTCCCTTAGATATACTAAGGGGTTTTAGTACTTAGATTATTTAATTTTTTTAGTTTTATTCGCTATAAACTGACAGAAATTTTTATAGTTCATGAAAAAAACCACATTACTGATTCCTTTATTCAAACAGTATATAAGAGATAGCGAAACCGGGAAACGGCTCAAAAAAAATGGCGAAAAAATAAATAAGGATACGGTAGGTAACTACTATTATGTTTTAAATAACCTGCAAAGGTTTAGTGATGATACCGGGTTTGAACTACGTATATGTGATGCTTCAAGGCTAAACAAAAGAGAGCGCCTCTCTGAAAAGAATTACTGGAAAAAATTCTATAAAAAGTTTACGGAGCACCTGTATAAAAAAGGCTGCTTTGACAATTATGTGGGGAACAACATAAAGATCATCAGAAGCTTTTTTAATTATTTAAAGTTTGATAAAGACCTGGCCACCGGTGATTATCACCAACTGTTCTATGTGCGTAAAGAAGAGGTTGATATCCTCGTCCTATCCCCGGAGCAATTAAAGTTCTTAATTCACGATGAGGTATTTCATAAAAGTTTAACGCCCGCCTTAAGGCGTACCAAAGACATCTTTGTGTTTGGTTGTACCACTGGGTTGCGTTTTTCGGATATCTTCAGGTTGACCAACAAGAATTTTGAACAGCAACACGGGGAATGGTATTTAAAGGTAAAGTCCAAAAAAACCAAAACCTACAGTTTTATTAAGTTGCCGCAGTATGCCGTGGCTATTTATAAAAAGCATAGAATGCCTTCTGCAAGAACTCCCGTTTTTAAAAATACCACCTTATTTATTTTTAACCGAAGCCTGAAGAAAATAGGAGAGCAGGCAGGCTTTACCAGCCCTATAGAAATGAAACGCGAACGCCAGGGGGTCTCTAAAACCACCCACAAAAAGCAATTGCGCTTTTGTGATAAAATGAGTTCTCATATGATGCGAAGAACCGCCATTACCACCTTACTTATTTTAGGGATGCCGGAGCATCTGGTACGCAAAATAAGCGGTCATAGTTATGCCAGCAACTCGTTTAACCGCTATGTGCATTATGCCCAGGCTTATATTGATAAAGAAATTGATAAGGTGTATGATAAGTTGGAGGCTTATTAGTTGCTCCTGTGAAATAGTATTAAACTGCTATGCAAAGTTTACAGCTTCGCATTCTTCATTCTCAATAAATCAAAAAAGCTACACTTTGTTTTAAAATGTAGCTTTCGATTATTTAAATGCTTCGAAGTTGCAAACTTCGAAGA
>NZ_JANQJQ010000041.1 GCF_028281565.1 Seonamhaeicola sp.
AGCGATGGGGCTCACCTCTTACCATTCCGAACAGAGAAGTTAAGCCCATTAGCGCCGATGGTACTGCATCAGTGGGAGAGTAGGTCGTTGCCTTTTTTGGTACTGAAACAAGTTCAGTATTTATTAAAACCCTTCATAGAAATATGAAGGGTTTTTTGTTTTTGCCATGTAAGGAAAGCGTTTTGTTAAGACTAAATCTAAAATTTTTAAATTCAAATTATTTAGTTAATTTAGTTTGCATGGATATAATCATCGAATCTACGCTTAAAACCCTTAGAAAATCTAGATACTTATTAGAGCAACTTTCCGACGAAGCATTATGCAATGCTTCCATTTCACCATATTATTCCAGTATTGGCTCCCATATAAGGCATATTTTGGATTTTTACGATTGTATTTTCAATATTAATTCTGACAATGTTGTCGATTTAACAGCCAGAAGCAGAAACAGGGAAGTAGAATCTAAATGTTGTACTGCGCTATCTTATTTAGATGTTGTAGAAGGCAAATTAAGATCAAATGCATTTGAAATGTCAAAAACGGTTAGTGTCATTGACGATTTAGGTATGGGGAAAATTGAAATGCAATACACGGTGGCATCGCTTTTTTCGCAGGCTAATAGCCATACCATTCACCATTATGCCATCATTAATTATATACTGGAAGGGTTGAATATTACTTTTGAAGACAGCGATTTTGGTTATAATCCAACGACTCCAAAAGCACTCTTGAAAATTAAGAAGCTTTCTTTTTAAACATACTGTCTAAAATGGTATTAATGCCTTTAAATGCCAAATATACCGCAAGCCCACATATTACTATCGCTATAACCAGGAGAATGGAGTCTATAGGTGCTTTTATTTTGGTTTGAGAAATATAGATAAGTGTTGGGCCAATAAACATACACGCTAAAGACACCCCCATTATTTTAAGGCCTTTTACAAGAACTTCTTTATTTGTTCTTTTAGTTTCCGTCATTGTAGTTTTTAATGGCTAACCGCACACTTCCGTATTTATCCAATAACTTTTGAGCTTCCGCTTCAGTAATATGCAATTCATTCATGATCATTTTGGTTCCTCTGTCAACCAGTTTGTTATTACTTAGTTGCATATCAACCATTTTATTGCCTTTGATATGGCCTAACTGTATCATAGTTGTAGTGGTAATCATATTAAGCACCAGTTTTTGAGCTGTCCCGGCCTTCATTCTGGAACTTCCGGTAACAAATTCCGGACCTACAATAACCTCAATAGGAAATTGGGCTGTTTGCGATAGCGGACTGTTATGATTGCAGGTAATACAACCGGTTATGATATTGTTTTTGTTGCATTGCTCTAAAGCACCAATTACGTATGGTGTAGTACCGGAAGCGGCAATGCCAACCACAACGTCTTTATCAGAAATTTTATGGGCTTTTAAATCTTCCCAACCTTGTGTTGTTGAGTCTTCGGCAAATTCTACGGATTTTCTAATGGCAGAATCACCTCCTGCAATCAGGCCGATAACCAAATTATGGGAAACACCAAAAGTAGGCGGGCACTCCGATGCATCAACAATGCCCAGGCGTCCGCTTGTACCGGCGCCAATGTAGAATAACCTACCACCGGATTTTAATTTATTAACTATTTGATTTACAAGGACTTCAATTTCAGGAAGTACCTTTTCAACAGCCCAAGGAACGGTTTTGTCCTCTTTATTTATGTTGAAAAGTAACTCGCCGACACTCATCTTTTCAAGATGATTATAATACGAATCCTGCTCGGTAGTTTTTGTGAAACTCATGTTTCAAAAATACGTTATTTTATTGGACTGTATAATTAAAAACATCGGTTTCAGAGACTCTGAAATAGCCCAATGGAAAATTATCCGGATTGGTTTGATTTACACAATTGCCACGAACGGTAGCGGGTTGGGTCTCAAAAGGATCACCGGATTCATCATCAGTTTGTTGCAACAAAATAAACAGATATTGATAATGGAGTTGGGAAATTCCGGATATTTTTATTGTTAAGTCATCAAAAGGTTCTAAATCTTCGTCGGAATAAAACCCAAAAATTTGATTTCCGTTGTTGAACTCATCATCATAAACTTCTAAAGTAGGCACATTTTCCTCTAACGAAAACTCGAATAAATAATAGTTCTCGTCTTCAGGATCCGTATAATAGGCTTTTATTTCAATATCATCACCTGAAAATCCGCCGTTATTATTTTGTTCAACATAATCTATTGATGATACCGGCTTTAGAGTCTCTACGGCAGTATATACTTCATCATTGTAAGTAATGTCAAGTGTGTAAACACCATCTATTTCCGGAATAAATGTACTGTTTGTATAAATACCTGATGTTCCCTGCTCTGTAAAAACAAAAACATTATCATGCAAATCTCTGACATTAACTAATGCGCCTGTTGCCGGAGGGACCTCTTCATCAAAATACGGAGCTGTTAAGGATAACTTAATGTCCTGTTCGTTGCCTTGAGTCCCTTTTATCCAGGATAGTGAAGCATCTATTACCAACCTGGGTTCAGCCGTTTTTAAATCTACGTCAATAACATCTTCGCAGGAAAAGATCAGTAAGCCAAACAGGATGATGTAAATAAACTTTTTCACAAATTAGAACTTAAAATTATACGATATTGATGGTGCTATTCCAAAGATAGCTAATCTGGTAGCTTCGTTTACTCCGGTATCATAATTTTCACCAAAAGTGATGGATGCTGCATTTTTACGATTGTAAACATTATAGATGCTCAATACCCAATGGCTTTTCCATTTTTTTTCTCTTTTCTGCTTTGGGGTATAGGTCAGTGCAAGATCTAATCTGTTATAAGAAGGTAATCTGTCTTCATTTCTCAACCCAAAATTTGGAATGTTGATACCGTTATATTCGTATTGGCTGTTAGGAAATGTAACAGGTTGTCCTGTCTGAAAAATAAAGTTGGCATTTAGTTTAAACTTCTCATTCCAGTTGTAGTTAGTGGTTAATGAAATGTCATGGGTTTTGTCAAAGGGCGTTTTGTACCAGGCGCCATTATTTATTCCTGTTTCAACAGGCGTTCTGCCCTTTGTTTGTTGTTCGGATTTTGAAAGTGTATAAGCTAACCAGCCTTTAAATTTTCCTTCGTTTTTTCTCAGAAGGAATTCCAAACCGTAAGCACGGGCTTTTCCATTTAAAATAACCTGTTCAATAGCATTATTCGCTATCAAATCGGCACCGTCAATATAATCTATCCTGTTTTCTATGGTTTTGTAAAAACTTTCAACTTCTAAAGAATACAGGTTGTTTTTAAAATTCTTAAAGTATCCAACGGCAAATTGATGTAAGGATTGAGGTTTAACGTATTTTCCACTTGGTGTCCAGATATCTAAAGGCGTAGGGGCGTTGGTATTTGATAATAGGTGCAGGTATTGATTCATTCTGTTATAACTGGCTTTTACAGAACTGTTAGAGCCCGTTTGATACGCTAAAGAAAACCTGGGTTCAAAATTGAAAAAGCTCGCAATAACATCGCTTCGTTTATAAGATTCCGTATCAATGGGAGGAGCCATCATATAAATGTTAAAGTCTTCATTATAAATCACCGCTTCATCGTTTTCATAAACATTCAGTTCATCTTGTCCCAGCCTTAAAAAGGAGCTCAATCTCAAGCCATATGAAACCGATAATTTGTCAGAAACCTTATGTTCAGCGTCCACATAAAGGGCATTTTCAAACGCATATTTATCGGTTAATTTAAAGGGGTTTATTCCGGAGGTTGCCGTGGTAGGCCTTATATCTCCGGGATTAAATTTATAATACACACTGTTTAAACCGTATTGCAGTTTTAGCTTATCTGTTAAATAATGTTTGAAGTCGTATTTTAAGTTAAAATTTTGGATTCCGGATACCCAATCAAACTCCACAAAACTCAGTTTTAAATCGTAATAATAATCGGAATAAATTAATGATAGATTAGAGAACAGTTTATCAGAAAACAGATGATTCCACCTGAAATTCAAAACCGAATTTCCGTAACTATTTTCAAAAGTATCTTCAATTCTAAAGACGTCTCTCCCGAAATATCCCGATAGATAAATGTTGTTTTTTGAATTTATTTTATAGCTTAATTTGGTATTTAAATCGTAGAAATAGGCAATGTTATTAATGTCGAAAAGTGGTAAAAATAGGTGGGCATAAGTGGATCTTCCACCAAAAAGGAAAGAACCTTTGTCTTTTTTTAACGGCCCTTCGGCCAATAATCTGCTGGAAACAAGGCCAATGCCACCATTCATGTGAAACGCTTTACTGTTCCCTTCTTTTTGATAAATGTCCAGTACCGAAGACACACGTCCGCCATAACGAGCCGGAATGCCCCCTTTGTACAAACGAAGGTCTTTTATAGCATCGGGATTAAATACCGAAAAGAGTCCGAATAAATGCGACGAGTTATAAATAGTAGCTTCATCCAAAAGAATTAGATTTTGATCTGCCGAGCCACCCCTTACATTAAATCCGGAAGCACCTTCACCAACCGTGGTAACACCCGGCAAAAGGGTGATAGCTTTTACAATATCCGATTCGCCAAGCACTACAGGGATTTCTTTTATGGTGGCAGAGGTTAACTTATTAACGCTCATTTGAGGTTTTTTAATACTAAGTCTCTCTATGTTTTCCGTGATAACAACTTCGTCCAAACTTTCTAAAGCATTAACCAGACTGAAGTTTTTGCCAATGTTGTTTGTTAATTCAATGGTTTCGGTTTTTGTAGCATACCCTAAATAGCTGATAACAACAGTATAGGTTCCTTTTGGCAAAGTAATGGAGTAAAAGCCGTATTCGTTGGTGGTGGTTCCTGTTTGGGTTTCGGGAAAAATGATATTAACACCAATAAGGGTTTCGTTACTTTTTTCTTCAGTAATAACACCGCTTAATGTAACTTTTTCCTGGGCAATACCTTTAGTGAAAACACAAAGAAATATGATGAGAGAACAGAACCAAAGGTTTTGCATGCAAAAACAATTTTTTATAAAAATATAAAAAAAGCCCCTAAGACAGGAGCTTTTAACAAGTTGTTAGGCTTTTTGTTTAACATTATACGTTATTCAATACTTTGCCTAATATTTTATTGAATGTTTTGTTTGGTCTCATTACTGAGCTGGCCAATGCTTCATTAGGCATGTAGTAGCCTTCAATATCGATTGGTTTACCTTGAATGTCATTTAATTCCTTTACAATAGCTTCTTCGTTAGCGGCTAATTCTAATGCGATAGGTTTAAATTCGTCTCTAAGTTCAGCGTCCACATTTTGATTTGCTAATTCTTGTGCCCAATACATGGCTAAATAGAAATGACTTCCTCTGTTATCTAATTCTCCGGCTTTTCTTGAAGGGCTTTTTTTGTTATCCAAGAGTTTCATTGTAGCATTATCTAATGCTTCACTTAAAACTTTAGCTTTTAGGTTGTTGTTAACTTCAGCATAATGCTCTAAAGAAACGGATAATGCTAAAAATTCACCTAAAGAATCCCAACGTAAATGATTTTCGGCTAATACTTGTTGCACGTGTTTTGGTGCAGAACCACCTGCCCCCGTTTCAAATAATCCACCACCATTCATTAAAGGTACTATGGATAACATTTTAGCAGAAGTCCCTAATTCCAAAATTGGGAATAAATCTGTTAGGTAATCACGTAATACATTACCTGTTACAGAAATAGTGTCCAGGTTTACTTTTACTCTATCCAATGTGTATAAAGTAGCTTTGATTGGAGATTTAATATAAATTTCTAATCCCGATGTGTCGTGATTTGGTAAATAAGTATTTACTTTTTTAATAAGTTCAACATCATGAGCTCTGTTTTCATCTAACCAGAATACAGCAGGCCAACCAGTTGCTCTGGCTCTGTCAACCGCTAGTTTAACCCAATTTTGAATTGGGGCATCTTTGGTTTGACACATTCTAAAAATGTCGCCCGCTTCAACTTCTTGCGATAAAAGCACATTGCCGTTTGTATCTATAACTTCAACGGTTCCAGCTTCATCTAATTGGAAAGTTTTATCATGAGACCCATATTCCTCGGCCTTTTGAGCCATTAGTCCCACGTTAGGAGTTGTTCCCATTTTTACCGGATCAAAAGCACCATGTTCTTTACAGAAATCTATGGTTGCCTGGAATACACCGGCATAAGATCTGTCTGGAATTAAAGCCTTGGTATCTTGTTGTTGTCCCTCTGCATTCCACATTTGTCCTCCTGTACGAATCATAGCAGGCATTGAGGCATCTACAATAACATCAGAAGGTACATGTAGATTTGTAATTCCATTGTCAGAGTCTACCATGGCAACAGCTGGCGCATCTTCATAAACAGCTTTAATAGCAGCTTTTACTTCTTCTTCTTTAGCATGACCTTCTATTTTGTCATAAACATCTCCAATACCATTGGTAGCAGTAACACCTAATTCATCAAATAGTTCCGCGTATTTTTCAAATACATCTTTGTAGAAAACTTCAACAACAGCTCCAAAAATAATCGGGTCAGAAACCTTCATCATGGTAGCTTTCATATGTAATGATAACAATACGCCATTCGCTTTGGCATCAGCAATTTCTTTTGCGGCATATTCCTTAAGAGTACTAATGCTCATTACAGAAGTATCAATAATTTCTCCGGCTAACAAAGGAGCATATCCCTTTAGCTCTTTACCGTTGAAAGTAATTTTAAAGTCTGTAGCTTCAGCTAGGGTGATAGATTTTTCTGATCCATAAAAGTCATTTGCTTCCATAGAAGCCACGTGAGTTTTAGAATCCTCTTCCCATTTCCCCATTTTATGAGGATTCTTTTTGGCGTAATGGGAAACAGCTTTAGGTGCACGTCTATCGGAGTTCCCTTCCCTTAAAACAGGGTTTACCGCACTACCTTTAACTTTATCGTATCGAGACTTAATGTCTTTTTGTTCATCGTTTTTTGGTTCACTTGGATAATCTGGTACCGCAAAACCTTTAGATTGCAACTCTTCAATAGCTTCTTCTATCTGAGGAACAGAAGCACTAATATTGGGTAATTTAATGATGTTTGCTTCAGGTTTTTTTACCAGTTCGCCAAGTAGGGCTAAATCATCAGGAACACGTTGATCTTCATTTAAGTAATCTGGAAATACAGCTAGTATTCTTGCTGCTAAGGAGATGTCTTTAGTTTCAACATCAATTCCAGCAGACTCAACAAAAGATTCAACAATTGGTAAAAAAGAACGTGTTGCTAAAGCAGGAGCTTCGTCTGTTTTGGTATAAATAATTTTAGACATTAGTGTCGCTTTTTTTGAATTATTATGATGCTAAAAACCCGTAAAAAATAGAAGATTCGTTTTTAGCGATGCGAATATACAAAAATAGACATTTATAACTGTTTAAATGTTAAATGAAAACTAACAAAATAGTTAAATTTATTAGAATTTTAAAAAAGTGGTTAACCAATACGAATTTGACAAAAAACCGACCGAGAAGTTATAAAAAAACAAAAGCCATATCACTGCAGAACTTAATCTCCTTTGATATGGCTTTCTTTGAAATCACATTACTGCAATCTATTCAGTATTGCTACCAAATCGGTTTAAATTTTCATCAAACCTTTTCAATTTCAGTCTTGTCATTTCAAGTGAAACATTTTTCCTGTAATTTTCAAAATGTATTGACATATTACTAAAATGTTTCAGTTAATTGTTTTTTTTGATGCTATTAACCTCACCTTTCGTTTGCACGTTGGGTTTGTTTAAAAGCATTGCTCTTATTTACAGCGTTCACTTTCGCTCCCGTTGCTTTTTCAAGCTTTCGGCTTTACCAGTTGCCACCTACTTACGTATGTGGGACTTTTTAAAGCTTCATGGTTCTTCAGTTTTCCACGCATACACCTGGCACTTCAAAACCTCAAAAAACAATTAAAAATAAAGAACGTTACCTTATTTGAAATAACATTAATTCATCTTAAAATGAAAACAACGCCCTAAGACCTGTTGTTATTTCTTTTGCTAATATAGAACCAGATTTCAAAAAAACAAATTTTTCAAGCTATTAGATATCAACCATTTATAAACCATACTTATTAACAATTTGTTAATAAAAAAGCCCTGATATAAAATCAAGGCTTTCATTGTTTTAGTGTTTAAGGTACTACTAGTGTCTGCTTTCTTTAATTCTGGCTTTTTTACCGGTAAGACCTCTGAAGTAATAAATACGTGCTCTACGAACTTTACCACGTTTATTAACTTCTATTTTTTGTAATGCAGGTAAATTAATAGGGAAAATACGCTCTACCCCAATGGAACCTGACATTTTTCTAATAGTAAACGTTTCAGAACTTCCTGATCCTCTGCGTTGTATTACAACACCTTTGAAAAACTGGGTTCTTGTTTTGTTTCCTTCTTTAATTTCGTAATAAACAGTAATGGTGTCACCGGCGCTAAACTCCGGTATGTCTTTTCTTGTTACAAATTCGTCTTGTACAAATTTTACTAAAGATTCCATCTTTTTAAATTTAATAATGGTTAATTCGAAACAACATACACGATTCTCGCCAGAGGTTAACCCGAAATTGGCTGCAAAGATACATAAAAACTAATAAGTTGAAAGTAATAAGTTAAAAGTTTTTTGTCTTTAATTCATCCCAAAGATGGACTATTATAATTAAGACTTTATATGTTGTCTTGCTAACCGGGCAGAAAGCATTATCAATCCTATGGCAAAGATTAATACCGACAAGCCACTCAAAAGAGAAATCGTTCCCTGTATTTTTAAGAGGCCTTCGGGGTCCTTAGATAAAATGGGTAGAATTGTGCCTAAAGCGGCCATCACAATCTTTAGAATAGACCCGAACAGCATTAAATAGGTAGCGGTACTTTTGATTTTTATAATTAAAATAATACTGGCAACAAGCATTATTAAAAGTGCTAAAAATGATAAGGTTGTACCTATATAAAAGGAAATCATAAAATCGTTTGCAGCTGAAAAGGTATCCATAAGTGTGTTTTTAGTCTTCTAATAAATCCGGCCTACGTTCTTTAGTTCGCTGATACGCCTGTTCTTCACGCCATTTTTCAATATCGGGAAAATTACCGCTAAACAATACTTCGGGTACTTCCCAGCCATTGTAATCTCTTGGACGCGTATAAATAGGTGGTGCTAATAAATTATCCTGGAACGAATCGGTCAGGGCAGAGGTTTCATTGCCTAAAACTCCGGGGATTAATCGTATGACCGCATCACAAAGTACGGCAGCACCTAATTCGCCACCGGACAGCACGTAATCACCGATAGATATTTCACGCGTTATAAAATGATCTCGTACACGCTGATCCACACCTTTATAATGGCCGCAAAGGATAATAATGTTTTCTTTAAGCGACAGTTGATTGGCAATACCCTGGTTTAAAGTCTCGCCATCTGGTGTCATATATATAATATCGTCATAATGATGTTCTGCCTTTAGTTTACTGATGCATTTGTCAATAGGCTCTATCATCATTACCATTCCGGCCCCACCACCAAACTGGTAATCGTCAACACTTTTATAATTGTCGCTAGTATAATCTCTTAGATTATGTAAATGGACTTCCACCAGATTAGCTTCAATAGCTCGTTTTAAAATAGAGGCTTCAAACGGACTTTTAAGTAATTCAGGTAACACCGTTATAATATCTATACGCATGAGTCTTCTTTATGGAGCAAAGATAATTTAATTGTTGGGTTTATTAAGAAGCAAATTATTAATGTAAAATCAAACTTAAAAAGAAACTCTTCCGATATACAATTTTAATCTAAAAAATCAGTTAAAGAACTAATGTTTAATGCTTTGTTAAACCACTTGCATTATAGCTATATATTAGTATTTTTGTAGCCATCTGAATAATTTTTTACTCCATGTCAAGAAGATTTTTATTTACCTTTTTAGCACTACATTTTATAACTACGGCTTATACCCAAACCTCACAGGATGAGGTGCTTTTTTCGGTAGCCGATGAACCGGTTTATGTTTCAGAATTTTTAAGGGTTTATAACAAGAATTTGGATCTGGTTCAGGACGAATCTCAAAGGGACATTGATCAATATTTAAAACTCTTTACATCGTACAAATTAAAGTTAAAGGAAGCCAGAAGCCTGGGCTTGCATGAAAAGCTATCTTATAAGAGGGAACTTGAAAACTATAAAAAGCAATTGGCTAAAGGTTTTATGAAAGATACTAAAGTTACCGATGCTTTAATAGAAGAGGCTTATGAACGGGTTTCATATGATGTAAAGGCAAACCACATACTAATAAAAATACCTCAAAATGCAAACCCGAGGGATACTTTAGTGGCCTATAACAAGTTACTTAAATTACGGGAAAGAGCTTTAAACGAAGGTTTTGATAAGGTCAGAAAAGAAGTTCATGACGGCAAAACTGTTTTTGGTGAAGCACTTGGATATTTCTCAGGGTTTAAAATGGTTTATAAATTTGAATCGGCCGCTTTCAATACGCCGGTAGGAACCATTTCACAACCGTTTAGAACACGTTTTGGCTACCATATAGTTAACGTTCTGGATAAAAGAAAATCAAGGGGGGAGCGCACCGTGGCCCATATTATGGTGATGGAAAAGAAGGATGATACACTTACTAAACCAGAAGTTAGAATACAGGAGATCTATAGTAAACTGCAACAAGGTGAAACATTTGAAGATTTAGCTAAACAATTTTCCGATGATAAAAGTTCTGCTTCAAAAGGGGGGCAATTGGCACCGTTTTCCAGTGGTCAGTTAAGAGCGGAAAAATTTGAAGAAACAGCTTTTAATTTAGAGAATAAGGGAGATGTGTCAGAACCGTTCAGGTCGGCTTATGGCTGGCACATTGTTAAGCTAATCGATAAAAAATTAATCCCTCCGTTTAAAGACATGAAAGGGGAATTAGAGGTCAAAGTCAAACGTGACGACCGTTCAAAATTAATAGATGAAGCCTTGTATACATCACTAAAAAAACAATATAATGTGAATAACAATCGGCAAGCGCTGGATTATTTTTCATCTATTTTAAATGATAATTACTTCAAAAGAAGCTGGAAATTACCTGAAGACTTTAAAGCTGCTGAACCGCTGGTAAAAATTGGAAGCAAACAGCTCACATATCAGGATTTTGGAAATTACCTGCTTGAAAAACAAAAAGGAAGAATTTATAAAAAGCCTTTAAAAGCGTTTACGTTTGGAATGTATGAGGACTTTTTAAATGATAACTTAGTACAGTACAAAGAAGCTAATTTGGAAAACGAAAATGAGGAGTACGCGCATATTTTGGATGAATACAGAGATGGATTGTTGTTGTTTGACCTTATGGAAAATACCATTTGGAATGCCTCTAAAACGGATTCTGTGGACATTGTAAACTATTATGAGCATAATAAAAGTAAGTATGTTGTTCCCGAACAAATTGATGCTGTTGTGGCCTCATCTTCCAGGCAAAAAACACTTAAAAAGGTTGCCAAACTTCTGGAACAGGGTTTGGAGTTAGATAAAATTAAAAAACTAATAAACAGTAATAATAAGATCGAGGTCATTTTTACCTCGGAACTTATGGATGCTACCAATAAAGCGCTTCCAAAATCGATTCCATTTAAAAAAGGCATTTCCAAAATTTACAAACATAATGGCGGTTTTGTGGTGGTTCAGGTAAAAGACGTTTCACCGGAAACCCAAAAGACTTTTGAAGAAGCTAAAGGCCATGTTATTAGTGATTATCAAACGTATAAAGAAGAAAATTGGGTAAACACTTTAAGAGAAAAATACAAGGTAGTGGTGAATCAGGAAGCCCTAAAAAAGGTGAAATCTCAAATTTAAAAGTATTAGGTGCGTATAAAATTAATCATACTGGTTTTGTTTGTAACACTGGTGTCATGTGATTTTTTCAAAAGGCAGGACGAACAAACCGCTGTTGCCAGAGTCAATGAGTCATATTTATACTATGACGATATTAAAGATTTGGTGAATGATGAAACCAGCGTGGAAGATAGTACGCTTATTGTCCAGAATTTTATTAACAGATGGGCTACGCAACAACTGTTTATGGATGGTGCCAAGCTTAATTTAAGCGAATCTGAGCAGGAAACCTTTAATAAGTTAGTTAATCAATATAAAAATGATCTGTATACTAAAGCCTATATTGAAGCTTTAGTAAAACGAAGTATAGATACCCTTGTTGACACCGATGAAGCCCAGGTATATTACGACAATAATAAAGAAGTTTTCAAACTAAACGAAGAACTCATAAAGTTCAGATATATTCATGTTGATGAAAATATTATTGATTACGATAAGATAAAAGAAAAGTTTGAACGCTTTGAGGCTCAGGATAAAAAGGAATTAGACTCTATTTCGCTTCAATTCAATTCCTATTCATTAAACGATTCCATTTGGATCAGATTAAGCCAGGTTATTGAAAAAATTCCGGTAGTAACCCCTGAAAATAAAAACGAACTGTTAAAAAAATCTAATTTTGTGCAACTCAAAGATTCATTAGGAGTATATTTGATGCAAATTAATGATGTATTGCTGAGGAATAATACAGCACCGCTTGAATACGTTAAGCCTACCATAGATCAAATAGTTATCAATAAAAGAAAGCTAGAGCTTATTAGGCAATTAGAAAAAGATATTATTAAAGATGCTATTAAAAACAAACAATTTGAGATTTATAAATAATATAGGATCCGCTTGTGTTCTATTTGCTTGCTTGCTGGCAATAAACGTTTTATCTGCCCAGGAAATTATTGAAGATAAGCCGAAAGAAGAAAAACCGGCTGAAAAAAAAGATAGTACTTCAACTACCTATAAAGCTGTTAAGGTAGATGGTGTGGCAGCGGTAGTTGGAGATTACATTATTTTAGAATCGGATATTCCAAAAGAAAGAGAACAAATTGCTGCTGCAGGTGGTAATATAGAAGGGGTAAAAGACTGTGAGTTAATGGGGTCCATGTTAGAAAAAAAACTCTACGCCCATCATGCCATTCAGGATAGTATTCAGGTGTCTGATGCTGAAATCCGCGGCCAGGTAGATTATCAAATTCAACAATTCTTACAGTACTTTAACGGTTCCATGGAAAGACTTTTAGAGTATTATAAAAAAGATGATGAGCAAAGTTTCAGGGATGAAATGTTTGAGATAAATAAAAGCAACCAGTTAGCCTCTAAAATGCAGGCAAAAATTGTTGAAGAAGTGGAGATCACCCCTGAAGAAGTGCGTGAGTATTTCAATAAGATCCCGGTAGACAAACGGCCTGTTTTCGGAACTGAATTAAAAGTGGCTCAAATTGTTGCAGAGCCTAAAGTTACGGAAGAAGAAGAGCAAAGAATTATAGACCGGTTAAATGGCTTTAGGGAAGATGTCATGGAAAGAGGTGCCAGTTTCAGATCTAAAGCCGTGCTTTATGGCCAGGATCCGGGATTGAAGGATGCGGGTTATAAATATATCTTAGACAGAAAAAAACCAAGAATGGTTAAAGAATTCAGACAGGCAGCTTTTGCTTTGCAAGAAGGTGAAGTGTCCGAACCATTCAAAACAGATTTTGGCTATCATATAGTATATTGTCAAAAGATCAGGGGGCAGCAATATGATGTAAGCCATATTCTGTTAAGGCCAAAGGTTTCTGACCAGGCCATTAAAGAGGCCAAAGAAAGGCTGGAAAAAATAAGGCAACGTATTGTTGACGGTGATATTTCTTTTGCAGATGCAGCTAAAGAGGCCAGTGACGAAAGGGAAACTAAAAATGATGGTGGGCAATTAATAAATCCCGAAACTCAGGATTATAATTTTGAATTGACAAGAATGGATACGGGGCTGTATGCACAGATCCAAAATTTAAAAGATAATGAAGTGAGTCTGGTGATGAAAGATGAGGACAATCGCGGTAACGTAAAATATAAGATCTTAATGGTCTCGGATAGGATAGATGAGCATCAGGCCGACTATGCCAGGGATTTCCTGAAAATAAAAGAATTGGCCCTTAAAGAAAAGCAGTTAAACGCCATCGAGAAATGGCAATCTGAAAAAATAATGGATACTTATATAAAGATTAGTGGAAAATATAGGGATTGTGATTTTTCTAGTAACTGGTTAAAAAAATAGCATTATGTCTGACGTTGCTGCCGTAGAAGAGTTTGTAAAAAAATATAAAGCGTTAAAACAGGAGATAGCCAAAATTATTGTCGGACAGGATACCGTTGTAAATCAAATTTTGATTTCTATTTTTTCCGGTGGGCATTCTTTACTCATTGGTGTTCCGGGCCTGGCAAAAACTTTAATGGTAAATACCATAGCACAGGCTCTAGGATTGGATTTTAAGCGCATTCAATTTACACCGGATTTAATGCCAAGTGATATTTTGGGAAGTGAGATCTTGGACGAAGACCGTCATTTTAAATTTGTCAAAGGCCCTATTTTCGCCAATATTATTCTGGCAGATGAAATTAACAGGACACCACCCAAAACCCAGGCAGCCTTATTGGAAGCCATGCAGGAACGAGCGGTTACGGTTGCCGGGCATCACTATAAATTGGATCTGCCCTATTTTGTATTGGCAACACAAAACCCTATAGAGCAGGAAGGAACGTATCCGTTACCGGAAGCTCAGTTGGACCGTTTTATGTTTGCTATTAATTTAGATTATCCGTCATTTGATGAAGAAGTGGAAGTAGTCAAGGCTACAACGAACGATGAAAAAATAGAGGTAAATGCGTTGTTCACTGCTGAAGAGATCCTGAATTTCCAACATGTGATCCGTCGCATTCCTGTGGCTGATAATGTTATAGAATATGCTGTGACCATGGTTGGAAAAACCAGGCCCGATGGTGAAGCTGCTGCAGATTTAGTAAAACAATACATCGATTGGGGAGCAGGGCCAAGGGCCTCTCAAAACCTTATTTTGGCGGCAAAAACACATGCGGCCATTCATGGTAAATTTTCACCCGATATTGAAGACGTTCAGGCGGTAGCTAATAGTATTCTTCGCCATAGAATTATTAAAAATTACAAAGCAGAGGCTGAAGGTATTTCAGAAAATCAAATAATTAGCAGTTTATTTTAGAGGTTTTAAGCTCCGGTTTTGTTGATCAGCTATTTTTTATCACAAAATAATGCTAAAAACCTAATCATTTTATTTTAAAATAGCACTATAATAATTTCGTATCATTGCCGGTTGTATTCCCTTAATTATTTTTAAATCTTTGCACTATAATTCGTATTTTGCGTCGCTTTTTGAAAAAATGCGTTTGCTTTTTTCCAGGCCAATTTAATCATTGAAATACTTCATTTATGCAAACTTATAACGATTACATCAAGGAGATTGAGGAAAGAAAAGCTCAGGGACTACACCCTAAGCCAATTGATGGAGCTGAATTAACAAGCGAGATCATCGCTCAGATTAAAGATTCAGATAATCCACACAGAGAAGATTCTCTAAACTTTTTTATTTATAACACCTTACCTGGTACCACAAGTGCAGCCGGTGTCAAGGCCAAATTTTTAAAGGAGATCATTCTTGGTGAATCTGTAGTTGAAGAAATTACCCCTGATTTTGCATTGGAGCAATTATCACACATGAAAGGAGGGCCTTCAATTGAAGTTTTATTAGACTTGGCTTTAGGAACTGATGCTGCCATTGCGGAAGCAGCTGCCAAAGTGTTAAAGACTCAGGTGTTTTTATACGAAGCCGATACGGAGCGTTTAGAAGAAGCTTTTAGAGCTGGAAGTACTATTGCTAAAGACATTATTGAAAGTTACGCTCAGGCAGAGTTCTTTACAAAACTTCCGGAAGTTGAGGAGGAAATAGACATTGTAACTTACATTGCCGGAATAGGTGATATTTCAACTGATTTATTGTCTCCAGGTGCTGATGCACACTCAAGATCAGATAGAGAATTACACGGTCAGTGTATTTTTGAGCATAACAAAGACATGCAACAAGAAGTGTTGGCTTTAAAAGAGCAGCACCCTGATAAGCGCGTGATGTTGATCGCCGAAAAAGGAACTATGGGCGTAGGGTCTTCAAGAATGTCGGGTGTAAATAACGTGGCGCTTTGGACAGGTATTTCATCTAGCCCTTACGTACCTTTTATCAACATTGCACCAGTAATTGCGGGCACTAACGGTATTGCTCCAATTTTCTTAACAACTGTTGGAGTAACAGGTGGTATTGGAATCGACCTTAAAAACTGGGTAACTAGAAAGGATGCCGAAGGTAACACCGTTTATGATACCGATGGAGAACCTGTATTAGAGCAAGTATATTCGGTTGAAACAGGAACTGTTTTAACTATCAACACTAAAGAAAAGAAACTATATAACGGCGATCAAGAATTAAAAGATATCTCTGCGGCTTTAACACCACAAAAAATGGAGTTCATTAAAGCCGGAGGGTCTTACGCAGTGGTTTTTGGTAAAAAATTACAAACCTTTGCTTGTAAGGTTTTAGGAATTGAAGTGCCTCAGGTTTACGCGCCTTCAAGGGAGATTTCCATTGAAGGACAAGGTCTTACGGCGGTTGAAAAAATATTCAATAAAAACGCCGTTGGAACTACGCCGGGGAAAACATTACATACGGGATCTAATGTACGTGTAGAGGTTAACATTGTTGGGTCTCAGGATACTACAGGTTTAATGACCTCTCAGGAGTTGGAAATGATGGCAGCAACGGTAGTGTCTCCTATTGTTGATGCTAGTTACCAATCCGGATGTCATACCGCCTCGGTTTGGGATGATAAGTCTAAAGCTAACATCCCTAAGTTGATGAAGTTTATGAACGACTTCGGGTTAATCACAGCACGTGACCCTAAAGGCGTTTACCACTCCATGACTGATGTAATACACAAAGTATTAAATGATATTACAGTTGATGATTGGGATATCATTATTGGTGGAGACTCACATACACGTATGTCTAAAGGTGTGGCTTTTGGTGCCGATTCAGGAACCGTTGCCTTAGCGCTTGCTACAGGTGAGGCTACTATGCCAATTCCGGAATCTGTAAAAGTGACCTTTAAAGGGAATATGAGAAGTTTCATGGACTTCCGTGATGTGGTGCATGCAACGCAACAACAAATGTTGAAGCAGTTTGGTGGTGAAAACGTATTCCAGGGAAGAATCATTGAGGTGCACATAGGTACCTTAACGTCAGACCAGGCCTTTACATTCACAGACTGGACGGCAGAGATGAAAGCCAAAGCCTCTATCTGTATCTCAGAAGATGAAACTTTAATAGAATCACTAGAGATTGCAAGAGATCGTATCCAAATCATGATTGAAAAAGGTATGGATAACGAAAAGCAAGTGCTTCAGGGCTTAGTTGATAAAGCTAATACTAGAATTACAGAGGTTAAAACAGGAATCAAACCAGCCTTAAAACCAGATGCTAACGCTAAGTATTATGCTGAGGTTGAAATCGATTTAGATGAAATTGCTGAACCAATGATTGCCGATCCGGATGTAAACAACGAGGATCCTTCTAAACGTTATACACATGATACTATCCGTCCGTTATCTTACTACGGAGGAACTAAACAAGTAGACTTAGGATTCGTTGGGTCTTGTATGGTTCATAAAGGTGATATGAAGATCCTGGCCCAAATGTTAAAGAATATTGAAGCGCAACAAGGTAAGGTAGCGTTTAATGCGCCATTAGTGGTTGCTCCTCCAACTTATAACATTGTAGATGAGTTAAAAGAAGAAGGCGACTGGGAAGTGTTACAAAAGTACTCAGGATTTGAGTTCGACGATAACGCACCAAAAGGCTTGGCACGTACCAAGTATGAAAACATGTTGTACTTAGAGCGTCCCGGTTGTAACCTGTGCATGGGTAACCAGGAAAAAGCAGAGCCGGGAGATACCGTTATGGCTACCTCTACGCGTTTATTTCAGGGAAGGGTTGTTAAGGATTCCGGTGAGAAAAAAGGCGAGTCTTTACTATCTTCAACACCGGTAGTGGTATTATCAACCATTTTAGGAAGAACCCCTACTATGGAGGAGTACGAAGCCGCTGTAGATGGTATTCTCTTGACTAAGTTCAAGCCATCTCAAAAAGAGTTAGTAATCTAATTATAGACACAAGCATATAATTGAAAGCCTGAGTTTATAACTCGGGCTTTTTGTTTTTATCATTTGTCATGCTGAACTGTCAGACTGAGCTTGTCGAAGTCTCGTTTCAGCATCTCATTATTATTAGTTGGGCGTTCCCCTTAATACCTACAAGGTTTCTACTTCGACTCCGCTCAGCACGGGCAAAACCTTGCAGGAAACGGGTCGGGCTTTCCGCTATATCTTTTTTTAACGTCATTGCGAGGAGGCACGACGTAGCAATCTGTTAATTTACATTCCTAATTCTTAGCTTAATGCTTCTTTTACAAAAAAGGATGCCGCTACAATCCCTAACGCGGGCATACCTGTCAGGATCAATTCATTCGGTTCACTTACTTATTATACGTTTTTCTTAGGTGTCACACTGAGCGCAGTCGAAGTGCATTTAGGAAGTTCATTTTTAAATGATTTATTAAATAGATTTTACCAAATTAAGAATAAAAGCAATCTATGTTCAAAGGTTTTAAACGGTGTCCTAATTTCGTATATTAGTAATCCTGAAAAATAAAGCATTAAACATTAAATAGATACAGCTTATGACATTTGACATCGATATGATAAAAGGGGTTTACGCGCGAATGAAAGCACGTGTAGATGCGGCCCGCGAAGTCGTTGGAAGACCACTGACACTTTCCGAAAAAATATTGTACAATCACCTTTGGGAGGGTATGCCCGCTCAGGCTTTCAAAAGAGGCAAAGACTATGTTGATTTTGCACCTGATAGAATTGCTTGTCAGGATGCCACAGCGCAAATGGCCTTATTGCAATTTATGCAGGCCGGAAAAAGTAAGGTTGCCGTTCCAACTACAGTGCATTGTGATCACTTGATCCAGGCAAAGGAAGGAGCCGCTATAGATTTAAAACGAGCAAATGATGTCAGCAGTGAAGTATTTAACTTTTTGGAGTCAGTGTCCAATAAATACGGTATAGGTTTCTGGAAACCGGGTGCAGGGATTATTCACCAGGTGGTATTGGAGAATTATGCCTTTCCGGGAGGTATGATGATCGGTACGGATTCACATACGGTAAATGCAGGCGGATTAGGTATGTTAGCCATTGGGGTCGGAGGCGCCGATGCTGTTGATGTGATGGCCGGCATGGCCTGGGAACTGAAATTTCCAAAGCTCATTGGGGTGAAGTTAACCGGTAAACTGTCCGGGTGGACCGCACCTAAAGATGTCATTTTAAAAGTAGCTGAGATTCTTACCGTAAAAGGAGGCACAGGAGCCATTGTAGAATATTTTGGGCCGGGCGCTTTAGCCATGTCCTGTACGGGAAAAGGTACCATTTGTAATATGGGTGCGGAGATAGGAGCAACCACATCTACCTTTGGGTATGATGAGTCTATGGACCGTTACTTAAGAGCTACCGATAGAGAAGGGGTGGCTGATGCCGCTAATGAAGTGGCCCCCTATTTAACTGCGGATGCTGAGGTATATGCCAATCCGGAGCAGTATTTCGATCAGGTTATTGAAATTAATCTGTCTGAATTAGGCCCGTTACTAAACGGACCGTTTACCCCGGATCTATCTACGGAAGTAGGTTCAGACATGACAAAGCGCGCCACCGAAAACGATTGGCCATTACAAGTAGAGTGGGGGTTAATAGGGTCTTGTACCAACTCCTCTTACGAAGATCTGTCGCGTGCTTCATCTATAGCGCAACAGGCCTTAGATAAAAATTTAAAAACCAAAGCCGAATTCGGAATCAATCCAGGTTCTGAACAGGTACGATACACTGCGGAACGCGATGGTATTTTAGAAGTATTCGAAAAACTGGATGCCACTATATTCACCAACGCCTGCGGACCTTGTATCGGGCAGTGGGCCCGTTATTCTGACCCTAAGAATGCCCCAAAGAACAGTATTGTACACTCGTTTAACAGAAACTTTGCGAAGCGGGCTGATGGCAACCCCAATACGCACGCCTTTGTAGCCTCTCCTGAGTTAACAGCGGCTATTGCTATTGCCGGACGTTTAGACTTTAATCCGTTAACCGATAAGTTGATTAACGAAGACGGCGAAGAAGTGATGTTAGAGGAACCTACAGGATGGGAATTACCACCTAAAGGGTTCGATGTAAAGGACAATGGCTATTTAGAGCCCGTTGAAGATGGAAGCGGTGTAAACGTCGTTGTAAAAGACGATTCTGAACGTTTACAGTTACTAACTCCATTCGTTCCTATTGGTGATACCATTACAGGTGCTAAATTATTAATTAAAGCCTTTGGCAAATGTACCACGGACCATATTTCCATGGCAGGTCCCTGGTTACGTTTCAGGGGGCATCTGGATAATATTGCCAACAACACATTAATTGGTGCCGTAAACGCCTTTAACCAGAAGACAAACTTCGTTAAGAATCAATTGACAGGAGATTATGGTGGTGTGCCGGATGTACAACGTGCTTATAAGGCTGCAGGTATTAAAACCGTTGTTGTTGGTGATCATAACTATGGAGAAGGGTCTTCCAGAGAGCATGCGGCTATGCAACCGCGTCATTTGGGAGTTGCGGCGGTGATTGTAAAATCCTTTGCACGTATCCACGAAACAAACCTTAAAAAGCAAGGCATGTTAGGATTAACCTTTGCTAACGAAAGTGATTATGACCTGATTCAGGAAGACGATACGTTCAACTTCTTAGATCTAAATGAGTTTGCACCTGGAAAACAACTAACGGTTGAGATAGTTCATGCTGATGGCAGTAAGGATACCATTAAATTAAACCACACGTATAATGATTCTCAAATTGAGTGGTTTAAAGAAGGGTCTGCCTTAAACTTAATTAAAAAGCAAAATGCTTAATTTAACCTGCAAGGTTTTGAAAACCTTGTAGGTTTGACAATGAATAAAAAAATCCAACGTGAGAGCGTTGGATTTTCATGTTTAAATATTTTGTTTGTCATGCTGAATTTATTTCAGCATCTCATTAACTCGTATGCTGATAAGTTTTATTCTTTTCCTTTAGAATAGCCAATTGCTTTTCTAAAAACGTAATGGCCTGCTCGGTTTTATAACTGGCTTTGGACCTGAAGTCTTTAAAATCTTCTTTAAATTTTTCCTTACCGGATTTGGCGGCTTTAGAAACATCCTCTTTTACCTCTTTAAAATCTTGGGTGATTTGGTCTTTTATGTCTTTACCTTCTTTTTTAAGCTTGTCTCTGGTGACCTTACCTTTTTCAGGGGCTAATAACACTCCTATACCGGCACCAACCAATACGCCTAACACTATGGCTCCTTTATGAATCATTGCTTTTCCTTTTTAATATTGAACTCGTTTTACTAAATAAGTAGTAAAACTCACTGATTTGTTACAAACAAATTCAGTGTCAGTTGATTAGAGCGGTTTTCAGTAGTTTCAACGTTTATCCATTAACTCTATAAACATTGGAGGTGTAGCTTTTCCACAGGAAAAGGATGAAGAGTAATATTGGACATCAAAAATTAATATTTCTTGTCCAATGTTTAGTTTTTTGATTTTAGAAAAAACATCTTCAGAAATTAAATCTCCTTCTACTTGAATTACTTCTCGATGTCCTAATTTTATTTTGTACCCAGAAATATTAATACTATGATTAAACATAAAGTCCTTTATATAGACCTCTAGTTTGGCACCTTTCAACTCTTCAAGAGTCATTTTTAGATTATTAGCTGAGTAGGCATTAATTCTTAATCTCGGTCTTGGGATGTCTTTGATTTCAAAATTAATGCTGTCTGAATTAACTATAGCTCCGTTAAGATATGATTTAGCAACTAACGTTTTTGTTTTAGACCTAGTAGTAGTACAATTAATATTGTATTGCCCCAATAAATCTTTCTTTAAAAGTGCACTTTCCGTCTCGTATAATTGAATACTATCGGCTTTTGGAACATCAATTCTGACTTTATTGTAAATTCCCCGATATAGTATTTTTGGAGATTTCACAAACTCTACTAAAGGGATGAAGTCCTTGTTTCCTTGACTAAACATGTTTGAGGAAACATATAATAAAGCTAATGATAAAATAATTTTTTTCATCATTGAGGTTATAAAAAAATGAACGGATTTGTATGTTCTTTATTGTATGCTCAATTCAGCAAAAACACTACTTTTACAAAAACTTCAAAAATGAACTCCAGACAAGACCAGCTTAAAGCCTTTGATAGATTGTTAACCATTATGGACGAGTTACGTGAGCAATGCCCGTGGGACAAAAAACAGACTATGGAAACTTTGCGTCACTTAACCATTGAAGAAACCTATGAATTAGGCGATGCCATTTTAGATAATGATCTGGATGAGGTTAAAAAGGAGTTGGGAGACCTGTTGTTACATATCACATTTTACGCTAAAATAGGCAGTGAGACCAACGATTTTGACATGGCCGATGTCTGTAATGAAATCTGTGAAAAGCTCATTAACAGGCATCCGCATATTTATAGTGATGTAAAAGTTAATGATGAAGAAGATGTCAAACGCAACTGGGAAAATTTAAAGTTAAAAGAAGGCAAAAAAAGCGTATTAGAAGGGGTTCCCAGAAGTTTACCGGCTTTGGTAAAAGCTAACAGGATCCAGGAAAAAGTGGCGGGTGTTGGGTTTGACTGGGAACAACCCGAACAGGTTTGGGAAAAGTTACAGGAAGAACTCTCGGAATTTCAGCATGAAGTAAAAATGGGCAATCAGGAAGCCATGGAAAATGAATTTGGAGATGTTATGTTCTCTATGGTGAATTACGCCCGCTTTTTAAATATAAACCCGGAGAACGCTTTAGAGCGCACCAATAAAAAATTCTCTAAACGCTTTCAGTATTTAGAGTCCAAAGCCAAAGCTCTAAACAAAAACTTAAAAGACATGACACTTGCTGAAATGGATGTGTTTTGGGAAGAAGCCAAAAAGCTTTAATTTGTCATTCTGAACGCAGTGAAGAATCTCTTAACGTTCATTTTGTCTTGATACAAAACCCTTCGACAACGCTCAGGATAAACCCAGCCAAAAAATCAAGAGTATTTAAAGGAAATTTTATCGATTATCATCGATAAACCACTGCTAAATCTTCATTTCATGCTTATTACTTCATAATGCACTTCCATTCGATTTACAGTTATTTCTGAAAATACTAGTTCTATACCATCCGGATTTTCTTGTAGGTCGGAATAAAAGAACATTGTCATTCTGACACTGAGTTTGTCGAAGTGGAAGAATCTCTTGTATTTAGGTATTAATTTAAAGAGATTCTTCTCTCCATTGCATTCCGTTCAGAATGACAAATGAGTGTTTAGTAAAACTCCTTAATTTTTTGAAGCTTGGATTTCCAAAGTTTTAAAGACTCTTCATGTGCTCTGATATTATTACGAACTTCTTTTACCAACGGATTATCATCCTCAACATTGGTAAAAAACTGTAAGTTGTTTTCAAGCTGATTGATCTTACTTTTAACTTCGTCAATCTTTTTACGGATAAAAGACCGTTCATTATCCAGGTTTTTAGAATCTTCCGAAGCATTGATACTATCCAGTTTATTTTCAAACTTGATCATCTCTACCTCATTTTTATCCATTTCCAAACCGGATAGTAACTCGTCAACGGTTTTCTGGAATTTCCCTTCAATATAGCGTTTATCATTAGGCACTCTTCCTATAGATTGCCATTTTGTTATCTGGTCTTTTATAGTTTGAATGTTTTCTTCTTTATCCCCTTCTAATTTAAGGTCTTTTAAAGCATTCAGAAGTTCGCTCTTTTTACTAAAAGCCTCAAGAGTTTCTTTGTTTGCAGCATTTCTGGTAGCATGCAACCTGTCAAAATAATGATTACAGGCGGTTTTAAATTGCTTCCAGATCCTGTCGCTGTCTTTTCTGGGGACATGACCGATCTTTTTCCAATCACTTTGGATTTTCTTCATCAAGGGGGTTACGGTATCGTAATCCTCACTGTCCTTATTGTCTTCAGCTATTTTAATTAACTCCAGTTTTTTCTGAAGATTGGTGTATTGTTCTTTCTTCAGATCTTTATAAAAGGCATTCTTTTTTCTGTTGAACGTTCTAACAGATTCCTTGAATTTGGCCCAGGTACTTTCGTTTACTTTAATAGGCACTTTTCCGGCATTAAAGAAATCGTTTCTTAAGCTTTCAATTTCCTTGATTCTCTTTTGCCAGGCATTATGGGTATTACTGCCTTCCTGGGCAGTTATGGCCTCTATATTAGCAATTATTTCAAGCTTTTTCTCCAGGTTCTTTTCGTAGACCTTGTCTATTTCCTTAAAGTAAACCTGGCGTTTATCGTTAATTATTTTGGTAGCTGCTTTAAATTGTTCCCAGATCACTTCTCGGTGCTCTTTTCCAACGGGTCCGAGCTCTTCCTTCCACATTTTGTGCAATTCCTGTAACTCTCTAAAAGCACGCAGTACATTGTCGTCTTTGGCTAGTTCCTCGGCACGCGCAATAATCTTTTGCTTCTTTTCCAGATTGTGTTTAAAATCCAGATCCCGCAAGTCTCTGTTTAAATGCAGAAAATCGTAAAACATCTCTACATGATGGTGGTAGCTGTTCCAGGCATTATTGTACTTATCCCTGGGAATAGGGCCGGTAGTTCGCCAGCGTTCCTGAAGTTCTTTAAAATGTTTATAGGTGGTATTGATGTTTTCCTCAACATTTATTAAGCCTTTTAACTCTTCAATAATTTCAAGTTTTTGGGCTAAATTCTCCTTGAGGTTTTTTTCAATATTCTGGTAATGCTCGTTAAGCTTTTTTCTATAATCCCTGTAAGCTTCTTTATAACGTTTTTGAACAGGCGAGGAATAGTAGAAATCTATTTCATGACCGCCCTCATTAATAAATTCTTCCTTTTTTTCGTCTATTAAAGCCTGGAATTTAGATTTAAAAACGCCATTGATCTTATCTACATGGGATCTGATGGCCTGAACTTTTTCATTCTTTAAAAGCTTTTCCAACTCAATGGCTAAAGCTTCTAACGACATAGATTCATAATCTTTTATCTGAATGGTGTGACGCTCTTTATTGCCTTCGTCTTCGGCATCTTCGGCATTGGATTCTTCTATTTCATTGATAACTTCTTCGTCTGATTCTTTGGTAGACTCAACAGCTTCTTTCTGCTCAATAGGTTCCGTATTCGCTTCCTCAACAGATTCACTAGCTGAAACTTCTACTTTGGTAGCGGTGTCTTCTTCTTCTGATTCTTTGGTTGACTCAACAGCTTCTGTCTGCTCAATAGGTTCCGTACTCACTTCCTCAACAGATTCACTAGCTGAAACTTCTACTTCGACAGGGGTGTCTTCATCGTCTGATTCTTTGGTTGGCTCAGCAGCTTCTTCCTGCTCAATAGGTTCCGTGCTTGCTTCCTCAACAGGTTCACTGGCTGAAACTTCTACTTCGGTAGAGGTGTCTTCTTCTTCTGATTCTTTGGTAGACTCAACAGTTTCTTTCTGCTCAATAGGTTCCGTACTCGCTTCCTCAACAGCTTCACTGGCTGAAACTTCTATTTCAGTAGAGGTGTCTTCTTCGTCTGATTCTTTGGTTGACTCAACAGCTTCTTTCTGCTCAATAGGTTGCTCACTCGCTTCCTCAACAGATTCACTGGCTGAAACTTCTACTTCAGTAGAGGTGTCTTCAACGCCTTGCTTTTCAACAGGTTCTAACGCGTCGTTGTCAGCTGAATCTTTGGTTTCGGGCGTATTAGCATCTAAATTATTCTTGTCAACTTCTTCTGCATTTTGCAGGTTCTTAATATCAGACATTTTAAAAAATGTTAAGGTTCAAAAAAATTGCTTTAGTCTTTAAAGATACTAACAACTAAATATATTTACAAAGAATAGGTTGTGGTTTTAACGTTTAAGTAAGATTTTTTACCCGTTCTATGGTATTTGGGCCTTTGAAATACGGATCAGGCTACTATAAATCCCAGATAGACCAGGCTTTTTCTGCTTGTAACTCCAACATTTTCAGTCCGTTAATGGTAGTGGCGCCATATTGCTTCCCTTGTTTTAGGAATTTAGTTACTTCGGGATTGTAGATCAGGTCGAATAAAATGTGTTTATCCGTAATGCCATTATAAGGAATATCAGGGCATGCTTCAACATTTGGAAAGGTTCCGAGTGGTGTACAATTGATAATCACCGGGGTTTTTTCAATATCGGCCTCAGTAAGCGTGTCATAGGTAAATGCAATGCCTTCGGATTGTTTTCTGGATACGTATTGATATGCTATCCCTAACTTTTTTAAACTGTAGGCGATGGCTTTACTGGCGCCGCCTGTACCCAGTATCAACGCTTTTTTGTGATGTGCTTTCAGGTGGGGCTCAATAGATTTTTTAAATCCGTAACAGTCGGTATTATAACCCACCAATTTGCCTTTTTTTGTTATTCTAATGGTGTTTACGGCACCAATGTCGGCTGCTTTTTTGTTTATTTTGTCAAGATAGGGCATTACTACTTCTTTATAAGGAATAGTAACGTTCATGCCTTTCAGGCCTTTGGTGTTTTTAACAATGGAAGGAAATAAATCAATAGATTCAATATCGAAATTCTCATAGGAGGTATCTGTTATCTGCTCGTTTTCAAATTTAGCCTTAAAATAAGTCCTTGAAAACGAATACGAAATGTTCTTTCCTAAAAGCCCTAATTTGTTCATTACTTTATTTTTCTGGTTTTTTGTCCGTACCATTCTAATGCCAAAACTATCAGTATGCCTACAATAATGAAGCCAATAGCCAAAAAGGTATCACCATCTAATTTTGGCAGGAATCTCTGGTAATTTTCAATGATTTTTTCTCCGCTGGAATCCAGGATAAAAGAGCCGTCCGTGTTAGTTTGATACAAGGTTCTTTTCCAGGGCCAAACCACCCCTAGAGACCCTATTATGAAGCCCATTAACAGGGAAAGCGTGATAGTTCTGTAGTGTTTTAAAACGTAATTTAATATATGTGAAAACGTTACTAGTCCAGCCACGGAACCTATAGTGAAAATGCTTAACACTTGTAGCATTCTTACCCTTTCGGCATTATCTAAAAATGAAAAATCACCCGTAAATACATCAAATATAGTATCGTAAAGGGCGTTTACGGAATCAACCAACAGCAACACATAATTTCCCATTAGGATCAGGATGAACGAGCCGGAAAATCCAGGGAGTGTCATACCCGAAACACTGATCATGCCGCAGAAAAAAACAAAAAATAAATTGTCGTTCTCTCTTGCAGGATCTAAAAAACTGATACTGATGCCTATAATAATACCAATAGAGAGGGAAACAAATGCCTTGGGGCACCAACCTTCAAAATCTTTACTAATGTAATAAATGGAGCCCATGATCATACCAAAGAAAACACTCCAGACATATAATTCGTAGTGTATAATAAGATAATCTAATAACTTGGACACGCTAAAATAACTAATGATCATCCCGAAAAAGAGAAGTCCGATAAAACGTCCATTTATATATCTGAAGAAGCTTTGAAAACGTCCGTTGATCAGAAGCTTAAAAGCTTTGCCATTAAACTTTTGAAGCGAATAAATAAATTCTTCATAAAAACCGGCTACAAAAGCCACCACACCTCCAGAAACTCCCGGCACTTTGTTTGCAGCCCCCATGCCTAATCCTTTTAGAACTAGAAAAACCCTGTCTTTGAATGTTCTGGTACTTTGCATTATTGTTTTTTAGAGCCTAGTTTTTCAAGAATAAAAATAGTTGCAAACCCAAGCACCATTAAACCAATGGCTATGGCTAATTGATTAGGGCCTTCAAAAGAAAAAGGTGAAACACTTTCTTCTAAGAAGGGAACCTGTTCGCCCTTTGAGTCAGTTCTGTATGATAAGACTTTTTTCCAGGGCCAGATTTTGTTTAGTGAGCCCAGAATAAACCCTGTTAAGATGGCCAATGTAAGATTATGATAGTTTTTAAAGAGCCACTTTAAAAGTTTTGAAAATGACAGTAGTCCTACTACAGCACCTAAACCAATGATCAATATAGTTTTAAGGTCCTTATTATTCAAGGCTTCCAGGACCGGTTGATAGGCTCCGAGTAAAACCAAAATAAAGGCCCCTGAAATACCTGGTAAGATCATGGCACAAATAGCTAATGCCCCGGCAATAAACAAGAACCAACTTCCGGAATTAGAGGTTACCAATGAAGGGATCGTGGTTATGTAATAGGCTACAAAAGCACCGGCTATTAAACCTATTATTGATGCAATACGCCATTTTTTTATTTGTTTTCCAACAAAAATAATGCTAGCCAGAACCAGTCCGAAAAAGAAGGACCAGATTAATATAGGATGGTTATGTAAAACCCATTCCAAGCCTTTGGCGAGCGATATTATACTAATACCAATACCTACAAATAATGCTAATAAAAAGTTGCCGTTTAATTGATTCCAGGCCGATTTGAAGCCTTCATTCTTTAAAGTTTTGAATAATGAGACATTAATGTTGTTAAGCGCGGTGATTAATTCTTCATATATGCCGGAAATAAATGCTATGGTACCACCGGAAACGCCTGGGACAACATCAGCAGCTCCCATAGCCAGCCCTTTTAAAGAAATGACAAGATAATCAGTAAAACGTCTTTGCATTAATTCGATTTTTTTAAACGAAAATCAAAGGTATGCATTTTAGACCAACGTTTTAAACTATAAATTTTGTTTTAGTAAGTTTTTAACAAGTATTTTATTGGATACTTCCGGGAACAGTTCTTCAAGAATAAATGAGAATTCCTCATTATACCTGATGCCATTTTTTAAGTGAAATTCGCCTTTTTCGTTTTCATTGTTTAAAAAGTACAATCCTGCCAATCTATACTCAATTTCAGCATTTTCAGGATAGAATTCCACGGCTTGTTCAAAATTATAAATAGCGGCTTCGGGCTCTCCCAATTTAATGAGCAGATCACCTCTTGACAACCAGGTATTTAATTCGTAATTACCAAGTTCTAGGGTTTTTTTGAAACCACGTTCGGCTTCTTCGTAAAAATTGAGTCTTTGGTTTATTTGAGAATACAACTTCCAGTAAGTTACATTTTCAGAATCTATATTAATGGCCTTATTTATATAATACAGGGCCTTTTGATAGTTTCTCTTTTTGTTATAAAATTTGGTAATGGCAATCCACCCTTTGTCTAATAACGGGTCTTCATGAACGGTTTTATAATAATACTGTACCGCCAGTTCGTCATTCTTTAGTTTTTCATAGCACGAACCAATCCGTAAAAGCGCAAAAGATGTGGGCTCATCTAATTTTAAAGTGATGCTGTAGTTTTCAATGGCATCATTATAGCGGTTTAATTCTTCCAGTACTTTTCCCTTTTCCAGGTAAGCACCAACAAAAGCATCGTCAGAAATAATGGCAAAATCAAAAGCAGCCAGTGCCTTTTTGTATTTTTTCAACACCACATACTGCTTGCCCAGTTGATGCCACGCCACTTCACAATAAGGGTTTTTATCTAAAAACATATTTAGGTATGAAATGGCATCTTCATTTTGGTTTAAAAACTCAAAACAATAGATGACATTATAAAGTGCTGAATAGTCATTTAGATCAGCCTCCAGGCATTTCATAAAATAAGTTTTGGCACTTTCGTATTCATCCAGAAAAAGGTATTCCATACCTATTAAAGAGTAGAGGTCAACTAAATCATCAGCGAGTTCTAATGCTCTTTTAAGTACATCAATTGCCTGTTGATGCTCATCTTTTTTTGATAGAATATTAGCTTTTTGAATGTAGATTTCTTCATTCGCGGGGTCTAAGCTATAAAGTTCATTTAATAAATTGTCAGCCTCAACAAGTTTGTCTTCAAAAACATAAACTTCCACTTTAAAAAGCCTTAAATTAATCGACGTTGGATGTTGATCTAACCCCAATTTAATGGCTTTTTTAGCTAGTGCAATTTTTCCTTGATTCAGGTAGTGGTGGATGATGTTTTCGAATTCTTCAGAATCGAAGAATAAAATATGATTTGTTTTTAACATCGATTCAAACTTGGTAAGAGGCAAATTGTTGTTGTCGTTATGACTAAACTCCATAAGCACATATGTAAGGTTCTACCTGAATAAATTTAAGTTTCTATTTGCTTTATTTTATTGGATGGCACAAATGTTTTTAACAAAGTAATGAACAGTTCAGTTGTTACTTTGTTTTCAGAGTGTTCTGGTTTGATTTTCAGTAAGTTGAAGTGCTATTGTTGTTGCTTAATGCTATCCAGAACCTCGAGGATTATGGTGCATCCTTTGATGATCTCATCTTCCGAAATGGTTAAAGGCGGTGTAATTCTTACTGCTTTCTGTTCAAAAAGAAGCCAAAAAAGGATCAACCCTTTATCCTGACTTTTTAAAATTAGGGCGTTGGTTATTTCAGCAGAATCGGTCATTATGGCAAGCATTAAACCTTTTCCTCTAACTTCTTTTATAAGTGGATGTGCCAATAATTTTCTAAAGAGTTTTTCTTTTTCCAGGGCCTGAGCCATTAAATGACTTCGGGTAATTTCTTTTAATGTAGCTAAAGCAGATGCTGCAATTACGGGATGCCCTCCAAATGTAGTTATGTGCCCTAATTTGGGGTTGTCTTTTAGCAAATCCATTAATGCACCCGAAGCGGTAAAAGCACCAATGGGCATACCACCACCTAAGGCTTTGCCAGTCACCAGTATATCCGGTGTGCAATTATAGTGTTCAAAACCAAAGAGTTTGCCTGTTCTTCCCATACCGGGTTGGATCTCATCTAAAATGAGCAGGGCACCTACTTTATTGCAACGTTTCCTGACGTTTTGCAGGTAGTTATTTTTTGGTTCAATAAAACCGGCACCTCCCTGGATAGTTTCCAATATAACGCAGGCGGTTTTATTTGTGATACACTCTAGGTCTTTTTCATCATTAAAGTTTATGAACTTAACATCCGGTAATAGCGGCCTGAAGGCTTGTTTACGTGCTTCAAACCCCATAACGCTCATAGAGCCCATAGTGTTTCCGTGATAGGCTTTATTGGCGGCGATTATTTCACTTCGTCCCGTAGCACGTTTTGCAAGTTTAAGGGCGCCCTCGATAGCTTCTGTGCCCGAATTTGTTAAATAGGTTTTTTCGAGCGGTTCGGGAAGGTTATCCGCTAATAGTTTTGCAAGCGCTACAGCTGGTTTCTGGATGTATTCTCCGTAAACCATAACATGCATATACTTATCTAACTGCTCTTTTATGGCTCCCACAACTTTTGGATGGTTATGGCCTAAAGGGCAAGCGGATACGCCGGCAACAAAATCTAAATAGGCTTTTTTGTTAGTATCGTAAATATAAGACCCACGGGCATGTGATATTTCCATGGCCAATGGATGTGGTGTGGTTTGCGCCTGGTATTTGAAGAAGTCCTGTGTCACTTTTTCTCCTTAGGAGTTGTATTAGAAGTGTTCTTTTTTGCTTTAATGTCTTCTGTTATAATATTTTTTGAAGCATGGCCCCCTGCCTGTTCGATCCGTTCCAATAAATCGGCATCAAAAAAATCATCCGGAGGGACATAGTCTTCAAGCCCTTTTATTACCGGTAATTCTAATGGCGGGTCATCTTTAAACAAATCTTCAATACTATTCAAACGTTCTTCTTCCCGCCAGTCAAAACCTCTTAAGAGTTTATCTCGTTCTTCGTATTGTGATTCCGGGTGTAAACTCCCGTCAACCTGATTTAACCGGGTATATTCTTCAATAGTGCCCTGATCAAAAAGAATAGAAATGCTACCGGATTTGGCTTTATCAATTCCAATGAGTTCCTGCTGATCATTTCGGGCGTAAAAAATAGATTCGGCATTTTGGGTAATATCTACCTGGCGGAGTTTGTTTTCGTCATTGAACAGGCCTTTTAAACGCATACCATAAATTTGATTAAAGCCTGTTTTACTAATGGTATCCTGACTAATAATAAAGGCGTTTTCAAAAACCAAAAGCGAGTCAATTTTCTCAGACTCCGGATTAGAAATTAAATGAATGGTATCCCCGGTCATTTGATTTTCCAGGTTCCACATAATGGGTTTTCTGGCGGTTGAAAACCTATCCGACGAACCAAATTTGTTCAAATTGATCAGTTGGGTCAATCCGGTCTTCTGGTTGGAATGGATGGAATCTGCTTTTCCGCTTAAGTCTGATTTATAAATTCTGGCATTATAGAAGGCCCTGATAATTCTGTTCTCAGGTTTTCCGGTAACCATTATTTTATCGGCATGCATATAAACGGAATCCTTTTCCTGAACCGTTATGGCCAAAGCACGTTTGGTAATAAATACCGAATCTTTTTCTTCGCCTTTAAAAACTTCGGCATAATGGCCTTTAATAATGCTATGGTTTATCGTGTCAGTGACCTTAATATTGTTAGAAGCTGAGGCAAAGTCTTTGGTAGTATCAAAATAAAGGCTATCACCTTCAATGATCCTGTTGTCATAATCAATTCTTGCATTTTTAAGCGCATAACCTACTTCAATTTCGGAGTCATAAAACCCTTTTTCACAATAGGTTTTGCTTTCAGGCGTGGTAATGGTAGAGGGGCCGAATAAAAAGGCGTGTCCGGTATCTGAATAAAAATCGAAAAAATTAGATTTAATTGTAGTACTATCATTAACTAAAACAACATCTTCAACAAATTTAAATTTGTTTTCCTGCATATAATGCCTCCCTATTTTACTGGTAATGGTAGTTGTAGAATCTTTTACCACGGTACCACCGCTTCTGTAAAATGCTTCCTGTCTTAGCCTGTCAAAGAAAAGCGTGTCTGATAAAACGGTTGTTTTAGGGTCTTCTAAAATGACATCACCTCTTGCTAAAGCCAATTGTGTTATACCACTGTATTCAATATACTTAGACGTCATATTTACGGTGTCGGCTTGTTTCATTCTTACATTGCCGTACGCCTCAATAAAGTTTTCTTTACCGTAATGAATGGCTTTGTCACACCAAAGGTCTATACTTTCATGGGAAATATGAACTTGTTGAGAATCATCCCGGGTTAAAACTCTGGCTCCGGGATACTTGGCTTCATCTATGGTTAACCTGCCGGCATATTCAATTTTAATTTCTTTCTTTTCCTGGGCCTGAAGGTGTACTCCTGAAAATAAGCCAATAAACAAAAGAAAATATATAAGGTGTGCTTTATTCAACGTGAAACAATTTGAAGCAAAAATAATGATATGTGACTACTATACCATATGTTAATTCAAATTACCATAATAAAATGCCCTTTTTCCCTTTCTGCTTCTTTAAAAAATATAACCGTAGCTATGGCTATGCTTAGATTTTTTAAATTACATAAAACAAAAAATCATCATTTTCTTCAACGGTAATTTGAATTAACATATGGTATTTGAAACGAAAAACGCTCCAAAATATTTTTGGAGCGTTTTCGATAAGATTATTGATGTTGTTTATTTTCTAAAAATAGTCTGTTTTCTATCCGGCCCAACAGACACAATAGTAATAGGGATTTCCAGTTCTTTTTCCAGGAAATCTATATAATCGTTTAATCCCTGGGGGAATTGAGACGCATCGGTCATCGTAGTTAAGTCTTCTTCCCAGCCTTTAATTTCGGTGTAAACAGGTTCTACATTTTCAGCTTCAATGTTATAAGGCAAATGTGCTATGGTTTCACCTTTGTATTTATAGGCGGTACATACTTTTAAGGTTTTAAAACCGGAAAGCACATCGGCTTTCATCATGTTAAGCTGCGTTACACCATTTACCTGGCACGCATATTTTAAAGCTACCAGATCCAACCATCCGCAACGTCTTTTACGTCCGGTTGTAGCTCCAAATTCATGGCCTACACGCCCCATGGTTTCACCGTCTTCATCGAATAACTCCGTTGGAAACGGACCGGAACCAACTCTTGTGGTATACGCTTTAAAAATACCAAAAACGTCTCCTATTTTATTAGGCGCCACACCCAGGCCTGTACAGGCACCGGCAGCGGTTGTATTACTTGATGTTACAAACGGATAGGTCCCAAAATCTATATCTAAAAGCGACCCCTGGGCCCCTTCGGCCAGAATGGTTTTGCCTGATTTTTGCGCCTGGTATACGTACTCTTCAGAATCGATAAACGTTAAGGATTTTAAAACGTCTATGGCTTTAAAGAATTCGGTCTCCAGTTCTTCCAGGTCATATTCAATATCCACATCGTAAAACGCAATCATGGATTCGTGCTTGTTAGCCAGATTTCTGTAACGCTGTTTCCAATCGGATAACTCTAAATCACCCACGCGAATACCATTTCTTCCGGTTTTGTCCATATAGGTTGGCCCAATACCTTTTAAGGTGGAGCCGATTTTGGCTTTACCTTTTGCAGCTTCACTGGCAGCATCCAAAAGTCTGTGTGTTGGTAAAATAATATGTGCTTTACGAGAAATAAGCAGCGACTTCTTATAGTCAACATCTTGTTCAGCTAACTTATCAAGTTCCCCTTTAAAAATCACAGGATCAATGACCACGCCGTTACCAACTAAATTCATGGCATCACCATGAAAAATCCCGGAAGGGATAGTATGTAAAACATGCTTTTTTCCATTGAAAACCAGGGTGTGTCCCGCATTGGGCCCACCTTGAAAACGTGCTATAATATTGTAGTTGTTGGTAAGTACGTCAACAATTTTTCCTTTGCCTTCGTCTCCCCATTGTAGTCCTAGTAGTAAATCTACTGCCATTGTAAAAAAATAGTTATTTGGATGATTTTCTATTTCCGTAGAAATAAAGTGAGTGGTTATTGATTTCGATATCGAAAACTTCTTCGATAGTTTTTTTTATGGATTGAATTCTGGGATCGCAAAACTCTATAACTTCACCCGTATCGGTAAGAATGACATGATCATGCTGTTTATCAAAATACGATTTTTCATAATGTGCCTGGTTTTGCCCAAACTGATGTTTTCTAACCAAACCGCATTCTAAAAGTAATTCTATGGTGTTATAAAGTGTAGCGCGGGATACTCTATATTTTTTGTTTTTCATATTAAGATATAGCGACTCTATATCAAAATGTTCATTGTTATTATAGATTTCCTGAAGTATAGCATAGCGTTCGGGTGTTTTCCGGTGTCCGTTACTTTCTAAAAAGTCGGTAAAAACACTTTTAACTATTTCCTGATTTTTATTATCTGCCTTTGCGCTCATAATTCCGTGGCAAATTTACACTTTTTTTACAGTCTGGTAACCTTATCTATACCATTAATTTTTTTAAGTTTTTCAACAAGCTTTTTTATGATGGTATTGTTCTTTACTTCTATATTGACTTTTCCTGAAAAAAGCCCGTCATCACTTTCAAAATTAAGACTTTTCATATTAACATGCATGTTAGATGAAATAATTTGAGTGATCTCATTTACAAGCCCGATATTATCAATTCCCGATATGGCAATTTTAGCAATAAACTCCTGTTGTGAAGAATCAATCCATTTTGCAGTCATGATCCTGTAAGCATAGTTTGATTGTAAACTCACCGCATTAGGGCAATTTTTTTTATGGACTTTAATACCATCGGAAACGGTTAAAAAACCAAAAACCTGATCGCCCGGAATCGGGTTACAACAATTAGAAAGTTTATAATCCAGTTTTTCTTCTTCTTTGCCAAAAACCAGTAAGTCATAATTTGCCGTGACCTCTTCTTTATCAATATCTTCCTTGCTGACGTTGGCTTTCCTCTTAATTTTGTTTTTAATAAAACTCATTAAGACATTGCTTCTGGAAGAGGCGAAGTTTTTGAGCATGGTATTATCAATGGTGCCAATACCAACCCTGTAAAACAGATCTAAACTGGTTTTAAGCTTGAAGTAATTAACAAGTTCATTTGTTGAAGCTTCGTTAAGCGTTATTTTAAGCTGCTTTAATTTTCTTCTAAGGATTTCTTTGCCTTCTTCACCAATGCGCTTTTTGTTTTCTCTAAGGGCAGATTTTATTTTACTTCTGGCCCGGGCCGTTGTAGTGTAATCTAACCAGTTTGAATTTGGTTTTGCACTGTCTGACGTTAAGATATCCACCTGATCACCGCTAACCAATTCATGGCTCAACGGGACCAATTTACCATTTACTTTAGCGCCTCTCGTTTTCATGCCAACTTCGGTATGGATACTAAAGGCAAAATCTAATGCGGTAGCCCCTTTTGGCAAGGATTTTAGATCCCCTTTAGGGGTGAATACAAATATTTCTTTTGAATATAAATTGAGTTTGAACTGCTCAACAAAATCAACCGCATTGGTTTCCGGGTTTTCAAGGGCCTCCTGTAACCTGTTGATCCAGGTTTCAAGGCTGTCTTCTTTTTCGTTGCCTTGTTTGTACTTATAATGTGCTGCATAGCCTTTTTCGGCTATTTCATTCATGCGTTCACTTCTGATTTGAACTTCCACCCAACGTCCTTTTGGACCCATAACCGTAATATGCAAGGCTTCATAACCGGTAGATTTAGGAGACGATATCCAGTCTCTTAACCGGATAGGGTTTGGCCTGAAATGGTCTGTTACAATGGAATAAATTTTCCAGGCAAAGAACTTTTCGTTTTCCAGGTCACTTTCATAAATAATTCTGATAGCAAATTTGTCATAAACCTCATCAAACGAAACCCCCTGAGTCATCATTTTTTTTCTGATGGAAAAAATGGATTTAGGCCTTCCCTTTATGGTATAGTTAAATTGCTCTTTGTTCAATGACCTTTTTATAACACTACTGAACTGTTTTATATATTGATCCTGTTCTTCTTTACTATCCTCTATTTTACTAAGAATGTCGCTATAAACATCCGGTTCGGTATATTTTAAACCCAGATCTTCCAGTTCGGTTTTAATGTTGTATAAACCGATCCTATGGGCCAAAGGGGCATAGATGTATAAAGTTTCAGAAGCTATTTTTTCTTGTTTGTCCGGACGCATAGCATCCATCGTCTGCATGTTGTGTAGCCGGTCTGCAATTTTTATAATGATCACCCTGACATCATCGTTAAGGGTTAGCAGCATTTTCCTGAAATTTTCTGCCTGTAAAGACACATCCATGTCTTTTTCTTTACTTAAAGACGATATTTTAGTGAGTCCGTCAACAATGGTAGCAACTGTTTTTCCGAAGCGTTTTTCAATATCTTTAATGGTATAGTCTGGGCTATCTTCAACCACATCATGCAGTAAAGCAGCAGCAATGGAGGTGCCGTCTAATCCAATTTCCTGGGCCACTATTTTAGCAACTGCCAGAGGATGGAAAATATAGGCTTCACCGGATTTTCTACGTTGATCTTTATGGCCGTCAAGAGCCACTTCAAAAGCACTTCTTATAAGTTTTTTGTCATCATTGGAAAGCGTAGTATAGCTTACCTTTAAAAGTTCTTTGTAGGCTTTGGTAATGGCTGCATTCTCTATTTCAATATCTTCCGCTGTCATCATAGATTAAAAGTAACATAAAGAATATTAACAGCCAACAAGAATGCTGAATTTTGTAGTGGTTTTTAAGTTTTACCGATTTAAAAAATCTACTAATTGTTTTATGGCTTTTCCACGGTGACCGATCCTGTTTTTAAGGCTTAAATCCATTTCAGCAAAGGTTTCTTTGTAGTTTTCAGGCCTGAAGATGGGGTCATAGCCAAAGCCGTTTTTACCGTGTTTAGTCTCCGTTATAGAGCCTTTGCAAATACCTGTAAATGTATGCAGTTTGTTGTTTAAGTGGAGTGCTATAACAGTTTTGAACCGGGCATTTCTATTATCTTTATCATGTAATGCTTCCAGAAGTTTATTCATATTATCTTCAGCACTACGTTGTGCCCCGGCGTATCTTGCCGAATACACTCCGGGAGCACCATTTAAAGTATCAACTTCCAATCCGGTGTCATCGGCAAAGCAATCGTATCCGTAATGGGTTTTTATGTACTCCGCTTTTTGTCTTGCGTTTCCTTCAATGGTATTTTGTGTTTCCGGAATGTCTTCAAAGCAACCGATGTCTTTTAAGCTTAGAAGCTTAATGTGTTGCGGTATTAAGGCTTGAACTTCTTTTAGTTTATTGTCGTTATTGGTGGCAAAGACTAGTTTATCCATTTTCAAAAATTGGGTTGTAGCTATATTGAGTTTTTTTAATTAGCTTTATGAAATACAAAGCAAAATTAAAATTTATTAGGTATGAAAAAATTATTTGTGATTGCAGCTTTTATATTGTTCGGTTTATGTAATGTGCAAAGTCAAAACATCAGGCAGACAGCTGTAAAGACTAAATATGACAATGTGTTTTACAGAACGCCCAACAGTAAGTATGCACCTTTTTTAGTTGAACGCATCGTGTATTCTACCAGTTTCAAGGGATCTAAATCTGAGAACATATACCAGGTTTCTATTTATGGTAGTGTAAAGGGTGAAAAAAAACAATTAAATTATAATGCCGGATCAACGGATGAACTTGCGTATTATAAAAAGGTTTTTACGGGCAGATATAAGAAAATAAACTTGTATGAAGGCAAATACAAGGTGGGGGCTAAAACTTATTTCGACACCTCCATTGGGGTTGAGTATTAGAGGTTTTTAAACTTGTTAATACCAATTGTTATGAATAAATTATTCCTTTTTTTATTAATCGTTTTACTTGTCAGTTGTAAGACGGATAAATCCAAAGTTGATTATTTAGGGGTTGCGAACCTGGATGTCACGGGACACAAAGATGCCATTCCTTTATTTGAAAAGGGGCTTTTATTACTTCATAGTTTTGAATACGTAGATGCCAGGGAAGCTTTTTTGAGAGCGCAGGAGATTGATCCTGACATGCCCATGGCTTATTGGGGTGAAGCTATGACTTATAACCATAGTTTATGGAGGAATCAGAAATACGAAGAAGGATTTGAAGCGGTAAAGAAAATCAAAGCTATTGAGGACATAGCTAATTTAACACCGCTGGAACAGGATTTAATAAAGGGATTAGAGATTTTATATAAGCCTAAAACCCCTAAGCAGCAGAGAGATCATGAGTATATGGAACACCTGAAAGGCTTGAATAGTAAATACCCTGACAATCATGAAGTAGGGGCATTCTATTCGTTATCATTATTGGGTTCCGTTTCTGAAGGAAGAAATGACTCCATTTATGGTTTAGGTGCCGATATTGCCAAAAAGATCTTAAAAGAAAATGCTAAGCATCCCGGAGCTTTACATTACCTTATCCATTCTTATGATGATCCTGGCCATGCAGCATTAGCGTTGGAAGCAGCCAATTCTTATGCTGTGGTTGCTCCGGATGCCAGTCATGCTTTGCATATGCCATCGCATATTTTTGTCGCTCTTGGTATGTGGGACCGGGTTATAGCTTCCAATATTGATTCTTATGAGGCCAGCGTTACAAGAATGCAGGAGAAGGGATTGGATAATGACGCGCGCGGGTACCATGCCTATCACTGGCTGGAATATGGTTATCTTCAAAAACAGCAGTTAGAGGAAGCTGAAAAGATGGTTTGGGATATGCAGACCTATTGTAATGAGAAACCCTCAAAAAGGGCCAGGGCGCATCTTTTATTTTTAAAAGGCACTTTTTTGGTCGAAACTGACCTTTGGGATCATGATATTGTTGATATAGAAGTAGATGTTTCCGATCTGAATATTACACTAAAAGCTCAAAACTTTTTTATAAATGGTATGAAAGCTTACAAAGATAAAAATGGGCAGGCTCTGGATAAGGTTATTGAAGCGTTTAATAAGGCATTAGAAAAAGAAGCCTTGTTAGTCCAAAACCTTAGTAATGGTTTTTCGGTATGTGCTTCGGTAGACAGGTCTATGCCTGATCAAACCGATATAGAGGAGTCTAATGTTATGAAAACACAGTTGCTGGCATTACAATCCTGGTTGAACGATGATATGGAAGCAGCAGAAAAATTGTTAAAGGCATCGGTTCAATCAGAAGATCAATTGAGTTACAGCTACGGTCCGCCTTTTATTAAAAAACCAACCAAGGAACTGTACGGAGAATTTCTGATCTCTCAGGAAAAATATGCAGAAGCTATTACCATGTATAAAGGCGCTTTAAAACGAGGCCCCAAACGATTGGCAGCATTATCCGGAATGAAAAAATCTGCTGCACTATTAGGAGATGATGCTTTGGTAAAAGACATTGATTTGGAACTAAGTAAAATTTGATATAAACTTTAATGAGCAAATTCAAGTCACCCCTTGAGGCTTTTTTATATTGGGAAAAAACAACGCCCAGTGCTGTGTTTTTAAAACAGCCTGTTAACGGGAAGCATATCAATTTTACTTATGCTGAGGCTGGAGCAGAAGCCAGAAAAATAGCTTCGGCGCTAAAACTGTATCAGTTGGATGAAGGTAGTCACGTAGCCATTTTATCAAAAAACTGTGCACATTGGGTTATGGCCGATTTGGCCATCATGATCTGTGGCTATATCTCTATCCCTATTTATCCAACATTAAATGCCAACTCGATCAACCTTATTTTAGAACATAGTGAATCTAAAGCTATCGTAGTTGGTAAGCTTGATGATTTTAATTCGCAAAAAGAAGGGCTTCCCGGTATCCCGGTAATCAGTGTCGGGCTTTATGGGGAATCTACAGGTGATCTGTGGGAAGATTTACTAAAAAAAAATGAACCGTTAAAGGACTTACACAGGCAAAATCCTGACGAACTTCATACTATAATTTATACTTCCGGGACCACAGGGACCCCTAAAGGCGTGATGCATACTTCGGGGAATTTAATGGAAAGTGCCCACACGTTAACCGAAGTATTTGAGTTGCCAAATAATTTGAGGTTGTTTTCCTATTTACCATTAGCCCATGTGGCAGAACGTTTGCTAATAAATGCCGGTGTGGTTTTAGGGGGCGAAATTTCGTTTGCAGAATCATTGGATACCTTTGCGTCAGATTTGGAAAGCACCCAACCGCATATCTTTTTTGCGGTTCCCAGGATCTGGACCAAGTTCAGAGAGAAAATATTAGAGTCGCTGTCTCAGAACAAATTAAATATTTTATTGAAAATTCCTTTTCTCAGCACCTTCTTAAAAAATAAATTGAAAAAGAAATTAGGGTTAAAGGAGGCTTATTTTGTTTGTTCTGCGGCAGCACCGTTGGCGTCTAGTTTAATTGAGTGGTTTCAGACATTGGATATACATATTATGCAGGGATACGGGATGACCGAAGACTGCTGTGTCTCTCATTTTAACACGTATCGAAATAATAAAATAGGGACTGTTGGCAAGACCTTATATAATGTAGAGGCAAAACTTTCCGCCGAAGGCGAAATATGTATAAAAAATAACTGCTTAATGAAGGGATATTTTAAAGCCCCCGAAATGACCGCATCTGTTTTTGACACCGAAGGCTATTTAAAAACCGGAGATATTGGGGAGTTTGATCACGACGGTTATTTAACCATCACCGGAAGGGTTAAAGATCAGTTTAAGACCGATAAGGGTAAGTACATTTCACCATCTTATATGGAGCTTATACTGTCTAAAAACACCGATATAGAACAGGTTTGTGTCGTGGGATCGGGCATTCCGCAACCTATAGCGTTAATAACACTTTCGGAATCAGGAAGCGCCAAAGAAAAAAATAGATTGATTGAAAGTTTACTATTCACAGTAAGTGGCATGAATCCGACCCTTGAAAGCCATGAAAAGATTGAAAAAGTGGTGATCATGAAAGAAGAATGGAGTGTTAATAATGGTTTATTAACACCTACTTTAAAAGTAAAACGAAACAGTATAGAAAAGATTCATAAACCATTCTATACCGAATGGTTTGAAATGGATGAAAGCGTGATTTTTGAGTAAACGGTTTGAAAATGAGCACAATTAAAATTGCATGTGTTGGTGATAGTATAACTTTTGGCTATGACATTCAGGAAGCACATAAATGGACCACCCTTTTAAGGAATGAATTACAGGTTGAGGTGCTGAATTTCGGCATCAACGGCGATACTACAAACGGTATGCTTAGCAGGTTTAATGAAGTGCTTTTTGAGAACCCCTCTCTCATAATTGTAACAGGTGGTACCAATGATTTATGGTATGGCTTAAAGGACGAGCAAATAATAGCCAATATTAACGCTATGGTTAAACATGCTCAGCATCAAGACATAGATTGTTTAGTTGGCATCCCTACACCAAATTTTAGCCTTAACGCCGTCAATTTAGTTGATGAAGATTATGCTGAATGCATCAGGAGCTTTCAAAACAGGTTGATAAAATTCTGTTTGTTAAAAGAGATATCTTATATCGACTTTTCATTAGGTATGAAAGAAGCACATTATTTTGATGATGGATTACATCCAAATGTTGAGGGACAACAGGTTATGATGTTAAATGCTCTTAATGTGTTAAAAAAAATAATTTGATATGATAAATGTCACTTGATTTGCTCCAAAAGAATTCTAAATTTATAATATTGTTAAACCTAATTCATAAAATATGACAATTAATATTCAGTATGTGCATATAGGAAATAGTGATGCTATGAACGAATATGTGGAAGAAAAATTAAAGAACCTTCATAAAAAATATGAATGGATCATAAAAGCCGAAGTACATTTTGAAGTGGAGCATAACGACAAGTTAAAAGGCAAAATTTGTAAAATGGAGTTAAGCGTTCCCGGGCCAAGGATTTTTGCAAGTTCCAATGAAGATAATTATGAGGAAGCCGTAAAGAACACCATAAAAGATCTCGAGATCCAGCTTAAAAAACGCAAGCAGGTATTTAACAATTATCATTAGTGTTGCTTGAAAATTGGTAGTATTTATTGAAAGTTGTTTTTTATTATAACATTACCGTTTTTATCGGTGATTGACAGATCTTTTACTTCACCGGCACCTAAAAATTTATATCGTAAACCTACCAGTTTACCCATAGATCGGTTGTATGTTCCGGAGTAGATCTCTTTGTTGTCAATATATACTTTAATCAGTTTGTTCTCAATGCTGATCTTAATGTCTTTGAAGGTAGAAAAGTTGGATCCGAAAGCAGACAGATCTTGTTCTTTTCCATTGAGAAACACATCATTTAGCATGACATTGATGTTAGAGACACAACCGGGAATTGTAAACGGGATAATGATGGCGCCTTTTGAACCTATTAAATAAATATTGATCGTTTCACAAACAGCCCATTTATCCCTGTAAGTGTTTTTAAGGGTAGTTTCCAGGGTAAAATTGTCGCCGGAAACAGCACCTAGATCCTCAATGAAATGAAAGGTGGAAATTACCGGAGTTTGGCTGGAACTAATTTCTGAAATTAACAGCGAATCAAGAAAAAGCCCCTGGTTTATAAACTGATCTTTTTCCAAATACTTAGGTATGGGATCATAATCTATAGAGGCACTCCAACCATCAGATTTAATAAACAGATCATGCTCTTTTATGACATTATTATCCACTAGCAGTTTGGCCCTGAAATAACCCGGGAAATAATAAATCCCGGTAGCTTGTTTTTGTCCTTTTTTAAGTTTGATGGTTTTGGTAGGATCCCAATATTGTTGAATATAAATACTATCGGATTTAATTAAAGTCAGATCAAAATCAAAAACAACAGAATTAGGCATCCCTGTAGCAATGGGCTTACTGGAAAACTTGATTTTTTCAATATCCTCTAATGAAATAGGGTCTTTTTTAGATGTTACAGATGAATATAAAGTAATGAACACCAGAGCCAAACCGGCTGCTAACCCAAAAACCAAAGGCATTTTAATGAGCGTTTTGCTATGGGCTTTTTTAGGACGATTAACTTTAGAATGCGCATTCTTAAAATCCCTCCAGTTCTGATAATCTATAAATTGAGATAGGGTGTTAAGTGTACTAATACTGGGGTTTCCCTTATAGCTAACTTTACCCCAAATACGTTTTAGAGTGGTGGGGCTTAGTAATACCCTGGTTTTTTGTTGAATAGTTTCACTCAGCTCATTAAATACGTCATTATGCCATTCCGAGGCGTCGCCCCAGTTGAGTTTTTCTTCAATACGTTGAAGGCATTTTTGAATTAATATGTGTTCTTCAGAATGGTTCATTAGGAGTAACAAAAGTCGTTAAATTAAACCTTGTGTCCAAGAATGAACGGTTTTGCACCAATTTGTTTGCATTATTGTGCGGGTGATTTTTCAATTTTATTAAAAATTTTAAATCATGCAAAAATATTTAAAGTCAATTGGTTTGTTCTTAGTGTCCGTAAGTTGTTTTTCGCAAAACAGGATTCCTATTGATACTATGCACTGGGACATTAAAGCAAAGTCGTATGTCATTGAGAATTATAAGGGAAAGAAAGCTATCTACCTACAAGCAGGTTCTATGACATTAAAAGACAGTGTTTTTTTAAACGGTACAATAGAATTCGATATTTATCTTAAGGAAACCCCGGCATTTCCGGGGGTGTATTTTAGAGCCGGTGGCTTTAATGGGGAGCAGTGGTATATGCGGCCTCATTTATCCGGAAAACCGGATGCCAATCAGGCAGCTCCGATTATTAACGGGATATCACCCTGGCAACTCTGTTTTGGGCCAAAATACTCGTTCCCGTATCATTATAAATATGACAACTGGACCCATGTCAAACTGGTTGTTAAAGATGATAAGGCCCAGGTGTTTTTGGACTATTCAGAAGAACCAAACCTGTCATGGAAATTGTTTTTACCCGCTAAAGGGGGAGAAATAATACTTCGGGGAGGTAACCTGGAAGCGTTCCATATTGCCGATATAAAAATTAATAGGAAGGAAGCTAAACTGATCAACTACAAACCTGTAGAACGAAAGCCCATAGAAGGCCTTGTTCCGGAATGGGAGCTATCGGATATGTTTGAAAGAAAGCTTTTGGATAACCCGCTAAATATCCCGGATGTGATAAAAAAGAGAAGCTGGGGAAGAAAAATTCAAGTTGAAGAAGGTACCGCAGCAAATATTTCAAGACAACAACGGTTGTTTAATGGCGAACCGGGAGAAACAGTTTTTGCAAAAATTGTCATTCATTCCGAAGTAGATCAGATGAAGCTTTTTCATTTTGGCTATAGTGATGATGTAGTGGCCATTTTAAATGGAACACCCATATATAGGGGCACAAATAAATGGCGGTCCAGGGACTACAGGTATCTTGGGACCATCGGGCTTTTTGATGCTATTTATCTTAACTTAAAAAAGGGTAAAAACGAATTGTTAATGGCCGTTTCTGAGAATTTTGGAGGTTGGCTAATAACCGGGAAATTTGATACCACAGATGGTATATCTATCGCAAAATAATGTCATTAATGAACTTAAGGGCAGAAGGAGAGCACCTGATACTATAAAACAGTAAAAATCAAAAGCTAAACAATTATGAGTTCAAATAATCCATTTATAACAGTTACAAAGTCATTAAAAAACATCCCCCTCTTTTTATGTGTCTTATTAATGACATCCGGTTTGGTTTTAGAAGCACAGGATGTTCAGAATTCAAGGCGCATGAGCCATAAAATGGAAATAGCCAGGGTAGTGGGAACTACAAAAATCAGCATGACCTATCATAGTCCAAAGGTTCAGGGACGGAAAATCTTTGGAGGTATAGTGCCATACGATTTTGTGGTTGATAACAAAGAATATCCCTGGAGAGCCGGTTCAAATAACAGAACCATAATTGAGTTTGAACACAATGTGACCATTAATGGTCAGGAACTGCCGGCAGGTAAATATGGCCTTTTGGTTTTGGTTAATGAAAAAGAATGGACTTTTATTTTTTCAACCGATTATAGTTGGGGCGCATTTAATTATAATCCGGAAAATAATGTCCTAAGAATAAAAGCTAAGGTGAAAAACAGAGTATTTCAGGAATGGTTGAGTTATGATTTTGTTGACCCTAATCCGGAAAGCGCAGGCATTGAATTAAGATGGGAAAACGTTTCTGCCGGATTTACAGTTGGTTTGGATGTGTCTGAAAATATTTTGGCAGATTTAAGAGATAAAGAAGATAAAACAGCTCGTGATTACAGAGTCATGGCGATAGAGACCATGAAAAAAGACCCAGGCAAATTAGAAGAAGCACTTATGTATTTAGAAAAAGCCTTAAGCAAGGTACATACGTTAGAGGGCGATTATAAACAGGCGGAAACTTTTTTCATTAATATTCTCAAATCAGATTACTTAATTTCCAAGGGAGCTATTGAAGAGGGGAAGTCACTAAAACAAGAAACCATAAAAAGTTCACAGGGATTTAATATGTATTATTATGCTTTAAATACTTTAATCGTTAAAGGCGACAGAGAAGAAGCTTTTAAGTTACTTACAGCTAATATGGAAACCAATCCAAAACAGTGGCAGGCTTATTTGGCTATGGGAGAGTATTATCTAAAAGCGAACAATCAAAAAAAAGTAGTGGAAAATTTTAAAAGAGCCTATGAATTAGCGCCTGATCCCTCTAAAAATTATACCAGATATTTGTATTTGCAAAACAAGCTGATCTTAGAAAGAAGTGCTCCCTAAATTACCTGTGGTGATACGGTTCGTTTTTTAGAATAGTAAACCCTCTGTACACCTGTTCAATAAAAAATAACCTAACCATTTGATGCGAGAAAGTCATTTTTGACAATGATAATTTTCCGTTGGCCCTTTGATATACCTCTTGAGAAAACCCATAAGGCCCGCCAATAACAAAAATCAGTTGCTTGATACCGGAATTCATGTGTTTTTGTAAATAAGATGAGAACGTAACAGAGTCAAACTGTTTTCCGTTTTCATCCAGCAGTACTAAGGTGTCAGAATTATTTACTTTGCTCAATATCAGGTCACCCTCTTTTTGTTTTTGCTGGCCTTCACTCAGGTGTTTAGACTTTTTCAAGTCAGGAATAATTTCAAAAGAAAACTTTATATAAAACCCTAAACGCCTGGTATAATCATTTATAAGTGACTGTAATTCATTATTATCGGTTTTGCCAATGGCAATTAGTTTTATCGTCATAATATCAAAAATATAGGTTTCTGTTTACGAAATTTTTATTTAAAATTGGAATAAATAATAATTTCGCAAAAGTAAAATTTAAAAAAGTAAATCTATTTATTATTTTTGTTCCAAACCAACAAAAAAATATGATTACACAAGAGCATTTTGATCAGGAAGTCAGATCTATTATTGCTAATGCTATTAGAGAAGATGTTGGAGATGGCGATCATAGTTCTTTAGCCTGTATTCCGGAGAATGCCAGAGGGAAGGCTAAACTTTTAGTAAAAGATAAAGGTGTTATAGGAGGGGTTAATTTTGCGAAGAAAATTTTTGCTTACGTTGACAAAAACTTAAAACTGGATGTACGTATTGAAGACGGAACTGAGGTGACCTACGGTGATGTGGTTATGTATGTTGAAGGGCCCTCACAATCTATCCTGAAAGCTGAGCGTACTGTGCTTAACTCCATGCAAAGAATGAGTGCCATTGCTACAAAGACCAGGCAGTTTGTAAACCTGGTTAAAGGCACCAATACTAAAATCCTGGATACCAGAAAAACAACACCGGGTATTAGGGTGTTGGAAAAATGGGCGGTTAAAATAGGCGGTGGTGAAAACCACAGATTTGCTTTATATGATATGATTATGCTTAAAGACAATCATATTGATTTTGCCGGAGGCATTACCAAGGCCATTGAAACGTCTAAACTGTATTTGAAAGAAACGGGTAAGGACTTAGATATTATGGTAGAGGCCAGAAATTTAAGTGAGGTGGAAGAGATCTTGATGAATGAAGGTGTGTACCGTATCTTACTTGATAATTTCGATTACGAAGATACCAGGAAGGCAGTTGAAATGATCGGAGATAAATGCTTAACAGAATCTTCGGGCAATATAAACGAAACAACCATCAGGCATTATGCGGAGTGTGGCGTAAACTATATTTCCTGCGGGGCACTTACCCATTCCGTTCATAATATGGATTTGAGTCTGAAAGCGATGTAGAAGTTTTATTTAGAAAGGTATTATAGTATTTCTTATTTCTTAAGGTCAGATTTTAATAACTTTGTGGTTTAATACAAGTGATTTATGACCAAACCCATTGAAGACAAACTAGACAACATTCCTGTTATAAATGTCTTGGTGCGGTTCTTAAAAAAAATTAAGCTTCCCGGGTTAGAAGGGTTGTCTCTCTACGATTTATTAGAGCTTTACATTATTGGTATCGCAAAAGGCGCATTGACCACAAGAGCCAGTGCTATTGCGTTTAGCTTTTTTATGGCTTTATTTCCTTTTTTACTGTTTGTATTATTCATTATTCCATATATCCCGGTAGAAGGCTTTAAAACAGATTTTTTAGGGTTTTTAGAATCGTTTTTACCACCCAATACGTCCGATTTTTTTATCCACAACATTTTTGAAAATATAGACCAGTCACAGAGAGGCGGATTATTATCGTCCGTGTTTGTATTGTCTATCGCTTTAATGGCTAACGGGGTGAATGCGGTATTTTCAGGGTTTGAATATTCATATCATGAACAGTTGACCCGAAACGTGTTTAAACAATACATGTACGCGTTGGGGATTGCTTTAATATTGGCGTTTTTATTGATAATAACCATTGCGTTTTTAGGGTACTTTCAAATCTATATTGTTCAGGAACTGTTGGAAGTGCTGGAGGTGGATGCTCAAAATGTATTTTGGGCTAATTTTGCGCAATACCTGTTCTTTATCATTATGATCTATTTGGCTACGGCCACCTTGTATTATTTTGGAACACAGGAAGGAAAGCATTCTAAATTCTTTTCAGTAGGTGCACTTTTTACCACTTTGCTCATCATGTTGTCATCGTACTTATTTGGGATCTATATTGAGAATTTCGGGCAATACAATAAACTGTATGGTTCTATTGGGGCTTTATTGATTCTTTTATTTTATCTGTGGCTAAATGCCAATATTTTACTTTTAGGGTACGAGCTAAATGCATCGTTAAATAAGTTAAGAAAAAGGTGCTGATCATGAAGTTGTTTTTCTGTACCATATTATTTTTTTTAGTGTCATCTACCCTGCAATCTCAAGATGTTTTTGGAAAATGGAGGACGATAGACGGTATAACGGATGAAGCAAAATCAATAGTTGAGATTTATGAAGATAACGGGAAGGTTTTTGGTAAAATAGTAGAGATATTAAATCCTGAACAAAAGGGCGCCTTGTGTAAAAAGTGTTTTGGAGAGGAAAAAAACAAACCGGTTCTCGGTTTGGTATTGATAAAAAATATGGAACGTGCTGGGAAATATTATAAGCGGGGAACCATTTTTGATCCGGAACATGGAAAAAGGTTTAGATGCCGGTTAATGCTTACCCAAAACCCCAATATTTTACAGGTTAGAGGATATGTAGGCTTCCTGTATGCTACGCAATACTGGAAACGTGTTATCAATTAATGCTATAGAAGTTGAAGTTCTTTATAGATGTAATACTGCCCATACCGTTACAAAAGCTATTTACCTATAGCATCACTTCCGCGGAAGCTGATTTTTTAAAAACAGGCATGCGTGTTGCAGTGCCTTTCGGAAAATCTAAAATTTATACCGGTATTGTTTTTAATGTTCATACGGAAGCCCCTTCAGCTTATGAAGCTAAAGAGATTCACCAAATTTTGGATGAAGTACCTGTTGTCAATCAAATACAATTGGAATTATGGCAGTGGATTGCAAAATATTATATGTGCACTTTAGGCGATGTGATGCGTGCTGCTTTACCCGGGGCCTTTGTTCTAGAGAGTGAAACGGTTGTAACAAAAAGTTCGGTTAAGAAACTTGACGAATCTTCATTGAAAGATGATGAGTTTTTAATTTATGAAGCCTTACATCATCAATCGTCTTTAAAAATTCATGATATTTCCGGTATTCTTGATAAAAAAAATGTGCTTCCGGTAATTAAAAGGCTTATTGAAAAGGAAGCTATTACAGTTGAAGAAGAAGTCTATGAAAAGTACAAGCCTAAACTGGTGCGATATGTTAAGTTGCATGCTAATTTTTCTTCGGAAGACGCTTTGCAGGATTTACTGGATAAATTAAGCAGGGCCCCTAAGCAACGCGATGTCATCATGACCCTGTTTTCATTGTCTGCCACAACGAAGAAACCGGTAAAGGTGTCTGACCTATCAGGTGAAAGCGGAGCATCATCTCAAATCATAAAAACGCTAATTGATAAAGATATTTTGGAGGACTATTTTATTCAGACGGATCGGGTGCAATATTCCGGTGATGAAAATGAAGCATCCAAAACCTTAAATGAACACCAGGAAGCAGCTTTAAAAGCTATAAAGACAGCTTTTAACAATAACCATGTTACACTGCTGCACGGCGTAACATCGTCCGGTAAAACGGAGATTTATGTAAAACTCATTGAAGACGTTATTCAAAAAGGGCAACAAGTGTTGTATTTGTTACCTGAAATAGCATTAACAGCGCAGTTGGTGAATAGGTTGCAGAATTATTTTGGAGAAAAAGTAGCTATTTTTCATTCTAAGTATTCCGCTCATGAACGCGTTGAGGTGTGGAATAACGTTTTGAATAACGCTTCGAAAGCGCAAATCGTTTTAGGGGCCAGGTCCTCTATATTTTTACCGTTTAGTGATTTAGGGCTCATCATTGTTGATGAAGAGCATGAGCAATCCTTCAAGCAATTCGACCCGGCACCCCGATATCATGCCAGGGACACGGCAGTAGTATTGGCATCCATGCATAAGGCCAATACATTGTTGGGATCCGCTACCCCAAGTTTGGAAAGTTATTTTAATGCGAAACAGGGGAAGTATGGTCTGGTGGAATTAATGTATCGATACAACAATGTATTGATGCCGGATATTGAATTGGTTGACATTAAAGATAAGTTGAAACGCAAGCGCATGAAAGGGCATTTTAGTGATAGGCTTATTGAAGAAATGACCGAAGTCTTGGCCGAAGGACAACAAATTATATTGTTTCAAAACCGCAGGGGGTTTTCTCCGATTGTTGAATGTAATACCTGCGGGCATTCCCCGCAATGTCCCAACTGTGATGTGAGTTTAACCTATCATCAATACAGAAATCAGTTGCGTTGCCATTACTGTGGCTATAACATGGCTATGTTACAGGATTGTATGGCTTGCGGTAGCCCGGATTTGGATAATAAAGGTTTTGGTACCGAACAAATAGAAGAAGAAGTAAAGATCTTATTTCCAGAGGCTAAAGTAGCCAGAATGGATTTAGATACTACCAGGGGAAAGTATGGTTATGAAAAGATCATCACCGCCCTGGAGCAACAGGAAATAGATATATTGGTTGGTACTCAAATGCTTACCAAAGGGTTGGATTTTAGAAATGTAAGGCTGGTTGGTATTATGAATGCAGACAATATGCTGAACTTCCCGGATTTCAGAGCGCATGAACGAAGTTTTCAATTAATGGTCCAGGTGTCGGGTAGAGCAGGGCGTACCGAAAAAAGAGGTAAAGTTTTGATTCAAACCTATAATCCGTATCACAATATCTTGCAGCAGGTATCTACAAACAATTATATGGAGATGTTCAAGGAGCAAATGAACGACCGGTATAATTTCAAGTATCCGCCGGTTTATAAACAGATAAAGATCACATTAAAACATAAAGACTACAATAGGGTGGAAGCCGCGTCTATTTGGTTTGCAAAGTCGTTACGGCAATTTTTCGGAGAAGCGGTTTTAGGGCCGGAATCACCACCAATTGCCAGGATAAGAAATCAATTTCATAAAAATATCCTGGTGAAGATCCCTAAAAAGCAATCCTTATCAAAAACAAAAGAAGCTATCATTAAAATAAACAATAGCTTCTTGAGTATAAAAGATTTTCGGTCGGTAAAAGTAATTTTAAATGTCGATAACTTTTAATTTGATGTTTAAATATTATTTAAAGCGTCAACCAATTGTGTCTTTTTGTTTCTACTTAAAGGAATTTCATAAGCCCCAACTTCAACATTTTTACTGTTAAATCTGTCAATCTTATCAAGATTTACAATATAGGATTTGTGGATTCTTAAAAATTTACCTTCAGGTAATTCGGCTTCAAAAGCTTTCATTGTAGATAACACTACCAAGCTTGTTTCTTCTGTAACTAATTTTACATAATCACCCAGTGCCTCAATCCATTTAATATCTTTAATATAAACCTTACGTTTTTTAAGGTTACTCTTAACGAAGATATGTTCACCCTCTTCTTCGTTTTGATTCATTAATAATCTGTGGTGTTCTAAAGCTTTTTCTACGGAAGCATTAAAGCGTTCTCTGGTGATTGGTTTGTGTAAATAATCGGTAGCATCATAATTAAACGCTTTAAAAGCATATTCTGTTTTACCGGTTACAAAAATAATTTGGGGTTTCTTGTTTAATACGTCCAGAAGTTCAAATCCGTTCAGAACTGGCATTTCAATATCTAAAAAGATAAGATCAACCTGATGCGTATTCAACCCGTTTTTCGTTTCTAAAGCACTACTGTACTCTGCAATTAAGTTAAGAGAAGGGTGATTCTCGACTAACTTAACTATAGAGAGACGTTGTATTGCTGAATCGTCTACTACTACACAGTTTAAAGTCATAACATTTGTATTATTTCGGTTAAGATATCGACAATAGTACAAAAAATTCCGCCAAAAACCAAAAAACATCGACAAACAACACGATTTAACAAAATTTTAACATTTTGGAAAGTGTTGCAATATAATAAATTTAATGTTGTTTTATATGTATATATTAATTATTTTTGCACCCAATTTTTAACAATTAAATAGATTTTTATGAATCATTATGAAACTGTTTTCATCTTAAATCCCGTTTTATCTGATGATCAGATAAAGGAAACAGTAAAGAAATACGAAGATTTTCTTGTTTCAAACGGCGCTAAGATGGTATCAAAAGAAGATTGGGGGCTGAAGAAATTGGCCTACCCGATCCAGAACAAGAAAAGTGGCTTCTATCACTTATTTGAGTACACCGTTGCCGGTGAGGTCATTAATAACCTGGAGTTAGAGTTTAGACGTGACGAGCGTTTTATGCGTTATTTAACGGTTAAGTTAGATAAGCATGCTATTGCTTGGGCGGAAAGAAGAAGAGAAAAACTTAAACAAAAAGCGTAATTATGGCATCTATAGAGCAACAATCAAAAGGAAAAAAAGACGGAGAGATCAGATATTTAACTCCGCTTAATATTGAAACCAGCAAACAAAAGAAATATTGTCGTTTCAAAAAATCTGGAATTAAGTATATAGATTACAAAGACCCGGACTTCTTATTAAAGTTTGTAAACGAACAAGGTAAAATTTTACCAAGACGTTTAACAGGAACCTCATTAAAGTATCAAAGAAAAGTGTCTGTAGCTGTAAAAAGAGCGCGTCACTTAGCTTTAATGCCGTATGTAGCTGATTTATTAAAGTAAAATACCGATAACAATGGAACTTATATTAAAACAAGACGTTGAGAATTTAGGATTTAAAGACGATGTTGTAACAGTTAAGAACGGTTACGGTAGAAATTTTTTAATCCCAACAGGAAAAGCTATTTTAGCTACGGTTTCTGCTAAAAAAGTATTAGCAGAAAATTTAAAGCAAAGAGCTTTTAAAGAAAAGAAGATCATTGATGATGCTAATGCCACGGCAGAAGCGTTAAAAGCATTAGAAATTAAAATAGCTTCTAAAGTAGGAGCAGGTGACAAATTATTTGGTTCTGTTAATAATATTGATTTAGCAGCGGCATTAGATAAAGAAGGTCATGCCATAGATAAAAAATTCATCAATGTTATTGGTGGTAATGTAAAGCGTTTAGGTAAATATACTGCCATTATTCGCCTACACAGGGAAGTATCTGTGGAATTACCATTTGAAGTAATTGCACAGGCAAAATAATATTAACAGCTAGTTAATAAAACATTATTGTTAAAAAAAGGCTACTCGAAAGAGTAGTCTTTTTTTTTGTTATTTTTGGTATTCGCATTTTCTATGCGTGCATAACAGACTAACTCATTTAAAACAAACCGAATGAAGAAAACAATCCTATCCATTTTTTTCTTGTTTTTTTGTGTCCTTGCTTTTTCGCAGGTAACAACATCAAACATTAAGGGTCTTATTCTAGACCAAAATTCAGAACCGCTTCCCGGGGCTAATGTAGTAGCTATTCATACGCCAACCGGTACCAAGTATGGAGCAGCTTCAAACATTGACGGAAGATTCAACTTATTAAACTTAAGAGTTGGAGGTCCTTACAGTATTACCATTAGTTTTATTGGTTACCAGGAACAAACGTTTAATGATGTGTTCTTAACATTAGGTAAAACGCAGAATATTGATGTAACCCTGGTAGAGGACAGTCAGCAATTGGACGCGGTAGTTATTCAGGGTACCGGAGGTACAGGGACTTTTGGTAGTGACCGTACCGGAGCTGAGACCAGTGTAGGAAGGCGAGAGCTAACCAGGTTGCCAACCATTTCCAGATCTCAGTCAGATTTCACCAGATTAGAACCCACAGCAAGCGCAGGGTCTTTTGGAGGTAGAAATGATCAGTTTAACAACTTCTCTTTAGACGGGGCTATTTTTAATAATCCATTTGGATTGGATGCTGCCACCCCTGGTGGTCAAACCAGTGCACAGCCTATTTCACTGGATGCTATAGATCAGATTCAGGTCACTACGGCACCTTATGATGTTACCCTCTCAGGTTTTACTGGAGCCTCGGTTAATGCAGTAACCAAAAGTGGTACTAATGAATTCCATGGAACGGTATATGGCTTTTACAGGGATGAAACCATGACCGGTAAGAAGATTAGAGGTGAAGAAGTAACGCGTCCGGACTTAAACCAAACACAATACGGCGTAAGTATTGGCGGACCAATAATTAAAAACAAATTATTCTTCTTTGTTAATTATGAAAGTGATGACAGAGATGATCTGGGAACTAATGGCTGGGTGCCAAATACGGGCTCCGGAGCTATTAATGAGTCCAGGGTTACTGAATCAGATTTGATGGCAGTTCAAAGCGCGTTGGCTACTTTGGGCTATAATACCGGTGCTTATGAAGGATTTACCTATGCTTCAAAATCTACTAAAGGGATTGTTAAATTAGACTGGAATATCAATGATAATAACCGTTTGGCAGTTATTTATAACTGGTTGGAAGCTTCAAAGGAAAAACCGGCGCATCCAACAGCCCTTGGTTTTAGAGGGCCCAATGCAGCCACATTACAGTTTGAAAATACAGGTTATGAGATCAATAATAATTTAAAATCTGTACAAATAGAATTAAACTCTACGCTGTCAGAGAATTCAACTAACAAGCTTCAGGTAGGATACACACACTTTGATGATTTTAGAAATCCGTTGTCCGTACCGGCCCCTACTATAACGATTTTAGAAGGCGGGTCTAATTATATTATTGCCGGTCATGAACCATTTTCTATCAATAACAGGTTAGATCAAAAGGTGCTTCAGTTTACAGATAATTTAAACTTTTTTACAGGAGACCATACGTTTACCATCGGTACCTCATTTGAAAAATTTGAATTTGATAACTCTTTTAACCTGGGAGCCTATGGTGCCAGGGGGGTGTTTTTCCCGTCTTACGGAAGTGTAGCCGATTTATTGGCTGATGCAGCTCCGGGCGGTGGATTAGAAGCCATGTTGAATGACGCTACAGCAGCACATGCTTCTTTGGCAGCTAATGGCGAAGGTAATGCCGGAGGTTGGGCCCTGGCAGAAACTAACGTCGGACAATTGTCATTTTATGTTCAGGATGAGTGGAACGTGACCGATAGATTTAAACTAACTTACGGGTTACGTTTTGATAAACCCTTATTCTTCGACTCTGCAGAAAAAGCGCAGGATGTTATTGATCTGGCCTGTTGTTATGTGCCATCAATGCCTCTTTATAACCCAAATACCAACAGTTCCACAACATTGGATAATACCAAAATGCCTAATAATGACTGGTTGATCTCTCCCAGAGTTGGTTTTAACTATGATGTAAATGGCGACCAAACCTTACAGTTACGTGGAGGTTCCGGGTTATTTACCGGTCGTTTCCCTTTTGTGTGGTTAGGTAACCAAATAGGTAACCCCAATGCCTTTTTCTGGCAGGTGGTTGACCCTGATTACAAGTTCCCACAAGTTTGGAGAACGAATTTAGGAGCTGATAAAAAGCTTGAAAACGGTTTGATTTTAACGGCTGATGTGTCTTATACCAAAGATATTAACGGCGCTCATGTGCAAAACTGGGGGTTAAGACCGCCGTCAGGAACTTTGTCCGGAGTCGATAACCGTCCTTACTACACGGATGCTGATATGCTTAATTTCTTCGGAATTGGGGGAGGCCCATTTGTGTTCAGTAATTCTGATAAGGGACGAATTTGGAACGCTTCCGTTAAGGCTCAAAAGACCTTTGAAAATGGTTTATATACCATGTTAGCTTATAACTACCTCAATTCAAAAGATGTGAACTCTATTGAGGCAGAAATTACCGGGGATGCTTTTGTATTTAATCCGGCATTAGGAAATGTTAATAACGACGTGTTATCCTATTCAAAATACGGTGACACACATCGTTTTATAGGTGTTGCCAGTAAAAAGTGGACCTATAGCAACGATAAAATGGCTACTACCATTTCTACATTCTTTGAGTATGCCCAGGGTGGCCGTTTTAATTACACGTATGGAGGGGACTTAAATGGAGATGGTTCCGGTTTAAATGACCTTATATATATTCCGACTGCCAGTGAAATTGGTCAGATGCAGTTTGCTGATGCGGGTGATGCAGCAGATTTAGAGGCTTATATTCAGCAAGATGATTACTTAAGCGAAAGAAGAGGCCAGTATGCCGAGCGTTATGGCGCTTTAGCTCCCTGGAGAGGTCGTTGGGATATCAAATTTTTACAGGATTTTAATATTAGAATAACTGAAGATAAAACCAATACCATACAGTTAAGTGTTGATATTTTGAATTTTGGTAATTTCTTAAATTCAGACTGGGGCGTTATTCAGCAACCTAATAATATTCAGCCAATTGGTGTTACGTTCCCGGATGCAGATCCTGATCCGGGCAATTATGTTCCGGACAGAACGCAGGCACCTATCTATTCGTTCAATGATGATTTATCAGATACATTTGGATACGATTCCAGTTTGTTGTCTCGTTGGCAGATGCAAGTAGGATTACGTTACATTTTCTAGAATACTAGTCATAATATTATTAAATTTGCGCTCCTGATTTAGGAGCGCATTTTTTATAAAAATAATTTGTTTCTCTCCTTTTTGGGGAGATTAAGAAGGGCACATGAAATATTCAAGACTAACAAAGGAACAATTTGAAGAGTTACACCAGGAGTTCATCAATTTTTTGGCAACGCAATCCATTACGGCTGATGAATGGGCAAATTTAAAGGAAAATAAACCTGAGTTGGCGGAAACGGAATTAGATGTTTTTAGTGATTTGATTTGGGAAGGCGTTTTAAATAATGCAGAATATTTAGAACATATTTCGCCACAACATATGTATTTGTTCAGGTTGGGGGACAACAAGATGCAGGCTATTGTACTCAACCTGAAAAACGATGTGGATATTACTACTACTGAGGGTTACAATTGGTTGCGAGAGAATTTAATGGATGAACATGTTGAGTTTTTTCAGGCGGATAAAGACTATTCAGAGGATAAAAACCTGGACAAATTTAAAATGATTGAACAGGGCGCCGTCATTACCAAAGGGGATCTGTTTAAGTATTTTGATAAATTGATAAATTAGTCTGTCATTCCTGTGCGGGCAGAAATTTATTTTCAATATAAACTGTTATTTTTGTCATTCCGCACACGATGCGGAATCTATTTTTATAATTTTTAAAGAGATACCTGCGTTCGCAGGTAATTGAATATGGCTCAAAAACCAGGCATACCAAAAGGTACAAGAGATTTTAACCCGGAACAGGTAGCAAAACGAAACTATATTTTTAACACCATTCGCGGTGCTTTTGAAACTTTCGGATTTCAGCCTATTGAAACCCCCAGTTTTGAAAACTCCGGTACTTTAATGGGGAAGTATGGTGAAGAAGGGGACCGCTTGATTTTTAAAATTCTGAATTCCGGGGATTATTTGACTAAAGCCAATAGCGAGGCTTATGAGGCTAAAGACTCTAATAAGTTAACAGGCAGTATCTCTGAAAAAGCGCTTAGGTATGATCTTACAGTGCCATTTGCACGTTATGTGGTGCAGCATAGAAATGATATTGAACTGCCATTTAAACGTTATCAGATACAACCGGTTTGGAGGGCAGACAGGCCTCAAAAAGGCCGTTTTAGAGAGTTTTACCAATGTGATGCCGATGTGGTAGGTAGTAAAAGCTTATGGCAGGAGGTAGAGTTTATTCAGTTGTATGACACCGTTTTTAGGGCTTTAAAACTGGAAGGTGTTACCATTAAGATCAATAATCGTAAAATACTATCAGGCATTGCCGAAGTTATTGGAGCAGGAGATAAACTGATTGATTTTACGGTGGCCCTTGATAAACTTGATAAAATAGGCGAGGAGAAGGTAAAAGAAGAGATGCTAGGCAAAGGGATTTCTCAGGAAGGCATAGATAAACTACAACCTTTATTTTCTTTGTCGGGTGATTTTGAGTCTCAAATCGAAAGCTTAAGCAATATTTTATCCAGCTCTGATTACGGGCAAAAAGGTATTGAAGAACTAACGTTTATTAACAATGCCATTTCCGAATTAGGTCTGACTACAGCAGCATTACAATTGGATGTCACTTTAGCCCGTGGTTTAAATTATTACACCGGTGCTATTTTTGAAGTATCCGCCCCAAAAGAAGTGAAGATCGGTTCTATTGGCGGCGGCGGACGCTATGATGACTTAACAGGTATCTTCGGGATGCCTAATGTTAGTGGTGTAGGTATTAGTTTTGGCCTGGACCGCATTTATCTGGTCTTAGAAGAATTGAATTTGTTCCCGGAGACGGTAAATAAAAATGTGGAGGTACTTTTCATCAACTTTGGAGAGAAAGAGGCCCTGTTCAGCTTAAAAGCTATTAAAACGTTGAGGCAAGAGGGTGTTAATGCCGAATTATATCCGGATCCTGCCAAAATGAAAAAACAAATGACCCATGCCAACAGGCGTAACATTCCGTTTGTGGTTCTAGTGGGTGAGGAAGAGATCAATTCAAATACCTATACCTTAAAGCATATGGTTTCCGGTGAGCAACAAAAAGTGCCTTTGGAAGTTCTGATTGCATCGGTAAAATAAAAAAAAGAGCCCTGAAATTCAGGACTCTTAAGTCATAGTAAAGATTTTGGTAGATTTGGGATCTACACGACTAATTCAACTAACTAAACAAACTAAACAAAATATAAACTAAACTATTTCTTTACTAAAACTTTCTTTGATATTTTGGAAAACTCGGTTTCTATATTTATGACATAATAGCCGGTTACAAACTGGTTGGCCTTGTATTTTATATAACTCTGTGTTGTATTGGTGTCAAACTTAAATAAGGACTGCCCCAATAAGTTCAGTACCTCAATGGACTTTATTGATATGGATTCCGGATTAAGAATTACAATACAGTCTATTTCATTTGAAAAATATACTTGCATGGGGGTCTTGTCTGCGTCATTTGTGCTAAGGCTTTGCCCGTTTGTAAACGTAACTTCAAACCTGTTCAGGTGCTCTCCGGGAACTAAGAGAATTTTATAACTACCGGCTTTAAGGTCATGATAAATGTTTAACTCTTTATCATGCAGGTAAATATTTGTCTCATCTGGAATGTTCTCCAAGGCATCAATTTTAATAGTGGTCATACCATTTTTATCTGTTTTGATCCCTAAAGGAAAGGTCTCGCCCTGTCCAAGATTGTTTGCGCCCTGTATGACATAATTCTTATTGTCAATTATCCAAAACATATCTTCCTTATTGCTGGTATCAAATAATAAGGCGTCATATCCAATATCAAACCCATTGGAAGCAAGCGGGTCCTCTGTGATCAATAATTGACGGAAATATTTTTTAGGTGAATCGAATGATAACCGTATTTTTTTCCTTAGGTCCTGGTCGGGATTTTGGACGGTTTTCTCTGAACGGGTTTCTTCCTTTTTACTGTTTTTTAAGAATACCGATGATGCGGAGCCTTCTTTAGCAAATATGCGCTGGCTGTTTTTAAATAGTATAGGACTGCCATTAGGGTTATCAGCTACAACAAAAAAGCCCTGGGCTACCGGTATATATCTTCCCGGAATTTTTGTGCCTGCGGCACCGTTGTTGTTTATTCTGGCATCATTTGCAAAAGCTTTGACACCACCACTAAGATTGTAAGTGGCATACCCACCAATATATTCTTTTAAGTTATGGCTGCCACCTCCGAAATGTTCCCAAAAATACAGGGTCCCACTAATTAAATTGGTTGCTGCCCTACCGTTAACGTTTAGTGCACTGCTTATATGGTCATATATAAACTCGTTGGCATCAATGGCTGATGGATAGGGGTTTCCTATCAGGTAGTCGTTTCCGGCACTAATGGTTAAACTAATATCACCGTTATTAGGTTTTCCTTCCAGTGTATAGTCTTGTTCCGATGAAATGGGTCCGGTTCCCGGGCCTTTCATGGTAAAGCCTTCACCTACCTGGAGGGTGCCGTTGCTTCTTACATGTTGCCATGAAGCATAGTTGTTACTTGGTAAATTGTTGAACTTCCAAACCCAGTAATCAGCTATGGTAAGAGGAGAACTTTTACCATTATATCCTGAACTTGAAAAGGTAACATTAGAAAATACATCGGTTATAGTATAGGCATTATTGTTTGTTGAATTATTGGATAATCCAACCGGAGAGGACCAATAATTATAGGTATAGGTATCAGCTGTTCCCTGTTGGTCTTTTTCCAGGGTACCCGCACTGGTTGGTTCCAGGGTACTGTCTTCTCCCTGAACCAGTTGTGATTCCCCTACCAGGTCAATTTTACCATCAAGATCCAGGTACCAACTTACATTAAGTTCCGAATCGTTTTGAATATCAAGATTGCTTCCGCTATCCATTAGTAACCCCACTGTTGTAATATCAGCGTTTGCCTGTAAATTACCTTTAATTTGAACAATCGCACAGTCCGGAGGGTCATTATGAATATCCCAGACACTGCCATGTTCCCAGTTGCTGGAACTGGTCCAACTACCGTTACAGGATGCCGTTGTTACATAGGGTAGTGGTGCGGTATATTCCTGAAAGGTTCTCATGTTATTCAGATGTCCGTTTACATTACTGCCTGAACTGTCCGGAGTATACCCGGTGTCTATGATCCCCATTTTATAATATAGTTCCAGGTCACTCCATAGTAAGCCCTCTATGTCTTTGGGGATCACAGTACCTCTTACGTTTCCTCCATTATTTTCAATTTCCTGGTTTATTTGCCGGTGCAGTTGGTTTAATGTTAGTGCTTTGTTGTAAACCCTTGTTTCATAAATAGACCCTTCAAAATAATTATTGTCTGACGCTGAATTTCTGCCTATTTCAAAATCATGGTCTGAATTCCATGCACTTGTATTGTTTAAGGTGGTTCCTATTAAATTTGAGTTTGAATAACTCCAGACATTATTCCCATTTAAATACAGATCCACCGTACCATTGACCCCATCATATTTTACTGCGGTATGATACCACCTATTTTCACTTAGTAGTGTATTAGATGAGGCAACAGTATTAACATCTCTATTAGTATCTGTTCTTAAAAAGGCTTTAAGGTATTTATTGGAATCTACATAAAGCCTAAAGTTTCTTTGCCCCATGATTTCACCACCATCAAAGCCATTATCCAGTTTAATCCAGGACATCATGGTAGCTTCGGATTTTCCTCCCAGAAAAGCAGCCCGGTCTATATAGTCATTAACACCATCAAAATCCAGGGTTTGGGGTATACAAAAGCTAAAGTTTCCAAGTCCCGAGCCGTGAATGGCATTGGAGCAAACGGAACAATTTTGCCATAAAAAGCTAACGCTGGTTATATAATCCGGGTCAAGAAAGTTAACCCCCACTATGGCGTCTGTTCCACTGGTTGAAGATTTATTAGCATCTACCACGCCTGTGGCGTTATTTACCGTATATGACGGATTTGCTGAACTTGTGAATGTGGGGTAAATGGTACTTCCGTCTGTGGTTTGTGCCGTTATGGTATACATGTCTCCATTGGGCGGACTGGCGTTTACATGAGATAAATCAAATGACAACGCATATATTGGAGAACTAAATGTTATGGTGCATGTGATACCCGTTGCTGAAAATCCGGTGGTATAAAGGTCTATGCTTTCTACTGAAGAGCCTGTGGCTGAGGTGCCGACTTTTGGAGTTTGACTGCCCCAAACACCTAAGGTACCTGTATCTCCGGTAAAGGTTACTGTAAAATCAATACCGGAATTGTCAACATTATTAAAGGTATTGGTTAAAGCACCTGCGGGTGTCCAATTGAATTCATTTGAAGCCGTTGGAGAGGAAGACCAATCTAATGTGAAGTTTTCTCCACAAGCCGGAGGCGCATGTAACTGGGCGACTGCGGCGTTATTTATAAAAATAACAAAAAGTATAAAGACGTAGCATTTATAAATGCATTTGGTGTTTCTTTTCATAAATAGGTTATTTATTTAGTTTGGGGCTAAATAGTTATTCTTAATTTATTTGCTACTAAGCTTTTTTTATACGTCTAATGTTTTTGTTTATCAATGATTATTAAACTTACAGGTTATGGTTATTAAAATTGAAACTTATTTTTACGCTATTTTAGTTGAGCTAGGGATAAACTAAAATTTCAGTTTTCATTATATGATAGGGTACTAAGTAACGCCATCCGGACCGTTAGTAGCCCATGCTTGGAAAACCAACGGGAGGAGTACCAATGGTGTCAAAGTATCTGGTGTTTCTCTCATGATTAATAGATTTGGGTTCATAGTTTTTTGATTATTATGATAATAGCGCTCCAAATATATAAAAAATATTACAATAATCGTTGAAATGTTTAAAAAAATCGACAAAATGCATATTTTTTGACAGAAGTTTCTATGTTTGAGGGTGTTTTATTAAGATTTTTTCGTGCATATTTTACCTTCAGATGCCGTTTTAATACTGGCTTCCGTAAAATAAAAAGGAGCCCTAAAACTTAGGGCTCCCATCATAGTAAAGATTTTTGGCAGATTTTTGTCTACACTAATTCAACTAACTAAACAAACTAAAACTAAACTATTTCTTTACTAGAACTTTCTTTGATATTTTAGAAAACTCGGTTTCTATATTTAATACATAATAGCCGGTTACAAACTGGTTGGCCTTATATTTTATATAATTTTGTGTTGTATCGGTGTCAAACTTGAATAAGGACTGTCCCAATAAGTTTAGTACTTCAATGGACCTTATGGATAAGGATTCCGGGTTAAGGATCACTATACTGTCTATTTTATTTGAAAAATATACTTGCATAGGTATATTTTTAACGTCGTTTGTATGCAGGGATTGGGAACTGGCGAAGGTAATCTCAAACCTGTTCAAATATTCACCTGCGATTAAGAAGATCTCATAATCACCTGATTTCAGGTCATGATACACTTCCAGTTCCTTATCGTGTAGATACACTTCCAAGTCTGCCGGTGCATTTTCCAATGCATCCATGGTAATACTGTTAATACCGTCATTTTTAGTATGGATCCCTATGGGTAATACTGTATTTTCGGTGATTTCATTAATACCCTGAACGGCGTATTTTTTATCGGATATCATCCAGTACATGTCATCCATTTGGGTGTCATTGTACAGGGCATCGTACCCCCAATCGTATCCTATTGTGGTATTTTCGTCAACAGTTGTCAACAGTTGCCTGCGGATGGTATTCACGGAGTAAAAACCAAGTCTCAACTTTAACCTGGTATCTCCGCCTTGATTGGTTGTCTTGGCTGTACTGGTTGCCTGCCCTTTTTTCCCCGATTTCATAAAAACGGAGTTTGAACCGTCTTCAGCCTGGAAAATACGCTGGCTGTTTTTAAATTTGATAGTGCCACCGGTTTCGGCGGTAACAAAGAATCCCTGGCCCACCGGAATGTATCGTCCCGGAGTTTTAGTTGGTGTTCCACCGGTTCCCACGTCAGGGTCGTTTGTACCCATAGAGGCCGCAGGTACACCGCCCGAAAGCGAATAGGTAGCATAGCCTCCCTGGTAGTCGCCTAAATTATGCGAACCGCCACCCCAGTGCTCCCAGAAATACAAAGTACCTGTAGTAGAGCCCGGGCCGGCAATAGTATTACCGTTATCAAGAATGAACTCATGGGCATCAATGGCCGATGGGTACGGATTTCCAACCAGGTAGTCGTTACCGGCATTAATGGTCAAATTGATATCACCGTTATTTGGTTTTCCCTCCAAAATATAGTTTTGTTCTGATGAAATAGGGCCGGTTCCAGGACCTTTCATAGTAAAGCCTTCACCTATCTGAAGGGTACCGCTACTTCTTACATGTTGCCATGACGAATAATCATCACTTGGTAAATTATTGAATTTCCAGATCCAGTAATCAGCTATGGTAAGGGGAGAACCACTGCCATTATATCCTGAACTTGAGAACGTCACATTAGTAAATACATTGGTTACGTTATAGGCATTATTGTTTGTTGAATTATTAGATAATCCAACCGGAGAGGACCAATAGTTATAGGTGAAGGTATCCGCAGTTCCCTGCTGATCTTTTTCCAAAGTACCGGCACTGGTTGCTTCTAAGGTACTTTCTCCACCCTGAACCAATTGTGATTCCCCTTCAAGGTCAATTTTACCATCAAGCTCTAAATACCAACTCACATTAAGTTCGGAATCATTCAGAATATCAAGATTACTTCCACTTTCTAATAAGATGCCTACGGTTTTATGGTTTGTATTAGTATCTAAATCCCCTCGTATTTGTACAATGGCACAATCAGAATGGGTATTATCAATATCCCAAACATCTCCATGCACCCAGTTACTGGAAGTAGCCCAACTGCCACTGCTAGATGCCGTTGTAACAAAAGGCAGTGGCGTGGTCTGCGATTCAATAATTTTAGTATTGTAAATTTTTGCTCCGGTACCAACATCAACAGTAGCTGTGGTCAGATCATCAATAATATCATCTTTATAGGTGTCAAGTCTATAGTAGCGTTCTAAATTTGACCAGTTTAAAGGGGTTGATACTTCGGTGGCTGCATTAAAGTCTGTGATATCCTTAGGAAGTATACTGCCTCTAACCACCCCGCTATTGTCTTCTATTTCCTGGTAGATGATCTTGTGAAGTTCATTTTGCGTAAGCGCCTTGTTAAACACCCTGACTTCATCAATATAACCATGGAAGTATTTACTGTTGGTGTCCGGTTCTCTTCCTATGGTAAAGCTTGACGTATCGGCATTAAAACCACCGGTACTTGGGCTTGAGCTTGCTTCAAGGTTTCCGTTAATATACAGGTGGAAACCACCGGATAAGCAATCACATTCAAAAGTAGCGGCTACATGGATCCATTGACCGGTTGTTAAAGGTGTGCTGTAACTCAGGGTATTTCCATCGGCATAGGCCGTAATAGTTTTATCTGCATTCAACTGAATGTAAAACACATCCTGGCCCAAAATGATCTGGACCCCTGTTGCCGACGGATCAATTTTGATCCAGCCCATTAATGATGCTTCATTCCAGGTGTTATCTATAACTGTAGCTTCATCGGCATAATCGTTTCTACCGTCAAAGTATAATTGAAGCTTCTGGTTTAGATCTCTGGGTGACCCGAAGATACCGTCATTGGTGTCAAATAAGTCAACAATACCATCATTTTCCGCATCATTGGTGTCGTCAATGACACCATCGGAATTACCATCTAAACCGGCATAAAGGGTATGTGAAATATCATAGGTAGAACCATCCGAAGTGACATCTAAATAATCCGGGGTTCCGTCATTATCGGTATCGGCCACGTAATATTCCCAACCGGTTCCTGTAGAGCCCTGGTTAGAATTTCCGTATGCCGTAGCCATGGTGCCACCTTCAAAGAAGTCGTACAGATCTAAAATACCATCGGAGTAATATTCTAAGGTTCCGTCTGAGTTAATATCGGTTTCCCTGACGGTGTCAGTATCGGTACCATCACCAACACCATCGCCGGTTATATCGCCGTCACCATTTTGATAGTTCGGATCACCTGAATTAGTAGCTCCGGATTCATCTACATCAAAGACAGCATCATTATCACTATCCAGATCAAGATAATTAGGAACACCGTCGCTATCGGTATCAGGCACCGTATTGCTTTCCGTAGAGTCATGCATACCATTTGAATTGGCATCCACCCAGGATCCAACACCTGTCAACATAGCTTTTCCTTCACTGTGGCTTCCTAAACCGGCTTCAACCACATCAGGAATACCATCGTTATCTGAATCTAAGTCAAAAACATCGGCCACACCATCACCATCGGTATCACATAAGGTTTGAGAAATAACTATATCATCAATTGCCAAATCATTACCGGCACCGCCCACTTCATTGTTAATGAAGTAAACGTAAAATTCACTAACATTAAATGTTAAACTAGCGGTAAACTGATGCCAGCTGCCGGCGGCATCGCCATTTATAGAAGGCGGTATATCACCCGTGGTTATTGATGCCAGTACATTGTTATTAACATCTCTGAACTCAACTAAAATATCCGGTCTAAGCCTGGTAGCTATACCCGGAGCTGTTGTTGTATCCAGGTTTAATACCCAAAAACTATAAGTAATAGGTACGTTTGGCAAGGCACCTATAATAGTTGCTGTATAGAACGTACCCGGGTCATAGGAGGCATTGAACATGGCCATTCTTCCGTTAGTATCACCGGATGTATGGTCTTCTCCGGTATACCAGTAGGCATCTGCCCAGGAGGCTACCTCGGCATTCGGGGTGTCGTCTGTTCCGTCACCATCGCCGGCTTTATAATAAACAGTGTATTCACCGTCATTTAAATCGTCTCTGTGTAAATCCGGACATTCCGTTGTTGAGGTTCCTGTTGTACCATCTTCATAGCAGTATGTTGTTTCCGCATCGTAGGTCGTGTTAATAGTAGTTCTGTTGCCTTCACCAAAGGTTTCGTTTAAGAATTTATAGTTGGTTGTACCTGCTATTGAGGAAGCCTGGCAGGCAGTTTCTTCATCCGAATCCGGAATACCATCGTTATCGTCATCTATATCCACATTATCAAGTACACCATCATTATCACTGTCAAAGAAGTTTTGCTCTGCGCGGGCATCAATATCAAATTGATACGATCCTTCATCAGAATCATCATTAGTAACCGTAACAGTACATGTTTTTGTTCCCAGTGTTAACGAGTTGAATTGAATGCTGAATGTAGTAGTTCCTGTGGAAGGCACTACGGGAGACGTGTAAAAAGGAGCCACAATAGTAAAATCCACGGCATTAGATAATGCAATGTTTGAGATATTTAAGTTGACCCCGCCTTTATTGTAAATGGTATAGGTTCTGGTTATTTGTGTTCCGGCATTTGCAGTACCAAAGCTTGTATGGTCTGATATAGCAGGTGTTGTGTCCCCGTTAACAATGGAAATAGCGTTCCCTCGAATATCAATTTCTGGGGCAGAGACCTGTACTAAAACATCATCAAAGTAACAATATTCATTATTATCTCCTGCTGTACTTGTAAATCTGAACCTTGAATTGGAGGCTAGTCCACTACTGACGGTTAAGTAGAATTCGTAGGATACATTATTTGATGCAAAGTCTGTTCCTAATGCATAGGTTTTTAAGGTAGACCACGAAGACCCGTTATAGTATTGAACAGAGAACCCTTCACCGGTATCCAGCCTAAACCCTATGAAGCAGAACGAAAAATCTACCGAGCTATAAGACGAGAGGTTTAAAGTAGGGGAGGTGGTTAAATTATTGGAGGTGTCATCGTCCTTTGAATAAACGGACTGTGTACTATTACAGGCGTAAACCGAATTTGTATTTAACCCGGAATCTGAACCACCGTCAGTCCAACCTTGAAGTCCGGATTCAAAATCATAAGAAGCAATAGTTTGCGAAGCCGCTGTAAATGACAAAGCCACACTAATGCATAGCGTAACCAACCAATTTTGGGGCAAAAACGTTTTCATAAGCAGGTTTATTTAGTTTGGGGACTAAATAGTTATATTTCAATAACTTATTGAAAAGTAGTATAACTCCAATAAAAAACTAAAAATACTCGATTAAATACGTTAAAGTGTTGGTAAACAACACTATATCTCTTAATTTGTTATTGGATCACTAATTTTCCTGTTGCTATTTCTTTATTATTATTTTTTAGTTTAACAAAATACAAGCCGTTTGACAGGTTTGTTGTTTTCAAATCATAGTTACTATTAATATTTTTTATATGTTGAACGGTTCTTCCATGGATGTCATAAACAAACAAATCTAGTGATGTATACGCTCTAAAATTGAAACTTATATGGGTACTGTTTCTGGTTGGGTTCGGTACCATTGAAAATTCGTTTTTATCATGGAAATCATTACTTAATGTCACACCGCTATATTGAATTTTCATGACAACCCCCTGGTTATCCATACCACTTCTTATATCAGTAATGGCATAGATGGTTACCCCATCGGGATCAAAAGCAATATCTCTGTATCTATCGTTTGATGAATGGAATTCTTCATAGGTAGTACTATCTAATCCATCACCTGCGACGTTTAATTTGGTTCTTAAAATCATTCCGGCTTTTAATGTCGGAATAAGCAAAGACTCTCCCCAGCCGGGAATTTTTCCACCTTCATAAATATCAATGCTAGCCGGAGCCACTGTAGGCCATGTTAACCAGCCACCTGTTGGCTCAGATGCAATCGTACTGTTATAGGTGCCTATGGGTGGCATAAAGTCCGAAATGGAAGCTCCTGAAGTTGATTCATCAATATAAGAACCCGGGCAACTGTTGGAATCATAGTCGTCACAGGTGCCTGTTCCGGTTCCGGGATAGCTGGACCAATTGCAGTAAGCATAGCCACTGTCATCATTGTAACCGGCAATTAAAGGCCAGCCGTAATTTTTGCCTGATTCAATAATATTTATTTCATCATCGGTTTTATCGCCGTGTTCAGACGAGTATAGTTTTCCGTTTGAACCAAATACTAAACCTTGGGCGTTTCTGTGCCCGTAGGAGTACACATGACTCTTAACACTGTTTAATGTTGGGTTATCTGTAGGAATGGTTCCGTCCAGGTTTAATCTTAAAGTTTTGCCTTTGTAATCTGAATAATCGGAATTACTTGTTGGTAAATATTGTGCTCTAATTTCATTGCAGGCGTTGCCACCTCTATTGGATCCGTGATCTCCAATGGTCCAGTATAATTTAAGGTCCGGCCCAATAACAATTTTACCTGAATTATGATCGTTACCGGCTTCGATATTATCAATTACCGTGTAGGCACTGGCACTATCTAAATTACCTGTTCCGGAATTATAGGAATACCGGGCAATTCTTAACTTACGGTCTAATCCCGAACCAGGATCATCGTCATACGTGTAAACTAAATACACATAATTATTGGTTAGGGTATTGATATCTGCATATAAGTCCGGGTGGATAGCCATTCCCATTAACCCGTCTTGCGTGACTGATTGATGCACCACACCGGAAAGGTCCAGCATAGTGGTTTTAGAACCTCCGGCGGTGCTTACTTTAACCACTTTTTTACCAACGCGTTCCGTGATCCAAAGTGATCCGTCCGGGCCGTAAAGAATGGTGTTTGGGTAATCTAAATGACTGTCTGAAGTAAGATTGGTAACAGTCCAGTCAGGACCATCTGTGACAGGTGTTTGAGCAACTATTGGTATATAAGCCAACAGAGCCATGGTTAGTAGTTGTCTTCTCATAACTATTAGATTTGGGGTTAATAGTTTGATTTTAATAGTATTAGCTTTTCAAATATATGAAAAATATTGTAATTATCGATAAAATGCATAAAAAATCCGATAAAAAGTATGTTTTTAACAAAAAAGCCCTGAAAAATTTCCAGAGCTTTTTAACAAAGGTTTCTAAGTGAGGGGGTTATTTTATTAAGACTTTTTTAGAGATCATCTTATCTTCGGATAGCATCTTGATAATATAAGTCCCGGTTTTAATATTTTTGGTTTTTACCTCTAAATAGTTTTCATCTGTATTGGCATCTATGTTGATAATAGATTGCCCCAATATATTATACAGGCTAATAGTTTCAATATGCCTTATAGTAGGGTTAAGGACGATGATACTTTCTTTTTCATTAGAAAAATATACTTGTAAGTTTTCATTGGTTATGTCTTCATTTTCCAATAAGGAAGAAGATGAGGCAAAAGTCAATTCAAATCTGGTTAGGTGTTCACCAGCAGTTATGAATGTTTCGTAATGGCTCTCTCTTAAGTTGTGATAAACACTCAATTCTTTGTCATGTAAAAGAATATCTAAATTATCAGCAATGTTTTCTAATCCGTCAATACTGAAAGTAGCAAGTCCATCTTTACTTATTTTGGCTCCAAGGGGCAATACTTGCGTATCATTAAAGTTATCTACCGCCTGAATAATAAGTTTGGAGTTTCCTAGTGTCCAGAACAGGTCTTCCTTGTTATCTTCAATTAAAGGCCCGTCAAAACCAAGGTCAAAATTATTGGAAGCACGTTCATCCACACCCACAAGTAATTGACGGTGATAGCCATCAGGGGTGTTAAACATGATCCTTATTTTTTGCCTGTCATCTACCGGATTACCTGTTTTGGTTGTTTGACCTTTTTCTTTAGATTTTCCTTTTAAGAAAACGGATCCTGTATTAGAGCCTGACACATTTTCTTTTTGGAAAACACGTTGGCTGTTTTTAAATAGAATACTGCCTCCAACAATAGGTTGTGTAATTCCCGGGTCGTTTGGATCACTTACTAAATCGGTATCTAAAATTGCCGAAACAAAGAACCCTTGTCCAACAGGAATATAGCGTTCCGGTAATTTGGTCCCGGAAGATCCGTCATTGTCAATTCTGGTATCATTGTTTACCGCTAAGGCACCTCCCATTAAAGTATATGTAGCATAGCCTCCCTGATAATCTGATAATTGATGGGAATCTACAGCATAGTGTTCCCAAAAGTATAATGCACCATTGATGATATTACCGGCCGGATTATTACCACCATCCGTAGTACCTAAATTATCCTGTAAAAAGGCATTGGCATCAAGTGCAGAAGGGTAAGGATTACCAACTAGGTAATCGTTACCTGCCGCAATAGTTAAACTAATATCACCATTATTTGGTTGGCCACTAAAAACATAATTCTGATCTGAGCCGGCGGTTCCGGGTCCTTTCATGGTAAATCCTTCGCCCGGTAAAATAGAGCCTGTACTTCGTACATGCTGCCATTGAGAATAATCATTAGAGGCATTATTGGCATATTTCCAGATCCAATAATCGGCATTTTCAACCGGTGATGTGTTGCCATCATATCCCGATGTTGTAAAGCCAACATTTGATATGATGCCAGCAGCCGTATAGCTGGAATTACTGGTTGGGGAAACCGGAGACGACCAATAGTTATATCTATAGGTATTGGTGGTTCCTTGTTGATCTCTTTCTAATGAACCTGAACTGGACGAATCAAAATCACTATCTGTGGTTTGAATTAATTGTGATTCCCCTTCCAGGTCAATGGTCCCGTCTAATTTTAAATAATGTGATACAGTTAATGAATACCCGGCATTAGTAGCGGTATTACCGTCAATTTGCAGATCACCGCTGTTCACTATTAAGCCTAATACGGTTCTGTTACCATTTCTGTCTGCCGGAATTAATGCTGTATTTGAGTTATCCATTGTTACATTATGACTAATTTCTACAATGTTATAATCAATAGTTTCTAAAGCGTCTAAGTATGAATCTACCCCGGGAAGGTATTGAACATCACCATTTACCCAGGTGGTTTCATTATCCCAATCGCCATTTTGAGTGGTTTGATAGGGCAGCGGAGCCGTTTGCGCATCCAGGTGGGAATAATTGATCATAGAAGCATCATTGCCACTGTTAGATTCGTCTTTAACACTGCCAAATACCATACGGCTCATGGGGTAATAAGCTATTAAATTGTTCCAGGGAACAGATACTATTTCGTTCTTTGTGGTGGCAGACGGCAATACTTTACCATCGGCATTTAAAGAGGCATTCTGTTCAATTTCCTGGTTCATGATATAACGGATCTGGTCACCGGTAAGTGCTACGTTCCAAACACGGACTTCATCCACGGAACCATCATGTTTTTGTTGTCTTTTGATATGGTGGGCGGCACCGATCATAAAGTGAGCATCCGACGGAACATTCATGGGATCCAGAGTATCGTCCTGATCTTCCAGATAACCATCAATATAAAGGCTGGTCATATTGGTAGAAGAATCAAAAGTGGCAGCAATATGGTGCCATTCATCTTCCGGTATGGTAGCCGAGGTCTGCATAATGTTATTTGAGGCGTCTGCTGGGTCACGCCATACCATTCTAAATTGATTACTTGAGTTGATCCTGAAGGCATAACCATGGGTATAGTTACCGTCATTATCCGGCCCCGGATCTATATCCCTGTTTTCGTTAAAATAATTACGTTTAGATACTACATCAAACTTTCCTACCCCTGTATTTCGTTTTACCCAGGCACTGATCGTATAATCCGTATTGGCCAGGTCATTGACGTCACCGGCAGACAGGTAGGTATCCAAAGTTCTGTCAAAACTAACGGCTCTGGACATTTCAGCAGTGATAGCTGTTGAACCAAAAGTGATGTACTTGGTGCCTTCAAAGTAGAAGTCCACTTCCAGGTCACTTCCAACATCTTCCATGGTTGCCGAAGTCACATTAGTAGTAAAGGCAGCATCATCGGCGATGATCATAATATATTCTTCGCTTCCGGGATTGGTAACGGATACCATAGATTCCGGAATAGAAAGTTTAATGGTAGGTATGGTGTCTGTCACCACCATTTTCCATATTCTTTGTATAGGTGTGGCGCTTACACTGGTAGTAACACTTGTACTTGAACTAAAATCTTTGGTAATGTCAGTACCTGCCGTTGATGTAGAACCATTGTTATGTCCCCAGATTAAGAACGATTTGTCTTCGAAATAATTCGTTGAATTACTTGAGTTGGTAGTTGCTATCTGTTTAATACCAACGGTGATATCATCTGTAGTGTTTACTGTTTTTGATTGTTTTTGTTCTAAATTGGACGCATCATCCTTACCAATACCGGTAACATTATAGTTATAACCTACATTAGCCGATTGATCCCAGATCACTGTGCCATCAGAGTCTACATAATCCTGGGAGGTTCCGTTGGCACCTAAAGTAATACCGTATTTTATAGCGAAATAGGATTCTACTTTGTCTCTTTCACCTGAAGTCAGCGCCTGGTTATAAACAACCATTTCGGCGATGCCTCCGTTCCATCTTGTTGATGATGTTGAAGGATCAGCACCAATACCGGCCGTTAAGGATCCCGATAAGTTATCAGCGTTAGCGGAAGCAGTTCCCTGCGATACCCCCTGAAGGAATAACTCCGAATTTCCACCTGTTACATGATCATAGTTCACTAAGAATGGCGTTCCGGAAGTAATAGTTCCCGAAACAGAACCGGAAGTTGCGGAACCATCATGATAACTACCCTGAATGGTAGTACCTGCGGTTTGTTCTAAATCAACAGAACCGTTAGCACCGTTATCAAGATTTAATAAACTTTTAGTCGAACTAAAAGTCCCTTCCGCTACGGTAAAAACGGTCATGGTAGTATTTGGAGCTGTAGTTGCAGTCATTTCATGATTTGTACCATCAAAATCAACTGTTGGGTTAAAGTTGATAGCTGCTTCAGTAAAAACAGGTTGATTAGCTCCTGTAGCCTGTGTAGCATTGTTAGAGTTTACAGATTGGTCCAACCAGTTTAATACGGCGTCTCCATTTTCTGCAGCATCAGCGGCGGCTTCTTCAACCCCTGTATTGGCCTTTAGCCATAGTTGAATTTCAGCAGTGAATCCACCAGGTCCCTGTGTTGTGGTTACAGGAGCAGATACAAAATCCACAATTTGAATTTCGTGAGAAACACCACTGGAATGTCCGCTTCTATGCGCCCAGTGTGCCACCTGAGTTAATGAGTTTAAATAGTAGTTTCTCCAACCTTGTCCGTAACCACTACCATTACCTGCCGTATACATGGATCCCACAACCATGGATTGTGTTAAATCCGATAATCCTGCAGACGTGATATCTACAGTAGATTCGTTATCAGCAAAACTGGTGTCTGAAAACCTGGTAACAGTCATGGTTGGGTTATTGATGACATGTATAAAGTGCCTGTTTTGGTTACTACCGGTATCCCTGCTGGCGTCAAATGACCAGTCTACAGTTTGCGTATCGGCACCTGGTTTCATTACCGGCCACTGGCTACGAATTTTTTCCTTGTTACCTCCTGAGGCAGCTGTTTGCGCTTTGGATTGCGTAAAGATCAAGGCATTGGTCCAGGAACTTACACCGGTGGCTGTACCTGTGGCGTCATAACCATCATAAAGTGTAATGGAACCTGTGGCAGCAGAAGAGGAGGCATCACCATGCAATACGGTCCAATTGGAACCTGTAAACTCTACTAAAGTAATATAAATGGTAACATTATTATCACTTGTACCTTTCCTGACCACTAAGTTAGTACTGGAGGATAAATGCGCCATACCGGTTGCCGAATCCGCACCATTATTGGTGTCATCGTTCATGATTCCCGTGATGAATGGCACTACTTTATTAGGGGATACTATACCGGCACCTGAGACGTCAATATCTACATAAGTGTATCCTAAACCTGTACCTCCTGTAGGTAAGCTCGCCGTATAACGGCCTCTAACGATAAACTCGTTAGCCCCACCGGGTGTACCAATGTATTCCCAGATGTTGGTCTGGAAGTTCATATTATTACTTATGGATCCGGATTCCCGGTAATAGGTAAGTGTACCTGTTCCGGTAAGTACACGGGCACCTGCCATATCATCACCTTCCAGGGCAGTATCATTAGAATCTGACCTACCAGCATGTGTTTTACGGTTATTTGATGGTAAAGCAATGGCGTTGTTTAGAGAGGAAACGGCAGTAAAACTGGTATTGGTGCCTCCGGAATTACCTATGTCATCCTGAATCTGTTGTATTTTAAAGTCCTGTGCCGTTAGGAGCGAACAGAAGCATATAAATACCCCTAATAGGATATATTTTAAAAGAGTAGAAACCTTATTCATGAGAGACTAAGTTTAGTTTGGGGACTAATTATTTTGGACACAAACCTATGATTTATATCCATGAAACGCAAAAAAAATCGTTGAAATACACGTTTCGTTAACATTTAATCTATGAATTTTAAGTTAATATACTGGTTGTTAATTAGTTATGTTTTTTGATGTTTTTTAGTGTTTTGTAGTGCTTTATATACCCGGTTGTAGTATTTTATATATAGTCTTGATTTATCTGGTTTTTAAGGGGTTATCACGTTATTAAGAATTGTTAATTTCTTTTTGGCGAAAAGTTTTGTCCGTGCTAATTTTTTTAATCAGAATCGCCTACTTTAGTTGAATAACCAATCCCTAAACTTTATGAAAACAATAAAACAATTGTGTTTATTGCTATTTGCTTTATGCATGAATGCTCTCTTCTCTCAATCCCCAAATGTTGTCATTATTATTGCCGATGATATGGGATGGTCCCAGGTAAGTACGGGACTGACCAACTTAAACAATCCCAGTGATTTTTATGAGACCCCAACTTTAGAAACATTAGCCAGTGAAGGTATAGCCTTTCCACATGCCTATGTTAACGGTGCTAATTGTGCCCCCACTCGGGCTGCTTTATTAAGTGGTCAGTATGCGTCCAGGCCCCATAATAATATTTGGGCCGTGGACAATTTGAACCGAGGCGGTAGCGGCACTTTACTGGTTGGCCCGTCACAAGGCTTACCATCGGGCATCGATGAATTGCCGGTTAGTGCGGTTACCATTGCAGAAACGATGAAAACAGCTGGCTATGCCACGGTACACCTTGGTAAATTCCACGTTGGTGAAAATGAAAGTACTAATAGTACTAACAATGCAGCTACAGACCAGGGATTTGATGTAAATTACGGAGGCGGAACCAAAGGAAATCCCGGGAACTATTTTGCTTCCAGTAGTGCACCTTATACATTTCATGCCAATATAGGCCCCGAATTAGATGTTTATGCCGATCCGTATACGGAAGCGGAATCTCAGATGTTGGCAGGTAACAGTTCATTGACCGGAACAAAAAAGCATGTTACGGATGCTATGGCCGATGCTGCCATAGATTGGATGGAAGCTAATAAGAACTCGCCGTTCTTTGTGCATTTTAGCAATTTTGCGATCCATGGCCCTTTCGATACCGGTAACGCAAGGCCGGACCTTGTTGCCAAGTATCAGGCGAAACCACCCAGTCAAATGGGGCACAATAGTGTGGGGCAGGCAGCCATTGCCGAAGGTATGGACCAAACCATCGGGCGCTTGGTAGATTACTTAAAAACTACGGATGATCCGAGAAATCCCGGATTTAAATTATCGCAGAATACATTAGTATATTTTATCTCTGATAATGGTGGTGCCAGAGGCACTGATGATAACGGCCCGTTAAAAGGTATGAAGGGTGAATTGCACGAAGGTGGTATCAGATCGGTTACTTTAGCCTGGTCGGAAGCCTCCTGGTTAGCGAATAAAGGAACAGTGAACCATACGCCCATTGTAGCCTTTGATCTATACCCAACACTTGCTGAAATGGCCGGTGCTTCACTTCCCGGCGGAGGTTATGCTATAGATGGGGCAAGCCAATGGCAAATGCTGACCAATGGAACAGCTATGACCAGAGAAGCTATCTATTGGCATTTCCCCGGATATTTAGTTGATAGCAATCGGGATCAAAGACCTCAGACCGTTATTAGAAAAGGCGATTATAAGCTGATTCATAGTTATGAAACGGCTTCGTATCAAATGTACAACCTGATCACTGATATGAGTGAAACCACCAATTTATTAGCCGGTAATCCGGATCAGGCTACCTTAATCATTGCTAATGATTTGAGTACGGATATGCAAAACCATTTAATTAGTATTAATGCGCCACTTCCAACCTATAGGAGTAATGGACAAACCGTTCCGTTGCCCTATATTATCAGTACGGAACCCGGAGGGGGTGGTGGTGGCTTATGCGAAGCGCCTGCAGGTTATGAAGCCTACTGGAATTTTGATACGACCAATGGTGCTAATGATGCTTCCGGGAATAATCATAACCCGAATCCAATTAACGGCACTTTATCTTTTGATTCGACTGATTTTGCCGAAGGCGATCAGTCAGCTGTATTCAGTGGTTCTGTAGATATTCAATATAGCTCCGGGTCATTTTTAACCAATGCCCTGACAACAAGAAGTTATACAGTTTGGCTAAAACCTACGGCGCTATCAGGATTACAGGTCATTATGGATGAAGGAGGAGGAAACCAGGGATTAGGGGTTCGTTTAAATGGTACTAATCTGGAAGCCATTGTTAGAAGTGGTACGACTAATTTAACACAAATAAGTACGCCTTATCCAACAGATGGTGCATGGCATCATGTGGCGTTTGTATATGATGGCGGAGCGACCAGTATGAAACTATATATAGACGGTGTTGAAGTGGCTTCTGATAACAGTGCGTTGAGCTCAGTTGCTACCCATACCGGCATTGGTGGAATCGGTGGTGTTATTGGAGGAAAAGATCCGTTTGGGGAAGCTTCCGATAGTTACTTTACGGGAAAAATGGATGGATACGCTGTTTATAATGGTGCTTTAACGCTTGCACAGGTGGAAGAAGCGGCCTGTTTAAGTTCAGTGGTTGCCGATGCCGGACCGGATGTGTCTATTTGTGAAGGGGATTCCACAACTTTGACAGCCAGTGGTGGCGATACTTATTTATGGAGTACCGGTGCTACCACGGCTAGTATTACCGTGAGTCCGGGGTCAACAACAACCTATACGGTTACCGCTTTTGTAGGTGGAAATTCCGATGATGATGATGTGATTGTAACGGTTAATCCATTGCCAACAGCAGATGCCGGTGCCGATGTAACTATATGTGATGGTGATACCACCATCTTAACAGCATCCGGAGGTGATACCTATTTGTGGAGTACCGGAGCTACTACGGCAAGTATCAATGTAAACCCATCGTCAACTACCACGTATACAGTAACAGTGACAACCAATGGCTGTAGTGCTAATGATGATGTTATTGTCACTGTAAATCCAGCCCCAACAGCTGATGCCGGTGCCGATGTCACCATTTGTGAAGGCGATACTACGACTTTGACAGCTTCGGGCGGTGATACCTATTTATGGAGTACAGGAGCCACCACAGCTAGTATTGATGTAAGTCCAACGTCAACAACAACTTATACGGTAACAGTGACAACCAATGGCTGTAGTGCTAATGACGATGTCATTGTAACGGTTAATCCGTTACCGGCGGCAGATGCTGGTGCCGACGTTTCTATATGCGAGGGTGATACCACCACCTTAACAGCATCCGGTGGTGACACCTATTTATGGAGTACAGGAGCCACCACAGCTAGTATTGATGTGAGTCCAACGTCCACGACAACTTATACGGTAACAGTGACAACCAATGGCTGTAGTTCCAATGATGATGTCATTGTAACCGTAAACGCCATACCGGTTGCCAATGCCGGAGCCGATGTGACCATATGCGAAGGAGACACCACCACATTGACCGCTTCAGGGGGTGATACTTATTTGTGGAGCACGGGAGCTACCACGGCGAGTATTGACGTTAGTCCAACGTTAACAACAACTTATACGGTAACAGTGACAACCAATGGCTGTAGTGCTAATGACGATGTTGAGGTAACCGTGAATGCTGCACCAACGGCTGATGCCGGACCGGATGTTGCTATTTGCGAAGGCGATACTACCACCTTAACAGCTTCAGGAGGAGGCACTTATTTATGGAGTACCGGAGCAACAACGGCCAGTATTAATGTAAGTCCAGGTGTAACAACTACTTATACCGTAACTGTAACTAACAATGGCTGTAGCTCCAACGATGACGTTATTGTAACAGTTAATTCGGCACCAACAGCCGACGCCGGACCGGATGTTACCATTTGCGATGGTGATACCACTACACTAACGGCCTCAGGAGGTGATACCTATTTATGGAGTACCGGTGCTACTACGGCAAGTATTGACGTTAGTCCAACGTCAACCACAGTGTATACGGTAACCGTTAGTTATAGTGGTTGTGGTGTTAGTGATAATGATTCCGTAACCGTAACCGTTAATCCAGTACCAACAGCGGATGCCGGGGCCGATGTGACTATATGTGAAGGTGATACAACCACTTTGACTGCTTTAGGAGGCGATACTTATCTATGGAATACCGGGGCAACAACAGCTAGTATTAATGTTAGTCCAACAGCAACAACAACCTATACCGTAACAGTTACAACAAATGGTTGTAGCTCTAACGATGATGTGATTGTAACGGTTAATCCGTTGCCTGCAGCAGATGCAGGAGCCGATGTTTCTATATGTGAGGGTGATACCACTACCTTAACAGCCTCCGGTGGTGATACCTATTTATGGAGTACCGGAGCCACTACGGCCAGTATTGATGTAACACCGGGATCAACAACAACCTATACGGTCACTGCAACCTCAAATGGCTGTAGTGCTAATGATAATGTCATTGTAACCGTAAACGCTATACCGGTTGCCAATGCCGGAGCCGATGTGACCATTTGTGAGGGAGACTCCACAACGTTAACAGCGTCTGGAGGTGATACGTATTTATGGAGCACGGGAGATACTACTGCCAGCATTTCGGTGAGTCCGGGATCAACAACCACCTATACCGTAACCGCCATATCCGATGGTTGCAGTTCAAACGATGATGTTGTAGTAACGGTAAATCCAACGCCGACAGCTGATGCCGGTTCCGATGTCACTATTACTGAAGGAGACTCTATCACCTTAACTGCTTCGGGAGGCGGGACTTATTTATGGAGTACCGGAGCTACTACGGCTAGTATCACAGTGAGTCCGGGTACTACCACTACGTATTCCGTAACCGTTACTCAAAACGGTTGTAGCGATGTGGATGATGTGATCGTAACAGTAGAGTCTTCAGGATGTATATATACTTTAATTAATTCTGAAGGCTTTGAATCCGGATGGGGCATTTGGAACGATGGTGGCTCGGATGCCAGAAGAAGTTCCAATGATGCTATATATGCTACAACAGGAACGTATTGTATCCGATTAAGGGATGATACCTCTACATCGGTTATGACTACGGATAATCTGGATTTAAGCATCTATGAAGAACTTACCGTAGATTTTGGTTATTATGCAAGAAGTATGGATAATAGCAGTGAAGATTTCTGGTTGCAAATTTCTACTAACGGTGGTAGCAGTTATACTACTGTTGAAGAATGGAACAGGGATGATGAGTTTGTAAATAATGCATTTTATACAGATCAGGTTGTTATCCCGGGGCCATTTACTTCAAATACCAGATTACGATTTAGATGTGACGCTTCAGGAAATCAGGATTGGGTGTATATTGATGATGTTGTAATTAACGGATGTACCTCTTCCGGTGCTGCCAAAGTAATTGAAGCTAAAGAGACAGCCAAAGATGATATAGCTGATATTGATGATGAATCGGATATTATTTCAGCCGTTTTATATCCTAATCCGTTTAATAATAAGTTTACTATTAAGATAGAATCGGCATATAATAAAGCTGACGTAAGTATATTAAATGTTATAGGCCAATCCGTTTACTTTAAATCGTTCTCAAACAAAGAAACTATTGAAATTTCTACAGAAGATTTCCAGGTAGGGCAATATATCGTTAGAATGGATATAGATGGCGAGACTATTTATAAGCGCGTTATCAAGGATTAGTTAAACTTTTTAGTTAACCGTAATTTAAAAAAGAAGAGCCTGTTGGGCTCTTCTTTTTTTATGATTACCGGATATTATGAAAGTTTTCTCTGGCGTTCAATAGATTAAAAGACATAAATAATCGATGAAATGCGTAAAAAATTGTGATAAAATATCAAATAATCGACGAAATGCTTTTTTTTTCGATGAAAGGATATATATTTGATAAAATTTATTGAAAACAATTTTATACTCTCTCATCCATGAAACAAGTAACTACTTATTTTGTACTCCTGTTATTGTTTTTAAGTCCCAAGTTACATGCACAAGATCCCAATATTATTCTCATTATAGCAGATGATATGGGTTGGTCTCAAATAAGCACCGGGCTTACTAACCTTAATAACCAAAGTGATTTTTATGAAACGCCGGTTTTAGCTACGTTAGCCAGTGAAGGTATTGCCTTTCCGCATGGCTATGTTAACGGTGCCAATTGTGCCCCTACAAGAGCGGCCTTATTAAGTGGCCAGTATGCAGCGAGGCCTCATAACAATGTATTTAATGTTTATGACCTAAACAGAGGAAATACCAGTTCCAATTCTACACTAATCGGACCGGATATGGGAATTGCCTCTAATGGCAATGTTGATGAAATACCGGCTTCGGCAGTCACTATTGCAGAAACTTTGGGAACCGATGGTTATGCCACGGCCCATTTTGGAAAATTTCACGTAGGTGAAAACAGCTGGCAAACAGCCGTCTCAAATAATAATGCTTACCAACAGGGATTCGATTATAATTTTGGGGGAGGCACCAAAGGGACTCCGGGAGCTTATCATGCATCCGGTAGTGCGCCTTATGAGTTTCACAGTAATATAGGCCCGGAACTAGATACGTATGCCGCACCTTATACCGCAGCGGAATCTGCAGCGTTAGCAGTTGGTGGTTACGATATAGAAGGCGAGAAAAAGAATGTGAACGATGCTATGGTAGATGCCGCTATTGATTTTATGGATTATGCTAACAATTACGTCGATCCCTCACCGGATCTTTACAGTTCGGCAAAACCATTCTTTTTACATTTTAGCAATTTTGCCATTCATAGTCCAACAGGGCAAACACATGCAAGACCCGATCTATATGATAAATACAATACGAAACACTCAACCAGTCCCAGCTCCATGGGACATACAAACATTGGGTTAGCGGCTATTTTGGAAAATATGGATCAGGCCATTGGTCGTATTATAGATTATTTAAAAGTAACTGATGATCCAAGAAATCCAGGTAAAAAACTGTCTGAGAATACTTTAGTGTATTTTATTTCCGATAATGGAGGTGCCGTAAACACACAAGAAAATGGTCCGTTAAGAGGAATGAAAGGTGAGTACTATGAAGGCGGTATCAGATCCGTAACCATTGCGTGGTCGGAAGCCCCCTGGTTAGCCAATAAAGGAACTGTAGACAATACACCTGTAATAGGTTTTGATGTATATCCAACCTTTGCTGAAATGGCGGGAGCCAGTTTACCGGGAGGCGGATATAATATTGATGGCACCAGTTTATGGGGGTTATTAAATACCGGTACGGCACCAAGCAGAGATGCCTTGTTTTGGCATTTTCCGGGGTATTTAATTGATTCCAAAAGAGACCAAAGACCCGTTACAGTTATTAGAAAAGGGAACTATAAGTTACATCATTTTTACGAAGACGGTGATTATGAATTGTATGATATTATCAATGATATAAGCGAGACAACCAATTTATTGCCAAGTACAGACCAGGCGGTAATCGATATTGCCAATGATATGATTGATGATATGATAGTGCATTTAACTGATACATCGGCACCACTGCCAACCTACAGAAGCGGCGGGGGTACTGTACCTATGCCGGCTCATGTGTCTGTTTCAACCTCTAACTCTATGGCCGGTTGTCAGGCTGCAAGCGGATATGATGCCTACTGGGATTTTGACACGGCCAGTGATGCCAATGACGCTTCAGGAAATAATAATGACCCAAACCCCATGACAGGTGTTTTAACTTATGATAACTCCGATTATAAAGAAGGTGATCAATCGGCGGTTTTTGATGGTTCAACAGAAATTCAATACAGTAATGGCACATTTTTAAATGATGCCACTACAGCCAGAACTTTTACGGCATGGATCAAACCTACGGCATTAAGCGGGACACAGGAAATTTTTGAAGAAGGAGGTTCAGGTAACGGATTAGCATTGCGATTAAATGGCTCTAATTTAGAAGCCAGAATAACCAATAATACCGACCCGGATGTTACAGTAAGCGCCAGTTATCCTTCGGATGGTTTATGGCATCATATAGCGCTTGTATTTGATGGAAACAATACCACTATGGCACTATACATTGATGGTGTAGTGGCTAACTCAACAAGCAGTGCATTCAGTCTTTTAGACAGTCACAGTAGTCCCGGAGGGATCGGTGGAGTTATCACAGGAGATGCCTTTGGCAGTGGTGGTAGTGATAGTAATTTTACCGGTAAAATGGATGCTGTAGCAGTGTATAATACCGTATTGTCCACCAGTCAAATTAGAGATGCTGCCTGTTTGGTAATTTCTAATTCAACAGATGGATGTCAGGCGGATGCCGGTTATGAAGCCTATTGGGATTTTGATACGGCAAGCGGCACAGATGATGCTTCGGCAAATGGACATGATCCAACAGCCACACCATCCGGTGCCATTACGTTTGATACCGTAGATTTTAAAGAGGGTGATCAATCCGTTGTCTTTGATGGTACGGCAGCTATTCAATACGCCACCAATAATGCTTCGCCGGATTCATTCTTAAATAGTTCTACAGCAGCCAGAACCGTAGTAGCCTGGATTAAGCCAACCGGTTTATCCGGTATTCAGGATATTTATGATGAGGGCGGACAAAATGTTGGAATCGCTATCAGATTAAATGGTTCAAATTTAGAGTCAATTGTCAGAGAATCTTCTTCCTTAGCTACCACGTTGACCCATGCGTTTCCAAACGACGGGGATTGGCACCATATAGCCTTAGTGTTCAATGGCGCCAGTACAAGCCATAAACTGTATATAGATGGTGACGAAGTTGCCAGTTCCGGCAGTGCGGCTTCATCTATTGGAGATCACTTTAGTTATGGAGGTATTGGTGGTAAGTTAAGTGGGAACGATAGTTTTAAAAACTCTTCGGACGCTTATTTTACAGGAAAGATGGATGCAGTAGCAGTGTATAACGCTGCTTTGACCGGAACCGATATTGATAACGCCAGTTCAACATATTATTTGGATGCCGATGGCGATAATTACGCTATATCAAAAGTGGTAAGTTGTTCCAGCCCCGGAGCTGGATACACTACAACTGTGTTGCCATTGACTGACTGTAACGATTCTGATGACGATGAATACCCTGGTCAGACCTGGTATTTAGATTCAGACGGCGATGGTTATAGTGAAGGCACCTCCCAAGTGTCCTGTACCCGACCAATCGATTATTATCTAGCTTCAGAACTTACGGCGACCAGCGGGGATTGTGATGACGGGAAAGCGGGGGTCAACTCAGGAGCTACTGAAATTCCCGGAAACGGTATTGATGATGATTGTAATGCTACCACACTTGACGGTACATTAGGTACAGATGAAACTTCAGAGCTTACAAAAGTATCTATTTATCCAAATCCCTTTAAGGATAACCTGGTGATAAACCTGAATACGCATAATTCAAAAGTATCAGTTGAGTTATATGATGTGCTTGGTAAAAATATTTTTATTAAAACCTACTCTAATGTCAGCAAACTTAGAGTTCCTGCTCAAAATTTAAATAGCGGATTATATTTAATAAAAATAATTTTAGATAATAAAACAATTACAAGAAGGTTAATAAAGGACTAATTATTAGCCATGAAAAAGTAAAAGCCCTGGAATTTTCAGGGCTTTTTTTTGTTTAAAAAGACAAATTGTTTTGCTATTAATCTACATGAGCGGCGGTGTCACCACCTATATCATTCTCAGTATAACCTTCTAAAGTAATTTTATAGGCATGAGCATAATCAGACGGATAAGATTTAGGCGCTTTTATGATCAACCCTTTTTCGTTTCTTTCCCATGCAATGGTTTCATTACTTCCTAATAACTCTATGTTCTCAATTTTAGAATTTAGAACACCTATTTGCGTAGTGAATGATTTTATAACGGTTTCCGATTTCGGCTTATCCAGGACTATGGCATAAATGATTTTATCAGATTTTTTGGTAAACCTAATATCTTTATTGGTATATGCTATTTTTATTTTTTCAATTTTGTGCCCGCCTTCCGGTAAGCGTGTCGGTCCTTCACCAAAAATAGTATAAGGCCTGGTTCCGTAAATGGCTTCCCCGTTTACTTCCAGCCATTGTCCCATGTCTGTTAAAAGATTGACCATAACATCCGGAATGGTCCCATCAGGATTAGGCGGAACATTTAATAACATCAATCCGTTTTTTGATACAATATCAACTAAGATGTCAACTAACTCATTAGGCGTTTTAAATTTAGCTCCGGGACGGTAAAACCATGCGCCGGGCGATGTATCCGTTAACCAGGTGTTTTCCTTAGGTTGGTTGGGTCTGCCTCTTTCATAATCTTTGATGGCAGCATCTTCATTGAATGTACTTTCCTTATAACAAACAGCAACATCTTTGCCCCATTCCAGACCTTTGTTGTAGTAATAAGCTAAAAACTTAGTTCTACACGCCTCGGTCATATTTTCTAACCACCAGTCAAACCAGATTAAATCAGGCTGATAAATATCAATAAACTCTTTTAGTTTAGCCCACCAATCGTTATAAAAATCTTCATCTGGTGTGTCTGAATCAACAGAATGCGGATTGGTATAAAGATCGTAATCTTTAGGATCTATGCCCCCATGAGCATGTGATGGTGCAAAGTATTTCCAGGTAAAAGCATGGTGAAAGGACCCCATGAATTTCATGCCCCTGGCTTCAATTTCTTTTTTAAGTTCTGCCGATGGGTCTATACCACCATAGTTCATGGAGTTCCAACGGGTAGCTTTGGAATTCCACATAGCAAAATTATCATGGTGTATGGCCACAGGGCCTGCAAATTTGGCGCCTGACTTTGCAAACAATTCCGCCCAGGCCTTGGCATTAAAACCAGATGGATTGAATTCCTCTATAATATGTTTATAACCATATTTTTTAGGATGACCGTATTTCTTTTTATGATGTACATAATTGCTGGTTGGTTGTCCGTTTTTTGTTTTTACTATTTTACCGTCCTCGTACATTTTCATTCCGTGCCATCCTGCATAACGCGTATTTGGGTCTCCATCAACAAAAGCATTTGATACCGGTCCCCAATGGGCGTAAATACCAAATTTGGCATCTTTGAACCAGTCTGGAGCAGCGTTCACGGAGTTAACAGATTCCCAAGTTTCCATATAAGGTTCTTTTTTTGCGTTCTGAGCAAAAGAAGTAAATACTAAGCTTGATACTAGAACAATGGTCAAGAAGTGTATTTTGTTTTTTAAATGCATATGATTTATTTTTAGTAGTCTTTAAATTTCTCTCACGGTATTTCAAAAATCATCAAGAATGAATTATACCACATCTCTGCATGCAAATTTATGCCTTAAAAAAACGAAGGAATGGGACATATGGTTCAGATTAGGCGAATAATGAATCAGATTAAGTTACATATGGTTTTTTTGACTCAAATATGCTTTTAATAAAGTGATTTGATGAGGATTTTCATTTATATTTGATATAGAACCAAACTAAAAATGATACACGGCAAATGTTTTTGTAATTTATTTTTATTCGCATTTTTATGTGTGGCAGTTCACTTTTGTTATGCTCAGACCAATTTTAATTTTGAGCGTATTACGACGAGTGAAGGCTTGTCGCAAAACGATATTAACTGTATTTATCAGGATGACGAGGGGTTTATGTGGTTTGGTACTTTTGATGGTTTAAACAAATATGATGGTTATAAGTTTATTAATTATGTTCCAAACCCTAATAATCCTGAAAGTATTAGTAGTAATATAGTTTTTACAATTACCGGAGACAAGAAAGGAAATTTGTGGGTTGGAACTACCGGTGGCGGGCTTAACAGATATAATAAAGTAACAGACAAGTTTACTAGATTTAATCACGATCCTAACGATGGTTCTTCTATTGATAGTGACTTTATTCGGGGCGTTTTTGTTGACAATCTAGATAGACTCTGGGTTTCCACAGATAAAGGCTTAAATATGTGGACTAATAGTAGCACAGGTAAACCAACTTTTAAGCACTATCCTGCACCAGATGGAATGCCTTTAAAAAATATATACCAAGATTCTAAAGGAACTATCTGGACAGTAGGCTCCAACAAATTGTATCAGGTAAAAGAAACTAAAAACGGAAGTTTTAGGTTGCGCCGTGTCCTTTATAATAATGATGTACACAATTCTGGCATATCATATATTGGTGAAGACAATAAAGGAAATCTTCTAATAGGGACGTCTAATGGGCTATATGAAAAAAGCTTAAAGTATAAAAAGCGGAACGCCAAGCGTATATCTGGAACTCCGACCAAAAGATTGGTAATCGATGATGAGGGGCAATATTGGATTGGAGGAAACAATGGTTTGTTCCAATTTATTTACAATGAAAAAAATAGGACTTTAGTAAAGACAAATCATTTTACTTACAACCCCGTAGATCCTAATAGTATAAGTAAGGATGTTGTTAAGGCGCTTTATAAAGATAAAACGGGAATCATTTGGATTGGGTCTAACGGCGGGGGAGTGAATAAGGTGAACCCTAAGAAGAAACAGTTTCTTCATATTAAAAACACATTGAATCCGAATAGTTTAAGCTACGACAAAATCAGGTCTTTTTTTGAAGACAGTTATGGCAATTTATGGGTAGGTACAGAAGGTGGTGGCTTAAATGTTTTACTTCATTCCGAAAGCAATGACTTTAATAAATTTAAAAAATTTGAATCTGTTAATAAGGTTTTCGCCTTAGAGGAAATTAAGCATAAGAATAGAAAAAAACTTGTAATTGGAGATGGAAGCCGAAGAGGGTTGTTTATGCTGGATATTGAAAAAGCTCTTAAAAATATTGATACACCTGTTGAAAGACTTATGGAAACATCCAACAGCGTATTTTCCATTTTACATGATACGGATGGTAATTTGTGGATTGGAACTTATGGAGGAGGGATTTACAGATTAATTGCAAATGAGTCTGGAGATTTTGATATCACTATTTTTAAGCATGATGAGCAAAATCCTAATAGTGTTTCAGGTGATATTATCAGGGAAATATATCAGGACAGTAAAGGAAATATTTGGTTTGGTACAGGAGATGGGTTATCCAGGCTTGATTATGGAGAACTGCTGGAAGATGACCCCATGTTTGATGTTTTTAAAACGGTTCCGGAGGATGAAACGTCCATTAGTCATAATTATATCATGCCAATTTATGAGCATTCATCAGGAGATATCTATATTGGTACTTTTGGAGGAGGGCTTAATAAATTCGTGCCATCAAGAAATGGAATGGATGAGAAATTTGTTAGGTACATTCAAAAGGATGGGCTTCCTAATAATGTTGTTAAATCTATTTTAGAAGACCATTTGGGGAATATTTGGGTGTCAACAAACAAAGGACTATCTAAGTTTGACCCAGAAAGTGAAACTTTTAAGAATTATGATGTTAATGACGGGCTTCAGGATAATGAATTTCAGGAGCTGGCCGGGCTGAAAAGAAGAAATGGAGAACTATTATTTGGTGGAATAAACGGGTTTAATGTATTTACGCCAAGTGAAATAAATGATAACATTTTACCATCGGAAACGGTAATCTCAAGCTTTTCAATTTTTAATGAAAAGGTAGAAGTAGGTGAGGCCTATGGGAAAACTGTGTTACTGGATAGTGCTATCAGCTATACTAAAAATATCGACTTAAAACACCATCAAAATAGTTTTACAATTGAGTTTACAGGCTTGCATTACGAAGCTCCGTTAAAAAACAAATTCTCCTACATACTGGAAGGTTATGATAAAGACTGGATGCTGTCTACATCTAATAGCCGGTTTGCCAATTATACCAATATATCACCCGGAAATTATACCTTTAAAGTAAAATCGTCCAATAGTGATGGTATTTGGGATGCCACACCAAGTGAGCTTAATCTGTATATAGCACCACCTTTCTGGAAAACGAACGTTGCTTACTTTTTGTATACCCTGTTAGCTATCGGATTACTTTTGGCTTTCAGAAAGTACACTATTATTGGTACTACCAGGAAGCACCAATTGGAGTTAGAACATCTTGAAAAGGAGCAAAAAGAGGAGTTGCAACGTGTTAAACTGGAGTTTTTTACCAATATATCCCATGAGTTTAGGACGCCATTAACCCTGATTAAAGGGCCATTAGATTATTTGATGGGGGCCAAAAGCACGCAGGATAATGAAGAGGTCCGGGAGCAATGCCAGATCATGTTAAAGAATACCAATTATCTACTTAGGTTGGTAAATCAGTTATTGGATTTTAGAAAGATCAACCAGGGTAAAATGCGATTGGTTATTCGTCATACCAATATTGTTAATTTTATTAAAGATATAGGGGAACCGTTCCAGTTTATTGCGCACAAGCAGGATATTGATTTTAGTATCAAATCACCGCATCAGAGTATTAAAGCCTGGTTTGATCATGATGCTTTAGAAAAAGTTATTAAAAACTTACTATCCAATGCGTTTAAGTTTACGCCCCGAGGTGGCGAAGTAGAAATACATATTACTAAAGAGACCAAGCCAAACGTTGAGGTTTCAGATTATGTGGTTATTAAAGTTAAAAATACGGGCCGCGGTATTGATCAGGATGAAATTGAAAGCATTTTTAACAGGTTTTACACCAAAAAGGATAAACACAAGAATAGCAATTTTCAAAGTGGTGCAGGTATCGGACTTGCCTTTACCAAGAACCTTATAAATTTCCATAGAGGAACCATTGAAGTTGAAAGTGAACCCAATGAGTCAACTACTTTTATTGTAAATCTTCCACAGAAGAAGACTGCTTATGAAGCTATTCCGGAAATAAGCATTAAGGAAAAGACCGAAAGTGATTTCCATGTTAGAAGTTCAGAACAGGAATCCTATGCCATTCATTTAAACGATGAATTGGAAGATTCTGAAATATCAAATTCACGTTCAAAACTGCCTGTTTTATTGGTGGTTGACGATAATAAAGATATTAGAAACTTTATAAGAAAAGCACTTGGAGAATCATATAGAATTGTTGAAGCTAGTAATGGTGCGGAAGGATTAGAGTTGGCAAATGAAATTATTCCCAACATTGTTTTAACAGATGTTATTATGCCCGTTATGGATGGCATTGAGTTGTGTAATGAGTTAAAAAACAAAAATGAGACCAGTCATATCCCGGTCATTATGCTCACCGCTAAATCGTCTAGTGAAAGCGAAATTGAAGGTTTAAAAATAGGAGCCGACGGTTACATTAAAAAACCATTTGACATTAATATTCTTAAACTAAAGCTTAGCAATATTTTAAAGTATCGAGAAGGGCTTAAGAAAAAATTCAATAGAGAAATAACGCTTCAACCGGAAGAGGTGACTGTAACATCATTGGATGAAAAATTTTTAAAACGCGCCATTGAAATTGTTGAAAAACATATGATGAATACAGATTTCAATGTGGAGTTATTGGTCAAAGAAATGGGACTGAGCAGAAGCAACCTATATGTTAAGTTTAAAGAATTAACAGGGTTATCTTCAAGTGCGTTTATAAGAAATATTCGTCTTAAAAGAGCGGTTCAGCTTTTAGAGCAAAGCAACTTTTCTGTAAAAGAAATTATGTATATGACCGGTTTTAATACATCGTCCTATTTTTCACAATGTTTTAAAAAACAATTCGGTATGCTTCCAAGAGATTATGTGAAAAAAATTAAAGCTGAAAAAGCAAAATCCATAGAATCTGCAGAATAATTCCGCAGTAGTTTAATACTGTTTTATTATCACACAAAACCATTTGTTTGTTTTTTAAACCCAAAAGTTACATTTCTTCCAGGGTTAAAAATTGGCAAACCCATATCTGACAAAGTTAAAATCATATCTAAAGTTTATAAAGGCAATTTAGTTCAACCTTTGTTACCCTAACATTTAACGAACTAAATAATGAATTTAAAATTATTCAATTATTGCAAATCTAAACTGGCAATATCATTTCTGATCTGTGCTTTAAGTCTTGGTTTTGCAAATGCACAGAACATTAACATTAGCGGGAATGTGGTTGCTGAAGGCCTACCACTTCCTGGTGTAAGTATTCTAGTAAAAGGCACTAATCAGGGTGCTGTAACGGATTTTGACGGAAACTTTACAATTAATGCTGCTTCCAATGCGGTATTGGTGTTTAGTTATTTGGGTTATGAAACTCAGGAAGTTTCTGTAAACGGGCGTACAAGTGTCAATGTAACGCTCCAAACAGATTTATCTACTTTAGACGAAGTTGTAGTAGTTGGTTATGGGGTACAAAAGAAAAAAGTACTTACAGGGTCTGTAGGTCAGGTTAAAGCAGAAGTGCTAGAAAAAGTTACAACTGCTGATCTTGGTACTGCATTACAGGGGCAAATAGCAGGAGTTAATGTGTCCGCTAGTTCTGGTGAGCCAGGGGCGGCCTCAAATATTTTGATACGTGGTTTTAGTTCGCTACAAGATGGTCAGAACTCGCCGCTTTATGTAGTAGATGGGATTCCTTTTGATGATGACCCTCAATTAAGTATTAGTGAAATAGAAACTATTGATGTTTTAAAAGATGCGGCTTCAACAGCAATATATGGAGTACGTGGAGCTTCCGGGGTAATTCTTATTACAACAAAACAAGGTAAGGTTGGACAAATGAGCATCCGTGTAAACTCAGAATACGGTTTTCAGGATATATTATCAGATTTTGATCTTATGAGTCCGGAAGAATATTCATACTTTCATTTAAATGAAGCCTCTATTAGATCTAATAAAGTAGAAGGAGGCGTAGAAATAGATATTCATAGAAACCCTACTAACTTTACAAATAATAGTAGTTTAAAGAATGTATTGTTAAACGATTTGGCGCCTATCCAAAACCATTCTATTAATGTTTCAGGAGGTAATGAAGGGTTAACATATAATTTTAACGCCAATTATTTTGGTCAAGAAGGTATACTTTTCAATTCTGGCTTAGACAGGTTTAACATTCGTTCTAATGTTCAGTTTACAAAAGGTAAGTGGAAAGTTATTACTGGTTTAGCACTTAGAAGAGATCAAAGAAAGGTTGGCGTTAATCAAATAATGAATAGAATACTTGGGTTCCGTCCATTTAACCCAGAGGTAAACCTTGATACAAATTCTTTAACCAATGCTTCGGCAATTGATGTAGATGACCCAGACAATGATTGGAAACTAGGTGAAGCACGAAGAATTGCAAATACAGCACGTACTTTGAAAACCGAAGATAAAAGAAATCTAAACAATCATACTGCAAACATTCAGGTTGAGTTTGATGCTACTAAAAATTTAAAGTTAACAGGAAGGTTTGGTGCAACGTATGCAGATGAAAAACGTGTAAGAAAGGTGCCCAGGTTTGATGTTTTTAACAATGAAGGAAGGTTAATATCAAATCCAGATAATATCACATCACAACGTATTACAGATCTTGTATCATCTAAATTAACTTCAGAACAGTTTCTTACGTTCAATAAACAATTTGGAAAACATAACCTTACGTTGTTGGCTGGATTCTCTTATGAAAAATCTACTAGAGAGCAATATCAACTGGAGGTAAGAAACAACTTAAACCCTGCAGTTACGGTTTTAGATAACTATGAACTTATGTGGGAAATAGAATCTGGTGGTAACGATTTTGTTAGAACTTTAATTGGAAAATACGCAAGAGCTCAATATGATTTTGATGGTAAATATCTATTCACCGGTATTATAAGACGTGATGGTTCATCACAATTTAGTAAAGAGAATAGATGGGGAATCTTTCCTTCGGTATCTGCAGGGTGGAATATTTCTGATGAGCCATTTTGGGAGCCTCTCAAGAATACCATAAACCAAATGAAGATGAGAATTAGTTATGGTTCTAACGGTAATGACAGATTTGATGCTTATAGTAATCAAACTGTTGTAGAAACAGGAATTGATTATGTTTTTGGAAGTAGTACGGTTTCACCTGATATTATAGGTGCTCAAGGAGACCAAACTGCCTTAGGAACAACCCAGTTAAGATATGCTAATGCAACCTTAGGATGGGAAACAAATGTAGAGCAAAACCTTGGGTTTGATTTAGGTTTCTTTAAAAATAAATTAACCGTTACTACAGAATATTATAAAAGTGAAAAAAGAGATTTATTATATGAAGTAGTTAATCCGCCATCAACAGGAGTTTCTGGTAACCAGTTTAGAAGTACCGTTTTTAATGTTGGTAATATGGAGAACACAGGTGTAGAATATACTGCAAATTATAGACACAGAGGTAAAAAAGGCCTTAGATGGAACATAGGTGCAACTTACACCAGTAATAATAATAGAGTTACCCAAACCAGTTTAAACAATCCTATTATATATTTAGAAAATAGTTATATTTCTGATGCCGGTACTCGAGAATTAGTAAGTGTAATTACTGAAGGTTATGAAGCAGCTGCTTTCTTTTTAAGAGAAACAGACGGTGTAATTAAGACAGAAGAAGAACTTACAGCATATAGAGAGATAGACCCAAGTGCTCAATTAGGTGAATTTAGATATGTAGACCAAAATGGAGATGGTGCAATTGATGATAACGATCGTGTTTATTCAGGTAGTGGTACTCCAGATTGGGAAGCAGGTTTAAATTTTTCAGCTAATTACAAGGGATTTGATTTTACAATGCAATGGTATGGAGCTTTTGGGGCAGAGATTATGAATGGGTCAAAGGCATATTCTTATCAGGTAGGAACTCACAAGGATTTATTCTACACTTGGAGTAAAAATAATCCAACATCAGATTTACCATGGTGGAATGGTGCTAACTCTAGATCATATAGAGGTGCTTCAGCCTATTTCTTAGAAGATGGTGATTTTATTAGATTAAGGAATGTTTCTTTAGGATATTCTTTACCTAAAGATTTTCTTGAAAGCCTTGGCTTTAGCAAATTTAGAATTTATGTACAGGCGCAGAACCCACTTACAATAACAGACTACTCAGGTTTTGACCCAGAAGTAGGAGGTAACGGTTTAAGTACTCGTGGTATTGATAGAGGTACATACCCTTTATCATCACAGTATAAGGTTGGACTCCAGCTTCAGTTTTAATTTAAATAGAAATGAAGATGGAAAAAAATAAAAGAACTAAAAAAATAAACTTTAAAATGAAAAAGACATTATTAATCAGAATAGTTCCTTTAGTGCTGTTAGCTATTAGTTTTCAATCATGTTTTGATGAATTGGATCAGGTTAACCCCAATGCACTTACAAATGAAAGTTTTTGGACCAGTACTAATGACTTAAATGCGGGTTTAAATGCAGTGTATGCGGCACTAAGAGATGAAAACGTTTCGGGTGTTTTATTTGAATCTACTAGAACAGATTTAGCAGTGCCTAGATCACAACGATCTAATGATCTTGGAAACCCTATTTATGATCAAACCTTTGATTTAACCACAGATCAAGTTCAAGATAAGTGGGATGCTTGTTACAGAGGTGTTTTTAGAGCTAATCAAGTACTTGATGCTTATGAGATTTTAAAAACTAGCTTTGACTCCAATAGAGCAGAGGAAGAAGGCATCAGGATAGCTGCACAGGCAAGAGCTTTAAGAGGCTATTTTTATTATGTATTGCATAGCACGTATAACAATGGTAGCATACCATTATTTGAAACTGTACCAAAAGAATTTAGCGAATTTCAAAGATCCTTTTCCTCTTCTGAAGATGTAAAAGCACTTTATAGAGCTGATTTACAATTTGGGATGGAAAATTTGCCAATAAATTATAATGATTGGATACAAGAAGGTAGCGCTGGTGATTTAGGTAGAGTTACAGCTGGTGCTTGTGAAGCATTAATGGCTAAAAGTTACATGAACGATAATGATTTTGCTAACGGTGAAATATATTTAAAGAATGTAATTGATAATTACGGTTATAATTTGGTTGATGACTTAGAAAAATGCTTTACTGGTATTGAAGAGTTTAACAATGAATCTATATTTGAAATTAACTATTCTATAATAGCCAATCCATTAGGATTAGATGAGCAAGATTTATCACAGCCTATTTCAGAAAGGTTAAATAATGCCAATCCAATGCAACCATCAACTTGGTTTACTTTAATGTTCAAGGCGGAAAAGCCAGATCCGGCAGATCCTGCTAATAGGGTAACTAGAAATACATATGATTCAAACGGAATAGTTAACGGTTCTATAGAAACTACCAGATTGTTTAGTGCTCGTATGGGTAATTCAATATCTACAGTAGAAGATCCAGATTCTCCTATGTATGGAGTTACAGCGGCAGAATATGGTAATCACCCAAATGCAGGGCCTCATGCCAAAAACAACCCTAATTTTTGGAAAAAGTTTACTTCATGGAACGTACCAAATGGAGGGGCAGGAGAAGATGAATCGCAACAATTTGACAGAAGATCTGGTGTTAATATACCAGTAATAAGGTTGGCAGAAATTTATTTATTATATGCTGAATGTATGATTGAAAAAGGAGATTTGTCCGAGGCGTTAAAATATATAAATAGGATTAGAAAACGCTCCCATTTATATTTGCTTGGAGATGAAAGTGGTGGTGAGTTTGCGGGAGATACCTCTACTTATTTGAATGATATTGATTTAGACCCAAGTAACGGAGAAGAACCAGTGACCCTAACAAATTTAATGGATCATTTACGTTTGGTTGAAAAACCAATGGAATTAGTTTTAGAGGCCGAAAGAACTATAGATTTAAGACGTTGGGGGATTTGGAAAGAGCGTTTGGAATATATAGCTTCATTTGAATATGATACGTATGCTTTTAGAGGAGACCAGATAGGTGAGCATAGACATCGTTTTAGATGTTATATCGTGCCTGCTGGAACGCCTTTAGAAGATATTCCGGTGAGAGTGCAAGGAAACCCAAGGAGAAATGAACCGTTGGTAAGAGATCACTTTTTAGGTTCACAGAACTTTAATGAGGAATTACATTCTTATTTCCCTGTACCGCAAGATGAGATTAACGCCAACTTCAATTGGAATAATTAGGAGTAATTCAACCTCCAAGATTTTAATATAAATAATACTTAAATTATGAAAAATATAAAGAACTTATTTCAAACATGCTTTCTTTTGCTTGCCATAGCAACTGTTACTATTGCATGCCAAGACGACGAGTATGATCCACCTGGGTTTTTCGTGGATCTTAATCTAACCGTGAGCACTGGGTCTACGCCTATAAGAATTGGTGAGGTCAATAGGTTTACCTCTTTTTCCGATATATCGGCCGGGGCGGATTATTCAGAATGGATTATCCCTAGTACCGCATTTTTCCTGCAAGGACCAATTCCTAACAATCTTGAAAATTATGATGATTATATTATCAACCCAGGCGAAACCGTTTCATCAGATAAAACAGTACATGTTTTATTTACTAAAGGTGATTCTTTTACGCCTATTAAGTATCGCGGAATTTTCCCGGATTCTACATCACATACCTTAAATGTTTGGAATCCTGAAACAGGTGAAGGAGAAGTAGACACTATAAAAACGGAACGGGTTAATGGTAAATGGGTAGCAGAATTTACGTTTATATATGACGTTTATGATACCGTAGTAGCAAAACCGGAGGTGCGGTTTTTAGATGAAACCATTTTGGATTATGAAAATACGCCAGCGCTTACGCTATCGTTTGGAGACAAACTTATTGTTGAAGATTTAAGTGCATTTATTCTTGATAATAATGCAAGACCGGAGTATACAAGATTTAGAGTGCATACTACAGAAGAGGATGAAGATAATCAAACTAATATGTATAGCGAAACTTTTCAAAGAGATGGTGATTTTGAACGAAGAATAATCGACACCATTACTTTTGATGAGGTTGGTGAATTTAGAATAGAACATACGGCCCGTAGAGAGCGCGGGGAACGTGTAGGCCAAAGTGAAGATATTTTGGATATCCCTACACTTATCACAGTAATACCTTTGGATGAAGATTTAGAATTAGATACGTCTATTTCGGTTGAAGAAAGGGATGATGATCGTATATTTATTCCAATAACCTCACGTTTAGCGGAAATTGAAGGCGATGTAACCGGTAATTTTGACGTCCAGGTAGATGGTGCTTCAATTCCTGTATCAACCGTGGGTATTGGGGCTCGTAATGGAGGTGATGCAGGGTTTATTATACTTACTTTAGAGACCCCTTTGGTTCCTGCAGATGCAGCTAAAACAGTTACAGTATCCTATGATGGTAATGGAGATTTAATGTCTAGGGATTTACGTCCGCTACAAGCTTTTTCTAATGCTGATATTCAAGTATATGTACCAATTCCTGTGGCTTTAGATGGTACTTTAATAACGACTATTGATGGCAAAATAACAATTCCGTTTGACCAGCCACTAAGTTCGGAGTCCATTGCTAATTCATTAGACCCAACAGCTGGATTCATAATAGGATTAAATGGAGGTAGTGGAACTGTTTCTTCTGTTGCTATTAGTGCAACTGATGATAAAGTATTAGAATTAGAATTAGTGGAAGGTGTGTATGATGATGATGTGATTACGGTTGCTTACACAGGGCCTGGGGATATTAGATCTGTAGGGGACGGAGAAATTAATGATTTTACAGCTCAGCCTGTAGAAATTGGTTTCTTTAATATTCTTGCTGATGCTGTTAGTGGTTTTGATAATCCTATAAATACCGATTGGAGGTCCAATTCAAAAACTGGAGGTGAAATGGAAATAGTGCCTACACCAACACCATTGAATCCATCGTCTGTTACCTCTACTGGTAATGCTTTACGCATGGCCTCAGCCAATGGAGCCAATGAAAGACCAAGAGCTTTAACAGTAGTAACTGTACCTTTTGAGGATGGCGTTGCTTATAAATTCAGATATAAAAGATACCTGGTAGCTGCTAATACAACCGTTGTAGCCGGACAGGGAGATTTGTTTAGAGTAAGTTTCAATACAACAGTAAATAATTGGGATGATGCAGGTACTGTTTTTGATACATGGCAAGAATTTGAAGCCATCATAACGCCTGGCCCTGAAGGCATATTAGACTTTAGAACGGTTCAAGGGTCGCCGCATGAGGTTTATTATGATGATTTGATGATAGACAAGTATGAAACAAGACCATAAGGTGTTTGTATAATTTTTGTAAATAAACATTAAACCCTTGAGCATTGGCGCAAGGGTTTTTTTAAAGTATCTTTCGGCATCAATTAAACACACAATTATTACACATGAAAATCTTTTCTAAACTATTATTATTTTCTTTTGTTTGTCTATCATTTCACAGCTGCAAAACTCAAAAACAAGATGTAGATCCACCAAATATTGTATGGATAACTTCAGAAGACAATTCAAAGCATTATATAAAACTATTTGATGAAAATGGCGTGGCAACACCCAATATAGAATCACTTGCCGATCAAGGGGTGGTTTTCAATCACGCATTTTCAAATGCTCCCGTATGTAGTGTAGCACGTTCTACACTTATTACGGGAAGTTATACGCCAAGAATTGGGGCGCAATTTCACAGGAAAATCCAACAAGTGCCTATGCCCAAAGGATTGGAAATGTATCCGGCATATTTAAGACAGGCAGGGTATTACACTACAAATAACTCAAAGGAAGACTATAATTTAGTGAAGAGCGATAGTGTTTGGGATGACTCTTCAAAAAAAGCTACCTACAAGAATAGGAAAGAAGGTCAGCCATTCTTCCATGTTGTTAATCTGGGGGATTCGCACGAAAGTCGCCTTCATTTTTCCGAAGAAAAAATGAACAACACCCCAACTAACACTGATGTAAATACTGTTTTCGTTCAACCAAATCACCCAAATACAGATTTGTTTAAGTACACCAATGCTTTCTACAGAGATAGAATGGTGCATATTGATAAACAATTGGGAGCTATTGTTAAGGAATTGGAAGAAGATGGGCTTTTGGAATCCACAATCATATTCTATTTTGGTGATCATGGAGGCGTGTTGCCAGGTAGTAAGGGGTATATTTATGAAACAGGTTTGCACGTGCCCTTGGTTGTTAGAGTCCCTGAGAAATATAAGCATTTGGTAAATGCTGAAATCGGTGGTAGAGAAGATACCTTTGTAAGTTTTAAAGATTTTGGTCCAACAGTTTTAAACCTGGCCGGAGTAAAAGTTCCCGGAACTATGGATGGAAAACCGTTTATGGGTGAAAATGTAACGGCAGAATATTTAAGTAGCTGTGATGAAACCTACAGTTATGCAGATCGATTTGATGAGAAATATGACATGCTCAGAGCAGTTAGAAAAGGGAACTATAAATATATGCGTAGTTATCAACCATTCAATTTTGATGGTTTAATGAATAACTATCGCTATAAGCAGTTGGCTTATAAAGAGTGGGCTGAGTTGTACGAGGCCGGTAAGCTTAATGATGTGCAGGCTGCATTTTTCAAAAGGAGACCAGTTGAATTGCTTTTTGATGTTGAAGCCGACCCATATGAAACAAAAAACCTGGCGAATAATGCCAATTATAAAAGTACCTTGTTGGAGTTGAGAGGAAAATTAAATGATTGGGTATTGGGGATGCCAGATTTGTCATTTTATCCGGAGCATTACTTGATTGAAAATGCTTTTGATAACCCAGTAGTGTTTGGACAAAAGCATAAAAAGGATATTGAACGTTATATTGAAATTTCCAATTTAGCTTTATTGGATTATAATGAGGCTAAAGACGGTATCGAAACAAGTTTAAAATCTAGCGACCCATGGGATCGTTATTGGGGATTGGTTACATGTAGTATTTTTGGCGAAGCAGCCAAAGAGTTCGTTCCAACCATTATTGAAATTTCCAATAATGATTCAGAATTAATCAATAAAGTAAGAGCGGCCGAATATTTAGGTTTAATTAAACATACGGAGCCAGCGGCGGTCATGACTCAGGCATTATATGATTCAAAACAAGCTGCAGAAGCATTACTTATTATTAATTCCATTGTTTTTATGGATCAGGGAGAACACAAATATCAGTTTAACATTGATGTTGATAAGATCGACAAAGACATTCTGAAGGTTAAGGAATTAGACCGTAAAATGGATTACATTAAAAATGTCATTAACTCCAAAAACTAAAAAAGAAAACCTGCAAATTAGATTTGCAGGTTTTTTTAATCATATCAAATAATTATTTAAACATTTGGCGTATTCTTTCCTGTTCAAAATATTTAGTTTTGTTCAAGTACATTGGAGTACAGAATAAATTAAACTAACAAAAACAAGTTCATGAATTATTTTAAAAGTGTTTTATTGATGGTGTTGGCAATAACATTATCAAGTTGCGCAAATAAAAAAGAAAATCCATCTAGCGAAGCATTTAAAAAACCAAATGTCATTATTGTAATTACTGATGATCAGGGATACGGTGATATAGGGGCGCATGGTAATAAAGTCATTAAAACCCCTAATATAGACGCTTTGCACAATGAAAGTTACAGGTTTACGGACTTTCATGTAGGGCCAACATGTGCGCCGACACGTTCAGGATTGATGACCGGTAGATATGCTAATGAAGTAGGTGTATGGCATACCGTTGGAGGCTGGTCTTTATTGAGAGAGCAAGAAAAAACAATGGCGGATATGTTTACTGAGGCAGGTTATGCAACCGGCGGTTTTGGTAAATGGCACCTAGGAGATAATTATCCTTTTAGACCCGAAGATCGGGGATTTCAGGAAACTGTTATGCATGGAGGCGGTGGTGTAGATCAAACACCGGATTATTGGGGGAATACTTATTTTGATGATACCTATTTCCATAACGGAAAACCTCAAAAATATGAAGGTTATTGCACTGATGTGTTCTTTAGGGAAGCCACTAGATTTATCGGGGAAAATAAGGACAAACCATTCTTTTGCTATATTGCTACTAATGCCCCTCACGGGCCATATCATGTACCTTTAAATTACTATAATATTTACAAGGATCTAGGGGATGATGTTCTAAAGGAAAACCAAAAACGCTTTTACGGCATGATAACCAATGTAGATGATAATTTAGGAAAGTTGAGGTCTACCTTAAAAGAATTGAACATTGCGGATAATACTATTTTAATTTTCATGACAGATAATGGCACAACAGGCTATTATAACAAGAAGGGCGTTGAAACTGGTTTTAATGCTGGTATGAGAGGGACCAAGGGCAGCGAATATGAAGGCGGGCATAGAGTGCCGTTTTTTATTTATTGGAAGGATGGTAATATATCTAAAGGAACCGATATTAACGAGTTATCGGCAAATTTAGATGTTATGCCAACTTTAGCGGAATTATGTAGAATAGACCTTCCAAAAGACCATTTAGATTTGGCTGGACAAAGTTTAGTACCGTTTATTGAAGATCCGAGCAAGACAGATAATCGGATGTTGATTACGGATTCCCAAAGAATTCAGGTCCCTGAAAAATGGAGAAAATCTTCCGTAATGCAAAACAAATGGCGTTTGGTCAATGGTAAAGAGTTATATAACATTGAAACCGATAAAAGTCAAAAGCATGATATTGCTGCCGAGCACCCTGAAAAGGTTGAGGAAATGAAAGCTTTCTACGAGAACTGGTGGAAAAGGGTGTCTGTTCAGTTTGATGAAGAGATTTATTTCAAAATAGGAACTGCAGAAGAAAACCCTATAACCTTAACCTGTCATGATGTACATGCCGATAATGGAAACCAACCATGGAATCAGAGGTACATAAGAAGTGGGGCCAAAGGTAAAGGCTATTGGAGCATAGATATTAAGGAGGAGGGCGATTATGAGGTGTCTTTAAGAAGGTATCCTATAGAAGCAGATGTATTAATTAATGGTACCGTTCCTCCAATTACCAAGGAAGAGAAGCCCGGTTTACAAAATGATTATGTTGAAGGGGTGAACCTTAATTATACGAAAGCCTCGATAAAAATTGGGGATAACGTTTCAGAATCTGTAGCAGTTTCAAATGATGACAAATCCGCAAATTTCAATGTGCATTTAACCAAAGGAAAAACCCAAATGAATGCTAGTTTCTTTAATGCCAAAGGTGAAGAAAATATAGCTTATTACGTTTATATTAAAAAGAAATAGACTTAGGTTTTTTACTTATAAATTTACTAAAGGTATTCGTGAGAATGCCTTTTTTTATTGGGGATATGCAATAAAAACCCATTTGTTACATTTTTCCTTCACTTTCTTACTTTTTGGCATTTAGGCATAATTTAATTTAGCATCAACAAACTAAACTGATGACTAATGACTAAGAATATTACGAATTTTAGGAGTGCTTTTTGGGGACTCTTTCTTTTCCCAATAATGGGGTTCTCTCAAGTGTTTAGTAGTGGTTTTGAAAATACTTTAGCCACAGAATGGGATGCTGCTACAAGTGGGACCGGCCTGGATGCTTTTGAGATTACAACTGCTGCCAAAAGAACAGGTAGCTATGGTTTTCATATAAAGTTTAGTGCCAGTGGCCAAAAAGGTAATTTATGGACCTTCAAGAATATTAATTGGGAGTTAGGTAAAACTTACAGGGTGTCCTATTATTTCAAAATTATTTCGCCGGATAACGGTAATGATTCCCATATAAAAACCTTTGAAAGCAATGGCACCAAGTTTGGGTCTCATTTATATGGTGATAATGTTATAAATGATGCCACTACAACTTCAGATTGGATAAAGTTTGAAGACGTCATTACTCCCGAAATGAATGATACAGGAGGATACGTTTTGTTCACTTTTAGGCCATCAGCCTCCGGAGGTGGAGAGTATTACTTCGATGATTTTTTAATTGAGGAGATTGTTCCGCCATCTGGGTTCTTTGTTGATATAAAAACAAAAGATATTGTATCGGAGCCCTCTATAGAATGGGTGCAATTTGGTCCGGGGATGAGTGGGAATAATAAAATATTCTATCCACATCCCACAGATTCCGATGTCCATTATATAAGTCCAAATATGGGGAATTCATATCGGTCTACAGATGGAGGTTTTACTTATGAAACCCTTATGGACCCGGATGGTAGATCTTACAAGTCTGGTCATAGAGGTCCGGTAGCTTTTTATTCGCTTGATTTTTCAAGGCAAGATGCCAGTTTTGGTTTGTCTACAGGAAGTGTTAAGGGAGGCCTTTATACAACTTCAGATAAAGGAAAAACATGGTCGCTTGTAGAATCAGCTCAGGGAGTAGTGGGCGACAACTATTTATCAGTGGTTTCGGTAGACCCTAAAAATGACAACATTTGGTTTTTGGGAGTAGGTAGAATGCGGCATTATGGAAAATTGTCTTACCCGCAATCAAACCCTAAAGGCAGTTTTGTTGACCCCGATGCTAATGGCAGACTTTGGAAAAGTACGAACAAAGGACAAACGTGGACGCTTTCAAATTCAGGGATAAATTCCAATGCAGAGTTTAGCCATATTTTGGTTGATCCTGTAGATAGTTCCATTGTATATGCAGGAACAAATTATGGCTTTTATAAAAGTACAGATGGAGGCGTCACCTGGGCTTTAAAATCCAATGGGATAGACCATGACATGATTCTCTCAATGGATATGCATCATGATCAGGTGACTGATCAGGTCACGCTTTTCGCCTTAAGTAATATTATATGGAAAGCTGCTGCCAGTGGAAACTCTGTAGAACATGACCAGGGTGGTGTTTTTAAAAGTACCGATAAAGGAGAAACCTGGACTAACCTTAATGGTAATTTGCATATTGATTTAAGCGAATTTAATGATGACAACGATGTTAAGAAAAGTTATTATCAAACCGTCGCCCATTATTTTGGCTTGGGAAGTTGGACGGATGCACAAACGGCATACCCGGTCTTGCCTACTAGTATAACCACCAGATTTAATACAATTACCGTTGATCCCAATGATGTCAATAACTTATACCTGGTTAATGAATACTCCAATGCCTCAGATAATAATTTTAAGCCAGGGCAAATTTGGAGAACTAAAAATGGTGGCGCTGATTGGTATGTAACTTTTAGGAACGGTAAAAACTGGAATAATGGTAAATATGATTCTTATTGGGTAACACAGCGAAATAACCCTATGGGATCCAATGTTACTTTTAAATATAAAAGTGATTGGTTGAATAGAGATGGTTATGAGCGCAAGGGTTGCAATTACGCCAAGTTTAGTGCAGATGGTTCCGTATTGTATACGCAATTAGCAAAAATTGGTTTTGTGTCTTATGATAAAGGGGACACATGGGTAGATATTGATGATGAAGCAGCCGATGAACCTGGCTCTGCATTAGATGGTTGGGTAGGTGCAGGAAACAGTAATGTGCCCGGTCATGGGTTATATCAATCGCCTTTATGGCCTGGAAAGGTGTTTTGTCCGTCAGGAGAAAATAGTTTATGGATTACCAATGATGAAGGTGAAACGGTGAGGTCTGGAGCTCAAGGAGCTTCAGTAATGCATTTGGTTTTCAACAATAGTGGTATTAGACAAGAGCATTCCGTTAGTTCGGTGGTGGTACACCCAACTGATAAAGATACCTGGTACGCCACTTTTTTTAGACAGGCCGGTAGAGGGGAATTTTATAAAAGCACCGATGCTGGTGCTAACTGGACTTCTATAGGAACGCCAATTCCGCAACCTTGGGATCCGGCACCTGCCGGAAGTGGCGATCAGGCTGTCCATCAGGTAGGTTTAATGATCGATAAAAATAACCCAGATAATATATATTTCTGTGTACCCAAATCTTCTAAAGATATAGAGTGGGTAGGGGATAGTTGTCAAAGTTGGGGTGTTCATAAATCCTCGGATGGTGGTGTGACTTGGTCTGAAATAAACTCTGGTTTGCCAAGTTCATTAGATGTCGCCAGGATAGCTTTTGACCCTAACGATACTAATACACTTTACGCAGCCGTCATTGATAATGGGGGCGGTTTATACAAATCTACTAATGGCGGAACTTCATGGAGTGAGGTGGCATCCACGACTTCAATTTCAGGATCTTCTGGAATCAATGATATTCATTTTGATGTTGACGGTAAAGCCTATATAACAGCTGGTTTTAAAAATGTAGGAGCTGATGACGGAGGGCTATGGGTAAGTGATGATAACATGTCAACTTGGACCAAAATTTTTGATTACCCTTGGACAAATAGAGTAGAAGTATCTAAACTTGATACAAGAACTATTATGGTGTCAACATTACCCAATAATAATGTCGACAACAGAAACGGAGGTACCTATTTATCTAAGGACTCTGGTCAAACATGGGTGAAATTCAATAAAGGTAACGGGCAATCTGATAGAGTGAATGATATTGCTATAGATTATACCGTACCCGGAAAATATTATACCTCCGTACGCGGTAGTGGTTGGTATATGGCTGTAGATCCTAATCCTAATAGTTTAAATGTTGAAGATAAAATCAAGAATGATAATATTTTGGTTTACCCCAACCCAACTTTTGGAGCATTACAGGTTAAGGGCTTGTTGGGAAACTTGGAGTTAATGGTGTACTCCATTGAGGGTAAATTGTTGATTCGTCAAAAGAGACATGGGGACCAACCGTTCGACCTTTCTTCCTTAAACCATGGACTTTATGTTTATGAAGTAACTGATGGGACCATAATAAAAACAGGTAAAATTATAAAAGATTAGGCATGAAGTGTAATAAAATTATATGTTGGGCCTTTTTGTTACTGGTAATCAGCGGATATGGTCAAGGCAAAAAGGTTCAACCTATCGAAGTAAAAAAAGGAAAGTTGTTATTTTCAGATGATTTTGAAACGGGAACCTTAGAAAGGCATTGGGAAGTAAGAGAACGATTCAAAAATGGTGCATACGCAGTTGAAAATGGCCACCTCAAAGGGAAACAGCTAAAGGGCGTAAATCATGGTTCCGTGATGCGTGTGAAATTCGATTATTCTGATATCATTGTTGAATTTGACGTAAAATTCAATGGTGGCGAACGTTTTAACATCGTAATGGATGATAGCACCAATACAACTTCATATTGGGGGCATATTCAGCGGGTTTCTTTTTCTAAAAATGGATTCAGAATTAAAGATGATAAAACGGGCGGGATGGATTTGAAAATTCGTGAGGAAATAAAAAATAATCCAAAGCGAGCGGAAGAATTAAAGCCATTCTTGGATTCTAAATCAGTCAATACCAAATTCAATTTTAAAGAGGGGCAATGGTATCATGTAAAGATTATTAAAAAGGGAGCTATTCTGCAATGTCAAGTCGGAGATGTGATTGGGCGCTTAAAATCGGAAGGCATTGCCCATCCCGTTCTAAATAAGTTTGGACCAACAGTGGTTGGAGACCATTTTTTGTTTGACAATTTTAAAATGTGGCAAATTAAATGATCGAAACCACTATTCTTAAAAAAGCTTTTAGGACACCTAAAATGTAAATACTTATGAAACAGGGAAAATTAAAAATATGTTCTATTGGTCTAATTCTTTTTGGGGTCTTGTTTGTTGGATGTAAATCTGATAAAAAAGTACCCGTTGAAAAAACAGAACCCATTGATAAAATAATTGGAGATTGGGCGTCTTTCTTACCTAGCGGACATTCCATTTGGATGACTTTCTATAAAAAAGATGGCGAGCTCACAGGAGAAATGTGGAATGTGGGCATGAGACGAAACATTGAAGGTCCGACGATTAAAAATGATACTTTATTTTTCAAAAGACAAATGAAAGTGGGAAAACCCAATTATATCGGAGGGCCTCCAACCGGAGACAAAATACTTGTCGATCATAAAGCATATGTTAAGGCAGATAGGCTTCACCTCATTATGAATATCCCTCAAGATCAAGGCAAAACTAAAGTGGCTGAATTTATAGCAAAACCACTGCCTCAGTTACCTATAAAACCAGATTTAAGTAAGGTGACATTTGGTGACCCTATAGTGCTTTTCAACGGAAAAGATTTAGAGGGCTGGAAATTGACTAATGAAAATCAAAAGAACGGTTGGAGTGCAAAGCATGGTGAATTGGTCAATGATACCCCTAAACGAAGTTTCGACCCCTTTTCAAATTATGGTAATTTAAGAACGATACAAGAGTTTAATGATTTTAATCTGCAGATAGAATTTAATGTGCCCAAAGGCGGGAACAGTGGTATTTATCTTCAAGGAAGGTATGAAGCTCAAGTTGTTGACAGAGATAGCAAAATGCAAGGCAAAATAGGAGTAGGTTCCATTTTTTCTCGTATAAAGCCTTCGGAGAATGTAGGTTTAGAGGGTGGGAATTGGCAGAAATATGATATCACATTAGTAAACAGGCATATTACTATTGTTTTAAACGGACAGAAAGTGATCGATAATGAACCGCTAATTGGGCCTACCCAAGGTGCTTTAAATGCTGATGTTACCAAGCCCGGGCCCATTTATTTGCAAGGTGATCATACCTTGGTGAAGTACCGCAATATTATTTTAAAACCAATACAATACACAGATATATAATCTATTAAAAAATGACAAACCTTATAAAACCACTAATTTTATTTATTGTAATTGCGCTGGCTGGATGTGCAAATTCAAGTGATGCAAATCTGTTTAAAAACACAAAAGAAAATTTTGACTTCGGATGGAAATTTTATGCAGGAGCAGTTGAAGGAGCAGAAGCTCTAACCTTTGATGATTCAAAATGGCGCGATGTGGACTTACCACATGATTGGAGTATTGAAGGCGAATTTAGTAAAGACAACCCGTCTTTTTCAAGAGGTGCTTGGTTACCTGCTGGTAAGGTAGTTTATCGAAAAACGTTCATGGTTGATGCCAATAAAAAAGATAAGCGTTTCGTAATCTATTTTGACGGTGCCTATAGAAATTCTGAAGTGTTTATCAACGGACATAGTTTGGGGAAACGCCCACTGGGTTATATCGCTTTTCACTACGATATGACTGACTACATAAATTTTGGTGAAGAAAATGTTATCACGGTGACTTTAGATAATTCTGAGCAGCCCGGGTCGCGCTGGTATACCGGCACAGGTATTTATCGCCATGTTAAACTAATAACAACAGAAAAGATTTTTGTGCCGGTTTGGGGGAATTATATCGTAGCTGATAACTATTCGGACGAATCGGCAGATATCAAAATTGAGACCACTGTTAAAAACGATTTTTCTCAACCAAAAGAAATTACCGTTAAGCAATTTGCAATTGATGCCAATGGAAATGTTGTGGCGGAAACGAGTACTTCTAAATCATTAAAAGCCAATTCGGAGGCAAAAATAAATACAATTGTAGTCATTAAAAACCCTAAAATTTGGAGTCAAGAAAAACCCAATCTTTATACAATAAAGACAGAGTTGATTTCTGAAAACAAAGTGGTTTATGAGGAAACAAACACCACAGGAATTAGAACTCTAGAGTACAGTGCTGCTGAAGGTTTTAAATTAAACGGAAAACCAACTAAGTTAAAGGGTGTTTGCTTGCACCATGCGGGAGGCCCTTTAGGTGCAGCTATTTACGAACGTACCGTAGAGCGTCAGTTGGAAAAACTTCGCGAAATGGGTTGTAATGCCGTGAGAACGGCTCATAATCCTTTTTCAGAAGAGTTTATGGATGTATGTGATCGTATGGGGTTTTTAGTAATGAACGAATGTTTTGATGAATGGGAAATCGCTAAAAACCCAACCACTGTTCAAGATGGGAAAAAAAAGCGCATTCCTGTAAAGTTTTATGCGCATAAGTTCAAGGAATGGGCAGATAGGGATTTAAGAGACTTTCTTTTAAAAGACCGTAATCACCCATCGGTCATCATGTGGAGTATTGGTAATGAAATTAAGGAAATGAGGGTGCCAGATGGTATTCCTATAGCCAACCGATTGGCAGCTATAGTACATGAGTTAGACTACCGTCCGGTAACAAATGGTGTTAATGGGTATAATCCAAAAAAAATGGATGCCGGGCCTTTGCAAGAAGCTATAAGAACCAGCGATGTATTGGGGTATAACTATATATTGGAAAAACGTTTGAATCATGAACAAAACCTAAACCCTGATAAAATGTCGGTGTTTACAGAACACCAATCGGCACAGAGCTTTTATCCAAGAGGTACTTATTTATTTGGAGACGCTAAAAAAGCTTGGTGGGATAAGTTCGGTTATAAGATTGATGAAGCTTATGATTGGGTTGAAGATAGAGATATTAGGGGGATTCCAGGTATGGAGGCTTGGAATTTAGCAAAGCAGGATGCTAATGTGAGCGGCATCTTTATATGGACAGGTTGGGATTATTTAGGAGAGACCATTCCATTTGGTTGGCCTGCACGTTCATCTTCTTTCGCACCAATTGACTTGGCAGGTTTTCCTAAAGATGGTTACTATTTCTATCAAAGCCAGTGGGCAGATAAACCTATGGTGCATATTTTTCCACATTGGAATTTAAAAGGGATGGAAGGCAAAAAAGTAACAGTTTATGGGTTTACCAATGGCGATGCCGTTGAGTTATTCCAAGACGGAAAGTCATTAGGGAAACGCAAAAATGATATTAACAGTGTAGAATATCAAAGTTGGGATGTTGTTTACCAACCCGGAGAATTAAAAGCGGTTTCTTATTTAAATGGAAAGCCTCATTCAGAAAAAATTGTAAAAACAGCTGGAGTTCCTGCAAAAATTAAAGTGGAAAGCCGTTGTTCTGAAATGAAAGCGAATGCCCAAGATGTTATTTATGTAGAATGTACAATTGTTGATAAAGATGGTATTGAGGTGCCTACAGCCAATAATAAATTGGAATTTGTAATTGATGGTCCAGCAGTTGTTGCCGGTGTTGGAAATGGTAATAATATGGGGTTGGAGAAGTTTCAATCCAATAGCATTTCGGCTTTTAATGGCAAAGCATTGGCGATTATAAAATCGACCAAAGAAACAGGGGAAATAAAAATTAATGTGACTTCCGATGGAGTAGAAGGAAACACAATTGTTCTAAAATCCTTTTAGTAAAAGATTACATTTTGTTTAAAAAACTGAGAATAATTTATAAGTAAATAATTTTAAAAATGAAAAACTCAATATCTAGAAGGCATTTTATACAAACTTCAGCCACAGCGGCAGCTGGGGTAGCTATTTTGCCGCATTTAATAAGCGCATCTCCCAATAACGTTGTTAATGTTGCAGTTGTGGGTGTTAGCGGAAGGGGTATGAACAACTGGACCCAAATGTTGGGAATACGAGTAGACAACAGACGTATTAAAGCAGGATTGGAACCAGAAGGCGAGAGAGAACCCTATCCTCATGTTAGAATCGTAGCCATGTGTGATGTTGATGACAAAGTTGCAGCCAAAGCTCATAATATGATGCCTAAGGCTAAAAGGTTCAAAGACTTCAGGGTCATGCTAGATAAAATGCATAAGGAAATTGATGCAGTCATTGTATCTACGCCAGACCATACACATTTTGCCGCTACCATGGCTGCTATGGAGATGGGGAAGCATGTTTATGTTGAAAAACCTTTGGCACATAATATTTGGCAACTTAGAACACTTAAAAAAGCAGCTGAATATTATGGCGTTGTAACACAAATGGGTAACCAAGGGCATGCCTCTAATGGTATTAGAAGTGTAAAGGAATGGTATAATTTAGGTTTAGTAGGCGATGTTAAAGAAGTACATGCTTGGTTCAATGGCCCTAAGTTTAGTGAGAAAGGCTATTTTCACAAACCAACTAACTATCCGCCTATAGAAGAACCAGTTCGTGATACATTGGCCTGGGATTTATGGTTAGGGCCAGCAAAAGATCGCGCTTATAGCCACTATTATTTACCTAGATTTTGGCGTTCTTACTTTGAATTGGGTACAGGAATGTTGGGAGACTGGGGTTGTCATACCCTGGATGCACCGTTTTGGACATTAGATCTGGGAATGCCAACATCAATTGAACCTGTACATTCTAAATTAAGCCCAAGACCCACTGACTTTCTTCCAGACCAATCTGTTTTAAAATATGAATTTCCTAAAAGAGGAGACAAATCTGCCGTAACGTTGTATTGGTATGAAGGGGGCAAAAGACCAAAGAACAAACCAGAATGGCATTTTGAAAAAATGCCTAAAAGCGGTATGATCATGGTAGGGGACAAACAATCTGTTTACACAAGTGGAAAACCATACGATCCTAAAATTTTAATGCCGGAAGCTGAATGGCAGTCTTTCAAAAATAAAGGTTGGAAAGAGAGTATAAGACGTATACCCAGAGAAAGTCCTCATGATGAGTTTATGGATGCCATTAGAGGAAAAGGTCCTAAACCAGGATCTAGTTTTGAGTATGGTGCCGATTTAACAGAGGTTGCTTTACTTGGTGCTATGGCGCAACGTTTTAATACTAAAATTGAATACGATGCGGAAAACATGAAAATAACCAATCAACCTGCACTGAATGATTACATTAAAGAAGCCTCTAGAGAAGGTTGGGCCTATGGTGAAAACCTTTGGAAATAGTTATAATACGTTATTAAAAACCTAAATTAAATATGAATTCAAATAAATATGTATTGAGAATCCTGTTAGTGTTCTCATTTATAACAGCATCAGTATGGGCACAAAAAACGGATTTTTACAAATCTCAGGGCTATACTTCTTTATTTAACGGTAAAGATTTATCTAACTGGGTAATACCGGAAGAAAATAATAATAGTTGGTCTGTGTTTCAAGGTACTATTGATTGTGCTTTAACCTATAGTGATAAGCAAAAGGCAAAAAGACACTTAACTACAAAGAAAAAATATAAAGACTTTGCACTACATATAGAGTGGCGTTTTAAAGGATATGGTGGCTCGTTTTACAAAATGCCTATAATTTTACCTAACGGTGATTATGTTCTTGATGAGCATGGAGAAAAGGTGGTTAGAATGAAGCCAAATGCAGATTCAGGAATATTGCTTAAGGGTGTTGGACAAGTAAACCTTTGGTGTTGGGATGTTGGTTCGGGAGAATTATGGCATGTTAGAAACAACAAAAAATTACCTTCAGAAGTACGAGCAGGAGCGGTGCCAACATCTAATCAGGATAACCCTGTTGGATCATGGAATGCTATGGATGTTTATGTTAAAGGAAATAGAATCACTGTTGTGAATAATGGTATTATTGTAATAGATAATGCGTTATATCCTGGTTTGGATGTAGAAGGGGAAATAGCCTTACAACACCATGGAAAGAGAAGTAAAGATGGTAAGCTAGGGCCTACGGCAAGTTTGGTTCAATTTAAAAATATTTGGATTAAGGAGCTTTAGACTAAATTGACCTGACATAGTAAACGCTTGGTACTGTTATATTTATCATTCAATACCAAGCGTTTGTTTTATCTTGTTAACCAAAAGGGGCAAATAGATTTAACCGCTGCATCCTTCAGGATACTTAGCTAATATATAAATAGCGAAAAATGGCAGGATTTTATTTCCTTTGGTTTTAGCGTGGCCACTTGTGGTTTTTCTTCAATGGCCAAAGGCGATTCTTGCCCGTCATGGTGTCCGATCATAGGTTCAATAGCAAGTATTGGCTTATCGTTAGGAGCCCAAAGGTTTAGATTGTTGAAATTACCAATATTGATTTCAATAAATGGTTTTTTCCCTTTTTCTGCGATACCTACAACAGTGGTTTTAGGAAAATCGAGCAATAATATACCGCCTTGTTTAGGCATCCGCTGATCATCAATGTCTAAGGCGGTGTCATTTTTTAGAAATGAAAGAGCCGATGTTTGTTTTAAAGCCTTTACAATGGGGTGACGCTTTATCGTTACGGGTTTTGAAAATGTAAATTGATAATCTTCCCGTGTTTTGTTGTCTCCCAAAGACAGGGCAAAAATAGGGTGCCCGCCCAAATCATAATACATGAAATCGTTACTTAAATTCTCAATTATAAACTCATGTATGAGCTCGTTTTCTTCTAGTTTATAAACTATCGTTAAACTAAAATCAAAAGGGTAGTTTTTTTTAGTTTTTGCCGAAGATTGAAACGTACAGGATGCACTGGAGGGACTCGTTTTTTTTACTTCAATTTGGCTTCTCATTAACAATCCCATCGTAGGCATTGTGTAGTGCTGCCCCTTATATGTGTACGCATTATCTTTATATCGAACGGCAACAGGAAACATCAAAGGCGCTTTGTTTTTCCATATCTTTTTATCGTTATGTATGTATTGTTTTCCAGTCTTTTTTGATGTAACGCTTTGTATTTCTCCACCACGAGAACTGATTTCTACTTTGATAAATTCATTTTCAATTGAAGTAATTTGTTGTGCTCTGACGGATATCGAGAAAACAGCTATTATTGAACAAAGAGTTACGTTTCTGAATGATTTTAATATCATAAGTTTAATGTTTTTAATCGAAAAGAATTCCCCGATGCTTGCGGCGGGGTTTCCGCTGAAATTGTCATTCCCGTGAAAACGGGAATCTAAATAACAGAATTTCGGTTTTTGGCTCTGAGGCCAAAAATGAAGCCAGCGAAACACCCCTGTGGCTTGCCCTGGGGATAGTTGGTTTCAAGAAATTCTTTTATTGTTTTTCTGAAAATTATTCGCCAAAACGCTCATAGAGGTTTAGCTGCATCCTTCCCGGGTAGTCTACAATAATTTTGGTTTTACCGGGCCTTTTAACAACCTCTTTTTTATTCATTTTTAATTGACGTACGTAAGGCATGAGATTTCGACCATCTTCACCTAACCAGTCAACAATATTTAGGACCATTAGAATGGCATAAGAATTTTGGTTAATTAAATCCTTAAGGCATGCCATGCCCTTTTCCTTTTCACCAGTACGGATGAGAAGCCAGGCTGCCATGGCTCGAATTTCATGGGATTCATCATTTAGGGCTTTTAATCCCGCTGCTTTGTTGTTTAAAAGAAAAGAACCAACTATGCCCCAATAACGCATTCCAAGATTTTTACTGTCTAGCATTTTGAATAACTCGTCTTGGTTGTTCTGGTTTTGTTCCAGAGCCAAGTTGGATGCATCCAACAGTACCGGTACATTGTAAAGTTTTGGGTTACGTGCCATCTCATACATGGTGGTGTTGTTTTCTTTTGCCATACGTACACACTCTGTTTCCGGAATAAGGCCGACATCGTAAATCGCTTCCTGTTTCTGGCGCATACGTTGGCGCATTTTATTAAGAACCTTACTATATTTAGGGTTCGTTGCCAGGTTATTGACATTATCAGGGTCATTATACATGTCATAAAGTTCTTCGCTGGCTCCTCTTGGAGCGAAAAATTTAGCCTGAATGTCGTTCGCAGTACCATCGGCTATGGCTTTTTCCCAAACCTTGGCGGCTTCCATGTTCCACATATAATCCAAATGCTGCATCCATGGTGTGTATGGCATGTAACTTCGAATGTACAGGTAACGTTTGTCTGAAACGGCTCGGGCATTATCGATGCGCTCGTCAGCGCGTCCGCGGAAAGCAAAGTGATATTCTTGTTCAGGCTCTGTTTGCGGGCCAAGGAATATTTTTCCTTGCATGTAATCAGGTACTGTTGCCCCTGTAATACTCAACCAGGTTTTTGGCATGTCTACGAAGCTTACCAAACGGTTTATTTGTGTCCCCGGTTTGTCTGCAGGCCACAAGTGTTTATATTTTTCAGGTATGCGGATGATTAGTGGACAGTGAAGTGTGTTCTGAAATAAGTAGCGTTTACTTCGTGGTAACACACCACCGTGGTCAGAGTTATAAATAATAATGGTATTCTCATACAATCCAGTTTCTTTAAGGTTTTTAATGACTTTGCCAAAATCACTGTCCATGATTTCCATGGCATCATGGTAGAGCGCATAGTTTTCACGCATACCCGGAACATCAGGATGATATTCCGCCAGTTTTACCTTTTTAGGATCATGTTTGGTGTTACTAACATCACCAAAGGCGTTGCTTTCATGCGATTTTTTTAAGTTAAACACCTGAAAAAATGGCTGTTGCTGTTTTAGATCGTTCCAATTAGGTGGCACTTTTCTGCTACTTTGGTCCCAACATTCACCGTCTTTACGGCTACCGATATTATAATCAGTTTTGTAAAAATTACCAGTATAATATCCCCTTTCTTTCAAGAAGTCCGGGTAATATTTGATTTTATCATGAGGAATATCGTAAGAACAACGCATTGGGTGTGTTCCCATAGATACAGCATTTACCCCGGTTATCCAGGTACTGCGTGACGGTGCACAAACGGGGCCAGAGGCATAAGCATGCATGTATTGAAACCCCTCTGTTGCGAATTTGTCTATGTTAGGGGTTGTAGCATTCCCATTGCCATAGCAGCCCAACCAACTAGCACTGTTGTCTTCGCAAGTTAGCCAGAGTATATTTGGACGCTCTACAGATGCTCCGGATTGCGCTTTTGAAGTTGGTGTCAAGAAAATGAATCCCAATGCAAACAGGCAATTGAGTACAGTTTTTTTAATGTTCATTGTTATTTTGGTTTTCATAATTATATTTTATGAACTATTCTTGGTTAAATTTTTTAAGTTTCTTTTTGTATTCTGGGCGTTTGCTCCATGCTTTAAAATAGGGCAGGTATTCTGGGGATTTTGTCCATAATATACGCCCAATATCTGGTTGGGAAAGCCCTCCGGCATAATCGTTGCCTTTCACACTGCTTTCAACGGAACTATGCCATTCTGAGAAAGCTTTTATCATGTTATGAGCTATTTCAGTTTCCCTATCGATTAAGTTGTCAGATTCATCAGGATCTGTCTTTAAATGGTATAATTCGTAGCTGCTTTTGTCAATATCTTTTATGACTAGTTTGTAATGGTTATCTATCCAAGCGCCTTCCGCTCTCATTCTAAACGGAATGGGTTTTGTTCTTGATTTTATATCTTTTTGAAACAATGGCTTTAAGCTGGTTCCGTCAATAGGGTGAACCATGCTGGAATTGGGCAGCCCTATAATATCTGCTACAGTTGGAAATATATCCATGGTAACAGCTGGAAAATCAGTGATTTGTCCTTTTTTTATCATTGCAGGCCATTCTATAATTGCTGGTACCCGAAGCCCACCTTCATACATTTCGCCTTTATAGCCTTTTAGCCCATTTACGGTTTCAGGGCCAAAAGCTTTTAAGCCACCATTATCACTATTAAACCAAACCAAAGTATTGTGCCCTATTCCCATGTTACGGAGGCCCTTACGGAGTGAGCCAACACTTTCATCCATGGCAACCAGCTCACCATAATGCTCTTGATGTGTTGCTTTTAAATCTTCAAACCCTTTTTTAGCCCTTTCTTCCGCTTTCCATGGCCCATGCGGACTTCCATACCAAATAACCACAAACAAAGGTTGGTCGTTATTCTTTTCACGTTCCATAAACTGCAGTGCTTCATTAACTATTATAGCAGACGATTCGCCTTGTATTTCTTCAAAATTTCCGTTTCTGCTCATTATTGGGTTTATGTCGAAGTAGTTCGAGGTTGACAGCCAGTAATCGAACCCAAATGCGCCCGGGCTACACTTGTCACTTTTAAAAATAGGAACACCGGGACCCTGTAATCCGTTCAAGTGCCATTTTCCAAAATGAGCTGTTTTGTAACCAGCATTTTTAAGGGCTTGAGCAATCGTTTTTTCCTGCCTTCTTAAGGCATAACCATGTGTATAGACGGCTGATCTATCATTAGAGCGCCCAGTTAACACACTTGCCCTTGTTGGAGAACATACTGGGGCCCCGGCATAGAACCGATTAAATTGCAAACCATTATTTGCCATGTCATTCAGGTTTGGTGTTTTAAGGATAGGGTGGTCGTAATATCCGGTTTGGCCCCATCCTTGGTCGTCGGCCATGATAAGAATGATATTGGGCTTCGACTCGCTCAGGCTATCTGGTTTTTCATTCTGTGCAGATATGTGGCCTGAAATAGCAGCAAGAACAAAAAGCATGAGGGTTTGTAGTATGTTATGATAATGATTCAAAACTTTTATTTATTAATTAGTTTTTATCAATAGCCTTGTAAAACCCTGCTCCGTAAGTAGAGCACCAGTAAATACCGGGATTGTGGTAATCAATTTGAATATCGACTATACGGTCTGACTGAATATTACCGGCGTTAATTTTTGCCCAGGTTTTACCCTTATCCAGGGAACGATAAATACCAGGATTCAGAATGCCTGGAGCGGCATGAGATGGAATGGTAAGTAACAAAACCTTAGGGTCGTATTTCGCCACCCGAATGTGGTTGGTAAAGCTATACGGAAATACCTGTTTCCATTTTTTTCCTTTACCATAGGACCAAACCCCGCCAGCATTAGCTTTACCTCCCCAAGTGCCTCCGGAGATATACAATTCATTATCTGTTGAAAAATATAAATCGTTTACACTTATCATGCCTTTAGGAATTGAAATGGCTTGCCATTCGTTCGCTCCGTCTTCTAATTTATAAACCCCACCTGGGGCATTTTTCGAGCCTGATACCGCCGCATAAACCACGCCTTTGTTGTTTGGGTCCAGTTCTAATTTTTGTACGTTTCCTTTTGCGGGAAGCCCCTTGTTTATTATCTGAAAGTTTACACCACCGTCGGTAGAGCGATAGACACCATAGGCTTTGAATTTCCCAACTCTACCACCACCGCCACCACTGGTAACTCGTTTTTTGGCAATCACGCAGTAAAAGCGATTTGGGTAATCCGGGTCAATGCGCAAATGGTTCTGCGGAATGCTCATACTTACGGGGTTTCCAAATGCTTTAGGATTGAATAAGGAACCATGGGGTTCCCAAGTTTCACCGGCATTTGTCGATTTCATTAGCTTACCGAAAAAGGCTTGGCGGAAATGCAGTGAATAAAGGGTATTAGTGTCTCTAGGGTGGATGGCCATGGTGCCTACAGAACATTCTGCAGGTTTCTCTTTGTTTGGGATACTCAATTTGTAAACTGCCTGAGCTCCTGGACGGACTAAATCACCGTCATTAGTTGTTTTCCAAATACTGTTTTCACCAGAACACAGGTAAAAATGGTTTTTCAATCGCATATCCTGTACTAGCTCTGCTCCGGGTAGGTTACTATCACCGGCGCCCACCCAATGATGTGAACCAAGTACTGTTTCTTTTTCGTCGTTTTCCAACCAGCTATCGCCATTGTTGTTGGATACACAAACTACTTTGGCCACCTGACACATAATGGTGGTACCATCACTATTGAACTCGACAACAGCCCCTGCTTTGCGATCATATAAATCGCGTTTTTCCCATTCACCTTGACTAACCCAATTAACGTTGTGAGATGTTTCATTGCCACGAGCTTGCCAAAGCACTTTGTCTTTGCCTTCCCAATTTTTGCCATTACGCAGAGTTACGTACCAGTCTTTTCCACCGTTGTCGGTTCGCCATAACATACCGCCCTGAAATGTAAATTGCGATTTGTAGTTGTTTATTACCAAAACATGGTCCGGGTTTTTAGGGTTGACTCGAATCAAGCTAACCGAATGCATCATTTTTTCGGGTAGTTCAGGGTAAAGTTTTGTAACTTCCTTATCGGTTTTCCCAAACCACTTGCTCAAGGCTATTTTGTAATACGATTTTTTGATAGGAGCACTTTTAAGTACCGCCTTTTCCAATGGCATATTGTGGTTTATGTTTGTCCAACGCTCACCCTCGTCGGTACTTTTGTAAATACCGCCATTATAGGTCATCGATTTTCCGTTAGGAATATATTTAACCAAATCAATGGCATATAATGTTACCTTTTTCGTTTTGGTATCGAAATGCATATCCATGGAACGGATGATGTTATTATCAAAACCAACCTCTTTTTTTAACTGCCATGTTTTACCGGCATTGGTGCTTTTATAAAAACCGTAAGTTGTTGGCGTAAAAAGCACATTAGGTTTGCCGGGGTGTACAAAAATGCGGGTAATCTGAGCTAAAGGCGCTATGCCTTTAGGTGTAATATCTTTCCAAGTTTGTCCCTTGTCTGTACTTTTCCATATTCTGGATTTGTGGCCATAATCTACCTTACCATCACTGCCTTTTCCAACTACGGTTTTACTTCCAAATACACCATGCGGGTTTTTATAAGTATGGAAAAAGTGATTAAAGTCACGAATGTTTCCGGAACCGGCATACCAAATATTATCATCCGTAGGGTCTACCTCAATAGTGTTTATGTGAATGCCCTTAAATTGTGAGCTTATGGCATCGTTCTTTTCCCATGTAAGCCCTTTATTAGTTGTGGTATAGATATGTGAAGCACCTTCCATGGTACAGATACCAAAATTTTCATCTTGATGAGAAAACTCTGGAGAATAAATCTCTACGGGGCCTCTTTCCCATGACCTATATCCAGGTCCGTCCGGGTCCATGACTCCTGTATAGGTTTCTCCACGGTTTGTGGAGCGGTACGAGTTCCCCATATTAGGACCATGAAATACGGTGTTGGGGTCGGTGGGGTGCCAATAGATGTGATAGTTGTTACCGGCACTTCCGGGACCAAATTGTGTCCATTGAACCGAAGGGTCCGAAACAATTTTCTTTTTATCAATTTTAGAAAAATCGATTGGGCTTTGGGCATTAAGGCTAAAACCTGATACCATCAGGATTAATAGGGAAAGAATGAGTTTATTTTGCATAGTTTTTTTTATTAATCTTTAGTTTCCGTCTTTAGGGTCTAAGTTTTTCACATCAGCGTGTCTAATATCTATTGGGCGCAGAAAAGGGTTACGGGCGGCAGGCATTTCATTACGAAAGTTGATATACGCTCCAAAGATTTCATCCATAACTTCTGGGTTCTGTTTCATAACGTTGGTGGTTTCACCAATATCGTTTTCTAAATCGAATAAATAATGTTTATTGTCTTCTATAAGCAATTTCCATTTCTCCATTCGGGCAGCCCCCATGCGGTTAGCGTACCAAAACAGGGCCTTATGTGGGTCTTCTTTATAATCTCCACGCATCCAGGGAAGTAGGTTCACGCCATCTAAATTTGTGTATTCCGGGGTTTTTACATCAGCCGCTGCGCAAAGTGTTGGGTACAGGTCTAATGTAGAAACAGGGTTGTCAATTACTTTACCATATTGCAATTGACCAGGCCATGATATAATATATGGAATGCGGATGCCGCCTTCCCACATAGTGCCTTTGTAACCGTTTAAAGGCTTGCATTGCCCAAGTAGATGATAGGGTGTTTTTTTAGGCCACCATGAAGGTATGTTTAGATGAACCGGATTGGCAGGACCGTTATCACTTACCAAAGCAATGATGGTGTTTTCACGTAGTTTTTCTTTTTCAAGAACCTCAATGATTCTACCTATATTTTCATCAATGGAAATGGCCATGGCTGCGTATAATTGCATCACCTCAGACTTTAAATGACTGACCATTTTTTTATGCGATTTTTTTGCATGAAACGGAGAGTGTACGGCATTAAAAGCCAAGTATAAGAAGAACGGCTTGTCCTTGTTTTTCTGAATGAATTCTACACTTTGACGGCCACAGCGGTCTGTTAAATATTCATCGCCTTCGCGTTCTGGTCCCCACATCATCATCTGGAAGCCTCCTTTTGGTTTGCGTACCCCATCAACACCTTTATAGCTCCCATCTGCCTCGGGGAAATAATTTGCTCCTGCCGAGGTTAGAGAAAACTCATAATCGAAAGACGTTTCAGGGTATCCTTCCAAATTGTATTTACCTACAATAGCAGTGACGTATCCTGCATCTGAAAACGCCTGATTAATATGTTTGTGTGCTTTTGGTACAATGGTTTCTCTTTCGCGATGTTGCAGCTTATAAGTATCATGATTCCACTGAATTCCGAAGCGCTGTTGATAGCTGCCGGTTAGCAAACCATGACGACTTGGGGAACATACTGGGGCAGAAACATAGCCGTTGGTGAATTTGATGCCTTCATTTGCAAGTTGGTCAATATTTTCAGTTTTAAAAGCAGTACCTCCGTAACAGGATGGGTCGGTATAACCCATATCATCAATATTGATAATGATTACGTTCGGCCGTTTTAAAACGTTTGATTGCTTGCTTTGAGCATTTACTACTGTTGCCGTCCCTATAAGCAACCACAATAATGTGCTTATAAAAGAATGGAATTGTTGGAGTTTTATCTGTTTAAAAATTAATGCTGGTTTCATTGCTTATTCTTTTACTTTCTCTTTAACCCTTCTACTAATGCTTTACTGGGTTTTGGTTCTGATAATGGGTATGGTTTTCTAAAAACGGTTTCTTGGTCATCTTGTGTTTCCATCCAGTCATTTAGTTTTTGCTTTAATCTTTCAATTTCAGCTTTATAGTTTGAATCGTTGATAAGATTATTTTGTTCATTGGGGTCTGTATTGAGGTCATAGAACTCCTCGGCAGGGCGTTGGTAATATTTAGAAACAATTTGTGCCGCTCGCTTATCATGTTTGGCAACTTCATCCCATGAATCCCAATAGGCTCCTGCGCCATCGTTTCTTAGTATGTCTGAATGGTTGGTGTGATAGTAATCGGGCAGTAAGTTTTTGATGTATTTATATTGCGGGGTTCGCACACTTCTAATGGGATAGATATTAAAATAGCCGTCACCACTATGGGTAGTAAAGATTTCTTTTCTAAAAGCATCCGTTTCACCGGTCAGCACATTTGCAAACGATTTTCCATCTAAGGCATTTGGTGTTTGAGAACCGGTAATATCGAGTAGGGTAGGAAGGATGTCAATCCAACTCACCATAGCCTTGGTGCGTTTTCCTTCCGGAATTTTTCCTTTCCATTTTACCACCAAAGGCGTCCTTATGCCATCATCGTATAAATTCCATTTTCCGAAAGGCCATTGTGCGCCGTGGTCGCTTGACATTAAGGTGATGGTGTTTTCTCCCAAAATGGTTTCCAAAAACTTAAGGTTTTTACCCATAGTTTGATCAAAGCCCGTTACATCAGAATAATATCTGCCCCTATGTTCCCGTGTTTCTTTTGTGTCGATTAAATAATCTGGTAAGTCTACTTTGTTTGGGGCGTATATGTTTTCTTTGGTCCATGATACGTGTGGCCTTCGGTCTCCTATCATCACGCAAATAGGACCGTCTACTTTAGTATCATTGAAAAACGCCTTAACAACTTTATCTAGGTTAGCAGATTTAATATGGAAATGTTCCCAGCCATGTGGGTTATCCTTTTTACCATGGGCAATCTTCCCAAAAGAATAAATTTTATAACCGTTTTTTTGGAGTTGTTTTGTTAGAATTTCTACGTTTGGTCCTGGATAGGTATGATTGGCCTCAGCTCCGTTTCGAGCAGGCATTAAACCGGTTAGCAAAGCGGCACGACTAGGAGCACAAGCAGGCGATGCTATAAAGGCATTTTCAAAAACCATCCCCTCATTGGCTAATTTTTGCAGGTTAGGGGTTTTCACCACTATGGCACCGTTAAAAGAAACGTCTTTCCAGCCTAGGTCGTCGGCTAAGTATATTATGATGTTAGGTTGTTCGTTTGTTTTTTTTCGTTTTGCAAATTTTGGTTTGGTACTTGTTAATGCCTTGATAAGGTCAATTTCCTTTTGGCTATAAGGAGTACCATCCTTTCTGAAAACATCGTGAAACCATTGGGCTGGTTCAGAGGTGTACGTTTTCTTCCACGAATCCCATGGGTAAATGGTTTGGGATTTACCACTAAACAATCCCCAATTGTAGGCTGCGACATTGTTTTTATGGAAAATGGGTAAAATAGCTTCAAAAGTAGAACCAACCGAACGTGCCATATATTCGGTACACATTATGGGGCGGTTGTATTTTTGCAATCCCTTGACCATACGTTTCGTTTCTTCCGGCCCTTGATAACTATGGAATGAAATAACATCTGAATTTTCAAGGCTGAATTTTTCGATGGCATCGGGGGCTTTCAACCATGTTGGTTTGCCCCAAACACCGACGGTTAACGGTTGGGACGGATTTATTTCACGAGCCCATTCAAACGACTTTTGAAGTAGTTCGAAAGATCGTTTTAATTTCTCCTCTCTGGGTAAGTCTGGCGCTTTACTGCCGCCTCCAAAATTACCGGCGTTAGCATTGTCGGGTTCATTGAACATATCCCATATTAAAATGCGCGCATCATTTTTATATCGAGATAAGACAGATTGTACGTAATCTTTTAATTCATTTTGTTTATTGGAATCAGAAAGGATTTCTCGCCCTGGTGATTGTACCCAACCTGAGTTATGAGTATGTGGCGTAGGTTCTGGTTGTTTCCCCATTTTTGGATAAGGGTTCCAAACGCCATCAAAAAACACCAGCATTGGTTTAATACCATATTTTTCCGAGATTTCTAGAAATTTGTCAACCCTAGAGAAAAAGCCCTCCTTATCCTGTTTCCATGCCAAATCATGTAAAAACACACGCATGGTATTCATACCTATTTCGGAAGTATGTTGGAGTTCGAAATCAATTCGCTCCTGGTCAAACGTATCTTCCTGCCACATTTCCAACTGATTGATGGCCGATGCGGGCACATAATTCCCTCCGGCTAGAAAAGAATATTGGTCATACCATGCATTTGCTCTTTCCGCAGTCCATCGTTCCTTAGAGTTTTGGTTCTTGCCACAGTTAACTAATAGTAGGGCCAATAGAATTATTATAAATATGTTACGTGTCATCCTTTTATAATTGTTAATGCTATTTAGCTGGTTTGGGGTTCATATGGTTTTTGAAAGTAATGCGCAATGGGTAGGCATAGTTGTAAGAAGGCTTTTTGGGCATTTTAATTTCCAAACCGTTCTTAGTTTGTTTGAACTTTAGTTTGTTCCCGGTACCCAAAAGTTTAATGGCCTTGATGTTTTTTGCATCAATATCAGCTAAAGACTTTATGGTTATTATTTCTCCCGGCCATTCTAAAACAGTAGCATAAAGAATATTATTTTCCTTATTTCTGGTAAAACGGATGTCTTCTTTTGTAGCAATGTATAATTGGTTGTTGTTTTCATTTCTTTCCTCCCATTTGCTTCCAATTTCACCAAAGACTTTATAGGGCCTTGTTTTATAAACGGCTTCTCCACAAACTTTCAACCAATCTCCTAACTCGTACATCATTTGTTTTTGTTCTTCTGGGAAAGTACCATCGGCTTTTGGAGCGAATGATAACATTAAAACACCTCTTTTACTTATGATGTCCATTAATTGGTCAACAATCATATTGGTTGGTTTAATAGGTGTTCCAGCTACAAATCCCCAGTTGTGGTCATCATAAACGCAATCGTCGGTTTGCCAAACCATATCTGCTATGGTTTTCATACCGCCTCTTTCAAAATCCTTTACGGCAGTGCCAGCTTTAAAAGCGTTGCTTTTGTAATTAAGAACAACACCGGGATTCCCAAAAGTACCTTGTCCTGTTTCCACTGCATGGTTATAATAGAAAGCCCCAAATGCTTGTTTTCTAGAATCCCATATAGACGGGTTGAACCCCCAATCGAAATAGTACAGATCTGGGCTGTACATTCCAGCTAATTCTTTGGTTCTTTCTAACCATCTATCCATATCGCGCTTGCTGGGTCTAATAAAATTTTCATTTCGTTTGGTTTTTTTTACCCAAGAAGCTTTAGTGTCTTTTGCGGTATATCTTACGGTATCGGCGCTTTTTTGAATGATAGGGTTGCCATATAAATCTTCATTTTCTTTATTTATAGCATCGTATCTATTAATATGATTCCAGGAAAAGAAATCATAGTTCCAAGCGGTATGGTTGGAAACCCCAAATTTTAAGCCTTTTTTTCGAACAGCTTCTGCAATTTCACCAACCAAGTCTTTTTTTGGGCCCATATTAACCGAATTCCATTTTGATAATTTGGTGTCCCACATACAAAATGAGTCATGGTGAGCTCCCATCATGGTAAAAAACTTGGCGCCTCCTCTGACGCATAGTTCTGCCCATTCATTGGCATTAAAGTTTTCGGCTTTGAACATCGGAATGAAATCCTTATATCCAAATTCATCTGGACTGCCATAGGTTTTATTATGGTACAGATGCGTTGCCAACCCCTTACTGTTGTTAGAGCTTTGGCCTAGTTGAGAATACATCCATCGGCCATACCATTCTGCTGCATGATTACCTTTAAAAGCTGGAACAGAGTATACGCCCCAATGTACCCAAAACCCTAACTTGGCATCTTCATACCATTCTGGGGCCGTGTAGTTTTGTAAAGACTCCCAATTTGCCTCATACTTTTGGGCATTTATTGTTAGTGATAACAGGATTACGCTTATGGTTAATAACTTTTTTCTCATGAGGTGGATGCCGGTATTTCGCTTATTGTTTTTGCTTCCTTTTATTTTCCGTTTTTTTTAGCTGCTGAAGCCTTCCTTTTTCATCTAATTTATTTTTATTGGTTTCTAAGGCTTTCCAACTGTCTACTGGTTTAAAAGAGGGGTCATTATAATCGGCTCCCGAATGACTTTTTTGAATACTGTTAAAAATAGACAGTAATTCATTTTGCATTTCAATTACTTTTTTGGAGTGTTGCGAGGCAATATTATTTTTCTCTTCATAGTCATTAGACAAATCGTATAATTCTTTATGAGGAAATACTAGTTTGTAATTGTCTTTAATTAATGAAGAAATACCACCAAAATAACGAAATGGAATAGATTTAGAGCGTTGTTTTTTATGGCCAATTATAATGGGTAGAATGTTTTCACCATCAATAGGACGGTTGTCCGGCATATCATAACCTACAATATTTTGAATGGTAGGGAAATAATCCAAAGTAGATAGAATAACATCAGACGTAGTTTCCGATTTTATTTTTCCTGGCCATACGGCAAAGGCAGGTACTCTAACACCGCCATCATATAAGCTACGCTTTCTTCCTCTTAAACCTTTGGTGGTTCCAGCGGTTCTACCTTTTGCACTACCTCCTTCTGGACCATTGTCTGAACAAAAAAATATTAAAGTGTTATCTAATGCTCCTGTTTTTTCTAATAAGGAAACAATGCGCCCTACTTGTTCATCCAATTCGGTGATGCATCCATAAAAGTGGGCGGCTTCTCCGTAGCCCTCATACATTTTTAGATATTCAGGGCCGGCTTCAACTTTTGCATGAGGTGCATGAAACCAAACTACAGATAAAAAGGGTTTGTTATCGTTGATGGCTTTTTCCATAAATGGAATAGCTCTGTCCATAACTACGCGCGAGACCCCTCCTAATAAGCTTGGTGAATTCGGGTCTAGGGCAACACCATTTTCGTAAAATGGATTGTTTTTTGCTTGTTTCCCTAAACTAGGATTCCAAGTGCTAATAGCAGATTCCGTTACAAAACTAGCATCGTAATTGCGTAACCAAGGTGGTGCAAAGTTGTCTGCAGGCTTTCTAGATTTTCCTTTTGCAGAAGTTGTTTTATTTAGGGTTCCTAAATGCCATTTTCCAAAATGACCTGTGGTGTAACCTTTTTCTTTTAAAACCTTGGCAAGTGTGATTTCTTGGGCTGGTAGATGGCCTTTGTTTGCGCTGTAGATACCATATCTATCATGGTGCCTTCCCGTAAGTACCGTTCCTCTTGTTGGTGAACAAACGGAATTACCGGAGTAAAAGTGATTTAAAATCATACCTCTTTTTGCCAGGGCATCTAAATTTGGGGTTTTAATAATGGTATTACCGTTAAAACCGGTATCTCCATAACCCAAATCATCTGCCATCATTAAAATGATATTAGGTGTGCTTACTTTATTTTGTGTATTTCCAAAAATTGTTGAAAACAGACAAACAAGAAATGGTGCAATGAATTTTAATTTATGAAATAGCATGGTCATGGTGTTTTTATTTCGTTTTTTGTGTTAGATGTTCTTATATAATGTGTTTGAGAAAACGTCTTTTAAGGTGAAATTTAATTTGATAATTGTTTGATAATTAAATGATTAATTTGATTGTGGAATTTTGAATTATAAAATTATTGTTTTTGATTATATAAACTGAGGCGGCTGAACACTAAGTAGGTAAGAAATGAGTTGGATTTAATGAGAAATGAGTTTTAAATTAAAGTGAAAGGGTTATTGAGCGAAAAAACTTTCAAAAATTTTATCTTTCTGTTTTAGGCATTGGGTAGTAATTTGAGCGTGTTCCAAATGAACTTTTATGATATAGTCAAAAGTTGCAAACCAAATTATCTTTTGGCCAAATATTGCCAGTTTAAGAGGAAATTAGTAAACCTTTGAATATTCTAATGCATAAAAAAATAATCCATCAAAATTTATATGCCCCTTGTTTCATTCGCATAATACAGCTTTATAAAACTCATATGTGATAATATTCATTCGGTTTGATACCTCTTACTACTTAGGTCAGGATTAATTTTACACTGAACAAAAAATACATTTTTTAACATGAATAAATTAAGTGTAAAATGTTTGACTATTGGCATTATTATTATGGTGCAATTTTTTACCCTGGGCATATCTGCTCAGGATAAGCCAAATGTGATTATAATTTTAGCGGACGATTTGGGTTATGCTACAACTGGAGCCTTTACCAATAAATCAAGTAAAGTAGATACACCAAATATAAACCGTATTGCAGAGGAAGGTGCGAAGTTTACAGATGGCTATGTTACAGCTTCGGTTTGCGGGCCATCAAGAGCAGGTTTGCTAACGGGGAGATACCAACAACGTTTTGGTATTTATGCTAATTATGATACCCAAAGAGGCCCGGGCGTTCCCGCATCAGAGAAAGTCATTGGTACTTATTTTAAAGAAGCTGGTTATGCCACAGCGGCCATTGGTAAATGGCATGTTGGTGTTAAGCAAAAAGGGCAGCACCCAATAGATAGAGGTTTTGACAAGTACTATGGATTTAATAGTGCACAAACCGATTACTTTAACTCCTCCATTCTTTTTGATGGAAAAACAAAAGTTAAAAAGCATAAATACTTAACATTTCAATTTACGGAAGAAGCCGTTGGTTTTATAGAAAAGCATAAACAGAAACCATTCTTCATGTATTTAGCTTATAATGCGGTTCACGGACCAAATCAAGCACCAGAAAGCTATATAAACAAATACATTAAAAAAGGAATCCCTAAGAGAATGGCAACGCAAATGGCTATGATAGATGCCTTAGATGAAGGTGTTGGGAAAGTATTGGATGCACTTAAGGCTAATGGTTTGGAAGAGAATACACTTATATATTTCTTAAGTGATAATGGCGGTTTGCCATCTTGGTGGAAAGGAAGTAATGACCCTTGGAAAGGTTTTAAAAGAGAGCAATGGGAGGGAGGGAACCACGTGCAGTTTTTAATGAAATGGCCAAAAGTGATTCCAGCTGGTCAAGTACGTAATGAAACCGTTTTTTCACTTGATATCCTAACCACAAGTTTGGCAGCAGCTAATATTGATTTACCCAAAAACATTGCATTGGACGGTAAAAATATCTTATCCGTATTCAAGAGTAAAAAGACTAAAGAAATTCACGAATCCATCTTTTGGGCAGGCTCTCATGTGGAAAGGTCTGGAGGCGCTCATAAAAACGCAAAAAAATTACCTTACCCTAAAGACAACGCCCCGCCGGCTTGGGCAGTAAGAAGCGGCGAATGGAAACTTGTTCAGATGATGGAATTTGGTGCGTCTAAACTTTATAATATAAGAAAAGACCCTGCTGAGTCTACAGATGTCTACGTATCAAATAAAAAAGTAGTTAAAAAACTAACCCAAAGCTTTGCAAACTGGTTTAAAGATATGTCTAAACCGGTGGCCTGGGATGACCAGTATTACGAGCAGTTAAAGAGTATAAAATAATAGCAATAAAGACATGTTAAGTAAATTAATAAAAATGAATTTTTCGAAAATAGCAGTTGTATTATTATTAGTAACGGCCAGTGCGCATTCACAAAAAATTTTTTTCAAGAAGCTTAAAACTGAAGATGTGAAATCAGACCCAGGTATGGTTTGGCAACAATTCGGCCCCGGAATGAGCGGGAATAACAAATCGGCGTTCTGGCACCCAAACGACCCTAAAGCTTTATATATTTCTCCCAATATGGGTAATTCATATGCTTCATTTGATGGCGGTCATACCTATCAAACCGTTCTAGATGAAGATGCCAGCAATGTGAAAACAGGGTTAAGAGGACCTAATGAGTTTGGGGATATGGATTTTTCCAGACAGTCTGATTATTTTGGATTTTCTACAGATTTAAAATTAAAAGGACTCTATGTTACAGGAAATAAGGGTAAGACATGGGTGCCTCATAAGGTATCGGCAAAAACCTTTGGAAAAGCTTATTTGGCCTCTGTGGCCGTTGATCCTAAAGATGACAATGTTTGGTATGTAGGTGCAGGTCGTATGGGCTATATCGGTAAAATTCTATTTTCAAAGGAAAAACCGCATGGCACCTATACAGATGATGGCAGTCAGCAAAAAATTTGGAAAAGTACAGACAAGGGACAAACTTGGTTGCTCATTAAAAAAGGATTGCATCTGAAAGCCGAAGTTCAAAAAATAATTGTAGACCCTGTTAATTCAGAAGTACTTTATGTTTCCACGAACTACGGATTTTATAAAAGTACTAATGGCGGGAAATCCTGGAATCAAAAAACGAAAGGTTTAGATACCGATGTGATTCGATATTTAACCATCCATCATGATAAAAATACTGGCAAGAGAACCTTGTTTTTAATAGGCAGCGTGGAATGGGAAGCTGATGGGAAAACAATGAAGGACTCAGTAGGAGGTGTGTTTAAAAGTACAGATGAGGGGGAAAGCTGGCAAAAAATCAATGGTGATTTAGCTCTAGATTTAACCCAGTTTTCAAAAGATAAAAACATTAAAAAAGGCTATTACAACAATTTGGCCTATTATTTAGGGGTTAAGAGTAAGGAGGCTGTTGAAAAGTTTCCAGAATTGCCCAAAAGTATTACACAGCGTTTTACCCAAATTTCTGTAGATCCTAATGATGTGAATAACTTATATCTCATCAATATGTACTCGAATGCCTCAAGAAACAACTTTGCCCCAGGGTCAATGTGGCGTAGTAAAGACGGAGGTAAACATTGGTATATTACCTTTAGAAATGGTAAGCGTTGGAACAAAGGAAAGGATATAGCATATTGGAAAAGCAGAAATAACCCTATTGGCACCAACGTATCATACTTGCATCTAAATCATTGGGAGAATAGAGACGATTACGACCGTAAAGCCTGTAATTTTGCCAAGTTTAATGCAGACGGAACCATTTTGCACGCACAGGTTGCCAAAATATCACTAATGTCTTATGATAAAGGAGAAACCTGGATTGATATAGATGACGTACAAACCAATCCTAATGAAGAGAGTTACATTGGGGCTGGAAACAGTAATATGCCCGGACATGGGTTTTATCAAGACTCAAGATTTCCTGGAAAAGTATATTGTATGGCTGGTGAAAATACGTTGTGGGTTACTAATGATGAAACGAGTTCTAAAAGACCCGATGGCCAATCGGCAACATTCCATAACTTAATAGGAGCAGAGGCCTCGCTAAGTGCCTATGCCATTCATCCCAAAGATGTGAATAAACATTATGCCATGTTTTTCAGGCAACATGAAAGAGGGAGTTTAATGCGTTCAACAGACGGCGGTAAACACTGGGAACGCCATGGTACGGCTATTCCAAAATGGGAAATAAAGGCTTATAGCGGCGACCAACCAGTGCATCAATTAAACTTGATTTTTGATGACGGGAATCCGGAAATCATGTATTTCAACGTGCCAAAATCAGGACGGAGTATGGAGTATGTTGGCAATAGTGAAGTAGGCTTTGGGGTCCATAAGTCTATCGACGGAGGTGCCACTTGGAAACAAACCAATACGGGCTTGCCAGATAATCCAGATGTTTCTACGGTTAGAAAAGATCCCAATAATCCAAACGTTTTGTATGCCACGGTTCAAGGTAGAAAGGGCGGATTATTTAAATCTGAAAATAAAGGTGAATCATGGAAGAAGGTGAGTGGTACGATCAAAATTGCGGCTAATACAGGAATTAATGATATTCATTTTGCCAAGGATGGAAATATTTATATCACAGCTGGTTTTAAAACTGAAGATATGGACAATGGCGGATTATGGATGAGTGAAGATAATATGAAAACTTGGAAACGCATTTTTGATTATCCGTGGGTGAATCGCGTGGAAGTAGCTAAATATGATACAAATGTGATCCTAATTTCAACTTTACCAAACAATGCAGTAAAAGGAAGAAATGCCGGGACGTATTTGTCAAAAGACGGTGGAAAAAATTGGATTAAAATAAATAAAGGAAACGGGCAATCTGATAGGATTAATGATATTGCTATTGATTATACGGTTCCAGGTAAATATTATGTCTCTACCTACGGAAGTGGATTTTATGTAACCAAAGAATAATTGAAAAAATTACAGCGAAATGAAATCTATAAACATGAGAAATAGCATTATACTTTTGGGGTTTTATTTAAGTCTAACTTGTGCTTTACACGCTCAAGACCGTCCCAATATTATCTTTTTGTTATCCGATGATCAAACAAGTATCGCTACTGGTTGTTATGGGAATGACCAAGTGGTAACCCCCAATATGGACAATTTAGCTGAAGATGGTGTCATGTTTAAAAACCATTACAATACCACGGCTATTTGTATGGCCAGCAGGGCCACAATAATGACAGGGATGTATGAATACAAAACGGGCTGTAATTTTTTACACGGACCTTTACATCCAGAAAAATTTAAAAAATCGTATCCCGTTATTTTGAGAGAAGCAGGTTATTATACTGGGTTTGCAGGTAAATTTGGCTTTGCGGTAACCGAAGGAAATGACTGGACTGAAAAAAGTATGGATGTTATTCCCAAAGATGCTTTTGATGTTTGGGGAGGAGGCCCGGGACAAACAAACTACAGTACGGCTAAAAACGAATCCATTGCCCATTATGCCGAAAAATATCCTCATAGCACTCGGGCTTATGGTGCTTGGGCGAATGATTTTATAAAGTCCGCAAAGCAATCAGGGAAACCATTTTGTATGTCCATCAGCTTTAAGGCACCGCATTTACCATTTACGCCGGATGCCTATTTTGACTATGTATACAAAGGGAAAACATATAAAAAGCCCTTGAATTATGGAATGGAAAACGCAGCACATTTATCGCCTCAATCAAAGGCAGGGCGTCAATATAATGAATACACGTTTTGGCGTGATTCCGAAGAAAGTTATCAAGATGCCATTAAAAAATACAATCAGTTAATTCATGGGGTAGACTATGCTTTAGGGATGATTAGAAAGTCTCTTAAAGAGCAAGGAGTAAGTGATAATACCATCATCATTTTTACGAGTGATAATGGTTATAGTTGTGGTGCTCATAATTTTGGAGGCAAAGTGTTTCCATACGAAGAGGCCTCAAAATCACCTCTAATTGTCTACGATCCCAGGGAGCCCCAAAATAGGCGTGGTAAGGTTGTTGAAAGTATTACGGGAAATATTGATATAGCACCAACCATTTTGGAATACGCCGGTATTAAGCCGTTGAAAAATATGGATGGGGAAAAATTACAATGCATCATTAAAAAACCTCAAAAGTATAGTAAGCGCATATTAACCTTAACTAATATGTGGGGCAATGATGAGATTCAGGAAATGTCTGTAGTAACCAAAGACTGGAAATACATTTATTGGCAATATTCAGATGATAGAATGCAACCCACTGAAGAGTTGTTTAATATTGGTAATGATAGAATTGAGATGAATAATTTAGCTAAGCTATCAACTTACGAAGGTCAGTTAAATAAGATGCGAAAGCTTTATGACAAGGAATATAACTACATGGTCAAGCATATGATGCTAGGGAATGACTATCCAAAGTATAAAGTGTTATTTGATAGAAATGCCGTCTTAGCTGACAAGAAAGCATTCTTAATAGGAACCTATAAAGAAATGAAGGCCAAAAAGAAGAAAAAATAAACTCGGGGGAAATTCTCTATTATTAAAACTACTTATATCGTTTAGAAAATACTCGAGATGGTTTTATTCCCTCGGCTTGTTGCTCCCTTTTTCTAAGAAAAACTCATTTATGATGTAATGCCTAACATATGTGGATAGTTTCTACCTGATAACCTAATACTTTTGGAAAAGAACGAAAACGAAGCTATAAAAAAGTTGAATGACTAACTGAAAATATATAATAGAAATTCTGAATTATGAAAAAACTATTGGTCTTAGTCTTGTTAAGCGTTGGTTGCGCCAGTGCCACTAAAGAAAAAGTTTTTAATATCAAAGATTATGGTGCTAAAGTAGATGGCAAAACAATAAATACTGAAGCCATTCAGGAAGCCATTGATGCCTGTAGTAAAGCGGGTGGAGGTACCGTACTTATTAGTGAGGGCTCGTATTTGTCAGGTACTATTTTATTAAAAGATAACGTCGACTTAAAGATTGAAGAGGGTGCTACGCTTTTAGCCAGTCTCAACCCTAATGATTTTCCACCTGTAGAACCATTTATTGATGCTACCGGACAGTTTAGAGGGCAATGCCTTGTAGGTGTTATTGACGCGAAAAATGTGTCAATCACAGGTAAAGGGACCATAGATGGTCAAGGAAAAATGTTTGCTCCCAAAGTCCTTAAAGAACGAATCAAAAAATTAGGGATTAAGCTTAAAGAGCCAGATTTAAGTGGTTTATTAACCGATACTAACCAATACGTTAGCAAAACAGTTAAAACAAATAACAGGCCTTTCTTAGTTCGTGTGGTCCGATCAAAAAATATAAAATTGACCGATATTAATCTCAGACAACCTGCGGCTTGGACCTTGCACTTCTTTCAAACGCACCATTTTGAAGTTGACGGTATTAGTATTTATAGTCATGCGAATAAAAACAATGATGCCATTGATATTGATTCAAGTACCCATGGCGTTATTAAAAACTGTACACTAGATTCTGGAGATGATGCCATTTGCTTTAAGTCTACCAGCCCAGAACCAACCACCAATGTTGAGGTGTACGATTGTAAACTAAGTAGCCATTGGGGAGCCATTAAGTTTGGAACGGAGTCTATGGGAGATTTTAGGGATATTGTTGTTAGAGACTGCTTTATCCATGACACCAAAGGAGGCGGCATTAAGGTACTGAGTGCGGATGGTGCTAAGGTAGAAAATATCCTTATTGAGGATATCAAGATGGAAAATGTTGAAATGCCAATCTTTATTAGACTTTGTGAAAGGCGCTTGGTCTATAGAAATGCCAAAAGAAAGCCAACGGGCAGTATTAATAATGTCACCATTAGAAATATTGAAGCTAAAGTTAGTGATAGGGATTCATTGAGGATGCCAGTGAGTACCGGATTTTATTTTTCAGGAACCCCAGACCACTTATTGGGGAAAATCAATATTGAAAATGTAAAAGTGGATTTACCAGGTGGCGCTACTTCAGAAGATGCTAAAAGAGTGGTTCCCGAAAATATTACCGAATATCCTGAGTTCACCAAATTAGGGCCTACTCCAGCTTACGGATTATTTGCAAGACATATTAAAAATCTAAGCATTAAAGATGTTTCTTTCTCATTACGTGATGAAGACGCGAGAGAAGAAATCGTTGAAATAAACACCAATAAATAATTAAAAAAACAACATGCGAAGCATCAAACAACTTATACAAATCACATTATTATGCTGCTCCATACTTTGTGTGGCCCAAAAAAATGAAAGCCCCAATATCATTATTATAATTTCAGATGATCAGGGCTGGGGAGATGTTGGTTTTAATGGAGGTACAGATATTCCAACAACCAACTTGGATCAATTAGCCAAAGAGGGCGTTGTTTTCAGTCAGGGTTACGCCTCCCATCCATACTGTAGTCCTAGTAGAGCAGGCTTGTTATCTGGTAGATATCAGCAAAGATTCGGGCATGAAAACAATCCTGAAAATATCCATCAAGGAGAAGATACCGTTATTGGCTTGCCAACGAGTGAGTTGATGATTTCAGAACTGTTACAACAAAACAACTATCAAACCTGCGCCATTGGAAAATGGCATTTAGGGAACGCCAGTAAATACTTGCCAATAAATAGAGGTTTTGATGATTGGTATGGCTTTAGTGGCGGCGGTCTGAATTATTGGGGAAAAACCAAGGCGGATAAGAAAGAATTAGGAGTAAAAAGAAATGGAAAATTAGTGCCAGAGAGTGAACTCACTTACCTAACTGATGACTTTAGTAAGGAGGCTGTAAAATACATTGATGAATACACAAAAAACGATAAGCCATTTTTTATGTACTTAGCTTATAATGCACCTCATGCGCCTATTCAGGCGACCAAAGAATATACAAATATGGTAAGCCATATTGAATACGGAGATAGAGCGGCTTATGCTGCTATGGTTGTTGGAATGGATGTGGGGATAGGTAAAGTAATTAATAAATTAAAAGAAACGGGGGCATATGAAAATACCTTAATTTTCTTTTACAGTGATAACGGTGGGCATTCCCATGGTGCCAGTAGTGCGCCATATAGGGGACATAAAGGTATGCTGTTTGAAGGAGGTATTAGAGAGCCTTTCTTAATCTCGTGGCCCAAAAAAATCAAGGGGAATCGAGTTTACGAAAAACCTATTATAGCCTTGGATATTTTCCCAACTATTCTATCGGCGGCAAATATTAAAAAACCTAAAACCAAAGAAATCGACGGTGTAGATTTAATGCCAATTTTAGAAAACAATGATAAAACACTTCAAGAAAGAACCTTGTACTGGCGTTACTCTAATGGTGAAGGTTACGCCGTTAGAGACAAAAACTACAAATTCATACGATCCTATTACAAAAAAGCTTCTTTCCTGTTTGATATGGATAAGGATGAGTTAGAACAACACAACATCTTGGATCAACATCCTGAAATTGCAAAAAGACTTCAGGAAAAGTACGAGCAATGGTCTAGAGATAATATAACGCCTTTATGGCCAGACGAGCACTTAGCTAATTGCGATAGGGAAGAAGGAAAACGTCAAGCCTTTATAGATAAGGCTATTTCCGGAGACAAAAACAAATAACAGAGCTAGAAACTCCCAATTATCAAATTTAAAATAGTAATTACGATTACGTTCCACCTGTTTAAAAATGACATTATTTCCAAAAACATAAAAACAAATGATTCACATTATGAGAAGACACTATGTACTGATTATTTTTCTATGCCTTTTAGCCTTTCAAGGTATTAATGCCCAAGACAAAGCTGGTAGGTTGAGCGAGTCGAAGCCCAATATAATAGTTATTCTAGCAGACGATTTAGGATACAAAGATGTAGGGTTTACAGGTTCTAAAGAAATATTCACGCCTAACCTAGACAAACTAGCTAATAACGGCGTGATTTTTAAGAACGGCTATGTTACCCATCCATTTTGCGGGCCTTCAAGAGCAGGATTGGTCACAGGTAGATACCAGGCAAGATTTGGATTGGAAATCAATTTGACCAATTCGCCTTTCGATATGTATAATGGTTTGCCTAAAACAGAACAAACCTTTGCAAAACGTTTGCAAAAATCTGGATATAAAACAGGGATTATTGGCAAGTGGCATTTGGGAGGCTCATATGGGTTCCACCCAAATAGAAGAGGATTCGACTATTTCTATGGCTTTGTTTCGGGTGGGCATAATTACTTTCCAGAACTCACCGAAAAGTACAGGCCCTTAATTGGTAAAAAAGGAGATCCGCTTTATGCAGCCAATGAAGGCACCAAGCAACCTTTAACGAGAAATGATAAACTTGCAGAGTTTGACGAATACCTAACAACAGCCTTAAGTAAAGATGCCGCTAGGTTTATAAAGGGAAGTAAGGATCAACCATTTTGTTTGTATTTAGCGTACAATGCACCTCATAAGCCTTTAGAGGCACCTGAAGATGTTATAGCCAAATACAAACACATCAAGGATCCAAATCGTAGAACTTATGCAGCTATGATTGACGTTATGGATCAAGGTATTGGTACTGTTGTGGATGCCTTGAAAAAAACAGGCAAACTTGAAAACACCCTTATTTTCTTTTTATCTGATAATGGGGGACATAGACCAGATAAGAAAGGATACACCTTTGCCGATAATGGGCCTTTTAAAGAAGGCAAAGGTAGTATGCATGAAGGTGGTAGCCATGTGCCGTTTATTTTACATTGGCCAGGAGGTAACCTAAAAACAGGGGAATTTGATGGCTTGGTATCGGCTTTGGATATTGCGGCTACGGCCGTGGCTTTAGGTAAAGGTGATACTTCTGGAAAACCTTTAGATGGTAAAAACTTAATCCCTTACTTAACAGGGGAAAAGTCAGGTTCACCACATGATGCTTTATTCTGGAGAATAGAAACCAACAAAGCTTTTGCCGTACGAACAGAACAAGCCAAGTTTTTATTGGAAAACTGGGGGAAAGACCCAAACCCTAAATTATACGATATGGAGAAAGATCCGTACGAGTCTACAGATTTATCTAATAAAGCAAAAAAAACAAGAGCTGAGCTAGCAAAATTATGGAATGATTGGAATAAGGGTAATAAAGCAAACATCTTCTTGCAAGCTGGAAAGTATCAAAAAACCAGATTGGAGCTGTATAAAAAACTTTATGAGGATTTGGTAAAAGAAGCTGAAAAGAAAAAAACACTCATTGTTGAGTAAAATATCGGTGACTTAATAAAGGGATAAAAATGAATACATCACTATTAAAGCTTTCAATGTTGCTTGCGCTTACAAGCTTGGTAGCCGTGGCTCAAAGCAAACAAACCAATATTTTGGTCATTTTAACAGATGACTTGGGCTACTCCACAACTAGTGCTTTTGCAAATCAAAAGAACGTAAGAATAGAGACGCCCAATATTGACCGAATTGCCAATGAAGGGGCAAAATTCACCAACGGATATGTCACCGCTAACGTATGTGGACCTTCAAGGTCTGGCTTATTAACGGGTAAGTACCAACAAAGATTTGGAGTGTATGCCAACCTTGATACCCAAAAAGGTCCTGGGGTTCCTGGTTCAGAAAAAGTAATGCATACCTATTTTAAGGAAGCAGGATATAGAACTGCGGCTATAGGAAAATGGCATATTGGAACAAAACAAAAAGGACAACATCCATTAGATCGAGGCATAGATACCTATTATGGTTTTAATAGCGCTCAAACCGATTATTTTAATTCCCCTATACTATTTAATGGCAAGGAGAAAGTTAAAAAACACGATTACCTAACATTTCAATTTACAGAAGAGGCCATTAAATTCATAGAACAAGATAAAAAGACACCCTTCTTTATGTATTTAGCATACAACGCCGTACACAGCCCTATGCAAGCACCTAAAGCCTATATTGAAAAATATTCAAAACAAGGATTCCCTGGTAGTGAAGCTAAACAAATGGCCATGGTCGAGGCTTTGGATGAAAGTATTGGAAAGCTATTGAATACACTTGAAAAAAACAATTTAGATAAAAACACATTAATCTTCTTTATGAGTGATAATGGTGGTTTGCCCGGATGGTGGATTGGTAATAATGCCCCCTGGAAAGGATTTAAAAGAGAACAATGGGAAGGTGGATACCACGTACAATTTATGATGAAATGGCCCGGAAAAATTCCTGCTGGTCAAGTACGTTCAGAAATGGTGTTTTCTTTAGATGTACTGACCACCAGTTTAGCAGCTGCCAATATTGAAAAACCTAAAAACACTGCGCTCGATGGTAAAAATATTCTACCCGTATTCAAGAGTAAAAAGAAAAAAGAAATCCATGAGTGTCTATTCTGGGCAGGTACCCATGTCGCAAGAAAAGCAGGTGGTAAGGAGAACATTAAAAAATTGCCATATAAAAAATCAGATGCCCCAGCAGCTTGGTCCGTTAGAACGGGAAAATGGAAATTGGTTCAAATGATGGAATATGGAAATGCCAAACTTTATGATTTAGATAAAGACCCTGCCGAAAACAATGATGTTTATAAGGACAATCCAAAAATTGTGAAACAATTATCTAAAGAATTCGCTAATTGGTTTAAAGATTTGGCAGAACCTTTTGAATGGAATAAAAAATATTATAACGAATTAAAGCAAATACAATAATTGATAGACACCCTTTATTTATGAAACTTTTAAAGATTGTGAGGGTGTTTTTAGTAATGAAGTCAATCTTGTAAAAATATATTCTTTACAAAACCTATTTGTGATATTTTTAAATTCTTTTGTGGCGTTTCTTCTTAGGTATAATAAGGAAATTTGCTTTACTCAAGTAAATTTTTAGATATGAAGATGAAAACCTGTTTCTCCGCTTTACTTTTAGTCCTTTTTACTTTAGGACTTATAAGTGCGCAAAACCCCTCTAACGCAAAACCAAACATTATAGTTGTATTGGCAGATGATGTAGGTGTTGGTGACATTTCAAAATATAGAAGATTACACAATCCTAAAATCATTATTGAAACACCAAATATTGATAAGTTAGCCGAAAACGGCATGATGTTTACCAATGCCCATGCGCCGGCGGCTTTATGTGCTACGTCCAGGTATTCCATCATGACCGGGAATTATAATTATCGTAGTCCGTTACCATGGGGCGTTTGGGGTGGCTATTCCAAAGGTGTTTTTACTGAAGAGACGCTAACCCTGGGCAGATTGATGAAAAATGCCAATTACAATACCGCTTTTATTGGAAAATGGCATTTAGGAACAGGTTTTAGGGATAAAAGAAACCCTGAAGAAATCTACAACCCAAAATCAGATAAAGATAAATTCAGTATTAATGTGGATATTACAAAAATTGTAAGTGATGGCCCTATGCAAAATGGTTTTGATTATAGTTTTAATTTACCATCAGGAATTCAAAATGTACCTTATGCAGCTTACGAAAATGATGAATGGTACCCTTTAAATAAACATTCTTTGATAGGAATTATAGATAAGGAGTACGCTAACAGACATGGTTTTACCTTTGATAAGAAAGAAGGTTACGGAGATTCCATGTGGCAGCCTAGCGAAATAGGACCACTTATAGCCAATAAAGCTGTGAAATTTATTAAGGATAACTCCAATAAGGATAAGCCGTTCTTTATGTATTACTGTTCTCAGGCAGTTCATGGTCCGCATGCTGCACCAGAAGAAATTGACGGAATAAAGATAAAAGGAACCACACCATCAAAACATCTAGATATGGTTAAGGAGTTGGATGTTCAAATAAAAATGTTAGTAGATGAATTAAAGCGACAAGGTGTTTATGAAAATACCGTATTCATCTTTACTTCTGATAACGGCGGACTCCATATAGACGGAGATACTTGGAATGCCAGACACGAGTCCAGTGACATTTATAGAGGATGTAAAAATGATCCTTATGAGGGCGGGAGCAGAGTGCCATTCATCGTGTCCTGGCCTATTAAAATTAAAGGGCAAACTAAATCCGATGTACCGGTATTGGGAACTGATATCTTGGCAACCATTGCGGCCATTTCGGAAACCAAAATTGAAAAAGGCCAGGCTTTAGATTCCTATAATTTATTGCCTTTCCTTAGTCAAAGTAAAAGAACCAAATCACGTGCTCACATCATGCTACAAGGAGGTTCTCATAAAGAAGTGATGATTATTAAAGACGGTTGGAAATTAATCATTCAGGTAGATAAAAAAGATAAAACCAATAAAACACGAACGCCTATAGCTTTGTTCAATTTAAATAAAAACATTTGGGAACATGAGGAATTCAATTATATCAATAATCCAAAATATATAAAAAAAGTAAAGAGTCTTCTTGAATTATACAGTGATACAAGGGATAGTGGCGTGTTCACTGGAGCTCATTTTTAAGTAAAAAAGCCTATTTAACCTATTTGTTATAGTTTTTGAATCTTTTGTCACATTCCAATTAAAGAGAATTCAACAATTTTGTTTAAGTCAACTTAAACAGTACACATGAAATCATTAAAATTGCTTTTAAAATTGTTTGCTTTCCTATTTGTTATAGGGAACCTAACGGCTCAGGAAAACTACAAACCAACCTGGGAATCTTTAAAAAAACACAGAGCCGTACCCCAGTGGTTCGCTAACGCCAAACTGGGTGTGTACTTTCATTGGGGGGTGTACTCGGTACCGGCTACAGATGGCGAATGGTATCCTCGTTGGATGTATGTTCCGGACCGTGACCCTAACCTTTGGGGAGGCAAAGTATATAAAAAGCACCGCGAGCATTACGGGGAAGACTTCCATTATCATGATTTTATTCCTATGTGGAAAGCCCCTAAGTTTGATGCCAAAGAATGGGTAGATATGTTTGAAGGGATGGGGGCTAAATTCATTGGGTCTATTGCAGAACATCACGATGGTTTTTCCCTCTGGAATAGTGAGGTGAATGAATGGAATTCAGTAGGTATGGGACCGGGAATTGATGTAGTAAAAGCCATTGGGGACGAAACCCAAAAAAGAGGCCTGAAGTTTATGGCGACCTTTCACCACGGGTTTCATAACATGTTCTATCCTAAACCTAATCAATCCTACTTACGTCCGGTAACCATAAATAAATACAATTACGTATACGAAAATTGTGAAGTGCCTCAAGACGAAAAATACAGGAACCTGTATTGTAACATGGATTATGCCGAAGCTCAGGATTTATGGCTAGGAAAGCTTAATGAGGTGATCGATGCCCATTGTCCGGATTATATCTGGATGGATTTCGGACAACGATTTATAACGGAAGATTATAGAAAGCAGTTCTTAGTAAACTATTTTAATAAGGCTAAAGCCGAAAACAAAGAAGTAGTTGTGAATACTAAGGGGGATTTCTTTCCAACGGAATTGGCGGTAGTGAATGTAGAACGTGCCACTATGGAAGACATCACTTCAGAAGTTTGGATTACCGATTTCATTTTGGGAAGCAGCTGGTGTTACAATAAAGAAAAAAGAACCGCTATAGATCCTGCCCAGGCTATTAGAATGTTAGCTGAGGTGGTTAGTAAAAATGGTGTGATGCTATTGTCTGCCGGCCCTATGGCAGATGGCACTATACCCGAAGAACAAGTAAAAGCCATGGAGGGTATTGGGGCCTGGATGAAACTGTATGGAGAATCCATTTATGATACCAAACCGTTTGTAACCTTTGGTGAAGGTATCACCGTTTTAAAACGAGATGAGGCCGATGCCTGGAATGAATATGGAGCCATTAAAAAAGGATTGAACCAGTTAAATGCTTCAGATATCAGGTACACTCGAAAAGGAGATGTGGTATACGCCATTCAACTCGGGTGGAATGAAAAAGAACCGGAAAGAACCTTGGGAGTTTTTGCCAATAAAGCCAAAGATTTAAAAATTAAATCTGTTTCAGTGTTAGGAAGTAAAGAGAAAATCAAATGGAAAAAAACTAAAGAAGGCTTACTTTTAAGACAGCCAAAACAAAAACCTGCGGAAGCTGACAAAGCTTTAGTTTATAAAATTGTGACAAAATAGTATTGTCACCCTGAACTTGTTTCAGGGTCTCACTAAAAAAATAGATGCTGAAACGAGTTCAGCATGACAGGTATTAACGAATTTCAAATAATAAATGAGAACCAAACTATTTCCACTTTTATTGATCCTATTAAGTTTAACTGCATATGCGCAGGAAAAGCCTAATATCATCTGGATCTTTACCGATGACCATTCCTACCAAACCATCGGCGCTTATGGAGGCCGGTTACAAGACCTGAATCCGACCCCAAACTTAGATAAGCTGGCCTCAGAAGGTATGATTTTCAATAAATGCTATGTTGAAAATTCTATTTGTGCCCCCAGTAGAGCTGCCTTATTAACCGGGAAGATGAGTCATATGAACGGCAAGTTCACCAATACCAAAAAGCATCCGTTTGACCATGACCAGCAGCAATTCCAAAAGATCCTTAGGAAGAATGGGTACCAAACCGCTATGATTGGTAAAATCCATTTAGATGGCAATATGCAAGGCTTTGATTATTGGGAAGTGTTATTGGGGCAAGGCTCGTATGTGGATCCGGTATTGCTGTCCGATAACGGAAAAAACCAGTATAAAGGCTATACCACAGATATTATAACAGATAAATCTTTGGATTGGTTAGAGAATAAAAGGGATAAAAGCAAACCATTTATGATGATGTTACATCACAAAGCACCTCATAGGGCGTGGGTGCCAAGTAGAGAACACATGAACTTGTATGAAGATATTGAGATTCCGGAGCCAGATAATTTATTCGATAATTACGATACCCGGACTACAGCGGCACATGGTCAAACCATGAGTATCTTAAGGGATATGAATCTGCATCGTGATTTAAAGATGACCGAACCGGAAAATGAATTTTGGGTCAAAAGAGGTATAGATGACAGGTTTGATGCCAGGCGTGAAAAATATAAAGACCTGGATTTAAAAGATGATGAACTACTTAAATTGAAGTACCAGATTTACATGAAAGATTATTTGAGATGTATATGGAGTGTTGACCAAAATATTGGCCGTGTAATGGCTTATTTAAAAGAAACAGGTTTAGATAAAAACACAATTGTTATGTACTCCTCAGATCAAGGGTTTTATATGGGTGAGCATGGTTGGTTTGACAAGCGTTTTATGTATGAAGAATCCTTTAGAACGCCTTTAATTGTGAAGTGGCCGGGACAAACCAAACCGGGAAGTGTCAATTCGGATTTGGTTCAGAATATCGATTTTGCCGAAACCTTTTTGGATATAGCCGGAGCGCCCATCCCGGATGATATGCAAGGGAAAAGTTTAGTGCCCATTTTAAAGGGCAAAACGCCTAAGGACTGGAGAGAGAGCCTTTACTATCACTATTATGAGTACCCCGGAGCACATTCGGTACGGCGTCATGAAGGTATCGCCAATAAGCGTTATAAACTGATCAGGTTCTATGGTACAGATGTGAAAGGTGAAGAAGAATGGGAGTTTTATGATTTGAAGAAAGATCCATCGGAAATGAATAATCTATACCTTCAACTTAAGGATAGCGGTAAAATTTCAGAAATGAAAAAGGAATTGTTACGGTTGAAAAAACACTATAAAGTCATATAAGAACAAGTCCTTGTCACACTGAGCGCAGTCGAAGTGTTTTCAGCATCCTATAAACAGAAAGTAGAGACTCTGAAACGAGTTCAGAGTGACAAATTTTTAATATTTAAAAGGGATAAACAATAAATTAAATCAACTAATAAAATGAATAAACTATTAAGTTTACTGGTTGTTGTAGCATGGGGCTTAAGTAGTCTAAATGCACAAAATCAAAATTTCAATGAGTCGTGGAAGTTCTATAATGATAAAGCAGAAGGCGCGGAAAAAGTGTCCTTTGACGATTCAAAATGGCGCAATCTAGATTTACCACACGATTGGGCTATAGAAGGTCCCTTTGATGTAAAATACAATGCCCGGGCGGGTGGACTGCCATTTCACGGCACCGGTTGGTACAGAAAGCATTTTAAAATGAATGCCGAAGCCAAAGGAAAAGTGGTGCGTTTGGAGTTTGAAGGGGCCATGTACAATGCCCATGTTTGGATCAATGGCGAATTTGTTGGAAAACGCCCGTATGGATACATCGGATTTGAATTTGATGTTAGTAAATATCTAAAATATGACGGGTCAGATAATGTTGTGGCCGTAAGATTGACGCCGGAAGATTTATCCTCCAGATGGTATCCAGGGGCGGGTATCTATCGTTCCGTATGGCTGAAAATTGATAACCCAATACACGTTGGGCAATGGGGCACCTTTATAACGACGCCAACAGTTACAAAGGAAATCGGGGTGATTCAAAACGAAACCACGGTGGTAAATAAAAGTGGTAAAGCCGAAACTGTTACCGTGAAGCAAGCATATTATAATTCAGAAAACATACTGATTGCTTCAGAAAGTGAAGAACTAACTATAAAAGCAAAGGGTTCTGCAATTTCAGCACTATACACTAAAATAAAAAAGCCCTTGATCTGGGATATGGAGACACCACATTTATATCATGCGGTGACCACTATTTCAAAAGGAGACGAGGTACTTGATACCTATAAAACCCGTTTCGGAATGCGAACCATTGCTTATACCAAAGATGGGTTCTTTTTAAACAACAAACCGGTCCGTTTTAATGGCGTTTGTTTACATCATGATAATGGGGCTTTAGGGGCTGCGGTTTACAGAAGAGCCGATGAACGCAAACTTCAAATTATGAAAAGTATGGGGGTCAATGCCATCCGTACCAGTCATAATCCGCCGTCCAGGGAGTTTTTAGAATTATGCGATGAATTGGGACTTTTGGTTCAGGATGAAGCCTTCGACGTTTGGAAAATGGAAAAAGTGCCCAATGGCTATAACAAGTTTTTTGAAGAATGGGGTGAACGCGATATCAAGGATATGGTACTAAGGGATAGAAATCACCCATCCATAGTTATGTGGAGTATTGGTAATGAGATCATTGAACAAAAAGATAAAAAGAATGGCTGGCGAACCGCAAAAGTCCTTAATGATTATGTCAAGGAATTGGATAGGACCAGGCCAACCTCGGCAGGTTTCAATAACTATTCGGGGCCTTACGATAATAATATGGCGCAACAAGTGGATATTGCCGGTGTAAACTATAAACCAACCAAATACAGCGAGATTAGAGGAAATTACCCGGAGTTGCCGTTATATGGATCGGAAACGTCTAGCTGTACCAGTAGTAGAGGGGTTTATCATTTGCCTATTGAAAAGTATAAAACCCATGAGTCCAAACATGTGACCAGCTACGATTTAATAGGACCACCATGGGCCTATCCTCCGGATGTGGAGTTTCATTTTCAGGAGCTAAACCCACATAGTATGGGTGAGTTTATCTGGACAGGTTTTGATTATTTAGGAGAACCAACACCCTATGGAGGAAAGGATAACTCCACTAATGGGTATTGGAATGCCGATTGGCCGTCACACAGCTCTTATTTTGGTGCGGTGGATTTATGTGGTTTCCCGAAAGATCGATTCTTCCTGTATCAAAGTCAGTGGACGACGGAGCCTATGATTCACCTGTTGCCACACTGGAACTGGAAAGGTATGGAAGGACAAACCATTCCGGTGTACTGTTACACCAACTGTGATAGTGCCGAACTTTTCGTGAATGGAAAGTCTATGGGTAGAAAGGTGAAAGGGAAAGACTTAACAGAACTTAAGGTTAACTTTTTAAGATACGAACCAAAAACCTTTCAATCTAAATACAGATTGTCCTGGGAGGTACCCTATGAAGCAGGAAACATCAAAGTGGTAGGTTACAAAAACGGCAAACAAATTCTGGAAAAACAAATCAACACTGCCGGAAAACCGGCTAAAATAAGCTTATCAGTTGACCGAAAGGACATCAATGCTGATGGTGTGGATTTAGCCTATGTAACCGTTAGAATTGAAGATAAAAACGGAAACCTTTGTCCGAATGCCGAAAATCTTGTGCATTTTTCAGTTAAAGGCACCGGTGAGTTATTAGCTGTTGATAATGGCAATCAAACCAGTGTAGAGTCTTTTCAGGCTAGTCACAGAAAAGCCTTTAGTGGTATGTGTTTAGCCATTGTAAAAGCAGATGCCATTTCCGGAAAGATTACGCTGTATGCAAAATCTAAAGGATTGAAATCGTCTAAAATTGAAATGGTTTCAAAGTAAATTTTAACGTCTCTGCGAGGGAAACATGACCGTGGCAGTCTGTTTAATGAACTGCATGAGATTGCTTCGTTCCTCGCAATGACACTTTAACTCAAATTGAAACATGTCATTCTGAGCCCTTCGACTACGCTCAGGACAGGCTCAAGCGAAGAATCTCGATAATAATTTAAGCCAATAATTAACCTTATCGGCTTTTTTATAAAATAGAACTTTCCCTAACCGAAGACTGCCTAATATTAAACTCCCCGTTCATTACTATGGTTTCAATAGGAGCATTTTCATCTTCAATGCGTTCTATAAGCAACTCGCCGGCTTTTTTAGCCATCTTAAAAGTAGGTTGTTTAACACTGCTCAATTGAGGGGTTACCAATTCGGCCATACGGGTTTCGGTAAAACCAACAAAAGCAACATCTTCAGGGACCTTATAACCATTGTCTTTTAACTTTCTAATAGCACCCAGCGCCACCATATCGTTCACACAGAAAAAGGCATCGGGAACATCATGATGATAGATGAGGTCTTCAATAACTTCCATACCCTCTTTAGCCAGTAAACCGGTTTCAATGATTTTATAATTTTCTTTTGGAATGTGATGTTTATTCATAGCCTTTTTAAAGCCTTGAATACGTTCATAAGACACCGATAGATCCTTATATCCGGATAAGTGATAGATTTTCTTGTAACCTTGCCTTATCAAGTGTTCCGTAGCAAAAAAACTCCACTTCATATTATTAAAAACCACTTTTGAAACAGGAACGGATTCTTCAATCCGATTTAAAAAGACAATGGGGTAGCCTTCCTTAATTCTATCCTGGTAGTATTTCATATTCCGATTTCCCGTAGTTGGAGCTACAATTAAACCGTCAACCATATTATTGATAAGTGTCTGAGCATTGATAAGTTCCTGTTCTTCGTTTTCATCCGATTGCATGACCAGTACCTGATACCCTTTTGAGATTAAAAACTCCTGTAATGCTATCACAATCTCAGAATAATACTCGTTTATAAATTCAGGAACAACCACACCAATATTCAAAGAACGCTTTTGACTCAATTTTTTCGCGATAGGATTGGGAATATAACCCATGTCTTCGGCTGTTTTTAGAATAAGCTCTTTGGTCTCTTTTTTAATGTCGTATTTATCATTAAAGGCCCTGGAAACTGTAGAAATTGATACGTTCAATTTTTTGGCAATATCTTTTATGGTGTAGTGCTTCATAAGACAAATGTAGTCATTTCGGAAACGTTTTCGGTATTTTTTGTTGTTTTCGGTATCGTTTCCGAGGATATATTTCGCGTTTCCGATTAATCATATATTATCAAGCAGTATCTTTAAAAGAATTTCAACCTTTTCCTGATGAACAATATTGATATCATAGTCATTTTAGTATTCACCGCCCTGGTTTTTGTATGCGGAATGAGTTTCTCTAAAGCAGGTAAAAACATGAAGTCGTTTTTTGCAGCCGGAGGCGCTTTACCCTGGTGGATGAGTGGTCTGTCTTTATTCATGAGTTTCTTTTCTGCCGGTACTTTTGTAGTATGGGGTTCCATAGCATATTCCAGTGGCTGGGTAGCGGTGAGTATTCAATGGACCATGTGTATTGCAGGGGTTATTATAGGATTTTTTATTGCGCCCAAATGGCAAAAAACCAAAGCTTTGACAGCTGCGGAGTTTATCTCAGACAGATTGGGCATATCCACCCAAAAGATCTACACATATCTGTTTTTGTTTATTTCTATATTTACTACAGGCGCCTTTTTATATCCGGTGGCCAAAATAGTTGAAGTATCTACAGGGATCCCTATTTCAACCAGTATTATTGTTTTGGGGATCCTTATATTGATTTATACCGCGGTGGGCGGACTTTGGGCCGTAATTGTTACCGATGTGCTACAGTTTATTGTACTGACAGCTGCAGTTTTAATCGTACTGCCTTTATCGTTCGATAAAATAGGCGGTATTGACAATTTCATTGCGAATGCTCCGGAACATTTCTTTGAGTTTACCAATTCAGAATACACCGGAGTATTTATGGTGGCTTTTGGTCTGTATAATTTGTTTTTTATTGCAGGGAATTGGGCTTATGTACAACGTTATACCAGTGTGGCTACACCCAAAGATGCTAAAAAAGTAGGATGGTTATTCGGTGCACTATATACTATTAGTCCTCTTGTTTGGATGTTGCCGCCCATGATCTATAAAGTTTTAAATCCGGATTTAGGAAATCTGGCTGATGAAGGTGCTTACCTTTTAATGTGTAAAGAAGTATTACCGGTAGGTATGTTAGGATTAATGTTGGGAGGCATGGTATTCGCTACATCCAGTTCTGTGAACACCACACTGAATATATCGGCGGGTGTGTTGGCAAATGATATTTACAAGAATATGTTTCCAAAAACTACCAACCAGGGTTTGGTTAGAGTAGGGCGTATAGCCACAGTTTCCTTGGGTATTCTCACAATTATAATTGCTTTGATGGTGCCATATTTTGGTGGTATTGTGGAGGTAGTTATGAGTGTGGCAGCCTTAACCGGAGGTGCCATGTTTTTACCGCCTTTGTGGGCCTTGTTCTCGAAACATCAAACCGGAAAGTCTGTGCTTTCAGTAACTATTATTTCGCTCGTTATTAATGCATTTTTTAAATTTTTAGCTCCGGATTTAATAGGAGTTACACTAGGTCGTGCCATGGAAATGGTAGTGGGCATGGGGATTCCTATTGTCTTGTTGGCTATTCTTGAACTTTACTTTATACAATCTAAGAGTAGAACCACTCAATATGACAATTATATGGAATTGCTGGAATCTAAAAAAGAGACAAGCAATATAGAAGAAGATGCCAGTAGCAATAAAAAGGGAATAAGAGTTATTGGTCTTGGAGTAGCATCAACAGGAGTACTAATTATTATATTATCATTTATGGCAGAATCGGCTAAAACACTTGTTTGGGGTATGGGGACTGCTATTCTGGTTTTAGGATTATATATTATAAGAAAGTCTAAAAAATAAAAACAGTTTTGTTTTAATGATAAAAGAATCATTTCATAAAGAAAAAAGAACTAGTAAAACCGTAACACTGGGATGTGATTTAAGTATTACCGGTGGTGGTACGGCTGGCGTTTGTGCTGCTATTACAGCAGCCAGAAAAGGTATTAAAGTGGTATTGATCCAGGACCGCCCCGTTTTAGGAGGGAATGCCTCCTCAGAAGTCAGGTTGTGGATTTTAGGAGCCACTTCCCACATGGGGAATAATAACCGATGGTCACGCGAAGGCGGTGTCATGGATGAGATTCTGGTAGAGAATCTGTATAGAAACCCGGAAGGGAACGCCGTTATTTTTGATACTGTTTTATTGGAAAAGGTACTAAACGAAGACAATATCACCTTGCTTTTAAATACCAGTGTTTACGACGTTACTAAATCAAGCGATACACAGATTGAATCCGTAAAGGCCTTTAATTCGCAAAATTCAACAGAATATATTGTAAAAGCACCCTTATTCTGTGATGCTTCCGGTGATGGTATTGTAGCCTTTAAGGCGGGCGCATCCTTTAGAATGGGGGCAGAACCCAAGGAAGAGTTTGGGGAGTTGTTTGCGCCTGATAAATCTTATGGAGAACTTTTGGGGCACTCCATGTATTTCTACAGTAAAAATACCGATAAGCCGGTCAAGTTTAAGGCACCGGAGTTTGCTTTAAAGGATATAAAACAAATACCGCGTTATAAGGCCATCGGAAAAGATGACAAAGGGTGTCGGTTTTGGTGGTTTGAGTATGGCGGGCGGCATGATACCATTCATGATACGGAACATATTAAATACGAGCTATGGAAAGTGATTTATGGCGTTTGGGATTACATTAAAAATTCAGGAGAATTTGATGATGTAGATAATATGACTTTAGAATGGGTAGGGACTATCCCGGGAAAACGTGAAAGTCGCCGATTTGAAGGTTTATATATGATGAAGCAGCAAGATGTGATTGAGCAACAAGCGTTTGATGATGCCATAGCGCATGGTGGATGGGCTATAGATTTACATCCGGCCGATGGTGTTTACAGCAAACTGTCGGCCTGTACCCAATGGCATTCCAAAGGGGTGTATCAGATTCCGTACCGTTCGTTTGTAAGTAAGGATATTGAGAACTTGTTTTTAGCCGGTAGAATTATAAGTGCCACACATGTGGCATTTGGTTCAACACGTGTGATGGGCACCACAGGACTATGTGCCCAGGCGGTTGGTATGGCCGCAGCTTTATGTACTGACAAAAACTTAAAGCCTACAGATATATTGAGCAATGGCACTATTGAAGAACTCCAGAACGAGTTGAATATTGTTGGGCAAAGCATTCCGAACATCCCCATAAAACCTGCTTCTAATCTAATCAATCAGGCTGCGGTTGAAGCTTCTTCAACTTTAGAGGTTTCGGAAATTCCTTTTGACGGTGATTGGTTTAGACTGAACATTTCGGCAGCACAATTATTGCCTTTAAATGCAGATGAAAACTATCGGTTTAAAGTGTTGATAAATGCAGATGAAGCCACTACTTTGGAAGTGCAATTGCGAACCTCGGAAAAATCAAAAAACTACGCACCGGAGGTTATTTTAGAAACGCAATCGTTTCAATTAGGAAAGGGTGAACAATATATGTCAATTGACTTTTCGATTGGTGTGCCGACAAATCAATATGGTTTTGTGACGTTTTTAGCGAACGATAAGGTAAGTTTAAAAACAAGCAATAAGCGTTATACAGGAGTACTTTCGGTGTTTAATGGTGTAAATAAAGCAGTATCTAATAATGGCAAACAAGTACCGCCACCAAATATTGGGGTGGACGAGTTTGAATTTTGGACGCCACATAGAAGGCCTGACGGTCAAAATATAGCTATGGAAATTTCACCGGCTATAAAATCTTTTAATAGTGATAATATTGGTAATGGTTATGTTCGCCCCTGGGGAGCAGTGAATGCCTGGGTAGCCGATTTAAATGATGAAAACCCAACCCTAAAAATAGAATGGGATAAGGCCAAGACTATTTCAGAGATTAAACTGTTCCTAGACCCGGATTATGACCACCCAATGGAATCTACTTTAATGGGACATCCCGAGGAAGTCGTGCCATTCTGTGTGCGTAATTATGTGATAAGAGATCTAAGTGGTAAGGTACTTCATCAAGTTGAAGGCAATTATCAAACCATTAATAGTTTTAAGCCAAGTGAACCTTTGAATTTAAAAGGGTTTACCGTTGAATTAGGACATCCTTCAAAAGATGTTCCGGCGGCTATATTTGAAATAGTATGCAAGTAAAATGTAAAATATCATTTTTAGTGGTAACTCTTTTTTCTTTTATGGCATTAGTGTCATGTAAAGAAAAAAACAAAGAGCAAGTCATAGAAGCACACAAAGAACTAAATCTTGGAGCCATGGTACAACCGGTTTCCGAGAAGCACAAATTTATTAGTGAAGACTATCATATATGGGGAGCTTCAGTGGTAAAAGGTGATGATGGAAAATACCATATGTATTATTCCAGATGGGAATATGAATTGGGACATATGGGTTGGGTAACAGATTCTGAGATTGCCTATGCGGTGGCAGATAAAGCTGAAGGCCCTTATAAACATGTAAATGTGGCATTGCCTGCTCGTGGGGAACAATTCTGGGACGGTACAACCACACATAACCCTAACATCATTAGAAAAAACGGAAGGTATTACCTGTATTACATGGGCTGCACATCTTCTGTTAAAGCTGTGCAGCCTACTTCAATGAAACATAAGGACTGGTGGATTTATAGAAATAATCAAAGGATTGGAGTGGCATGGTCAGATAATCCTGAAGGGCCGTGGAATAGACTTGATGAGCCAGTCATCACTGTAGATGAAGACCCGAATGCTCCGGACGCACTTGTGGTTACTAATCCGGCTGTAAATGTGGGACCTGATGGAAAAATGTTCGCAGTATACAAAGTGGTAGCTAAAACCGAAGATTGGAAACCTGTAGATATGGAGAGTGATGACACCTGGGTGGTATCAAAGGGGGGGAATGTACGATATATGGCTGCATCTGCTGATAGTCCGCTAGGACCATTCACTAAGTACAAAGAGACCATTTTCGAATTAAAAGGAGAGGAAGAAACACATATGATCGCCGAAGACCCCTATGTATGGAGTCAGGATGGGAAATACTATGCTTTAGTGACTGATATAAAAGGTTCGTTTACAGGTGATTATGGGGCTATTGCTTTGATGGAATCAGATAATGGACATGATTGGGTGCAATCAAAACATCCGATGGTGGTTCCTGGAAAAATTCTGAAAGAAGATGGTACCAGAACGGAGTATAAAATTGAGCGTCCTCAATTATTGGTAGAAGATGGCAAACCCACTTTCTTATTTGGTGCATTAGGTATAACAGTAGACGGAGTTCACAGAGGGCATGCATGCAACCTTAGAATTCCACTTAAACAAAATTAATATGAGACACGTTTTTTTAGTTTTAATAGTATTATTACTTGTAAGTTGTAATTCTGAAGAGGAGCTTATAACAAATGATGCACTTTCATTAAATGGCCATTGGAAATTCCACACCATTTATGGTGAAGGCTCAAATTATTTAAATATTAAAGAAACTGAAAGTGATATTGTTATTGATAATAATGATAACAATGTTAAAACCCAGGGTAAATGGAGCAGCAAAAAAACGGCAGCTCGCTTTTCAAAATTATACGGGGAAGATTATTTGCAGCACAATTTTACCCTAACAGAACTGAAGGGTGGTAATAAAACCGATAGCTCGTATGTTAGGTTCTATCCCAATTTTAAGAATTCCGGTTATTATGAGGTATTTACAATATTCCCATTTGCATCGCACCTTACCACTCAATACAACGTCAAGCACGCAGAAGGTATTACCACCAAGTATGTAAGCCAAAGAACTTATTGTAATGAGTGGATAAGTTTGGGTATTTACAATTTTAACAGTGAAGATGAAAATTACGTAGAGCTTACGGCCATTGTAAGCGGAGCCGTTGCGGCCGATGCTGTTATGTTCAGGGAAATCTCCGAAGAGAAATATTTAACCGCCAAAGAAGAACCAAAACAGGTATTTAAGACTGATTTTGATGATTCTGACTGGTATGACTTAAAGGTACCCGGGCATTGGGGCATGATCAACGATTTTTCAAATTATACGGGAAAAGGTTGGTACAGAAAAACTATTGATACTCCCGAAGGTTGGACTAAAGCTTCAGGTAACCGGTATTATTTAAAATTTGGTGGGGTGTATCACCTTTCAAAAGTTTACCTCAATGGAAAATTCATTGGGAAAAACAGGGGCGGATTTACACCTTTTGAGTTCGATGTAACTGGAGCCTTAAATTTTAATGGAAAAAATGTCATTGCGGTTCAGGCCGATAATAGTGCTATTGTGGGAGCTACCTGGAATTGGGGCGGCATTATAAGAGATGTAACGTTAACAAAAAACAAAGATGTTAGGATAGATTATCAATACATGCATGCGGAACCGGATTTGGAAAAAGGAACGGCTCAGTTAAAATTAAAAGTGAGGATTGAAAATAATGCTCCGGAAAAAAGAACAGTTAATGTTAATTCTAAGATAGTTGATACGGACGAAATAGCTGGCCTTAGCGGAACCATGGAAATTGATGCAAACTCGGTTAAGGACATACATTTGGAAACTACGTTATCAGCCGAAAATGTTAAGCTCTGGCATTTTGATCACCCCAACCTTTATAAGCTCGAAACTTCAGTATCTGATTCTAATGGTCAAGTTGATGCCAGGCAGGATAACTTCGGGATTAGAAAAATTGAATTGACAGATTCTCAAATGCTATTGAATGGCGAACCGGTACGACTGGCAGGTTTCAACAGGGTAAGTGAGAGCAGATTTTGGGGCTCTTCTGAGCCTGTTGCCATTTTAGAAAAGGACGTAGATCTTATGAAAGAAGCAGGCGCCAATTTTATGAGAATCATGCATGGCACGCAAAATGAAAAACTGATGGAACTGTGTGATAAAAAGGGAATTCTATTGTTTGAAGAAGTTAATGTAAGGGATTTAGATAATGACGAGTTCAGGGCCAATTATTATCCGCTTTCAAAACTTGAAAAAGAAACAGGAATTAAAGTAAACCCCGAAGATGAAGAGATTTTAATGTTGGATGAACCTTATATAAAAGTAACCGAAAAACATAATCTGAAAATTTCTGAAAAGAACTATTTCCTATCCAAATATTGGCTTAAGGGTATGATTGAACGGGACATTAATCACCCGAGTATTATTGGCTGGAGTGTGGGGAATGAACTAAACAATCATATGGCCTATGGTAAAGCCGCCATGGCATATGTAAAGAACGAAATCGATCCTTACAGGTTAGTTACCTGTGTGAGTAATTCAGGCCAGAAAGAACAGTACACGCCTGAAACAGACCCTAATACCTATGTAGACCTGATCATGCATAATATGTATCGCTGGCAGGGGAAACCTCAGGAAATTTTAAATGCCTTAAGAACCAAATGGCCCGATAAACCGGTCTTTATTTCGGAATATGGATTTGATCCTTTCCCATCAACAGAAATAGATGGTGATAAAGAAATATTTTCCGAATGGATGAACCATTACAGGCATAAAAATGAGTTTGTGATCGGGACTTCCATGTGGACCTTCAATGACTACCGAAGTGGTTATGCGGCTACCACAGCCGAAGAAAACAGAGTCTGGGGTATCATCACGTCATGGAGGCACAAAAGGCGCTTATTTGACCGTATTAAAAAAGAGCATGCCCCTATAGAGAATCTTGAAATATTAAATGTTGATTTTAAAAAGAAATCGGCGGACATTCTAATACCTATTAAAAGCAGAAGTGACTATCCAAGTCATACCATGACAGGGTATCAGTTGAAGTATCAATTTACAGATACGGCCGGCGCCATAGTTTTAAATAAGGCTATGGATTTACCGGCTTTAAGACCAGAGGACAACTATTGGAAAGGTTCCATCACCTGGGACGATTTACCGGATAATGTTTTAGATTTAAAGGTTAGTCTGGTAACACCAACAAACCATTCGAGATTTGACCAAACCCTTTCATTTCAAAAAGCCATAACGCCGGAAATAAACGAAGTAATTCCAGGAAAAAATGCTGTTAGAATACTATTTGATAAAGTGCCTAATGCTACTGAATATTTTGTGACTTATAAAAATGATACAGGACAAGAGACTAAATCATATAGAACCATAACCAACGCCATTAATGTTGACAGCCTGGGTAATGGCAAAGCGTACGGCTTCAAACTTTATGCGGTAAATGATAAAGGGATCAGCAACCCTTCCGAAGAAGTGAAAGCCACAACTAACCAAAAGGCATTACCGCCAGTTATCTGGGATGCCTTTATCACTGATAATAAACTGGTTATTGGCTATTCCAGTGATTTTGATGATGGCGATTATACGATTAAATATGGAACTTCCAGAGATAATTTAGATAAAGAATTCGTCTCAAATGTAAGAGGTATGGTATCTATTGATTTAAATGGAGAGCAAATGGTTTATTGCAAATTGAAGCGAAAAACAGAAACAGGAGACAGTGGGTGGTCCAATAGTGTAGAAGCAAAATAACAGTTACTAATAAAGCCTTATTTATGGTAAAAAAAATAATATACCTAATAGTAGTAACCTGTTTTATTTTTTCTTGTGGTAAGGGAAAAAATGAGACTATGGAACCTGTAAAGGACGATAATTATAAATTAGAGTTCGATAAAGTAGCCTTAAAATCTAAGTTTGAGAGTGATTCCATAACCATATGGGGTGCTTCAATAATAAAAGGGCAGGATAGCTTGTACCATATGTTTTATTCAAGATGGAAAAAAGACCTTGGATGGGCATGGGTTACGCATTCCGAAATTGCTCATGCGACATCTAAATCTCCGTTTGGCCCATTTATTCATAAAGATGTAACTCTTGGAGTCAGAGGTGCTGAATTTTGGGATGGACTTTGCACTCATAACCCAACAGTACATAAATTCGATGGTAAGTATTACCTGTACTATATGGGTAACACAGGAGATGGTGTCAACCCGTGTGTACCTGGAAAGATCAAATACAATTGGACACACAGAAACAATCAACGAATTGGTGTTGCAGTGGCTGATGATCCTAATGGTCCTTGGAAACGTTTCGACACACCATTAATTGATGCGAGTTCTGATGAAAATGCCTTGGATGCTCTGTTGGCTAATAATCCTTCCATCACAAAACGTCCGGATGGAGGGTATTTAATGGTGTATAAAGCAGTTGGGAAAAAAATCAAGAAAATTTCAGGAGGGCCGGTAGTACATTGTGTAGCTACATCAGATAGTCCAACGGGACCTTTTAAGAAATATGATAAACCCGTATTTACGGCTAAAGGACATGATTTTCCCGCAGAGGACCCTTTTATTTGGTATGAAAAAGGCAAGTATAGAGCCATTGTAAAAGATATGCATGGTGCTTTTACTGATGCAGGTCAAGCTTTGGTATTATTTGAATCTGAAGATGGATTTGATTGGAACTTATCTAAAAACGGTTTAGTCTCTAAACTGGAAATAAATTGGGAAGACGGGACTACGCAGAAGGTAGACCATTTAGAAAGGCCCCAGTTATATATAGAAAATGGAAAACCAATAGCACTTTTATGTGCTTCGGATGTTAAAGATGAAAAAGGTGTATTGCATGCTTTTAATGTTCAAATACCTATTAAAAATTAATATAAATATGTTAAAAATAAAACAGCTTATAGGCTTAGTGGTCATTGCACTTGTTATTGGTGCCTGTGGAAAAAAAGAAAACAAACAGGACCCAAAAAAGAAAGCGGTTATTGATTATAAAATTGAGTTTGAGAAGGTCGCTCCCCAATCGGTATTTGTTAATGATACCATGAGTATTTGGGGTGGCTCTTTGGTAAAAGGGGAAGATAATCTGTACCATATGTTTTATTCCATTTGGCCCAAAAAAATTGGCTGGGAGTGGGTGAATTACTCCATAATTGCCCATGCAACATCAGAGTCACCATTCGGTCCTTTTAAGTATAAAGACGATGCGCTTCCGGACAGAGGTCCTGAATTTTGGGATGGTTCAACCACACATAATCCAACGGTTCATAAATTCAATGGTAAGTACTACCTATATTATATGGGCAATACAGGTGATAAAAAAATAGTAAGTGCCCCCGGTAAACAAAAGATAAATTGGGTGCATAGAAACAACCAGCGTATTGGTGTGGCGGTTGCTGATAGTCCAAACGGCCCGTGGAAACGTTTTGATAAACCTGTTCTGAATATCACTGAAAATGATTCACTGGCACATGATGCTTTAATGACCTCCAATCCATCCGTTTGTCAAATGGCAGATGGAAAGATCTTGATGGTATATAAAGCTGTAGGGAAAAAGTTTCCTTTGCCACAAGGCGGGCCCGTGGTGCACATGGTGGCCATTGCAGACTCTCCAACAGGGCCCTTTAAAAAGTATCCGGATCCCGTTTTTACATTTGAAGGGGAGCGTTTTCCCGCTGAAGACCCTTATATCTGGTACCAGGAAGGGAAATACCGTGCTATTGTGAAACGCATTAAGCACGAGGGTAAAAAACGTGTATTTTCTTTGGTGCATTATGATTCTGAGGACGGCATCAATTGGAACCAGGCCAAACATTTTGAAATATCAGATAAAACAGTAACCTGGGAAGATGGTTCAACCACTAAATTTAATCATTTGGAACGTCCGCAGGTTTTTATTGAAAACGGAGAACCGGTGGCACTTTTATGTGCTGCGGATACTATTGATGCGAATAATGTACGGCATTCGTATAATATTCAAATTCCATTAAAAATTACAAAACACAAAAACTAATAACAATGAGGAGCGTAGCGTGCTTTCTATTACTTTTTATAACTATTTGTTCCTGTGGGGATAAATCAAAAGATCATATTTCAAATGAATTGTCACTTAATGGAGTTTGGCAACTTTTGGTCAATAATGATATAGGGTTGGAGAATATTTTCTATGAAGATTATAGTAAGTGGGACACCATAAAAGTGCCGGGTAATTGGGATACCAGAGAACGCTATTCGGAATATGTTGGAAAGGGCTATTATCAAAAAGGATTTGAATTACCTAAAACCTGGAAAGGAAAACAAATCAGATTAAAATTCGATGCAGTTTATGAAACTGCAAAGGTTTGGCTGAACGGGAGCTTATTAGGGGAGCATGTTGGAGGCTACACGCCATTTGAGTTCAACATCACCGATAAAGTAGATTTTAAAAATGAAAACTCAGTCATAGTAATGGCTGATAATACCTATAAACGAGGCGCCTGGTGGGCCTGGGGCGGTATTAGTAGAAACGTCTCGCTTATAGCCAATGAAGATGTTAGGATGGTCTATCAGCACATTACATCAGAACCCGATTTTGATAATAACAAAGTAAGTTTCACTATTAAATATAAGCTCGAAAATAATGGCGAAAGACCGGCCTTAACTCAAATTTATTCTGAGATAGAAGGGGTTCATAAAGATTCTGTCGCTATTGCTATTGAAAAAGGATCAACCGCTGTTTCTTATTTAAAATTTGAAAAGAACTTATCCGATGTTAATCTATGGCATTTTGATTCACCGAATCTTTATGAGTTGAATAGTTCTATTATCGTTAATGATAAAGAGGTCGATTCCGCTTCTGATAAATTCGGCATCAGAAAGTTTGAAGTTAAAGGAGAGCAATTCTACTTAAATAATGAAGCTGTTAGGATGAATGGTGTTAACCGAGTGCATGACCACCCGGATTATGGGAATACAGAACCGAACCATTTAGTGAAGGAGGATATGTTCGATATTAAATACAATCTGGGCTGTAATTTCTCCAGGTTAATGCATGCACCATTGCCTAAAAATTTATTAAAATTATGCGATAGTATCGGATTTTTAGTAGTTGAAGAAATACCTGTTTGGGGCGATGATGACCCTCAGGCATTTCCCAATAACCCTCGAACCAAGCAATGGCTGAAAGAGATGATAGAACGCGATTATAATCATCCCTCGGTGGTGGCCTGGAGTGTAGGGAACGAGTTAAGGGATACTATTAACCCATGGCCCAAAAAAGCCATGACCCCTGAGCAATACGGGTACGTTAATTCTATGTTAGACTATACAGAGGAGCTGGACCCAGCAAGGTTGAAAACATACGTCACTATAACGTCATACAGAGAAGGAGTTATTGGAAGCGAACCTTATGAAAAAGTCGATTTTATTTCTATGAATTCTTATGGTCCGGCAGTAGAACTGACAAAGAAAACACATGATAAGTTTCCCGGGAAACCCATTTTCATTTCAGAAATTGGTAAAGGTCAAATAGGTCCTGCTCCTGGTGCTAAGTTAAGTGATGAGTTAGTCGGTTATATGAAAGAGCTTAAAAACCTTCCGTATGTCACAGGCGTTTCCATTTGGAGTTATAATGATTACCGAAGTAACTACAAAGGCACCCCGGAATCAGGATTTAGAGAATGGGGTGTGGTTGATGAACGTCGAAATAAAAAGGAGGCTTATAATCAGTTAAAAGAAATTTACAAAGCATGGCAAGATTAAAAGGCATACATATTGTTTACGCTTTAATTTTTCTGATATCAGGCACAATCACCGCCCAATTACCAGAAGTAGTTAAGGAGCATTATAAATTGGTTTGGGAAGATCAATTTGATTATCCCGATAAAAAACTTGATAAACAATGGGCGTCTCAAAACGGACCAAGTGGACATATACTTTGTAGTCGCTGGAGAGAAAATGTTGTTGTTAAAAATGGCCTGCTATACCTTGTAAACAAAAAGGAAAAACGTGCCGGTCAGGAGTGGACCTCAGGAAGCATCTGGACTAAAAAGAGATTCAAATACGGTTATTTTGAATGTCGTTATAAGTACGCTGGTGCTGAGGCTACCAATAATTCTTTTTGGTTAATGACTAAAGGAGGCGGGCAACCAGAAGAAGGAAAACGCTTTGAGATTGATATTAACGAAGGTCATTATCCAAATGAAGTCAATACCAATATTCACAATTGGTCTGATATCACTATAACAAAAGATGGGAAAAGAAAGCATCCTTCTAGTCATAAAGGGTTTGCTTATGGAGCCAAAAGTGGTTATTCTATTCAGTTAGAAATTCCGGTGAACACTAAAAAGATTCGATTCCAATCAAATAATAATGGGCGCTTTCATTTAGGAGAGTTCAGGGTATATGGTTTAAATGACGGAAATTACCCCGATGTGCTTTCTAAAACTGCTGATAGAGATATTCCAAATCTGAAAAATTTAGCAGCTTTTAAAGATGTAACAATAACGTCTAGTGGTTCGTATAAAAATAATAATTCGGAAAAAAACCTGATTGATGGTAATCCGAAATCCCGATGGAATACACAAGATGAAGGGAATAAATGGTTGAAGTTTGAGTGGAAAGATGACATTACCATTGGTTGTATTCAATTTTTAAACGGTTGGCAATCTGCAAATGGTGACTGGCATGATTTAATTAAAGATTATAAAATTCAATATTTAGATGATGGTGAATGGAAGGATATTTCCGTTTTAAACGTAACTGATAGTTATGATTTTGCAAACAAGTTTCATACGTATGGTTTATTATGGAACGAAAAGGAGATTGTATTTTACTTTGACGGCGAAGAAATCAGAAGAGAAAAAAATGAGTTTTGTTTCAGTGAAACGCCAATTTGGTTGAGTTTAGCCATTATAAAATGGGCAGGTCCCGTAAAAGATAATATTGATGGGACCAGTATGCAAGTAGATTATGTTAAATATTACCAGAAAAAATAAATAGATAATCAGGATGAAAAAATTACTGTTACCATTGCTTTTAATTGGTTTGGTTAGTTGCCAAAAGCAATCAAAAGAAGAAACTATAAAAAATAGCAACCAGGGAGCATTTCCTTATACCATAACGGATAGCACTAAAAATCGAAAATTGAGTGCTGCTATGGATAGAAGTTTTAATCATTACAGCGCTATCCATCCACGTAATAACGAATTGTATTCTCAGTTTAAATATACAGCGTTAAAGGGATTTGATTACAATGATCACGATGGCACTATTTCAAGAAGAGACCCATCGAAAGTGATTTTTGAAAACGGAAAATACTACGTTTGGTACACAAAAAGAGATACGCCGGTAATTCCTGTGGGAGCAAGAAATGCCGATAAAAGTAATGATACTATTCCATCTACAGATTGGGATTTAGCAGAAATTTGGTATGCTACCAGTGAAGATGGCTTTACCTGGGAAGAACAAGGCGTGGCAGTTCCAAGGCCTCCAAAACCTGAAGTAGGCTGGCGGGCCGTAACCACAACAGATATTTTAAAATGGAAAGGGAAGTACTATCTCTATTATCAAGGCTTTATGGAAGCCAGTGGAAAGCGAGGAGACTATTGTCCCGTAACCGCATCCTGGGCAGATTCCCCTGACGGTCCATGGACACCGGCCGGAAAGATTGTCATTGAAAACGGACCTGAAGGTTCCTGGGATCAATATGCTATTCACGATCCTTATCCTTTAGTGCATGATGGTAAAATTTATATTTACTATAAGTCAGCTTTCAATAGGCCAAACCCAGTTTGGGTTGGTGGTGGGCTTGTTATAGGAGATGATCCTTTAGGGCCTTTTGAAAAGCACCCTTTAAATCCTTTAACCAGCTCCGGTCATGAAGTGAGTTTATTTCCGTTTAAAGAGGGCGTGGCCGCTATCACTGTCAAAGACGGCACAGAACATTTTACCATTCAATATGCTAAAGATTGGGTGAATTTTGAAATTGCTTCGGTTTGTGAATTAGTACCAATTGCTCCCGGACCTTATGTACCGGATGCTTTTACAGATACTAAAGATGGCCGTGGTATTACCTGGGGCATGTCCCATTTTGTAAATGCCGGGAAATATGGCGTGAATCCGCACTCCATCCTCGTACGTTTCGATTGTGATTTGAGTTTGGATGTGGATGACCCGGATATGAAACACACCGGTATCCGTCACGATTTGGATGTCTATTATAAACAAGGCCTTAACAAAAAGCAACGTAAGCGCATTGCAGAGCAGAATAAAAAATTAAAGGAGTCAGGTAGCTAATTCTATAAAATAGTTGTCACCCTGAACTGGTTTCAGGGTCTCAAAGATAATATTGTTCATGCGGAAACATGTTTCAATTTCAGTCCGAAACCATTCAAATAGTGAAATGATAAATGAAACGATACTAATAATTAATAAAATCATGAAGTTTAAAACATTCATCTGTGTTAGTCTGGCACTAGGTTTCGTATGGTCATGTAAACAGGCTGAACCCAAAGAACAAAAAGAAATAATTGCTAACCAGGTGTTTCCCCATAAAATGCCAGAGGAAAAACCCAATTTTCCAATAAGCTCAGCTGCTGAAAGGATGTTTGACTATCCAGCACCAAGAGTACAGGATAATGAATTGTTTTCGCAATTCAAATACACGCGTTTAGAAGGATTGGATTATAATGGCGGTGATGGCACCATTACCCGTCGGGATCCGTCCCGTCCTGTTTTTGTCAATGGCAAATACTATATGTGGTATACCAAAAGGCATACTAAGGTGCCACCAATTGGTTGGAACCGGGCGGACGAAGCCACAGATGAAATCCCATCAACCGATTGGGATTTATGTGACCTCTGGTATGCCACCAGTGAAGACGGCTTTACATGGGAAGAACAAGGTGTAGCAGTTGCCAGGCCAGGAAAGCCTGCTTTAGGCTGGCGATCTGTGGCAACCCCCGATATTCTGGTTTGGAAAGGAAAGTACTATCTCTATTTCCAAGCCTTTAATGAACCTAGTGGAACCCGTGGGGATTGGTGCCCTATATCCATGGCTTACGCCGATTCACCCGATGGCCCATGGACCCATGTTGGAAAAATAGTGGTGCCGTTCGGGAAAAAAGGGGAATGGGATCAGGATCAAACCCAGGATCCCCATCCTATAGTTTATAATGGAAAAATCTATCTGTATTATAAAGCTGCCTATAACAAATGGCCGGATGTTAGGGATAAATACGCCGTTGCTCATGGTTTAGCCATTGCCGAAGATCCCTTTGGCCCCTTTGAAAAACATCCTTTAAATCCGGTATTGAACTCAGGGCACGAGACTACCTATTTTCCATTTAAGGAGGGTATTGCTGCCCTGGCTATTAAAGATGGCAATGAAGCACAAACCATGCAATATGCCGAAGATGGCGTGAATTTTAAAATTGCTTCCACAGTAGAGTTAACGCCAACGGCCTGCGGTTTTTACACCCCCGATGCCTTTACAGGAACAAAAGACGGAAGAGGGGTTACCTGGGGTGTTTGCCATTTTATAAATGCCGCGAATTCGAAAGATAAAAAGCATTCTATAATAGCACGTGTAGATTGTGATTTAAGTCTAGATGTACACGAACCATGGCTGAAAAGTACCGGGGTTTGGCACCGACCGGAAGTTTATTTTAAACAAGGACTGGGGAACTTAAAAGCGAAACGCAAAGGATTACCTGAATAAATAAATATGAAAAACATCTCAATATTTAAAGCTATCAGGACTTTTGGTACTGTCATTTCATATGACAACTTCATGTTCAGAAGAAAAGGAGCAAACGGTATCAAAAAAACTATATGCAAAATATGCACTGGATTATTTCCAACGGCTATTTCGGTCATAAAAATGGATCGGATAAAGACTCATGGTTTGATGTGGACTATTTTCATTATTACCCTTTGAACAACTAAAAAACTAAACTTAAATAGAGATGAAATTTAAATTAATTACATGTTTTGTGTTCCTGATGGTCGGATTGAACTATTCACGAGCACAGGAAGATTTTAATTTTGCCGAACTACTCCCAGAAAAGTTCGATAAAGCAAATATTATTGAAGAAGCAGATTATAATGTCTGGGGAACCAACATTCTAAAAGGAAGGGATGGGAAATACCATGCTATTTATTCGCGTTGGCCAAAATCCAGAGGCCATCACGGTTGGGTAACACATTCTGAAATTGCCCACGCCGTATCTGAAAATCTAACGGGACCTTATAAATTTAAAAATGTGGTGTTGCCAGCTAGAGGAAATGAATTTTGGGATGGGGAATGCACCCATAATCCACACGTACTTGAGCAGGATGGAAAGTATTATTTATACCATATGGGTAACCGAGGAAGTGGTTATTGGGATACTACTCCAGATGACCAAATGCCTTCTATAAAAAACGATTTTGAATGGTGGGTGAATAGGAATAACCAACGTGTAGGTGTTGCGGTAACTGATGACCTGAATGGCGAATGGCAACGATTTGATAAACCTTTAATTGATGTTAAAGAAGGGCAATTAATGACTTCTACACCAACCATCACGCGTAGAAACGATGGGAGATATCTTTTAGCTTACAAATATGTTACAAAAGATGAGAATCCTCCGGCTAATAAAATGCTTCGAAAAGGAAATGAGACCATACAAAAAGGGAAAAGAGTAATTCATGTCACTGCTACCTCACGGTCGCCTTTGGGACCATTTGAGGATACCAATATTCCTTTTATAACACATCCAACCGCGTCTTTCGCTATTGATGACCACGTTGAATGGGTTTTCAATGGGAATTACTATTGTTTGGCCAAAGATTCCCGTGGTGCATGGAGCGATTATCCGGAAGGATCTACAATGTTGTTTGAAGGTGATGATATGGGCTTTGATTGGAAACCTGCCAAGAACTTTTTGGTCATAAAAGCAGGTAAAATTGAATGGACCGATGGTACCGTTACAAAAACACAACGGACTGCCGATATGCCAAAATTCTATATGGAAGACGGCATTCCAAAAGCACTGATTATAGCTATACTTCCGAAAGACAGTGAAGATTCGTATGCTTTGGTAATTCCATTAAAAACGCCAAAACCCGGAACAAAAGCCTTTCCATATCAGGTCACTGAGTACTCAGATGATTATAAGTTGAGTGCGGCCTTAGACCGAAGTTTTAATCAGTACCCATCACATGTCAATGCAGAGAACGAATTATATAGTCAGTTTAAGTATACCAAATTAACCGGATTGGATTATAATGATGGGGATGCCACGGTTACAAGACGTGATCCTTCCAAGGTTTTATTTGAAAATGGTAAATACTACGTTTGGTACACCAAGCGTGAAACGCCTATTCCGCCCGTAGGGACCTTTTCTAAAGATTATAAAGTCATGGAAACCGAAGGCGATAAGATCATTTGGAATGACACCATTCCAACAACCGATTGGGATTTGGGAGAAGTATGGTATGCCACAAGTAACGATGGCTTTCATTGGGAAGAACAAGGGGTAGCCGTAACAAGACCGGAATATCCAACACCGGGTTGGCGGGCTGTAGCTACTCCCGATATCCTAAAGTTTAAAGGTAAATACTATTTATACTATCAGGCCTTTACGGAACCCAGTGGTGTAAGAGGTGATTATTGTCCGGTAGGGGTAGCTTATGCCGATAATATTAACGGACCCTGGACTCATGTGAATGACGTGGTCATTCCAACAGGAGCCAAAGGGGAGTGGGATCAGTTTGCCATACAAGCGCCGACGCCTTTGGTGCATGACGGTAAAATTTATGTGTATTATAAAGCAGCCTTTAACAGACCGGGAACGGTTTGGAGTGGTATTGGGTTGGCCATTGCTGATGATCCCTTAGGCCCGTTTAAAAAACATGAGCTAAATCCGGTACAAAATTCGGGGCATGAGATTTGTTTCTTTCCGTGGAAGGAAGGCGTAGCCTCTTTGACCATTCGTGATGGCTCTGAGCATTTCACCATCCAATATGCCAAAGATTGGGTGAATTTCGATGTCATGGCCATTACAGAGTTTATGCCAACAGGGCCTAACGCCTATATTCCCGATGCCTTTTCAGATAATAATAACGGACGCGGTATCACCTGGGGTATTGGACATTTTATAAATTTCAAAGGGAAAAACAGTAAGAGGTGGCATTCAGAACTGTATCGCTTTGATTGCGATCTTAGCTTAGATGTGCACGATCCTGAAATGAAGTACCACAATTATCGCTTAGATCCCCAGTTCTATTTTAATTTAGGGTTAAGTGATAAACAAAAGCAACGCATTAAGGCTCAAAACGAAAAACTTCAAAACAATGAATAGCATAATGAAATGTTTTTTATTCAGTTTATCAATGATTTTTTTATTTGGCTGTAAAGAAGTCAAAGAAGAAAAACCTGCAGAACCGTTAAACATTCTTTGGATCAATGCTGACGATTTGGGAAGGGAATTAGCATGTTATGGCAACCCTGATATAAAAACACCGCATATTGATAAGTTAGCCCAACAAGGGACCTTATACGCCAATGCCTATGCCAATGCGCCCATATGTTCATCCAGTAGGTCTTCGCAAATTACAGGAATGTATCCTACAACAATTAATTGTTTAGATCACAGGACCATTAATATGACCGAACTGCCGGATGGGATTAAACCCATAACGGAATACTTTAAGGAAGCGGGCTATTTTATTTCTAATGGAAGTGGTAGGGACTACCTAAAAAAAGGTGGTAAACGGGACTATAACTTTATACCGGACATTAAATACCCGGCCAAGGATTGGAGCGAACGCGCCGAAGGACAACCGTTCTTTGCCCAGGTACAGATTAAATATCCGCACAGGGTTTTCGAAGGACATGAGCAAAACCCGATTAATCCTGAAACGGTTACACTGCCGGGATGCTACCCGGATCATCCTTTATTAAAAGCCGATTGGGCCTTATATTTAGAATCCGTTCAAAAATGTGACGACATAGTGGGCTGGGTGATGAAACGCTTAGAAGATGAAGGTTTAGCCAATAATACCGCTGTTTTCTTTTTTGGAGACCATGGGCGTCCGCATTTAAGGGATAAGCAGTTCTTGTATGAAGGTGGACTTCAAATTCCTTTGATCGTTAGATATCCTAAGCATGTGGAAACCGGCAAAATTGATAAACGTTTGGTGAGTTTAGTGGATGTGGCAGCTACGAGTTTAAAACTGGCTGGTGTAGAATCAAAACATAACCTGCATGGCAAGGTATTTATTGGTGAGGAACAGGAAAACAGGGATTATGTTTTCGGATTCCGCCAACGAGCAGGGGATGCGCCAGACGCCATAAGGAGTATCACCGATGGCCGTTATAAATTGATCTGGAATCAGGAACCCGAAAGGCCCTGGATGCAATTATCAAGCTATAAACGCAGTGAATATCCTGCTTTTACGGTTTATAGAGTACTCCATAAAAATGGTGAATTGGCGGCACCATACAACCAATTTATGGCCGATAGCAGACCGGAGTTTGAGTTCTTCGATTTAGAGGAAGATCCAAACGAATTCAATAATCTGGCTAACAATGAGGACTATCAAGAACACTTTAACAGATTGAAATCAGTCCTTCAAACGAATTTAAAGGCTTATGATAAAAACAGAATTCCTGAGTCTGAAGCAACCATTCAAAAAGGAAAAGATGGATCGCAAAACTACTTTAAAAAGAAGATGAAAAAACTCGGATTGCCAGAAGCACCTTCGGATGAAGAACTGCTGGAATACTGGAATAAGACGTTATTGGGTAAAATAAAATAGAACTAAAAAGGCACCACCATATTCAGTTTTAAAGACGTATTTGTCCTGTCTTGTCCTTTGACTTCGAATACGGCCGTAAAGTAGTCATTATCTTTTAGGTAGGTCTCATTAAATTTTCTAATACTATCTTGATTTGTAAAGTATTCAACCGTGGCACTTACGCCAATATCATGCTGCGAAAAAAACACAAAATGTTCGGCATGATCTACCGGATATTTAGATACCACAGCATATTCGTTGGTAACATCACCTGAATTTAAGTTAAAAATAGTATCCTTTTGAGTTGGGTGATCCAGTAATTTTAAATTAGTATCCGATATTTCAAAGTAAGGGTTTGCTTCATTAAAAAAATAAAGGAACTGATTATTATTTTTACTGGGGCCGGCGTACACAGCGAAGCCCTCTTTTATTTCGGAAGTTGATGTTTGCGTTGAGAATCTAACCGAAAAGTTTTTATTATAATCCTGAAAAAACGCCTGGAATTTTTGAGTAGATAAGGCAGCCATTCTGGTGGAGTAGGAGTAATTAGCTGGTTTTATGCTATCTCTTAAATTGGGGTTGCTGTCAATAAAATTGTAGAATTCATCACTACTGTTAATTGAAAAATCACGGGTCCAGCCATTATTTTTGGTAATGGTTTTTCCTGTCATACCAAAATGATCACCTATGTAGAGATTTGTTGGTGTGTTCTTTAAGAGAAATGATTTCCATAGGTCCGGTTTGGGTTTTGGAATACTCATCTTAACAATGATCAATAGAGAAGCAAATAACAGGGTATAAGGAAGCACTGTAGTCCACTTGAGTTTTTTAAGAACGGTATGGCCTTGTTCATTCTTATAAAAACTTACCTGATATTGACCTTTGTTTATGGTTAATCGCCATAGATCACCCTTCCCTTCCGTTTCATAAAACCGGGCAATTTTCTTTCTTAGGTTATGAACGTTGACCCGTACTCTTGGATTGCTTCTGTCGCCGGCATTTTCACTTTTAAAAAAGTCGATATCAATAACACTTTCTTTTAGATGGGTGCCTTTTTTTGTCGCTTCATACAAATACTTCAATAAGGCGATACTTGTGGGGGCATTTTTAAAAGTATCACTATCGATAATCTTTTGAGTAATTTTATCTTTCTGATATTCAGCTAATTTCATCTAGGTCACGTCCGTTGTTAAAAATCAGCTTTAACCGTTATAGCTACCGTTAAAGCTGCGTTAAAGTTATAAAAACAACGCCGTATAATTAAATTTGAAGGAGCGTTTTTTAAATCATATATAATAGTGTATGATGGCACTAATTTCGAATCCTTTAACTAAAAATTTAAGTATGAAGACTTTAAGGTTAGTTCTAATAACACTTGTTGTACTCTCACATCAAATAAGTCAAGCTCAAAAAGAAACCGAAAGAATATACCTGTCCGGAACCGATAAGGATCATTTGGTGGCATGGGATTTCTTCTGTTCAGATGGGAGGAATAGTGGCAAATGGACTAAAATAGGTGTGCCTTCATGTTGGGAGCAGCAAGGCTTTGGTACTTATGATTATGGCTATAGTTCGGGGAAATTAGAGGGTATGTCATCCGAACACGGATTGTACAAGTATCAGTTTGAGGTACCCAAAGACTGGAAAGACAGGGATGTTAAAATTGTATTTGAAGGTGTCATGACCGATGCTGTTGTTAAGATTAATGGGAAAAAGGTTGGAGAAAAACATCAGGGTTCCTTTTATGAATTTAAATTTTCTATTTCGAAACTTTTAAAGTATGGACAAAATAACCTGTTAGAAGTTAAGGTAGACAAAATGTCCTCCAATGCATCCATCAATCAGGCAGAGCGGGCAGCAGACTTTTGGGTTTTTGGAGGGATTTATCGTCCCGTGTACTTAAGTGTGACTCCTAAAGATAATATAGATAGAGTGGCTATTGATGCCAAAGCAGATGGGCAAATTATCGCTGATGTATTTATAGATTCCAGGAAAGCCGATGATGTGCAACTTGACCTTTTTGACTTGGCAGATAACAAAATACAAGCCATTAAAGCTGATGTAACTAAAGAAAATGATAAATGGCGCATAAAAGGTAAAGCAGCTAATGTTAAGGCCTGGAATCCCGAGTTTCCAAATCTGTACAAACTTCAAATTTCATTATTGAGCAAAAACAAAGAGGTGCTACATCAGATTGAAGAACATATCGGTTTTAGAACGGTTGAAGTTTTAGAAGGTGATGGGATTTACGTTAATGGTGAGCGTATCAAGTTTAAGGGGGTAAACAGGCATGCCTTTCATCCGGCATCCGGAAGAACCACTTCAAAAAAGATCAGTATAGAACATGTGCAGCTCATGAAAGATATGAATATGAATGCCGTTCGTATGTCGCATTACCCGCCGGATATACACTTTTTGGATGTATGTGACTCCCTCGGACTTTTTGTGCTTGATGAGATCTGTACCTGGCATAATCCTATGCTGGATACTGAAGTAGCCACTAAAATTGTTAAGGAAACAGTAGTACGAGATGTCAACCACCCGTCCATTTTGATGTGGGGTAATGGCAATGAACAAGGATGGAACCCTGAGGTGGATGACGATTTCGGAAAATGGGATATTCAAAAACGAGAGGTGATCCATCCGTGGAGTATTTATAATAAGACGAATACCATTCATTATAGTCATTATCATTCCTTGATCAATGATGCCTATTCAAAGGAGAAGATCTTATTTCCTACGGAATTTTTACATGGTTTATACGATGGCGGTCACGGCGCAGGATTGGAGGACTATTGGTTAAGAATGTGGAATTTACCCTTAAGTGCTGGCGGTTTCCTTTGGGATTTTGCCGATGAGGGTGTTGAAAGAACCGACAGGAATAATGAAATCGATTTACAGGGTAATAAGGCCAACGATGGTATTGTGGGGCCGTATTTGGAAAAAGAAGCCAGTTACTTTACTATCAAAGAAGTATGGTCGCCAATATATATAGAAGATAGGTTTATTAAGGATGATTTCAACGGTATTTTCAGATTAGAAAACCGGTACCATTATACCAATTTGAATCAATGTGCCATGACCGCTAAGTGGATAAAGTTTGAAGGGCCGGAAGGCGATAAAAAACATGTAATACTTTCTGAAGACAAAGTGGAGTTACCAAATCTGTCTCCAGGAGGAAAAGGAAAGTTCCATGTTGAAAAACCATCAAATTGGAGATCGGCCGATGCTTTGCATCTTACTGCTGTTGATGTCTATGGAAAAGAGATTTTCACTTGGTCTTATCCTGTTTCCACTCCTGGTAAGGTGAGTGAGCCTTTAGTAGTATATGCAGGTGGTGGCGCTATTAAAACAGAAACAACAGACCAAAAAATTAAGGTGGAAGCAAATGATATGATCTATGTATTCTCAAAGGAAACCGGTGTGCTTTTAGAGGTGAAGAAGGGCCATCAGGTCATTCCGCTTAAAGATGGGCCTGTCATTCTAAAACAGAAAGCAAAAATTGAGAACATTACCGTAACCGCTCTGGAAGATAAAGTTGAAATACTGACCGTTTTTGAAAAAACAGATAGGTCCCCAGGGTGGTCAACCATTAAAGAATATGCTTCAGATATATTTAAATGGACTGTTCATCCTAATGGCTTGTTGGATTTGAGGGTGGAATTTAAAGGGTATAGAAACTTGAAAGGTTATAGGGGGATTACCTTTTCATTCCCTGAAGAAGAAGTTGCAGGCATGAAATGGTTGGGAGACGGGCCTTACCGTGTTTGGAGAAATAGAATGAAAGGCACACGTTTTCAGGTTTGGGAAAACGATTATAACAATACGGTAACCGGGGAAGCAGGAGAAGACCAATTTGTGTACCCGGAATTTAAAGGCTTCTTTTCAAGTGTATACTGGTCTAAGGTGAAAGGAAATCACAATAACGGATTCACCGTGTATTGCAGAACGCCGCATACTTATTTAAGAATGTTGACGCCTCAGGAACCTAAGGTAAATAAAAAAGGAAAAACACATCCTACATTTCCTGAAGGAGACATTTCTTTTGTAATGAATGTTCCCGGGATTGGAACTAAATTTCAGTTCCCTGAAAGCATGGGGCCACAAGGAAACCCGGAACACTATTTTGGAAATGACGATGCCCCCATCGTACTGGACTTAACTTTTGAGTTTTGACAATATCCCCTTGAGGATTATCGAAACGGAAATATATTTTCGTTGAAGATACCGAGCGTAGCTCAATAGGGGTGTTTTGACACTATTGACAATACAACTAAACTATTATGAGACAATTTTTTTCATTCTTATTACTGATAACTTCTTTTTTTAGTTCGGTTTTAATATATGCCCAAAGTAAAACCGAAATTAAATACCTTTCGGGAACCGATAAGGACCATACCGTGGCATGGAACTTCTTTTGTTCCGATGGTATGCAAAGTGGCAAATGGGCTAAAATTGGCGTGCCTTCCTGCTGGGAATTACAAGGCTTTGGGAACTACAATTACGGTCGTGATTATAAGGCGAATAAACCATCTCATGATGAACACGGGCTTTATAAACACAAGTTCAGGATTCCGGCCGACTGGAAAGGCAAACAAATAAAAATTGTCTTTGAAGGAGTGATGACCGATGCTCAGGTAAAGATCAACGGCAAGTTGGCCGGCGCTAAACATCAGGGTGCCTTTTATGAGTTCAAATACAATATTACCAAACTCTTAAAATTCGGAGCAGAGAACTTATTAGAGGTTAGAGTAGATAAAATGTCCTCGAACAGATCCATTAATGCCGCAGAGCGAAACACAGACTTTTGGATTTTTGGAGGCATTTACCGCCCGGTATATTTAGAGGTTTTACCAAAGGAGCATATTGAGCGAGTAGCTATTGATGCCAAAGCTAATGGCCAATTAACTACCGAAATATATACCCCTTCAAAGAAGGCGGCATCCGCACAAATAGTATTAGCAGATTTAAAAGGGAATAAGGTTCAGGACTTAGATGCCAAAATTGATAAACAGGAAGGAAAACTGACCCTTTCTGCTAAAGCTGCTAATATAAAAACATGGACGGCAGAAAAGCCCAATCTATACCAACTAAAAATTAACCTGCTGGATAAGAAGGGGAATAGCTTACATGAAATTTCTAAGCGTATTGGTTTCCGAACCGTTGAAATCCGTGAAAGTGACGGTATTTATGTCAACGACAAAAAAATCAAATTTAAAGGTGTTAACAGGCATAGTTTTCACCCGGAGTCGGGACGTACCACTTCCAAAGCATTGAGTATTGAACATGTGAAAATGATGAAAGACATGAACATGAATGCCGTGAGAATGTCACATTATCCACCTGATGTGCATTTCCTGGACGTTTGTGATTCCCTGGGCTTATTTGTTCTGGATGAGCTTTGTACCTGGCATGTGCCGTACCTTGATACGGATGTTGGGAAGAAACTTATTAAGGAACTCGTGGTGCGTGATGTCAATCACCCTTCCATTCTAATATGGGACAACGGTAATGAAACCGGATGGAACCTGGAATTGGATGATGAATTTGCAAAATGGGACATTCAAAAGCGGGAAGTCATTCACCCATGGAACTCATTCAAAAAAATGAATACCATGCATTATCCGGATTATTATATGTTCGCTTTTGATGCTCCCGTAAAGGATAAAATCTATTTTCCAACAGAATTTTTGCATGGATTATATGATGGTGGTCACGGCGCAGGACTGGATGACTACTGGAAGCAAATATGGAACATGCCTTTGGCTGCGGGAGGCTTTTTATGGGATTTCGCTGATGAAGGTGTTATTAGAACAGACAAAGGCGGCATTATTGATGTGGATGGCAACCATGCTCCGGACGGCATTGTAGGACCCTATGGCGAAAAAGAAGGAAGCTATTTTACCATTAAGGAAGTATGGTCGCCCATTTATATTGCAGACCGCTATATAAGGGATGATTTTTCAGGAGTGTTCCGGGTGGAAAATCGTTACCATTTCACCAATTTAAATGAGTGTAACATGACGGCCAAATGGGTTAATTTCCATGGGCCAAATGGAACAACCGATATTACAGTATTGTCTGAAAGTCAGGTGGAGTTGCCGGCCTTAGTACCTGGAGCAAAAGGAAACTTCAGTGTTAAGAAACCATCCAATTGGAAATTGGCCGATGCCCTGTTTTTAACGGCAATAGATATTCACGGTATGGAAATCTTCACCTGGACATATCCAGTAAAAACGGCTAAGCAACTTAATAGTACGAATGTGAGTTATAGTGGTGATAGCAGTGTTCAGACGGTTACCACTGGAGATATCATAACCTTAAATGCCGGTGCCAATGAATATAAGTTTTCTGCCAAAACAGGCTTATTAAAAGCCGTTACAAAAAACGGAACGCTGATTCCTTTAACGGAGGGGCCTGTATTTTTAGGAAATAAGACAGCCCTGGAATCAGTTCAGGTGAATACTTTGGATGATAAAGTTGAAATCACCGGTTTGTTCAAAAAAAGAAAAAAGTATCATGATTGGAAGGATAACAAGGAAATGACTCAGGATTTCTTTAAGTGGACCGTATATCCCAATGGCTTACTTCATTTAAGAGCAGCACTGAGAAACCAGAAAATAGTAGAAGGTTATATGGGGATTACTTTCTCATTTCCCGAAGAAGAAGTTAAAGGAATGAAGTGGTTAGGCGATGGTCCGTATCGCGTATGGAGAAATCGTATGAAAGGCACCAAATTCCAGGTTTGGGAAAACGATTATAACAATACCATAACAGGGGAATCCGGTTGGGTGTATCCCGAGTTTAAAGGGTTCTTTTCAAGTATCCATTGGGTGAAATTGCACGGTAAGAAAGATAATGGCTTTACAGTCTACTGCCATTCAGATTTAACCTTTTTAAGAATGCTAACCCCTGACCAACCGGCGGAGCCTATGCGTGGGGCTACCGTAAAAGAATTTCCAAAGGGCGATATTTCATTTGTGAAAAATATTCCGGCTATGGGTACCAAATTTATGCCGGCTACCTCGTCGGGCCCACAAGGAAGCTCAAAGAACTATTTTGGAAATGTTGATGAGCCTATTGTGATTGAATTAACTTTTGAATTTTAGTAAGTCTCTCGCAAAGACGCAAAGAAGAAATAAGTTTTGTGACTTAGCGTCTTAGCGAGAAAAATAGAACGAGTATTAACAGCTTAAATAAAGATCTTTATACATGAAAAAAATTCTATACATCTTAAGTGTGTGCATAATTTTACTATCATGCCAACAAAAAGTAACACCGGAACAAAAAGAAAAAGAAAGTACTGAAGAAACCGCTAATGAAGAGTTTCCATTTTTTGTTCCTTCTGAAAAGCCAGACCGTCCGTTGAGCGCTGCCGTAGTGCGTAACTATGACGCTTACGAGAGTTTACGTCCGGAGCAAACCGAACTGTACACCCAATTTAAATATACCAAACTAAAGGGCTTTGATTACAATGGGGGTGATGGTACAATTACCCGACGCGACCCGTCAAAAGTCATTTATGAAAACGGAAAATACTATGTATGGTATACCGGTCGTAAAAGTCCTATAAAGCCTGTTGGGATGTCCCGGGCCAAAGAAGCTACGGACGTTATCCCCTCATCAGATTGGGATTTAGCCGATATCTGGTACGCCACATCAGAAGATGGTTTTACATGGGAAGAGCAGGGGATCGCCGTACCCCGTCCACCAAAACCACAACCGGGCTGGCGTTCGGTTACAACCACAGATATCTTAAAGTGGAAAGGTAAATACTATCTATACTTCCAGGCCTTTATGGAGGCCAGTGGATTACGCGGTGATTTTTGTCCGGTTTCAGTGGCTTATGCCGATTCTCCTGACGGCCCCTGGACACATACCAGAAAAGTCGTTTTGCCTAATGGGCCGGAAGGATCCTGGGACCAATACTCCATTCATGATCCCTATCCCTTGGTACATGATGGGAAAATCTATCTGTATTATAAAGGCGACTTCGACAAGCGTCCGGAGTTAAAACCATCAAAAATTAGAATGCAGGGATTAGCTATTGCCGAAGACCCGCTGGGGCCATTTGAAAAGCATCCGTTAAACCCAGTTATCAATTCAGGCCATGAAACCACCTTGTTCCCTTTTAGAGAAGGGGTGGCGGCTATTGTACAACGGGATGGTCAGGAACACAATACCATTCAATATGCCAAAGACTGGGTGAATTTTGAAATTGCTTCCATCACCGAATTGATGCCATTAGCAGCAGGGCCTTATGTGCCGGATGCGTTTACAGATACCAAAGACGGCAGAGGGATCACCTGGGGGATATCGCATTTTATCAATGCCGATGGCAATTGGAACCATACGGTATTAACGCGCTTTGATTGTGACTTAAGCCTGGATGTCCATGATGATAATATGAAAAAACATTACTATACCTATCCTCAGGATTTTTACTATACGGAACACGGTTTGAGTGCGAAGCAAAAGGAACGTATAAAAAAAGAAAACCAAAGATTAAAAGAGCAATCAACAAACTAAAAACTTACAATGTAAACGGCATTTAATATGAAACTAACTAAATTATTTATGGTTGTACTATTGGTAAGTTCTGCGGCTTGCAAACAAGAGGTAAAAAAAACGGAAACTGTAGCCTTTAAATACGAACCTAATTTTGAATCCCTTTCAATAAAGGAAGCGGCTCCGGAGTGGTTTGCCGATGCCAAATTGGGGATGTATTTCCACTGGGGTCCTTATAGTGTGCCGGCCTATGGCAGTGCCTGGTACCCATGCAATATGTATATAAAAGCAAGTGATGTCAACAAGTTTCATGAAAAGAACTATGGGCCTATTGAAGAATTTGGATACGAAGATTTTATCCCTATGTTTACAGCAGAGCATTTTGATGCCGAAGATTGGGCAGACCTCTTTGAAATGACGGGAGCTAAATTTGCCGGGCCCGTGGCTCAGCATCACGATGGATTCGCTATGTGGGATAGTGAAATTAATCCTTGGAATGCCGGTGATATGGGGCCTAAAAGAGATATTGTAGGTGAGTTATTCGAATCTCTTAAAAAACGAAACATCAAAACATTGGCGACCTTCCATCATGCCAGAAACGGACAGCGTAACGCTAAGGTTCCGGAGCGTTGGGGAAGAAATGGTTTTAATAGTCACTACCCTTACCATCCGGATTTACCAACGGCTACTACCGACCCTAAGCTTCGTAAGTTATTCGGAAACTGGGAAAAGATTGAGGATTTTAACCAATATTGGTATGACCAGGCTGTGGAGGTTGTAGATAAGTACAATCCCGATATTCTGTGGTACGATTCCTGGCTAAATATGATTCCGGAACAAAAGATAAACGAGATGGTGGCTTATCATTTTAATAGTGGGCTTAAGCATGATAAAGAGGTTGTGGTCTGTAGTAAACATCAGGATATCCCTTTAGAATATGGCATTGACGACCTTGAACAGGGCGGACGTAGGGACATTTATCCCTTGCCCTGGATGACTGATATCACCTTAAGTGATAAACGCTGGATGTACGTGGAGGGTGAAAAATACAAGGATGCGGCCCTGGTGGTAAGGAACATGATCGACGTTTGGAGTAAAAACGGCACCGTTTTATTAAACATATCCCCACGAGCCGACGGTGTCATCAATCAGGAACAGAGGGACATTTTAAAGGAAATAGGAGCCTGGATGAAAGTGCATGGCGAAGCCGTTTATGGGACGCGTCCGTTTAAAATTTTCGGATATGGTACCGCTAATGCCTCCGATGCTTCCCATGACGGGCAATCGGCTAAGGTAAAATACACGGCTTCAGACGTACGTTATACCGTCGCAAAAGACAAAAAATCCATGTATGTTTTCTTTTTGGGAGTTCCTAAGGGTGGAAAGCAAATAAAAATGAGAGCGATTGGTGGGCTTCATAGAAACCTGCCACCATCACCTATAAAGGATATTAAGTTGATAGGCTCCGACGCTAAGGTAGCATGGGAGCTTACCACGCAAACCTTGCTCATTAAATTCCCGGAAGTGGAGTATAACCCTATCGCTACGGTTTTAAAATTGGAGTTAGAATAGTAGCGGATTTTTTTTATACAATCCTTAGACAAAACACATTTGTTCCATCAAGAAACACATATGTAGTTTAGTCTCGTTTTAGGAATAGATACCTTTGAGACTGTCTAAAAAGTATGACCTTGTCACACTGAGCGCAGTCGAAGTGCATTGCAGGTTCTAATGACACCTGATAATTAATTAGGTAAGATTCTGAAACGAGTTCAGAATGACAGAACAAAGTGCTTTTAGACAGTCTCAATTATTTTATGCGTATCAAATTAAAACTCTAATAATACTTTTAATACGAATCATGAAAACATTTAAACAACTTTCAATTATAGTTTTGCTTCTAACGGTTGGCGTAACCTATGCTCAGGATGCCCCTTATTTCTCTGATGGCGAAGATCCCAAACCAGCAGGTAAAAGTTGGAAGCTGATAAAAGGTATGTCTGATGAATTCAACGGCAAAAAGGTAAATGAAAAGAAATGGCAAATTTCTGGCCAGGGGTGGATCGGAAGAGCTCCGGGCTTGTTTTTGGCGGACAATATTAAAGTAGAGGGTGGTAACCTACAGATTACCTCAACTAAATTACCGAAACCAGTAGTGAAACAAGGCAAGACCTTTACGCATGGCGGTGGTTATGTGGGATCCTGGAAAGGTATGACCTATGGATATTATGAATGTAGAATGAAAGCCAATAAAACCTTTATGTCGTCTACCTTTTGGCTTATAAATGACCGAAATGAAACCACTGGTTGCGATAAAAGAACCACCGAGTTGGATATACAGGAATGTGTAGGGCAGATGTCGGGCGATCAGGAGTTTATCAAAAAAATGTTGAATCATATGAATTCCAATACCCATAGTCGCGGTATTAAAGAAGGGTGTGATATACCTGCTGGTTCATTAGGAGCTAAGGCACCGTTAGGAGGATTGGCATCAGATGACTATCACGTCTATGGCGTATGGTGGAAAAGTAAGGATGAGGTATTATTCTTCTTAGACGGTAAATTCCAATCTAAAGTAAAACCTAAAGCGGACTTTAGTATCCCAATGCATTTAAGAATGGTTGTTGAAACTTATAATTGGAATCCGGTTCCGGCTGATGGCGGGATGACCGGCTCAAAGGAAGATAGAACAACGTTATACGATTGGGTGCGTTCCTGGAAGTTGGTGAACTAATAACTTAATATAGAATTGATTTTAAGGCTATCTGATTTTAGATAGCCTTTTCTTTTTCAATAAGTGATGCTTCCGACTTTAGTGTTAAAAGTTTTGGTCATTCCAAAATAATATGTATTTTTGGAAAACCAAATTGGTTAACCAGATTGGTTTTCCAGAAGTAAATGACCTGTCATAGTCCTTTTAAGGAATGATTAATAGTTGTGTTGATAGTTTTTTGAATTGTTGTTTAGTTGTAAAAGAAAGTCTTTGTTCGTAAAGGCTTTCTTTTATTCATTATCTTAAATTAATTTTAAAAACCCTTATGAGATCCTTTTTCCTGTTTTTTTTATTGTGTTTTGGCTTCCTGTCGTGTAATAACAACGCGCCAGAATCTAAAATAATGGTTGATACTATGGATGCGCTGAACGAAGCCATTAAAAATGCTAAACCTGGAGATGATATCGTCATGGCCAATGGCGTTTGGAAAGATGTGCAAATTAAATTTACAGGCGAAGGGACTGAAAGTGATCCCATTACTATACAAGCAGAAACACCGGGACAAGTGTTTATTGAAGGGATCTCTGACCTTAAATTCGGAGGGAAGTATTTAGTTGTAGACGGATTACATTTCAGACAGGGCTATTCACCAGGTGAAGCTGTTGTAACTTTCAGAATAGACAAAGAAACCATAGGAAATCATTGTACATTCACTAATAGTGTTATTGAAGATTTTAATAAAATGACACGAGATGATGCCGACCGATGGATCCAATTCTGGGGAAGGCATAATACACTAAGCAATTGCTATATCACAGGGAAAACAAATCGAGGCCCCACTATCAGGGTTGATTTAAAAGGGAATGAGCATATCAATAATTACCACCAAATTATAAATAATCATTTTGGGCCAAGACCGCCAAAAGGAGGGGCCAGTGGAGAAACCATTCAAATTGGGGATAGTTACTCGTCCATGTCGCCCAGTTATACCATGGTGGCTAATAATCTATTCGAAGAATGTAACGGCGAGGTGGAGGTCATTTCCAGTAAAACCAATTTTAATGAGTTCAGAAATAATGTATTTTATAAAAGCGAAGGATCTCTGGTAACCAGGCATGGTAACTACTGCATTATTGACGGCAACTATTTTATAGGGGATGGCGAAAATGAAAATATTGGAGGTATCCGAATTATTAATACCGGGCATTGGGTTACCAATAATTATTTCTACAACTTAAAAGGCAAGAGTTTCAGAAGCCCGTTAGCGGTTATGAATGGTATTCCAAAATCACCGTTAAACCGCTATAACCAGGTAACCGATGTGGTTGTTGCTTATAACACTTATGTGAACTGTGATTCGCCATGGCAATTTGGAGTGGGGCAAAATTTAGCGCAAAAGGATGTATTGCCGCCTTCAGAAATTCGTTCCGCAAGGCCTCTAAGAACTATCGTAGCCAATAATGTACTTTATAATGAAACAGGAGATGAGTCGCCCATTGTAGAACATGATAAGGCAGATGGTGTCACATTTAAAAATAATGCAATTAACAATCAGGGCGTTTCATATAAGGATTATGATGGAGGACTTAAAAGCCTGGATTTTAAGTTAAAAGAAATTGGAGCCCATATTTTAGTGCCATCATCAAGTTTAGACATAAAGCCTTTTAAAGGCTTTGAGTTTGAAACCATATCAAAAGACCTTTTTGGTAATTCAAGGAGCTCAAAAAATAGCATTGGTGCCGTGGTAAACACCAATGCTAGTGCCCCTTCATTTTTAGATAAATCCAAATATGGACCCAATTGGTATTCCAATGAGATTGAAGTCAGAGAACCAAAAACTATCGAAGTAGCTCCCGGAGACAACTTTCAATTGAAAATAGATGAAGCCGAAAATGGCGATATTATCGCTTTAGATTTAGGGCTATACCATGTTGAAGAACCCATAATAATAAACAAGCCCTTAACAATTAAAACTGTAGGTGACGGAAAAGTTCATATTGAGTTTTCCGGAGGAGCTAACACACCTTTGTTCCAATTACAACCAAAAGGATTTCTAAAATTAGAAGGTGTTATTTTAAAAGGGAATGGAACACAGCATGCTTTTGCAACTTTAAAAGAAAACATGTATACGCATTTTGGGTTATCTGTTTCAAATTGTGAAATAAGGGATTTTAATTTCGCATTAAAGGTGTATAAACAATCCTTTGCGGAGCGCATCACTTTTAAAAACACAGCTGTTTCTAACTGTGAAAATGGATTAGAACTGTCAGAAGAAACCAATGACAAAGGGGATTATAATACAGAATATTTAACCGTTAGCAATTGTCAATTTACAAATGTAAAACAGAACGTTATCGATTACTACAGAGGTGGTTATGACGAGTCTACTATAGGAGGAAATCTTATCCTTAACAACAGTATATTTACAAACTGTGGATCTAAAGAACAAAACGGTATTTTAATTAATACAAGAGGTATTGTGAATGTAGATATTTCAAATAATACCTTTAAAAACAATCCTGTAAAACTAGTGGCTTTGTTGTGGGGCGCTAAAAACAATTCACATACAAATAACGCTATTTCTAACTCCGGAAAAATTGTGGTGGAACAGAATTTAAAACAGACCTTAATGTATTAAGATATCTTGTTTATGAAAGGGCTTGGAACCATATTAGTATTCACAATTTTTATCACGATCAATTCCGGTATTGCTCAAAATATACCATCACATGAAGTAGTATCTGTCAGTGAACTTTCAACATTTTTAAAACCTGAGGTAAAACAAACGTTAGCTCAAAAGGGAAAGATCTCAACGTCAGATTTAGCACAATATTTTAGAGAGACATTCTCTGAACGCTATTTCTACGATTGGAAAAATTTCGATAAGCGTTTTCAATTGTACAAAACCATTTATCCCGAAGCAGAAAAAAATCATGAAACGCGCGCTTTAGACCATATGGCCAAATATTCGGGAACCACAAAATGGAAACTACCGTTCAATTATTTATTTGGAGACCCTGTAAATGCTTATGCCTTACGTCATTTGGCACGTCAGCATAAAATGGTAGACATTGCTTTTTATAGTCATTATCAAGATCAAGGGTCAAAATATGTTGCATATTTTAAAGATCAACAGAAATCTTTAAATGCAGCTTTAGAATCCGGTAATTACGAAAAAATTGAAGATGGTAACGGAGTTTATGAAGCTTTTCGTTCCGGGTATCGCGTATTAAACTGGTTACAGATCCATAATATGTTTTTGGGTGAGGATGCCTATACCGATGAGGACCAATTAAGAACCATTGCTACTTTGCTACAACACGGTTCCCATTTATATGAGACCAACCGGGAATTTCATTCCGGGAATCATCAAACCAGGGGGGTATCGGCCTTAGCTATGATTTCTATTTTGTTGAGAGATTTTGTCGATACAGATCTGTGGTACGATCGTGCGATGCAACTGTTGGAAGCGCATTTATCAAAAGAAATAAATGAAGATGGTTTTCAGTTTGAACGAACAGTACACTATCATATGAGCGATATTGGTAATTATTATTACGTATATCAGTTGGCTCAGATCAGTAACATTAAAGTGGGTGATTTTTGGGAAAATCGTTTAAGATCGTTGTTCTCCACATTGATAAAGATAGCTTATCCGGATAAATCGGCACCGGTACTTTCCGATGATACCGATAGGCCCTGGGCAGAAAAAAATGATATTTCAGGAGCACTTACGTTAGGGTATTTACTTTTCAATGATCCTGAAATGGGCTATTTCGCCAATGATCATGTGGAGGCTAAAATGTACTGGTATTTAAATGAACAACAATTAGGAATGCTCAGTAATATTCAATCTAAAAAACCGGAATATCAGTCACTGCATTTCCCTGAAACCGGGTATTATGTTATGCGTGATGGCTGGAATGACAGGGATAATATGATGATCATTTCAGCGGGATTGGATGATCTAAAACCAGACCATCAGCATGGTGATATGTTAGGCATTCAGGCCATGGCTAATGGAAACGTTATATTACCCAATTACCAGGTGCGCTACTACTTAAAGGACCTGGAATTATTCAAAAATTCTTTGACCAAAAATGTTGCTTTGGTAGATGATGAACTTCAAGGTAAGCAATATACATCCAATAAAGGGGGGAGTGGCTTTGGAAAGTTTAAAGCATTACCGAACCCTGAAGTTATTACATGGCATTCAGATGACAATGTTGATGTATTTGTTGGAACTCATGACGGTTTCGAAAATATTGGCGTAAACTATTCGCGACAGGTCATTTATTTAAAAAATGATTTTTGGATAGTAAAAGATAATTTTAGTTCTGAAGAGGAGCATATTTACAAACAGATATGGCAAGGTCATTTTAGTACTGAGAATGGGCCAAATCTGATCAGAACCACATTTGATGATGGTTCCGGGCTGGATATTTTTCAACTTGAAAGTGTAGATGGGGTTAAAACGGATGGGCGAAGAGGAAAAGAATGGGCTATTGTTTCTAAGGATGCCGCTCAAAAGTATAGTTTCATTACACTGGTTTTTCCCTTCAGTACTTTCGATAAACGAATTGATGAAAACCTGGATAGCCCGAACCTGAAAGGCTGGAAATTGAATGCTTCAAAATGGAAAAATGATTCCGGGCATGGCATGTCATTGACCAAAGAAGAAACCTCAATTTACTTTTCGGTTAGCTCCTTGGAATTTGCGGATACCAGAATAAGTTTCAGCGATACTGTGGATGTTTTGGTGAACACCGGGAACAACCGTCTGAAAGTACAATTGTTAAGTGGTGATAAAATCAATGGTATAATTACTAGAAAAGGTGTTGCACAATCTGTTATTTTTACATCAACTATTAATACATTTTAATAATGACTGTAAAAAAGAACAACGTGATTTTCATTATGGGAGTTTCCGGTTGCGGAAAGACCACTATTGGAAACTTGCTTGCGGAATCCCTTAGAATACCATTTTTTGACGGTGATGATTTTCACTCACAAGCTAACGTAGATAAAATGAGCAACGGTATACCGCTTAATGATGAAGACCGGTATGGCTGGCTGCAAACCTTAAATGGCCTGGCCAAAGAACAATTGGAAAAGCAATCTTGTATTATCGTTTGTTCGGCCCTGAAACAAAGTTACCGGGATCTATTATCCCAGGGTATTGAAAAGCATACCAAATGGGTACATCTGGCTGGGACATTCGATCAAATAGAAGCACGTATCAATAACCGTTCAGATCATTTTATGAGTTCTGCTTTGTTGCAATCCCAGTTTGATACTTTAGAACAGCCAACAGATGCTTTAACCATTGATATCAGTTTAAAACCGGAAGATATTGTTGAAAAAATACGAGAAGAAATAGACATGAAATCAGAATTTGGCCTATTTGGTTTGGGGGTCATGGGTAAAAGTTTAAGTAGAAACTTGGCTAATAATGGTTTCAGGGTGTCTTTGTTTAACAGGCATGTTGACGGTTTGGAAGAAGATGTAGCCGTCAATTTTAAAAATGAACATGAAGAATTGGCATCAGCCCTGGCTTTTGATGATATCGAAGCCTTTGTCAATTCGCTGCAACGACCAAGAAAGATCATGCTCATGGTTAATGCGGGAAAAACCATTGATATTGTTATCGATTTGCTCATGCCGCATTTGTCAGAAGGCGATATTATTATTGATGGCGGAAACTCAAATTATAACAAGACCAAAGCGCGGTTTGAGTACTTAAAAGCAAAGCAAATGCATTTTATAGGTACAGGTGTTTCGGGTGGAGAAGAAGGTGCGTTAAAAGGGCCTTCTATTATGCCAAGCGGTGCTAAGGAGGCTTATAAAAACGTACAGCCGTATTTAGAAACCATTGCTGCAAAAGATGAAAACAAGCTGCCTTGTTGTACCTATGTTGGACCGGAAGGCAGCGGGCATTTTGTTAAGATGGTACATAATGGTATTGAATATGCCGAAATGCAATTGCTGGCCGAGGTGTTCAGCATCCTTTCGGCCACAGGAAAAGATCCGGATGAGATAGCCGATATATTGGAAGGTTGGAAAGTTACGGCTAACAGTTATTTACTGGAAATTACTGTTGATATCCTTCGGAAAAAAGAAAATAAAGATTGGTTGATCCATAAGATCCTGGATAAAGCCGGTAATAAAGGAACCGGTAATTGGGCAACTATTGCCACGGCTCAGTTGGGTGCTCCAAGTACCATGATGGCGTCAGCATTATTTGCCCGTTATATATCCTTTTATAAAGACGATAGGGTAGAAGCACAGCAGCATTATGGAAGCCATAATGATTTGAGTTTAGAGGTTTCGTCAGAAGCGTTATTGAATACCTATCAGTTTGCCAGAATTATTAATCATCATCAGGGGTTTGGTTTAATTCAGCAGGCATCAGGAACGTATCATTGGAATATCAATTTAAGCGAATTGGCGCGTATCTGGACAGGCGGCTGTATTATCAAATCGAGCCTGATGGTTGAACTGGTAGAAATCCTTAAAGACACCGATTCAATTTTAAAAAGTGAAACTATAATTAAACAAATAAAGGCTTTAAAACCGGATGCCAACAAAGTAGTTTCTGAATGTATTTTAAATGAATTACCGGTGCCCTGTTTAAGTGAGGCGCTGAATTTCTTTAATGCCTTTACTACGGCTGATTCATCGGCAAATATCATTCAGGCGCAACGTGATTATTTCGGAGCGCATACCTATCAAAGAACAGATGATGGCTCCGGAAAATTTTACCATACCAACTGGAGTGAATAACCATTAAAACCACCACATGATGCCAACATCCGAAACTAAAAAGTCGCTATTGAAAAAGATCATTGCTTTAGTCTTAAGTTTTGGCCCCGGCATATTTGCAATTGGCTATACTATCGGAACCGGAAGTGTAACCTCCATGATTGTGGCAGGAAGTACTTATGGTATGCAACTGCTTTGGGTGCTTTTATTGAGCTGTTTGTTCTCCGGGATCTTAATGTTTGCTTATGGGAACTATGGTTTGATAACCGGTGAAACAGGACTATATGGTTTCAAAAAGTATATCAAAGGAGGCAAGGTTTTGGCTATCATGGTGATTATTGGTATTTCTTTTGGACAGTGGAACTCGTTAATGGGTATTTTGGGTATTTCGGCCAATATGCTCTACGAGATTTTTGCTATGAATTTTGACGGACTGGAACATTATAAATATGAAACCGTTTTGATCATAGCTATAGTTATCATAGCTGTTTTTTACGGATTATTGCTAGTTGGTAAATATACCTTCTTTGAAAAAATATTGGTCATTTTTGTGACGTTTATGGCACTGTCCTTTATAGTGTCATTGTTTTTTGTGTATCCGTTACCAAAAGATGTGGTCATGGGATTAATACCTTCCATACCGGATGTTCCGGGAGGTAAAATGATGGTAGCGGCTTTTGTGGGCACCACCATGGCGGCAGCTACGTTTTTGTCGCGCCCGCTCTTTGTAAAAGGAAAAGGTTGGACTATGGACCACTTACAGCAGCAAAAGAAAGATGCCATTACAGCGGCCATTTTAGTGTTTATAATTAGCGGTACAGTCATGGCAGTAGCCTGCGGTGCTTTGTTTCACCAGGGGAATCCGGTAACCAAAGTGCTTGATATGGCAAATACCTTAGAACCCGTTGCAGGAAATCTGGCCGTTAGCATTTTCTTTTTCGGAACACTCAGTGCGGGTTTATCATCCATATTCCCCTGTTTATTAATTGCCCCTTTGTTATTGGCAGATTACCAATCCGGTACTTTAGACACTAGTTCCCGCCAATTTAAGATCATCACGTTTATTGCCTGTTTAGTGGCTTTGATCGTTCCCGTATTTGGAGCTAACCCCATTGAAATGCAAATATTGTCCCAGGTATTCAATGTGTTTGTGTTGCCGATAGTTATACTGGGGATCATATTACTGGTTAATAATAAAAAAGTGATGAAAGGGTATAAAACCGGTGTTTTTGTGAATGTAGGTTTAGCAGCGTCACTACTTTTCGCCTGTATTATTTCCTATAACGGGGTTCTAGCGCTTTTTGAGTATTTCTAAAACCCATACATGGGTCTCTCGCAAAGGCGCGAAGACGCAAAGTTTTAACGACTTCAATATCCCTTTGAGGGGATCATAGGGGTGTTTTTCTTCCCTTTGAGGATTATCGAAATGAAAATAACGAGCGCAGCTCTATAGGAGTATCACCTTCTTCGTACTTCCAACTTCGTACTTCTAACTTCAATCAAACATTTTAACACTATTTATTTGTATACTAAATAATTATATGTATTTTTGGTAAACCAAACTGGTTAACCAATTTAAATTATGCATAAGACACCACATTTTTTATACGTTTCCTTCCTCTTATTAATTGTGTTTTCATGCAATAAATCTGGTGAAGCAGGTATCCTTGTTAAAGATTTAACCGCATATAATGAAGCGGTTTCCAAAGCACAACCGGGAGATATTATTGTACTCGCCAATGGTGTTTGGAATGATGCCGAATTGGTTTTTGAAGGCCAGGGTACCAAAGAAAATCCTATTAAACTTTCTGTTGAAGAAAAGGGAAAAGTCACTTTGGAAGGCCAATCCAATCTTCAAATGGCAGGACAGCATCTGGTTGTAGAGGGTTTGGTGTTCAAAAACGGGTATACGCCAACTAATGCGGTCATCTCATTCAGAAAGAATAAAGAAGAAATAGCAAATAATTGCCGTTTGACCGAATGTGTGATTGACAATTATAACAATCCCGAACGCCTGGTTCAGGATTACTGGATAACGATTTACGGCAAAAATAACCGAATTGACCACAATCATATATCAGGTAAAAAGAATTTAGGTGTTACTATGATCGTTGGTTTGGATACCGAAGCCAGTAGGGCTAATCATCATCGAATAGATCATAATTATTTTGGTCCACGGCCTACTTATGGTAATAACGGCGGAGAGACTTTGCGAATAGGAACTAGCCATTACGCTTTAGAGAGTTCAAATACTTTAGTGGAAGCGAATTATTTTGACCGATGTAACGGTGAGCACGAGATCATCTCGAACAAATCCTGTCAGAATACATTTAAGTATAATACGTTTTTTGAGTGTACCGGTACCCTGACCATGCGTCATGGCAATGAAACTTTGGTGGATGGCAATGTGTTTATGGGTAACGGAAAACCCAGTACAGGTGGCGTGCGTGTGATCAATGAAACTCAAACAGTTATCAATAATTATCATTTCGGATTAACAGGCTACCGTTTTAGGGGCGCTTTTGTTATGATGAACGGCGTACCTGATTCACCGGCAAATCGCTATGTGCAGGTGACTGATTCTAAAGTGAAGCATAATGTGTTTGTGAATTGCAATCACATTCAGTTATGTGCCGGAAGCGATGCAGAGAGAAGCGCGGTGCCAATCAATTCAGAAATTTCGGAAAACATTTTTTATCATGATTCCAGGGATAAACTATTCACGGTTTATGATGATATAAGTGGTGTTACATTCAGTAATAATATTATTGGGATCAATATAGAGACCGGTATAGCTCAAGGTTTTGAAAAAGCAAATATGCAACTGGCTAAGAACGCACAAGGGTTTTTAATTCCGAAATCCGATCAGATCAAAACCCCTATAGCTATTAGTCCGGAAATAGCAACAAAAGAAAATACCGGTGCCACCTGGTATTCAAAAAGTGAATCGTTAGTGGCATTAAACAGCGGAAAAACTATTCATGTAAAAGCGGGGTTGAATAGTTTGTTTGATGCTGCTAATAATTCTCAACCCGGAGATATTTTAGAACTTGAATCCGGTGGAACCTATGTAATCACTAAGGCGGCCAAAGTAAAACACCCGCTTACATTTAAAACATCGGGCGATGAAAAAGCCACTATTCTATTCGAACGTATGATGGCTTTCGAGATCCAGAACGGCGGCAGCTTGTCTTTGGAAAATTTAAAGTTTAACGGAGCCAGTTCGCCTGATTATGCCGGAAATTCGGTAATCAGTACCAGTAAAAGATCCATGACAGAAAACTACAAACTGTTCATTGATAATTGTCTGTTTGAAGACTTTGTGGTAAACCATTCGTTTGATGTGTTACGAGTATCTAAAGGCACCTTCGCCGATACTATAAGCATAGCTAATTCCGCATTCAAGAATATTACGGGGCATATTATGGCTCTGGATAAAGAAACTGACGATATTGGTGCTTACAACGTAGAATACGTAATTATGAAGAATAATGTATTTACTGATGTCCAGGGAACCGCCCTAAGATTGTACCGTGGTGGAAAAGACGAAAGTACTTTCGGTCCGTTTTTAGAAGTGAACCACAATGTGTTTGATAATGTAGGCCACGGTAAAAAGAATAAATTCAATACAGCGATGTCCTTATACGGCGTTCAGGTTAATGACATTAACAATAATATCTTTAACAATTCAAAAGGCTTGAATATGCATTTGGTGGTTGGAGAGCCTATAGTAAATGTATTGAACAACAATTTTTATAAGTCTGATAAAATCACGGTGACAGGGAATGAAAAATACAACGTGCAAAATCTGTGGGAGTTAGATCCGAAGTTTGAAGGAGACAGTTTTGTGCTTTCAGGCAAATCGCCTTTAAAGGGAAAAGGAACCGATGGGGCAGACCTTGGCATAATTTCTAAATAATACTATGAACATTTTAAGATATATAAAATCAGGTTTATTATTAGCACTTGCGATAGCCATTACTGTGTCGTGCAAAGAAAAAGAAAGTAGGGAAACCGTTACCTCTTCCAATTCAGGGCATCCGGGGTTAGTATTGACCCAACAAGGCGTTAAGGCTATCAGGGCTAATTTGGGTTCTATACCCATTTTTGATACATCATTGGCAGCAACTAAAGCAGAGATAGATGCTGAAATGGAAAATGGCATTGAAGTCCCTGTTCCAAAGGATTATTCAGGAGGGTATACCCACGAACGTCATAAAAGAAACCTTTTAGTACTTCAGAAAGCAGGCGTTTTATACCAGATTTTGGAGGATGAAACCTATGCTAAATATGTAAAGGATATGTTGTTTGAATATGCCAGACTATATCCAACATGGCCGGTGCACCCTAAACCGCGTTCCTATGCCAGGGGCAAAATATTTTGGCAATGTTTAAATGACTCTAACTGGTTGGTATACACCAGTCAGGCTTACGATTGTATTTATAATTATTTAACAGAAGAAGAACGCAATACACTTGAAACAGATCTTTTCAGGCCGTTTGCTGATTTTATTTCAAAAGAAAATCCGCAGTTTTTTAACAGGGTTCACAACCATAGTACCTGGGGCAATGTGGCTGTTGGTATGATCGCTTTGGCTATGGATGATGATAGTTTGTTGCAACGTGCGCTTTATGGCGTAAAAGATGTGAATCTGGATGCAAATATGAAAGATAATGACGGAGGGTATATAAACAGGGATGGCAAAGTGGGCTTTTTTGCTAATCTTGATGAACCCTTTTCACCGGATGGCTATTATACCGAAGGCCCTTATTACCAGCGGTACGCTTCGTATCCGTTTTTAATCTTTGCTCAGGCACTGCAAAATAAAAAACCGGAACTAAAGGCATTTCAGTATAAAGACAGTGTGCTTTTAAAAAGTGTTACTGCGTTGATCAATCTATCCGATGCAGATGGCGAATTTTTCTTATTGAACGATGCTCAAAAGGGGATGTCTTATTATGCCAGGTCTTTGGTGTCGGCAGTAGATATCGGTTATCATTTTGGAGGTAATAACCCGGAGTTGTTAAGTATTGCTGAAAAACAGGGAAAGGTAACTTTGGATGATGCAGGTTTGGCTGTGGCTTTAGGAATTAAAGATGGAAAAGCGCAGCCTTTCAGTAAAAAATCGATAGAATTATCTGACGGCCCTAATGGCGATCAGGGTGCTGTAGGCATTTTAAGAAGTGGTGATTTGGAATTGGTCTATAAGTACACAGCACATGGTTTAAGTCACGGGCATTTTGATAAATTATCATATGCATTATTCGATGAAGGTGATGAGGTAGTTCAGGATTATGGTTTGGCGCGTTTTGTGAATATTGAACAAAAGGGCGGTGGTAACTATTTAAAAGAGAACAAGACCTGGGCCAAACAAACCGTAGCACATAATACGTTGGTTCAGAATGAAACCTCCCATTTTGAGGGTAAGTACGATATAGGAAGTCAACATCATTCAGAGACCTATATTTTCAGTGTGGAGGATGAAAACCTTCAGGTGGCCAGTGCCAAAGAAAATAATGCTTATCCGGGAACACAATTTCATAGAACCATGGTGGCGATTAAGGATAAAGATTATGATAACCCTTATGTACTCGATATTATGAGAGTGACTTCGGAAACTTCCAACCAGTATGATTTACCGTTTTACTATTTAGGGCAAATTATGCAAACCAGTTTTGAATATTCAAAATTGGAGGTTCCGGAGGTTTTAGGAAAGAAAAACGGGTACCAGCACTTGTATAGAGATGCAGATGCTACTGCTGATGGCGGTAATGTAAGGTTAAATTGGTTATTGAATAACAAGTTCTACTCTTATACGGCAACAACATCAAATAAAGACGAAATCATTTTTGGAAGAATTGGAGCAAACGACCCGGAGTTTAACCTTAGAAACGAACCAACCCTGATCCTGAGAAAAAAGAATGTTAAAGAGGCCTTGTTTGTATCTGTCATTGAGTCGCATGGAACATATAGTCCGGTGTCTGAATTTGCAGTTAACGCCTATAGTAATATTAAAAATTTGGCTGTAGTTCATGATTCAAAAGCATATTCAGCAGTCCGGATTGAAATGAATAACGGCAAACAAAACCTATTCATTATTTCAAACGAAAATAATGATGCTAATAACGAACATAACCTTTCTATAGAGGATAAAAACCATACGTGGAAAGGGCCATATACATTAATAAACTTAAATTAAAACAATATGAAATGAGCCATAATAACTATACGATAATAACCATCGAAATGCGTTGCATTGAGCTTGTCGAAATGTTTAATGGCGAATTACATCTAACAAGTAAAAAACAATAAAAATAAAAAGATGAAACGATTTAGTGAAAAATACATCATCACAAAAGACATGGAATGGGAAGCGCTAGGTGGAGGTGTATCAAGAAAATTCTTAGGTTACGATAACCAAATTATGATGGTAAAAGTGAAATTTGAAAAAGGCGCTTTAGGGAGTCCGCATCAACATTTTCACACGCAAGCTACCTATTGTGTTTCGGGTAAATTTGAATTCGAAATTGATGGCGTAAAGCAAATAGTAGAGGCAGGAGATGGTGTGTATATTGAGCCTAATTTATTACACAGTGCAGTTTGTTTGGAAGCTGGGATACTAATTGACACATTTAGTCCTGTAAGAGAAGATTTCTTAAGCGGTGGCGGGGTATCTTATTTTGGCGATAAACAGTCCTAGGAAAAACATCTGCTGGTCCAATTCGTGAAGATTTCATGGAATAATACTGTTAAAATTCAAATTTAATTTGATTTAACAAAAAAATAACATATATTTGGAAAACCAATCTGGTAAACCAATTTGGTTCACCAAAAAAATAACTAAACTAAATGTATAACACTTCTAAAAAAATCAATCTTATATGGGTGAAAAATGAAAAAAGGACGGGTGCACGCCCATCCTTTTAAACTATTTACTTCTTGTCGGAGGGAAGTAAACTTTTATACACGTTATTGCTAATCAATAAACATGCATTTTCAAAACTACAAAAAATTGTTGGAAGATTCTGTTTTTGTTAGTGATTAGTGTTAGTTGATAAACCGATGATTTAGTATAAAAGCATACTAATCAGACATAACAATTTTAACTAAAAAAATAAATTATGAATTTAAAACTTAAGCTAACTCTAATTACAATATTGTTTTTCAATATTGTACTGATTGCACAGAATGGAATTACCGTGAAGGGTACTGTGGTGTCTGCTACAGATAATATTCCGATTCCTGGTGTAAATGTTATTGTGGTAAATACAACCACAGGTACTACCACAGATTTTGACGGTGCCTATCAAATTCAGGTAAATGAAGGTGATGTTCTTCAATTTTCTTACGTTGGGTTTCAGTCTCAAACGGTTATTGTTGGAGATCAAACTACGATTAATGTGTCACTGGCTGAAGATTTAGCACAGCTTGATGAGGTGGTGGTTGTAGGTTATGGTACAAGAAAAAAATCGCATTTAACAGGAGCGATATCTCAGGTAGTCAATGAGGATCTGGACCAAATAGCAGTATCGCGAGTAGATGATGCTCTAATTGGTCAGGTATCAGGGGTAAACATACAGGCAACCAATGCGGAGGCCGGTGGAGCTCCTACCGTTACAATTAGGGGTTTTGGTTCTGTAACAGCCGATTCCGGTCCGGCACTGGTGGTTGACGGTGTTGTGGTGAGTTCGGAGTTTCTGGCCAATATAGATATGAATGATGTGGAATCTTTTGAGGTATTAAAAGATGCGGCTTCTGCTGCTATTTACGGTAGTGAGGGGTCTAATGGTGTCATCATGATTACCACAAAAAGTGGTAAGGAAGGAAAAACAAGATTCAGTTACCAAACCTATGTTGGGAGAAAAGAAGCACATGGCAGTGATGACTATAGAAAGAGTGTTTCAGATTGGCTGGAAATAGAGCAGGCAGCAACAGGAACGCTTTCTGAAGAGAGTGTATATATGCAGGCTTTAGTTTCTGTTACAGGTGTTGATAGAGACTGGCAGGATGTTTTCTTTAACGGAGGAACGGTGACAAGCCATTCTTTTGCTGCACGTGGAGGCAGTAAGAATACTAAATTCAGTACATCTCTGAGATATCTTGGGGATGAGGGCGTTGTTATAACTGACGATTATAAGTTGTATACCGGGACATTAAAGTTGGATTCCAAACTAGGAGATAAATTAAAATTTGGAATTAGAGCTACACCGTCCTATACAAAACAAAGAAGATTGCCTACATCGATACATAATCCAATCCGTCAATCGCCATGGTTACCAATTTATCATACTGCAGAAACGCTTCAGTTCATTAACCGGGATACATATCCGAATGTCGGTGTTGGGGATTATTTTTATGAGAATCACCTGATTGAATTAGATTTTGATGGCGATGGTAGTGATAACAGACCGCGTACTTCCGGTGATTCAAATCCTTATGCGCAGTATGTGGAAAGAGAGCATTATGAGTTTAATACTAAACTTTTTGGTTCCACATACTTCAGCTATGAAATTTTAGATGGGCTTATAGCAAAAACATCTCTGGGGATCACGCTGGAGCAAAGAAAAAGAACGCGTTATGATGGTACGGAACACCATGCCGCCGGAGCCAGTAGAGCGCAATATAATTTGCAGAACAGATACCGTACAAGATTAATTTCAGATAATACATTATCCTATACTAAAGATTTTGGCAAGCATGAATTTGATTTTTTGGCCGGTATGACCATTCAGCAAAGAAAAAGTGAGGAGAGTATCATCATCGGTAATGGCTATACTAATGATCTGCTTAAAAACCTGCAAGGGGCAACGGCCATTGCTACGTTTCAAGAGACTAATACCGAGTTAAAAAAAGTAGGTTATTTTGGTCGAATTAACTATGCTTACGATAATAAATACCTGGTATCTGCTTCTTTTAGAAGGGATGGTAGTTCGGTGTTTGGTGTAGATAGTAAATGGGGTAATTTCCCGGCGTTTTCAGTAGGTTGGAATGTTGCTAATGAACCGTTCTTAGAAGATAGCGAAGTGATAAATAACCTGAAATTCAGAGCGAGTTATGGTTTCACAGGAGCCGAAAATTTTAATGTAGGTAATGCTATTATAAATTCATGGCCCTATTTAGCATTATTACAAAATTCTAATGCCGTTGTAAATGGTAGTATTACTGCCGGCGTTTCCTCGCTTAATATTGCAAATACATTATTACAATGGGAGGCATCGGAAGAATTCAATCCTGCAGTAGATTTTGGACTGTTTAATAACAGAATATCCGGGTCTGTAGATTACTATGAAAGAACCAGTGACCAGTTATTATTGAATAATCCGGTATCTTATATCACCGGTTTTTCCGGAGGTATCGTAAACCTGGGTAAAGTGCAAAATAGAGGATGGGAACTGGAGTTAAGAACAAAGAATATTACCAATGAGAAATTTTCATGGAATTCAACTTTAATTGCATCTACCAATCAAAATGAATTACTTGCCTTTGGAGACTCTAATAATGCCTTAATAGAGGATACCTACGGTAGAAACTCACAATGGATTAACCGAATTGGTGAACCCATATCATCGTTTTGGGGCTTTGTTGTAGATGAGGAAGCTTACGACGATACCAGTTTCAGAACAACCTATGTTGATAAACCCTGGAATAGGATTAATGGTCAGGCCGATGATACCATAGTAAAAGATTTAAATGGGGATGGTTTGATCACAGATGATGACAAAACCATTTTAGGTGATCCATATCCGGACCTGGTATATAGTTTTACAAACGAATTTAAATTCGGAAACTTTGATTTCTCTTTTATGATACAGGGAAGCTTAGGAGCTCAGGTAAATAATATTGGAGATCAATATTTCTTTAATTGGTTTGGTAACAGAACAAGAAGTGGCGGAGCCGCACAGGCAGTTGCAGATGGTTTAGTTCCGGATGAGTCTTTCATTCAGGAAAAGGTATTGACAAGTGAAGTTATTGCAAGTGCCGATTACTTTTCATTACGTAATATCAACCTGGGATATAATATGCCGGACGATGTTACATCAAAATTGGGGTTGTCAGGATTAAGGCTTTATGCAACAGCTCAAAACCTGTTATATATTACGGCCGATGATTACCATGGTTTTAACCCGGAGCATATAGATGGATCTAATCCAAGGGCCTATGGATCTCAAAGAGCCGGTACGCCTATATTTAAAACAATAACACTGGGTTTAAATATTGATTTCTAATAAAAAAAAATAAATTATGAAAAACATAAAATATATAATCTTAGCCATTACAGGATTTGTGTATACGTCGTGTAGTGATGAGTTTTTAAATCCACTGCCGGATACGGCAGTTGCGGTAGAATCATTTTACCAGTCTGATGAAGATGTGCTGGCCGGTGTTATTGGTATATATGATGCCCTTCAGGGAGTTAATGAAAATACAACAACAAGTATTATTGTCGCTAACAGAGGTGTTCAGTTTGAACATCTGTTAACGGAACATCGTACTGATAATACAAGAAATGCAACCTTGGAAGGATCAAAATCCGATTTTCACAGATATTTGGTTAATGCGAACAATGTAGAATCCGAGGATTACTGGCAATCTATGTATGAAGTTATTTTTAGAGCCAATAATATCATGGACTTTATGGATATTGCAAATGAGGGAAACAGGGCAAAGTATACGGGAGAAGCTAAATTTTTAAGAGCCTTTGCTTACTTTAATTTAGTAAGGTTGTATGGCGATGTACCATTAGTAACCCGAGTAGTGAACCCCGAAGAAAATGATTTACTGTTTACCAGGGTTTCTACCACACTGGTTTATGAACAAATAGTGGCCGATTTACAGGAAGCTATTAATACTTTGGATAATACGCATAAGTCCAGAGCGTCTAAAGCTGCGGCCCAGGCCTTGTTGGCAAAAGTATATTTAACACAAGGAACAAACTATTCCCAGGCGCAACAGTTATGTGAAGCCATTGTCACTGGTGGCGAGTTTGATCTAGAAGCTAATTTTAGTGATGTGTTTTATTCTGAATTGAATGATGAAATTATTTTCGCCATTCAATATTTGGCAGGTGATGCTAATGAAAGTCAAAGTTTTTCATCTGAATTTACTTCGGCGTTCCGTCAGGGAAGAGAGGATGGTCAAAACATAGTTAATGCTAACCTTAAAGCTGATTTTGAGGCATTTGGAGGGAATAGAACAGCGGTTTCTATTACTGATCTAAATGGTGTCTTAGAAATTGATGAGAATGAAGTTGCCAAGTTTTTACCAGAAGGTTCTGATATTACAACGTCGCCTCCTACCTATGGAGGAAATGCGCGTAACGCAGGGAATGACTATATAGCACTGCGCTATGCCGATGTTTTATTAATGCATGCAGAAGCCATTTTAGCCGGTGGTGTTGAAACAACAAGTTCGGCGGCTATAGATTCCTATATGGCAGTAAGGGTTAGAGCAGGATTTGATCCTGTGGCCGATCGTCCTTCGATACTTACCAAAGAAGCTTTGCTTTTGGAAAGACGTGTTGAATTAGCATTTGAAAATCAACGTTGGCATGATTTAATTCGTTTTGGTGTGGCCGATAACGTATTAAGCGCACATGCCATTGAAATGGGCTATGGAGATTATAGTACCAGAGCATTATTATTGCCTATTCCGGCAAGAGAAATTAATTTGAGCAAAGGGCTTTTAACTCAAAACCCCGGGTATTAATCTAAAAATTGTTAGACATGAAAAAAAGAATAAATATTTTCGGAAAGACAACAAGGTTGTTCTTATGTTTAGTTACTGCCAGTTTCATGGTTGGTTGTGTTGGAGATGAACTTTTTAGAGACGAATTACCGGATACAGGAACGCAGGTGGATAATATTTTACCGTCGGCAGACTTTTCCTATATACCTGATGCAGCTGATTTTAAAAAAATTAAGTTTACCGATCTTTCTTCGGAAGCAACTGATTATTTGTGGGATTTTGGAGGTGGAGCCACTTCGGAACTGAGAGACCCTACACATATTTTTACTGCAGGGGAAGGTACATATCCTGTAACATTAACGGCCAGCGATAAAAATGGAGCATCTAACTCTAAAACAATAGATGTTGTTGTTGTAGATAAATTTGTACCACTTCCGGTAACTATAATAAATGGGGATTTTGATGATGGTCAAAATGATTGGAGATTCTCTTCTTTCACGGGCGGAACAACAAGTCCTTTCAACTCAAGTTCTGACGGGTCTTTTACAAATTACGATGGCTCGGATAACGGCGCTAAAACGGCAGGTGCTAAATGGACAAAATCCACTTCGGCAGGCGCTTATTTAAGTTCTAATACAAGATATGCCTATCAGGCAATCATTGTATCCCCTACAACACCGGAGCGTACCGTTAAGTATATTTTGGAATATGAATACGCCATTAAAACTCCGGCAGAACAAACAGGTGTAGCTCCCGGAGGCAATCGAATTATTTCAGAGGTTTTAGATGGTCATTTTTCTGACGGTGCTAATGCAGTAGCAAGTACACCGGTTTCACAGTTTATCGCAACTGAAGTTAAGGGAAAAACGGTTCATACATTAGTCGAGCAGGAATTCACTACGAATGCCAGTGGTGAAATGGCAATCATGTTTTATGCAGTAACAGATGTAGATGTGTATATAGATAATGTTAAAGTTTATGCAGCGAACTAATTGTAAAAGTCGAAAAGAATAAAATAAAAAATAAGAAATTATGAATATATTTAAAAAAGGTATTTTAGCCCTTCTAGCTTTAGGTCTTGTAATATCATGTGGTGATGACGATTCCCTAACCGGACCACCAGGGTTGTCTAAGATTACATTTTCAACTTTAGAAGTAACTGTTGGGCCGGATAAAAATGGTTTAGAGGACGGTACATATGTTACTGTAAAACCTACGGCTATAGGAGTTACATCTTATCTTGTTGATTTTGGTGATGGTAGTGCTCCAGTTACAGTTGAAGAACCGGGAGGTACAGCTGTAACAGCTTCACATGATTATTCTAACGAAGCTCAAGAAGCTACATATACCATAACGGTAACAGCACAATCAAATAGAGGTCTTGCAAGTGTTACCAAAACAGAAGTTATAACAGTTGAGCATGAGGTTACTTCTATATCCTCAGCATCAGATTCGCCTATTATTATGGATGAAAACACCTATGCTATTTTTAGTGATGGTATGGAAATAGATGGTGCTTTAGTTGCTTATTCAAACAATGCATCAAATGCCAATTTCGAAGCTGGTGATGCAGAGTATAATGAAGTAGCCGTTGGTGATATTAACAATAATGTCATTCAGTATTCCAGACTTAACGGTACTAACATGGCAACAATCTCCTTTAGCACGCCTATTACTATTGCAGATGTCTTTGGATCAAGCGGTTCTGCCGATTATTTTTACATAGACCTTCATTCTATTCATGAAATAGGTGTTGATATGGTAAAGATCTCATTAGGTGGTAAAACTTTTGAGCAAGCCTTAGATAACAATGTGTGGACTGGATTAGAAATTGATTTGGCTGCTGAAGGTATTGCTCAAATTGACGACATCACGCTGGAATTAGGTACAGGTGGTACGGCAAGTAATGAGGCGACGCTTAATGTGGATAACATTTTTCTTTACAGAGAACCTCTTTCAGTACCCGACTTTACTTTTGATGATGATGCCAGTGATTATGACGTTACCTTTACCAACGCATCAGAGCTTGCAACCAGTTACAGCTGGGACTTTGGAGATGGCACAGGTAGCTCGACTGAAGAAAATCCAACCTACAGTTATACGGATGATGGTTTGGAAAAAACCTATATGGTCACATTAACAACCACTAATTTCCTTAATAAAACAACTTCAATTACAAAAGAAGTTACCGTAGGTGGACCAGCAGGACCTATTAATCCTGACATTCTTAAAGGTGATTTTGAACGTGAAGGCGGTTTGTCATCGGATGATACTAATATTAGAAATGCATGGAAAATAGCAACAACCACGGGAAGTAGTAACCCATTTGGCACTAGTTCTGATGGTTCTTGTATCGACTATGAGGGAACTCTAGGTTCTAAAACGAGAGGAGCAAAATGGTCAGGTAGCCAAAGTGCAAATCCTGATGGTACTGCGGTGCCTGGTAATACTAGATATGCATACCAGGCAGTTACATTAAGCCCTAATACGGATTACATTTTTGAGTACGAATATGCTATAAAAACAGGGGGAGCTGAAACTAATAGTATAGTTGCGTCAATTTTAAATGGCCATTTTAGTGATAGTGCTGATGCTGTTGCTAGTAATGCTTTAGTAAAGCATGTTGGCACTGAGGCAAAAGGAAAGTTTTCTGATAATTCCTGTTCAGGTGGTACAACAATGAAACTCCAGTTTAGATCTAATGCTGTAGGTGAGGTAGCTATATTTATATACGCCGTAACAGATGTAGATGCTTATGTGGATAATGTTAAGGTGTATCCTGCAGAATAAATTTTTATAATGAAAAAAACCTTCCGGAAAGACATATTAATAGTAATTTTAATAACACTTGTATCTGTAAGTGCTACTTGTCAAGACAAGGCAAGTAGTGTTTCAGATACGGAAGTAAAAGTTGAAAAGAAGCGCAAAAAGAAAAAAAAGAAGGTAAAGCTTCCTGATATTGATTTAAGCCATTGGAAAGTAACACTTCCTGTTGCAAATGATAAAGGGAAACCGGTTGAAATTGAACCGCCTGAGATTCTTGATTTTGCTGAAATGGAAGTTGCAAAACCTTATATGTATATAGATTCTACCAGAGGAGCCATTGTGTTCCATGCCATGCCTACGGACTCTAAGACCAGGAATACCAAGTATACCAGATCTGAGTTAAGGGAACAAATGGAACCGGGTAACAATAATGTGAACTGGACCTTTGCAGATGGCGCTTATATGCGAGGAAAGCTGGCAATGGAGGCAACAACCAGGGATTCCGAGGGTAAGTATCACAGAACCATAATCATGCAAATTCACGGTCGCCTGACCAATGAACAGCGTGATTTAATTGGGGAAGATGATAATAATGCACCACCTATATTGAAGATCTATTGGGATAAAGGTAAAATCAGGGTGAAAACCAAAGTGCTTAAGAACGTTAATGTAGGTGTACCCGCAATATTACATGAAGATGCCTGGGGTGATGATGAAGGGTTTAATTTTGAACAGGAAGTAGGGTTTAAAAAGTTTACACTTGAAGTTAAAGTATCTGAAGGCAAGTTGGTTGTGATTCTAAATAAGAATGAGTATAAAGTTTATGAAAATATCCACATGAGAAAATGGGGTGTTTTTGAGAACTATTTTAAAGCCGGTAATTATTTCCAGACCAGGGATAAAGGCGCTTTTTCAAAAGTTAGGTTTTACGAGCTGGAAGTGAGTCATTAGTTCTTTGAAAGTATGTGTGTATTAAGACAAATAAAGATGCATTTAAAATTACCACTTTGGTTGTGGGTATTGTTTATGTTTACCATGGCTTGCCAAACCGGGGATATACAGGATGAATCAGAACCAACTGGAGAAACCCCTGTTGAGGAGGCTCCTGAAGAAGAGCAGGAAGAGGAAAATGGAGAAGAAAATGGAGAAGAAAATGGATCTGATTTTAAACTGCCGGACATTGATTTAAGCCATTGGAAAGTCACCTTGCCAATAGGAAACCCAACAGAGGTGCATCCACCGGAGATTTTGGATTATGCCACCAATGAAACGTTAAAGCCGTTTTTCTATAATGATTCAGTTAACGGCGCATTAGTGTTTCATACCTATCCGGGAGCATCCACGGCAAATTCATCTTACTCAAGAACAGAGTTAAGAGAATTGATGAATCCCTCAGACAGGGGAAAGACCAATTGGACCTTTAAACAAGGGGGTAACATGAAAGGGAAGTTGCAAATGGAGGATGTTTCAAAAGGTAGTGATGGAAAGTATCATAGGACAATAATAATGCAAATACACGGCAGGCTCACAGATGCACAGCGGGATCTAATAGGTGAAAATGATAATAATGCCCCACCTATGTTAAAGATTTACTGGACCTATGGCTATGTTAGGGTGAAGACCAAAGTATTAAAAGATTTAAATGCGTCTGATACGGAAATATTACATACGGATGCCTGGGGAGATGACGATGGATATACATTTGAAACCTATGTAGGGTTTGATCCGTTTACCCTGGAAGTAAAGGCAGAAGAAGGAAGAATGGAAGTGATCTTAAATGATGATGAAAACGTAGTTTACAATGATGTTCACATTCAAAAATGGGGTGTTTTTGAAAACTATTTTAAAGCCGGAAACTATTTGGCTACTAAAGATGAAGGTGCTTTTGCAACAGTGAAGTACTATGAATTGGAAGTAACACATTAAAAATATCCCCTTGAGGGGATTATAGGGGTGTCAGATTAGACAATATTAAAGAGTATGTTTTATATAGTTTGAGTTTGTTTGTAGTTTGAATTTTACTGGTTGTTTATAACACCAGTAAAATTCTGCTAAAAAACAAATGATGATTTCGCCAATTTTTTTTAATTTAACAAAATTGGTTAGCCAATTAAAAGTCATGAGAGTAAAGTTTAAAGATAATAAAGCAATAATAAGAGGAATAGTAGTTTAGGAGTAGATCTCATAAACGGTTCCAGGAAAAGTTTTAGCATATGAAGATAGAAGCAATCACAATAAACGATAGTAAAAAAGTACAAAATGCAATAATCGCTAAGATTAGAGATTTAATTAATTATAAAAATCTGGAACCCGGAGATAAATTGCCTTCGGAGCGCATGTTGGCTGAAAAGTTTGAAGTAACCAGAAGTAATGTTAGGGATGCTATTCAGACACTTGAATTTTACGGACTCTTAAAATCCATTCCCCAAAGTGGAACTTTTGTGGCAAATATTGGAGTCATTGCATTGAACGGCATGATTGAAGATATTTTAAGATTAGATGAGCCGGATTTTAAATCACTGGTGGAAACCAGAATTCTTTTAGAATTAAAAACAGCCAGTTTAGCAGCATCAAGAAGAACGGAAGCCGATTTAGAACACATGAAAGAGACATTGGATGCTTATACTAAAAAGGTGATGAATAATGAAGATGCGGTTCAGGAAGATCTATTGTTTCATTTAGCCATTGCAAAAGCAAGTGGTAACAGTACTATGAATACCTTAATGTTAACAATCACCCCGGAGATTATTACCAACTTTGAAAAGTATCATGTATGTGATGAAAACCAGGCCTTTTTAGGTATTCAGGAACATACCGATATCTATGAAGCGATTAAAAATCAAGAGCCTGCTTTGGCTAAAGAAAAAATGAAAATTCACTTTAAGGCACTATATCAATTTTGCTATAGTACCGAAGATTAAATATAGCATTTGAAGTTGGGAGTGCACGTCTTGGCTTCATTTAAATAGAAATGTAGGAGGGAAGTAAATACTTTTAAGTATTTCTTCACAAAAAGATTATAACCTTAAATAACGGTTTGATTTATAATGACATATAGATCAACAGAGGTATAGTATTGTTCAAAGTTAAAGAATAACAAGAGTTTAATTACTCTTTTAAATAACAAAAACATGAAAATAAAAGGACTAAGATGGTGGGTAGTTGGATTAATAGCACTTGCTACCATTATCAACTATATAGATAGACAGTCATTAAGCGTGCTTTGGCCGGAAATTGCTGCGGATCTTTATCCCGATAAATCAGCTGATGAGCATAAGTCAATTTATGCCATCATTTCAATCATTTTCGTGTTTTCCTATGCCTTTGGCCAGGCCATTTTTGGAAAAATATTTGATTGGGTCGGTACACGTATAGGATTTGTGCTTTCCATTGGTTTTTGGTCGGTGGCAACTGCCTTACATGCTTTGGCTAAAGGATTATTAAGCTTTGGTATATTTCGTGCCATTTTAGGAGTGGCAGAAGCCGGAAACTGGCCCGGAGCCACCAAAGGAAATGCGGAGTGGTTCCCAACTAAGGAACGAGCGCTGGCACAGGGTATTTTTAATTCCGGGGCTGCTATTGGTGGTATTATTTCTATTCCGCTAATCGCATTTATGACGATTCATTTTAGTTGGCAGGCCATATTTGTTTTGGTTGGTTTAGCTGGATTGCTTTGGTTGGTTCCATGGTTGATCTTAGTGAAAGCACCGCCTAAAGCACATCCCTGGATTACCGAAAAAGAAAAGGAATATATCCTGACAGGTCAAAAGAACGAAGACGTAGAGGAAGATTCTGAGGGCGAAGAAGAGGGGTACGTGCCTAATACAAAAGAATTACTATCCCATAAACAAAGCTGGGGAGTTATTATAGCGTCAGCTGCTATTGACCCTATTTGGTGGCTGTTTGTATTCTGGATCCCAATTTATCTTTTTGAAGTATATGGTATGGATGTAAAATCCATCGGAATATATGGTTGGGTACCTTATGTAGGTGCCATGCTAGGTGCCTGGTTTGGGGGCTTATTAGCCCAAAACAGATTAAAAGCCGGATGGACGGTCAATAAAACCAGAAAACTGGTAATCACGCTGGGTTGTTTAATCATGTTGCCATCCTTATTGGCTATGGCTAACCCGGGAGCACCGGTAACAGCAGTGTTGATAATGGCTGTTATATTATTTGGATTTCAAACAGCCATTGGTAACGTTCAAACACTTCCAAGTGATTTTTTCAGTGGTAAAACCGTAGGGACCCTGGCAGGGTTTTCCGGAATGGCAGCCAAACTGGGTGCTGTGGGATTAACATCTTTAGTGCCCTGGTTAACCAGCGGGGGAAATTATACGCCTGCTTTTATTATAGGAGCGGCATTGGCCATTATTGCACTTGCCAGTGTATGGGGATTATGCGGAAAGATTGTGCCTTTAAAAAAGAAATAAGATCATAAAATAAAAAACAAGTAATAAAAAATTAAATTAAAGAATATGAGTAATTTAAATGGAAAAGTAGCAGTAATTACTGGTGCGACCGGAGGTATTGGTTTTCAAGTGGCGAAAAGACTTGGACAAGACGGATATACCGTGATTTTAAATGGTATTGAAGACGAGATCGGAGCCCAAAGAGTGGAAGAACTTAAAGCTGAAGGTATCAAATCGGAATACTATGGTTTCGATGTTACAAATGAAGAAGCAGTAACGTCTAACATCAATAAGATTGGTGAAAAATATGGGAAAATTGATGTTTTAGTAAATAATGCCGGAGGTTTAGGCGGAAGATCCAGGTTTGAAGACATGACTACTGAATTTTACCGATTTGTAATGGCATTAAATCTGGACTCAACCTTCTTTGCTTCAAGAGCAGCCATTCCGTTCTTAAAAAAGAGTGACAATGCTTCCATCATTAACTACACGTCAAATGCAGGATGGAATGCCGGTGGTCCGGGAGCAGGTATCTATGGTACCTCTAAAGCTGCTGTACACACAATAACAAGAGCACTGGCAAAAGACTTGGCTGAATACGGCATTAGAGTTAATGCGGTGTCTCCCGGAACCATTGATACTGATTTTCATAAACAGATCAAATCCACTAAACCGGAAGTTTTTGCTTCATGGAAAAATAATATCATGTTAGGCAGATTAGGGCAACCTGAAGAGGTTGCAGGTGTCATTTCATTTTTAGTAAGTGAAGACGCGGCGTTCGTTACTGCTGAAACTGTACAAATTGGTGGTGGACAAGGTTTAGGAATATAAAGTTATAAGGGTTTTGGTTAAATTTGCATAGTTCAAGCATTATTTAAAAGTACTCATTAAAGACCAGAATAGCATGGGTAAATTAGAAGGAAAGGTTGCTGTAGTTACAGGAGGTTCCAGGGATATCGGAAGAGCCATATCCCTTAAGCTGGCTAAGGAAGGCGCCAAAGTAGTGGTAAACTACTATAATTCGGAATCCGGAGCCAGGGAAACTGTTGACGAGATTAAGTCTTTGGGAGGCCAGGCCGTTGCAGTTAAAGCGGATGTGTCCAAACTGGCTGATATTCAGAACTTAAAATCAAAGACTGTTGAAGCATTTGGAGATAAAGTCGATATTTTAGTGAATAATGCCGGTGGCCTTTTCGCCCGAAAAACATTGCAGGAGCTTGATGAATCCTTTTATGACCTGGTTATGGGGGTTAATTTTAAGTCTACGGTTTTTGTAATGCAGGCCTTTGAGCCTTTAATGGGTAAAGGCACCTCAATTGTCAACATGTCTTCCCAGGCGGCAAGAGATGGCGGTGGTGGCGGATCGTCTTTATACAGTTCCTCCAAAGGGGCTGTAACCACATTTACCAGGGCTATGGCAAAAGAGCTCGGGCCTAAAGGAATTAGGGTCAATGCAGTTTGCCCGGGATTGATCGGAACCAAATTTCATGACGATTTTACCAAAGATGACATTAGGGCAAAAGTAGCAGGTGCTACGCCTTTAAGAAGAGAAGGAGGTGCAGAAGAAGTAGCGGATTTAGTGGCTTATTTAGTGTCAGATGAAGCGTCTTTTATAGCCGGCAATAATATTGATATTAATGGTGGTTTGGCGTTTAGCTAAAAACATATTAGAATAAAGGATTAAATGGAAGAAGATCCGCAACAACGTTGCGGGTTTTGTTTTAACTTGAGTTTAATTCAATTTTCGGTTAACCCAAAACACCCCTAAAGTCCCCTCAAGGGGACAATCGGTTGGGTAGCAGTCCTCCCTTGAGGGAGGAATAAGGAGGGTGTTTGAATGGCGTTTTGTTTTTGAATTGATAATTGATAATCGACTGCTCATTGAAGCTTGAGTAATTTGAGTTATACCAGGTTAGGTGACTGTAAATAGCCTACACCTTTGAACGGTTTACTATACCGTGATCCTTTGATACGCTTTCCTGTATTTTGAAGGTGACATACCCAAATGTTTTTGAAACTGCCTGTGGAAAAAAGTCAGGTTATTGTATCCAGTTTTGTAACCTACCTCTGATACGGATAGATCCGTGTCAATAAGCATTTTACTGGCAATACTAACTTTATATTCGTTTAGAAAGGAAAAGAAAGACGTATTAAAGGTCTTCTTAAAAAACCTGCAAAAGGTATCGTTGCTCATGGAAACCTCATTGGCAATATCACTTAATGTAATTTTATCCAGGTGGTTTTCTTTTAAGTAGGTGTATATAATATTGATACGTTCGCTTTCCTTTGAAGACAAGCTATTTGAAAAACTAGAGCCTGCCAATAATTCAAATTCATTAGTTAAAGCCAGTTTCTGTAAAACCTGCAAAAATAGGATCAACCGCTCAAAAGACCGGGCTTTTACCAATTGTAGCAAGTTTCGTTTAATTTCTCTGGCAAAGGGTTTGTTGAATTTAACCCCTCTTTGAGAACGAGTTAATAGCTTGTGAATATGTTGCACCTCCTCCTTGTCCAACCAATTAAGCAAGAGGTCTTCGTGCCATTGGATGATGATGCACTCAACATCCTCGGTCTGCTCACCGATGGTTTTCCAACAATGGGGCAGGTTGGCACCAACCATAACCAGATCATCATTTTCAAAAGAATCCATGCTGTTGCCCACGTATCTGATTCCCGTACTTTTTATAATATACGTTAGCTCATATTCTTTATGAAAGTGCCAGGCCGCGGGAAACTCCTTATCTTCAAATAAGGTGACCCTAAAAGAACTGCCGGGAGAGTTTCTTATGTCATGATAGCGGGCTTTCATTTAAAAAGGTTTTTATAACAAAAGTATATGCTTTTGGAATTAATAAATCAACATTCTAGGATGAAATCCCAAAATAGTGTATAAAAATAGCGTTATTGTGGAAATATTGCAATGAAATAATCAATAACTTTGTATTTATATATAAATGAATCATTCAAAATTAAAATTTGAAACCATATGTCTAAAGACATTACCATAAGGGATGCTAAAATTTACAAGGCGGCAACCACATTGAAAAAACCTATATCTGATGCCACCCATACCTTAACCGAAATATCATTTCTGGTACTTAGAATTCAGTTGGAAAATGGTGTTATTGGAGAGTCTTATTTGTTGTCATTTCAGTACTCCCCAAATGCTGTTGTAGGCGCTTTAAAAGATGCCATACCACATATCATTGGACGTAAAGCCAATGAGATGGGATTGGTATATGACAAATTAGACCATTTAGGAGAATACTTTGGAAACCAGGGTATTAATAGATGGGCGCAAGCTGCTGTAAATATTGCCATGTGGGATGCCTGGGGAAAAACACTTAGTCAGCCTGTTCACGAAATTTTAGGTGTTTGTAAGGAAAAAGTATCTATTTACGGTAGTGGTGGATGGATTTCGTACACCATTGATGAACTTATTGAAGAAGTAACCGATTATGCCAATAGAGGGTTTAAAGCCATTAAGATAAAAGTCGGGTCACCAAAAGTTAGTACAGATGTAGAACGTTTAAGACTGGTGCGTGAAGCAGTTGGAGATAAAGTTGATATCATGATGGATGCCAACCAGGGTATGGATTTGCCTTCTGCAATGAAATTAGCCAGACAAGCGAAAGAATTGAATATCAATTGGTTTGAAGAACCCGTGAATCATCAGAACTTTCAGGCCTTTGAGATATTAAAAAATCAGGCGGGAATTTCACTCGCCATGGGAGAGCGCGAATATGATACCTTGCCACTAAGAGAATTGGCTTCCAGAAATGCATTAGATATTTGGCAACCGGACATTTTAAGGATTGGTGGTGTTGAAAAGTGGCGTGAAAGTGCGGCCCTGGCACAAAGCTTTAATCTTCCGGTGTTACCACATTATTATAAAGATTATGATGTACCGTTATTATGTACCATATCAAATGGTGTGGGTGCCGAATCTTTTGATTGGGTCGATCCTTTGATCGATAATCCAATGGTGATTCAGGACGGCTATGCAAAACCCCATAATTTACCGGGTTGGGGATTCAATTTTATAGATGATGTTTTAACCGAAATTAAACTGTAATGGCACTAGAAGTATTTTCTTTAGAAGGTAAAACGGCCCTGGTGACAGGTGGCGGAACCGGTATAGGCTTAGGTATTGCTAAAGCTTTTATTGAAGCGGGAGCCAAAGTGGTGATAACCGGCAGAAGGGAAAGCATTCTGCAGGATGCCGTAAAAGAGCTGGGAGGCCGGGCATTTTATAGAGTAAATGATATTACCGATAAAGCTTCTATTCCTGTCCTTGTTGAAGACATTGAAAATAATATTGGCGGTATTGATATTTTAGTGAACAATGCCGGAATTCATCATAAAGCCTGGGCTCAGGATACCACAGATGAAGATTTTGAGCGTGTGATCCAGACCAACTTAATAAGTGTATTTGCTTTAACAAGAGCTTGTGCCAAAAACATGATCGAACGTAAAAGTGGCTCCATTATTATGATTGGCTCCATGGCGGGACTATTCGGAATAGATAGGGTTATAGCTTATAGTGCATCGAAAACGGCATTGACCGGATTGGTAAACAGCTTGACAACAGAATACGCCAAAGACAATGTACGCGTTAATGCCATTGCACCGGGATGGATTACTTCCAATATGTTCTTAAATGCAGTAAATAAAGACCAGGCACGAAAGCAACAAATAACAAATAGAATTGCTATGGACCATTTTGGTACCACCGAAGATATCGGAAATGCGGCGGTATTTTTGAGTTCTGAGGGCGCTAAATATATAGCCGGTGTTATTTTACCGGTAGACGGAGGAGCCACCGTTAATTTTTAAAAATGTAATTTATGCAACCAACGTATATAACGGGAGACTATACAAAAAGCCCTGCTTTTAATAACGAAACCAGACTGGTCTATGGAACCTCAGGATTAGGTGGTGTTTGGGGAAAAGTAGAACAAAGAGATTCTATAGATGCCTTATTATATGCTTTTGAAAATGGTATTTCTGCCCTAGATACAGCGCCTTCTTATGCTAATTCGGAATATTATGTAGGAATGGCTTTAAGAGAGTGGCAAGGTAAAAAGCCCTTTGTAAGTACCAAAATTGGCCGTTTAAAAGGAGACAATGCTTATGAGTTCAAACTGGATTACAATGCAGATGGGATGAAGCGAAGCCTGGGCAATAGTTTAGAGACCCTGGGCCTGGATAAAATAGATTTACTGTTTTTACACGAACCGCAACTGGTGCCTCTTGAAAATATAGACGACATATTAAATACGTTACAGGGTTTTAAGTCTGAAGGATTAGTAAGCTCACTTGGAGTAGGAGGAAACCCCTCAGCAGAGTTTATGCCATTTGTAACCAGGGAAAACTTTGATGTGGTATCGGGGTTTTTACATATGGATGCCTGTAATTTGTCAGCATTTGATGGAGAAATTCAAACCTATCAAAAAGAAGATATAGCCTATTACGCCGCTTCTGCACTGCATTTTTCGTTATTAGGGAATCGCTTTGAAAAATACAAGGAAGAAGGCGTTGATGGCGAGTGGATAACGCAACTGGATTTAGAGAATGCCATTAGAGTAAAAGCAGTGGCAGATAAATATGACATGCCTTTGGCAACCTTATCCCAACGTTATTTGTTTTCAATTAAAGAAGCAGATCGGGTAGTGATGGGAGCTAGAACGCCAGCACAAATTAAAGCAACCATTGACGACTGGAACGCAGGGAAGTTGTCCGAAGACCTGTTTAATGAAGTTACAGCTTGTATTCTAACCTAGATAAGATTACATCTGACCGATAAAAAACAATGAAACAAACAGATGAATGTAATTAGACTAAAAGAACCGGGAGTTTGGGAACAGTTGGGTGTTGAAAGACCGGGAGAGGTCCTATCATCCGGAAATGCTCTCTTAAAAGTGAAAAAAATTGGGGTTTGTGGTACCGATTTGCACGCTTTTAAAGGGCAACAACCGTTTTTTAGTTACCCGCGCATTTTAGGGCATGAATTAGCTGTTGAAGTTGTGGCCGTAGCTGATGATGTCACCAATGTATCTGTCGGAGATAAATGCTCAGTGGAACCTTATTATAATGATATCATCGGACAAGCCGTACGAAGAGGTAAAACCAATTGCGGAGAGCATTTGCAGGTGTTAGGCGTACATGTAGATGGTGGCATGCAGGAGTATTTCGTGTATCCCGCTAAGTTTTTGCATGCTACTAATGCGTTGTCTGATGACCAGCTGGCCATGATTGAACCTTTAGCCATCGGATGTCATGCAGTGGATAGAGCTGATATTAAAGAAGATGATATTGTGTTGGTTATAGGCGTAGGGCCTATTGGCTTAGGAACCATTCAGTTCGCCCGGTTAAAAAGTGCAAAGGTCATTGCCATGGATATTGATGATGCTAAATTGAAACAGTGTCAGGAAATTACCAAAGTAAAACATACCATTAATGCCCTGGGCAATGTGGAAGCGGAACTAACCACACTTTTAAATGGAGATTTACCAACAGTGATTTTAGACGCCACGGGGAATCCAACCTCCATGATGAATACCTTTAAGTATGCAGCAGCGGGAGGAACCATTGTGTTTATAGGACTTTTTATGGGGGATATCGTTTTTCACGACCCGTCTTTTCATAAGAAGGAATTAACGCTTAAAGCCAGTAGAGCAGCTATGGGCGAAGATTTCGGAAGAATTATCAGGCTAATAGAAGCCGGTAAAATTGACGCTACCTCATTTATTACCCATCGTATGCATTTTGATGATGTGCCTACAGAATTTGAAAAGCTCTACAATCAAAAAGACTTAATAAAAGCCATTATAGAATTATAAACCAACTAAAATTTGAATATCCGTAAAACAACATGAATATTAAACTTTGTCACACTGAGCGCAGTCGAAGTGCATTTTAGAGTCTTTTTTTAAACTAGATTCATATTTAAAGATGCTGAAGTACTGAAATAAATTCAGCACAGACAAGTTCAGCATGACAAAGTCAAGGTGTTTGTACGGACATTCAACGACTAAAATAAGATTAAATGGAAGAAAAAAGGGTAAATTATTCGCAGTTTCTGGTGCCACTGATTATAGTGATGGCCTTGATGTTTTTTTGGAATTTAAGCAGAAACATCAATGATGTTTTGATTCCCTATCTCAAAAGAGCCTGTCAGTTAACCGATTTTCAATCGTCCTTAGTGCAATCCGCTTTTTTTGGAGCTTATTTTGTGATTGCATTACCTGCCGGTTGGTACATTCAGAAAAAGGGCTACCGTAAAGGCATCATCACAGGGCTATTGATTTCATCAATTGGCGCCTTTTTATTCTTTCCCGCGGCAGAAACACGAGTATATTCACTTTTCTTGATGGCATTATTTGTAATGGCGGCTGGATTCGCCATTTTAGAAGTAACGGCCTCACCTTATATCACAAAGTTGGGTGACCCTAAGGGGGCTTCAAGTCGTTTGAGTTTGGCAGCTGCTATTGGTTCATTGGGAGCTACCATCGCACCTTCGTTGGCAGCACTATTGTTGTTACATGAAGAAGATGTGGCACAATCTACTATTGATGCCTTTACCCCAAGTCAGTTAGAAGCATTTTTGTCCAGTGAAGCGGAATTAGTCAAACCTCCTTATTTAATACTTGGAGCCATATTACTTATAATTGCTGTCATAGTGGTTTTTACAAAATTACCTAGCATTAAAGATGAAGAAGGCGGTGATAAAAAGCCACTAATAGATATCTTAAAGTTTAAGCATACCCTTTATGGTGTTGGTGCAGAGTTCTTTTATGTGGGGGCTGAAGTAGGTATTGTCAGTTTCATTATCAGATATGCCAAATGGTTTAACCTTCCGGAGCTTACGGAGCAAAGAGCAGCTCAATATATAACGGCCTTTATGGCATTGGTACTTATAGGAAGGTTATTAGGTGTTTATATCTTAAAACGATTCAAACCTCAAAATGTATTAGCTTTTTGTAGTATTAGTGCTTTCATTATGGTGTTTTTAGCCATCGTAACCAATGGGTATTTCTCATTAACATGTCTGTCTGTAGTCGGATTTTTCACTTCGATTATTTATCCGATTATATTCAGTTTAAGTATGAAAGATCTGAAGGAATATACCAAAACAGGGTCTTCGGTATTTTTATTAGGAATTGTTGGTGGGGCCATCGTACCGCCCTTAATGGGGTATATCTCAGATACGGTTGGAATTAAATATTCATTTATTATTCCACTAATTTGTTATATATACCTATTGTTCTTTGCAGTAAAAGGTTATGTGGTTAAAATAAAAGCTTAGTTAAAATGAGTGCCGGCCAATTTCGAAGATTTACATATCTGGTTACTTCAGGAAATCAAGTTATTCCGGGAATAATTGGGCGGATAAAATCTGAAGGCATTCAAAAGCAGTTAAAAGAAACCGGAATCTTCACATTTGAAATCTATCAAAAAGAAGATACACATTTCTTATTGATTGACGCAGAAAAGCACATGAATAGTGCTATTTTAAATAGTACGTTATTAAGTGTTTCTATTGATTTTAAAGCGTTTCATTTTGAATCAACCCCATTAGACCGCATCTACAAACTAGAGCAAAAAGTAGTTTATGCTCCAACCGATGGACAACTCAAAACATCCGTCGCCCCTTATAAACGCTTTGTTTGGACACTGTTACTGGAACCGGACCTCATTGAAGAATACAAAAGCGTGCATGCTATGGGGATGGCATGGCCGGAGATAACCGCTAATATGAAATCTGTTGGCGTTAAGGATATGGAGATTTATATTCATAAGGATCAAGTAGTTTTAATTATGGATACCGAACCGGATTTCGATTTGGATGAAGTAGGTCCCAAATGGCAAAAGTTACCAAGGGAAGAAGAATGGCAGGCATACGTGGCCAAATTCCAAAGAACAGACCCCGAAAGTTCCATTCAGGAAAAATGGCAGGATATGAGACCACTATAAAAACAACAACTAAAACTAAACTTAAAACCAAATGAACAGTAAATTATTTGTTGCTATACTTGGAGTTTTGACTTTTACTTCATGCAACACTAAGGAATCAAAAGAAGTCAATACCACTGCAGAAAAGCTTGTAAAACACTTTGAACCAACCTGGGAGTCTCTACAGCAATATGAGTGTCCTGAATGGTTCCGAGATGCAAAATTTGGTATTTACACGCATTGGGGCGTTTATTCTGTTCCTGAGACAGCATCGGATTGGTATGGAACACACATGTATAACAAAAGCCATCCAAATTATAAGTTTCATCAGGAAACTTATGGGGATCAAAAAGAATTTGGATATAAAGACCTGGTGCCTCTTTTTACAGCACCTAAATTTAATGCGGATGAATGGGCAGATCTATTTGTAGAATCAGGAGCAAAATTTGCAGGCCCTGCCGGAGAACATGCCGATGGTTTTTCCATGTGGGATTCAGAGGTGAATCCATGGAATTCGGCTGATATGGGACCTAAGCGAGACATTACGGCCGAATTGGAAAAAGCCATTCGCAAACGCGGGCTAAAGTATGTTGTAAGTTTACATCATTCATGGTTATGGGGATGGTTCCCTACCTGGGATGAAAATACTGATTGTTATGATCCCGCCAATACTTCATTATATGGAGAAAGAGTACCGGAAACGGCATGGAGAATGAAAGATGCCAAAGGCTATTACAAAGTCCACCCGATGCCAAGTGCTGAGTTTGAACGCGTTTGGCTTGAAAAAGTAAAAGAAGTGGTGGATGGGTATTCGCCTGATTTACTTTGGTTCGATAATCGTATACAAATACTATCGGAAGATGTTCGTAAGCAAATGATGGCTTATGCATATAATGAGGCTGCAAAAAAAGAACAAGAATTTGTGTTAACTTTTAAACGTCCCGATTTTCCTTTGGGAACAGGAACCGTAGATTTGGAGCGTAACAGAATGCCGAAGATTTATCCGGATCCATGGCTAACAGATAACTCAATTTCCAAACAAAAATGGATTTGGCACAAAGATTTAAAGTGCTACCCAACCAATAACCTGATTGACGATTTGGTGGACATTGTGAGTAAAAACGGAAACCTGTTGCTAAATGTTGCTCCACATCCTGACGGGACGATTCCTGAGGAACAGAAACAACGTTTAAGAGAAATGGGTAAATGGTTAAAACTTAATGGAGAAGCCATTTACGAGAGTCGTCCCTGGTTAATCTATGGAGAAGGTCCAACCGAAACCAAAACGGGCCATTTAGCAGATATGCAATTTGATGGTTTTGGTGATGAAGACATACGCTTTACAACCCGTGACGGACAATTGTATACTATAGCTTTAGGATGGCCGGAACCCGGAGTGCTGCCCGTAAAATCATTGGGCTCCAGCAATTATAACGGTACCGTTAAAAGTATAGAATTAATTGGACATGAGGGTAAAATTGAATTTAATCAAACAATCGAAGCACTTGAGATTACATTACCAGACACCAAACCATGCGAACACGCATTTGTATTTAAAATAAACTAAAACATTAGAGACATGCCAGAGAATACACCACTAGAACAGCATAAAGACATCCCGTTATACAATACTGAAACCTGGATGTATGAAGATTTTCAAATAGGTCAGAAAGACCGGTCTATAAGCAGAACCATTTCCGAAGGCGAAGCTATGATGTTTAACGGATTGGTTTTAGATATGCATCCTTATGTAGGCGACCAGGTTTTTGCGGAGGAAGAAGGCCTTTTTGGAAAACGGTTGGTGGCTGGAGCCATGGTTTTCAGCCTTGGTTTGGGCTTAATGGCCAACAACAATGTAAATACGTTTAGTTATGGCTATGACAAGCTTCGCTTCATTAAACCGGTGTTTATCGGGGATACTATTTACACGGTGAGAACACACCTCAATAAAATGCCCAAATATGATGAAATGGGGTTAATAACAGTGAGTTATGAGGTGTATAAACAACCGGGAGAACTGGTATTGTATTGTGAGCATTTGCAAACGGTAAAATATCGAAATCCTGATAATTTTAATAATAAATAAATAATTTATTAAAATATTTACAAATGAGTAAATTAATCAAATGTAAAACGATTACAAGAGCCTTAGGCATTATAGCTATTTGTGCTTTTGTGTCCTGTACATCTCAAAAGAAAAAAGAAACTTCTTTCAAGTATGAAGAGAATTGGGAGAGTTTAAAGTATTATGAGATCCCGCAATGGATGAAAGATGCCAAATTTGGAATTTTTATTCACTGGGGTCCAAATTCAGTAGCGGAATTGCATACCGATTGGTACCCGCGTTGGATGTACCTGGATTCAGGGCATGTAGACCATGTAACCGGAAAGAAAATTAATGATATTCCACATCCCGCATCAGTTTACCACAAAGAGAAATTCGGGAACCAAAAGGAGTTTGGTTATAAAGACCTGATCCCTATGTGGACCATGGAAAACTTTGATGCTAAATCCTGGGTAGATCTGTTCAAAGATGCAGGAGCACAATACGTAGTGCCGGTAGCTGAACATCATGATGGGTACGCGCTGTATGAATCAAGTATAACGCCCTACAATGCAGTTGATATGGGCCCGAAGCGAGATGTTTTTAAAGAACTGACCGATGAAATTAAAAAACAGGGGTTGATCTGTGGGGCAAGTTCACACCTGGCATTTAATTGGAACTTCTATACACAAAAACCTCATTTTGATACGGGAGATCTTCAATATGCAGCATTATATGCACCACCGCATGAACCTTATTCACCTGCAAGTGCAGAATGGTTGGCCAATACCTGGTGGCCCAGAACAAAGGAAATTATAGATAAATACCAACCGGATATCCTATGGTTCGATTTTTATTTGGACCGCCCTGAGTTTGCACCCTATCACAAAAAACTGGCGGCCTATTATTATAATTCAGGATTGGAACGAAATAAGACTGTGGTTCTCCAAACGAAAAATTTAAGGTACGAATCGTTTAAGCCGGGGACACACATGCTGGATTTAGAGCGTAGCAAAATGGACTCCCTGCGAAAAGCGTACTGGCAAACCGATACCTCCATTGGTAAGAACTCCTGGTATTATGCCGAAAACTGGATCCCGAAATCTGCCGGAAGTTTGATTGCCGATTTGATGGATATCGTTAGTAAAAATGGGTGTTTGTTACTTAATATTGGCCCCAGAAAGGACGGTATTATTCCTGACGACCAAAAAGAAACCTTATTGGAGATTGGGAAATGGTTACAAACTAACGGAGAAGCTGTTTACGGCTCTAAGTATTATGAAGTTTACGGGGAAGGGCCGACAAAAACCGAAACCGGTCATCTTTCCGAAGGAAAAAATAAAGGATTCACTCAGGAGGATATCCGCTTTACAACAAATGGTGATGTACTTTATGCAACTGTTTTGGTGCCACCTACGGAAGATATCCATATCAAATATTTGTCCAACTCTAAAATGGACATCAAATCCGTTAAGCTTTTAGGCTATGAAGGAACTGTTGAATTTGAACAATCAGAAGAAGGAACCACTATAACATTACCGGCTGATACTAATTTGAAATACGCATGGGTTTTTAAAATCGATACTAAAGGTTAGATAATTTGTTTATGGTAACAAGGCGATTTAGTAGAGCATTTGTATTAGAAGTATGCACGCTGTTTGTGCGGTTGTTTTTACCTGCGCTTTTAGTATTTGCATCTTGCACACAACCACCCTCGGATACCAAACCACCTAATGTGATTTTAATCCTTACAGATGATCAGGGATACGGTGATTTGAGTTGTCATGGTAACCAATACATAAAAACGCCCAATATTGATAAACTTTACAAAGAATCGGTACGGTTTACAGATTTCCACGTAGATCCTACCTGTGCGCCAACAAGAGCAGCACTTATGACCGGGAAATATGCACATCATGCAGGCGTTTGGCATACTATAGCTGGTGGGAATCATTTAAGAACATCTGAAGTCACTATGGCCGATGTTTTTAAGGAAGCCGGTTACAGAACCGGATTATTCGGGAAATGGCATTTGGGGTCAAATTACCCGTATCGACCTATGGACAGGGGTTTTGATGAATGGCTGGGGCACGGTGACGGGGGTACGGGAACGACCGATGATTGGTTTGATAATGACCGGGTAAACGACTATTATTGGCATAATGGAGAACGAGAACAGCGAGACGGGTTTGCCCCGGATGTATTCTATCAAGCTGCCATAGATTTTATTAAAAAGGAAGGAGAAGAGGACAAACCATTTTTCGTTTATTTACCTACTTACTTACCACATGGTCCGCATACGCTACCGGATGAGTCCTGGGCAAATAGTGATAATCAGGACGTATCAGAATATGTCTCTTATTTCTTTGCAGGTATTGAGCGTATTGATTGGAATATAGATCGGTTGCAAAAGGCTCTTAATGAATCTGGTTTAACTGAAAATACCATTATCATTTTTATGAGTGACAATGGTGGTACGGCAGGAGTGAAATTATTTAATGCGGGCATGAGAGGTCACAAAGGCCAGGTTTATGATGGAGGCCATAGGGTGCCTTTTTTTATACATTGGCCTAAGGGAAATCTTAAAAAGGGTAATGATGTTGAAGAGCTAACATCGCATATTGATGTGCTGCCAACGTTGATTGATTTATGCGATTTGAAGCCTGAAAATGAAATGAATTTTGATGGGAGAAGTTTCAAAAAACAGCTTTTTAATACTGAATTAAAGTTGTCTGAACGAACGCTATTTGTTGAAACCCAACGAACATATGAAGCTGAATCATGGGTTAGAACCGCGGGAATGACTAACAAATGGAGATTGGTTGATAATAGGGAACTGTACAATATAGAAAGTGATCCGGGGCAGATGAATAATGTTATCGGCGAACACCCGGAAGTCGTGGAAGGTATACGGGAGGCTCATAAAAATTATTGGGCTAAAGTAACACCAGGAGACAGAGAGCGACCGAGATTTATCATAGGGCACCCTGATGACCCTGAAATCTTCTTAACGCCTTCAGACTGGTATTTGCCGAAAGTACCCTGGAATCACGCTCAGGTAGCATCAGGTAGGCCGGAAGCAGGTGAGTGGCTGGTGACCATTGCAGAACAGGGTAACTACAGATTTGAAGTAAGACGTTGGCCCAGAGAAGCTAGCGCTACTATTCAGGGCGTTGCGGTTTTTCAGAAGCAGGTTGATGCCTGGGATGTCAACGGAGGCGTAGAAAAGTTCATCTACAGAGATGGAGAAATGAAAGCTTTAAACGTAAATACCATTTCTCTTGAAGTAGGTGAACATAAAAAAACAGCAAAGGTTGATCCAAAGGAGACTCATGTGATATTTGATTTTGAATTGAAGGAAGGAGACAAAACGGTTAAAGGAATTATGCTCGATGACCAAAATCAGGTGATTGCAGGAACTTATTATGTATATGTATCCAAACTAAACTAGAAAAATATGAAGTGTTCGGTTTTAATAAAGTGTACCGCTACCATAGCATTTATGCTCCTTGTTTCCGGTCTTTATGCCCAACCCGAAGTGCCGGGTAAAACATGGAAAAAAGTAGAGCGGTTGAGTGATGAATTCGACGGTAGGAAAATAGACAGATCAAAATGGAACATTGACCCGGAGGGTCATTTTGAGTTAAATTGGATCGGTCGTGCTCCGGCTTTGTTTCAAAAAGAAAGTTTTGATATCCGTGATGGGTATCTGACCATTGAGGTTGGCAAGTTAAAAAAGCCCTTTATAGAAGATAGAAAATATAGTAAACCTATGGTATACAAATACTATGGCGGTATTTTACGCTCTCATATGAAAACCTCGGTTGGACACTACTACGAGTGCCGGATGAAAATGAATAAAACCGAAATGGGAGGTGGATTTTGGCTGTGCCATAAAGGGACCTGTGAAAATAAGCATGAAATAGATATTACGGAATCTGTGGGCCAATTAACGGAACAGACACATAAGTGGGCTTATGATTGGGACCAGATCATGCATTCTAATGCCATTCACAGGGAAACAGCCTGTAATGAATCAAAAAGAGATCAAAAGAAAATGACCCCGCCTACAAAAAATTCCGAACGGTTTTATACTTACGGTTTTTGGTGGAAAAGCCCAACAGAATTGTTGTTTTATCTGGATGGTGAATACGTCTATACATTGAACCCGCCCGTTCCTTTTGATCAGGAGTTGGTGTTACAATTTTCAATAGAAGCTTACGACTGGAATCCCATTCCGGAAGAAGGTAGCAAAGTGGCTACAGCCAGTAAAGAAGACAGAACCACCTTTGTAGATTATATCCGGGTTTATAAGCTGAAGAATAACTAATTACAAAACCTATAATTAATTGAAAAACGTTTTAATCATGAATAAGATATCTCACTTTTTTATACTCCTTCTTTTCTGTGGTGCTTTATATGCCCAAAAGAAAAAACAACCACCTGTGGTGAGCTCGTCGAATCCAAATATCATTTTCATTATGTCTGATGATCATGCCGCCCAGGCTTTTGGGGTTTATGGCAGCAGGCTTTCAAATTTGAATTTAACACCAAATCTGGATAGCCTGGCAAATCAGGGGATCCGTTTCGATAATGCGTTTTGTAATAATTCCATATGTACACCAAGTAGGGCCTCTATTATTACGGGACAGTACCCGCAAACCAATGGCGTACTGGATCTGGATATTGAATTAGATCAAAGCAAACAATATCTGCCAAAGGAATTAAAAAAACTCGGTTATAGTACCGCTGTTATTGGCAAATGGCATTTACACAACGAACCCGTTGCCTTTGATTATTACAAAGTGCTTCCGGGACAGGGTAAATACTTCAACCCGACATTCCATGAAAAAGGCAAAGGTAAATGGCCCAATAATAAGGTGAAGACCGAAGGACACTCAACAGATGTTATTACCGATTTAAGTATTGATTATATTAAAAACAGGGATAAGTCCAAACCTTTTTTCCTGATGCATCATTATAAAGCACCTCATGACTTTTTTGAATATGCACCAAGGTATGAAGCGTTTTTAGCAGATACGGAGATTCCGGAGCCTTCAAGTTTATATTACCAACCCAATTGGGGGTCAGAAGGGACAAGAGGCATTAATGATTCTTTGATCACTTATATTGGAACATCGGTTTCAGATCGTCATATGTACCGCAATTATAACTGGATGCTAAATGGAGGTAAATACAAAGGACAGGAATCGGCTCATCAGGGCTACCAGACCTATATGAAGCGATACCTGCGCTGTGTTAAGGGTGTGGATGATAATCTGGGACGACTGTTCGACTATTTAAAATCTGAAGGCCTTTGGGAAAACACGGTAATTATTTATACGGGAGATCAGGGCATGATGCTTGGCGAACATGATTTACAGGATAAACGCTGGATGTATGACGAAGCTATGCGTATGCCATACATTATGCATTATCCCAAACTGATCAAACCTGAAAGTGTAACGGATCTTTTAATAAATAATACGGATTTTGCCCCAACTATGATCGAACTGGCAGGAGGTACAACTCCGGATTATATGCAAGGGAAGAGTTTTATAAAAACGCTTAAGGGAAAAGAAGAGAAAGACTGGAGAACCGCTACGTATTACAGATATTGGATGCATATCATTCATCATTATGTACCGGCACATTTTGGGGTTAGATCTAAAGATTATAAGCTTATTTTCTATTATGGAAAGCATTATTTGGATCCTTCGGAGTTTGGTAAACACTATTGGGCAAAACAGTATTATGGCATAGATAGGGAAACACCCCATACCTGGGAGTTTTATGATCTCAAAAATGACCCTGAAGAATTAGATAATCGTTATGATGATCCGAAATATCACGACATTATTGTTGAACTTAAAGCAGAATTAAAAAGGCAACGGGTTGAATTAAATGAAACGGATAAAAACTTCCCTGAAATACAAGCTATAGTAGATAAACATTGGAATGATTAGTGAAATCAATACCAGACGCATTGATAAAAAAACAAAACCCCGAATTTGATTCTGATGATCAATTTCGGGGTTTTTTAATCAATTATCTCCAGTTCTACTAGTTCGCAGCTTACATCCAATCTGTTTAAACCTTCGATCCTGAATAAGCCATAAAAATCTTACCTTGAAAGCATTATTTTTTATATATTAGAGCCCTTCCTAAGGTCTCTGAAGTAGCCGAGTAGAATAGATTTTTTCCGGATTTATAGAGCCGATTAATTTTAGCAAACAGGTATTATATTTTAACTATGAGTAACCATTCAAAACCTGGCACATTCCATTTAGGTATTACCATGGCCGGTGCCATTTCCGCAGGTGCTTATACCGCAGGATTTATGGATTATATTTTAGAGGCGCTTTCAGCCTGGGAAGCGGCTAAAAAGAAGCATGAAAACGACCCAAATAGTACGATTCCAAACCACAATGTTGTTATTGATGCCATTGGAGGTGCCTCGGCCGGTGGTATGGTAAGTATGATAGCAGCCTTAGCGTTATACGAAGGAAATATGCAACCGGTCAGAGAAGTTTCAAACACCAGGACCGGTAATATACTTTATGATAGTTGGGTGTTCCTCGATGACGATGACAGTCTTTATGATGGCAGAAAACACGGGAAAACAACTTTTGAAAAGATGTTATCCACTAGTGATTTAAGCTCTGGGAAAGGAGCCCCTTCGTTGTTGAACTCCATACCGATTGACAGGATTGCCGATAGGGTTTTTGAGCAACTGTCTTCTACGGCTGGCCCTGACAATTTTCCTGCCTATATTTCAGATGATCTCCGAGTCCTGCTTACCGTAACAAGTTTGCGCCCTTTAGATTATAAGGTAAAATTCAGTAAGATCAAATCCAAGTTTCTCGATTCGACTCCCGGCCATCGTGTAAGCAATCATGACATCGTAGCGCATTTTAAATTGAAATACGATGACACTACCGACAAGAATAAATATTTGCCCTTCCACCCCCATAAATCTGATTTGGATATTGGTAACGGTAAGAATCTAAAGTCAAATAGGGATTTTTTAATCAAGGTAACCAAGGCTACCGGTGCTTTTCCTATTGGCCTGGCACCGCGTTATTTTGAGTCTGATTTTCCTCAGGAATATGTAAATAACAGTTTGGTGGAACGAAAAGCCTTTACCTCACAAATGGATGTTGAATTGGATTTAAACACCAGGGAACATTTTAAGTTCACTGCTGTTGACGGAGGTGCTATAAATAACGAGCCCTTTGATGAGGTATTAAGGTGCCTGGTAGCTAATCATGGGCCGGAAGACCCGGATAACCCAAAATATGGAACCATATTAATTGATCCGTTCCCGGACTTTGAAGATGAAAAGGGATCCCAGGAGCCAGACTATGAAAGAACCAGTATTATGGATATTGTTTGGGATTTAATTCCAACGGTCCTTAACCAGGCCCGAAATAAACAAAGTGATACTTACGGTACCGGATTATTTAAACTGATGGCTTTTCCAAGGAAGTTGCAACTGGGAACATTACAGGAAGTGGAGCATCCGCCTTTAGCAACCGGGGCCATAGGAGGCTTTGGAGGCTTTTTGGATATTGAGTTCAGGAAGCACGATTTCTTTTTAGGACGTAAAAATGCCAGAAATTTTTTAAGAGGCATTATGCTTATGGAGTACGATAAGGATGACCCCGACAATTTGTTTTATGGCGTTAGCGATGAAGCAGTTAAAAAATTTAAAAGAGTAGTGGGAGGAAAGGTTTTTATGCCAATAATCCCTGATGTTAGCAAATTGGATCCCGATGATGATTCTAATCCTTCCAGGTATGAAATTCAGGACTTTCCCAAATTTAATAAGGATGCTTTTATAAAAATGGAAAAACCTGTTAAAAACAGGATCAAAGCCATTTTAAAAGCCGAACTCAAAGGAAAAATATCAGGATGGTTTTGGAGCCTTGGCAAAAATATAATCATTAATAGGATTTCCAGGAAGATGACTAAATGGGTTATGGAAACTATTGAAAAGGATTTTGCTAAACGTGGGATGTAACGTATCCTTAGTAGTGAGATCGAGATTTATTATATGAATCTTTTTAGAGAGGCCTCCAGGTTATGAAAAGCTGAATCCCCTCGCTGGTACACGATTGTATCGCGTTCCAAAATAACATTACAAAGCTATTCTAATTTTAGAGTAGCTTTTGTATTTTAGGAATTGATTCCAACTCGGAATGCGTAATAAGTTTTTATCCGTTTAGCATTTAAGGTCTAACATCAGAAATGCCAGCCCAACTTTATAGATATTTCAGGTGTTAGCAACAGTGTTTCAAAAGTGCTTTGATCAACCATGACGTTTTTGTCACCTTCAATCCTAAGATGTCCGGCTACCCAGGGGTTTAAATAAAAGTTCTTGTAAAATTTCCAGACATATCCTCCGCCAAGAGTAAATATGATATTGTTGTATTCTGCAGTTTCTAATTTTGCATCGGTCTGTATCTTAGCATCCCAATATTCTAAGCCGGGTCCTATCCACCAACCTTTAAAGCCCGGTTTAAAAAAATAATCTACAATAGCCGCATAAACGTTAATGTCATTATTGGTGAAACCATCCTCTAAGATAAAGTCAGGCGCTTCTATTTTTGTAATGACCGCTCTATATCTAAAATGATTATGGCCAACCCAAACCGAACCATAATAACCTTTAAAGATATACGGTACGGCATCCAGCTCAAAACCTATACGAGTACTTTTTGTTGATTCATTATCTTGTTGTCCATGAGATAAAACAGAAAATAGAATGAGGCAGAAAGATAAGAATGTTGCTTTCATGGTATGAATTTATTTGGCAAAGTACCATAGCAGTTTCATTTATCAAATGATTTTTATCATCTAAAGCGTTATTTTTTAAGGCTTGAATTTAGCACTTCTATTATTACTAAACACATGACCCATTAGCATAATTCCTTTGCTGTAAGATTTTGTTATAAAGTTATACAATCCTACCATCCGCTAGTTCTATAATCCTATCACAGCGTTTTGCAAAATCATGGTCATGGGTAACAGCAATTATGGTTTGTCCCAACTCTTTGGCCAGGTGTCGAAAGGTCTCTATGACAACATTGGCATTTTTTGAGTCCAGATTTCCGGTAGGTTCATCACCCATAATTATTGCAGGCTCATTCATCATGGCTCTGGCGATGGCTATACGCTGTTGTTGTCCACCTGATAAACGGGATGCCAACTTTTTTTCCTGGCCTTTTACATCTAAAAGGTTTATCAATTCCAGCGCACGATGTTCGATTTCTTCTTTGGGTTTTTTATTCAGTTTTAAGGCCGGTAGCATTAAATTATCCAACACTGTAAATTCGGGTAATAGATAATGAAATTGAAATACAAAGCCGATGTGCTCATTACGAAAATCTGCCAGTTGCTTTTGATTTAAGCCTGTTACCTGTTGACCATTAATAGTAATGTTGCCTTCGTAGTCGTTATCCATGGTAGAAAGCAGGTACATAAGTGTTGATTTTCCTGAACCTGATTTTCCTGTTATGGCTACAAACTCCCCTTTATTTACTTCGAAGTTTATGTCTTTAAGCACATGAAAATTCACAGGGTCATAGAAATACTTATTGATTCCGGTAGCAACAATTGATTGTTTTGTATTTGTCATAATTTAACCTCTTAAAATTTCTACAGGGTCCAGCTTTGAAGCTTTACGAGCGGGCAAGTAACCTGCAATAAATGTGAATAGTATCCCAAAACCAAATGCCAATATATAATCTTGCGGTCGGTAGGAAACCGGCAGCGAATCCATTGGGCCTATGTTAAAAGGAACATGGTCAATAATTCTGATGATGATATTTCCAATGATAAGTCCTAAAAAGCCACCTATCAACCCGATGAAAAGGGCCTGTGAAACAAAAATGGTCTTAATATCCTGCCCATCAAACCCCATGGCTTTGAGAATGGCTATTTCCTTAATTTTTTCATTGACTGTCATATTCATAATATTATAGATGCCAAAACCTGCCACAATAAGTATGGTAAGTGACACGGATATAGCTAAAATATCTCTTAGAAAACTGGATGAATCTAACTGGGCATTCCCTTCCTGCCAGGCCTGTACCTTGTATTTGGTATGGGGTGCAATCATTTTTGCTACTTGGCGGGCTTGATTGTAATCTTCAACATTAACTTGTACTTCGGTGGCATAACTTCTGTTTTTCGATAAGAATTGTCTGGCGGTTCTAATAGAAACAATGGCTTTACTTTTGTCTGCAGACATAGCTCCTGTTTCTATAATACCTACAATTTTAAAGTTCTTTTTAACTCCTTGTGATGTTGAAAGCGTGATGGAATTACCCATGTTTACGCCCATTTTTTCTGCCAAGCCTATACCTAAAATGATACCATCCGAACGCTTATCAATATCAAAAAAGTTGCCTTCTACCATATAATCTGCCGTTTTGAACAGTTGATTTTCGGTTTCGGTTTCCACGCCTGAAAGGGTCGCACTTTGTTGTAAAACACCATTTTGGATGAATACGTTTTCGTTTATCTGGGCTGTATAGCCCGTTATATTATCAATGTCTTGCAGTATGTTTTTAAGTCCATCTACATTTTTTATACCTTCCGTATAGTTGATATTCTTGGTATTGCTTACATAGGAATATGCCTGCTCGTTTTTAGGAACTGTTGTAATGGGTGCTACCTCATCAGGCGTTTCGTTATATATTTTTATATGGGCCATTGAAGTAAACGTAATTTCGGTTTGCGAGTCATTCACGCCTCCCATAAATCCGTTCATGGCTACGTACATAGAAATTCCGAAAATAACGCTGAGTACCGCAACCATTAATTGTCTGATGCGAGACGTAAGCATAATGCGGGCTATTTTTTGATTCGTATTCATTGCTTTAGTAATATATCATTTACGCTTAATCCGGATATCACTTCTGTCCATTCATTCGTTTTTGAGCCTGTTTTTATGCGCTTTTCCTCACCGGATTCCAGTGTTACAAATTGGCCTTTTTCAATAAAACTGGTAGGAACGACTAATACATTTTCTCTTTTGTCAATCGCTATATTGGCTTGTAGTTGTGTGCCGTTGAACATTTTTTGAGGAAATGCATCAAAAGTTGCTTCCACGATATGGGATTGTTCGCTGGCATTAAATCCCGGGTGAATTTTACTTACCCTGGCGGTAAACACCTTTTGAGGATAGGTATTGATACTAAGTGCTACCGATTGTCCTAAGCTAACTTTTACAATATCATCTTCTGCTACAAATAGTTTTACAATAAAATCACCGCTGGCTACCTGTGCTACGGTTTCTCCTTTGCGCACCAATTCCCCTTGTTTTTTGTATAAGTCTGTAACAACACCTGTTTGTTCAGCATTGATAAAATAATCGTTCAATTTATCTTTTTGGGTACTTAATTGAATGCGGTTTCTTTCTACATTTAATTTTAAATCAGATTGCAAATCGTGGTAGGCTTCTTCAAGAGATTTCAAATTGCTTTGTGACGCTTTATACTGCAGTTCATATTTTTCAAACTCTAGTTTTGATACGGATTTTAAGGCATAGAGTTCTTTATAGCGTTGATAGTTTTGTTTATCAAAACCCAATTGCTTTTTGGCCTGCTCTACTTGCACGGCACTATGCTGAAGCTCCGGTGAATTTGGCAACGCTGATTTAACGGCATCTCTGTATGCTACTTCTGCATCATTTACCTGATTGGTTTGCACATTATTTTGAATACCGGCAATGCGCTGTCCTTTTTCTACCGGTTCTCCCTCTTTCACGGTAAGTGAAATTAAAATACCATCGGCATTTGCAGAAAGGTAATAGGTGTTTTTCTGTTCCATAGAACCACTGGCAAAAACAGCTTCTTCTATGGCTATTCTTTTGGGCGTGGTGGTTTCTTTCCCTTTACAGGATTGAAATAAAACCAACATTCCAAGGCTGAAAATAAAAGTGATTGATTTCATATATTTAAAAATTAGTAACACAATGTAAATTCGATATATTAAAAATTAATAATCAACTATGTCATTCCGAATGAGGCACGAAGAGGAATCTCATCAGGATGCGATATCTCGTCGCTCATACTTCGCTCTGTCGATATGACAAAATGTTGTTTTTTTAATATTATAGTCATGATTTATTGATTGAAATTTTAATCGAGTTAACATTAGTATATGGTTATTCGTAGTTCAATGTTCTGATAAACAATTGGTATTTATTGATGGTTACCGCTCCTAAACTCTGTAGATAGTTGTCTTGGGCAATTAACAAATCATCATATTGTTCCAGACGGTCATTTAAGCTAATAATATCTTTTTCGTACTTATTTATGGCGTGTGTGTCATTCTTTTTTTGAAGCTCAAGAATTTTTTCGTTTTGACTGTGTTGTTCGGTAGTTTGATTGCGTTTTAATACTAACAACTCGTCTTCTTTTTGTTTGACTAATTTGGTGTTTTCTAACTCGTGCTGTTTGATTTCCAGTTCCAGCTTTGACTGTTTAATTTTTTGTTTGTTTGAGGAATTACGGAACGGAATAGTTAACGTAGCTCCGAAAAACTGATTGGGCAATTCGTTACTATTTGAAAAGTTGAAAAAATCGTCACTGGCCCAGGTTTTTGTATTTTGATAAGTAAGGCTCAGGGAAGGGTACCGAAGCGCTTTGGTTTGTTTTAAGAACTGTTCCTGCTTTTCTATTTCAGCTTTTTTCACCAGAATTTCGGGGTGAACCGTTGTAATGGATTCATCTTCAAGAATGAAAACATCCATGGTATCTTCAATCCGTATACTATCAGTACAATTCAACTGACTTTGCAACTGAACGTAAAGCTGGTCTAAATTACTTTTCGTAATACTTAAAGTATTTTCTGCCTGTAGTTTTTTTATCTCACTAAGATTGAGTTCGGCTTCACCAATAACACCTTTATCATATTTACCTTCTGCACTGGTATGGATGGTGGTGGCAACCGATAGGTTTTCTTCGTAAATGGCAATAGCTTCCTGAGTCAGCAAGATGGAATAATAGGTATTTGCCAGGGTGTTATAGGTATTCATTTTTTGTAGTGCCGTATTGCGTTTTCCTTGTTCCCATTCGGCATTGGCGGTTTTTACAGCAAATAGTTTCTGAAAATTAAGTATATCCCATTGTGCGCTGGTGCCGATACTATAATTGAATTTGGTACCAAATTCTACCTCATTGAAACTACCTTCAGGTGCCGTAGGATCAAAGATTTGTGATGGAATTAATACGGGCTGCAGCGAAATATTATCGTTGTAACTGGCATAGGAACTGATTGTTGGTCGCAAGTTTGTTTTGGATTCTTTGACTTTGAGCCCTAATAAATCTTCCTGTTTCTCTGAAGTTTGAATACTTGTCGCATGTTCATCGGCATATCTTAGCACGGCTTCTAAAGAGTTGAACGTTACCTGTGCTTTTACGAAGGAACAATGGAATAAAATGCTTAGAACGACAAGCGGTTTAATTATTATTTTTACTATTTGAGTCATTTTCTTTTGTTTTGATACTTCAAAAGTAGCGTAGATACTAGCGCAGAACTCTGAAAAGAAAGTGAAACGGTCAAATCAAGTAGTGAAATGACCGTTAATGGAATTGAATTTTATACCTTTTGACCCAGGTTACATTTACCCGATAGACTCGCGCATCGAGCCAAGTGTTATCTATTGAATGATGCGTTCTATGTATCCGTTAATCAAACTATTTGGACGTTTTTTTATTTTGCTTTTTTAACAAAGAATAAGGAAATAATTAATCCGACAACCATTAAAAACATAGCGACAAATAGGCTTAAATTAACAAGATGAATATTAGTACTTACTGGGAAAGCGAATGTCTTTTCAATGCCCGCTACTTTGCTATCATGAAATTTTTTAAAATCAGGGTTTGTAGACAATTCCAACATTACTCTACGGCTTTTATATCTTACTAGAGAACCTGTAGTCCACTCTCTTGCGTTTTCAATTCCCCACACCTCAGGAGCATCCATTAGGGATGTTCCATTAAATATTGGATAACTACCTCTCTTGATTAAAAATGTCCCTACAAAACTTGTATAATGGGCAAGAGCTTCTTCAGAGGAACCAAAGGTTTTTCCATTCACAGTTTTTGGAATATCATTTGTTTTTATAACATTAACCATGATGACAGGTTTGCCATCATCTTCTTCCATAAACGAACGCATTTGTTGGAACTCACTATCAGAATAATCTTGTTGTAAGATTTCAGTGTATTTTTCTATTTCCTCCCCAGATAAAGGCTTTGTAAACAGACCATTCCATATCAGAAATAAGAAGTATAATATACCAATACAAAACCATGTTATGATTAATTTTTTTCTTGTTTTCATAGTTGTTGCTAATTATAGAGATTACTTGAATTAATGATGAACTAAATTTATTTTTACTCGTCCAAACGGTGCTGCTCGCTTTTCCAATTTCTTTTTATGTATTCGTAAATAGATAAAATGTTCAGTTCAATTAATATGTTAAAAACAATACTTACGATATAGAATTGAATTTTAACATATGTAATGAATTTGTTTTTTGATTTATTTTAATAGTGCTTATAAATTCAATACAAATGAATAATGATAAGAGATGCTTAATGCGAAAAATAAAGTGAAACGGTGAAATCAAGCAGTGAAATGACTGTTAATGGGATTGAATTTTTTGGTCGCCTTAGGTGCAATTCAATCTTTGGGAGCGTTCTTATTTTTCTTTTTAGGACTTATAGAAAGTCCCACTTTAAAGAAGAGCCCATTTTCTGGTGTTCTATTAAAGGTATCGTCATTAGAATCTATAAATGTTAACCTTCTGCCGACCGCCATTCCGCCTTCTAAATCAATCTTGAGGAAATCGTTTAATTTATAAGTCATTACTGGACCTATATTTAGTCTGCTATAACTTGTGGCATCAACTTCTTCATTAATAATTTGAACGGTACTGTTGTTGTTGAATAGCCCGCCATCTAATCGTGCTTGTAAACCATAATTAAATGGCTTATTTATATGAAATATTACCGATAGCTTATTGGGTAACAAAAGATCAATTGCTGTAGTATTAGTACGGTATTTTAGCATTCCCATAGGAATCACTAATTGGCGTCCAAAACTGGTTGTGTAAGCCAATCCAAATCCGTATTTAAACCTACTATTTTTAGTGCGTATCGCTATAGCATTGGCAAGAAATAAAAAATCATCACCGCTTAAAGCCCCTTCTAAATCTGAAGCGAGCGTTGGCAAGACATTCACCACTAGTTGCCATTTGGGATTTAAGGTCTCAATCCAACTTAAACCATAAGACATAGTATGGTACGTTTTAGTCGCTTCGGTAGGGCCACTGAGGAGGTTTCCTTCCATTTCGGCACGCAAGTTTGTATACCTTAACTGATGAAGCAGTAGGCTTTTTTCGTTTTTTAAAAGTTGCGGAATGGTCAATTTTGCACTCCACTCCCAAAATCCTATTTCTCTGTTAAGATCAGATTCTTCAATGTTTTGCATTGGATAGTAGGTAGATTCAATTTTGAAAAGTTCAAAATCTTGAGCAAATACATTTAAACCACCCACTAGAAAAAGGATTACTATTTTGATGTTTACTTTAATATACATCCCGTATTATCTTTTAAATTCAATACAAATGAACAATGATTTCCAGTGGTTTGATACGATAAATAAAGCGAAACGACCAAATCAATTGGTGAAATGGTCGCTTATAGGAACGAAGTTTTTTAATGTTTTTAGTTCATCCAATTTTTTAGCTGAGGCGCCTTTGCTTTGCTTACCACGATTTGCTCGTTGGGTTTGGGTTGAACATTCAAAATTAACTTTCCATTGAAGTATAGTTGTAAGTTTTTAATGGCTTTTCGCTGAACTATAAACTGTCTGTTAGCTCTAAAGAAATGATTGGGGTTTAATGCTTCCTCGATGTCTTCCAATTTTTCATCAATGATGTAAGATTTAGTATCAAAAGAAATGGCTTTAACGATTCCTGCATCAATGATGAAATAAGCTATGTCATCGACATTCAAAGGTATTAAGGTGTCGCGTTGCTGAACTAAATACGTGGTCTTATAGGTTTTCTTTTCAGTATTGAGCATTTGCAACATTTTGTTGAATTGCTCATTTACCGGAACATTTTGATTCGTAGATTTGAACCTTTCTATTGCCTCCTTTAGTTCATCTTCATCAATAGGCTTTAACAAGTAATCTATACTGTTTACTTTAAAAGCTTTTAGTGCATATTCGTCATAAGCAGTAGTAAATATAACAGGAACACGAATTTCTGCTTTCTCAAAAATTTCGAACGAATTTCCATCTGCCAAATGAATATCAAAAAATGCGAGTTCAAAAGTACTTGTTTTAGAAAAATAATCTACCGCGCCAGAAACAGTATCTATAATCTTATCGACTTGAATCGATGGATCTATTTCTGAAAGTAGAAATTTCAGATTTTCAGCAGCAGCTTTCTCATCTTCTATTATTACGACTTTCATGCCATTGGTATTTTTACTGTAAAATGTATATCGTCTTTTGAAATTTCAATCTCCTTATTCATCTGTAATTTAAAGCGCGTATTCAAATTACTTAGACCTGTATTGGTGCTTTCAATATGTCCCGTCCGCTTTTGCAGCTTATTTTTTATGATGATGTAATTAGCTTCATCAAACACATCAACAGATAGCGGTTTGTCGTTCGAAATTTCATTATGCTTAACGGCATTTTCCATAAGCAATTGCAAGGCTAAGGTTGGAATTTTTCTTTTAAATTGTTCTTCTTTAATATTGATATTTACATTGAAATTATCCCTGTAGCGTTGTTTGATCAGGTGAATATAACTTTCTAAAAACTTGAGTTCCTCCTTTACGGTTACCAAATCCTGATCTTTACTTTGTAATATGTACCGGTAGAGAAAAGATAACTTGTTAATGAACTTTCCTGCAGCTTTTTGATCTTCCCTAACCAATAAACTCAGAGAATTAAGGGAATTGAATAAAAAGTGAGGGTTTACCTGATTTTTTAAGGCTGTTAATTCGTTTTGTAGGCTTTGCTGTTTCAACTTTTCTTTTTCAATCGCATCCAGCTTTGATTGGTTATTGAGCTTTATAGCCTTGCTAATCACCAACAACATCAACATAATAAATATAAAGGAAAACGAATTCAATCCAGGGTTAATAGTATATTCATCAATTCTGTAAATGAGAAGATTAACCAGTTTAAAAAAATTTATAAAAATAATTACAATCAAAGGATTAATTATAATGGAAGCTAAAAGGCGATGCCTGACCTTAAATTTTTGTAACCACTGCAGATTAAAGTTCAGTGTCACAAAGCAAAAACAAAACATTATGGCAATTCTAAAAATGGTATCCTGAACAGAAATTTCGAGTAAGCGATTTAACTCCTGACCCTCTCCTCCAAACAAAAAAATGATCCTGGGAATGTTTGTCAACAGCGAGAAGCTAGCAGCAATAATTAGTATAAGTCTTTTAGTATCCATCGGAATTAAAAAAGGCTTGCTAAACAAGCCTTTAAATTTAAAGATTTTAACTGTTATTCTTATTTCTTTTTTTCATTCGCTTTTGCATTTCCTCTTGTATTTCTTCGTAGGTAGCATATTGTTCTTCTGAGAGTAAGGCTTTCATTTCTTTATTCTTGTTCTCAATAATTGATTTGTACGCTTTGTATTTGGAAAGTCTGCCTTTGCCACTTTCTTTGAGATTTATCATTTCGAGCCCATACTTTTTTGTAATGTCTTCATACGTTTTTTTCTGATCTTCGGATAAATCCAGTTTTTCAGATTGTGCTTTAATTTGAGTTTCCATTTGAGTTGATTGCGCTTCAGTGAGTTCGTTTTGCTGAGCTACAGCAGTTGAGCCAATTAAAGTGATTACTGCTAAAATTAAAATGTTTTTTATTGTTTTACTCATTTTTACTGTTTTTAATGATTATGTGGTAAAAGTAGATTAACTCGTATCGCTATCTGAAAATTTTAAAATGAACCGTCCAAAACCTTAAGTGAAGCGTCTATATTTAAATGTGTTCCGATGATTCCTGATCCACTCAAAAAGGAGAAGCTAGTACTTCACTAAAACTTGAAATACAAAACCTGGACCGAAAAATATTGTTTACTTGGTAGCGAGATCGAGATTTATTGCATGAATCTTTTTTAGGGAAGCTTGACAATATTCAAAGCCTAAAATACTTCGTATTTAACCATTTTTATTTATTTATCACTTCTAAAGCGAGCATTAAGTTCAAACAAATAAAAAAGCTTGATACCATAGTACCAAGCTTTGACTGTTGTAGCGAGATCGAGATTTGAACTCGAGACCTCCGGGTTATGAATCCGACGCTCTAACCAACTGAGCTACCTCGCCATAATTTTGTGGCTGCAAATATAAAAACAATATTAATGTCAACAAACATAAGTGAAATAAAATATTATTAAAAAAATTGTCATACTTATTAATTAATGTATATATTAGGCAACATTAAATTTTCAAAGTATATATGGACGACAAAGTTAGATTTGACCTGGAATTTCCAATTCACGCTTCACCTCAATTATTATTTCAATATATCTCAACCCCTTCAGGTTTATCGGAGTGGTTTTCAGATAATGTAAATTCTCGTGGCGAACTTTTTACCTTTATCTGGGATGATAGTGAAGAGCAGGCAAAATTACTGAGCAAAAAAAGCGGTGAACGTGTTAAATTCAGATGGGTAACCGATGAAGAAGACGGACAATCGTACTACTTTGAAATTAGAATTCAGGTAGATGAAATTACCAAAGATGTGTCTTTAATGATAACCGATTTTGCAGAGGAAGATGAAACAGAAGAAGCTAAAATGCTTTGGGAAAATCAAATAGCAGATTTAAAGCATGTATTAGGCTCAGTTTAAACTTTAAGTGGTTTAATTAAATTATATTTGCCCCGTTCCGATACAAAATCAGAACGGGATTTTTTATGATAAATTTCAGCGGTAATATTTTAGAAGACAACACAGTACTTTCCATCGATAACAGAGGATTTGCCTATGGCGATGCCCTTTTTGAAACTATAAAAAGCAGTCATGGAAAGATTTTGTTTTTAGAAGACCATTATTTCAGGTTAATGGCCTCCATGCGTATTATGAGAATGGAGATCCCTATGGATTTTACTATGGAATATATGGAAGAACAGATCCATAAAACTTTAGAGGCAAATGACTTATTAAAAGCTTCTGCCAGGGTAAAGGTTACTGTTTTTAGAAAAGCGGGTGGTTTATATACACCGTCAGATCAAAATGTTGGTTTTGTAGTGTCCGTAAAACAAATACAGGACGATTTTTACACGTTGAACGATGCTTTTTATGAAGTGGATTTGTTTAAAGATTATTATGTGTCGCCCAGTTTATTATCCACTTTAAAAACCAATAATAAGGCTTTAAATGTTGTAGGGAGCATTTATGCCAAAGAAAATAAGCTCAATAACTGTTTCGTTTTAAATACCAACAAACAAGTCATTGAAACACTTAACGCTAATGTGTTTGTAGTAAAAGGAAATACGATTAAAACACCACCCGTTTCCGATGGCTGTTTAAAAGGTATTATGCGAAAACAGATCATGGATATCCTTAAAAAGATACCGGACTATGAACTTGAAGAAGCTTCGGTATCACCCTTTGAACTTCAAAAAGCAGATGAGATCTTTATAACCAATGTTATTGTAGGGATCCAGCCCATTTCAAAATACAGAAAGAAGTTGTATACCAATGCGATTTCCAAAGACTTAATCGGAAAGCTAAATGCAAAAATAAGACTGTCTTAGTTGTAATTGGGGTTCTCAGGTGCATTAGACCAAATGCTGTATTCACCACCGAATTCCAACATTTTTTCTTTCCAGAACGATTTATAGCTTTTTTCTATAATGTTCTTTTTATAAATGTTTTCCGTAACCACCCAGGAGTTGGCCTTAAGTTCATCTTCTAACTGAAAGGCACTCCAGCCGGAATAGCCTAAAAAGAATTTTATATCGCTTTCTTTTATATCACCATTGGCAATAAGCTCTGCCACTTTGTTAAAATCACCACCCCAATAAATACCTAAAGATATTTCTATGCTTTGCGGGATCAATTCCGGGATTTTATGAATAAAGTAAAGATTATCCTGCTCAACAGGACCACCATTATAAACCTTAAAATCGGTTTCAATTTCGGGAACAAGTTCGTTAATAGTATAATCTAGTGGTTTGTTAAGGATAAATCCAATGGAACCTTCTTCAGAGTGGTCAGCAATAAGAACAATAGAACGATTGAAAGAAACGTCACCAATTATGGAAGGTTCTGCTATTAACAAATCTCCTTTTTTGGGCTTTATTGTTATCATGCTTGTGATAAATTAATAACTAAATCTAATATTTATTTATCAAAAAAGCAACTATTGCCTGGTGGAATAAAAAAAGCCTTCAAAATTTGAAGGCTTTTTCATATTATAATGAGTAACTAATTAGTTAACTGCGTTTGATAAATCTGCACCAGCTTTAAACTTAACAACGTTTTTAGCTTTGATTTTGATAGTCTCACCAGTTTGTGGGTTTCTTCCTTCTCTTGCAGCTCTTTTAGAAACTGACCAAGAACCAAAACCTACTAAAGAAACTCTGTTACCTTTTTGTAAAGCACCTTCAATTTCAATAATTGCACATTCTAAAGCTTTTTTAGCAGCTGCTTTAGTGATTCCTGCGTGTTCTGCCATTGCATCGATTAAATCTGTTTTGTTCATAATATAAAGTTTAATTATTAATAAATTGGTTAAACATTTTTGTTAAATCCTC
>NZ_JANQJQ010000022.1 GCF_028281565.1 Seonamhaeicola sp.
TTTCATCTGTTTAAATTTTATTGTTCTACATAGGTCAGATGTAATTCGCCATTAAACATTTTGGTGGGTATTCCGTTTAGTTATTATGGCTCATTTCATACGTTTAAATTTTAATCATGTAGGTTTCATTTTTCAAGGATTTATCTATTCAACTAAAGATTTAGTTTCAACAAATATAACTAAAATTTTAGTTTAAACTAATTTTTTAGTTAAAAATGTAACATTTAGACTTTAATAGCGTCTTACTTGAGCATAAACAACAGAATTTAAAAAAAATTTGTTGTTTTGGATTCCCGCTTTTACGGGAATGACAATTTCAACGGAAACCCGGACGCATGGCGCCCAGGAATTCTTATATAATTAATTTATATGGACCTCATTTTAATAATCCTTGCTGCCCTGTTTATGGTTTTAGGGCTCCTGGGTAGTTTTCTACCGGTTTTACCCGGTCCGCTGACCAGTTGGGTCGGCTTACTGATTCTTCACCTGTCCAAATCGGTGCCCATGGATAAATCGTTCTTAATAATCACCCTGATTATTGCCGTACTGATCTGGATATTGGATTATATTATTCCGGCCATTGGCACCAGGCGTTTTGGCGGGACCAAATACGGTATGATAGGCACTTCCATCGGACTCATTATCGGGCTTATTGCCCCTATTCCATTTGGTGTGATCATAGGCCCTTTTGTTGGTGCTTTTCTTGGAGAGCTCATTAACAAATCAGATTCCAAAAAAGCCATGAAAGCTGCTTTTGGCTCTTTTATAGGTTTTATTACTTCAACCTTTATAAAATTTATAGTGGCTATTGTCTACCTTGGACTCTTTATAGGCATCATTTGGGATAACAGAACGGTTATTTTCACCTTTTAAAAGAAGTGACCCTGTGGGTCTCTCACCTCCACAGGGTCTGTAAATTGCTATTATCAACAAAAAAAAATTGAGGGATTAATTAATTTTTTTGAAGTGTTGACAAACAAATATAATTAATACGCTTTTATTTTAGCTGTGGAAAAACCGTAACGCCTTTACGGTTTATAGGTAATTTTCAGATATAATAATGGTTTTCAGGCAGAAACAAAAGGCAAGTTTTTCAAAAAAACTCCGGGACCACTCTTTAAAAGTAGTACATCTTATACAAAACCTTTCTTCCGGGCCTCATTCAGTAAGGTCTCATCTTGTCCGTCCTCTACCGAAAAAAGGTCTTTTAATTGCTTTTTGCGCTTCTCAACGGCACTTAATGAAATGTCTAAATGGGCGGCCAGATTTTTGGTCTTCACACCCTGTGATAACAGGTGCAAAATCTTACGGTTCTTTTCATCAATGACAATATCACTCGCAATAGCTTTTCTGATATGGCTGTTTACCGTTCCGCTGTAAAAGGGCGGATTATTAAGTACGGCCTGAAAAGCACTTGCCAGCTCACTGGAGGTTAAATCGCTTTTAATTAAAAACCCCTCCGGATTAATGGTCTTGATAATGTTATGGATCCTGAAAGATTCGTTGAACATGGTAAGGATCACAATTTTAGCTTCCGGTAAAATCTTCCTGGCATATTCGGCCAAATCTTCACCGGAATTCATAGCACCGTCTGACGAAGGCGGTAAACTTATATCAACAAAAAGCATGTCATAGGGCCTTTCATTTCTAATGGATTTTTCCATATAAGATATAGCCTCATCACAATTATTGGCGATATCAATGAATAATTCCTGGGTGTCCTTTTTAGTGAATTGTAGGGTGTTCTGATAACCTTCAATAATCATTGGGTGGTCATCAATCATTAGGATTTTTATTTTCTCAATCATAAAATTAGTCCTTAGGGTATGGGAACTTCTATATTGACTGTTGTACCTACATCTTTTTCAGATGCGATGTTGAGTGCTCCGCTAATTTCATTAATTCTTGAATTCATATTCTTCAGGCCAATACCTGATTTTGCCTTATTAACATCAAAACCGGAACCATCATCTGCTATGGTTAAGCAAATTACATTATTTTTTAGTTTAAAACTAATATTTACATGAGAAGCCCTAGCGTGTTTATAAATATTATGGAGGGTTTCCTGTATGATCCTGTAAATGTGGATCTTCTTTTTATTAGTGACATCATCCCAATGGATCGTATCATCATGCTTTAATTCGTACTGCAGTTTATAAGCAATGGATTGTGTTTCCACCAGGGTTTTAATAATATCAATAAACCCGCCGCCGGATACAAAATCTGTATTTAATTCATGCGACACCTTCCGGATGTCCTGCTCAATATCTTTTAACTGTTCTATATACTGCCCCCTGGTTTTTACAGCTTCCGGGGTATTGTTAAAATTCAGGCTGTCCAAACTCAGCCGTGTCCCGAATAAACGCCCTAACACCCCATCATGGAGTTCTTCGGAAATTCGTTTTTTCTCCTGGGTCCTGGCTTCTTCAATGCTTTCGTTTTGAGATAACATGAGGTTATAGATCTCTTCGTTGGTTTCCTGTTGCTTTTGAACAAACTGCAGCTCTTTGTTCTTATTGCGCTGCGTGATCACCAAATACAATAAAAAGGAGGCTATAATGACCACCACCGAAATAATGAGCAGCCACATACGCTCTTTGGCGATTCGAATGTTTTCCTGTTCTATTTGATCGGTTTCAAAACGAATTCTGGCAAATTTATTTCTAATAGCTCTTTCGTTTTTAAGTAAACTATCACTTATCCTTACATAGTCCTTTAAATACTGCGCTGATTTTTCTCCTTCTTCTATTTCAGAAAGTAATAAAAGTGAAACTAAGTAATCATCGTTATGATAATTCTCAGCAATATCTTTAGCTCTATAAGCAAAATACTTTGCTGAATCCTTTAAATTAAGATCGTTATAATATTCAGCTAAATGCTGGTTAATAATAATTGAATTATATCCTCCTGGATTTATGCTATCAGTAATTTTTAAAGCATAAAAATATAGTTCGGGCAATTGATCTCGTTTTTGGGACAAATACAAAGTATGTGCATAATTATCTAAAACTAAGGCATAAAAATCTGGACGCTCTTTGACTAAATTTTTGTTCGATAATATTTCTTCATACTTACTTGCAGCAAGTTCATAGTTTCCTGATTTCTTATAAGACAAAGCCAAATTATTCCTTGTATTATCAATTGTAGCCTTATTATCACCTTTTAGACTTCGTTTTAATCTCAATGCTCTATCGTAATACGAAATGGACACATCATATTGACCTAATTGTCCAAAAGCAAGTCCTAAATTGTTATATATAAATGATTTGTATTTCGTAACATTATTTGTCTGCTTTAATGATTCAAGTAATGAAATAGCTTCTACCGAAGTAACTTCACAACCTGTGAAGTCTTTTTCATTACATTGAATAACCGCTATCCCATATAGGGTCATAGCAGTTCTTAATTTGTCATTTTTGTTTTTATAAATTTTCTCCGCTTTGTGATAATGGTAATAGGCACTATCCCCTAAAAAATTATATCTGTAAATTTCTCCAATCTTATAATGTGCATTGGCAATTAAAGAAGAATCCTTTGTTTGGGAATTTAAAATTGATTTTTGAATAGAATCAATATTCCTTATATCATTTGCTCTTTGTCCCTGAGTCAAACAAATAGAAAAGAAGATTAGTAAATAAGATAATTTAAACTTCAAAAATGAGGGATTAACTATTTATTCAAAAATATCTATAATTTTTTAATTAATTAAAAACAAAAAACTCCTTACAAATTTGTAAGGAGCTTCAAATTATTAATATTATCAATGTAGTCTTAGTCTTGGACTCCACCTCCTGTAAATGGTGCCGTTTGAGGATCATTACTAGTAAGTACATCATCTTCGTTAAGGTCTTGTTTAGTACAAGATACTAATGTTGCGAAAACTACGGCTACGATTAAAGTAAATTTTAGGGCTTTCATATTAATTTGATTTAAGGTTAAAACTATTTTTCTCTATTTAAATTTTTAATAAAATGCTTGAACTAAGACCTTGCTAAACAAAATCTCTGTTGAGGGAAAAATGGAGTAATTAACTTTAAATCGAACGCACAAAAGCGAACCAATTTATCTTTTAAATTTTTGAGGGATTTGACCAAAAATTGGTCTGAAATGGATTAATTTGCTCAATGGGCCTGAGGGGACTATATATCGCTCATTAAGACAAGGCTAAATTATTTTAAGACACCATCGAAAAACAAAATAATCGATAAAGAGCATTTTTTATCGTTGAAATGCATCGATAAACGGTAATTCATCGAAAATAAGCTAAAACTCACCTTAAAGTAGACTTGGTTTTTACCAGGCTGGTTTTCACGATCCTGGTCTTAACATCCTCATTCAAGTGCATATGCTGCAACCTGTGAATTAACATTTGTGCCGCATGGGCCCCAATAATCTTGGCATGTTGCCTGATGGTTGTTAGCCGGGGTAAGGTATGATTTGAATCGGCTTTACTGGCAAAACCTATTACCGATATATCTTTAGGTACTTTTCTTCCTAAATTAACGGCTGTATTGATGGCTATAATGCCTGATGAACTATCGGCCGCAATCACGCCGTCAATAGCTTTATTCTTTTTAAAGAAGGATTTTATTTTCTTTTGGTGATCATCCTTCTTTTTGATCTTCAGGATCAATGGCTCAAAGCGCTGATCTTCCAAAATTGCCTTGGCATAACCTCTTTCCCTTAACTTACCAACACTTAAGCCCTGAACATTGCTTATAAAAGCAATCTGTTTTCTGCCTTCTTCCAACAAGCCTTTTGTAGCATTATAGGTAGCATCAAAATCATCAACAATGACTTTGTCGCACATCACATCATGCGCCACCCTGTCAAACATCACAATGGGCAATCCCTGGCTTATGGTTTTTCTAAAATGTTCTACTTCATTTTTAAGCTGGGTCTCTTCGGCTACCGATAAAATAAAGCCGTCAACACTACCATTGGCCAGGATCTGAAGGCTTTCCTTTTCTTTTTCCAAAGATTCATTTGAAATACAGGTAATGATATTATAGCCCAGTTTAGTGGCTTCTCTTTCTATACCAAAAAGTACTTTAGCTAAAAAATGATTTAGGATATTAGGTATAATAACGCCAATAGTCTTGGTTTTATTCTGCTTTAAGCTTAAAGCTACTTTGTTGGGTTTATAATTGTAAAGTTCGGCCAGTTCCTTAACACGTCTTACCGTTTCTTCTCCAATCTCTTCACTGTTATTCAGTGCTTTAGAGACCGTTGAAATGGAAACATTCAACTCTTTTGCCAACTGTTTTAAAGTAACCATACTTATTTAACCTAATTAATCCGGAGCACAATTTACAAAATTACTTTAAGCAAAAAAGCAATTACACTATTCTTATACGTCTCAGACACTTTAATTCAAAAAAACTTTTATTGCCTAATTTAAACCTTTTGCTACTTAAATAGTCTTTTAAGACTATAACCTATACAAAGCTTATACAGTACATTTGTACCTTACAAATTAACAGGTTAAAACATAATGGCTAAGCGTAAATAATCTACTTTTGCCACTTAATGAGGCAGCAACTTTATTAGAAACCATATCATTCAAAAACTAAACGATCCCTAATGACAAACAAACTTTCAGTCTCATGCTTTCTCTTTTTATTCACTTTATTTGCTTTTGCTCAAAAGGGAAGTATTCAAGGAAGCATAGTTGATAATGACTCAAACGAATCCATTCCATTTGCTACCGTGGTTATTTTAAACGCTGCTTCCGAAACGGTTTCAGGAGCCATTTCATCAGACGACGGCACTTTTAATGTTGATAACCTTAAATTAGGAACTTACAGGGTACAGGTATCATTTATCGGCTATGAAACTACTGCAGTAGATAATGTAATCATCACAAAGGACTCTCCCAATGCCAACGTTGGAACCATCTTATTGAAGCACCAACTGGAATCATTAGATGCCATAACCGTTAATGCCCAGACCAAAACAGCTACCACTAAAATTGACAGAAAGGTTTATAACGCCAATGATTTTGCTACGGCCAAAGGCGGAAATGCTGCTGACGTTTTAAATAAACTACCTTCTATAACCGTAGACCCAAACGGTAATGTTTCGGTTAGGGGCACCAGTGATTTTATGGTGTACCTAAACGGCAAGCCAACCAACATCAAGCCTTCCGTACTATTGGGACAGATCCAATCCAATAACATTAGTAAAATTGATGTTATTACCGTACCAACAGCACGTTATGATGCCCAGGGCAAAGGTGGTATCATCAATATCTCCACCAGGAAAAATATCAACCAGGGACTATCGGTTTCTGTTAACGGTTTATCAGGCGGTGCTCCGTGGGCCAACTTAACCGATGACTATAGTGGCCATGACCTGAAAGATGACCGTTATGGCGGCGGATTCAATATGACTTACGGAAAAAAGAACGTCACACTTTACGGCGGATTCAATTATAATATGAAAAACGTCAACGGAAAGCGTTCGGGTGAAGCCCGGGTTTTTGTCAATGCCCCGGAAGGTGATTTCTTCCATATGAATGCCAATAACGGGCAACGTCCCGAATGGTATGAAAACTATACGGCCAATGCCGGAATTGATATCGACCTGTCTGATTCCAAAAAATTATCGTTCTCTTATTTCTACGGAAATAGGAATGAAGGAAGAGCTGCCTATTATATTTATAACACCTTTTTTGCCGATGCCGACCAATCAAATAAAGATGTAGCTACAGAACAATTTATGTACAACCCCAATGTGGATGACCGATATGGCGAGTACAGCACGTTCAATTTAGATTATGCAGTTGCATTGGCAAATGATGCCAGCTTTAAAATGGCTGCGGCTTATGAAACTTCCAAACTGAGCAGAGCCTTAAATAATAAAAACTATTTCTATAATACCAGGGCGGATGTAGATAATGACATTGCCAGTAATTATGCCAATGCTATTCAGGCCGATGATTATGCTTTGTCTGATAACACCCCTTTAAAAGGTTTACGCTTCAATGCCGATTATGAAAAACAAATGGACGACTCCAGCACGCTTGGCACCGGTGTCCAGGTACAATACACAAACATTGAAGGCGCCTTTAATTTTAGCAACACGCTGGTTACTAAAGACCTGGATAACACGATAGACCTGACAAGAACCGTTTATGCGGCCTATGCCGATTATGCGGCAACCCGGGGAAAGCTTAGTTATATTTTAGGTTTAAGAGCCGAGTATGGCGACCAAACCTTAGAGAACGGCACTACGGATTACGTACCTATTTTCGGATCGGATCTGGAAAAACATTACACCCAAAAGCAACTGGATCTATTCCCTTCGGCTCATTTCAGCTATAAATTAGACGATAAAAACATTTTGACTTTAGCGGGAAGCCGAAGAATAAATCGTGCTTCGGTTACCAAATTAGCACCGTTCTTATACCGTCGTCACTTTGAGGTTTATGTAGTGGGTGACCCGGAATTAGAATCGGAATATTTAAACAATGCCGAGATCACCTATGAAACGGCTGCCGGGAAAAGCTCCTTTAGTTTAACTGGTTTTTACAGGGGCACAGATAATACGGTATTTAGGGTTAACACTGTTACCACCGCTAACGAAAATCCAGAATTGAATGCTATTTTAGGAGAGGATGTTTTAATTCGTTCTTATACCAATGCCGGTAATTCCACCTCCTTAGGTGCTGAATTGAACATCAATGTCATTCCGGATTCCTGGCTTAAATGCTTTATTGGCGGGTCTTTATACAACTACCAAATCAAGGGCGATGTCTTTGGTTTTGACGTTGACCAAAACAGTACCAACTGGTCCTTAAAGGGCAATGCTAATGTTACCTTATCAGATAAACTTAAGTTTAATTATGACTTTAGCAGAATTTCAAACACGGTTACCTCCCAGGGTCAAAATGATGCGTTTTCTGTATCGAACATTGCATTGAGTTACCAACCGTCTGATGCCTGGGATATTGCGGTTAGAGGTTTAGACATTTTTGCCCAAAACGATACCGGCCTGGATACTAATGCTTTTAATGCTTCCAATCAGCAGATCTTCTACCAGGAAACGCTGTATGAAAGAAACGGCCCTGTTGTGGAATTAGGAGTCACTTATGCACTTAATATGAATGGCAAAAAGAAAACGTCAAAAGATTTCCAGGGAAACAAGCACTTTAAATAAGAGCCATTGTTAACTTGAGTTCGGTGTATCGAAATTCAACTTTAAAGCAGTTTTGTCAATGAAATAAACTACTGTCACCTTGAGCACAGTCGAAAGGTCTTAACTACCACTCATCTTCCTGGGCTTTCCCTGTCAGGTAGTTGTTCAAACTCCTGTTCATTTTATTAAATAGATCTTCTATTTGCGAAGCGACTTTTTTATAGCCTTTCTTTAACTGGCCACTAGTGTGAAAACTGCTTTGATTAAACTTGATGCTTGTTTTCTTTTTTCCGGGGCGCTTGTAAGATAACTTCACAGGTTTAAACGTATACTTGCCATCAAAAAACTTTAACTGGATTGTGTAATTTACATCTTCACAAGTATAGGAGTCATCTTCCGTAAAGCAAATGACATTACTGGTAGCACCCTTAAAGCGAAGCTTTTTGGTTTTCTTCTTGTCTTCCGGGCTCCCTTTATCATCCTCATCATCATCTTTATCCGTAACTTCATCAGGGTCTTTGAACTTCTCTTCAAGCCATTCTTTAGCTTTCGAATGCATGGTTTCTTTAGTCATTCCTGTTACCTCAACGGTAACTTCCCGGGGGCTTAATCCGTTTGGATTATACCTAAAACTTGGGTTTTCTTCTTCTTGAGCCTGCAAAAAAGAAAACATTAGAACAACAATAAGTAGACTAAGGTGTTTCATAACGTAGAGATTAATACTATATACCATAAAAGTAAGAAATAAATTAATTGCTCTGTTTAAAAGTATAAGATTCCCTTAATAAAGCTACCGTGCAAGCCTATTGGCCGCAAGTTTAAAAATATTGTACATTTATATGAATTAATTAAACATCCAAACCATGAGGTTCAAATTATTCATTGTGGCAGTGACCATCTCCTTATATAGTGTTTCCCAAAATAAAATTCCGGAAAAAGCATGGCAGATCCATACGGCGGTATTAGGGCTCGAAGCGCCCTTCAGGGAAGGCGCTAAAGTTTACGGATATGACGCTGAAGGGCATTTTGTTGTTTTGAGAGAAGGCACCAATCAATATATCTGTCTTGCCGATGACCCGAACAAAGACGGTTTTCAGGTGGCAGCATACCATAAAGACCTGGATCCGTTTATGGCTCGTGGACGCGAGCTCAAGATGCAGGGGAAAAATTTCAAGGAAATATTTGATATTCGTGAGGAAGAAGTAAAAAGCGGACGTTTAAAAATTCCTTATAATACCACTTTGATTGTGTTAAGGGGTGAAGTAAACCAAGAGACCCATGAGATTGAAAAACAACGGGTAAGATATGTTGTTTATATCCCCTATGCTACTGCGGAAACTACCGGCTTACCGGAAAAACCATTAACTAAAGGACATCCGTGGATCATGAACCCCGGAACTCACAGGGCCCATATTATGATAACGCCAGCCTATCCGGAACTGGACCAAAAGAAATGAGCTATTAAAATTCTTAAAATGATCTTTATAGTTCCATAAAAATACTCCGCAACCGCCAGTTTATAACTGGTGGTTACCTGACTTAACTGATAGCGCGGATTTGTAATCCGTGCCAAGTCTAAAAAATATGTAACATAACAACATTTAACTCGCTATCCAAACTGGCATAATTTCTTGCTGAACTAAAAATATAATCTTCAGGGTTTGAAACAATCTTTTCTTTTACGGGATTGTTATGAATGTAATCTAATTTCTGCTTTATAAATTTATTTAACGAACATATTTCTGCATGGTAGCCGTCTTGCCAAACTTTATATTGCTGGCCTCTTTTTAAATGAAGACAAGCCTTTTTAAAATAATCCAACATCCATTCCCTTCTACTTTCCGGGTAATTAACAATAGTATCAATAATTTTTTTAGACGTAAATTTCTTAAAATCCCTCATAATATTTGATAGCAAGAAGCCTTCTTTTGCCTTACAGAGCATATGGATATGGCTGGGCATTATACAATACGCGTAAACTTCCAGACCCTTATGTTTTTGACAATAGCCAATTGCCTCTGTAATGACAAATTTTTGTTTAAGTCTTGTAAATACATCTATCCAACCTACAGTGGTTATGGTTATAAAATAACCTGTATCGGACATGGTCGCTTTATATTTTGTAGACATATTTTATTTTTTTACAAAATATGAAATTATATCGTATTTAGTAGGGCACGGATTACAAATCCGCGCTATCGAACCAAAAGAAATGAGCTATTAATTTTTAGAGTGATCTTAAAGATAGTAGTTAAGCAGTATCGCAAAAAGTAAAAAGGAGACAAAATTGCCTCCCTTAAATACGCTGTAAAGTTAAAACTTAATGTTAGGGGTAGCTATTAATCCTAAATCAAGAGTAAAAGTTACAGGCCCTGTAAAAATACATTATTAAATTCGATTCTAAAAAAGACCAAATGACGGCCGTTTTAAATTTGGTAAATGGTTTAAATAAAAAAGGCAGACTGCTGTCTACCTTTTTTGCCCCAAATCTACCATAAACTTAACCTACTTATGTTATGGTGCTCCAAACATAAAGAAGTTACTTTAATTATAATACAGATTTCTACAAATCGCTTATTTAATTGTTTAAATGAACTTATTCTTTTTATTTGTAATAGTTTTCAACCATTTCCACACCAATCAGAATTAGGGATAATTAACAGGTTTATAAAGCCGCCTGATGATTTTGACGACTTGTATTCTTTAAAACTAATAACTTCTCAAAGCACAAGCAGTCATCTTTTTTTTGGTTCCTATCCTGATAATTATCTGGGTTGTAGTTCGGGTTTGGTTTTCACTTACAAAAACACATATCTGTAAATAAGTTCGTTCATCGAGTAGGTTTTCAAAATCAACTGAACAAATTTAATTGCCGTTCATAATAAAAAACAATCATAACTAAAAAAATATCTTTAAGTTGCTCTGGCCTAACACTTAGAAACCCTAACTTCTATGTTATTCAATTCATTTGAATTTATATTATTCCTTCCGTTAGTTGTCATCGGCTATTATGTGATCCCTCATAAATATAAGTGGTTGTGGCTTTTGTTAAACAGCTATTTTTTTTATTCCATACATGAACCGGTGCTAATGATCCTATTATTAGCCTCTACAATTACCGATTATTTTTGTGGTTTAAAAATGGAAAATACCACGGTTAAATTTAAAAAACTATATCTGTTATTAAGTTTAACTATTAACCTGGGAATGCTTTTTGTTTTTAAGTATTTAACTTTTTTTACTTCTTCAGTTAATGATCTGTTTACGTTTTTTGGCTTGGAAATCTCTGATCAGGAAACAGCCGGATCATACAATTTTAACAAGATACTGCTCCCTATTGGTATTAGTTTTTATACGTTCCAAACCCTGAGTTATACTATTGATATTTATAGAGGTAAAATAAAACCTGAGAAACACTTTGGCATATTTGCTTTGTATGTAGCATTCTTCCCTCAATTAGTAGCCGGCCCTATTGAGCGCGCTTCAAGATTGATTCCTCAATTAAAGCAAAAATTGCAAACAAATATTATTAATATTAAAAAAGGATTGATCTTAGTAGCCTGGGGGTATTTTTTAAAAGTAGTAGTAGCCGACAGGTTGGGAGTTTATGTTGACATGGCTTTTTCCGACCCTGATTCCCCTCATGGGCTTTCGCTTATCTTAGGAGCTTTCTTCTTTTGTTTTCAAATTTATTTTGATTTTTCTGCTTATACTTCAATTGCCATTGGCATTGCTAAAATTATAGGTATAGAATTAATGCAGAATTTTGACCGGCCTTTTTTTGCTGTTACCGTTAGGGATTTTTGGCAGCGTTGGCACATCTCTTTTATGACATGGTTAAAGGACTATTTATATACTTCTATAGGAGGTTCAAAAGGTTCCAGACTAAAAACTTTGCGTAATATTTTTATTTTGTTTTTTATTGTGGGGTTATGGCATGGTGCTAACTGGACTTTTGTTTTATGGGGTATCCTGAATGCCATACTGCTCATTTTAGAAATTGGTACTTCTTCATTCAGATCAAAACTTTTTAAAAAGATGGGGTTAAAAAAGAGGGTTATTGAACTTATAGGCTGGGCATTTGGCGTGTCCTATATGGTTACTACATTGGTTTTCTTTCGGTCACCGTCTATAGAACACGCCATGATTTATCTTAAAAACATGTTCCAATTCAAAAGCTTGCATGTTAATATACTTGGAAATTACTTTGAATTGTTCCTTTGCCTTGCTTTAATAATAGCCGTACAAACGGTTCATTATTTCAAAGGGAATGACAAAATATACGAGCTGGTCATCAACCAGGCTAAATATAAGCGTTGGTCACTATACCTGGGGTATGTTTTTATAATAGTGTTATTTGCTATTAACAGACAAAACACTTTCATCTATTTTCAATTCTGATTTTATGAAACTTTTTCTAACTAAAATAGTTGTTTATATCGTTCTTCTTGCTGGTGTTTATTTCCTGCTTGTTGATAGATTATCTGATGATTATGTGGATATATATTATAATAAATTCACTCAAAAAGCCGGTGGTTTAATAATTGGGATTTCAAAAGCCAGTAAAGGGATCAATCCGGAGATCATTGAAAATGATTTGAGATCGATTAATTATGATACCCCAATTATTAATTTTGCTTTAAATGTAGGTAACTCCCAATACGGCGATGTTTATTTTAATAGCATTCAAAAAAAGCTTAAGAAAACATCAAAAAAACAACTATTCATTTTATCTGTGTCTCCGGGTAGTTTTTCTGCACCAATCAATATGCCTGTTGAGGATATCATAAAAATGGATGAAAAAACAATCATCGGTAAGGTAGATTGGGTAGACAATGAACCTAACTATAATTACATTATTAATACTTATGATCAGCCCTTGTACAATGCCTTACATAAACATGAAAAATGGGAGCATTATAATGTACATAAAAATGGGTGGTTAGAAATAAAACTAAAAAAATCCCAACTGGATACGCGTAATAATGGGGACATTGCTCATTGGAAATCCGGTGTATTGGACTTTTTTAAAGAAAAAACAAATTCCAGTGAACGTTCTGAATATCGAATACAAAGCTTCATTAAATTAGTGAAGTTTTTAAAACCCCGAGGAGATGTTTTTATGGTAAAAATACCTGAGGACAAAGAGTTTAAAGAAATAGAAAACCACATTTGCCCAAATTTTGAAACGGAAATGGATAGTATCTCCAGAGCACTTGGTGTGACATTTCTAAACTATTCACACTTAACGGATAAATTTACCACCTATGATGGGTTACACCTGGAATCATCAGGCGCTAAAAAATTCACCAAAATGCTTTGTGAAGATATGTTATCCCACTTAAAAAGAGAAGCACTTGCTAAAACAGAAAAACACCCCAATTTTCAATAAAGAAAAAAGGAAAGCAAATTAACTCTCTTTAATCTATTAATTTCCTTACCAATTTGTGTAACTAATAAGGATTTTATAAATTATAGCATGAGGTTATACAATAAATATTTACTTCCAAAAGTTGTTGATTGGGCCTGTAGACAAAAGCCAAATAGAAAACAAAGGGAGAAAATAATACCTCTTGCTCATGGTAATGTCCTGGAGATTGGAATAGGTTCAGGCCTGAATTTACCCTTTTATGATGCTGAAAATGTAAAACACCTCACTGCCATTGACCCCTCAGTTGAGATCTGGAATCAAAATAAGTTTGATATTAAAAAGTTACCTTTTGAATTCAGTTTCATTAAGGCTTTTGCTGATGACATTCCGGTAGACAATAATAGTTTTGATTATGTTGTGGTCACCTACACGTTATGTACCATACCGGATGCCTCCATGGCATTTAATGAAATTAGGAGGGTCATCAAACCTAATGGAAGATTACTTTTCTGTGAACATGGCAAGGCTCCTGATAAATCTGTCCAAAACTGGCAAAACTATATTAATCCGATTTGGAAAAGATTAGGTGGTGGCTGTACACTCAATAAAGACATCCCTGCTATTATCAAAACCAACGGATTTAAAATTCATAAAATGGAAACTATGTACATTCCCGGATGGAAGCCGGCAAGTTTTAATTATTGGGGAAGTGCCGGAACCTAAAATGACACCTTACAGGACACCTACCTTTCTTACTAAGCTTAGTTTTTCTAACTGGAATGGGGTACATTAAGATATTGCAGGGTACTTTTTTAAAAGCATATCGCATTGACCTTAATTAAGTTCCCGGACTAATGCACTCCAGTTAAAATCTCAAAGTATATTTTCAGTATATTTAAAAGTAAAACTTTAATAACTGTATCATGGAACTTCTATTCAATGCTGTCCAAACCATTATTATTATTTTGGCTTCTGCTATTGCCTTATATCAATTAAGGATTAGTGCAAAAAGTAATCGGTCAGAAGCGTATTCCAGAATAGGTGATAAACTACAAAATTTCAATGAACTTACTCTTAAATATGCGAATCTTCATAATATCCTGGCCTTTGATGTTGAAGAAATAAACAGGCTTAAGGGACTGGAGGGAAATGAAGATTTAGAGACTAAACTGCACACCCTGCTAGATGTTCAGCTTGTATATTACAGAGAGATCTTTAATCAGCGTAAGAGGTTTGGGCTCATAACAAATTCTCAATGGGAAACCTGGTCTGAAATCATTAAGCGTTCATTTGACAGACCGTACTTAAGGTTTTACTGGAATACCATTAAATGGCAATATACAAAAGAGTTTAAAGAGGAAATTGAAGTTATTATAAACCAATAATCATTACCAACCCCTCTAAAACAAAAAAGCATCCCAATTCCGATACATCGGAAAAGGAAAGCTTTCCATTGGCTTAGTACCGAATTTATTTCGGTATCTCAACCTTTGATCACGCTAAGCGCGACCAAACAACACAACTTCATTTTATTGCCAAAAAAAGCCTTAAGATTGTTAAGGCTTGAAGCAATTTTGCGGTCTGGACGGGACTCGAACCCGCGACCCCCTGCGTGACAGGCAGATATTCTAACCAACTGAACTACCAGACCGTTGCATGATTGCGGATGCAAATATACACGCCTTTTTTAATATGTCAAATCTTTTTTTAAGTTTTTTAAAA
>NZ_JANQJQ010000039.1 GCF_028281565.1 Seonamhaeicola sp.
TTTCATCTGTTTAAATTTTATTGTTCTACATAGGTCAGATGTAATTCGCCATTAAACATTTTGGTGGGTATTCCGTTTAGTTATTATGGCTCATTTCATGATGCCGGTTGTTAATTCCATCTTGTATCCTCTTCTTCCTGCTTCATAAATTCTTCAATCTTACGCTTTTCCCAATTCCGTCCAAAAGCACCGTCATTAACAAAAACTCTAAAGGCCTGAATGGCTAACCCAAGGCCCCAACCAAACATGGGGAACCAGAACCACTGAAAATGCCAGGAGGTTTTGTAGTTTATAAAAGCTAAAAACGGAATTACGAAAATGTATGATATCAGGCTATAATAAAAGCCCTTAAGTTCCTCTACATGATTACGGGCACGTAAATAACTGTCGTCTATATCTTTTGATGATTGTGGTCTCATAACTGATATTTGTTTTGTAAGTATGGGTATAGCAACTGAAAATTTAGTGGTTCCTTTTACTATATCTACTTTTCTTGTTGTCAATAAATTATAACGTTGCATGATGTTGCTTAACCCAACACCACTACTCTTTTTTATTATTTGCTTGGGTTGTAAATTGTTTTCTACTACCAGGTATCCACCATCCTCATAAATTTTAATATGAAGTGGTTTACCTGATGTCACCATATTATGCTTTACGGCGTTTTCCAACAGTAGTTGTAATGATAACGGCACGACTTTACTTTCCGGATTTTTTGCTTTATCAGGCAAGGTAAAAACGATGCTGTCTTCAAAACGCATTTTTAATAAAGACATGTAGGTTTTGGCAAATTGCAATTCCTCGTCCACCGTTACCAACTCTTTATTCTTTTGTTCCAAAACATAGCGATAAACTTTAGACAGTGCTGTTGTAAAATCCTGAGCTTTATCCCTGTTTTCCTCTATTAAACTGGTCAGTACATTCAAACTATTGAATAGAAAATGGGGGTCTAACTGATTTTTTAAGGCATCAAACTTGGCACTGGCGGTTCCGGCAATGACCTTTTGTTCTTTAATTTTATTTTGCTGATACTTATTATAGAAATAAATAACATGAAAAATAGTAACGATGATCAAGGTAATCCATAAGCCAAAACTATAATGCCTGAACGATTGCGTAGCTAAAAACTCCTGAAGTGTTCTGCCATTTAGTGTTAAAGACACTATCATATTCAGAACAAACAAACACAATAACGTGATTACTGTGGCGCCTAATATCCCAATAACTATGCGTTTAATGGTATCTTTTCTTTTCCATGGACGCCGTTCCATATACTGAAAAAAGAACTTATTGGAAAAGGCAATAACAAAAGAATATAACTGGTACATAAAAAAGCTTATTACCAGCGCTTCCGTACTCTCATATTGAAACCCATTTGATAAGAAGCTTCCAATAATAAAAACAATAATACCTATTGCAAATGCGATACCAATATTTTTTGAAAGACTCCCCTTCATATCTAAGCTTTATACGTTTAGTTCTATTCGTTATTTGACTTTATTCCTTACCGCAAGACCCTAATAACATGTCTACGCGGTCTTTTCCCCAATTAGGATGAAATTCAGTTTCCGGTTTAAAATTAGCAAAAAGTTCCAAGGCTTTTTCCAAATCTTTACAAAACACAGAGGTATCTTGTCCAAAAAAGCGCGCGCCGCCAATGTTCCACTCGGCTTCGCAGTAAATAACTCTAGGGTTATCAGGCGCAATTGCTTTTGCCTTAGCGTACAACTCAACCACTTTTGGCGACATGGTCATCCCGTAAGTAGCACCGTCATAGGCCACCCATGCCGTATGTAATAACGCTTGCAAAACCATAATTTCCGGGTTGTTCTTTGAAATAGCCGTAGCATCATTAATAAAGTCCTGTGCCTTTTTAAGTTGTGCCGTTAGCTTTTCTTTGTCTTTCTCTACAAAGCTGTTTAATATGTTTACCTGGGCTGCGTAATAAGGAGGTAACCAATTATCGGTTTCCGCATTAGCTATTCTTTCAAATAAATTAGAGGCTTCGGTAGGGTTACCGCTTCCCCAGATCTCAAAGGCTTTTTGCATGCCTTTTTCATAATTAGTTTGTGATTGTACAAAACCCGAAACTAATAGTGTTGCGATGATGATTAGGTTTTTCATTTGTTTAAAATTTAAGATTAATAACTGTTCGTTTTCAATTGTGAGACAAATATCTAACCTGAACCCGCCTTTTTAAAAAGTGAATGACCGAATTGTTATTTTATTAAGATGAATTGTAAAAGTGTGCATGAAAAAACCAGGAGCTACTGAATAACTCCTGGTTCCCCACATTGATATAAAGAACTCTTTACAGACCTTAACCTTCCTGATACTTGAAGAATATAGGTACCGCATAAGATACTTTAACAGGTCTACCACGTTGCTTACCAGGGCGCATTTTAGGTAACAAACCTATAATTCGCTCGGCCTCTTTCTCCAGAATTTTATCTGGCCCTCTGGAACGTATTCCGGTAACAAACCCTTTGGAATCTATAGCAAAAATAACGGATACTCTACCTTGAATACCAAGATCTAATGCTTCTTCAGGGTATGTAAAATGTTTGACAACGTGTTCTTGGATTTTCTTTTGGAAGCACGCTTTTGATTTAGCCTTAGACAGACCTTCACAACCAGGAAATACCGGAACGTCTTCTATAACAGCAAAGGCTACCTCCACGTCTTCTTCAACTTCTTCAACCACAACTTCATCAACATGAACCACCTCAGCAATAGCATCATCCTGGGTGATTTCGGTACTTTCAATAACAGTTTCTTCAACCTCTTCAACATCCTCCACAATTTGCAAATTCTCCTGAATAGCAACCGGAGGAGGTGGTGGCGGTGGTGTATTGGGATTCACCACAGGAATTTCTTCTTCAAATTCACTTTCAACTTCTAATACATCTATTGATACGACCTCTTTTTCGTAGGTTTTATACTCTAATAATTGCCACGAAAGAAGTAACATCAAATTAAGACCAATAGCAAAATACAAGCCGCTATTGCGCCCTATTTCTAAATTTGGATTCTTTTTTGGTTTCATGACTCTAATATTTATACATTAAAGTTATGATTTAACACCATAAAAAACTATGACAAAAATCATATAGGAATCCCCTATATGATTTAAAAACAGTACCTTGTTGACATTAAAACTTCAAACCAATGGAACGTCTTCAAAAGCTTATTTTGCTGTTATTTTCATTAAGTCTTTTTAACTGCCAGGGGCAAAAATCCGTACTAGAGAAAAGGCCCGTTTTTAAAGTACACAAAATTGAAAACGACATGGTTATTGATGGCAAGATGGAGGAAGCCGATTGGAAAAAAAGTGAAGCCCGGACTTTAGACTATTTTTATCAGGCTGCGACTAAAAACGAGCATCAGAAAACGGTCTACAGAATGCTTTGGGATGATGAGAACCTGTACCTCTTTTTCGAATGCGAAGACACCCATATTGTAGCCCGGGAAACCCAAAGAGATGGCGCCCCTTATTTTGATGATTGTGCCGAATTGTTCCTGATCCCCGCACCCAAACCTCTAAACGTCCATATAGCTTTGGAGGTAAGCGTAACGAAAATTAAAAACGATGTGCTTTTTATAAATAATTTTGACGGTGATAAAAACCTGGCAGCCAAATGGTACAATCCTAATTATACCGTAGGGGTTCAAATTGACGGCACGGTCAATGATAATACTGATACCGATACAGGCTGGACCATGGAGTTTAAGATCCCGTTTAATGTATTATGGGGATTGGACAGAGCTTATCCTATTGAAAGAGGCACCAAATATATGTTTTTAGCATTACGTCAGGACCGCAATACCCTTGAAGGTGACAAACGATCTACCACGACCATTTTCCCCGTTGAAAATATTGAACTATATGACGTGCACCAACCGGATATGTTTGGGCTGCTGGAACTTGTTGAGTAATTTCCCGACGTTTTCTTAAGTTTGATTTTGTAAAAATTTTCAACTACTTTCGTTTAATATTGTATATAAAGCTTCATATATGGTATTGTACACAAATAAACCGAACTAAATGCTTAAAAAAACCTTTGCTATTTCGCTTCTAATCTTATTTACTTGTATTGGATATTCTCAATCCGAAAAAATTAAAATAAAATCAGACCATCTTGATGAGTCAAATTATCTTAAAATGGATAATTTCTATTTGACTCATTATCTATATATCGATTTGTTCTTAAGAGAGAATTTGTTTCCCGAGGCCAGTCCAGAGGAAGTTTCTTCTATCCTAAAAGCAATAAAAAAATATGTTTCTGTAGAAAACAAATTGGATATTGAAATAGAAAAACCTGGTAAAAGAAATTATTTAATCAGGGTGGTAATATTAAAGAAAGATGACGGAACGGAGCTTCTAATTGCTTTTACAAACTGGAGTGCAAGGAAAAAAATGTTCGAAAAAGAAATAAAGTTTGAGAACGATTCCTATACGAGATGGTATTTTCTTAATGGAAATAAAATGACCTACAGAAAAGATATGTCTAATCAGAATGATTATTCTAATATGACCAAATCCGATTTAGCCAATGCTTATCTCTTTGATGAACTACCGGACAACGATACTAAAATAAAAATTACAATTGAGGACGTTCTAAATGAAAGTGATTTAACCGTTTCAGATAATATAATGGCCAATTTAATTCTCTTGAAATATCAAATCTTCAAAGGCGATAATATGCATATCACAAAACAGACAAACTATTTGAGTGAATTATTTGAAACGCATAAATCTGAATCCAATCTTAAAGGGTTAAAGATGGCATTTAACGCAACAAAATTTCAAATAGAATTAATGAAATAAAAACTGTGCAAAACAATGTTTAACCGCAAATCCGAACGGATTCGAACACAGTCGAATCTGACGTAATTGCCATTTACCTATTCAACCTCCCCGATGTATTCCCTTCTAAAATAGCAGTTACTTCATTAACCGTAGCTAAATTAACATCCCCTTCATAAGTGTGTTTTAAGGCACAGGCAGCACTTCCAAACTCCATGGCTTTACAGTCATCAAAGCGTTGTAAACCATAAATTAATCCCGCTGCAAACGCATCACCGGTACCAACACGGTCCACTATATGGGTGATGTCCAGATCCTCTGTTTCGTGAAACTCTTTACCGTTCCACATACGGGCCCGTATTTTATGCCATGAGGAATTTAATGACGTTCTTATTTTATCAAATACCTTTTCAATAGATGGAAAGGTTTCCATTAATTCTTTTGAAGCTGTAATAAAGTCTTCATTTGAATACGAATAATTAGTCCCAAGCACTTCATTGATCTCATTAATACCACCGATAAAAACCGTTGAAAGATGTAACAATTCAATTAATGCTTCCTTTGGATCCTTACCATACTTCCAAAGGCCACGCCTGTATGTTGGGTCTGCCGAAACGGTCATACCTTTTTCTCTGGCTAAGGTTAAACCCTCCTTTAGAATATCAAAAGCACCCTGTGATAAGGCCGGTGTAATACCGGTCCAATGCAACCACTCGCCATTAGTTAAAGCTTCGTCCCAATTTACCATATCCGGTTTTATTTCGGAAAACGAGGAATGCGACCGGTTATAAGAAATGGTACTGGGGCGCATGACGGCACCAACTTCGAAGAAATAAACTCCTAAAGGCCGTTTGGAGCGCCCAATGGAAGACGTATCAACACTAAACTTATTGATATAAGAAATAGCCGTATCTCCAATAAAATCATCGGAAACCACACTAATATGCTTGACTTCTCCCCCAAAATTGGCGATAGAAATACCAACGTTTAGCTCCGTGCCTCCAAAAAAGAACTCTATGACATTTGATTGAATGAACTTCTTTTTACCTCTGGGTGAAATACGCATTAAAACCTCACCGAATGTTATGACTTGCCCCATTAGAAATTGTGTTAGTGTCTTAATTTGTTGCAAGATACGCAAATCCTGAAAAATTGGTTAACCAATTTTGAATTATATTTTAAGTGTTTGATCTTAAGCTTGATTTTGCAGAAAATTTCAGCTATTTTAGGTAACGAATTTTTCAAAGCCAGACACATGACAAAAAGCAGACGTGAATTTTTAGGTATCAGCATGATGTTAGGACTGTCATCCGTTATAGAAGCCAGTCCACTTCAAAAACTGATCGATTTTAAAAAGAGTGATAAGAAATTAAAGATCCTTATTCTGGGCGGTACCAGCTTTTTAGGCCCTCATCAAATCGCCTATGCCCTGAAGAGAGGCCACGAGGTGTCTATCTTTTCCCGGGGAAAAACAAAACCTAAAATACATCCGGAACTTTTTTCAGAAGTGGAGCAATTAACAGGTGACAGAGAAGATAATCTGGAAGCGCTGAAAAACAGGACGTGGGATGTGGTAATAGACAACTCCGGCAGAAAAACCAAATGGACCGAAGACACAGCCAAACTGTTAGTGGATAAGGTCGGGTATTACATGTACACCTCTTCCGTTAGTGTTTATTACCCCTTTACCGGTGATGATTTTTCGGAAACCCGATCCGTGCTTACAGAAATACCTGAAAATGCTACCGAAGACGAAAAGCCAACGTATGCCTACGGTGTCATGAAAGCTACTTCAGAATTGGCAGCTATGAATACCTTTGGCGAGGACAGATCCATTATAGTGAGGCCGCATCTAATCGTTGGCCCGGGGGATCCTACGAACCGTTTCCCCTACTGGCTGGCCAGAATAGAAAAAGGAGGTGATTTTATTATTCCGGGTAAGACCGATGAAGTGGTCCAGTATATTGATGTAAGGGATCTGGCGGAATGGATGATACGATTAGCTGAAAACAAAACTACCGGGATCTACAATGGTGCCGGCCCCGGGTTTGAATTAACCACCAATGCTTTTGTACACGGGATTCACGCCAGTTATAATGTTCCTATCAATTATATACAGATTGATGACTTTGACTTTTTAATAGAAAACAGTATTATAGGTATTCAACCCTGGGTTGTTCAATTACCGGAATACGCCGGTATGTCTAAAACCGACACCAGTAAAGCTATTGCATCCGGTCTAACTTTCCGATCGCTATCCGATACTGTAAGCGCTACTAAAACCTGGTGGTATTCCGATGCGGTTTCTCAGGAAAGAAGAGATAATATACTCAACGGAGAACGCTCCTTTATGAAACGGGAACAAGACATTCTGGAAAAGTGGAGCACTAGAAAGAAATAGATGTACTGGATGAGGGTAAAATGTTTTTACTACCTGCACTTATATGAAAAAGTTTAACTATGCCTAAACACCATCAAAACAGTTTTTAGACATAGTTAAATGTACTTTCTATAAATTATCCAACTGATTGCTTTTTTTATCCTCACTGATCGTCCAAAAGAAGCCTATAAAAAAGAACTGGTCCGCAGCCGGTTTCAGGGCGCGCCTGCTAAAATGCCCGTTTAAATCCGGTGTATTGGCATACTGATAGCCGTTAATATTCCTAAAGCCTAATACGTTATTCACGGATGCGTACAATATTTTTTGAGGTGAAATTAAATACGCCCAATTCAAGCTCAAGCTATTGAATGACTTGGTCTTTTCATTTAAAAATCCCGGTTGATTTGGATTGGTATAGGTTCTCCCGGAGGCATATCCATAGCTAAACCCCACCTGACTGCGCCATTTTTCCACCCAGTATTTTCCAACTACGGACAGATTATGCTTGTTCGCAAAATTTGGTTGTGCTTCCATTGGATAGTTGTTATAATTACGCTTGGTATCTAAAAAGGAATAGCTTAACCAATAATCGAAATTTTTAATAGAGTTACTATCTCTCCAAAAGAAATCAATCCCCTTGGCAAAACCATCTCCGGTATTATCAAAATTACTATCCAAGTTTGCAAACTCCGTATCATATTTTACCAGATTATCATACTTTTTGTAGTAGGCTTCGGCTCTGAAAATACGTCGGTCTGCGTTGTACTGATAGTTCATAATATAGTGTGATGTATTTTGAGGTTTTAGATCCTGCTCAAACTTCAACACATTACTTGACGGATTTTGATAAAAGTTCCCATACGCCAACGACAACTGACTCTTACCTGAAGTCTTATAAGCCAAAGACAACCTTGGCGCTACGGTAAAATCTTTAAAAATTTCGCTGTATTCTGCTCTTAAACCCGTTTTGAATGCCAATTGCTTCGACGCAAATATATCGGCTTCGGCGAAAGCAGCAGCTATATTATTATCATAGCCATAGCTAACCTGTTCCACAGATGTATTTTGAAACGTTTCGTCAAAATCGGTTGCAAAATATTCCGCACCAAAATACAGTTTGAATCGGTTGCTGATACGGTTTTTGAACTTCAGTTTAGCATGGAAAGAGTTTTCGGTATCATCAATATCGTTATCATCAAAATTAATTCTGTTATTGGCATGTGTAAAACTCAGGCCTCCAAACATACTCCAGGTAGCATTTAATGTTCCACTGTAAGATCCGTTGATATATACATTGTCATTGTTCAGTTTAAAATGAACACCATCGGCGTTGTTGATGTCTTCCTGAGTCAGTTCAAAATTAGAAGCATCAAACGCGCCATACAATTTAAACAATCCCGAATCGGTTTTTTGTCTAAACACGGCTTCTCCTGAAACGGTTTCAAAAGGTTTTTCCCAGTCATTTCTATCCGGAAATAAAGCAATGTAAGGTGCTAAATTAATGTAAGACGCATTAACACTCAACGAGCTTTTTTCCCATTTTTGGGTATTTCCTAAGGCGGCTCCAACACTCATAATACCTATATCGGTTTTATCCTGGTCCGGTTCATCAATAGTGTTTAACAGCAAAACGCTGGAAAGGGCCTGGCCATATTCGGCAGAATAACCACCGGTTGAAAAGGTAATACCATCAAATAAAAATGGTGAATAACGCCCACGCGTCGGTGCATTATTGGTCGTTGGTGTATAAGGGGTGAATACCCTGATCCCGTCAATAAAGATTTGGGTTTCATTGGCATCTCCGCCACGTACAAATAAACGTCCGTCTTCTGAAACTGTTGATGTGCCCGGTAAGGTTTGCAGTGCCCCTACAAAATCACCTAAGGCACTGGCCGTGGTCACCACATCTAACGGATTAAGAACGTTGACTTTACTGTTATCGCCGGCCGAAAATGTCCCGGCTGATAACACCACAGCATCCAATGTATTAACATCTTCACGCAGCTTAATGGTTAGGTCTTTCATATAAGATACATCGCCCACCATAGTAAAAGTTTCATAGGATAAATATGAAACTACCAAAGTTTGAGTACCGATCTCTGTGGTCCTAAATGAAAAGGCTCCGGTGTCATCGGAAGTACTGCCATCGTAAGTGCCTTCCAAATAAATATTGGCGCCTATTACAGGCTCATTTTTTGAATTAAATACGTTACCGCTAATAATAGTTTGCCCTTGTAACTGAAAGCTAAAAAGTGTAATTAAAGTAATGATTAGTTGTTTCATGACGTGATAAAAATCTATTCGTTTTTTGTTTGATGAAGCAAAAGTGCGATAGAACGTTTTACGAAAAAATTGAAACTAACCGAACTGTAAAATCTTATGGATGAATTGAAAATTCGTGTTCAGTATGTTGTACTCAGTTCGTAGTTGTAGTTTACTGTTTCATGTTTCTAGTCATTCCGTTTAGGAATTTTATACACAGGGATGAATCTATTAACTTTTAACCAATAACTATTAACATTTTTGTGACTTAGCGCCTTTGCGAGAGACACTAGTGTTCAGTTGGCAGTACTCAGTTTGCAGTAAGCAGTAGACAGTTTGCAGTTTCATGTTTCTGGTTATTCCGTTTAGGGATTTTATATACAACAGTGTATCTATTAACTTTTAACCAATAACCAGTAACATTTTTGTGACTTAGCACCTTTGCGAGAGACACTAGTGTTCAGTTGGCAGTACTCAGTTTGCAGTAAGCAGTAGACAGTTTGCAGTTTCATGTTTCTGGTTATTCCGTTTAGAGATTTTATATACAACAGTGAATCTATTAACTTTTAACCAATAACTATTAACATTTTTGTGACTTAGCGCCTTTGCGTGAAAGTGAAGTTAGAAGCATTCAAAACCAATAATTAAAAAGGGGTGAATTGAAAATTAAATATTATTTTAACGCCTCTGTAACATTTTAAAATTTTAGGCTACTTATCATTGTAACTAAACCATCACATTGAAAAACGAATTAGAACAAAGTTTTGTAGAACTACTTGAAAAGCATCAGAATATTATACACAAGGTTTGCCGCCTGTATACTAATAATTATGATGCTCACAATGATCTGTTTCAAGAAATTACCATTCAGCTTTGGAAAGCATACCCGAAGTTTCGTGGTGATTCTAAATTTAGTACCTGGATGTATCGAGTTGGTTTAAATACTGCCATCACCTTATACCGTAAGTCTAAAAGAACTATTGCCACCCAGGATTATGATGGCGTAGCTTTTAAAATGAAATCTGAAGCCTATGATGATACCGAAGAACAACAGTTAAAAATTCTGTACAAGGCTGTGCATCAATTAAACGATATTGAAAAGGCACTTGTTTTCTTGTATTTAGAAGACAAAGACTATAGAGAAATAAGTGAAACTATGGGAATTAGCGAAGTAAATGCCCGCGTGAAAATGAACCGAATTAAGAACAAGCTAAAAACCATTTTAAATCCGTAAATCATGGAGGGATTAGATCTATTAAAGAAAGATTGGAATAGAGAGGAGAAGTACCCAAAACTGACATCTGATGATATATATAAGATGATTTTAAAAAAATCGTCCTCTATTGTTAAATGGATCTTTATCATCAGCTTGTTAGAGTTTGCCTTCTGGATAGGTATTTCCTTTTTGTTGAAGGGCACTTCATTATCCAGTAAACTGGAGCATATAGACATGGATCATATACTAATCCCTTTATCCATCATTTCCTATGGGATCTTAATCTATTTCTTTTATTTATTTTACAGAAACTACAGGAACATTTCTTCTACAGACAGTTCCAAAACCTTAATGGAGAACATTTTAAAAACCAGAAGAACCGTTAAGTATTATGTAATATTCAATTTAGCTTCCCTGGTTGTAGGCGCTTTTGTTGGTGGTTACTATGCCTTAAGTCACGACCCGAATTTTTCCACCAGCCTGGAACAGGCTTCCGCAAACGGCGAAGTATTTAAACTTTACGCTGTCATTATTTTAGTGATTTTTGCTGTACTGGCTGTAACAATTGCCATATTGCTATTATTTTACTGGTTGATCTATGGCATCCTCTTGAAACGCTTAAAAAGAAACTATAACGAGCTTAAAAAACTGGAAGTTTAAAAAAACGTCTTAACTTCCATAACATCGCCAACCTGCATAGTGTTTAAGTGCAAGTCACCAACCCTGACACGCACTAACCGTAAGGTTGGAAACCCAACAGCCGAAGTCATTTTTCTAACCTGACGAAACTTCCCTTCTTTTAGTGTTACCGATATCCAACTTGTTGGTCCGTGCCTCTCATCTCTTATTTTTTTGGAACGAACAGGCAATTCCGGTTCGGCATCAAGCTTAAAAACTTTGCAAGGTTTCGTTTGATACTTCTTTCCGTCAAAACCAATTTTCACACCGGATTTTAATTGTTCAATAGCTTCTAAAAAAATATCGCCATCAAGTTGGGCATAGTATTCTTTTTCAACTTTTTGGCTGTTTATAAAGTCACTCATCTTCCCATCGGTAGTTAACAATAATAAGCCTTCTGACTTCTCATCCAATCTACCTATTGCCATAATCCCATCAGGAAAATCAAACAGCGCTCCTAAGAACTTTTTCGATTGCTGTTTAGAATCCTGACTTCTAAACTGACTTAAAAAACCGTAGGGCTTATAGATTATAAAATGCCTGTGGTCATCCGAAGTTTTCATTAGCTCATAAGGGTTCTAAGAGAACAACATCAAATTACTCGTACTTCTTTAAGGTAAAGTTCCACTTATATTTGTCAAACAGTACAATATTTAAATAGAGATAAAGATTTTTAGAATTAAGTTTCTTTTTAAATTTAATGGATGACTTATTAAAATATTCGGTAACACTGTATTTTACATTTCTACCCTGTTCCCTTAATAACTGGTACACCTGATAACGCAAATAAGGCGCCAGGTTTTTTCCTCTGTGAAGATGTGATGTCCATATATTAAAGAGATATGCTTCATTAGATTTTAATTTAAAAACTCTTCCTTTAAAATTAAAATCCGTTAGTGCGATATACATATGAACCACTATTTCATTTTTGCATTCCAACCCTGCACATAAATAGCCTTTTTTCATACCTTCAACGACTTCTTCAACTTCATCTTTCGGCTTATCTTTATAAAGCTCTTTAATTTCGTCAATACTTATATATCTTAAGCTATATTTTGACGCATCATCCTTAATTAATGGCTCTTCACACTTTTCATACTCTTCTACTACCCAATAATAGGGTTTAATATCAATTCCAATATTGGCCAATCTATTTCTTAAGCCAAAAAGAAACATACCGTTCCTGATTATGGCCCAATACCTGTCCAATCTTGATACTTTTTTACTTTGACTAATCTCCATAATTATTGAGTTATTCCTTTCCATACAGACCATTACCAGTAGCCAAATTCATGGCAATCTATGCTTTATAAAATGCTTTAAGTAAACAAGTTAAAAAGCATCTCTTGCCAAAATCAAAAATTTTCGATTAAAATATTATAAACAAGTTCTTTGGTTGCTTGTTTACCATTCATCTTTGATCTTACTACATTAAACGACACATTAAAATCACAACCTGATTTGTAATTACTGCAACCATAGGCTGTTTTGCCTTTTATGATGCTTCCCTTTTTACATTTGGGACACAACATACCATTTTTATCATCAGATCTGCCAGTTTTTTGAAACCTGGCAGGTCTATCTTTGGCTTCCAACATTAACTGGAAATTATCATCAAAACGCAATAAGCCTTCAACGGTTCCCGCATCCTTCTTAAATCCTTTTAAATTGACCGTAGATCCTTTTTGAAGTAATCTTATAAACTGTTTTTCTGAGATCTTTTTGCCGTGAATCTTAAAGGGTAATTTAAAGTCGCATCCTGTCTTGTATGCACTACAGCCATAAGCAGATTTCCCTTTTATTAAATGCCCTTGTTTACATTTTGGGCAAATTTCAGCAGTAATTCCAGCGCTCTTTTTTACTTCAGCTTTGGCTTTAGTCTTTTGTGCATTTGCTTCATACGAAATGTTAGCGCGCCTGGTTTCGCTTCTAACTTCATATACCAGGGCATCTACCATACGCTTCATATTCTTTATAAATGCGCCGGCACTAAAATCACCTTTTTCTATATCTTTTAGCTGTTTTTCCCAACGTCCTGTCAACTCTGCCGACTTCAACAAACTATTTTGAATGGTATCAATGAGCTGCATGCCTGTTTCGGTCGGTAGTACTTGCTTTTTGTTTCGCTTAATATATTTTCTTTTAAAAAGCGTCTCGATAATATTAGCACGAGTGGAAGGACGTCCAATACCATTCTCTTTCATTAAATCACGCATTTCATCATCTTCAACCTGCTTACCTGCCGTTTCCATAGCTCTCAATAAAGAGGCTTCCGTATATTGATTTGGTGGTTTGGTTTCCTTTTCTAAAAACGATGGTTCATGCGGCCCTTTTTCGCCCTTTTCAAAAGTTGGCAAAATATTGGGCTCTTTTTCTTTATTATTCGGACTTTCGAATACTACACGCCATCCCTTGTCTAAAATCTCCTTTCCGGTAGTTTTGAATGACACCTCTGCAGCTTTTCCTATAACATTGGTATTAGCTACGGAGCAATCCTCATAAAAAACAGCAATAAAACGTCTTACAATAATATCATAGACCTGTTGCTGGTTAGGTTGCAACCTGGTTTGTATACCTGTGGGAATAATAGCGTGATGATCCGTCACTTTTTTATCATTAAAAACCTTATTAGATTTTTTTATGGGTTTCCCTAAAAGTGGCTGCACCAAGTCTGAATAATTGGTAAGCTTCTTTAAAATACCCTCAACTTTAGGATAAATATCTGTTGGTAAAAACGTGGTATCCACTCTTGGATATGTCACCACTTTTTGTTCATATAATCCCTGAACAATCTTTAGTGTATCATCAGCCGAAAAGCCAAATTTAGTATTACAATACACCTGCAAGCCTGTTAAATCAAACAGTTTGGGCGCATATTCTTTCCCTTTCTTTTTGGTAATGGAGACAATCTCAAAATCACTTTCCTTTACTTTATCCGCTAAAATCTGGCCCTCTTCTTTTTTGAAAAAACGTCCTTCTTCATAGCTAAACAAGGTATCCCTGTATTTAGTTTGCAATTCCCAATACGGTGTTGACTTAAAGTTTTCAATCTCTCTAAACCTGTTTACTACCATGGCCAAGGTTGGTGTTTGTACCCTGCCAACAGACAGCACTTGTTTGTATCCACCATGCTTTACGGTGTACAATCTGGTAGCATTGATACCTAATAGCCAATCGCCAATAGCCCTGGAAAAGCCTGCATAGTACAAATTATCATAATCTGCTGCGGGTTTTAAGTTTTCAAAACCTTCTTTAATGGCTTCGGTGGTGAGAGAAGAAATCCATAAGCGTTTTACAGCGCCTTTGTAGTTGGCTTCATTCATCACCCAACGCTGAATGAGTTCTCCCTCCTGTCCGGCATCCCCGCAGTTTATAACCTCATCGGCCTTTTCAAACAGGCTTTTAACAATATTGAACTGCTTTTGAATGCCTGAATTGGCTACTACTTTAACCTCAAACTTCTCAGGGAGCATGGGTAAGTTGTTTAGATCCCAACTTTTCCAATAAGGTCTATAATCTACCGGTTCTTTTAACGTACATAAATGCCCAAAGGTGTAAGTTACTGCATATCCATTGCCTTCAAAATAGCCATCATGCCTGGTTTTAGCACCCAACACAGCAGCAATTTCCCTGGCAACACTCGGTTTTTCAGCAATACAGACTTTCATGTACTTATTTACATTTTAACAACGCAAAATATAAAAATTGAGGGCTTTTTTAAAGTGGAGTTATTAGGAGTTATTAACTGATTTTATGATTAGGGCAAATTGTAAACTTGGCCCCTATGTGGTTTAAGAGCATCTCTTACTTTTGGCATTTCACTTTCAACAACTACCATATAAGCTACAGTATGCAGATCATTAATGGTCTCAATACCTGTAATGTTAATTTCTAAGTTTTCGGCTGTGATATATGCTTTCAGGTGTAACACATGATGTTCTGCTATCTTATTGCCGTCTGGCCCCTTAAAATCCCAGATTAGTTTAAGTTGTCTCATCATTGTTCTTTTCCCCTTTTTTCAAAAGAAATAACAAAGATAAATTGAATTCCCTAATTTACAGGTATACTCTTTAATTATTAAATCGGCAACACATTATATTTTTTTAAATTATTGCTCCGCTACCAATCTTAAAAGCCTTCCGGGCCCCTCCACCAAAATGTACAAATAACCATCATTACCCATCTGTACATCTCTAACACGGCCAATATCACTTAGTAATTCCTCCTGGCCTATGACGGTATTTCCATTCATTTTTAACCGATGTAAATATCTGAATTTAAGTGAACCTACAAAAAGGTCATTCTGCCAATTACCATAAAAATTACTCGAAACAAAGTCCATCCCACAAGGCGCAATTGAAGGTACCCAATAATGTATAGGTTGCTCCATACCATCCATAGCAGTTTGGTTGGTAATTGGGGTACCGTCATAGTTGATACCGTACGTAATTACTGGCCAGCCATAGTTATTGCCAGAACTTACAATGTTAATTTCATCCCCCCCTTGCGGTCCGTGTTCACCTTCCCAAATAGCACCTGTAACAGGATGTTTTGCTAAACCCTGGGGATTCCTTACACCATAACCGAAAACGGACCAATCATGATTTTGCATATTGTAAAACGGGTTGTCTGTGGGTATTGTACCGTTGTCCATAAGCCTGTGAATCTTACCAACACCATTGTTTAATGTTTGAGGGTACGTATCTCTATTACCCCGATCACCCACGGTAACATAAAGATATCCCCCATTATCAAAGACCAATCTTGAACCATAATGATTTGTATTAGAAAGGTAAGGTTCTGCCACAAAAATCTCATTAGTTCCTTCTAAAGTATTGCCGGATAAACTACCCCTGGCAACTGCTGTTGTTTTTTGGCTGGAGTTGCTTGGATTAGCACTGGAATAGCTCAAGTATACATAAGCATTATTTTCAAAATCGGGATGTAATATGACATCGAGCAAACCGCCTTGACCTTGGGCAACCACATTTGGAATACCGCTAATTTCAGATATTGTACCATCGCTAGTCACCCTAAATAGGTTTCCTTCCCGCTGCGTCACCAAAAAATCGCCATCAGGCAATTGCACCATCCCCCATGGTATTCCGGAAAATTGATTTGTAATCGTTTCTAATCTAAAACTAAGGTCATCTGATTGCATTATTCCGGAAAGGTTTGGATTTTCTGCTTCGATATCAGCTTTAGTTTTTCCTTCAATTTCTCGAAGAATATAATCTGCTAAATCCTTTATTTCCTGATCAGTAAACGCATTCTTATAAGAAGGCATCCCATTTGATTCATAACCAACGGAAATGGAATTTGAAATATCCTCAGAGGTGCTTCCGTATGACCATTGTCGTTCTATAAAAGATTCAAACTTTTGCCCGTGACAGCCACCACAATGATTGGTATAATTTATAGCCGCCTGGGCAAAGTCAGTTACCACTTCTTCTTCCTCTTCTTCCTGTGTATCATCATTTTGAGTGGTTTCTGTTTGGTTTGAACAACTGAATACTATAGCAAGAAACAGAAGACTTCTAAAAATAAACTTGAATTTGTTAAGGTTTTTCATAGCATTATGATTTGGGTATGCCAAAAACTGTCACCCTAAACACTAAAACCTCATGTTTAAAACAACAAATCTATAGCAATTTTGCGAGTGCTCGCCTAACAAATTTAATCATTAAATTATTGAAAATCAAATTTATACAAAAACCCTCACTACTTATACCATAAATAACAGGTTCGCTTTATTGGCAAATCTATAATCAAAGGCAATCCATGGTTACCATTCTCTAAGCTTATTAAGCTCTTCTTGTTCTTTTATTTGTTGCGGGGTCAATACTTTTAAAAACGAAGGGTGTTGTTCTATGGCAAATTCAATTTTCTTTACAATGCCTTCGGTGGTTTCGCCATCATAATCAATTTCCAATGGCGCTTTAATTTCCATAGATTGCAGAATATTTTTCTTTTTAATTCTAATCCCTTTTTTATCGAAAGACCTTCTAAAACCATCAATAACAATAGGTACTACAATGGGTTTGTAACGTTTAATAATATGTGCGGTCCCCTTTCTGATAGGTTTAAACGGCGTGGTGGTACCTTGCGGAAAAGTGATTACCCAACCATCATCTAAAGCAGTACCGATATTAGTAATATCGCTCATCCGCACCTGCCTGTTAACGTCTTGTCCCGCTGCTCGCCAGGTACGGTCAATACTCACCGAACCCGCATAGGCCAAAACTTTGGGTAACAGACCGGCTTTCATAGTTTCTCTTGCTGCCACATAATAGATATTAAGCTTAGGGTTCCATAAATAGCCCACATTTTTAATGGAATCCACACGTCCGCTTAAACTGGCATTGAATACATGGAACATAGCCACCACATCGGCAAAATAGGTTTGGTGGTTTGAAATGAACAATACATTTTTATCAGGTAAGTTTTTAATGATCTCGGAACCTTCAATCTGCAATTCGTTAAATCCTCGAAAGCGCCTATGTGTCATGGCCCCCATAATTCTAATGAGCCATTTTTTTAAAAAGAGTATGTGCCCGAAAGGATTTCGTTTAAACAATCCCATGTAATTTAGTTTCAGGTTGGTTAGTGGTTACAAATGTAATAAATCTGTCCAACTACATTAATTGCTTTAAAATATCCTTAATCTCACTTAGCATCATGGCTGTGGCTCCCCAAACTATGTGTCCGTTCAATTTAAATGCCGGCACCTCAACCTCAATGTTATATGAAGTGGTTACCATCTTTGAAACTATAATATCGTCATCTAAAAAATGTGGCAAATCTACCTCTATAATAGTCTCAACCTCACTTTCTTCCTTAACAAACTTCGGTGTTTCTTTGGTAATGGCCATATAGGGCTGTACATAAAAATTACTGGGTGGTATGTAAACTTCGGTTAATTGTTTAACCACTTTAATAGTATTTACAGGTACCCCAATTTCTTCAAAGGTTTCCCTTACAGCGGCATCTTTTAAGGAAGTATCCTGATCTTCTAACTTACCTCCCGGAAAACCTACCTGAGCGGAATGCACCCCATTATAGGTTTTCCGCAATATTAAAACCAATTTGGTTTTTAAATGGTTATCCGGATAAAACAACGCCAAAACCCCTGCTTTTTTAGCATGTTTCATAGCTTCTTTCTGACGTCTGACCAATTCCTGACGAAACGGCGGTACCATTTTAAATTGTGATGTTTCGGCTGGAAGTGGTATATTTTCTATTTTTGAAATTGATTTTAAGAATTCGTCATAATCCATATTGTATGCGCTGCCTATTATTTTTAAGTCTTTTCGTCCTTTTTCTGAGTTGTGAAGATAAACAAACTAAAAAGAAAAATTCCGGACAAACCACTCAAACAAAAATTGAGAAAAAAAATACTATTAAAGACTCTGATCAAAAGCAGGAAAGGGCATTCCCCAAGTTAAACTCAAAAAGCGCTATGGAGTTTTTCTTAAAATATAATGAAGAACACAAAGAAAACAAGGTGCGTATTTTTACTGATTACGGTAACATTGATATTTTATTGTTTGAGGAAACCCGATTCCATCGCTCAAATTTCATCTTTTTGACCAAACAAAAGTATTATGATGGCACTCAATTTTACCGTGTAGTTCCCAACTTTATTATTCAGGGAGGCAATGGAGATGATAAACTAACCCCTAAAAAGCGTGCCAGCATCGGTAAATATTTGCTGCCTCCGGACACAAAACGCGGGTTTAAACACCACAGAGGTGTTATCTCCATGCCCAGTAGCGAAATTCAAAACCCACACAAATTAGCGTCTCCCTATGAATTTTTTATTGTGCAGCAAAAAGGCGGTGCCTATCATTTGGATGGTGACTATACCATATTTGGTAAAGTAATTAAAGGCATGGATGTGGTTGATAAAATTGCTGCCGTTGATACTGATGATGGTGAATGGCCCATGCAAAATGTGTATATAAGAAAGGTTGAGATCATTGAGTGAGGAGCTTGAAGATAGAAGACCGGAGACCGAAGACTGAAGGCAGAAGACTGAAGACTGAAGGCAGAAGGCAGAAGGCAGAAGGCAGAAGATAAAAGTATTTAATTCCTGTAAATATTCGGGAGCGCAATTTTAAACTTAACTGCCAACAACCTAATAACGATTACCACCAAACCGGCAATTAAAAAAACAATATTGTTATCTAAAGGTAATTTTGCTAATAAAAAATAAAATACACCTCCCAAAATGCAAGCTGTGGCATAAATCTCCTTTCTGAAAATCACCGGTATTTCATTACACAGAATATCGCGAATGACCCCTCCGAAACTGGCAGTCATAGTTCCTAAAGCTATGCATATGATGGGATGTAGTCCTGCCTGAATACCTTTCTCAATACCCACAACCGTATACAAACCAATACCTATGGTATCAAACAAAAATAAAGACGTTCGTAAATAATTGATTTTACTTCTGAAAATAATTGCGAAAACTGCCGACCCCATAATCACGTAGGTATACGTCATGTCCTTCATCCAGCTAACCGGTGTATTTCCTATGAGCAAATCTCTTAAAGTACCTCCTCCAACGGCTGTAACAAATGCAATGATAAGAATCCCGAACAGGTCCATTTTTTTATTGAAAGCCGCTAATACACCTGAAACAGCAAACGCTACGGTTCCTAAAATATCAATGGTATAAAACATAAATCAAATTTTAGCAAAAGATCCTTCGATACTTCAACTGAGCTCAGCACAGGCAAGCTCAGGGTAAGCGATTCACACATCTTTTCAAGGAAAAGATGGTTCTAACATAATTCCAAATCATATTGACAAAGACCCTTCGACAAGCTCAGGGTAAGCGATTCACACATCTTTTCAAGGAAAAGATGGTTCTCTGCTTACATATTCTGAGTATAATAATTATAATCTTTTAAAATGACATCTATAAATTCAATATCTGTTTTTTGTTTAACTTCTTTTATTTCAACCACTTCAACTAATTTCTTTCTAAGCTTAATTAACGTTTGATAATCTTTTGAAGCCTTGGCCGTTGTGAAAGTATCTTTAATAATACGGGCATCATTATCAGACAACTTAATCACATTGGGATACGTTGGCACATAATCTTGCTTTAAATCTTCTAAAATGGTATGACTGATATTGACTTTATTTTTTAACGCAATAACCGAGGTACCGGCTGTCATATCACCTAAACGTTGATTCTTATCACTCATAATAATGGCAATTAACGCCACGACACCGCTAAGTATATTCAAATCTACAATTCTGAAAAACCAACGAATTACAAAATCTGCTAAGGAGGCCTGATAACCATCAATTTTCACTACCTGTATCTTTAAAATACGTTTCCCAATGGTCTGACCGTCTAATAAAGTTTCAAAAATTAAAGAATAAAAAATTACGGGTAAGTAAAAAGAAACATAGATAGCTATTTGTGACCAATCGTCCATATCGCCAACCAATTCATCAACCTTAAATAAATTAAAGACAATCTGATACGTTACAATGATGTATGCTATTTTTATAATCCAGTCAACTATGTAAGCCAAAATACGCTCTCCAACACTGGCTGCCGTAAAATTAATATTTACATTTTGAGTCGTATTTATTTGTAATTCCACCATGAATTGACCTCGATTTCTTCTTGCAAATCTATAGCAAATTATTGTAAGATATAAAGCACTTTTAATAAAAATTTGTGTAGCTTTGGTTTAGCATGAGAGAAGTAGCCTTTATTAAGCAGAATAAGGAAAAATGGCTAAACTTTGAAAAGGCCATTTTTGGAAAAACCCTAAAAAACCCGGACGAACTAGCTTCACTTTACATTCATTTAGTAAACGACCTCTCTTATGCCCAAACTTACTATCCGAAAAGTAAAACCATTTTATATCTAAACAATTTAGCCGCCAAAGCTTTTCAAAAAATCTATAAGACAAAACGACAAGACACCAACAGGTTTGTTCATTTCTGGAAAATTGAAGTTCCACTGATTGTTTATGAATATAGGCGTTATGTACTTTATGCCTTTCTTGTATTTTTAAGTTTTGTTGCCATTGGCGCTCTTTCTGCTGCCTTTGATGATTCGTTTGTACGCCTTATTCTTGGGGATCATTATGTTAATATGACCCTTGAAAATATTGAAAAAGGCGATCCTGTAGCCGTTTATAAAAGTGGCAGTAACTGGGGCAGTGCTTTTGGTATTACACTAAACAACCTTTATGTTGGCATTTGCTCTTTTATTTTTGGTGTGTTCGGAGGATTAGGCACCGGATATTATATGCTTCAGAACGGCATTATGTTAGGAGCCTTTCAATATATGTTTCAAAAACACGGTGTGCTTTGGGAAAGTGTAAGAGGTATCTGGATTCACGGTGCTATGGAAATCTTTGCCATTGTTATAGAAGCTGCAGCCGGTTTTATTTTAGGAGCCAGTATCTTATTCCCTAAAACATATTCCAGAATGATCTCTTTTAAAATGGGGGTAAAAGATGGTGTTAAAATATTAATAAGCACCTTCCCTTTTACTATTACTGCCGGAATTTTAGAAGGCTTTGTCACACGTTACTCTAACGTTATGCCCAATTGGTTATCGGTTGGTATCATTCTAACAACCCTCAGTATCATATCATTCTATTACTTGATATATCCTTTCATTCTACATAAAAAATTAAAAAACAAGCATGCAATTATATAAGTCTAGAGGCTTTAGTGAATTCTTTCAGGATACCTTTGGTTTTTTAAAACAAAACGGCAAACACTTTTTTAAACACTACTTTATTGTTAATGGTATTTTCCTGTTAATACTCCTTGCCATGGGATATTTTTTTACCAAGTTTTATACGGATGTAGTTTTTGGCGGTTTAGCGAGCGGACAAGGTGCTACTGCTTTAGACAATTATATGAATGAGAATTTGGGATTGTTTATTGTCTTTTTATTGGTCTTTTTAATAGTAGCTTTAATATCGGCAACTGTTTCTTATGCCTATGTGCCTATTTATTTGAAGTTATATGAAGAAAAAGGCGGAAAACATTTTTCATCTAATGAGGTGATTACTGTTTACAAAAACAGCATAGGCAAACTGGTCATCTATATAATATGCTGTATTGTTTTGGCTATCCCCATGCTAATCCTGTTTATGATCGGGGCTTTTGCTCTAATGATCACTATTATTGGCATCCTTGCTTTACCATTACTGGTTGGTGGTTTTATGCTGTTTTTCACCATGGTTTTAATGGAATACCTGGATAATAAAAAAGGGATTTGGGATTGTTTTGGATATTCATGGGACTTACTTTCTTCTAAGTTTTGGGCAGCAGTCGGAAGTGTAGGGCTTTTTTATTTAATGAGTTATATAGCACAAAATGTAGTGTCATTAATTCCATATTTTTTTGGTATGGCCAGCTTTCTTACCACTATTGAACAGGGCGGCCCTACCGAAGAGGAAATTGGTTCGGCCATGATGGTCATCATGATGCTCGTTTTCTTTTTATCCTTTCTTGTAAGTGCCATTCTAGGTAATATAGTACAACTTAACCAGGGCATTGTTTTTTACAGTTTGAAAGAAGACAAGGAAAACATTAACACAAAAGATATTATAGACCTAATAGGATCCGGTGAATAAAACGTTCTGGTTACATATCATCTTTCTTTTCATCAGCCTGGTTTGTTATTCTAAAACCTTTGAAACTGTTGTCGTAAAAAACGACAGCCTGAAAGTTGATACCTCAACGCAAATAGCACCTCGTAGTTTTGAGGACCTAAACGCTATTTACGCGGGGGAAGACTATATCTATGAACGCACTGTTGAAAGTTCCGGTTGGTGGACACGGTTTAAACAGTGGCTAAATGATTTTTTCAGAGACCTGTTCGATATAAAAAACGAAGGACAAGCTTCGAAAGCAACTGACATTGCCTTAAAAATAGCAGGTATAATAATTTCCCTTTTGGTTATCTACTTCATTTTCAGAGCCGTTATGAATAATGAAGGCACCTGGGTGTTTGGCAAATCTTCTGATAAAAGTATCATTCCGGTAACCGATATTGAAAACAATATCCACGCTACAGATTTCAAAAAGCTAATTGAAGATGCCGAGAAAGATAACAACTTCCGTTTAGCCATTCGGTATTACTATTTATGGCTTTTGAAACTATTGACCCAGGCGGAAATTATTGAATATGACGTTGAAAAAACCAATAGCGATTATCAAAACGAAATCACTCAGGACAACGTAAAAAAAGAATTTGCATACACCTCCTACCTCTACAACTATATTTGGTATGGTGAATTTAATGTGAATCCTTCAGAATTTGACAAGGCAAAGCATGCTTTTACTAAATTTTTAAACGCCGTAAAAGTATGAACAAAACACTAAAAATATATATAGGACTTCTCATATTGCTTTTCGTTGTAGTCATTGCCATTGATTTTTCTAAGCCCAAACCCATCAATTGGAACCCAACTTATAATGAGTTGCACAAAATACCTTATGGTACCTTTATACTACATGATCAATTAAAAAACCTGTTTCCCGATAGTGAGATCAAGAACATTAAAGTAACCCCTTATGAATATTTCGATGCGTTTTATAGTTGGGAAGACAGCCTTTACAACACAAGCGGCACCTATATACTCATTGATCATTTTTCAGAGGTTGACGAGGTTTCTGCACAGGAATTATTGGACTTTGCCTCTCATGGAAATGATGTTTTTATATCGTCTAACTACATACCGGAAAAAATATTGGATTCCCTTTCCATAGATATTAAAAATCAATTCGATTTTAAAGGGAAAGCTGAGTTGAGTTTTTCCAATCCCCTTTTTAAAAAAGATTCCATTACCATTAAAAAAGGTTTGAGCAACTACTATTTTTCAGAATTGGATTCTTTAGCCACAACCGTTTTGGGATATCAAAAGTTCAATACAATAAAACGAATAAATTATATAAAAGTGGAGCATGGTTTGGGCAACTTCTTTTTGCATTTACAACCGGTTGTATTTACAAACTATCACCTGTTAAAAAACAAAAACAAGAAGTACGTCTCGGCTGCTTTATCATATTTAAATGACGGTACCATTCATTTTGATTCGCAAAATAAAATTGGGGCAGATTTAAGCAGGTCACCCTTACGATTTATACTGAGTAAGCCTGCTTTAAGAAATGCCTGGTGGTTAGCATTGGCGACTTTGATTTTGTTTATGATCTTTAATGCCAAACGAAGACAACGTATTGTCAACGTGATCAAACCACTTGAGAACTCTACCATTGCCTTTACCAAAACCATTGGTAATCTGTATTACGAAACCAAGGATCATAACGCGATCATTGAGAAAAAAATAACCTACTTTTTGGAGCATTTAAGACGTAAATACTACGTTGACACCGAACTATTAGACGATAAGTTTGTAAAGAACCTGAGTTTAAAATCGAATAAAGACAAAGAAGATGTACAAGCACTTATTAATCTTATCTTAAATTTAAAAGCTAAAAGCAACTGCACAGAGGCAGATTTGCTTCAACTAAATAAAGCAATTGAAGATTTTTATACCAAATAAATTATGGAGCACTTAGAGAACCCACAAGATGACGCTTTAGAGCCTAAAAATGAGCAACAGGCATTTGAAGAAACGCTTTCGGGAAATGACACTGGATCTGACGATAGTTTAGATTTTAAAACCCGAATAGATTTAACCGAATTACAAGAAGGTATTACCCTGATTAAAAGCGAAATAGGTAAAGTGATCGTTGGTCAAAAAAGTATGATCGATTTGCTAATTGCTTCTATTTTGGCTAACGGCCATTCGCTTATAGAAGGTGTTCCCGGTGTTGCTAAAACCATTTCAGCCAAACTGTTAGCCAAGTCATTGGATATTGATTTTAGCAGAATTCAGTTTACCCCGGATTTGATGCCCAGTGATATTTTAGGAACATCTGTTTTCAATATAAAATCATCTGAATTTGAATTCAAAGAAGGCCCTATTTTCTCTAATATGGTCCTAATTGACGAGATCAACAGAGCACCGGCAAAAACACAGGCGGCCTTATTTGAGGTCATGGAAGAACGCCAAATCACTATTGATGGTAATAAATACCCAATGGATTTACCTTTCATCGTCCTTGCTACCCAAAACCCTGTGGAACAGGAAGGTACTTATCGTTTACCGGAAGCTCAGCTAGACCGGTTCTTATTCAAAATAGACATTGATTATCCTAATTTAAACGAAGAGATTGAAATTATAAACAGAGAACAATCCTTAAAAGGCAGTGTAAAGACAGATCAAATAACCTCGCATTTAACAAAAAAACAGATTGCTAAATTTCAGGATCTGGTAAATCAGGTTATCATAGAGTCCCATTTGGTAAAATATATCGCTGATATTATTGTGAATACCCGAAGTAATCCGTTTTTATATTTGGGCGCATCACCAAGGGCCTCTATTGCCATTTTAAAGGCAAGTAAAGCTTTTGCGGCAATGAACGGACGTGATTTTGTAACACCTGAAGACATTAAACAAGCAGCCATTCCGGTTTTACAGCACCGCGTTATTGTAACCCCGGAACGTGAAATGGAAGGCGTCACCACAAAACAAATTATAAAACAAATTATTGAAGCCGTGGAAATCCCAAGATAATGGCTAATAAATACTATGTCATTCTGAACTTGTTTCAGAATCTCACTAATAACTATTAACTATTAACTATTAACTATTAACTAAAATTAGTGAAACGTCTTAAACCTTTTTACATACAAAACCGCTTTTTTTATGCCTGCATCGGCATCATGATACTGTTTGTAATCAGTTTTGTGTTTCCGGTTTGGTTTAATGCGGTTAGGTTATTATTGTTGGTTTTAATAGCACTGACTTTTCTTGACGCACTAATTCTCTTTGCAACAAAACGAGGTTTAAAAGGTGTTAGAACCTTACCTGAAAAGTTGTCAAACGGCGACCAAAATCCTGTGCATCTCAGTATTGAGAACTTTTATACGTTTCCTGTTTACATTAGAATTATTGATGAAATACCCGAGCAATTTCAGGTCAGAAATTTTAAAATAGACCGAAAACTCGCCCCTTCCAGCATTACAGAATTAGCATATGAATTAAGACCAACCGAACGTGGAGAGTACCACTTTGGAAAACTCAATGTTTACGTATCTTCTGTGTTTGGGTTAGTGACGCGTCGCTTTAGTTTTAATGATGGCGAAATGGTTCCGACTTATCCCAGTTTCATTCAATTGCGCAAATATAATTTGTTAGCCATAAGCAATAACCTTAATCAGTATGGCATTAAAAAAGTGCGCAGATTGGGACATACTATGGAGTTTGAACAAATCAAAGAGTATGTTCAGGGGGATGATCTTCGTACTATAAACTGGAAAGCCACAGCTAAGAAAAACCAGTTGATGGTGAATCAGTATCAGGATGAAAAATCACAACCTATTTATTCTGTTATTGATAAAGGCAGGGTTATGAAAATGCCTTTTGATGGCTTATCCCTTTTAGACTATGCCATAAATGCTGCTTTAGTGATCTCTAACGTGGCATTAAAGAAACAAGATAAAGCCGGTATTTTTTCATTCTCCAAAAAAGTTGAAAACAGAGTTGTGGCGGAGCGCAGGTCCTCTCAAATGAACTTAATCCTGGAAGGGCTATACAACGTAAACACCGATTTTTTTGAAAGCGACTTCGGCAGACTTTACGCCGATATTAAACGGAACATCACGCAACGCAGTTTAATACTACTCTACACCAACTTTGAAACTTTGGACGGATTACACAGACAATTACCGTATTTAAAAGGCATTGCAAAAAGTCATTTACTGGTCGTCATTTTCTTTAAAAATACGGAGTTAAATAACTTAATCAATAACAAAGCTGAAACCGTTCAACAGGCTTATGATAAAGTGATCGCAGAAAAATTTGCTTTTGAAAAGCGCCTCATTGTAAATGAACTTAAAAAGTACGGTATCTATTCTATCCTGACCACACCGGAAAACCTCACCATTGATACCATAAATAAATATTTAGAGATCAAAGCGAGAGGGCTACTATAAAGAAAAAGACCCTTTTGAATGTTATTTCAAAAAGGTCTCTCCATCTATTAATCAAACTAACCAACTTAATTACCTAAACGTCTTCGTTTAACCAGGCTTTCATCATCCACACGGTTTTTTCCTGTTCTGTGATAAAATCGCTCATCATACTATTGGTTCCTTCATCGTGGGCTTCACCTGATTTTTCCAATATCTCTCTTTCTATTTTCAGCAATTCTGTTAATGAATCCACGATCAATCTTACAGCCTTAACATCTTCAGACACGTTTTTACCAACCGGCACCTTTGCCGAAGCCGAGTAATCTTCAAACGTATGAAGTGGTATGTCACCCAATGTTAAAACGCGCTCTGCTATTTCATCAACCTTAGCATTTGCGTCCGTATAGAGTTCTTCAAATTTGGCATGCAAATCGAAAAAACTTTTTCCTTTTATGTTCCAGTGAATGCCTCTGAGGTTTTGATAGTATATTTGAAAATTAGCCAATAAATGGTTCAAGTCATTAGCTAATTCTTTTGTTTTTGCACTCTCTAATCCTATTGTATTTAACATCATTTTTTATTATAATTTTTATTTATCACAAAATTATTTTATAATTAACATTATTTATTATAGTTTTTATTGATAGATTTTATATTTTTATAACCTAAATTTATAAACATGACCATAACACAATTATATTATGTTCTGGCAGTAGCCGAACATCAGAACTTTACCAAGGCAGCTGAAAAGTGCTTTGTAACACAACCCACGTTGAGTATGCAAATTCAAAAGTTAGAAGATCAATTAGATGTTCAAATTTTTGACCGCAGTAAAAAACCGATAGAATTAACAGAGGTTGGCAAGAAAATAGTAACCCAGGCCCGCAATATAGTCAATGAATCGTACCGGATCCAGGACATAGTAGATCAGCAAAAAGGGTTTATTGGCGGTGAATTTAAATTGGGGATCATTCCTACCATTATGCCAACACTGTTACCTATGTTTTTAAAAACATTTATTAAAAGACATCCCAAGGTAAAACTCAAGATAGAGGAGCTAACTACTGAGGAAATTATTGCCAGAATAAAAGACGGACATTTGGACGCTGCCATAGCAGCAACCCCCTTAGAAGATGAAAACATAAAAGAACGCGTACTTTATTTTGAGCCTTTTGTAAATTATATCCCAAAAAATCACAAGCTGTATGGGAAAGAAAAAATAGACAGCACTGATTTAGAGATTGAGGATATGCTTTTGCTTGAAGACGGGCATTGCTTTAGAGACGGGGTCATTAATTTATGCAAAGTGTTTAAAGACCATATTGACGATAAATTTCAACTGGAAAGCGGCAGTATAGAAACACTTATAAAATTATCAAATGAGGGCTTGGGCATGACACTGCTACCCTATTTACATACTTTGGATATACATGAAAAGGAAAAAGAGAACTTGCATTACTTCAATGATCCACCACCTGCCAGAGAAGTTAGCATCATTTATCATAAAAGTGAACTTAAGATGCAAATTATTGAAGCCTTGCAGGATACAATCTCCGGAATTATACGAGGGGCGATTGCTTTTCAGGATGTAAAAATTATAAGTCCGTTACCAAAATAGAACACGAAAAAAAGCGACCTGTGGGTCGCTTTTTTTATGGTTTTAAATAAATTAAACATTGATTCAATTCCGGGTTTTGCTGTACTAGAGAAAGAATAAAAATTTTAAGCTCTTCTATCTCATAAGGTAGTAATCTGGTTACTGCTTTTTGTACTTCTTTGCAAAACAACGTAGCGTCAAAACTAACTTTATTAAGTACAGTTTTGGTGTACTCTAGCATTGCTCTTGCCATAGTTATCTTAAGGTTTAGGTTTAAAATTAATAAATGTAGATCTGCTTAATAGGCTTTGATATTTTTAATTTTAGGACTCTAAATTTAATAAAAAATCGCGTTTTAAACACTATTTAGCCTAACTTTAACATTTAAAATCTATTATCTCCATCCAATAAATCTCCCAAACCACCAAGTATACTGCCTTCTCCTTTATCTTTGCCTCCACCTCGGGGTGCCGAGGCCAAAACCCTACCGGCTAACCTGCTAAATGGCAATGATTGTATATACACTGTTCCCGGGCCTTGAAGGGTTGCAAAGAATAGGCCTTCACCCCCAAAAATGGTATTTTTAATCCCGCCTACAAACTCTATATCATAGTCTACCGTATGATCAAATCCCACAATACATCCGGTATCTACCTTTAACGTTTCACCGGCCATCAATTCTTTTTTGGCCATGGTACCACCGGCATGTACAAAGGCCATACCATCACCTTCCAGTTTCTGCATAATAAAACCTTCGCCTCCAAAAAGACCTCTGCCCAATTTCTTGGAAAACTCAATACCTACACTAACACCTTTTGCGGCACATAAAAAGGCATCTTTTTGGCAAATAAATTTACCTCCAAACTGCGTTAAATCTATGGGAATGATTTTCCCCGGATAGGGTGATGCAAAAGATACTTTTCGTTTCCCGATGATCTCGTTATAGAAAGCTGTCATAAACAAGCTTTCACCGGTTAGAATGCGCTTACCGGCCCCTAATATTTTACCTAAAAACCCGGAGTCTTTTTGAGAACCATCTCCAAAAATGGTTTCCATTTTAATGCCTTCGTCCATCATCATAAAGCTTCCTGCCTCTGCAACAACGGCTTCTTGAGGGTCCAGTTCAATTTCTACGTATTGCATTTCTTCGCCGTAGATTGTATAATCAATTTCGTGTGCTGTCATTTTTATTATGTTTATTCGTTGATTTGTTTATTTGTTGATACGTTAAGCATTTTGTTACAACCGATTTAAAATTCCAAATTTCAAATTCCAAAACTCTAAACTAACTCTCGCGAAGGCGCTAAGCCGCAAAAATGTTAATAGTTATTAGTTAAAAGTTAATAGATTCACTGTTGTTTATAAAACCCATAAACGGAATAACTAGAAACATAAAACTGCGAACTGTCCACTGCTTACTACAAACTGAGTACTGCCAACTGAACACTGGTATCTCTCGCAAAGACGCTAAAACGCAAAGTATAACTACTACTAACTGAGACTGCAAACTGTCTACTGCCAACAGAACACTGCCTACTGTTTAACTTTCACACTCCACTCAAATCTAAAAGTAGAAACGGCAATGCCTTCTTCATTGACTCCAACAGATTCTAACCAAACAGTTTGTCCTTCTCCGGTTTCCATAGCTTTATTTAAGGTTTCATCAATGAGGGTTCCCTGATGACAGGTAAACGTAATCCTTCCTGTTGCTTTCTTGGTGTATTTTGCTTCATTGGCAACCACTAACATGGATATTTTTTTATCGGATGCTCTGATTTTCCCAATCATTATAGCTGCTGTTGAAAGTTCTGCTGCCATACCCTGAACCGCCCAAAACATGGATTTAAATGGATTTTGGTTTATCCAACGGTGTTTTACAGAAACCACACATTTTTTTTCATCCAAATGTTTTACCCTTACCCCGCATATATAAGCAGATGGCAGTTTAAACATACTGAAAGTATTTAGTTTTTCGGGAGTTAGCGTCATTTTACAACTATAAATTTTTCACTAAGTTATGAAAATATACAGCAATCTTAAATGTTAAATTTATGTTAATTTTAGGTACTATGCGTAACAAAGTACCTTATTTTAGACTTATCTTTGCATAAGAAACTATTATATGTTTTTAATCAATGAAAAAAATCATGTTAACTAATCACGTAAAAAACATTGCCACATTTATACATTTATCAACCTTTAGCAGGTTTATAATTCCGTTCGGAAACTTTATTGGCCCTATTATATTATGGATTGCCAACAAAGATAAATCTGACTTTATAGATGACCATGGTAAGCAAGCTATAAACTTTCAGATAAGTATATTACTGTACGCAGTTATTATTGGAACCTTAACTATTCCGTTTTTTATTTTCAAAGTATTTCACGGAATAGACCTTGTAGATTTTCATGGATTCCATGATTTTCATATTAACATAGGTAAACCTTCTCCCCTTCTTTATATAGGAGGTGTTTTAGGAGCCTTTGCCATTTTAGCCTTTATACTGGAGTTGGTATTTATTGTTATAGCCAGTTTAAAAGCCAGGGATGGAGAATATTACAGATATCCGTTAACCATAAATTTTTTAAAGTAATGGCTAATCCGCGTTAGGGATTGAAGCAAGTTACCGTGTAATGCGGAAAGCCCGACCTGAGGTCCTGAAACCAGTTCAGGATGAAGGTAACGCCCAAAAAATCAAATTAGAAAAACAATTTCATCAAAATAATCAATCATTAACCTGCCCTGAGCTGAGTCGAAGGGTCAAATCAATCAAAAAATGAACAGTCTTAAAATATTAAACGAATGATATTATGAAATGAGCACTAGCGAAAAATTAATGTCATACCATGAGGTTAATGGCGAATTACATTTGACCTCTAAAAAAATATTAAATATCAAATGAAAATAGAAAACACAAAAGCACAAATGCGTAAAGGGGTATTGGAATTCTGCATACTTTCTGTCTTGAAAGATGACGATGCGTATGTGGCAGAAATTCTGGGAACCTTAAAAGACGCTAAGTTGCTGGTAGTTGAAGGCACCATTTACCCTCTGCTAACGCGACTTAAAAATGCCGGACTCTTGAATTACAGATGGGAAGAATCCACCTCTGGACCACCAAGAAAGTACTACGGTTTAACAGAAACCGGGAAATTATTTTTAAAAGAATTAAACACGACTTGGAGCGAATTACAAAACGCCGTTAATATAGTAACAAGCCAAAAAACAACAAAAAAATGAATAAAACAGTCAACATAAATTTAGCAGGTAT
>NZ_JANQJQ010000038.1 GCF_028281565.1 Seonamhaeicola sp.
GGTGTCGCGTAACTGGACGAGTTGGGATCGGGGGATGCCGTCTATAGTGGTGACTTTTTCATTATTCAACAGTGTGGGGAGTTCTGTTTGAGCAAAGACTGTTTCTGATTTTCCATACGGTGCTATTACTCTGACATCACCCGAGGCAGCCTCCGCAAACCGCTGGGATGCGTCATCCCATAATCCGTCTGGAATGCGTTTTCCGTTGACAACAGATCCGTTAAAAATTTCATTAACCTTTTCAACAACTTGATCTGGACTCGTAAATGATTTCACTGAATTCGTCAATGCGATACGAAATTCATCACTTCTCAACAATTGAACAACATCTGGATTATTCAACACTCTGTATTGACCATCTGGAAGATCATCCAGCACCCTCCATGCTTCTCCATTTAGTTGTCCCGGTTTGATATCGCCGCTGTAAAATACCGACGTTTTTCCTTCAGCACCAGCCATTTCAACCGATAAAGAATCTGCTAATTCGCGCAACTGTTCAATTGAAAATATTTCTCCAGCTTGATTAGCATTTTCCAATTGAACCAAGGCATCACTTAAACTAAACATCACTTATAATCCTTTAGCGTATTCGATTTTTGTAATAACACTCTCGTAAGGTAAGAACGCCTCCCAAGATTTTAATGCATCTTCCAAAATTGAAAAATTTTCATCTCTTTCAAAATCGGAAAAATCAAATCCTGTAGATTCTTGCACATAATAGTTAACTACATTTCCGACACCATCCTTCCAAGACCTGGATTCGCTAATCCTTAACAAATGAGAACTACCTTTAACAAATAATACATATACACCTGGAAACATTGTATCGTCAGGACCTCCGCCCATTGACAGGCAATAAAGTAGAGCTTTTTTTTCTGAATCAACCAACCTTTTATTGATGGGAACTCCTTTGCTAAGCCGAACAGCTTCCTCGTGCTCATCTAAAAATTCACTTATCCCATTTCTTAACCGCTCTAAAATAAAACTCATCCAAAATCCCTCATAATAATTTTTCGCTTTACCATAAACGCTAAAATGTAATCCGTCGAACCTTGCCTTTAACCCTAACAACAATTTCTCTTTCTCAACAAAAAACTCAAAGAACCCATCAAAAATCACCAACTTTAATTCAACTTTCGCGCAAAAAATATGCCTTGGTTAAGATTTTACCAACAGATAAAAAATAGCGAGCACAGACAACCCAATACCAGTAAAGCCATAGCGCTTCTCGCTATTAAACAATAAACCGACTAAACCCAAAAGAAATGTAAAAGCCGCTGCCCCTAAACAAGCCTGCATAATATGCCTGTTCCACGATATGTTTGTTTCCCCTTGGGCCGGAACCATGCCTTCTGGAGTAACTGTCATACCATAACCATAAAGTACGCAGCGAAAGCCAATATTTCCGCTAAAACAGCCAAGAAAACTGAGATTAGATTAAGCATAAATTAGATCTTACTTAATATACCTACCGAGCCTTGAGTACACTCGACATTCGTAATAACACTTTTATTAGGCAGAATTTTTTCCCAGGCTTGCAAAGCACCCTTTAGAATTGAACGAAATCCTTCATTTTCTTCAACTAAAAAATTTATACCTTCCACCTTTTCTACATGGTAGTTAGCCACGTTGCCGACCGTATCTTGCCAAAACCTTTTTAAACCAATATTTAACAAATAAGAACGTCCATCAATAAACAACACGTATACACCAGGGAAATCATCTCCATCCGGCCCACCCCCTACTGAAAGACAATAAAATAAAACCTTCCGATCATCGTCAACTAAACGCTGATAGATAGGAACTCCTTCACTAAACTTGATAGCTGTCTCATGTTCGTCTAAAAATCTACTTACACCGTTCCTTACATTTTCCAAAATAAAATTCATTTAAATTCTCCTACAGCAATCGTAGATACTTCCTTTAAAAAATAGCTCAAACTTTCTTGGCCAGTAAAATCCAAAGAATTAGTTTGATTGATGGCATCATCATAGTTAATAGGCATTTTCCTTTCCCTCAAACATCCAATATCACTTTAAAATCTGTACTCATAGAATAAATACCGCCATCCTTGTAAACCGTAAGAGCTTCCTTTAATGCAGTTAATATTTCTTCTCTTTTGTCTTCAAGATTAAAAGGCAAATCCATTTCTTCCAATTTCCAATGTATCCAACCTGGCCGTCCAGACCTTGTATCCGAACGAACCATAGACAAGCTCACTGTTAAAATTTCATGCCCCCAGTAAAAATTCCAGCGAGTGTCTCCCGATGCTTCTTCTCTTCCCCAGGATATACAACGCAAACGCATTTCTTTATCTCTGTCAATTGCCCAATCACGCGCACCCGCCCCCCTACGACATATTTTTCATCCATTTCTTTTATACGATACTTCTTTATGTCTTCGTCAGATATTTTTTCATTCACAAAAGCCATTTAATTACCCCTTAAAACTATCAAAACTTAAAACATTCTTATGCGGCGTTTAATATTAACCGGAACATTGAATTACTATTTTTTCTATCAGGTTTA
>NZ_JANQJQ010000008.1 GCF_028281565.1 Seonamhaeicola sp.
AAGTTGGGCTGTAAATTTGAAGTGGATGAACTTTGGACTTTTACAGGTAATAAAGGTAATGTTACCTGGATTACTTATGCGTTGGAAAGAGAAACAAAGGGCGTTGTTGACTTTATATTAGGAAGAAAGACAACAGAAAATATCAGGCCACTGATAAACAAATTATTGTTATTAGCACCGAGAAACATTTATACGGACAGATTGAATATTTACCCAAGTATAATTCCAAAAGCAATTCACAAACAGTTCCGGTATTGTACCAATAAGATTGAACGGAATAATTTAACATGGCGTACTCATATTAAAAGACTAAGTAGAAAAACGATTTGTTTTTCAAAAAACGAAAAACACCTTGAAGCCCATTTGAGAATCTATTTTTGGGGATAATGGATTTAAAGACCTTACCAAAAGCAAGGGAAAACCTTACTTTTCTTTGATATAAAAAAAATACATTTATAGGAATTTTATGTGGCAATGCATGTTCTGCAAATAATGCCCAGGAGAAAATGAATTTTTATAAACTTTGATCATGAAAAAGCTATTATTGTTTTTGGTATTTATGAATGTATTGTCCTGTGACGAAATTATTGAGGTTGCAGATATATCTGATAAAACAGTTGAGATATTGGCACCAACTAATAATAGTGTTATTGACGCCACATCGGTGTCTTTTACATGGAATGCCCTTGAAGATGCCGAAAGTTATAAATTGCAAATAGCAACCCCCGATTTTGAAAATGCCGTGCAAATAGTGGTGGATTCCACGTTAGCCAACACCTCTTTTATTAAAACTTTGGCTCCCGGCACTTATGAATGGCGCCTGCGTGCAGAAAATTCAGGGTATCAAACCCAATACACCATAAACGGTTTCACGGTATCAGAATGATCATGAAAAGCAAAACAAAGACATATGTGTTATTGACATTGGTTTTAGGGATATGGGGTGTTATTGGTTATAAGATCATGTCTGCTGTTAATCCCAAAGCCCCTGAAACTTCAAACAATGATTTTGAAGTGTCTTTTTCTCCAAAATTAAATACTGAGTTGGAATCCTTTAACATTCAAGCTGTAGACCGGGATCCGTTTTTAGGCAACCTTTATACCAAAAAGAAAGCAGTTGCTAAAAAGCTGAAACCACTTGACATAGTTTGGATGCCAATTACATATCATGGATGTGTTACCAACAAAACGGGTAAGAATAAAGTATTTGTGGTCTCCATAAATAATAAACAATTTTTAATGAAGTTGGGACAAACCATTGATAGTGTTAAGCTAATAAACGGGAGCAGCAATGGAATTAAAGTTAACTATAAGGGCATTAGAAAAACCATTCCTAAAACATGAGATTTATAAAAGTTGACTTCAGAAAATTAAATCTCGATCATCGGGTGAAAGCAGGTGCCTTACAGTTAACCATGTATATAGTAGTGGTAGTGGCCTTATTGTTATCCGGATTTGTTCTTTTTATCCATACCCATAAAAGATTTGATATCCGGGCGCAATTGGTAAAAGAGGCCGTTAATAATGCGGAAAAAGGCATAAATTATACGTTACAAAGTCAATTGAATTTAAATGATACCCTTACAGTTAATTTAAAAGATCAGGATTATAAAACCCTTAAAGTACACAAAGACCATTGGGGTTTTTTTGAAAAGGTAACTTCCATTTCAAAAATTAAGCATAATACCTTTAAAAAGATAGCTTTGGTGGGTACTATACAACCCAAACAAGAACGAACTGCGCTATATGTTAAAGATAATAACAGGCCCCTGGTAGTAGTTGGGAATTCACATATTCAGGGGACGACTTATTTACCAAAACAGGGTGTTAGAACCGGTAATATATCAGGGCATTCGTATTATGGCAAAGCACTTGTTTATGGAAAAATAAAAAACAGCCAATCAAACCTTCCTGAGCTTTCAAACGAATGGATTAATGAGTTAAAGCAACTTGAAACCAAAATAAAAGAGATTCATCCGGACCAGTTTATTGATTTAAACTCTAAAAAGAGTCATCAAAACTCTTTTTATGATCCTCTTCAGGTAATTTATAGTACCAAGGATATGTTATTGTCCGGCGTATCACTAACAGGGCATATTCTGGTACAGTCAGAAACAAAAATTGTTGTAGATGCTGGTGCCACACTGAAGGATATTATTTTAATAGCACCTGAGATAGAAATTAAGTCCTATTGTAAAGGCGCTTTTCAGGCCATAGCCGGAAAGAACCTTACGGTTGGTGCGCATTGTGAACTTGATTATCCATCAGCTTTATATGTGAATGACAATAACGCTGATAGTGAAAAAGACAAAGTAAAACATACCCCTTTTATCTCAGTAGGAAGTGGCTCTACTGTAAAAGGTGTTGTCGCTTATGTGGGAAAGACTAAGAACTACAAACCTCAAATTTTTATTGATGAGGCTGCCGGGGTCATAGGTGAGGTATACTGTAATAAGAATTTAGAATTACTGGGCACGGTAAAAGGTAGTGTATTTACTTCCAATTTTATTGCTAATCAATCCGGATCAGCCTATCAAAATCATATTTATAACGGGGAAATAAATGTTGATCATTTACCTGTGGAATATGTTGGATTATTATTTGAAGGCACCAAAAAAGGAATCGCAAAGTGGCTATATTAAAAAAAATAAAAGCGTCTACCTTAATGGAAACACTGGTAGCTTCAGTACTCATTGTTATAGTTTTTATGATGGCAGGCATGATATTGAACAATATATTTTCGAATACCATAAAAAATGATACCGGGGACATTGAAACTTATATTGCTGAATTAGAATATTTATATAAAAATGAAAAACTGTTATTGCCCTTTCATGATGCCTTTGAATCATGGGATATAACGGTTAAGGCCGTTAAGAACTTTAATGAAGACCTGCTCTCATTCGAGGCTGTTAATCAGCGCACCAATAAAACCTATTCAAGAGAAATTTATGTCAATCCATAAAAGAATACAAGCTTTTACTGTAAGTGAAATGGTCGTGGTATTAATTATAACATCCATAGTTGTTGGGTTAGCTTTTTCGGTCTTGAATTTAGTACAAAAACACATGATGGGCATCCAACAGAATTTCAATAAAAAAGCGACATTTCAAAAACTGGAGCAAGTCTTGTATTTAGATTTTAATCGATACCCTGATATAGAATTCGATGCTTTTGAAGAAAAACTAACGTTTAAAAGCGACATAGATTCAACAACCTATTGGTTTAAGGAGAATGGTATTATCAAAGAGCCGGATACGTTTAATATCCTGTGGCATAACAAAGATTTGTTCTTTAAAGGAAGTAAAGTATCCAATGGAAATATTGATGCCTTAAAACTCACTGCATCAAAAGAAAATAAGCACAGAACACTTTTTATTTTTAAAACCAATGACGCCACCCATTTTATAAATCATGGCATTTAATTTAGATAATATAGTCAGAGAGGTCCCTGCTTCAAAAGGAGTGGCAAAGGAAAATGTGTCTTTATTACAAAAAGAAATTACGTTGTTTAACAAAGCCTTTAATAATAAAGTAAAGGAGGATTTTTATACGGAGCTGGGGGTATTATTAAAAGCCGGCATCACTTTAAAAGATGCCCTGGAGTTGCTGGGGAAATCTCAAAAGAAAAGACAAAACAAAGCCGTTTTAAATAAAATATTACAGGCTGTAGTTAAGGGGGAAAGTTTATCGGAAGTATTAAAATCTCAAAAACAATTTTCAGATTATGAGTATTTCTCCGTTAAAATAGGCGAGGAAACAGGCACTTTATTCCGAGTTGCGGAACAGTTGGGCGCGTTTTATTACAGAAAGAATGAACAACACAGGAACCTTGTTAGTGCGCTTACCTATCCGGTTATTATTTTAAGTACGGCCGTTTTAGTGGTGGCGTTTATGTTACAGTTTGTCGTGCCTATGTTCCAGGATATTTTTAAACAACAAAATGTGGCTTTACCAGGCATTACGAAGTTTATAATAAGCCTTTCCGGGTTTATGCAAAGCTATGGCTGGTTATTATTTTTTATCATTGTAGCGCTGCTAGCCTCAAAAGCTTTTTTAAATAAAAACAAACATTTTAAACAGTTAAAGGACCAGTTTATTTTAAAACTCCCTTTTATCGGCAATTTTGTTAAAACCGTTTATTTATCTCAATTTACGCAGGCAGTCGCTTTGTTAACGGCTTCTAAAATACCTGTTGTAAACAGTATACAATTGGTAAAGCAAATGATCAATTTTTATCCTTTGCAGCAGGCTCTGGAATCAGTTGAACAACAGATCTTAAAAGGTAATGCATTAAGTGTAAGTTTAAGTGAGCATAAATTATTTGGAGATAAAATGATCGCCCTTGTTAAGGTTGCCGAAGAAACCAACCAAACCGAATTTATTTTTGAACGCCTCAATATGCAATACAACACCCGGGTGCAGCAACAATCTAAAATGTTATCAACCATTATGGAACCCCTTATTATAGTTATAGTTGGAATATTTGTTGGCGTTATTTTAATTGCCATGTACTTGCCAATGTTCAAGCTTAGTAGTGTTATAGGCTAACAAGTTTTATTTTAATGAACATCAGAAAAACAAAAAGTCTTCATCTTAAAAAAGATAAAGGCCTTTGTACTCAAGGTGGTCAAATTATCGAACCCATTCAAAGAGATTGGAATGAGTTAGTTCAGCAAGTTGTAAATTCGAGTCCCCTGGGGAAGCAGAATGAAGCCTTGTTTAATAAATATGGCATTTATTAGGACTAACTATAGGAGATAGCTATAGATAGCTAAATTAGTCCATTAAGTCAGGTCTTTCGAACTTCCCCGTATTTTCGTAACTTTAAACAAAACCGTCGTTTTTTGCCATCATGGCCAGTGCAATTACGAAGGCAATATTTAAGCCAAAGAAAAGTGACCTATGAAACTGAAGAAAGAATTAGGGTTATTTGATGTTTTCGCAGTAAGTACTGGGGCCATGTTTAGTTCCGGCTTTTTTCTTTTGCCCGGACTGGCCGCTCAACATACAGGGCCATCGGTTATTTTGGCCTACTTATTTGCCGGATTCTTGATCATGCCCGCCATGTTTAGCATTGCCGAAATATCTACAGCCCTGCCACGGTCGGGCGGAGCATATTTTCTTCTGGACCGAAGTTTTGGGCCCATGATGGGAGTTATAGGCGGAATTGGAACATACATTACCCTTTTGCTAAAGACAGCATTTGCTCTTGTGGGTATTGGAGCTTATGGTACCATTTTTTTTGATATTCCAATTAAAGAAACTGCTGTTGCCTTTGCAATAATATTTGCATTACTCAATATATTAGGAACAAGTAAATCTTCCGGTATTCAAAAAGTACTTGTGATGGGTTTGATTGTCGTATTAGGAGCATTTGTCATCGATGGTTTCTGGAATATTTTCTCGGGAAACAATGCTACTTTAGATTTCAAAAAGGACCATTATACGCCTTTCTTTACAGGGGGAATTGAAGGGCTGATTTTTACAACCGGATTCGTTTTTGTGTCTTATTTGGGGTTGACGAAAATAGCAAGTGTCGCTGAAGAAATTAAAAATCCTGAACGAAATATTCCCTTAGGAATGGCATTGTCGTTGTTAATTACCGGACTGATCTATGTGCTTGGAGTTTTTGTTATGGTGTCGGTCATTGACATGGAAGTGCTTTCTCAAGATCTTTCTCCTGCAGCTACTGCCGGTGAGAAGTTGTTCAGCTGGTTACCTTCAAAAACGGGACTGCATATCATCGTTATTGCTGCTTTATTTGCATTCGCCTCTACCGGAAATGCGGGTATGCTGGCAACATCACGTTATCCGCTGGCTATGGGCAGAGATAAGATTTTCCCAAAAAAATTCAGCATTATTAGCCGTAGGGGAACACCGGTTCCGGCAATTCTCCTTACCGTGGCATTGATTATCTTATGTATCATAGTTCTTACCGAAGAGGGCATTGTTAAACTCGCGAGTACGTTTCAATTGTTCATATTTATAGCTATCAATTTTTCGGTCATTGTTTTTCGGAATAGTAAAATAGCCTCTTATCATCCGGGTTATCATTCGCCATTATATCCGTGGATGCAAATATTTGGTATTATTACTTCTCTGGCTCTCATGTTCTATATGGGATGGGGCGCATTGGCATTTACTTTGGCTACCATTTTTCTTTCGTATTTATGGTATCGGTTTTTCGTTCGCTCAAAAGTAAAAAGAGAGGGTGCTATTTATCACTGGTTTGCTTTGTTGGGTAAGCATCAGCACGATGAACTGGAAGGTGAGTTTATGATGATCTTACGAGAGAAAGGTTTGGCCCAGGATGATCTGTTTAACCAGACGATTGTACGCTCAAGAATTCATAGGATCGATCATACGACATTTGAAGAAACAGTTCAGCAGGTGTCAAATTCGATTGCCACGGAATTAAATTCTGATAGCAATCAATTAAACGAGGAATTTTTGAAAACCACTCCGATAGATTCTGCGTTGGTAATTCCGGAAGTTTCATTGCTTTATTCTAAAAAGCCTGATATAAATCATCCGGTACTCCATATTGCACTTTGTGAAAAGGGCATAGAAAAACCAGCTGAACAACCTGATAAATCCAGCAGGGAAAGAATTAAGATGTTCTTTTTCCTTGTTAACGATGTGAACGATCCCAAACAGCAGCTCCGTATGCTATCCAATCTAATAAATTTGGCAGAACGCGACCACTTTATCAAGGATATTTTTTCTTCTCAGACTGAAAAGGAGGTTATCGAATATTTGTTGCATGATAAACGGCATATATCTTTTGCGATAAGGGCAAATGAACCGTCAAATGTTCTCATAAATAAGAAACTAATGGATGCCGGCCTGCCACGAGATGTATTGGTCGTATTTATAGATCGAAATAATGCACCCTTCGTTCCAAATGGATATACCGTACTTCTTGAAAATGATGTGCTCACAATTGTAGGAGAACCCGGCTCAGTAAATAAACTCTACGATCAGTTCATCCTGTCGAAATAGAAATCCTATCATAAAAAAACCGGAACCTTTTAAGATTCCGGTTTTATTTGTACTCAAGGTGGGAGTCTATAATATTTAATCCTTAATTTTATATTTATTCAATAAAACCGTCGTAATCCCTTTATTTTAAACAAGTTTAAGATAAAATTGTTTAAAAAATACTTAAGAGATATTAATCTAAATTAAATAAAATTAACTATTTTTCGGCAACAAATCGGCAAAATATTATTAAATAGTGAATTTAAAATACTTTATTGTTAAAGGTAAAAAGAAATATTTAAGTATTTATGTACGGTTCTGGGACAGTAAAAGAGTAGATCAAAAAACCAAAACGGGGATTCATGTTGTATATGACGATTGGTCTTTTAAAAAGCAAAGAATTAAGGTTAAACCTACCTCCAATAATAATGCAGATTTTCTCAATTCAAAACTGAAAAGACTAGAGGAATATATAATCAATAAGTACAATTTAGATAATACTTCTGGGAACGGGATTACTAAAACATGGCTTAGAGATACTGTGGCTGATTGTTTCCAAAAAGTTGATAGAGATGATGAGTATAAAGTTTACTTTGTTTCATGGGTTGAAAGGTTTGTTGATCAGGCTCCAGGGAGACTTCATAAAGGAAGGCCGATAAAGCCTAATTCCGTAAAAAACTATCAAGGAGCACTAAATAAATTAAGGTCCTTTGAAAGTCATTCAAACAAAAGGTATCTATTTAAGGATATTGATTTGAAATTTCATGAGGAGTTTATCAAATTTTGTAGGGATGCAGATAAACTCTCTGAAAATGCTATTGGCAATATTATTTACAGAATAAGAACCTTTTGTTCTGAAATAGAAATGGAAGGGCTTCCTGTTAGTCCTCAATGGCGTAGTAAACAGTTTTATGCTCCTAAAAGCGAAACTTATGATACTTATTTAAATGATCATGAAATTGACGCCATATTCAATCATGATTTTAGCCATAATGAAAAATTGGATAATGCCCGGGACTTATTTGTAATAGGACTAAGAACTGGGTTGCGAGTTTCAGACTTTTTACGGGTTACATCAGAGAATATTTTAGATAATAGTGTTATTAATATTACTACTACTAAAACTGGACAAAATCTCACTATTCCTATCCACCCTCAATTTCAGTCTGTTCTGGAAAAACGAAATGGACAGTTTCCAAGGAAGATTTCGGAACAGAAGTTCAATAAGTATATCAAGGAAGTTTGTAAAGAAGTTGGATTAAAGGCAATGACATACGGGTCAAAAATGAATAAAAAAACTAAGAGAAAAGAAACAAAATTGTTTGAAAAACATGAGTTGATTACTTCTCATTGTTGTAGAAGATCCTTTGCAAGTAATCTTTACGCCGCAGGATTTGATACTTCGGTTATTATGAAAGCTACTGGCCATAAATCAGAAACACAATTTATTAAATATATAAAGCTTTCTCAAGATGAACATATAAAGAAACTAAGTGAATATTGGGAAAATCAGAATAAAAGCTTTGGATAATGAAATATCTTAATAAAATAGGTCCTGAGGGTTATTATGAGGTGTCCTTTATAGAATTATTAAACTCCTTACTAGAAAATGATGTCTATTATGTATTCGAAAGTGATTGGGATTTGTTCATTGAAAAAGTTCATTCTATAAGTCATTTTGATATTGAAAAACTTAATCCTTTAGGAAACAAATTCTATAATCAGGAAAAAGGAAAACAAAATTTTGAATATGAATCTTGGTCAAGATCAGAATATAATACAATCGATTTTTCAATGGAAATTGCCCAACTTCCGGGTATTAAGATTAAAAATGAAGTCTTGGTGGAAATGGGGGAGTTTGTTGTTTCAAGCTTAAGTAAATATAAGACAGGTAGTACACCATTAGGTTTTAGAATTGAAGAGGAATATAATTCTCTTTTAATTACTTGCTCGGGTGTTAAGGATAAAAAGAAATTGATTAAAAAGTATTTAAAGCATACAGCGAAGGAGTTATACCACTTGTGTAACTATTGCGATTTTGAATTTTTAAAGGATAAAACTATAACAGATAAAGGACATTTGAAAGACCTTGTCACATGCTATTATATTTATTTAATGCCGGAATTAAACTCGGTTGAGGACGACTTCTTTTCTTATGTAAACGAGGAAACTGTAGTAATTGAGGAAAGAATACATGACAGGTTTGCCGATGATTTAAGTCAAGTAAAGACGGACGTCGTTGCACACTTAACAAGCTTCAGGTGCGGTGACATTAGCATAACTAATTATGAGTCTGCCAACATGTTTGTGTTAGCTTATGATATGCTAAGTCTTATTGAGTATTTTAAGGGTGAGTTAAAAAAAATAAAGCATCAAGTTGAGTCCTTAAAAGGAGCTTCCGGATCTAATTACTCTATCGTCAATGTTGCTGACGATACTAATAGGTTTCCTTATGTGTTTAATAATGCATATAGTTGTGAATTATTTTTGTATTCTCTTAGTTTTCTTTCATCGTATCAAGAGATTCTCTTTTCATATTATTATGAATTATTTGATAATCAAAACTTATTTAGGAAAAACATGCAATTGTCTCATTACTTTGACTTTGTTAATAATGTTTATGGATTGAATATGATTAGAATTAGAAAAAATCTATCCTCGGATAAATATGATAAACACCTTTCTCGTTTCATTCGTCATAAAAATAAATTTTCATCAATGGTTGACAATTTTAACAATAACAACCTCTAACGAGTTTTTTACATGGTTTTTTGACAAAACTATGACATAAAGTTAGATTAACATTATTCAATTTTACCATGTTAGAGTAATTAAAAGACACTTAAAATGGTAAAGCAAATTCTTCAAATAGAAAACACAGAATCATCAGAATTTATTCCTAAAATTCTAAAAGGGTTCCAGGACTTATTAAACAAGCATAATAATGTTTCAAATGACCACGAAGTCTTATTAACTAGAGAAGAAGCAGCTAAAATGCTCTCAATAAGCCTGGTTACACTTTGGAAATATACAAAAGAGGATATAATTCCGGCATATCGCATTGGTTCTAAGGTAAGGTACAAAAAGAGTGAAATTCTTCTTGCTCTAAAACAAATGAATAAATTTTAGCCTCTTCTTTTTAGAAACTTAATTAAATAAATCTTACGCAAGAGGGGTAGAACTTTGGGAGTTTGAGGGTAAAACCCTCAATAAAAAAGCTTCCGATTAACAGAAGCCTCTTTATTTCTTGCTTTCGCACTGAGTGTAGGTTGTCTCTTCAGGCATTGCCTACACTACAAATATAACTAAATAATGCTTAATGTAGTGAAAATAGATAGTTTAAAATTGCGAATACCAAAATATAAGGTTACTTATGTCGATCCTACTTTTGCTGCTGAGTATGTTAAAGTTTATGAAGATTCCGGATTAATAGATGAGCATATTAACCTGGATAAACATAAAGTTGACGTTTCAAATGGTATAACAACGAGAATAGCTGTTTTTCATGCGGTACAGGGGACGATGTGTGAAGAACAAATTGTTATTCAATGTAATGCAAAACAACTAAGGGGAAATTACTTTTTAGGAATAAATAAAAATACCATAAAGGATGTATATCATTACATAATGGATTTAAACATTATATCTGTTAGTTTTGAGGATTTTTTGTTAGCGTATATCTCGGATATTGATGTGTGTTATGACGTCGTGGTTTCACCTGAAGCGATGAGGGAGGCTAATAGAGAGATTTATAGAAATATTCTTCCCAGTATGTACAAGTTTGTGGGCAATCCGTTTGCAAAAAAAACTAATACCGGTTTACAGTTTAATATTAGGGAAAAAGCAACACCCGCTAAACCCTATTGTAAAATATATCATAAAACTTTAGAGTTGCAGTATAAGAGCTGTGATTTTGCTAATACGTATTTAAAAACCCAGAACTATGAAAATATTGGCAGACTTGAATACTGCATTAAAAACTCTAAACATCAAAAGCATTTAGGTGTTGGTTTAAGATGTCTTAATGACTTATTAAATATTGACATGAATGTTTTGGAGCGAATTATTTTCTCTGGAGTGTTGAGTTATATTGATAAAAAAACAATTCTATTTGAATATAAAGACTTGTCTCCAACAGATAGAATGATTCTATATTTCATTAATAAATATATTTCTAATGGAGCCGACAAACAATCTATCTATTCTGTTCTAAACACTTATGAAAATCCACAAGAACGTTCTAGAATGAAGAAAAAATTAACGCAATTAGTCGAAAATGTAGATGACCAAAATCGTCTAGTTTCAAACCAGGAAACTTTGAATTTTTTGAGGGTGCTAAAATTGGATTTTAAAAGTTGAAAATCCCGAGCTATGATGCTCGGGTATCCATATACAAATATGTATATTTTTTGACCGCGTACGTTTTAAATATTTTTTACGGCATCTATCATATTGCGCACGTTTTAATACTCACAGGTTATCTGTCCAATAACTATTTGAAAAATTTTTGGTGGGCGTGAAAGTAAATTGAGTTATAAAAGACTTATGAGTTAAAATTATTAACAATTTATAAATGTTTTAATAATTTGTAATGTTTTTATTTTTTATTCGTCTAATATGTTGATTTTCAACAACTAATATGGTTTGAATAATCGACAAAACCTGTTAATTTTATTAAAATATTGCCTTTTTTGGTATAAAATGTGTATATTTGCAAAGTAAACAGGTAATTCCTGAGTCGAGTGTGGCGGTGAAACATCTACCATAAATGTATTGTAAATACATCGCTTTCAGGGTCTGTTTTTAAAAAACAAATTAAGAGCCTTTATTGGCTCTTTTTTTATATGAAATTATATTTAGACGAAAGCGGGGATTTAGGATGGGTCTTTGATAGGCCTAATAGAAATGGTGGTTCAAGCCGCTATATAACCATGTCAGGTGTTTTAATCTCTGATGAAGATCATAAATATGTTACAAGGTTTTTATCTGATATATATAAAAAATACAACTTAACACCAGGCATTGAAAAAAAAGGGGCTAATTTTGTTTCAGAACACGCTAGATTTATTACTTCACAACTTAACAGAATAATAAAAAAAAGTAAAAGTTTTAGAATTATATCTATAACTGTTTATAAGCCTAATGTATTTGACGCTTTAAGAAGAGATAATAATATTTTTTATAATTATGTTTTAGGCTTACTTCTTAGGAGTCATGTTATTAATTACGATTCAATTGAGATTTTTATTGATAAGAGAACAATAAAAGTTAGTCATGGAGAAAGCTTTCCTGATTATATTAAAACTCAGGTTTGGGGTGATGGACATAATGTAAACATAGATTGTAGTTTTGTTGATAGTAGCAAGAATAAAATGATTTGGTTTGCTGATTGGTACTCTAACTTTGTTTGGCGATACTATGAAAATGAAGATTCTAGCTCTTATGAATTTCTAAATTCACATCCTGCAAACACAATTTTCTTAGAAAAAAGACTGTTTTTTCCAAAAAATTAATTGATAACTTACATTATTATATTTACATAACAACCAACAACTGTTATTATAATTACTGTTTTTGGAGAGTTAACCCTTTTAGTTTAAATTTTTTTCTATACGAAAATGAGGGGTTATACTACAATTTCTATATAAAGCAAAATAGGGTCAATCACATATTCATAGATTCATAATCAAGTTTTCCTAAACTAGTTAATCGATAAACAAAATAACGACACAACAAAAGGCAACGCTCTTGCTACTGTTGCTGTGTCCAATAATGGTTATTTATTATGATTTTTGATTAGATGTGTGGTCACAGCAACAACACAGCAACAAGAAATCAACAATTGTTGCAACAGCAAATCAACGTAGCTCGGGTATTCATATTTTGTAAATCTTGATTAAATATCGAAAGAAAAATATAAATTTATTTTTTGGCTCAGTGTTTCTTGGGATATTATATACATATATGTATATTTTTTAAAAGGAAAAATTGTCATCAAAACCAACATTAAAGAGGTTAAATGATTCCTCGCAAACCAAAAGAAATGATTCATTAAAAACACATCCTTCTACCCTTGCAAATTAACCTTAATTCTAGCTGCAGTATCTCTTTTTTTGTGGATGACTTCCTGAATATTCACTAGGGAATATCATCCTTTTTATGGATAGTATCTGACATCCATAATTTTACGGATAAATGATTCATCTTATTAAATAGTAATTTCTTGTTGCAGCGACGTTGCTGACTGTAATAATAGTCGAAAAATACTTGAAAACAGATGCTAACTTTAATTGAGTTGTTGCAACACTGTAGGTTTTATCCTTTGTTTTAACCTTATTAGGAATAATCTTATATTTGATAAAACCAAATTTAATTTATGTCGTACTTAAAAGACATACAAGAATCTCCCGATACTCTAAAGGGCCTTGCTTTAAGCCTATTATTGATGCCTTTCTGGTATTTAACTATATTTCTTGTTAACCATAGCTTATATACGAATAGTAATTTTACCATTCTATTAACTATATCTTTTGTTTTAAGTGTTTCTTCATTTGCTTTTACGCTGAGCATTGCAGCTTTATTAGATAACCCAAAAAAACCACCCGATTTTATATTAGTAGCAGTATTTAGTGTCTCTATGCTCTGGCTTTGGAAAGTTATTCTTCTTTTTATTGTGTACTCAATGTCCTTTTTGTTTAAGAAACAACTTTACCTCTATTCATATATTGTAATATATTTTTCTGCAATTTTCATAATGATAATCATCGCTTTAATTATTAACTCACGGAAGAATAAACGAAAAAATAAAATAAAAAATTGAATACAGTATTAATGGTATTATGTAATCTAAATTGTATGTAAATGCTACTTTGGAAGTTGAACCAAAAGGGTTTATAACATTACAGCTTGAACATAATATTTCTGGTCAATACAATTTTGTTCTGTTAGTAAAGTTTGTATAAGGTCCAAAACAGATTTTACTTCTTTGTTAAACATAAAAATACAGTAGTAATTTACACTAAAAATGAATTGTTTAGTGTATTTTTCTTCTAAACTAGAATATCGTAAGAATTATATGGATGTAAACGAAAGATATGCAAATCAATTTTTATTAAGGTTTAAGAAAAATAAAATAGTTATTTTAACCAATTATGAATACAAAGACCAGGTAGGTTGGAATATATTAGTTAAAAGAGGGCTTATAGAGCATGTTGGTGATACGCAGTTCACTATTACTTTAAAAGGAATGCAAGTGCTAGATTGTGGAAGTTGGACTAAGTATTTAGAATTAGAACAAACTAAAGAAGAAAAAAGACATAAAAAAGAAGAGTTTGATTATAAAATTTCTAAATTTCATGCAAAGTCTAAATACCTACCGTATTTTATATCTTTTGCCAGTTTGTTTGTAGCGTGTTTAGCGTACTTCAAACCAACAAACAATACAAAAAATAAACTATTATCAAAAGATGAAATAATACATATCGCAGATAGTATTTCAACATCCAACCAAATCAAGGCGAATGATTCTTTGCCTTACATCAATTCTGAACCTCACAAATAATATCTTTATCATAATGTAGTTTTAAGTTTCCTAAAAAGCATACGTTTTATGTTAAAATAATCGTTGCATCAACTGTTGATTTGCTGTTGCAACAATTGTTGATTTCTTGTTGCAGTGTTGTTGTTAACTATAATGGTAGTCTAAAAACGTTTGAAAAGAAGTGTAAACCCTAATATTGAGTTGTTGCAGCTTTGTTTAGATTGCTCTTATCTTTTAATCAAATCGAAAAATCATAAATCTGATTTTTTAGCTCAGATTATGGTTATTCTAAATTATAGATGCTTTTTATTTCAGAATAAACTATTTCTCTATACTCTTTATCCAGAAATACAACATATATTGAACTCCTAATTAATTGCTCAACCAAGTCGTTTTTTAATTCAATTAGTCGGATATGACGTTGTTTATCTTGCAGAAACTCTATTTCTTCTAAATCAGTTTTGAATTGATTTATAAAATCAAAAGCATGCACAAGTTTTTCTTGTTCTTGCTCAGAAATACGTGCTTTAAATCCTTTTATAGCTTCCCTAATTTCTCCTCTTTGTCCAGATTCTTCGTTTTTTGAGTTCATTTTTTTTGATTTGAAAGGTTCATTACTAATTAATTACACTAATTTTTTCGTCTTATTATCGGCAAAAAACAAAATAAAAAAACCGTAATAATCTGTTTTTAAGATTATTACGGTTTTATCAAGTACTCAAGGTGGGACTCGAACCCACACGCTCGAAAGCATTGGATTTTGAATCCAACGTGTCTACCAATTCCACCACTTGAGCATTTCAGGACAGCAAAAATATATATTTTTTCCAGATTAAGCATAAAAATACTAGCTAATATACTTTTTAGGTAAAAATAAATGTATAAATTTGCACCTCGTTTAAAAAAGCAGGTCTTAACCACTATAAAACAACACATTAACGATGCCTATAGTAATTACAGAAGCTAAAATTTTTGCTTGTACCCAAAGTAAAGAGCTTGGTGAAAAAATAGCTAATGCTTTTGGTGCCGAATTAGGTAATGTAATTACATCCACGTATAGTGATGGTGAGTTTCAACCATCATATGAAGAATCCATACGTGGTACAAGGATTTTCATTATTGGGTCAACTAACCCCGGTCCGGAAAATTTAATGGAAATGTTGTTAATGATCGATGCTGCGAAACGTGCTTCTGCAAGGCATATTACAGCGGTATTACCATATTTTGGTTGGGCCAGGCAAGACAGAAAAGATAAGCCAAGAGTCCCTATTGCGGCTAAATTGGTTGCTAAAATGTTAGAATCGGCAGGCGCGACACGTATCATTACCATGGACCTGCATGCAGACCAGATCCAGGGATTCTTTGAAAAACCGGTTGACCATTTATTTGCATCAACCATTTTCCTACCATATTTAAGAAGTTTGAATCTTGATAACCTTACTATAGCATCACCGGATATGGGAGGTTCAAAAAGAGCTTATGCGTATTCAAAGGCTTTAGAAAGCGATGTGGTCATATGTTATAAGCAACGTGCCAAGGCCAACGTAATTTCTCATATGGAATTAATTGGTGATGTTACCGGTAAAAATGTAGTGCTTGTAGATGATATGGTTGATACAGCGGGCACTCTGACCAAAGCAGCGGATTTAATGATGGAACGCGGCGCCTTAAGTGTTAGGGCTATTTGTACGCATCCTATTCTATCCGGAAACGCTTACGAGAATTTAGAAAACTCAAAATTAGAAGAACTTATAGTAACAGACTCTATTCCGTTATCACAAAAAAGTGATAAGATCAGAGTATTAAGTTGTGCCGAATTATTTGCTGAAGTTATGGAGCGTGTGCACAACAATCACTCCATAAGTTCAAAATTCATAATGTAAATTCATAATTAAATTTAAATAGAAAAATGAAGTCAATTACAATCAACGGATCTCAAAGAGAAAGCGTGGGCAAGAAAGCAACAAAGGCCTTACGTAATGCTGGACAGGTTCCTTGCGTATTATACGGAGGAGACAAACCGGTGCATTTCTCAGCAACTGAATTAGCCTTCTCTAAACTGGTTTATACGCCTAATGCGCATACAGTTGTAATTAATTTAGAAGGTGGTGAAACTTTTAATGCCGTATTACAGGATATTCAATTTCACCCTGTAACCGATAGAATATTACATGTAGATTTCTATCAGTTATTTGAGGATAAAGAAATTGCTTTAAATATTCCTGTAAATCTTGTAGGTAACTCAAGAGGTGTTAAAAATGGTGGTGTTTTAAGAAGACCATACAGAAAATTACGTGTCAAAGCACTTCCTGCTAATTTACCGGATTTTATAGAGGTTGATATTAGCCCTTTAAAAATTGGAGACAAAATTAATGTAGGAGATTTGCAAAATGATAAATACACCATTTTGCATCCGGATAATAATGTTGTCTGTCAGGTTAGAACCTCTAGAGTAGCGATTGAAGATGAAGAAGATGAAGAAGAGTTAGAAGAAGGAGCTGAAGCACCGGCAGCGGAAGGAGCTGATGCGGCTCCTGCGGCTGAAGCAGCTCAAGAATAAGCATAATCTTAATTAATAGAAAAAGCATCCTGTATTCGGGATGCTTTTTTATTTTTACACAAATTGTAACAAACAATGTGTAAGTTTATTTGGAATTTATTTAAAACACATACCAGGTCTTTTAATGCAGAAGAAGAAAATCCTATGAAAAAATTCTTAATTGTCGGTTTAGGAAATATTGGAGAAAAGTACCAGAACACACGCCATAATATTGGATTTAAAATATTGGACCATTTTGCCAAAAAAGAAGCTATAACCTTTGAAACGCAAAAACTGGGAGATTTAACTACCTATAAATTAAAAGGAAGAACCTTTATCCTTTTAAAACCAAATACCTTTATGAACCTAAGCGGGAAAGCTGTGTTGTACTGGTTAACAAAAGAAAAGGTCCCGTTGGAAAATTTACTTATAGTTACAGATGATTTGAATTTACCTTTCGGGAGTATTAGATTAAAGACCAAAGGAAGTGACGGCGGGCATAACGGACTAAAAGATATTCAGGACAAACTAAACACTACCAAGTATAACCGCTTCAGGTTTGGAATAAGTGATACGTTTAGCAAGGGCAGGCAGGTTGATTATGTTCTGGGGACATGGAATGAAGAAGAAACTCAAAAACTGGAAGAGCGCTTGGATAAATCCGTAGAGTTAATAAAGTCGTTTGTTCTGGCAGGTGTCAGTAATACTATGAACACCTTTAACGGCAAATAAAATTAAAATGTCATTCTGAGCAACTACCTGCTGGAAAAGGCAGGAAGTGAAGAATCTCTACTTTACAATGATCTTTTTAGTAGATTTTTTCAACCCGTCGCTGACATTTAAAATGTACATACCGGATTGCACGAAATGTAATGTCATGTCCTCTTCAAAATCACCGGTAGCCCCAAAAGTTTCCTTAAATAGAAATCTACCCCTGGAATCAAAGATCTCAACAGTAATGTCTCTTGTTAAAGAGCCATTTAATTTGATGGTGAATTCCCCATTGTTGGGATTTGGATATACTATAAAATTCTCAAAACCGAATTGCTCAATACTTTCGGTAGGTAAAATGTTTAGGGTGTAATCTTCAACTTCACCATCACCACCATTTGTAGTAGGTGCCAGGGGTTGGCCACCATCGTATCCGGTAACTATCCTCATAACGGTATTCCCTAAAACAGCATCAACAGGAACATGTATAGATAAAGGTGAATTACCGGTTGCCTGGTTAGAAGCATTGGTGGCTTCACCCAGATCATACGCCTCACCCGGATCGGTGAAAACACCATTTTGGTTCCAATCAATCCAAACCATAGTGTCGGTTGTAAAATTACCTTCGGTACTTACATTAACATTTAAATCATAGCTACTATCTCTGTTAATGTCTGTTGAAATGGAAGAGTAGTCAGAATAATCAGAAACTTTTCCCGATGCATTATTGATCGTATTAAATGCTACTAAAGTTATGGATGTGTCGAACGATGTATTAGATACAACATTTATGGAATAATCTTCAACCTCACCATCAAAACCATTTTCACAAGCGGTAACTATGCCGTCATCTTTATATTTTGTTGAAACCCTCATAGTTGTTGTACCGGTAACCGCACTGGCAGGAACCATGATTGAAAGCGGTGAACTTGCTGTTGCGCCATTGGCAACATTAGTAGCATCACCTAAATTGTATGCTTCACCGGCATCATCAAAACTACAATTTTGGTTCCAGTCAATCCAAACCTGGGTATTCGTTGTAAAGTTACCATCAGTGTTTACGTGAACCGTTAGATCATAAGCAATATTTCTATTTACATCTGTAGAGGTTGAAGTATAATCACTATACCCGGATGGCTTGCCGGAGGACCTATTGATAGTATTGAACTGAACTAAAGTAGTACTTGTGTTATATTCCGTATTGGCTACAGACGGGCATATACCATTGTAAAACGGCAGGTCTATATTTTTGTTTTTGGTTATTGATGTTGAAGTTCCGGTAACCACAATGGTATAATCACCTTGGGGAACACTACCTAGATTGGAAACTGTCATAGTCACACTTCCGGAAGAGTTCATATTAGTTGGTGAAAATGTAACCGTTGAACCAGATGGATTTCCTGAAGCACTGAATGTTGTGGTTTCAGAAAAACCATTAACCGCTTCATAATCAAATGTAAAAGTAGCTGTAGTTTCTCCACATCCTATTGGTGTTAAGGTTTCGTTTACTATAAAAAAGTCCGGATCCGAAGAAATGGAGAAGTCAAAATCAGACACATCATAAAAAATATTATCAGCAGCTTCAACAAGGATTCTGGCTTGATTGGTATCTGCTATGGCCGGAACAGTATATGTAAAAGAACCATCATTAGGTGTGTTGGATGCAATGGTAGTTGGGAATGTTAAACCACCGTCGGTTGATAGCAGGATATTCACGTTCTGGCAGTTAATGGTACCATTGGTGGTTTGCCCCACAACCCAGGTGATGGCCTGATTGCTTCCTTGTGGCCAGGAAACAGGGTTTTCAACTGTAAAAGGCGTCACATCTTCAACGGTTATCCGCATAGTGTCATAACTGGATTGCCCACCGGATGACGTGCTTGGAGACCGGTCTCTTACGGTTAATGCCCAATCTAATGTTCTTCCAACGGTTGCTACGGTTTCCCAATCACTGCCCAGGGTAGGGTTGGTTTGGGTTGTGTTTCCTGCCAAAACACTACTGAATCTTGGGATATATCTATCTGAAGTGCTTGAAGGTGGTAATGACCTGTTCATCGGTCCTGTGGTCAATGCTGGGCCGAAGTTCAAGGCGTTTGTAACGCCGCTATCAATTTGTTCCCAGCAATAGGTAAGGTTGTCTCCGCTATCGGTATCAGTAGCGGATCCTTTTAAAACATAAGCGGTTCCTTTAGGAATTGTATAATCATTACCGGCATCGGCACTTGGCGGATTATTAGTAATGGCTTCGGTAGTTTGACAGCTTTTCCCTGTTAGATTATCCAATATTTGTTTGATACTGTGATAATGAAAATAATCATCGCCATTCAATTCCACATTATCAGCACCTTGAAGACCGGCATAAGCCATTATAGTAGTACCACTACCAGGCTCAGAATTAACTCCGGTGCCTTCACTTTCAAAAGCAAAAGTATGATTGGCACCCATTTGATGCCCGATTTCATGAGCTACAAAATCAATATCGAATAAATCACCTTGAGGAACACCATTTGAGGGCGAAGTATAAGCGCTTCCTTTCGAGTTATTAGTACAAACACAACCAATACAACCGGCATTCCCACCACCACCGGAAGCACCAAAGAGGTGTCCGATGTCGTAATTGGTTTCACCAATAATATTTGTTATTGTTGTCTGAACTTCATTAGTCCAGGCTCCACCTGAGCCTGTACCGGCATCAGAATACGGGTCCGTAGCGGGATCTGTATAGATAATTAAATCATTATTAGCTACGAGTTCAAAGGTAACGGCCATATCGGTTTCAAAAACTTCATTGACTCTACTCAGCGTAGCATTTACAGCGGCTAAAGCTCCGGCAACCGTACCACCATGGTAATTAGTATATTCACCTGTAACGGAAATGGCAATTCTAAACTTTTGCAGGGTTTGATTATTAGCCCCGCCTTCATCAACTTTTAAAGTTGAATTGTTATTTTTTAAGGTTTCGTTTAATGACTCCATTGTTTTACAATCTAGATCATCATGACCATGCCTGTCGCTTTTATCATATAAAACATAAGTGTCAGATCCGCTTTCAAGAGGTTGCATAAACACGTTTGGTTTATCCGGATATGAAATCATAGTTTGGACGCCTTCAGGTGACACGCTCATTCTTAACCGGACTCCGGGATGGTCTAAACTAAACCCTATATACGATTTTATATCCGGGAATTTTGCCGCAAGTTCCGGGGAAAAAACGGGGGCTTCATAAATATTAAAGCGCTCCATGGTGCCTTCAATACCGGGAAGTGATATGATTGTATGTTCGCCTTTTTCTTTTGAATTCCTCAAAGCTACAGAGGCAGTATGCCTTTTAAATAAAGCTTTATCCAGCTTAAATAGATGCACTTTATTTTGATCTATTTCAAACTTAGAGATCCTTTCAAAATTTTCAACGGTTTCTATTTTTTTCCAAGAAGAATTTTGAGCAATACTTGAAAATGTAACCAAAAGCATTGCTATTGAAAAAACATAATGTAGTTTTGTTTTCATAAAGATTTTCAGGGCAATTTTATAACAAATCTAACTTTTTTAAATTAATTTAACAATTTAGCGTACTAAATGAGTAGTGTAAAAAACATTACAGCATATAAATCTGTTAAACCTACGGTGGTTACCATCGGCACTTTTGATGGCGTTCATATAGGGCATAGAAAAATTATTAATCGCCTTGTAAATACGGGAAGGCAAGAAGGCTTAAAATCTGTAATACTTACGTTTTTTCCGCATCCGCGAATGGTGCTTCAAAAAGATTCCAATATTAAATTGATCAATACGATTAATGAAAGACGCCAGATTTTAGAGTCGGTCGGGTTGGATTTTTTGCTGATAAAAGAATTCACCCATGAGTTTTCCAGATTGACTGCAGAAGATTTTGTAAAAGAACTTTTGGTTGATAAGCTAAGAGCCAAAAAAGTGATCATTGGTTATGATCACCGATTTGGAAGAAACAGAAATGCCGATATTGAAGACCTAAAAACGTTTGGAGCGGTTTATGGGTTTGAAGTGGAAGAAATTTCGGCCCAGGATATTGATGATGTGGCAGTGAGTTCTACTAAAATCAGAAATGCATTAAATAAGGGAGATATCACCAAAGCCAACGCATATTTAGGTTATAATTTTATGCTAACCGGAACTGTTACAAAAGGCAAAGGCCTGGGAAGGCAAATAGGGTTTCCAACAGCAAATATTACTATTGAAGAAGATTATAAATTAATACCTAAACAAGGCGCTTATATTGTAAAAGCAATTATTGAGGGTAATACTGTTTATGGTATGATGAACATAGGCATAAACCCAACAGTTAATGGGCAAAAAGAAACTATTGAGGTGCATTTTTTTAACTTCAAAGAGGATATTTATAATCAAAATGTTCAAATAGAACTTCTAAAGCGTATTCGTGATGAGGAAAAATTTGAATCGGTTGCTGTTTTAAAAGATCAACTTAAAAAAGATAAAGGCACCGCACTTACTTATATAGCCAACCAGCATGGTCAATAAGTGGTTGTTCAAACATATTGATAATTCTGCACTGGTAGTTTTCCGGATTATTTTCGGGCTCCTTTGTTTTTTGGAATCGGTGGGAGCCATTTTTACAGGTTGGATAAAAAGAACATTAATAGATCCTGAGTTTACATTTAGTTTTGTTGGCTTTGAATGGTTACAACCCCTGCCCGGCTATTGGATGTATGTATATTATGCCGTTATGGGAGTTTTTGGCTTGTTCGTGATGCTGGGGTATAAATACAGGTTCAGTATCATAGCTTTCGGACTTATGTGGTCAGCAACCTATTTAATGCAAAAGTCGTCATACAACAATCACTACTATTTGCTCATGCTTTTATGTGGCATAATGACTTTTATGCCGGCAAACAGATACGCTTCTATTGATGCAAAACGAAACTCAAGTTTAAAAAGTTTATCAATGCCATATTGGTGTAAATGGGTATTTGTGCTACAACTTTTTATAGTTTACACCTACGCATCGGTTGCAAAACTATATCCGGATTGGTTAGACACGACGGTTATAGAATTGCTCATGAAACCAAAGGCCGATTATTTTTTGGTAGGCGACTTGCTTCAACAAAAATGGGTGCATCATTTTTTAGCCTATGGCGGTATTCTTTTTGACGGCTTAATCATTCCGTTACTATTGTTTAAGCCCACCAGGAAATATGCGTTTTTTGCTTCGATCTTCTTCCATTTATTCAATTCGTTTATCTTTCAAATAGGTATCTTTCCGTATTTGTCATTAGCGTTTTCTTTGTTCTTTTTTGAACCTGAAACTATTCACAGGATCTTCCTTAAAAGGAAACCTTTTTATAACTCAGAAGACATCATAGTACCTAATTATAAAGCACCGTTTATCACGCTTTTTGGGATTTACTTTGTGTTTCAAATACTGTTACCATTGCGGCATCATATTATTGAAGACGATGTGTTATGGACCGAAGAAGGGCACAGGCTTTCATGGCGCATGATGCTCAGGGCCAAAAGCGGATCTGCGACTTATATCGTTCAGGTAAAAGAAACCGGGAGTAAAATAGTTATAAAACTGGATGACTATTTAAGCAAAAAGCAGCAAAGAGGAGCCAGTACCAAACCGGATGTTATTTGGCAGTTTGCACAACGGTTAAAAGAAAAGTTTAAAGAAAACAACCAGGAGATCTCAGTGTTTGTAAACTGTAGCGTAAGTGTAAATGGAAAGCCTTATAAACAGCTAACAAACCCGGATGTGGATTTGGCTAATGTAGCCTGGGAAACTTTCAAACATAGTAAGTGGATTTTGCCTTCAAAAGCAGATTGATTATAAAAAATCATGTACTTTTGTCGCTCAAATTTTCAAGACATGTTACAAGTACCTTTTATTAGAGACAATAAGGATTTGGTGATAGCCCGTTTAGCAAAGCGAAACATGGATGCTACCGAGGATATTAACCAGGTAATTGCTTTTGATGAAGACAGGAGACGTATTCAGGCGGAGTTGGATAATACCTTGGCAGAGTCTAATGCACTTTCAAAAGAAATTGGTATGTTGTTCAAGTCCGGTGAGGTTGAAAAAGCGAATCTTATAAAAGCGAAAACAGGTGAGTTAAAAGAAGCTTCTAAAAAACTTTCTGAAGATCTTAATAATAAGACCAATGCGTTAAATGAATTGCTTTATAAAATCCCAAATGTTCCCAACGATATTGTTCCGGCAGGAAATACTGAAGATGATAACGAAGAGGTTTTTAGAGAAGGGGATATCCCCGTTTTAGAGGAGGGTGCCTTACCGCATTGGGAGTTGGCTAAAAAGTATGACATCATAGATTTTGAGCTTGGGAACAAAATAACAGGAGCCGGATTTCCGGTTTATAAAGGGAAAGGAGCCAAACTGCAACGGGCTTTAATAACCTATTTTTTAGATAAGAATACCGAAGCAGGTTATACAGAATTCCAGTTACCGCATTTGGTGAACGAAGCGTCAGGTTTTGGAACAGGGCAACTGCCGGATAAAGAAGGGCAAATGTACCATGTCACGGCCGACAATTTGTATTTGATACCAACAGCTGAGGTCCCCGGAACCAATATTTTCAGAGATGTTGTTTTAAGCGAAAGCGAACTGCCTTTGGCCATTACGGGATACACCCCTTGTTTTCGCCGTGAAGCCGGAAGTTACGGAGCGCATGTAAGAGGCTTGAACAGATTGCATCAGTTTGATAAAGTTGAAATATTACGGGTAGAACACCCTTCCAAATCTTATGATGCTTTAGATGGTATGGTGGCTCACGTTAAAACCATTTTACAGGAATTAAAATTGCCATATAGAATATTAAGACTGTGTGGCGGCGATTTAGGCTTTACATCAGCTCTAACGTATGATTTTGAAGTATTTTCAACGGCCCAGGACAGATGGTTGGAAATATCCTCTGTTTCTAATTTTGAAACCTTTCAAGCTAACCGGTTAAAGCTTCGTTTTAAAAACAGTAATGGTAAAAACGAATTGGCGCATACCTTAAATGGAAGTTCATTAGCATTACCAAGAGTATTAGCCGGAATTTTAGAAAATTATCAGACAAAGGAAGGTATTGTAGTGCCTGAAGTTTTACAGTCTTATACAGGCTTTAAAATCATAGATTAAAGCATTTTTTGAATGTCCATAATCAATTATAACCCTAGTGTCACCCTGAATTCATTTCAGGGTCTCATAATATTGATTTAAAGTTATTATGCGATGCTGAAATTGAAAATTCATGAACTCTTTTTAATTTATGATCTAATACTCGTGAATAAACAAGTTCAGCATGACAGAAAATCTATATTATGACAAAAAACGGGTCATAAGCATTTTATAACATATATATCGCGAAAATAAAACCTTACAAATCTGTAGGGTTTTATTATTTTAATCGATAAAGTGCAAGTTATTAACGCTGTTCAACGAAATTAATTCAATTTTCTTTGTTTTTGTGGTTTTATTTTAGATGTTAGCCTCACCAAATCTATCAAACCTACTAACCATGAAAAATTTAAAGCGCCTTATTATTTTAATTGCACTCATTTTTTTCGCAGGTAAGGTGTTGTTTTCAGACTTTCAAATTGTAAAGTCCGAAGATAACTCAACTGCTATTGTGAGCAAATAGGGATTTATATCATTTAAGGAATCCTTTGTTAAAGATTTAAGGTTTTTTCCTTATTAAAAAAGTTGTCCCCAATCTGAATAATACCATCGTTTTTAAATTTAACGGTAGTTAATGGAACATTTATTTTTGGTTGGTTAGTGTGCCCGAAATTTATTTCGGGCATTTTTTTATCATAATATTTAGAATGACTACTTCGCACATTTGTTATATTTACATCATGAGATTGCTTTTCGTTTTATGTTTACTCTTATCGGTTAATCTATTTGCACAAGATGCTAACTTGGCCATGGATTATTTTAAAAGGGGCGAGTATGAAAAGGCACTCCATGAGTATAAGAAGTTGTATGCCCAAAGTGCTTCAAACATAAATTACATCAATCAGATCGTAGCTTCACATCAGCAATTGGAACAATATGATGAAGCAGAAGCATTTCTTCAAAAACTTGTTGCAAGAATAAATTACCCGGCATTTTATGTTGAGTTAGGATTTAATTATCAGCTTAAAAATGATTTGGAACAAGCTAACTTAAACTATAAAAAGGCATTGGATCATATAGATTTAAGGCCAAGTAACGTGTTCGCTATAGCCAGAGCTTTTCAAAGTCATTCGCTTTTAAATGAAGCGGTTATTGCCTATGAAAAAGCCATGCAATTAAATCCGGATTATAATTTTAACATTCAATTGGCCCAGTTATACGGAGAACAAGGCAAAATTGAAAAGATGCTGAACAGCTATTTGAATTTTGCCGAATCTAACCAGGTGGCTCTACCCGATATAAAACGGAGAATAAACGGATTTTTAAGTGATAATGGCGACAACGAAAATAATGTGCTGTTCAGAAAAATTTTGCTAAAAAAAATGCAGCAAAAACCCAACTTACTTTGGAACCAAATGCTAAGTTGGTTATTCATCCAACAAAAAGATTTTAAAAAAGCCTTTATTCAGGAAAAAGCCATTTTTAACAGACAACCGGAAGGTTTAGAAAGAATTAAAGAATTGGCTTTAATTTCGGCCAATGAAAATAAAAATGATATAGCTAAAGAAATTTTCAATTATATCATTGATACGGCACAGGATCTGGACACTAAACTAAGAGCCCATTATAATTTGATTCAGATTGAGACCAAAGAAAGTTCTGCCGAAAATTATGACATCATAAATGAAAAATACTTAACTCTTTTTGAAGAATTTGGAACCTTTTCACAGACTTTAAACTTGCAAATAGCCTATGGTCATTTTTTGGCTTTTTATATGAATAAAACCAATGAAGCTTCTAAATTTTTAGAAAAAACATTGCAATTGCCCTTATCAGAATTGCAAAAAGCCCAGGTAAAATTAGAACTGGGTGATATTTTGGTTTTGCAGGAGAAATTCAATCAGGCATTAATTTATTATACCCAAATTCAGCGTAATTTGAAGAATAGTACGGTATCTCAGGAAGCCCGATTTAGGGTAGCAAAAACCAGTTATTATAAAGGCGATTTTAAGTGGGCGGAATCACAACTTAAAGTTTTAAAATCATCAACATCACAATTGATAGCCAACGATGCGTTAGATTTAAAACTCCTTATTTCTGACAATAAGTATGAGGACTCAACTCAAACCGCTTTAAAGCTTTATGCCAAAGCAGATCTGCTGGCATTTCAGAATAAAAAGGACGAAGCCATTTCATTATTGAACAAAATTTTAAACGAACATAAAACGGAACCAATCATAGCTCAAACGCTGTTTAAGCAGGGGCAATTATTTAAGGAACAAGGCGCTTTGGATAAAGCGGTAACCAACTTTGAGCTGCTCATTGAAAACTATAGAGATGGTATTTTGGTTGATGATGCGTATTTTAATTTAGGGCTTTTGTATGAAAAAGCATTAAATCAACCGGAAAAGGCAAAACCGTTGTATGAGCAGATCATTTTCAATCATGCCGATAGCATTTATTTTGTGGAGGCTAGAAAACGATATAGAGCATTACGTGGTGATGCTATAAATTAGATCTCAAATTCGAATATTTTGGCTTTGGAATTTAGTGCTTGAGTTTTAAATTTTACTAGATTATGATAATATATAACGTAACAGCAAATATTGATGAATCTATTCATGGCGAATGGCTGGCATGGATCAAAGATCATATTCCGGAGGTTTTATCAACCGGAAAATTTAATAAAGCTACATTAACAAGAGTTTTGGTAAAAGAAGATATGGGTGGTGTTACATATTCCATTCAATATAGAGCCCATTCAAGAGAAGCGTTAGACGCCTACTATGAAGAAGATGCCCAAAGAATGCGGGCTGACGCCATAAAACGATTTGCCGATAAAATGGTGGCTTTTAGAACAGAACTGGAGTTAATAGACGAGTATTTCGTAGACATTAACCCTAATTAATACACTTTTGAAACGGAACCTATGGATATAAGAGAATTAGAAAGCGTAAATGATGAGGTCTTAAATGCTTTTAAAAATTTAATCCCTTTACTCGCTTCTACATGTGCATTACCCACAAGAAAAGATTTGGAAACTATAGTCTATTCAGACAACACAAAACTTTTTATTGCTAAAGAAGGCCATGACATCATAGGAACATTAACCCTGGTTTTCAACAAAATACCAACGGGAGAAAAAGCTTGGATAGAGGATGTAGTAGTTAGTGATAAATCCAGGGGCAAGGGCATTGGTAAAAGCTTAACCCAATTTGCCGTAGACTATGCCATTAGTAAAGGTGTCAATAAAATAGATTTAACATCAAGCCCGGAGCGTATTGCTGCTAACAATCTATATCAAAAGTTAGGCTTTAAAAAAAGGGCAACCAATGTCTATAGATATTTTGGGAAAAAATAAATTAAAGCATCAATAATTCGTGGCTAGTAATTCTAACCAACATCAGGTAAAGGCAAAAAAACATCTGGGCCAGCATTTTTTAAAAGATGAAAATATTGCCAGGAAAATAGGTGATACACTTACTTTGAACGGGTACAAAAAAGTGTTGGAAATTGGCCCGGGCATGGGCGTGCTCACCAAATACCTGTTACAAAAAGATGTTGAAACCTATGTGATTGAAATTGATACCGAATCTGTAGCATACCTGCAGGCCAATTTCCTTAATTTGGCATCGCGGATCATTGAAAAGGATTTCCTGAAATATGACCTAGGCCAGGTGTTTAATGACGAATCTTTTGCCATAACCGGAAACTTTCCATATAACATTTCGTCACAAATAGTTTTCAAAGCATTAGAATGGCGCCATCAGATTCCGGAGTTCACCGGGATGTTTCAGAAAGAAGTGGCACAGCGTATCTGTTCAAAAGAAGGTAGTAAAGTATATGGTATTCTATCTGTATTAACCCAGGCATTTTATGATGCGGACTATTTATTCACGGTGCCACCATCAGTTTTTAATCCACCGCCTAAAGTGGACTCAGGCGTTTTAAGACTTATTAGAAAAACAGATTATAAATTACCTTGTGACGAGACATTATTCTTCAAAGTGGTTAAAACAGCATTTCAGCAGCGTAGAAAAACACTTCGTAACAGTTTAAAAACATTCAATTTATCAGATAATTTAAAAGCAAATAGTATATTTGGCAAGCGTCCGGAACAATTAAGTGTTCCTGAGTTCATAGAACTTACTTTGAGGATTGAAAAGGACGCTTGAATCTTTTAAAGTTTTCACATTTGTCTGAAGAAAAAGAAAACATACAACAGTTTGAGCTTACAGATGAACTTTTAGAGCAGGTAAGATTACTTGTCGAAGAACAAACCGACAAAGCATTACAAAAGCTTTTAAAGGAGTTTCATTATGCCGATATAGCCGAAATTCTGGATGAACTTAATCTGGAAGAGGCTATTTATGTGATTAAACTTCTGGATTCCGAAACTACTTCAGATGTGTTGATGGAGCTCGATGAAGACAATCGGGAAAAAGTATTAAAAAATCTATCGGCTAAAGAAATTGCTGAGGAGATTGAGGAACTTGATACCGATGATGCTGCTGATATGATTGCAGAACTTCCTGAGGAACGTCGGCAGGAAGTCATTGCAAAAATTGAGGATGAAGAGCATAAGGAAGAAATTAAAGAACTTCTTACTTATGACGAAGATACTGCCGGGGGATTAATGGCCAAGGAGTTGGTCAAAGTATATGAAACCTGGACGGTTGCAGGATGCCTGCGCCGGATCAGAGGGCAAGCGGAGGAGGTTACCAGAGTGCATTCGATCTACGTTGTGACAAAAGAAGAAAAACTAATTGGTCGTTTATCTTTAAAAGATTTGATTGTTGCAAGGAACGATCAGAAAATAGCCGATATCTATATTTCTAATGTAGACTATGTGACTGTTGATGAAGATGCCGAAGAAGTTGCCAAGGTCATGGCAAAATATGATTTGGAAGCCATTCCGGTAGTAGACGAGAACAAAACACTTTTAGGTAGAATTACTATTGATGATATTGTAGATGTATTAAAGGAAGAAGCCGAAAAGGACTATCAGTTAGCGGCAGGTATTACCGGTGATGTAGATTCTGATGACAGTATCATAGAGCTCACACGAGCCCGTTTACCCTGGCTGTTTTTAGGCTTAATTGGTGGTGTAGGTGCCTTTTTGATCATGGAAGGGTTTCAGGAAGCCTTTAAACAATATGCCGTACTGTTCTTTTTTACGCCACTCATAGCTGCCATGGCTGGAAATGTTGGGGTACAATCCAGTGCCATCATAGTGCAGGGGTTGGCGAATGATGACGTTAAAGGAAGCATCAATAGCAGGCTCTTAAAAGAAATGCTGTTAGCAACACTCAATGGGTTTATTCTGGCTATATTCTTATTTCTATTTGTATGGAGTTATGATGGTAATTTGACCAAAGCTCTGGCCATTTCAGTATCGTTAGTAGCCGTTATTATCATAGCGGGCTTAATAGGGACTTTTGTACCGCTTTTTTTAGATAAACGCGGTATAGATCCGGCCATAGCCACCGGGCCTTTCATAACTACCAGCAATGATATTTTAGGTATTTTACTTTATTTCTGGATAGCTAAACTCATTCTTGGAATTTAATATTTGGGCGTTCCCCTGCGGGCCGTGCTTTCCGTTGCAATCTTTTGAAAAACAAAAGGATTTCCACTGCAATCACTAACGCAAAACTTCGTAATTTTGCCCGATAATTATTGTATATGAAAGTCCTTCACTTAGATACCAATCAAGAACTATTAATCAATCAACTTAACGATTTAGGATTCACGAATCATGAAGATTACACATCTTCAAAAGAAGCAGTGGAAGCTAAAATCTCAGAATATGATGGTATCGTTATCCGAAGTCGGTTTACCGTAGACAAACAGTTTTTAGATGCAGCAACTAATTTAAAGTTTATTGGCAGAGTAGGTGCCGGTTTGGAAAATATAGAGTGTGATTATGCCGAATCAAAGGGTATTTATTTGATTTCAGCACCTGAAGGTAACAGAAATGCTGTTGGAGAACACACTTTGGGAATGGTATTGTCATTATTCAATAAATTAAATAAGGCAGATGCTGAGGTTAGAACAGGTAAATGGCTACGGGAAGAAAACAGAGGCATTGAACTTGATGGAAAGACAGTAGGTATTATAGGTTATGGCAATATGGGAAAGGCTTTTGCCAAAAAGCTGAGAGGTTTTGAGGTTGAGGTGCTGTGTTTCGACATTAAAGACGGTGTTGGAGATGACAATGCCACTCAGGTAAGTTTATCAGAATTTCAGGAAACGGTAGATGTGGTCAGTTTACATACCCCTCAAACGCCCTTAACCTTAAAAATGATAAATTCCAGTTTTATTAATGCGTTTAAAAAACCATTTTGGTTTATCAATACGGCCAGGGGAAAAAGTGTGGTAACTTCAGATTTGGTTTCCGCCTTAAAAACCGGTAAAATTTTGGGTGCCGGATTAGATGTATTGGAATACGAAAAAGCATCATTTGAAAGTTTGTTTTCTACTGAAATGCCGAAAGCGTTTCAGTATTTAATACAAGCCGAAAATGTAATTTTATCACCCCATGTGGCTGGATGGACCATTGAAAGTAAAGCAAAATTAGCACAAACTATTGTAGATAAAATCAAAGCTTTTGTCATTCAGAAGAAGTGAAACGACTGAAGAATCTCTTCAACCCAACTAAGGGTTTTGTCACTTAGAGTATCCCGATTTTAATCGGGATGCATCGAAAAGTAAATAATTATATTTCCTATTTTTAATACATGAAGAAAACTATTTTTGTTTTTGCTCTTCTCATTTTTGCCATACTCTTATTGTTTCAAATAAGTAAATATGCTGTGCTTTCCGGGAGCTTAAAAATGGAGATCATCATTGCTGTAATAGCCATTGTATTCTTGATTATAGGTATTTATATCAATAAAAAGAGTTTGCATAAAAATCAAACACCTTCTACCGAAATCAATCACAACAAGGTTGCAGAATTAGAAATTACCGAACGCGAATATGAAGTGCTTCAAGCCATTTCGGAAGGCTTATCCAATAAAGAAATAGCCGATAAATTGTTCCTTTCGGAAAGCACCATCAAAACACATGTGTCTAACTTATTAGTTAAATTAAATGCCAAACGGCGCACCCAAGCATTACAAATTGCAAAGGATTATCAAATAATTTAAAGGCATTTGGTAAACCTCCAAGGTCTTTTTTTGGACCTTGTAAGTATACTTACTTGTTTTGGATACCTACAAGGTTTGCAAAACCTTGCAGGATATGGTTTAAAGATTTACAAATTAAAAAATTCATGTACTTTTATACTGAAGTACCAGGGCTTTGGTACTTTAGTATGACCCCTAAAATGCCGTTGCTGCCTACTTTTGAATTGTTAATCTTTAAAAACGAATATTTATGCAATCAACAATTTTAAAGTATGGTTTTTACGGTTTGTTAACCGGTTTAATTATTTTTTTACTTCACCTGACATTAGGGAAGGATCTGAGTTATTCAACCAACGAGATTTTAGGGTATATCTCTATTTTTATATCCTTATCGTTTGTGTTCTTTGGTATTAAGCATTACCGGGATAAAGTAAATAACGGGGCGGTATCTTTTGGGAAAGCACTTTTAATAGGGGTGTTAATTTCAGTTTTGGTAGCTATTGGTATTGCTCTGGCCGATTTTATTTATACCCAATTTATTAACCCGGAATGGTTTGAAAATTATTATAAAATGATGCGTGATGCCGGTAAAGAAGATGAGATCATGGAAATGACAAGCCTTACGGCCGGCATATTTATGTTTTCTTTGGTCACGGTTATCGGATTTATTATATCTTTAATTTCGGGTTTAATATTACAACGTAAATAGTACTGTTATGAGATCTGAAGCTACGACGCCCCAACAATATTTAGACGAATTATCGGAAGACCGAAAAGAACCAATACTAAAATTAAGGCAACAAATTTTAGATAATCTACCCGAAGGTATAGAAGAACAAATGGGCTATGGAATGCTGGGATATGTTATTCCGCATTCGGTGTATCCGGAGGGCTACCACTGTACGCCTGAGCTTCCGCTGCCATTTATGAATTTGGCATCGCAAAAAAACTTTATAGGGGTTTACAGTATGACCATTTATGCGAAAAAAGGATTGTATGACTGGTTTACTTCAGAATACGCAAAGAGATGCAGGTATAAACTGGATATGGGGAAAAGTTGTATTCGGTTAAAACGGATGGATGATATTCCTTATGAACTTATCGGGGAACTTACCGGTAAAATAAGTACTGAAGAGTGGATACAGATTTATGAAGATTCCATTAAAAACAGAAAAAAATGAACAAACGAGTAACAGGAATAGGCGGGTTGTTTTTTAAAACAAAAGACCCTAAGGCCACTAAAGATTGGTACAAAAAGTACTTGGGTTTTAATACGGATGATTACGGTTGCACCTTTTGGTGGAAAGATAAGGAAGGCAACGATTGTTCTACACAATGGAGTCCTTTTTCTGAAAATACGTCCTATTATGAGCCGTCAAAAAAGGATTTTATGTTCAATTACCGTGTGGAGAATTTACACGAATTGATTACAACGTTAAAAGAAGAGGGCGTGACTGTGGTTGGTGATATTGAAGAATATGACTATGGTAAATTCGGTTGGATTTTAGATAACGACGGCAATAAGATAGAACTCTGGGAACCGGTTGATGCGGCTTTTAAATAACATACTTTGGGAATAACCGAAATCCTTCAATCACATAATTTATCGCTTTTTAAATGGGTAGCCATTGGTATAGCTGCTTTTGTTTTGGGTATATCCAAATCCGGTATCAAGGGCATTGGTATTGTCATTATTTTGATCTTAGCCTTTGTTTTTGGAGAAAAAGCTTCTACCGGAATACTGTTACCTATGCTTATAAGTGCCGATATTCTGGCAGTAAGTTATTATAACAGGCATACCCAATGGAAATTTATCAGAATGCTTTTACCCTGGATGGTTGTTGGGGTTTTGTTTGGTGTTTGGGTAGGTGATGCTATTTCTGAAGTTGTCTTTAAACGGGTTATGGCCATTATCATTATTGGTAGCATCCTTATCATGTGGTATTTTGAACGTCGTAAATCCACATCCGTACCACATAATAAGACCTTTTCGTACTCCACAGGATTTTTGGCTGGATTTGCTACCATGATAGGTAACCTGGCGGGACCAATAGCAAACATTTACTTTCTCGCTATGCGATTACCGAAAAATGAGTTTATAGGTACGGCAGCATGGTTATTCTTCATTGTGAATGTATTCAAACTGCCATTTCATTTTTTTGTTTGGAAAACGGTTTCAAAAGATACTTTAGTTCTTAATTTGACCCTGTTTCCGGCAGTGGTTATGGGCTTTTTTGTAGGAGCAAAAGTGATAAAGCTTATTTCTAATTCAAACTACAGGCGTTTTATAATAATAGTTACAGCTATTGGGGGGATCATCATGTTATTCCGATAGGAAGATGTTATTAAACTGTAACGGAATTGAAATTTAAAAGACAGATAATATAAAGTGAATTTAAATTTTTAATTTTATAGTCTAACCATAAATAAAATACAATGTCTGACGAAAAAAGTTTAAGCGACGACCTAAACGATATGTTAGGAGACGCCAAAGAAGGAGCAAAAAAAGCTGCCGATAAAGCAGGGGAAATAGCCGGAGAAGCTAAAGAAAAAGCCAAAGAGTTTGCAGAAGAAGCCAAGGAAGCTGCTTCTGAGTTTGCCGATGAAGCTAAAGAAGCCTTTGATAAAGCTACCGGAGATAATAAAAAGGTGCTTGCCGGGATTTTGGCCCTGTTATTAGGTACCATCGGAATTCACAAATTTATTTTAGGATATAATAAAGAAGGTATCATATTTCTGGTTATGGCCATATTAGGTATTTTTACTTGTGGAATAACTTCGGGAATTGCCTGGGTGATTGGCGTAGTGGAAGGAATCATCTATTTAACAAAGTCGGATGAGGAATTTTATAACACTTATCAGGCCGGTAAAAAAGCCTGGTTTTAATATATAAAAAGATAAAAAAGTCAAAATAAGTGCGTTTTGACTTTTTTATTTAAGTTTAATATCGTAATATTGCAATATATAAATATAAAATTATGGGAATTACCAAATCACAAATATTTACCCAAAAGCAAAATGACCTGGCTCAGTTTTTTAAAGTATTAGGGCATCCGGCAAGAGTAGCAATACTTCAATATATAAGTAATCAGAATGCTTGTATCTGTAATGATCTGGTTGATGAGATCGGGTTAGCTCAGGCTACCATATCCCAGCATTTAAAAGAACTAAAAAGTGTAGGGTTGATCAAGGGTGAAGTTGAAGGTAAGAGCATGTGTTATTGTATTAACGTGGATCGTTGGACAGACATTCAGGATGAACTAAACGTATTCTTTAACACAACCAAAGCGAATTGTTGCTGACCACATCCTATAACGGGGATTTAAATATCTCATTCAAACGGAAAACTAGGGAGAATAATTATTAAAATTTAAACTTATGAAAACACAAGAATTATTTAATATACTGGAACAACACCGGGATAAATCGTTACTATTTGAATACGCCCCTGATTTATTTGTCGGGGCCAATTATCATATAACCGAAGTAAAGCATTTAGCCGTTGAATCTGTGGATTGTGGCTCAAAAACCGATAGCTGGAATGAAACTATTATTCAATTGTGGGAAAGCCCGGAAGAAACGGGTAAAACAGATTACATGTCAGTTTATAAGGCTTTAGGCATTCTTAAAAAAGTAGGTAAGATGAAGCCATATCATTTAGAGGCTGAAGTGAAGTTTGAATACAGTAATGCAGCATTTCATACGGCTCAGTTATTTGTTAACGATTTCGAAATACGAAACAACAATTTAATCTTTAAGTTAGCCGTTGAAAAAACCAATTGTAAAGCAAAGGAAACATGTGGTATTTCGACAGAGCTTAATAAAACTGTTTCTGCAGAAAAAGAACTTGCTTTAGCAGGAGGTGAACCCTGTTGTTCTCCGGACGGAAATTGCTGTTAAAATTTGTCATTCCCATGTTGGCAGGGATCCATTAAGAATTGGTAAATTAAAAATAGAAGGCTGTCTAAAAAGTATCAAAAGCTGTCAACCTGAACCCGTTTCAGGCTGACAAAGCATTACTTTTTTAACTATAGAATTCAACCTCAAATAAAAAAATGAATAGAACATTGTTTGAAGAAATAAATAAGACGATTGAATCTTTAAAAACAAATACTATTTCAGAAGAAAGAAAAGAGGTTCTTAATCCTTTGGTAGATTATTTAAAAGAGAAGATTGAGGCTAGAGCACCCGTCAGATTAAATTTTATCTGTACACATAATTCAAGAAGAAGTCATTTATCTCAAATTTGGGCACAAACCATGGCGGCTTATTTTAATATTGAAAATGTGTCTTGTTATTCAGGAGGAACCGAAGCTACAGCTATGTTTCGCAAAGTGGGTGAGACTTTAGTTAACCAAGGGTTCAAAATGGCTAAATTATCTGAAGGAAATAACCCGGTTTATAGTATTAGGTATTCGGATAATGACCCTTCAATTATTGCTTTTTCAAAACAATATGGTGATGATTTTAACCCAGCTTCAGAATTTGCAGCCATTATGACCTGTTCATCGGCAGATGAAGGTTGTCCCATGGTTTTTGGTTGTGATAAACGTATCGCCATCACCTATGAAGATCCTAAGAAATCCGATGGGACATCACAACAAACAGAAACCTATTTTAACAGAAGTTTGGAAATAGCTACTGAGATGAAGTTTGTGTTTTCTGATTTGAAATAGGATATTATGGTTTATCTCTTTGTCTGAAATTTAAAAAAGGATTATACTTTATTAATGCTTATGCATTTTACTCAAAATGCCCAATAATTTTTTAAGATAAATATAATCCCTTCATTACTGTTGACCGGAAATAAAGCCTTAAAGGCTGTCTTTTTGTCCTTTCAAAAATTTAATTTTGTCTTTTATATCATGGATAGCAAATACACACAAAATAGCTATCACAATCAAAGTAATAAGGAAATCAGTCTCGTTTTCTGCATCTACACCAACAAATGAATAATAAGTAAACGCGGTTAGTATTAATATTAGATACAGGATAATTTTTGGGGTTAAGATTTTAAATAGTTTCATAGGGGGAGTATTAATTAGTTTTATCAAAAACATTTATCAAAAAGCATGCCAAAACAAAAACTTTTCTTACATTAAATGTCTTATTATAACGTTATTTATTTGTAATTATTATCTGGCAAATATAAACAAATTTTGATAAGCTTTTGATTGAAGTAAATAGAAAAGAAAGAGCGCCTATTGGTGATGGTTTTGAATAAAGTAATTAACCGTTTTTAGTAGCCGAAAATTTGGCTTCCAATTCTGCCTGAAACTCTTCCATAACGGGACGAACGGTGCTTTCGGGTAAGTCTGCTATTTTAATATACATCAACCCGTCTACGGCATTATTAAACAGCGGGTCTACATTAAAGGCCACTAAACGGGCATTTTGTTTGATATATTTTTTAAGAAGTACCGGTAAGCGTAAAGCCCCAGGTTCTATTTCATCGATAATTTTGTCGAATTTATTCAGATCCGCTTCGGTTTTATCAAAAACAAAATCTTTATCGGCATCCTTAAGCTTCACTTTAAACTCTTTTTTAGGGCGAACATATTGCGCCAAATAGGGATCGTAGTAATGCGATTTCATAAACTCGATCATAAGTGACTTGGAGAAGTTTGAGAACTGGTTACTAATGCTCACACCACCTATTAAATAATTGTGTTCAGGATAACGTAAGGTCGTATGAACAATACCTTTCCAAAGTAAAAATAGGGGCATGGGTTTTTGCTGATAAGCTCCAATAATAAAGGCACGACCCATTTCAATAGATTCGCTCATCATTTTATAAAGTTCGGGTTCAAACCTGAACAGATCCTGTAAATAGAACCCGTTGATACCATAGCGCGCAAATATTTTGGACCCTAGCCCCATACGGTAGGCACCGACAATAAGCTTACTTTCCCGATCCCATAAAAACATATGGTGATAGTAAGTGTCAAACGTGTCAAGATCTATAGCTTCATTGGTGCCTTCACCTACTTCCCTAAAGGTGATTTCACGTAGGCGACCAATTTCCCGAAGTATATTGGGGATCTTATCGGCTGCAGCCAAAAACACCTCGTAATTCTTACTTTCCAGCAATCTTGAATCTTCTTTTCTCAAAACTTCAACCTCGCTTTCCATAACGCAGGTTTCAATAGGAGTCACGATACGTTTGGGCGGCTTAGGCGTTTTTAAAGTTGAAGAAAGATTATCCAGTATTTTGGATTTCTTTTCAAAAGAATTGGAAAGCATATAGGTCTTCTTCCTGATGAATTCCGAAAAATCTTCAAGTGAATCATGCTCCTTTTGGTCCTTTACCGAAATAGGTTTTCCAATCCTGACCTTTATGGTTCTGCGTTTTTGGGTAAGCAACTCCGAAGGTAACTTAGCAGTTCTGAACGTATCGCTAATTTTAGAAAGCTTATAAAAAAGTTTGCTGTTCTTGGCGTGAAAGTATATCGGTACTACTGGTACTTCGGCTTTTTTAACCAGTTTCATGGCAGCTTCTTCCCAGGGTTTATCTACCACTAATTTTCCGTCCCGGTAAGTAGATACTTCTCCAGCAGGGAAAATACCAAGCGGATGCCCTTCGCGTAAATGCAAAATGGAATTTTTAAAGCCGGAAATACTGGAAGCAGCATCCTTTCTGTCCTCAAAAGGGTTTACCGGCATGATATAAGGCTTTAAAGGCTCTATCCTGTGCAGTAAAAAGTTGGCGATGATCTTAAAATCATGGCGTTGTTCCAACATTAATTTTAAAAGTAAAATACCGTCAATACCTCCAAGCGGATGGTTAGAAACCGTAATGTAAGCCCCATCTTTTGGTAAGCGCTTTAAATCTGCTTCCGGGATTTCAAATTTAATCTGGAAATCACCCAGAATACCATTCAAAAAGGCAAGTTCACTTAAATGCTTATTGCGTTTATAAATCTTGTTGAGCGTAGAAATTTTAAGCACCTTCATCAAAATCCAGCCAATAAACGTACCAATAAAGCCATATTTATCCAATTGAATGGCTTTAGCTACTTCTTTGGCGCTTACAAGTCCTAAATCTTGTTGTTTGCTCATGAGCGTAAATGTACTAAATACTTTACTTAGTTACTATTTGAACGGTTTCTTGTGTTAATTGTTTCAGTAATACGGTTTTATCCTGCTCTAATTGGTTCAAAGTGGCCTCGGTATAATGCCTGATGGTATACAACGATACATTTTCATGGCAAGTTACACTAAATTTAGCTTTTAATTGCTGAAGCAACTTTTCTAAATTATTATAGATATTGTCTACGCATACCGAAAAGCTAATGGCTGAATTCTGAATCACATCTACCTTCATTTTATAAGTATGAAGCAAACCGAAAATGTCACTAATGTTTTCTTCTACTATGTATGAAAAGTCTAAGGATGATAGTGAGATCAATACCTGATGCTTCTTCACTATAAAACAAGGAATGTTAGGCTCGATAGGGATGCCTTTTCCAACCTTTGTACCTGGTTTTTTCGGATTTAAAAACGATTTTACCTGTAACGGAATTTCCTTATGCTGCAAAGGTTGAAGTGTCTTTGGATGAATAACCGAAGCCCCATAAAAAGCCAATTCAATAGCCTCTCTGTAGGATATTTTATGAAGTAATTGAGCATTTTCAAAATACCTTGGATCAGCATTCAACACGCCGGGTACATCTTTCCAAATGGTGACACTTTGGGCATTTAAACAATAGGCAAAAATAGCAGCAGTATAATCACTTCCTTCCCTTCCCAGGGTTGTAGTAAAGTTATTGGAATCACTTCCTAAAAAGCCTTGGGTAATGTTTAAAACAGATGTGTTTAAGGACGATGAAATGGCTGTTTGTGTGGATTTCCAGTTCACATTCGCACGCCTGTAATAATTATCTGTTTTAATGAATTCCCTGGAATCAACCCAATGATTTGTTATGCCAATAGTATTTAAATATTCGCTAATGATGGTTGTTGAAACCAATTCGCCAAAGCCAACGATCTGATCGTAAACAAAATTGCGATCAGGCGATTTATTGATCTTTAAAAAGCCATTGAGTTCATCAAAAAAAGATCTTACTTTTTTGAATACGGGATGATTTTCGTTTTCGAACAAATCGAATAGAATATCATTGTGATACTTAATGACATCCTGAAGCGAACTTTGTAATTCTGCTTTATTATTAAAATAGTTTGAAATAACAACCTCCAAAGCATTGGTGGTTTTACCCATAGCAGAAACCACTACCAGGGTGTTTTTATAGCCTATGGTTTTTAAAACCGAAGCTAAATTTTTTACGCCTTCAGCATCTTTTATAGAAGCACCGCCAAACTTAAATACCTGCATTGTTAAGTTTTGCTATATAGTTTTTTATGCCTTCTTCATTCATTTGAACCACGTCCCAATCTCGCATGACGTTGGCACCTTTATTTTCATAAAAGGTAATAGCAGGCTCATTCCAATCTAACACTTCCCAATTAATGCGTTTAACGCCTAAGCGATGCCCGTGTTTTATAAACTCATCTAACAATGCCGAGCCAATTCCGGAACCTCTTAAGCGTTTGTTCACAATTAGATCTTCAAGGTGAATGGCTTTCCCTTTCCAGGTGGAGTAACGGTGATACCCCAATGCAATACCTTCTACTTTCGAGTTTACTTCGGCAACGTAACAAAAGAAGGCAGGATGTTCTCCAAAACCATCATTTTCCAGGTCGCTTACGGTAACCTCTACCGCATGAGGTTCTTTTTCAAATTCAGCCAATTGCTTAATTAATGCCAACACCTCTGGCATATCATCTTTAGTGGCTTCTCTAATAGTAAAATCCATAATTTTAATTGTGTCATCAAAAGTACATTATTTTTACCTAATATTCTTTCACGAAAACGTTGTAGTTCATTGAAAATTATGGATATTTGCACAAACTAAAACACTTCTTATTTATGGCCCACAAAAAGCAAACTTTAGGCGAGTTTATTATTGAAAATCAGGCATCTTTTAAGTATTCTTCAGGAGAATTATCAAGCCTTCTTAATTCCATCAGACTGGCAGCAAAAGTTGTAAACCATGAAGTGAACAAAGCAGGATTGGTGGATATTATCGGTGCGGTTGGTGACACCAATGTACAAGGTGAAGATCAGCAAAAACTGGATGTCTATGCTAATGAAAAATTCATTCAAACGCTTACTAAAAGAAATATAGTTTGTGGGATTGCCAGTGAAGAAGAAGACGATTTCATAACTATTAACAGCCAGGATGAAAATCACCAAAATAAATATGTTGTATTGATAGACCCTTTGGACGGGTCGTCAAATATTGATGTGAATGTTTCGGTAGGAACCATTTTTTCAATATACCGAAGAGTAACACCTATAGGAACCCCGGTTCAACTTAAAGATTTTTTGCAAAAAGGCAGTGAACAAGTAGCCGCTGGTTATGTGGTTTATGGGACATCTACCATGCTGGTTTATACAACCGGACATGGCGTGAACGGATTTACTTTAAATCCGGCTATAGGGTCTTTTTATCTGTCACATCCTGACATGGAGTTTCCCGAAGACGGTAACATCTATTCCGTAAACGAAGGCAACTATATTCACTTTCCGCAAGGGATAAAAGATTATATTAAATATTGTCAGCTGGAAGAGGAAGACCGGCCGTATACGTCCAGGTATATTGGTTCTTTGGTGTCTGATTTCCATAGAAATATGATAAAAGGCGGGATTTATTTGTACCCTCAAAGTTCTAAGAATCCTAATGGTAAATTGCGTTTACTATATGAATGTAATCCTATGGCATTTTTAGCAGAACAGGCCAATGGGAAATCAAGTGATGGATTTATAAGAACTTTGGATGTTGAACCCACCGAATTGCACCAGCGCGTGCCTTTTATTTGCGGGAGCAAAAATATGGTTGAAAAGGCTGAAGAGTTTATGAGGAATGCTCAATAGAGAAGATTAAATAATAAAAATGCGAACCTTTTGGTTCGCATTTTTTTATACATAAAAGTCTATTCTTTCTATAATGCCACTAAATCGCCGGCTTCATTCTTTGTAGGCAGATCTGATTTACCCATTAAGTAAATATCAACCTGACGGGCGGCTTCCCTACCTTCGGAAATGGCCCAAACAATTAGGGATTGTCCGCGGCGCATATCACCGGCAGTGAAGATATTCGGAATATTGGTTTGGTATTTTCCGTACTCCGCTTTGTAATTAGAACGGGCATCTCTTTCAATACCTAATTTGTCAGCTAAGGTGCTTTCCGGTCCGGTAAACCCAAGAGCCAATAAAGCCAAATCACAAGGCCATGTTTTTTCGGTACCTTCAATTTCTATTAATTGCGGGCGTTCACCCGGAACCATTTTCCATTCTACATTAACCGTTTTTAAAGCCGTCAGTTTTCCGCTTTTATCGGTAATAAACTCCTTTGTATTGATTAACCAGTTTCTGTCACAACCTTCTTTATGAGAAGAAGAGGTCTTTAACTGCAATGGCCAGAAGGGCCATGGTGTGGTAGGCGAACGATGCCCCGGAGGTTTAGGCATGATCTCAAAATTGGTAACTGACTTTGCACCATGTCGGTTTGAGGTTCCAATACAGTCAGATCCTGTATCACCACCGCCAATAACAATCACATCCTTCCCGGTAGCCATAACCTGGTCTTTTACCTCTTTACCAAACAACACTTTAGTTTGTTGGGTTAAGAAATCCATAGCCTGTACTACGCCCTCGGCATCAATCCCCGGAGTTGGTAAGCTACGTCTTTCGGTAGCACCACCACATAACACTACAGCATCAAATGCTTTTAACTGCTCAACATCGTAATTTACGCCAACATTTACGTTGGTTTTAAACGTGATACCTTCAGCTTCTAAAATGGCTAATCTTCGATCGATGATTTCCTTTTCCATTTTAAAGTTAGGGATACCATAACGTAACAGACCACCGATCTCATCATCTCTTTCAAAGACAGTAACGGTATGTCCGGCTCTGTTTAATTGTTGAGCTGCAGCCAAACCTGCAGGCCCGGAACCTACAACCGCAATGGTTTTGTCAGTTCTTACCTTTGGAGGTTGTGGTTTTATCCAACCTTCTTGAAAAGCACGCTCCACAATGTTTTTCTCTATATTCTCAATAGAAACAGGGTCTTCAATAATACCTAAAACACACGATTGTTCACAAGGCGCAGGACATAAGCGTCCTGTAAATTCCGGAAAGTTATTGGTAGAGTGTAATATCCACGATGCTTTTTGCCATTCCCCCTGGTGTACCATATGGTTGAAATCCGGAATTAAGTTCCCTAACGGGCAACCACTATGACAAAACGGGATGCCACAATCCATACAACGAGATCCCTGTTTTGTGATTTCTTCCTCAGATAAAGGAACCGTAAACTCTTTATAGTGCTTCAAGCGGTCTTCAACCGGTTTGTAAGCTTCATCCTGTCTGTCAAATTCTTTAAATCCTGTTACTTTTCCCATGACATTATGCTATTGTTAATTCTTCTACCATTGGTTCTTCGTTAGCAATTCTTTCCAATGCTATTTTATATTCTTTAGGCATTACCTTCACGAATTTTGGGAGGTAGTTGTTCCAGTCGGCCAAAATTTCTTTACCTCTGTTACTATTTGTATAGGCTACATGGTTGGCAATCAACCCTTTTAATTCTGCTTCATCAGCTTCGTCGATCGGATCGAAATCAATAGTTTCTTCGTTACATAAACCATTAGTGAATTGTCCTGATTCATTCAAAACAAAAGCATAGCCACCACTCATACCGGCTGCAAAATTTCTTCCGGTTTTTCCTAAAACCACAATTTTACCACCCGTCATATATTCACAACAATGGTCTCCCACACCTTCAACTACTGCTGTAGCTCCTGAGTTACGTACTGCAAAACGTTCACCGGCTATACCGTTTATGTAAGCTTCACCATGAACGGCACCAAATAAACATACATTACCAACAATGATGTTATCTTCTGCAACAAAATCGGCTTTAGCAGGTTTCTTCACAATTAATTTAGCACCGGATAAACCTTTACCGAGGTAATCATTGGTATTTCCTTCCAAAGTGAAGGTTAACCCATATGCTCCAAAAGCTCCAAAACTTTGTCCGGCAGACCCGGTAAAATTAATATTTAAGGTATCTTCAGGTAAGCCTAAATGTCCGTAGATCTTAGAAATCTCATTACTTACAATGGCACCAACAGTTCTGTCAACATTACTGATTGGATAGGCCAGATTCATCTTTTCTTTTCTGTATAAAGCTCTGTGTGAGTCTTTGAGAATTGTGAAATCCAGCACCTCATCTAAATTGTGATCCTGCGCTTCCGTATTTCTAATAGTAAGCTGATGGTATTCAGCGGGTCTGTGTAAAATATTAGATAGATCAAGACCTTTGGCCTTATAATGCTTTATAGCTTTATTGGCATTGATTTTCTGAGTTTGACCAATCATTTCGGCAACCGTTCTAAACCCTAACTGGGCCATAATACCTCTTAATTCCTCTGCCACATAGTAGAAGAAATTAATAACGTGTTCCGGTGTTCCTTTAAAGTTTTTACGTAACTCTTTGTCTTGTGTGGCAACTCCTACCGGACAAGTATTCAGATGACATTTACGCATCATGATACAACCCGAAGCTACTAACGGTGCTGTTGCAAATCCGAATTCCTCGGCACCTAATAAAGCCGCTACAGCCACATCACGACCGGTTTTTAACTGGCCGTCACATTCAACAACTATTCTACTTCTTAAGTCATTTAATACCAGTGTTTGTTGCGCTTCCGATAAACCAAGCTCCCATGGTAATCCGGCATGTTTTAATGAGGTTAACGGCGAGGCTCCGGTACCACCGTCAAATCCGGAAATCAATACTACGTCTGCTTTCGCTTTAGCAACACCGGCAGCAATAGTACCAACACCAACTTCTGATACTAATTTTACGTTGATTCTGGCATCGCGATTCGCATTTTTAAGATCGAAGATCAATTGTGCCAAATCCTCAATAGAATATATATCGTGATGAGGTGGCGGCGAGATCAAACCAACAAACGGTGTGGAGTTTCTGGCATCTGCAATCCATGGCAATACCTTTTCACCCGGTAATTGTCCACCTTCTCCCGGTTTAGCACCCTGGGCCATTTTAATTTGTATCTCCTGAGAGTTGGTCAGGTAATGCGATGTTACTCCAAAACGTCCTGAAGCCACCTGCTTAATAGCCGAGTTTCTGCTGTCACCATTCACATCTTTTTGGAAACGACGTCTGTCTTCTCCACCTTCACCGGAATTGGATTTACCTCCAATACGGTTCATGGCAATGGCAAGATTTTCGTGTGCTTCCCGTGAGATAGACCCGTAAGACATGGCACCTGTTTTAAAACGCTTTACAATTTCTGTCCAGGGCTCTACTTCTTCAATAGGAATGGGGTCCAAGTTATCAAACTCAAACAACCCGCGGATGGTCATTAAATTTTCAGATTGTTCGTTGATGGTTTTTGCATAAACATCGTAGCTTTTCTGATCACTTAACCGAACGGCTTGTTGCAACTTGGCAACCGTGGTTGGGTTAAACATATGGCGTTCGCCATTACGTCTCCAACGGTAATCACCACCAATGTTCAGACCTAAACGGTTTTTAATTTGTTTATCGGGATAAGCGTATTTATAACGCTCGTTAATTTCCTTTTCAATTTCGTATAATCCGATACCTTCAATTCTGGAAGCGGTATACGGGAAGTATTTTTCAACAAATTGTGAGTTGAAACCAACAATCTCGAAAATTTGAGAACCTCTATACGAGTGCAATGTTGAGATCCCAATCTTGTTCATAATTTTTAAAATTCCTTTTCCAATTGCCCTATTAAAGTTGGTTACTGCTTGTTGCTCATCCATACCTGTAATGAACCCTTCCTTCACCTGCATTCTGATTATTTCATTCACCATATATGGATTAATTGCTGAAGCACCATAACCAAATAAGGTTGCGAAATGATGCGGTTCACGAGGCTCAGCAGATTCGATGATAATATCGAAATAAGAACGCTTACGCAAACGGTTCAATTGATGGTTTACATAGGAACAAGCTAAAAGCGCCGGAATAGGAGCAAAATCTTTATTGACCCCTCTATCGGATAAAATGATGATATTCGTTTTTCTGTCTAAAGCCTTTTCAACCTGTCTTACTATATCTTCTAAAGCATCTTCCAAACCATTTAACCCTTGTGCTTTTGGATAAAGCATATGGATGGTTTCGGCCTTAAAACTTTCTATTTGAATGGTTCTGATCTTTTCAAGATCCGCATTAGAGATCACAGGGTTTTGAATACGTAGTTTTCTGCATTGTCTTTCTGTGATACTGAAAATATTGCGGTCTTTACCAAGATTCAAACTAATGTCAGTTACAATTTCCTCACGGATACCATCTAATGGTGGATTGGTTACCTGAGCGAATAATTGTTTGAAATAATTTGAAATTAATTGTGGTCTGTCAGACAACACAGCCAAAGGCGTATCTATACCCATGGAACCAAGAGCTTCTTTCCCTTTTTGAGCCATTGGTGTGATAACCTCCTGGATATCTTCAATAGTATAGTTGAATAAACGCTGACGTGTTTTAATATCGATGGTCTCTATAGGACAAGTCTCGTTGGTATAAGGAACATCTCTAAGGTGCAGTCTTGTTTTATCTAACCAGGCTTTATAGGGTCTTTCGGAAACTATTTTGTTCTTAATTTCTTCATCACCTACAATACGCCCTTCATTCATGTCTACCAGGAACATTTTTCCAGGTTCCAATCTACCGTGCATTTCAATATCTTCCGGATCAATATCAACCACACCTACTTCAGAAGACATAATTAATTTACCACTTTTAGTTAAAGTGTATCGGGATGGTCTTAAACCGTTTCTGTCTAATAAAGCACCAATATAATCACCATCTGTAAACGGTATAGAGGCAGGGCCATCCCAGGGCTCCATAATACAGCAGTTGTATTCATAGAATGCTTTCTTCTCCGCGCTCATGGTTTTATGCTTTTCCCAGGCTTCAGGGATCATCATCATCATGATCTCAGGTAAAGAACGGTCTGTATGTGTTAATAATTCAACCACCATATCCATAGAGGCAGAATCGGATTTTCCGGGAAGAACAATCGGAAACAATTTTTCAATTTGCGGACCAAAGACATCACTTTTCATAATCTCTTCACGTACGCGCATTCTACTCACGTTACCACGTAGCGTATTGATCTCCCCATTCTGACACATAAAGCGGAACGGTTGTGCCAATTCCCATGCCGGCATGGTGTTTGTAGAGAAACGCTGGTGTACCAAAGCTAACCTGGTAACCAGATCTTTCTGTTGTAAATCGGTATAATACGGCCCAATATCTTCGGGCATAATAATACCTTTATATATCAAGGTAGTTGTAGATAAACTAGGCACATAAAAATAGTCACATTGTGATATTTTAGATAGCCTGATTTCATGTTCTGCTATTTTTCTGGCCGCATACAGCTTTGCTTTAAAATCAGCTTCGCTTATATCATCTGTTTTGCCAATAAATAATTGCTCTATATTAGGCTCTGAGGCCTTGGCAATGTCTCCCAATTGCGAAGAGTCTACAGGCACTTCTCTCCATCCTAAAATGGTAAGTCCCTGAGCCTTTACTTCGCGCTCAAAAGTGTCTTTACAATATTGGTATTGGTTTGCAACTTTTGGTAAGAAAACCATACCAACAGCATAGGCTCTTGGAGCAGGTAATTCAAAATCACAAACACGTTTAAAATAATCGTGAGGGATATCAATTAATAAACCAGCACCATCACCTGTTTTTCCATCGGCACTTACACCACCCCGGTGTTCTAACTTTACCAGAATCTCTAATGCATCGTGGATGATTTGATTTGTCTTTTCCCCTTTAAGGTTACAAATAAAACCGGCACCACAGTTAGCGTGTTCAAATTCCGGTGAATACATTCCTTGTTTCTTCAGCATAATCAACTAATTATATTGGTTTAAAACGTGACTAAGTAAGCGAAGATAGGTATAGATTTTAAATTAATAATAATGGGCAAATCATTATTTCGATTTTAGAAACGAAGTGCAGCTAAAAATAATTATATATCAATATTCCCCGGGTTTTTTAATAAATATTCAATCACTAAAATTTAATGATAAATGCAGATATCTGAATTTATAATAACAAAAGTTGAAATTATTAAAAATAATAACATGAAAAAACTGAAAAACCTGACAATAATTCAAATAATTTCATTGTTGAAAAATCAAAAAATCAAAAAAATAACAGAATACCTATAAAAAAACAGGGTAAAAATTAAAATATCTATAAAAATGAATCAATGACCCCCTTTTTTTATGGGGGTTAAAACTTTTTAACATAGTTTTGGCTCATTCTTAAGGAAAATTAACTAATAAAAATTAATCTTAAAAATTGAAAACAATCATGAAAAAATTATTTACTCTTACAATGCTTTTTGTAGCAACTGCATTATTTGCACAAGAAGAGGAATCTAAAAAATTGACTATTAGTGGTTCTGTAGATGCTTATTTCCAAACATACTTTACTGCACCGGATAATGAAGGTGTGTCTTTTGGAACTGCTTTTGCCGACCAAACAGGTTTTGCTTTAGGTATGGCTAACATTATTGCCAGCTATGAAGGTGAAAAAGTAGGTGCTGTTATTGATTTAGTAACTGGACCAAGAGGTGCAGGCGCTACCTTTAACACTGATATTGTTGATGGTATCGTAAATCAGGCATACGTTTACTGGAATGTCTCTGAGGGTACTACTTTAACACTTGGTAGATGGAATACTTTTTTAGGTTATGAAGTTATTGCTCCGGCAGCAAACTTTAACTATAGCTGTTCTTATTTATTTTCTAACGGTCCTTTTTCTCATGTTGGATTGAAAGCAGATTTCACTTTATCTGATGATGTTAGCTTAATGTTAGCAATTACCAACCCTTGGGATACCAACAACGTTTCTATGACCGGTGAATATGGTTTAGGAGCTCAGTTAGGTTTTTACGGTCAATACCTGAACTTATACTACGATAGTGGTAACAATGGAGGTTTAGGTTTTGAAATTGACTATACAGGTGGTTTTGATCTATCTGACTCTTTCTTCTTAGGAATCAATGCTGCATACAATGATAATGATGGTGCTGGTTTCTATGGTGCTGCACTTTATCCTCAAGTAGCTGCTTCTGATAGCTTTTCTTTAGGTTTAAGAGGTGAGTACTTTGGATTACATGGTGATGGAGATGATTTACCAAATGTTTTTGCTGCTACACTTACAGGAAGCTTCACTGTTGATAACTTAATTATCAAGCCAGAAGTTAGATTAGACTCCTGGAGTAACAGCATGCCCTATATAGACAATGATGGTGCTGCAGCAGATAATTTAGCAGCCTTTACTTTAGCCGCAATCTACGCATTTTAAATAAATAAAGAAATTCAAAAGCATTGCCTAAGCAATGCTTTTGGTTTAATGTCTAACCAATAAAATATATTTCAATTATGAAAAAAGTTGAAGCAATTATTAGAAAATCCAAATACAGTGTTGTGAAGGAAGCGCTTCACGCTGTTGGAGTAAACTTCTTCTCTTACTGGGATGTTACCGGTTTAGGGAATGAAAAAGAAGGCCATGTGTACAGAGGTGTATCATATAGTACGAGTGACATTCAGCGTAGATATTTATCAATCGTTGTAAATGATGATTTTGAAGAGGTAACAATTAAAGCGATTCTTGATTCTGCTGCTACAGGCGAAGTGGGTGATGGAAAAATCTTTGTTTCTGATATTTCAGAATGTTACAGAATAAGAACAGGAGAAAAGGGTGGAGACACTTTAAAATAATAACACTTAAAAAATTATTTAATTATGGAAGGATTATTTACAGCAAATAACGTATGGATGATGGTCTGTACTGCACTCGTTTTCTTCATGCACACTGGTTTTGCATTCTTAGAAATTGGGTTGACAAGACAAAAGAATACAATCAATATTTTATTTAAGAATATCTTTATTATTACAGTTGGTCTTTTATTATATTATATTTTAGGATTTAACTTGATGTACCCAGGGTTCGGTGAAGGATCTTCAGGGTTTTTTGAATTCGCCGGGTTTGGAATTGCACCTCCTGAAGGAGGAATGACACCGGAATATGCCGATGGTGGCTATACCTGGTGGACCGATTTCTTATTCCAGGGCATGTTTGCCGCTACTGCTGCCACTATTGTATCAGGAGCTGTTGCTGAGCGAATTAAAATTGGACCATTCATGATATTTGTAGTTTTATATGTAGGTATTATTTACCCATTGGCCGGATCATGGAAATGGGGTGGCGGATTCCTGGATATGAGAGAAACTCCATTTTATGATTTTGCCGGTTCTACATTAGTACACTCCGTAGGTGGTTGGGCTGCCTTAGTAGCTGTTTGGTTACTTGGAGCCAGAATTGGTAAGTTTAAAGAAGGTAAGCCTCAGGCTATACCAGGTCATAACATACCAATGGCTACTGCCGGCGTTTTAATCCTATGGTTAGGATGGTTCGGATTTAACGGTGGTTCTGTATTATCTGCTGACCCATCTTTAACATCTTTAACTTTAGTTACTACTTGTTTGGCTGCGGCTGCTGGTGGTGTTATTGCTGCTTTGGTATCATTTATAAAGTTCAAGAACTTAGATTTAACCATGTTCTTAAATGGTATTTTAGGAGGTTTAGTTGGTATTACTGCCGGAGCGGACCAAATGAGCCCGGAAGATGCTGTTCTTATAGGTGCTATTGCAGGAGTTATTATAGTATTTGCTGTTAGCTTTATTGATAGATTAAGATTAGATGACCCTGTAGGTGCCATTGCTGTTCACTTAGCATGTGGTATCTGGGGAACTTTAGCAGTAGGAATCTTTGGTGAATTAGCTGGAATGGATCAGTTCATTAGTCAGTTAGTAGGTGTGGCTTCTTATGCTGCCATATGTATTGCTTCTTCGTTCTTAATTCTATTCGTATTGAAGAAAACAGTTGGAATTAGAGTTTCTGAAAAAGAAGAATTGGAAGGACTTGACGGTCATGAGCATGGTATGAGTGCTTATGCTGATTTCCGTATGAATGAGCACTAATATTAATATTAGTTTATAGTTAGTAAAAAAGGTGTCTTAACATATTAAGACACCTTTTTTTTGATCTTCTTAATACTTTTAATTAATCCCTAACCTAGAAGTATTAAAAACCCCCGGGCATTTGCCCGGGGGTTATTGTTTACTCAATAATTGAGGTTTAAATGCTATCGAATGCCTACTACACCTTCAGCAGCTTTAAATAGTTTTTTTGAATTATAACCAATACCGTTTTTAAATACAATTGCAATGGTTCTAATGGCAGAAATATCCTGACTAATATCCTTATTTAAAATAATTAAGTCAGCTGTTTTATCAGGGGCTAATGTTCCTATGGAATCATCCTGCTCTAAATATATGGCTCCATTTAGGGTGCAAATTTTCACAGCTTCGGGAATTGTGAAACCCATTTCAACAAATAGTTCCACTAATCTCATATTAGCATAACCTGCAACGATTCTTCCGTCATAAGTTGGGTCGGTGCCGGCAACTAAAAGGCCTCCGGCATCATAAAAAGCTTTTTCCCAAACTTTGGATTTATTGAACATGACATAATCCAAAGAATCTTTTCCTTGTTTACTGGCCCATCGGTTATAAACTTTTTCTTTAGCCTGAGTATATAGAGCATCTAAACCACCTCCGGGAACGACCTCACGACCGGTATAAGGTTCAAATACATTGATGGTGGATGTCAATGCCACGTTCTTTTTAACCAAATAACTAATAAGGTCTTTCATGGCTTTTGAATCAACCGGCAGTTCCAGCAACGACTTTCTCATATCGAAAGGCTGGCATTCGTTTTCCGTTTTATCCTTTATAAAATCACTGCTTGTAAAAAAACCATGTTCCAGATTATCGATGCCTATATCGGCAGCTTCCTTATAAGTAATGGAACATAGATGCCCGGTGACTTTTAAGCCTCGGGCATGGGCTGCATCACAAATGGCTTTCAGGTCGTCTTTAGTTATGAAATTGTAAACTTTAAAAGAGGTTATGCCCATGTTGGCATAAAAGTTTACAGCATTGGAGGCTTGTTCACTGGATGAAAAGGTGCCTAATTCAAGTAAACCTGTGCCTTCTCTATCTAAAAACGGACTGGTAACATCCATTTTCGGGCCCGGAAGCATACCTTTCGTTATGGCTTTTTTAAGATTAACATCGGCCTGAGGCATGATACTGCCGGCGGTTCGCATGGTAGTAACGCCACCGGCTAAATACAGTTTAGGAAATGAATAACTCATTTGGTTTACACCAAACCTTTTATCCGGAGTAGCTTTTGGGTAAAACAAATGTTCATGAAGCATCACCAGACCAGGAGTGGCACTTTTGCCTTCCATATTTATTACGGTTGCGCCTTCGGGGATGGCTAGATCAGTACCGATGGATTTGATGGTTTCGCCTTCAATAATAATATCCTGATTGGTTTTGGGCGGATTTCCGGTACCATCAACAATGGTCAGGTTTTGAAGGACGTAAAGCCCGCGTTCGTGAGATACATAAGACTTTGTTTCCTGAGAAAGGTTGGTCTGTGAAGTTAATGTTCCAATGCCCAGAAAAAATGTAATAAGAGGTAATATTTTCATAATAAACTACAAAGCGCAATTAATTCCCATAAAAGATAAGAATAATTGCGCAATGTAATCTATAGTGGCTTATGCCGAATTTCTACTGGCGTTGATATTACCAAATAAAGAACGGGTCACAATCTTTTCGAAGATCTTGATCTTCTCCTCGTCTTTAACTGCTTCTTTATTAAGTTCCTGTACCCTTTTAAGGGCGTACTGCTGAATGGTCAATAGTGGTAATACAATAGATTCCCTGACCTGAATAGAGGCTTTACTCGCGGGTTCATGTTCCATCAACTCTTCGTAACCCGTTACTTTTAATAATAAACGTTCTGTTTCCAGGTATTCGTTATAAATAATAGTCCAGAATTCACCAAACTCTTCATCTTTTGCCATATACTTGGTTAAATCGAAGAACGATTTGGTTAATGACATCATACTGTTCTCCAATAAGGTCTTAAAGAATTTAGAGTTATTGTAAAGTTGCTGTACTTTATCAAATTCGCCTCTGTCTTCATACTTTTTTATGGCTGTACCAACACCATAGAATCCGGGAACATTTTGTTTTAACTGGCTCCACGATCCTACAAAAGGAATGGCTCTAAGATCCGAGAATACTAATTTATCAGAGTTGCCTCTTTTTGAAGGCCTACTGCCAATATTGGTTTTAGCATAGTACTTTAAAGTACTCATGTGTTCTAAATACGGGATGAACTTCTCATGACTCTTAAAGTCTTTATAGGCTTGATAACTGGTTTCGGCCAGATCATTCATGACCGCTCTGTCTTCATCAGATAAAGCATTATCGCTTTCTCCTATTCTATTAAAAATTCCGGAACTGATCAATTGTTCCAGGTTGAATTGCGATGAATTTTTTGTTCCGAAATTAGAACTGATCGTTTGCCCCTGAATAGTTAACTGTACCTCTTTGTCTTCAACTGTTGGGCCTAAAGACGCATAGAAATTATGTGTTTTTCCACCGCCACGCGCTGGTGGTCCACCTCTGCCATCAAAGAAAATAGCTGTGATATCGTATTTTCTGGACATTTCCGTTAATTGCTCTTTGGCTTTAAAAATACCCCAGTTAGCCATTAAATAACCACCGTCTTTGGTGCCGTCTGAGAAACCAAGCATAATGGTTTGCCTGTTTCCGCGTTTCTCTAAATGCGCTTTGTAGACCGGATTCGTGTACAATTGCTCCATAACGGCAGGCGCATTTTCAAGGTCGGTAATAGTTTCAAAAAGCGGAACAATATCAACCGTTAAATCGTCATCAAAAGCAACCATTTTAAGCATGGCAAACAGTTGCATCACATTTAATGCGGTTTGGTTGTTACTGATAATATATCGGTTAGCGCCTTTTTCGCCATTGAATTCCTGAATTTCTTTAATAACTTCAATAGTTCTTAAAGTGTTTGAAACCATTTCGTCTTCAAAATCTTCAAAGTCTATATGCTCATTGCTAACTTCAGAAAGTATTTTTACCTGTTCGGCCTCAGACAGATCATGATAATTTTTCGGGATCGATTTACTGCCTTTTTCAATTAAATAATCAACAACAGTAGTAAATACAGAGTGGTGTATTCTACTGTCCTGCCTGATATCCAGGGTAGCGAAGTAGTATCCAAATAAATGCACCCGGTTTATCAAGTCGTTAATCTCACTAACATACAGGTTTTGGTGCTCATTTACTATGACTTTTCTAATGCTTAACAGCTCTAATAAAAGCTCTCTGGCAGTAATAGTTTCTTTAGCATCCAGGTTGATACTGTATTTGTAAATAATAGTTTCTAACTTGATGATCCTGTCTTCAACGCCTCTAAAAGTGAGTTTACGTCTTAAATATTTTAGATCGGCATAGTACTTTCTTAAAATGGCCTGCTTTAATTTTCTCGCCACTTTTAAGGTCGTGTTTGGTTTTACAAATGGATTTCCGTCCCGGTCACCACCTGGCCAGAACCCAATATTGATGATGTCGTTATGTTTTTTGCCGTCGTCAAAAATATTCTGCTGAATGTAATTGTATATGTCACTGAACGAATGATAGAACACATTCTCTAAATACCATATTAAGCTCTTTGCTTCAAAGTAAGGCGTTGGCTTTTTACGTTTAAAGAAAGGTGTTTTCCCTAACTGCCCGAACAGGTTATTTATTTCAGACAGGTTGTTTTCTTCTATAGCTTTAGTTAAGTCTGTAATAATACCTAAAACTGAACCGGGATAAAACTGTGTTGGATGTGCCGTTAATACAATACGTACCTTAAACTCTTCAAGATATTGTTTAAGCTCATCCAGTTGGTTATTAGACCTGGCAAACCCCTTTAAATACCTTAAGGTACCAACACCTTCCATATTATTTACCCTGGAGAAAGCAGCATCTTCAATAGCGTCAAATAATACAACTTGCCGTTCAATATATTGAATGAAACGGAACAACAAGTTTATCTGACTTGGCTCAGAACGCCTGGCCTGGTACTTTTTAAAGAAGGTATCCACTATAGTAGTTGGGTCATCTCCGTTTGCAAACCCTTTTACACAAGTTTCATGAAATAACGGAAGTAAAACCCCTGTTTTGGTAACACTGTCAAAAGGCAATGTCATAAATATACTGTTGTATATTTGATATTTAGACAATACGCTTTGGTTAAATCGTTTTAATTTTGGTTCTATAGACATTCTTTGCTCAAATATAAATTGACCGTAAAAATAATAAAGGATTATCAAAGACCCTAGGCGGCTTGAAATTTTACGGATTTCTGTAGTTTAACAAGAAGGAATTATGAAAAATTAAAGAAACAGTGTATATCGTTCAATTTTCATAACCGGTTTTTGCCTCTCCATGTCATTTTTTTTGTTTAAGCGAGGAGGTCGTTTCCCAATCCGCATGATAAATATCATATTGTAGCAAAAGTTCAAAGTATACATTTACGCTTTTTTGGTTTAGCCATTTTATAAAAGCAACTTTTTAAATGAAACATTCACACTCTTTTCATATACCGGTCATGGGTATCGGGTTTACGATAGATACGCCGTTTAAAGTGGCGCAATACGGTATAGATTCAGTTATTTCTTTAGTAGATGATATTTTATTGGAGAAGCTAAGAAAGATGTATTGTGAAAAATTTGAGATCCCTTATACCGAAATTACCAATAAAGTAACTGATTTTAGGTCTAAACGGATTACTTCTTATTTGAATCTGATGCACGATTTGGTTGATAAGAAATTTGAATTGCTTAAAAGCTTTTCAATGGATAAAGGGGAAGCTATTAAGGCCTATTTAAATATGCTCCCAAATGGAGAAACCCTGAAAGAGGAATTTACAAGGCTCACTGAAAATGGGCTTAATACCTCTGAAATTAAAAACTGGGTCTTTAAAAATTTAAAAAAGGGTAGTATTGATGTTAATATTATGACTAAGGTTGACAAGGACAATTATTCTAAAAAAGAAAAATTACCTGCAGAATATAATGATGCCCATGCTGCTTTAAGAGGTTTTGCAAAAAGTAAGTTGAATGCTTCGGTTATTCTTTCGGCAGGATTGAATCCCAGGCTGTTCGCTTATATGGCAGAGTTTGATGACTTTTATCCTGACATAAATGGCGGTTTTAATAAAAAGATTATTTTAAAAGTAAGCGATTATAGATCGGCCTTAATACAGGGAAAATTCTTGGCAAAAAAAGGATTATGGGTGTCTGAGTACAGAATTGAGTCCGGGCTTAATTGTGGAGGTCATGCCTTCGCAACAGACGGTTATCTTTTGGGGCCTGTATTGGCAGAATTTAAAGAAAAAAGAGAAACTTTAAGAGATTTAATTCATGAATTGCTAATTCAGGAATTGGAACGAACCGGACGGGTGGTTCCTAAAGAGCCGCTTAACCTAACCATTTCTGCCCAGGGAGGTGTTGGCACCCATCAGGAACATGAATTTTTAATGGATGAGTACTCTTTAGATTCTGTAGGCTGGGGGAGCCCATTTCTACTGGTTCCCGAAGCTACAACAGTAGATAAAGACACCTTAGAAAAACTGGCTAAAGCTAAGGAAGAGGATTTATATTTAAGTGATATTTCACCACTGGGAGTGCCTTTTAATAACCTTAAAAGCAATACCAAAGATGTGGAAAAGGAAAATTACATAATTAAGGGAAGACCTGGCAGTTCCTGCCCTAAAAAATTTGTGGCTCTGAATAAAGAGTTTAGCGAAAAGGGTATTTGCACAGCATCAAGGGAATATCAATATTTAAAACTGAAAGAGTTAAAATCAAAAAACCTGCCATCAGAAGTGTATCAGGTTCAGTTTAAAAAGATAACTGAAAAGTCTTGTACTTGTGTAGGCTTAGGGACTTCTGCACTGTTATCCTATGATTTAGATACCAAAGTTGAAGGGAAAGGCGTTTCTATTTGCCCCGGTCCAAATATGGCATACTATTCTAGGATTATGAGCCTGAAAAATATTACCGATCATATTTATGGAAGAGATAATATGATCTCAGGAAATGACAGGCCCAATATGTTTATCAAAGAACTAAATATTTATATCGATTTTTTGAAAAACAGAATAGACACAATAAAGCATACGTTCAACAAAAAAGAAGAAAGGTATTTACACACATTTGTAAATAATATGCAGGAGGGCATAGCATATTACAAAGGGTTATTTAACCATATGAATAACTTGTTAGAGAACACCAGAACTTCTATTTTAAAAGAATTAGAAAGGAACGAAACCGCTTTAAAACGGATTCAGGACCGTATAAACAGTTTGTCATTAGCCCAATAATGGCAGGAGTCCAACAAATTCATGTTTTAGTTTTGCCAAATTTTTAAGTAATTACTTAACAAAAGTTTAATGAATTTATAAAAAGATTATTGGTTCTTAATTCATTTTCTTTTTTTAAGCGAAACGTAATACAATAAGGATTTTAATTAGGATATTTGTACTTTAAAACTTGGTTCACTTCAACCGGGTTTGTTTATAATTATTTTTAAGTTAGGGAGTTACAATGGATTTAGTAAAAGAGATAAACCGATTAAGGGAAGAGAAGAATGCGGTTATTTTGGCGCACTACTATCAGGAAGGTGCTATACAGGATATAGCCGATTATGTAGGGGATAGTTTGGGTTTATCACAACAAGCCGCTGAAACCGATGCCGATATTATTGTATTTGCCGGCGTACATTTTATGGCAGAAACTGCTAAGATCTTAAATCCGTCAAAGACCGTAGTTTTACCGGATTTAGATGCGGGTTGCTCTTTGGCCGATTCCTGTCCACCAGATGCATTTAAGGCCTTTACAGAACAACACCCCGATCATATTGTGATCACCTATGTGAATTGTTCTGCTGAAATTAAAGCCTTAAGTGATATTGTTTGTACATCATCCAACGCTTTAAAAATTGTAAACTCGGTTCCTGAGGATACACCGATCATATTTGCCCCGGATAAGAATTTAGGACGTTATATAATCCGGGAAACAGGACGGGATATGTTACTTTGGGATGGCAGCTGCGTGGTGCACGAAGCCTTTTCCATGGATAAGCTGATTGAACTTCACAAAAAACATCCGGATTATAAAATTATTGCACATCCGGAATCTGAAACACATATTTTAGATACAGCAACTTATATTGGGTCTACTTCAGGGATGATCAATTACGTAAAAGAGCACCAGGATGAAAAATTCATTGTTGCGACTGAGGCGGGTATTTTACACAAAATGCAATTGGAAATGCCTGATACGGAATTAATTCCTGCACCTGCCGTAGAGGATAATACCTGTGCCTGCAGTGAGTGTCATTTTATGAAGATGAACACCATGCAAAAGTTATATGATTGTTTGTTAAACGAATCACCTAGTATTGATGTCCCCGAACCATTAAGATCACGTGCTTTACTGCCCATTGAGCGTATGCTGGAACTTTCTAAATAAGCCATGTTAGAAGCCAATTACTTAGTTATAGGATCTGGTGTGGCGGGTTTGACGTATTCGGTTAAAATTGCCGAAAGGTTCCCTGACCGTAAGGTCATTATTGTTACTAAGGATAGGGAGGACGAGTCCAATACCAAATATGCCCAGGGCGGTATGGCGGTAGTATTGAATAAAGAAGAAGATTCGTTTAAAAAGCATATTGAGGATACCCTTGTAGCAGGTGATGGTTTGTGTAATGAGGACGTGGTAAAAATGGTGGTGAAAGAAGGCCCGCAACGGCTGAAGGAACTCATAGAATGGGGCGCCAATTTTGATGAAGATGCCGAAGGAAATCTTGATTTGGGTAAAGAAGGCGGTCACTCGGAATATAGAATAGTTCATCACAAAGACCTTACCGGAGCAGAAGTGCAGCGCACCTTAATTAAGCGCGTGAATCAGCTACCAAATATTACCCTATTAGCACATCATTTTGCTATTGATTTGGTAACCAATCACCATATTAAAGGTGGTGATGAAGACGAATTAGTATGTTATGGTGCCTATGTACTTAATGAAAGATCAGGTGATATTTTCACGATAAAAGCAAATACTACACTATTAGCCTCAGGTGGTATTGGTTGCGTATACGGGCATACTACAAATCCGATAATTGCTACAGGCGATGGTGTTGCTATGGCTTATAGGGCAAAGGCCAGAATTAAGGATATGGAATTTGTACAATTCCATCCTACGGCATTATATCAAAGAAAAGGAGAATCGGCTTTTTTAATTTCAGAAGCCGTTAGAGGCTTTGGAGCTTACCTTAGAAACAGAAAGGGTAAACGGTTTATGCCGGATTATGATGATCGGGCAGAATTAGCGTCCAGGGACATTGTATCCCAGAGTATAGATGCAGAGATGAAAAAAGCGGGGGATAGCCATGTCTTTTTAGACTGTACGCATTTGGATATGGAAGGTTTCAAAGCGCACTTCCCAACTATTTATAATAAATGCTTATCGTTTCATATTAACGTTGAAAAAGATTGGATCCCGGTGGTGCCGGCTTCGCATTATCTATGTGGAGGTATTGCGGTAGATGAAAACGGAAAAACCACAGTTGAAAACCTTTTTGCCTGTGGGGAATGTTCAAGAACCGGTTTGCATGGGGCCAACAGGTTGGCTTCAAATTCATTATTGGAAGCTTTAGTGTATGCCCATAACATTTTTAGGTACCTCTCAGAAAATGACTATGAGAAACCTGATGTGGTTATTCCCGAATGGAATGATGAAGGGACTACCATTCCCGAAGAACATATACTTATAAGACATAGTCTTAAAAGCCTTCAGGCTTTAATGCGTAATTATGTGGGGATTGTACGTAGTAATAAACGTTTAAAACGAGCCATAAAACACCTTGATTTAATTTATACCGAAGTTGAAGACCTGTATCGAGAATCTAAAATAACGGCTTCGCTTTGCGAGTTAAGAAATATGATTAATATTGCACACCTTATTATCGGTCAGTCTTTGGAACGAAAGGAGAATAAGGGCGGTTATTTTAATAAGGATAATGTAAAAAAATAAAGAGGCTCAATTGGTTTTGTCAACCTGAACTTGTTTCAGGTTCTCAGAAAATTGAATGGAATAGATTCTGAAACAAGTTCAGAATGACAATAATAAGTATAGAAAAGTAAAGAGGCTCAGTACTGAGCCTCTTTTAGTTTCAATTAAATGGGTTTCGTATGGTTTACAGGGCGTTTAACAGTGATATGATATCGTCCCCATATTTTTCCACTTTCTTTTCTCCAAACCCGTGAACGTTTAATAATTCTGAGAAATCTGAGGGTTTATCTTTGGCGACCGAATAAATATCGGCATTTGATAAAATCATATACGAAGGACGCATTTCTTTTTGAGATTTATCCTTGCGCCATTGCTTTGGACTATCAGCAATTATTAATTCTTCCTGGCTTAGGTCAGATTCGGTTAGTTTGGGTTTTTTTGTTTCGGTTTTATGATTTTCAGGTTTAACTTCCTGATCAGGTGCTGTTTGGTCCTTTTTTAAATAATGAACTATTAGCGACCAATAATTTGTTTTTCCTTCTATTAAGGAGGTAGATGATTTTTTCATGTCAACGTGTTCTAAGAATGCATTCACTTTATTTTGGTCAGATTCCAGGTGCTCTTTTGATAATCTTATATTGAATACTTTGATCTTCATGATATTTATATTTTAGGTTATTTTAATAAGGACTGCCTAAAAACGATAGAAAGATCAATTGATAAGATTCTGATCCCGATAGCTATCGGGACAGAATGACAGTCCTATTGTTTTTAGGCAGCCTTGTTAATTACTTACTAAGCATTAATAATTCATTGCAAAGTACTTCGGTCACATATCGTTTTTCACCTTCTTTGGTTTCATAGCTTCTGTTGGTAAGTTTCCCTTCAATGGCGATTTCTTTGCCTTTGGTAATGTAATTTTCAACTACGTTTACCAGGCCGCCTTTTACAATGACGTTGTGCCAGTAAGCACGTTCTACTTTGTTGCCGTCTTTGTCCTTGTAGCTGTCATCGGTGGCCAGTGAGAATTTGGCCATTTTGTTTCCGTCGGAAAAGTTAATGATTTCAGGATCTTGTCCTAATCTTCCAATCAACTGTACTTTGTTTCTAAGTGCGTTCATAATTTTAAATTTTTAATGTTAAACAGTTAATACTATCGAGTTCTTTGTTACTGAAGCACGTTCAGCATAAACATCGACACTGCAAATATGAAACGCTAACCAAAAAATATTCGGTGATTACTTATTTAAAATCGTTTGTAAATGTTTGTAGTCGTTTGTAAATGATTAAAGAATTTTATTTAATGGGAATTATATACAAGTTTACACTAAATGCTAAAGTTGAAATTCGCACTTAAAATGTGCTTTTTTTAAAATTGGTAAGTACCTTATTTCATGGGTATTTCGCTACTAAATCAGCGAAAAAGAGCATGGGCTTCCTGCCGATTAAATCAAAATAAAGCCTTACATTTCAAATAGCAATTATATTTGTTAATGTTCGCTCTATTGAGTTCAACCCTAACACACAGCCAAAACTGATATAGTGCTATACGTATAATGATAAATATACAATATTAAATTAAATCATATTGTTTATAAGTCAATTGTATCTGAACTTCCATCAGCATTTAATCTTATAATTTTAGATACGGGATCAGTATTGTAATTTAAAAATGCTCCGCCTATTATAATCTTTCCGTCGGATTGTGTTACTACTGATAATGTGGTAGAATCAAAACCCGATCCATTATTAAAAGTATTGTCTATGCTCCCATCAGTTTTTAAACGCACTATCCTATTAACAGGACTTCCATTATAACCCGTATATGCCCCACAAACTATTAATCTATCATCATTTTGAATAGCATTTCTAAAAAAGACAATGTCATTAAAACCACTTCCAACATTAAAAGAATTATCTAATGAGCCGTCGGTATTTAAACGTATAATTCTATTTATTTCCGTCCCGTTATAGTTTGTAAATTTACCGCCAATAATAATTTGACCATCAGATTCAATGTTTATTGTGAAAGGATTGTTTGGGGTGGTTGAAAAACCAGAGCCAGTCACAAAGGTTTTATCAATAGTGCCATCGGTATTTAATCGTATGATTCCATTTACAGTTTCATTGTTGTATTTAGTAAAAGCTCCGACGCATATAATTTTGCCATCAGATTGTAATTGTATATCCATAACGGTACCGTTAAAACCACTTCCAACATTAAAAGAATTATCGATACTTCCATTTTGGTTTAGACGGGCAATTCTGTTGATTCCTGTGTCATTATAATTAGTAAATCCGCCACCTATGATTAATTTAGAATCATTTTGCTCTGCAAATGCTTCAACCGAAGTAAAATCATTGAGCGCCGATCCGTAAACAAATGTATTGTCTATTAAGCCATTAGGGTTTAGCCGAATGATCCCTCTGGCTGGGATTCCCTGATAAGTATTAAATTGACCACCTACCAGTATTTTATCATCTGTTTGAATAAAAAGCGTTCTAATATTTCTATCAAAACCTTCTCCAACTAAGAAGGTTGGATCAATTGTTCCGCCTGTATTAAGACAGGCTATAAAATTTGATGGATTGGAATTGTATTCTGTAAACAAGCCCCCAACTATAATTTTGCCATTGCTTTGTATGGCTAAATCCTGGACATTATTATTAAAACCGGTTCCAATAGTAAATGTTTTGGTTTGTAGTGGCGTGTCTGCGGAACAATTGATTAAAAAATAAACTAAAATTAAAAGAGAGGACAGGGCTTGTTTTTTCATGATAACAATAATAAATATCATCCAAACCCAAAATGAAGATTAGCAAAATAAAAGAAGCGTGGGTTTGTAGCTTACTGAACAGGAGGCACTGGTATACCCATCACACAATAAGACAGCCCACGCCCTTGGCGTGAACGAAAACTTATTACCTTGTGAGATTTTGAAAATTACCAGTTTTCCTGCTCAAGATAATAGCTAACGCTACTATTTTATATTATTTCAATAAATGTAATTTCTAAATAAAAATATGCTTTTGATTAATGTGTAAATATAGGAATTTTACTTCTATTTAACAGACTTCTATTTTGCTTAACCAAGTACTGTATTTTGTAAAAAAATTAACATTAAATCCAAAATTTTACGCTAAATTTGACTATAATTGTTTATATTTATATATATTTGCACCCTTTTTATACTGATTATCAGTATTTTATGATTTTATAAAAAAGTTTATATTTAAAAAATATTATTAAATGTATTTATTATGTTAGTAGTAACCACTGAAATTCAAAAGTTTGGAGATTCTCGTTTCATGGGTTGGTCTCATGACTTCAAAGCCCTCGTTGTTCAAGGCGAGACCGAAGAAGAGGTTAAAAAAGAGCTTTTAATATCATTACGAGCTAAAATAGCTTACGATATGGGGTTGCCTATTTCTAAAATTGAAGCTTCTGAAATTACTCCTGAAATATTAGAGAAATGTTTCAAAAAATCAGAAGAAAGTAATACATTTGAAATACCATTAGTATAAAAATTGAAAAATCATGACAATCCCTCATTTAGGACAACAACAATTTATAGACTTCCTTCTTTCGAACGGATGCGTTGTTGTCTCCAATGAAAACTGGGATGATTTTGATAGAATTATGCTAAGTAAAGATGGAGTATCATTTCCCTTGCAAATGCAAAATGTGTATTATTACTATACAATAAACAAAATATGCGAAGATTTAGGCATTGAGCCACCGGATGACTGTAAAAAAATGCAAGCTCAAATAAAAGAGATTAAAAAAGAGGGTTAATATTAACCCTCTTTTTATTTTTTAAATTATCTCCAATGCCTTGATTTTATGTAAAAGGCTACTATAATTTAGCTTTTGCTAAAATCTTTTCAGCTATGCTTTTCTCTTCAGAAAAGTCAATAGTTGACCTTTTAGCAGTGTTTTCATCAATTGTTTTTTCAAAATTAGATGCTGCCTCTTTAGATAATACAGGTATTGATTTTATAGCTATTGCCATTGATTTTATTATTTTTGTTAAATATTTATTATGCTATTAATAAATGTTCTACGGTGCAAAACTACAATAATTGCGCCATTTTTTTCGTACAATATCGATCCTTTATTTCTATGGTTTTGGGTTCAACTATAACAAAAACTAATCATTAAATTATTAATTATCACTAAATACTATTCATAATATATAGTCGTAATTAATATTAAAATGTTACATAAAAATATAAGTTTTAAACGCCTTGATTTTGTGTAACTTACATCTAATTTAATGTAATTTTCTTCTTATATTTGAATAAACATAAACCCAAAAACTATGTTTAACGAAGAAGTAAAATCTATATTAGACCTTATTAAAGCTTTCCCGGATGAACAGTCTTGCATTGATCATTTAGAACTATTGCGTTGGAACGATGGTGTTATAAGCCCTTTTGATGCTTCGTCTAAAGTTTATAAGTGCAAGAACAATAAATATAGATGTAAAAACACCGGTAAATATTTTAATGTAAAGACCGATACTATTTTTGATAACACTAAAATGCCGCTTCAAAAATGGTTTATGGCTATTTGGTTAGTTACTTCACATAAAAAAGGGATTTCATCACTTCAATTGGGGCGTGATTTGGGAATTACTCAAAAATCTGCCTGGTTTATGTTGCAACGCATTAGGAGTTGTTTTGGAGTTGATAAAAATGATGATCAGCAATTGCACGGAGAAATCGAAATTGATGAAACCTATATAGGTGGGAAATCCAAAAATCGCCATGCTTCGATTAGAAAGGACGAATCCCCTGAAATTAAAGAACGTTTTAAAAAATCGGCAGTCTTAGGGATGGTACAACGTGAGGGAGATATTAGAGCAAAGCATATAGCCGATACTAAAAAATATTCCTTATTGTTGCCTATCTTAAAAAACATTGAAAAACAAGCCACGATCTACAGTGATCAATTAAGGGCTTATGACAGTTTAGAATTGATTTATAATCATGAAACTGTTAAACATCATCAAGGCGAATATGTACGAGGGCGGGTTCATACCAACACCATTGAAAGCTTTTGGGCTTTATTAAAGCGTGGTATCTATGGAATATATCATTTTACGTCCCGGAAACATTTGCATTATTATGTTGATGAATTTGTATTTAGATACAATACAAGAAAGCAAAGTGAAATTGATAGATTTAATTTACTTTTACAAAATATCAAGAATAAATTAACCTATAAGCAATTGACACATGCCTGACAACATTAGAAAGATAAATAAAAAGGGGGAGTGGTATTATTCTTTAGATGACATTATGGATTTGCTCGAAAAAGCAAAAAGCATTGAAGACTTAAAATCAATGCTTATTCCTGAAAAAAAACCATTATCAGACTTCAACCAAAAACTCATACAAGGGCTTAATTTTAATCCAAAAAAAAACAAATCAGAATTTATGGATTGGGAACAATGCAATTTAAAAATCCAAAAATATAAACATTTAGAAGGCAAAGTATTTAGTAGCCCAACTGAGCAAATTAAAATAAAAGAAATAGAATGCATTCAGCATCATACAGAAAAACACTTTCTTATATATGCTAAATATTTTAGCAATAAATTCAATAACCCCAATGAATTTAGAGTTGCCGAATTAAGTATATTACAGAAAAAGTTTAATATCCCTGATTAAACAAAATTTTATTTATTCCAATTAGTCTTTTGTATTTTATTTAATTCTTCTTTTGTATCAAAAGAAATATGAGGAACTAAATCAGGTAAAAATATAAAGCAAATTCTTTCTATAATAGAGTTATGTTTTTTTATGAATGATCTTATGGTTTTATTGAGTTCATTAGTATCCTTATTGTAAACTTCAATGGGAATTTTTTCTAAAATATTATCAAGTTTAGAGCCATCCATTAAAAAGTGTATAATTGGTTCATTAGAATTCTTATCAAAATATGCGCCTACTATACATGAATAATATTTTTGCGCATATTTATTTATTGTCTCTTTTACTTTTAGCTCTTCATTTTTAAAATTTTTGAATTCTATAGAGTTTGACTTTTTTGTCTTATTGTCTTCCATGTTCTTTGATTTTTTATTGAATTATATGAAAACTTTTAGTGTAGAGTTGTATATAATTCCCTATTTAATTGAACAAAAAATACCCCAAAAAAAGCATTAATTTTATACTTATCTTTATAAATGAAAAAAGAAAAGCACCCATAAAGGATGCTTAAAATATTAAGACTTCCATAATTAGGAAGTATCAGACCAGCCGTTAAAAGTGTGCCGTCTCTCATTAGGATAGGGCTTTTAACTTAAAGTCGGAAAAGGGAGTAGATTTAGCGGTCACTCCCTTTTTTTATGCCATAAAGTTAATGAATCTTACATTTCTACACAATTTTAGCTAGCCAACCACGTCAGTCCCTTGATTTTTTTTCAGGTTCAGGAATTTTTTATATGGCTCCATTGACTGTTTTCACAATTACCACCACAAGAGTGATGATAGCTACGATCAAAAGTAAAATGGCAGTTATGAGTTTTATTATTGCTGTCTGCTTCATGGGTAATATTTTTGGCGGTTAAAAAATAATTATTGGTTTAAGTTATTGTAAATCAGGTTTCTGAGACTCACATGGTACTAACTCCAAAATATATGCCAAAGTCCTTAATGCCTTTCTTGTAGCAAAGCCCTTATATTTAAAAGCTTCAGCGAGGCTAGGATGTACAAAAATGGTATTTTTTGGTTTAGACAAAAAAACGGAGCCGTGACCTACAAAAATATCTTTTGAAAGTTGAAATTAGAATCAATGGGCTCGTCCCAGATAATATATATAGTTGTCTGGTTAGTGACTTTAATAGTGAAAAAAGAGTTTCCTATAGTGTTTATGAATTATCGAATACACAAGGTTAAGTATTATAAGGTTAAGTATTATTAAGACTAGTTTTTATTTCCAACATAATCGGGATTTGAATATCTATATACTTCCACAACAATACCAAATTCGTTTACGTGCAAATACAAACTTCTTTCGTCAATTTCTTTTTTTATAGTTCTCTTAGAGTTTATTGACGGGTGTAATGCTTTTAGTCCTTTGTAGAAAGAATCAAGGTTAGATTCGGCATAAATTACTCTGTGGTTACTAATGGCAATATAGATATAATTAATACGACTATTCATTCACAAGAGCATTTATTTTTTACGAATATAACCAATTAAGCACTTAATTTGTTTATAACTTTCTAAGTTATTTTTAATAATCTCTTTATGATGTAGCTTTTTTTTATTTAAATTTGTAACAACAAAAAACCCCAACGCTCCAACGTTGGGGTTAGTGAGTAATCTTTTTGGAGTGCTTAGGTAAAACGTTAATGAGACGAATCCTAACTGAACTTTCAACCTGTATATATTGGCAGGTCTTTAAGATTACTGGTTAAATAAAGGAGGTTGAGTATATTAAACTCGGTTTAAGAATGGCTAATGAGACCATCTTCAACCCCTCTTTCACTTGAATTTAAGCATCCTTAGGGGTGCTTTTCTGTTATACAACAAATTTAAACACAACGATTTGAATTTAGAAACGAAGTTATCAACACATGTGAATAAAAGAACCATGATTCAAATTAGTGTTATATCAGGTAAACAAAGGGGTTTGAAGTGTTGATAAGTTTTTTTCCTAAATTTACCATATGCTATTCTTTAAAAAAGACAAGAGAAGAAACGACTATTTCGACAACTACGGAAATAGAACTAAACAAAGTATTATAGGCGGTGTTTTGTAGGCTTTATTATTGGGCGCTACGGTATCTACAAACTTATAGAATGGTTGTTTTTATAATTTGTACAGAATAATCTTATATTTGAGAAAAATACATCAATGAACGTCCGTATACCCAAAGATGAAAATATCCGTATTGCAAACACCAGAGATATTGCGCGTATCATGCGCAAGGTGCTTTTAAGGCAACACAGGTTACACAGGAAGAAAGAGTATTTTTGGGTTATCGGGCTTAGTGCCAGGCACGATATAGAGTATATCGAACTTCTAACCATTGGCATACTCAACCAAAACAATATTGATCCGGTAGAAGTATTCAATTTTGCCGTAGCAAAAAAATGCAAAACCATTATTGTGTGCCATAACCATCCCTCAGGAGATTTAACTCCAAGTCAGGCAGACAAAAGAATTACCAATAGAATCAGGAAAGGCGCAGAGATTCTAAATATCAAGTTCCTTGATCATATCATCATTGGAGAGGATAAAGACTATACAAGCTTTAAAGAAGAAAAGCTAATTTAGTTTTAATTGACTGCTCTGTAGACGTGGTAGTTCTTGTTTAGATTTATTTCATAGATTAAGTAGTCTGTAACTTTTAAGATATTTAAACACTAATATTATATCATGCTAGACTTCATTGAAAACTTATTTAGTATAGTTCTAAAAATATTCGTATTTGTTGCTTTGTTTTCTTTTTATACCTTAGTTTCTATGTGGGGAATTGTTGATTTAGGTGTTAACGACTATTTAAGTGAAGATAATATGCACTTATTAGTTATATTCTTAGGTTTAGTGTTTACTGTGGTTACGATAAATTTAGCAAAGACTTTTATTAAAAAGATACAAAATCAAAAATAAATACCGCTTTTAATTTCCTTAAATTTATTATGAAATCAAACTAGTAGTAGGCGCTTGTCCCATAATGTATATGGTCGCCTTAAAAAAAGGGGATTAATATAAGTTTACACCAAAAATAAAAGTTTAATCTCGCACTTAGAAAACGTGCTTTCAGTTTTCAAACAGCTTTAGATTTTCAATAGAAACGTTTTTTACCTTAACCATATTGACCTGATGATCGTACTTTTCTATATGGGCGTTGCAGTTTGCTTGTTCGCAGGAGGTCAAGCATTCGGTTTCACGGTCAGAATCCCGACTCAAATAACACTTTAGCAAGCACCAGTTACAGTCTTTTGTGATGTCAGTATCATCAGCCACATAAAAAGCGATCCATTCGCCTTTTGGGCTCAGAAAATGGTAAACACCCGCTTTTGAGTTTTTAGATTTTTTTATTAATAACGCTTTTTTGCCTTTTATACCTATTTCTTCAACATGATAACTGCTGGAAAGACAAGAACTAAGTAAGAGACAAAGCGTAATAGCAATTACAGACCGCATAATACTGGTTTTTAAAATTTAAAAAAAGTACTAATTAGCTTAAAGGAAAATTATTACATATACAAACGTATTAAAAATAAACGACAAGCATAATAACATATGTTAATTAGGCAGAAATAATAAAATGTATTACTTCTTATTGTGAGTAGTTTCTTTTATATTAGTACATATATTCATAATATGGAACCTCAGGAGATAATAAGTAAACTTGAAAAAAACCAACATGTGTTTAGCGCCTTGTTGCAGGGAAAAAGCGAAGATGACTATTTATGGCGACCAAAACCTAATAAATGGAATTTGTTAGAAATTGTTTGCCACTTACTGGATGAAGAACAATTAGATTTCAGGGCCCGAACCAAGCATACTTTAGAGAACCCTTCGGAACTTCCGGAGCCTATTGATCCTGAGGGTTGGGTTAAAAAGCATGATTATGCCTCAAAAGATTATAATAAAACACTTGAGCGCTTTTTAGAAGAACGTACCAAATCTGTAGCGTGGTTAAAAACTCAAATCAACAGTCGTTGGGATCATGCTTACGAGCATCCGAAATTAGGGCCGTTATCAGCAAAGTTGTTTTTAAACAATTGGCTAGCGCATGATTATTTACATATAAGACAGATCAACCGGTATCATTACGAGTATTTTAATTCCAAAAGTGATACCAAATTACATTATGCCGGGGATTGGTAAAGTAACGTTGAAACACATGAAAAAAGGAATCCGTTCATATCTTGCTGTTTTATGGTGTTTGTTGATCATAGCAATTGGAGCCGCGCAGGAGTCCGAAAAAATTCTGGTTGAAACCATTACTGAAACCCTTGAAGAAAAAGCATTGACCGGTTTGTGTTTTTCAATAATTCACGAAGATGGCACTTGTAATGATTACGCCTTCGGGTTTTCGGATATGGAAAATAAAGTCCCCTTATCTGTTGATCATACGCTTTTCTCCGGGAGTATAGGTAAAACCTATGCCGTGGCATTATTAATGCAATTGGTTGATGATGGCGAGATCAATTTAAAGGAAAAATATGTTACCTATTTTCCGAATGTGAATTGGTTGCATAAACTGCCTAATATGCCGGAGATCACTGTTGAAATGCTCCTGCAGCATACCAGTGGTTTACCGCGTTATGTTTTTAAGGCGAAAGTTTGGGAGATCCTGAATAAAACCCCGGACAAAGTATGGTCATATAAGGATAGGTTAACTTTTATATTTAACGACGAACCCGTTCATGAGGCCGGTAAAGGATGGGCCTATTCAGATTCAAATTATATTTTACTTGGAATGTTAATTGAAAAAATAACTTCAAAAGCTTATTACGACCTGGTGCAGTCAAAATTGTTACAGCCTAATAAGCTCTTTAAAACACACCCTTCTTTAACCAGGCGCATTCCAAATCTGGCCATAGGCTATTCTAAAATGCCCGACATGTTTTTAGTGCCAAACAAAACAGTGGAAAATGGGGCTTATTTTATGAATCCACAGGTGGAGTGGACAGGAGGCGGTATGGCTTCAACCACATCGGATTTGGCTAAATGGGCAAAATTATATTATGAAGGCGCGCTTTTTTCAAAATCGGCATTAAAAAAAATAACAACGCCTAACCCTAACGGAGTCCATGTTGAAAACAAGAGCTCTTACGGTATGGGCAGTTTTATTTATGAATCCAAATTGGGAGAGGCCTATGGCCATTCCGGATTTATGCCCGGTTTTAATTCTATTTTTATTTACTACCCGAATAGGAAAGTGGCTGCTGCTTTGCAGTTTAATTGTGATTACGCGTCCAGTTCATTAAATATGAACGACCTGATTGATGATTTGGTTTTAATAACACTTGAACAATGACATATTCTATACCCAAAGCTTTGGAAATTTTAGAACGGACTCCTGAAACACTTAATGCCTTGTTGTTGGGACTTTCTGATGACTGGATCCATAACAATGAAGGTGATAATACCTGGAGCCCTTTTGATGTGGTCGGGCATTTAATTCACGGAGAAAAAACCGATTGGATCGAGCGTACCAACATCATTTTAAGCGATTCTGAAAATAAAACGTTTAAGTCATTTGACCGTTTTGCTCAATTTGAAGCTTCCAAAGGAAAAACACTTGATCAGTTATTAAATGAGTTTTCGGAATTAAGAGCCGAGAATTTAAAAAAGCTAAAGGCCTTACAGCTTACAGAAAGTCAATTGGACCTAAAAGGCACTCATCCAGAATTGGGAGAGGTGACCTTGAAACAGTTGTTAGCAACCTGGGTCACCCATGATCTGGGACATATAGCCCAAATAGCCCGGGTGATGGCAAAACAGTATAAAGATGAGGTGGGCCCCTGGGAGGCTTTTATTCCGGTTTTAAACAGATAAAAAACAGAGCGTTATGGAAAGACAATGTTTGGAATGCGGTGATAAAATTGTTGGCAGAATTGACAAAAAGTTCTGTAGCGACGGCTGTAGAAATGCCTATAACAACCGGGTAAATAAAGACAGTAAGAACTTAATTAGAAATACCAATAACAGGCTCAGGAAGAACTATAGGATTTTAGAAACACTCAATCCCAAAAATAAAACAAAAGTGTCCAGGTCAAAACTGATAGAACACGGTTTCGATTTTAATTATTTCACCAGTATTTATACCACCAAAGTGGGAACCGTTTATTATTTTGTCTATGACCAGGGGTATTTGCCTTTGGAACATGATTACTACGCCCTGGTGAAAAGAGAAAGTTAGTGTAACAAGGTATTATAATAAGCTACTTATATTATAAATTGTATTAATGATTCTAGCCGCAGATACTCAAAAGTATATAATACCTGTATTAATTATTCTGGTGCCAATAATCATTGGCCTTATAGCTTATTATTTTAGCGGGAAACAGGTCCTTCTCAGGCAACTTTCTAAGTTTGAATTTAAAAGTATCCTACAGTTTCGTACCAATGAGTTAACAAAAATTACCGGTAAAGTTTTGCATGTACATGAGCCGTTTGAGGTGCCATTTAGTAAACGAAAATGCGTAGCCTATGTCATTAAGATTCAGCAAAAAGTGAAAACAGGAAAGAGTTCCCGTTGGAAAACGCTTGTTGAAAAAGAAGATATTCAGGATTTTTTTATTGAAGACAAAGGGGAAGTGGTTATGGTGAAACCTACCAAATCCCCACGAAATTTTTACAGTTATTTAGTGGAAGATAAAAGTATCTCATCCGGCTTTTTAAATGACCCTACTCCGGAGTTTGAAGACGTATTAAATCAATACCATATAAAAAGCGAAAATTTTTTCGGGTTCAATAAGACACTGCGTTATTCGGAAAGAATTCTTGAAGTAGGTGAAACTATTACCGCGGCAGGTATAGCCAAATGGAAATCGGTTCAGGAGCCAATTGAAGGGTATAACTACTCTAAAATTGCGGCTCTTGAAAGTAACGAAACTCAAAAACTCATCATTACGGATTTACCTGAAGCAAGAAGGGCTAATGCTTAAGAACACACTATTTCCACCAATTTCGGCCCTTTAAGGTCATAGCGGCTTTTAGTACATCTTTCTGGCTTATCTGACCTACTAATTTCCCTTTTTCAACAATGGGAAAACGTCTGCGTTTGGCATTTAAAAATTTGTTGGCAGCATCAAAAATGTTCATATTGCCATCAATGGTTTCAATATTAGTCGCCATATGCTTTTCAATGGTCTTATCTTGCATGGGCATGTTGTAATATCTACTCTCACTAATTTGTTTTATACAATCGCCTTCAGAAATGATACCAATTAATTCGTTCTTTTCATTAACAACAGGGCCACCGGAAATACGGTGCTTTATTAATGATTGCATCACGCTTTCAATAGTCTGGTCTGGGGTAAACGTAATCAAATTTCGGGTCATGTAATCACTTACCTTTAAAGGTGTGTCGTCTGCTGCATTTGCTTGTTGCCGTCTGGCGCCTTGAAAACTTTTTATTCCCATAATTCTTAATTTAGATATTATTAAATGTAAATATTTTTTTTGAGTTTTCCTAAAAGGAAATTTTACCAAACCATTAAACATCCATTTACCTTTGGCATTGTTTATGTTCCGTAAAAAACTAATTATTAGGCCTTAGTTAAAATAATTAGCATTCTTTTAAGAGTTTAAATGTTAATTTTTTTTAGCTTTAGGCCCGTTAAAAATTGAAATGATGAAACCGGAAGGTTAGGTGTGATAATTAAGAAATATAAACATATGAAAAGATTATTAGGATTGATTTTGTTGATGAGTAGTTTAATGATTAACGCTCAAAGCAATTCGGAGTTACTGGCTCACTACGAAGCTTATTACAATCAAATGAAGAAACAAGGTGATGTTCAGGGGATTATTAATGCTATGACCCATTTAAATATACTAGCACCGTCTACGGCCAGAAAAGATACATTAGCCTATCTTTATATGGATCAGGGTATGAATATGCAAGCCATTAATACGCTGGAATACAATCAAAGTACGGCTGCGTTGAGTGTTGGAACAGATTCAGATATTGCTGTACAGGTAAAGGCTTTAGCATTAAAAGCCCTTAAGCAACCGCAATTGGCTGTTCCGTTTTTCGAAGAGATGTTTAAAAGAAACCCCAATCCTTTAGTGGCTTATGAGTTGGCTGAACTTAATTTGCAACTCAAAAAAACAGGTGAAGCTGAAAAACATATCATTTACGGATTGGCCAATTCTAAAGATGACATGAAAAAAGCATTTTTTGAAACCCAGACACCATATGAGGTACCGTTAAAAGCGGCTTTTATGTATTTAAATGCCCTGAATACTTATAACAAGGATACTAAAGCAAATATTGATGCGGCGGTTGATATTTTAGATGCTGCTTTAAAAGAAGCGCCTAATTTTAATATGATTCAGATTACTAAAAATGAATTATTAAGGCAAAAGCAGATCATCCAGGCACAGGCAACGCAGCCTAAGAATTAAGCTAGGAGATTAATAAAAAAGCGGCATTTTTAAATGCCGCTTTTTTATTGAAATTTATAATTGATCTTCCTTCTAGGGTTTTTGAATATCCTGATTATCAAACTCCACTTTTTTATTCATCTGCAGGTTCAGGTTAGAAAAGGCAACCAGCAGATCTTCTACGGAATTTAAAAGTTCTTGTTTTGATGTAGTAGATAAGTTAGACAAGCTTTCCAGTTTTAAGAACTTGGTTTCAAAGGCACTTATTCTGGCTGTTATTGAAGGCGAATTTACCGGTTCCGGAATATTCTTTTTCAACTCTATTAATGTAGTATCTATCACCCCTTTGTTATCATAAAAGAAGCTTAAATCGGCATTTTTAACATTGTCTATGACTTCCTGAAGTTGGTTATACTCAATCCAGTCTGAAACATGCACCTCTGTTTTTTCATCCAGAAGAAACTCTATATAATCAATGTTCGAAATATCTTTTTCTGTTATTTCCTGACTTTCGGTTTCCGAATGGTCTCCGTTAGCATTCTGTGTTCTTTTACAGGAAAAAAGAACAAAAAATAAACAAAAAGTACTTACAAATAGTTTGTTCATTAAAACAGTGTTTAAATGTATAACGCAAATATATGGGAATAGTTTATTTTTTAATTTTTTTGTGAATTTTTAAATGAAAAAATTCATGTACTTTTGAAAACACCCCAAAATTCTAAATCAATAATAATATGCTTGAAAATTTTTGGTTCAATGTGGAATATGGTATTAATCATGTACTTGATATAAATGCCTATGACCATGTTTTATTTCTCATAGTTTTAACCGTTCCTTATGTGTTTAAGGACTGGAAACGCGTTTTACTGTTAGTGTCTGTTTTTACTTTAGGGCATACGCTGTCATTGGTGTTAGCTGCTTACAGTGTTGTTAGGGTAAACGGGCAATTAGTAGAATTTTTAATACCTGTTACCATTTTAATTGTGGCGCTCTTTAATGTGTTTACGGCCGGTAAGGGGGCGCAAAAAGAAAAGGTAGGCGTATTGTTTTTATCAACTCTGTTTTTCGGATTAATACACGGTTTGGGTTTTGCCCGCGAGTTTCATATTTTGTTGGGTGATTCGGACAACAAACTGGTACTCCTGTTAGAATTTGCTCTGGGTATAGAACTGGCCCAGGTTATTATAGTATTTATAGTGTTATTCCTGGGATATGTAGGGCAAACTATTTTCAGGTTCTCAAAAAGGGATTGGATTATGGTCATCTCGGCCATCGTGGTTGGTTTGGTCATTCCTATGATCTTAAACAGCGAGTTTTTGGCTTAAATAGTAGAAAAACGTTAAACTTTTATAAAACTTTAAGCAACAACGTTGTAATTAAAATACTAACCAAGTATCTTCGTTATACTATTTTGTGTGAGGGATTGCAACAACATTGTTATATTTGGTGACTAATGTGTAGCACTGAGCTTGTCGAAGTGTTCTTGAAGTTATCAAATGTGAGATACAGTGCAAAGTTCGGCGTAACATGAATGTTGCTCACGCTGTAATATCAAAAGAAATTAATGCCAGAACAAAAACAGTTAAAATACGATAAAGCGTATTTAAGGATTGCACAGGAATGGGGGAAGCTCTCCTATTGTAAAAGAAGGCAGGTAGGCGCCATCATTGTAAAAGACAGAATGATCATTTCCGATGGCTATAACGGGACCCCATCAGGGTTTGAGAATTTTTGTGAAGATGAAGAAGGCTACACAAAATGGTATGTGTTGCATGCCGAAGCCAATGCTATTTTAAAAGTAGCGGCATCCACACAATCTTGTAAGGGAGCCACATTATATGTTACTTTGTCGCCGTGTAAAGAGTGTAGCAAGTTGATACATCAGGCAGGAATCGTGAGGGTGGTTTATAGTAACCAGTATAAAGATGATTCCGGGTTAAAATTCTTAGAAAAAGCCGGAGTGAAATTAAAATTAATTGAAGATTTATAAGCATAATGCCCTATCAAAGAAAATATTTACCATTGGTTCTAGGAGTTGCTATTGCAGCCGGGATCTTTATTGGTGGCAAACTGAATTTTAGTGATGCTCCGGATCGGTTGTTCTCTACCAACAGTAAAAAGGATAAACTTAACCGCCTTATTGATTATATAGATTACGATTACGTTGAAGATGTTAATACAGATAGCATTGTAGACGTTACAGTAAATGGTATTTTAGACAATCTGGATCCGCATTCGGTATACATACCAAAAGAGGATATGGAACGTGTTGCCGAAAACATGAAAGGTGATTTTGTAGGTATTGGTGTGAGTTTTTATACTTACAGGGATACCATTACCGTGATCCGGGCTATTGAAGGAGGGCCAAGTGAAAAAGCCGGTATAAAAGGTGGTGATAGAATTTTAATGGCCAATGGTGACTCCCTTTACGGCGATGGTATTAAAGACGGTGAGATTGTAAAACGATTGAAAGGCCCCATAAATACCAAAGTAGATCTAACCGTTTTTAGAAAAGGGGAACCGAAGCTTTTAAACTTTACAGTAAAACGCGGTGTGATTCCTATTAAAAGTGTGGATGCTGCGTATATGCTTACCGAAACATTAGGCTATATAAAAGTCAACCGCTTTGCAGAATCTACCTATAAAGAATTCAAAAGGGGGTTAGATAAACTTATTGATCTGGGAGCTACTGAAATTGCCCTGGATCTAAGGGGAAACCCCGGCGGGTTTTTAGGGATTGCAGAACAGATAGTTGATGAGTTTTTGAGCAATAACAAGCTTATACTGTTTACTAAGAACAAGCGTGGACATATAGAGGAAAGTTACGCTACCAGGAAAGGTGATTTTGAAGAAGGGAAAGTGTATGTGCTTATTGATGAAAACTCGGCTTCGGCCAGTGAAATTGTGGCAGGAGCCCTTCAGGATAATGATAAAGGGACCATTATAGGGCGCCGAAGTTACGGTAAAGGTTTAGTACAACGCGAAATGGATTTAGGCGATGGAAGCGCCGTACGCTTAACGGTCTCCCGTTATTATACGCCAACAGGGCGTTCCATTCAAAGACCCTATAAAAAGAATGGGCATAAAGATTATTTTGAGGAGTATTTTGACAGGTTAGACAGTGGGGAGTTGTTGGACCCCAATAAAATTGAGGTAGCGGATTCTTTAAAGTTCACTACGCCTGCAGGTAAAACAGTTTATGGTGGCGGCGGTATTATTCCCGATGTGTTTGTGCCTATAGATAACAGTCTGCATAACGAAACCTTACAGTATATAGAGCAATATCAATTCTTTGATAATTTTATTTTCAGACAGTTAGATGTAGACCGGCATGCTTATGACGGGATTTCACGCAGAGACTTTATTGAAAGTTTTGAAGTGGACGATGAACTGGTTGTAAAATTTCAAGACTACGTAAACACCCAGACACGCTCTAAAGTCACTTTTGTAGCCTATCACAAAGAGGTAAAACAATACCTGAAAGCAACGCTTGCCGACCAACTTTACGGTAACGGCGCTTTTGAAGAAGTCTTCAATCAAACCGATATCATGATCGATGAGGTGATTAAGTTGAGTGATGGGAAATAGGGTTTAGTTTTTTTAATATATCGGATTCATTTTCAGGAGCTTTACCTTTCGTGTGCTCTTATTTCTTATATTTAATGTTCTCTTGTTATGCTTTTAAAAGTGAACGGCAAATATTTCCATACCGCCATTATTTTGTTTGTGTGTCATTGGGTATTTTCTCAATGCCCGCAGGGTGATATTTTTCTATTCACTCAAGAGGAAGTGGATAATATGGTAAGCGCTTTTCCTAATTGTGAGACCGTAACGGGTGATTTAATAATAGGGGATGATATAAATGATATTTCCGGAATTAATAAAGTAAAAAGAATCGAAGGGTCGTTAGTAGTCATGGGTACTAACATAACCAGTATTTCAAATTTTGCTACTCTAAATTTTATTTTCGGAGATTTTTATATTGAACACAATGCAAACCTCGAGTCCATAGAAGGCATAAACCTGTTGACCCATATAGGTGGTGATCTGGTGATCTCCACGGAGAACGGCGGTTTAAGATCAATTTCAGGATTCAATAGCCTGGAAACCATAGGAGGGAATTTTACAGTATCTGATAACCAGGATTTGGTTTCTTTTACCGGTTTTCCAGTCTTAACAAATGCCGAAGGATGGTTTACTATTTCAGACAATGCAAGGTTACCTGGTATCCCAAATTTCAATCAATTAAAACTAATTAGTAATGATTTTGCCATTCTGAATAATGATGCATTACCTCAAATTAACGGCTTTAATCAATTAGAAGAAATAAAGCGCAGTTTCACAATAAAAGACAATGATCTTTTAGAGTCTGTTAATGGTTTCGGCCGGCTTTCCGAAGTCATTTTTGAAATGGAGCTTAATGGTGTTAACCTGTCCGGTATTCCTGATTTTAATGCCTTAGTGACCATAGGGGGCGGTTTAAATGTGAATCATACAGCTTTGACCGGTATTACAGGATTTAATAATGTAAATGTCATTGGCGATGTAAATCCGGCATTGGGATATTTATTTATTTCAGACAATAAGGATCTAACAGCTATCAATGGCTTTGATAATTTACAAAAGTTGGAAGGGGAGTTTAGAGTTGATTCCAATAATGCTTTGTTAAGCTTAGGCGGATTTAGTGATCTGGTGCAAGTGGGAGCCTTAAACATTTTTTTAAATGCATCGCTTCCTGATTTAAATGGTTTAGGGAGTCTAAATATAGTGGGCGGATTAAATACAAATGGGATCTACATTAACGGAAACCCAGCCCTAATGGATTGTTCCGCTATATGTAATTTATTGCAGAATGGAGATATATTGGGACGTGTCGACATTGCTGATAATCCGTCAAAATGTTCAAGCGACATTGAGATCATAGAGGCGTGCCATCCGGATTTTGATAATGATGGGATTGTAAACGTTGATGATCTGGATGATGATAATGATGGGATTTTAGATGTGGTGGAGCAAAACGGTGCTATTGACAGAGATACAGACAGTGATGGTTTTCCGGACCACAGGGATCTGGACAGCGATGGTGATGGTTGTTTTGATGTTATTGAAGCAGGTTTCACAGATGATGATGGTAACGGAACTTTGGGAACAATGCCTGACACTGTGGATTCGGATGGATTAATTATTGGAGAACTAACAGGGTATACAACACCTTTGGATGCCGATATAGATGGTGTTCCGGATTTTCAGCAGAACGATACGAAAGGTGCCGGAACAGATGGAAGTCTAACTATTTGTACATACGATTTACCGGTTGATTTATTTGATAGCTTGGGAGATGAGGCTGATAGTGGCGGGTATTGGATACCTGAATTATCAAGCGGAACCGGGGTTTTTGATCCTATGGTAGATGCGCCTGGAGTTTATACCTATATAGTGTCCAATGGCGTATGTGGTGATGAAAGCGCTATGGTAACGGTAAACTTAAGAACTTCGGATGACAATACAGAGGCGTATTCCACCCTGGAACTGTGTTTTAAAAGCGGGCCTGTAAATTTGTTCGATCATTTGGAAGGAGCATCTGAGCCCGGAGGTAAATGGACTCCGGAATTGGTAAGTGGAACTGACATATTTGATCCGTCAATGGATGTCCCCGGGCTTTATGCCTATGAAGTTTCTACAGGCGAATTATGTGGTAGGCATATATCGAGAATTTTAATTAATGTTACAGGTTTAAATCTCATAACCAATTATACTATTAAAACATCAAGCTATACCGATTCGAATTTCATAGAAGTTATTGTAGATTCAGATTTACAATTAGAATATTCTTTAGATGGGATACAGTATCAGGAAAGTAACAGGTTTGAAAATCTGGAATCTGGCAGTTATCGGGTTTTTGCCCGGGAAAGAGATGGTTGTGGCTATTTAGAAGATACGGTTACTATATTGGATTTTCCAAAGTTCTTTACACCTAACGGCGATGGTATAAATGATACCTGGGAATTGGAAGGCACGGAAACTATTGCAGTTTATATCTATGACCGTTACGGGAAACTTCTCAAGTTTTTACAGGCGGGGAATGGCGCATGGGATGGTACTTTTAAAGGCGTCAATTTGCCTGTGGATGATTATTGGTTTAAAGCTGTTTTCCCGGATAATAAAGTTAGAATTGGCAATTTTACATTGAAAAGGTAATTACTTAGCCTTATCATGTGCCTCAATATGCATCCGTTTTCTCAATATGTTATTATGTCCATATTTGCTAAATATAGACATTTGTATTATATTTGATTTTAAAGACAAAATCATGAATGTAAGCTTGACAAAAAAACAAGAAGAATATATTGCCAATCAAATTGAGTCAGGAGACTTTCAAAACGCAAGTGAATTGGTTAGAGATGCTTTAAGGTTACATGAAGCTTACAGGCATCGTGTTATCATGGACTTAAAAGCTGAAATAGAAAAAGGATGGTCTGGAAAAACTAGCAGTCGTTCGGTAAAAGACATAATAAAAAGCAAAACTTCAAAACAATAAATGCCCAAATTAAAAGGCTATAAACTTTCCGAAAGGGCAGATGTAGATTTAGAGGATATTTTTGATTACACAGAATTTCACCACGGCGCGAATCAAGCGATTAAATACCTAACCGATTTAGAAACAGTTTTTAAGGCTTTGGTTGTCAATCCTGAAATTGGCAGACAACGGAATGAAATAAAAGTAGGGCTATATAGCATTCCGGAACAGGAACACATCATTTTTTATAGAATTCTAAAAGATTATATTAGAATTGTGAGAGTGCTTCACGGTAGTAAAGATATACCCAAACAATTCTAGATTTCAATCTTATCATGAACCTTGGTATGCTTACCGCCATTCCAAAGCGTTAAAATATCCGTAGCTACATGGGCACCACTTCCGGAAGCAATAGAGAACTGACTTCGCCACCCGGCAAGCGTTCCGGTAACGTATAAATTGTCTTCAATCAAATGATCGGTGTTTTTCAACCAAATGCGGTCCTTTTCAATAGCCGCTCTGGGGTGCGGCGCAACATAGTGTTCCAAACCTTTAATTCGCATTAAATTAGTATAGCCAACGGCAATCACTACAATTTCAGACTGATATGTGTTTTTATTGGTGCTTACTTCAAATCCGTTTTCAGATTTAGAAATTTCCAGAACCTTTTCTTTCGCTATTTGTTCAACATGCGGATACAGGTCGGTTAACTGTTTTTTACCACCCTCTAAAATAGAAGCACCTGTGGTTCCGGGAGTCAACCCCAATACATTATTGAATAAAGCGGTTTGCAAATGCGACGCTTTTTGGTGTGTCACAATACCGATGCGCTTGTCTTTAGCATAAGCTTTGTTTTTAGCGGACCCTAAAACCAGGGCGCAAGACAAACCCGCTGCACCACCACCAACTATGAATACATCAAACATGTTATTGTCGTTCTTTTACTTTTTGTTCAATGCGCTTTGATATTCTGAGAATAACCATCAGAATAATGGCACACAACGCAGCAACAATGGTTATTATAGCAACCATACTGTCGCCTTTAAAAGGCGCTTCAAAATCAATTTTTGTGGTATTGAAAATTGCAAGTGCGCTTGCAATAACGATTATAATGGCAGAAACAATTCGCATAACCTTAATCAAATAAAATTTTAATGTTTTCGGCAAACAGTTTTACAGCAATAGCTAATAGTACAACGCCAAATATCTTTCTGATAATACTAATACCGTTTTGCCCTAAAAAGCGTTCTATCTTTTTTGAGGTCTTTAAAACTATAAATATAACGATCACATTTAAAATGATGGCAATAATAATGTTTTCCACCCTGAACTCAGCCCGTAATGACAATAAGGTTGTCAAACTTCCGGGGCCGGCAATTAACGGAAACGCCAATGGAAAAACAGAGGCGGTCATTACGTTGTTTTCTTCCTCTTTGTAAAGGGTGATGCCTAAAATCATTTCCAGGGCAATAAAAAATAAAATAAACGCACCGGCAATGGCAAACGAGTTGACATCAATACCGATAAGGTTTAAAATACTCTTCCCTAAAAACAGGAACAATATCATAATGGCTCCCGCTATTAACGACGCTTTTTCACTCTGAATATGACCTACTTTTTTACGCAGATCTATTATTATGGGTATGTTACCAATAATGTCAATAACAGCAAATAATACCATAAATGCCGTAATGATCTCTTTAAATATTAGCTCCATGATTTACGCTATTAAATTTTGAGGGCAAAGGTCGGTATTTAATACTAGATTTTAGTGTTAAATTAAATCTAAAGTTTCTCTATTTTTGCGACATGTTTCAACTGGGAAAAACAATCGTTTCAGATGATGTGGTACAGAAGGATTTTGTGTGCAATTTATCGGCGTGCAAAGGTGCTTGTTGTGTTGATGGCGATGCCGGCGCTCCGCTTGATAAGGAAGAAACCACAATTTTAGATGATATCTACCCTAAAGTAAAACCCTTTATGCGTAAGGAGGGTATTGAGGCTATTGAAACACAGGGCGCTTATATTACTACTGAAGAAGGCGAACTTGAAACCCCTTTAATAAATAATGCAGATTGCGCCTATGTGATTTTTGATGAAAACGAAGTAGCACTATGTGCCATTGAGGAAGCGTATAATCAGGGCGAAATATCCTGGAAAAAGCCCCTGTCCTGTCATTTGTATCCCATAAGAGTTAGAGATTATACCGAATTTTCGGCCGTGAATTACCATAAATGGCAAATTTGTGATGACGCCTGTGTGTTAGGAGAAGCACTTCAAGTTCCGGTCTATAAATTCGTGAAAGAAGCCTTAATTAGAAAATTTGGAGAAGACTGGTATATGGAGCTGGAAAAAGTTGCTGAAACTTTTTAACAACCCAAAAAATCACCACAAAAAAGGCTCAAAAACCCTTTAAATAAAAGGGTTTTTAAAGTTAAGAGTATATCAATTTTTTGTAAACTTTTTGAATTTTAAAAAATATTAATTAATTGATAATCAAACAATTAACTGTTTTTTATTGTAAACTTCCTGATAATCAACCGTTTTTTTATTTGTTAAAAACTTGTTGAAAAGCTTTCGAAGATTTCCTGAAAACTTATCAATCATTTTACAATCTTTGTTAACCTCGAATCGAAGTAAAAAAATCGTCAAATTTTAATTAAAAACTCAAAAAATTATGTCTCAGGCAGTAGAACCCATTCTTCAAGAAAACAAAGATCGTTTTGTTATTTTTCCAATTCAACATCATGATATTTGGGAATGGTAT